>NZ_JBLWXG010000001.1:0-1346001 GCF_048267565.1 Pseudophaeobacter sp. | reverse complement strand
AAACTGGCCGCGTAGGGCCATCAAACCAACCCCAAGGACTCTCCGCTAGGTGGAGGAAACTTGGGGCTCAGGTCACCAGGATCCCGCTGTCGTATTGGTTGATATCAATATGCCCGAAAAAGACGGCATCGAAGTGATCGAAGGGCTGACTGATATTTCGCGCCCACTGCGATTTCGCTTTATGACCGGGGGCGCAGATGCCCCAATGTTGGCGGCCAAATTGATGGCGCGGGCCAGAAATCTTTCGGTTGGGCGCAATCTCTATAAACCCATTCCAATGGACACGCTGAAACGGGTGTTGGTGGAGGAGTGGGAGGAGCTTTTGCTTTTGCAGGAAAGCCCCAGCCAGCAGGTGCAATAAGCACGCCTGCCAGGTGGTTAGCTCGCTTGATATCCGCAGCAGCGGCCTTACCAGAGTGATCCTGGCTTTCAGGTGGTGGAGGTGGTCGTTGATTGGTCGGCCGGTAACACATGTGTCTGCCGTAGGGGCGGGGCGCAGGTTATCACCATACACGCGGCCACCGGACGGATCGGCCCATACGGCCATGCAGCATGGGATAACGTCACTGGCTTCTGGCTCAAGGGCTGGCTGGCGTCAAAAGCCGTGCATGCGTTTGGCCCATTGATAGGCTATAACCAGTCCCTTCATGCGGGGCAAGAGCGCCAGCGAGGCGCCAATGGTCACCGCAGACATGATCAAGGCCAGGGTCAGCGGATCGGGGCGGTAGGTGATGTAGGTGATGTGCAGCACGAACCCCAGCAGATGGCCCACCAGCAGAATGGTCAGGTAGGCTGGGCCGTCATCGGCGCGGTTGTGGTGCAGCGGTTGACCGCAGTTGCCACAACTGTCTTTTACTTTCAGGTAGCTGTGCAACATCTTGCCTTCGCCACAGTTGGGGCAGCGCAGCCGTAGCCCACGCAGGACAGCAGGTTTCCAGGGGCGTGGTGCTGCTTCTGTCGGGGTGATTTGGGCGGGCGTGGTCATGGCGGCTCTCCTGTGTTGTACGGTTTCTAGGATGTTCGAAAATTGATTGCAATCAATTATGCAATCAATTACCGATCAATTTGACTGCAACGGGTCAACCGCCTGTGCGTGCCTCCGGCATCAAAGAGCGCTGGACAGCCCGCCACGGGAGCGCCTGCCAAGGGAGAGAGTTTTGAAACAATGGCATCCAACCCTGCCGGGTTCTGATCGGCCGCGCTATGTGGAGATTGCCGACGCCATTCGCGCCGATATCCGCGCTGGGGTGCTGCATCCGGGCGACCGCCTGCCGCCACAGCGCGGAGTGGCACAGGAATTGGGTGTTGATTTTTCTACAGTTTCAAGAGGGTACGCCGAATCCGTGCGCCGGGGGGACATTGAAACCTTTGTTGGACGTGGCACCTTTGTGCGCGCACCAGAGGTCGCCACAAAACCGGACGAAGCCCTGCCTCTGCCAGATCCGCGTCGGGTTCTGGAAGAAGATCCGATGATGAATATGCCGCCAGAGCCCAATGATCCGGCGCTGGTCGCCCGGATGGCTGCTGGCGTCTCCGATATTGCCGCCAATCTTGTACCGCTGCTGCGCTATCAATCGGTGCGGGGCAGTGCCGCCGACCGCGACATTGCCCAGGGCTGGATGCAGGCCAATGGGCTGGAATATGCACCGGATCGCTTTGCCATCACACCGGGGACCCACGCCAGCCTTTATGCGATATTGACGCAGCTGAGCGAGCCGGGGCAGGTGCTGCTTTGTGAGACCTTGACCTATCCTGGTATTCGTGCCATCGCGGCCCGTCTGGATCTGCGTCTGGTGGGGGTTGCTTCTGACCAGGATGGGATGTGCCCGCAGGCGCTGGAGCAGGCGATCACCAGCCATTGGCCGGTGGCGCTTTACCTCAATCCGACCTTGCAAAACCCAACGACCCAGACCCTGAGCGAGGGCCGCCGCCGCGAGATTGCCGAGGTGTTGAAACGACATGAGATGCCGCTGATCGAGGATGATGCCTACCGCTTTGTCGCGCGCGATGCACCGCCGCCCCTTGCCCAATCTCTGCCTGATCTGGCCTGGCATGTGGCGGGGATTTCAAAATGCTTTGGCGCCGGGCTACGGCTTGCCTATACTACGGTGCCGCAACGGGCGGATATGGGCGGGTTCTTGCAGGCCCTGCGCAGCATTAATGTGATGGCCTCGCCGCTAAGCCTGGCGCTGTTGGGGCGCTGGATCGAAGATGGTACCGCCGCCGAGATCCAGGCCTTCGTGCGCAGCGCTGCCGCCGAGAGACAGGCGCTGGCGCAGAGCTGTCTGAGCGGCTGCGCCCTGCGCGGCGCACCCGAGGCCTTTAACCTGTGGATTGATCTGCCCGCAGGCACCAGCCGGGCAGAAATCATGGGTCGTATGGCCAATCATCAGATTGGCATTATGCCCAGCGATGCCTTCACCGTCACCGAAACCCCCAGTGAAGCCCTGCGCGTGTGCCTTGGCGGACCCATCGGTCTGCCGCAGTTGCGTCAGGATCTGATGGCTCTGCGCGATGCCATCCTGCGTAAGGATTGGCTGGGATGATGGGTACTGCAATCCTCCCCTCTCTCGGAGAGCGCCGATGACCTCACATATTCCATTCCGGGTTCTGGGGACGGTGGTCCTGGCCATGACCCTGATTGTCACCGGTGATGCCGCTGGCAAGGCCCTGACCATGGCGGGGGCCAGCCCATTTTTCGTGGCCTGGTCGCGTTTTGCCGTGGCGGCGGTGGTGCTTCTCCCCTTTAGCGGCTTGCAAGCGGCAGAGCTGCGCGGGTTTCTTGATTGGCGTATCCTGTTGCGCGGTCTGCTGATCGCCACGGGCATCCTGTGCATTTTGACCGCGCTGCGTACCGAACCGATTGCCAATGTCTTCGGCGGTTTCTTTGTCGGGCCGATTGTGGCCTTTGCGCTGTCGGCACTGGTGCTGAAAGAGCGCGCTGATCCAAGCCGGGTGGCACTGTTGCTGGTCAGTTTTGGCGGTGTGCTTTTGGTGGTCAAGCCGGGGTTCGGCATGCAGGCCGGTATGGGGTTCGCCGTGCTGGCGGGCTGTTTCCATGGGTCTTACCTAGTGGCGACACGCAGCCTTGCAGGGCAGTACCGACCTCGGTTCTTGCTGATATCACAGTTGATTATTGGTGCTGTTGTGCTGCTGCCCTTTACCCTGGGGGCGCTGCCGCAAAGTCTGGGCCCAACGCAGATCGGGCTGGTCTTGATCAGCGCCCTTGGATCGGCGGCGGGGAATTTCCTTTTGGTGCTGGTCAACCGAACAACCCCTGCCAATATCGTGGCGCCACTGATCTACAGTCAGCTGCTGGCTGCCACGGTGCTGGGCGGTGTTGTCTTTGGCACCTGGCCCGATGGGGTGGCGCTCTTGGGGCTCTGCGTGATTATCCTGTCGGGACTGTCATCGCTGTGGCTGGCAGGGCGGCGCCTGGCGCAGCCTTGAACCCGGCGTTTTAAGCGGCGGAGGGCGTGCGGCGTAGCAGGTAGATATCCATGATCCAGCCGTGGTCAGCCCTTGCCCTGGCGCGGGTTTCGCAGATCTGGTCTGCCACCTCGCGCAACCTGCCAGAGATGCTGATCTGGTTTTCCATGCCAGCATAGGCTGACCACCAGATGTCAACGCCAGTGGGGTCGATCTTCTGGAATGAGCAGTCGCCATCCAGCATGATCACCAGGGTATCGGCACTGTCAGGCCAGCCGTTTTCGCGCAGCTGTCGCCCGGTGGTCACCGTAAAGGGTGCGCCAATCTCGTTCAGGGGGATGGCATGTGCGGCGGTCAGCGCCTGGATCGAGGTCACGCCGGGAATGACCTTTAGCGTGATATCCTGCGTGGCCTTCAGGCGCTCGGCGATGCGCATGGTGCTGTCATATAGCGACGGATCCCCCCAGACCAGAAAGCCAACCCTGACCTTGCCACCGGGGCAGTGGTCGCGGATGGTTTTGATCCAGACCTCGGCAATGGCATCGTGCCAGTGATCCACGCGGGCGGTGTAGTCCTGGATCGCGGGGTCGCGCACCGGCAGGGAAAATTCAACAATGCGCGGGCCGGGGGGCTGGATCACCTGGGCGCAGATCTGCTGGCGCAGCCCGGCGAGGTCGTCTTTGCCCGCGCCCTTATGCGGGATCAGGATCAGATCGCAGGCATTGAGCGCGGCGACTGCTTGCAGGGTCAGATGCTGCGGGTTGCCGGTGCCAATGCCAATGAGCGAAAGCTCGATCATGGCCGCCGTACTGTCATTGTTCATCTGTCGGGCTCCTGCCAAAAAGAAACACGGCCCGCTATGGCGCCGTGTTTCAGCATAATCAAGCCCGGATCCGGCGGCATCGCGGGATCGGGCCGCTTTGTATCGACTTCGCGTCAGGTCAGGCGGCAGACCAGGGCTGCAACCGGGGCACCAAGGGGTCAGGGGTTTTCAATGATCACGCTGTCAGCAATCGGATCTGTCTCGATCATCAGCGGGCTGTGGCTATTGGCGTTCAGCGCCACCGTGATTTCGACCTTGCCCTTGGGCAGATCGCCCAGATGCAGCCAGTTGCCATAGAGCCGCGTCAGCTTGCTGCCGTTGATATAGACATGGGCATGGCCTTCGCCGGGACGATCCGCGGTAGAGACGTGCTCGGGCGAGAAGAGGAAATTCTCTGTCGTGACCTGCAGGTTCCAGCCAGACATCGGGTCCTTGTGGACTTTGACTGCGATTTTCGGCGCGCTACTGCCCGCTGTGATCATCAGCGGCTGGCTATGCGCGTGGCCGAGGCTTTCCATCTGGTGCTCTGCGCCGCCGTGCTGCGCCGGGTCGCCGTGGTCGTGACCGGTGAAGGTGATGCCATTGCCGGCAGCGACAACAAAACCGATGCCACAGCCAAAGGTAAGCCCAATGGCAAAGAGTGCGAGGGAACGGGACATTCTTGATCCTTTGAAACAGAAACCTCCGCCGGTGGCGATGCGTCGGCGGAGGTCTTGTTGCGATTACGCTGCGGCGGTACGAGGCGCTTCCGACTGCCAGAAATAACCGGCGAAGGTGCCAAGCAGAACCCAGGCGGCCATGCCAACGCCAAGGGCGCGTGCGGCAAACAGCGCGCCGATCTCGGTTGGAACCGGACCGGTAAAGCTGTCTGGCTCCGGGGCACCAATCAGATGCGGCAGCAGCAACAGCGCCACGGCAATGGCATAAGAGACCAGATTGCCGCCAAAGGCGATGAGCCACATGGCAATGCCAGCAGCAGCCACGGTTGCTGTCCACCAGATCTGGCGGTCAAAAACATCGGCAGCGGCGACGCCGGGCACTTCTGGTGCCAGGGTCAAAGCTGGCGCCAGATGGAAGGTGACAAAACCTGCCAGCCCCCAGAGAATGCCCGCCCGTGCGGTGACAACATGGCCCTTGCTCTCGGCAAGTGACATCAGGGCAACCATGACCAGCGCATAGCCGGTGTAGGTCAACATGGTGAAAATGATGCTCAACCCGTCGCGCATGACGTCAAAGCCGGGCAGCTCCGGATGCGCCGAAACTGCGGCACCGCCAAAATGCACCAGCTCGCCGCTTTCATAAAGCTCGGCATGCAAAAGAACAGGCTGCACAAAAAGAAGCTGCAGCAGAGCGGTTATCAACCCTGCTGCAGCACCAGCGAACAACGCGCTGGTCAAGATACGGTTCATCATCTGCTTAGTGGCAGGGGAAGCCGGTTGCGTGACGGACGTCATGGGCCGCGTCATGCAGGGCAGAGGCCTGTACGTGACCGGTCAGGGTGACAATACCCAGGCCGAGGATCACGGCAAACAGAGCGGGTGCAAAACCAACGCCTGCAGCGGATTTGTTCAGTGTCTTTGTTGTCATCATTATTCTCCACGTCGTCACACCCGACGACAAAAGTTGCATTCCAATACATGGCCGGTCTCCTGACTCGCAGGTCACAGCGGTTTTTCCCCTTCCCGGTGGCCAGATTGGCCCCAGTGGATATGAAAAACCGCTCTCTGCTCACAGTCGCGGGGGCGGTTGAGGGTGTGGCGCCGCGATTTGGTCCGCCATTCCTCATTCCCGTTTCAGCCCTGATGCTTTGCACCGTTGGACACCATGTTCATTTGTTGTGCCCTTTGTCACACCGCCCGGTCAAGTTGGAAACCGTCCTGCATGGGCAAAGATGCGACTTTTCGGCGGGCAGGGTGATTTTGCCCCTGTTGCAGGATCTAGTCCAGATCCGCCGGGATTCGCGCGATGGCCTTCATCCGCAGCGCTCCCAGAGGGCGGGCATCTGCCAGGGTGCCATCTGCGCTTTCGTCAAAGAGCCGCAAAAAGACGACGATATCTGGCAGGTCCGCTGCGGTGATCTCGCCAAAGAGATAGGCCGTCTTGCCGCTTTGCCGTACCGCAAGGGTCTGCGGGCGTGTGCAGCCGGACATGCAGTCCACCTCCTGCACCCGCGCCGCGATCCCGGCCTGTTTCAAGGCCTCTGTCAGGCGAAGGGGCAGGGCCAGATCGGCGCTCCGGCAACTCCGGCAGAGGGTCAGGGTCGGCTGCGGCACCGGCTCAGCCTCTCGGGGTCAGATCGGTATCGGCCAGCGGGCCGTAGAGTATGAGAACCGGCGCAGTGGTTTCCATCGCACGCAGAACCTGTGGCAATTCACCCACCGTATGGCAGCTGAGTTCCTGTTCGGGTGTGGATACCCCCAATGCCACCAGCGCATGGGTTTCAGGTGGCAAACCGGCTTCGACCAGCTTTTCCGCCAGGGCGGCAAAGGTGCGTTTGCCCATATAGACAACCGTGGTGGCATCAGGGTCGGCCAGTGCCGCCATGTTGAGGCTATCTGGCAGGCCACCGGTGACGTCGTGACCGGTGATGAACTGCATACGGCGCGCCGTCAGCCGCCGGGTCAGCGGGATATTGGCCGCCGCCGCCGCCGCCGAAGCGGCCGTTACACCAGGCACGATCTCAAACGCGATACCGGCGGCCCGTAGCGCAGTGATTTCTTCTTCCAGGCGACCAAAAACGCCACTGTCGCCGGATTTCAGCCGCACCACATTCTGTCCGCTTAGGGCGTAGTCCACCAAGAGCTGGCTTACGTGGTCCTGTTTGGGCGAGGGGCGTCCGGCGCGTTTGCCAACACCCACCAGATCGGCCTCGGCGCGGGCATGGGTAAGGATCGGCCCGGCAGACAGATCATCAAACAGCACCGCATCGGCAGCTTCCAGTCTCTTGACCGCCTTCACCGTCAACAGGTCGGGATCGCCCGGCCCGGAAGAGACAAAGCTGACAAAGCCGCTCATGCGCCTTCTCCGGTGATCAGATGGAAAAAGGTGCCGGTGACATGGCCCTTGATGGAGCCGGTCTCCGGCACCGGATTGCCATCGGCGTCCATGACATGGGCCAGTGGGGCGTCGGGTTCATCCAGAATGGTGGAATAGTGGAACTCATGCCCGCGCAGGGCTGCACCTGTTGCAAAGCCCGGCATCGGCGCCTGCAGCTCGGCGCGGCGATAGCCCAAATGGAATTTGCGTTTTTCATAGGAGGTGACCAGCCCCAGCAGACCGGCCATCTGATGGCGATTGCCTTCCTTGTCGATCAGCGCGTTGCCAAGGGCCATGTAGCCCCCACATTCGCCATGCACTGGCTTGGTCTCGGCGTGCTTGCGCAGGCCCGCACGGAAGGTCTCGGCGGCGGCCAGGGTGCCGCCGTGCAGTTCCGGGTAACCGCCGGGCAACCAGACCAGATCGGCGTCTTGGGCCGGGGCCTCATCCGCGAGGGGGGAAAACGGCAGGATTTCAGCGCCAGCGGCGCGCCAGCCGGTCAAAAGATGCGGATAGGTAAAGGAAAAGGCCGCATCCCGTGCCAGCGCGATGCGCTGCGCCGGGGGCTTTGGCAGCCTGTTGGGGGCTGGGGCGGCCGCGCCCATGGCTGCCGATTTGAGCGCCTCAAGATCCACATGTTCGCGCAGGAAAGTGGCATAGCCTGCGATGGCGGCTTCCAGATCGGGATGTTCCACCGCCTGAATCAGGCCCAGGTGGCGTTCGGGCAAGGCGAGATCGCCGCGCCGGGGCAGCGCGCCCAGAACCTTGACGCCTGCGCGCTCCATCCCCAGCCGGGTCAGGCGTTCGTGGCGGGGGCTGGCAACCCGGTTCAGGATTACGCCCGCAAAGGGCACCTCGGGGTCGTAGGATTTAAACCCCAAAGCGGTGGCGGCAGCGGACTGCGCCTGGCCGCCCACGTCAATCACCAGCACCACCGGCCAGCCCATACGCTTGGCGGTTTCGGCAGAAGAGCCAAAGCCGGTCTGCCCACGGGTGGCAACCCCGTCAAACAGCCCCATCGAGCCTTCGCCGATGCAGATTTCAGCCCCTGTTGCCTGTCCGGCAACCGCATCCAGCAGCGGCGCGTCCATCGCCCAGGTATCCAGGTTAAAACTGGGGCGTTTGGCGGCGGCAAAGTGAAAGGCCGGGTCGATGTAGTCGGGGCCGCTTTTGAAGGGCTGAACCGCCAGGCCGTCTTCGGCCAGGGCCCGCAGCAGGCCCAGCATCACCGTGGTCTTGCCGGTGCCAGAGGCCGGGGCGGAGATCATCAAACCTTTGGGGAAATCAGTCATCACCTTCGCTCCAGTTGGCCCATTGGCTGTCGGCGCTTTGTGGCCGGTAGCGGCGGTCGTAATCCTGCGCGTAAAGGCAGCTTTCGTCAAAGCCTTCGTTGCCAAGCGCCGGTCCGACCAGGATCAGCGCGGTGCGTCCACGCATCCCACCCGTCGCCTCTTCCAGGGTGCCAAGCGTCGCCTTGACCACCTTTTGGTCGGGCCAGCTGGCGCGCCAGACCACGGCAACCGGGCACTCGGCGCCATAACTGGGGGTGAGCCGGGCGATCACATCCTCCAGCACATGCACCGAGAGGTGAATGGCCAGGGTCGCACCGGTGCGGGCAAAGTTTTCCAGCGTTTCGCCTTCGGGCATGGCCGATGCCTTGCCGGATGTGCGCGTCAGCACCAACGATTGCGCCACGCCGGGCAGGGTAAGTTCTGCACCCAGGGTGGCGGCGGCGGCGGCGAAGGCCGGCACGCCGGGCGTGATGTCATAGGCGATGTCCAGCGCGCGCAAGCGGCGCAGCTGTTCGCCAAGGGCCGACCAGACCGACAGATCGCCCGAATGCAGCCGCGCGACATCCTGCCCGGCGGCATCGGCGGCCTGAATATGGGCGATGATCTCATCCAGTGACAGGGCGGCGGTGTTGATCACCTTGGCCCCTTTGGGGCAGTGCTGCAGCAGGGCCTCGGGCACCAGCGATCCCGCATAGAGACAGACCGGGCAGGCGGCGATCAGGTCGCGCCCGCGCAGGGTGATAAGATCGGCGGCGCCGGGACCGGCGCCGATGAAGTGAACGGTCATGGCTCAACTCTTTCTGCAATTGCCGCGGTGGCGATACCATCCGCGGTGATAACTCGGGGGGCGATCAGGCGGGACCGGGCCAGGCCTGCGCCTTGGCGGGCGGCCACCAGGGCGCAGGCCTCGGCAACCGAGCCGGTGCCAAATCGGGATTTTATGCGGGGTGAACAGGTGAGGGTCTGTTCGCCGGCGATGTCTTCTTCGCACAGGGCAATCAGCGGCAGCGCCAGTTCCCGGGCTAGCTCTATCAGCGCAGGCTGCGCCGCCTTTGCCGCCAGGCTGGCCAGGGCATCGGGGCGCGCCCCTGTCAGGGCCAGGGCGGCGCGCAGATCGGCCAATGTTGCGGTGCTGCGAAATCCAAATCCAGCGATCTTCATCGGGTGACGCTCCACTGGATGACCGGGCGGGCGCGCTGCCAGTCACGCATGGACCCTAGGGGGCCGGCCTCGGCAATTTCAGCCTTCAGCAGATGGCCGCCCCATTGTGCATGGGCCTGCATCAGCAGGGTTTCGGTCTCCAGCGTGACGCCATTGGCCACCAGTCGGGTGCCGGGTGGCAGGATCTGCCACAGATGATCCAGCAGCGCCTGCGAGCCACCGCCGCCGATAAAGACGCAGTCGGGCAGCGCATGTCCCGTCAGCACTTCGGGGGCTTTGCCCTGGACTGCCACCATGCGGTGGCTCAGGCCAAAACGCGCGGCATTGGCGCGGATGTTTTCCAGCCGCTCGGTACGGGGTTCAAAGCTGATGGCGCGGGCTCCGGCAGCGGCCAGACACCATTCCACCGAGACAGAGCCAGAGCCGCCGCCAATATCCCACAGCAGTTCGCCTCTGCGTGGCGCCAGCGCCGAAAGGGTCAGGGCGCGAATGGGGCGTTTGGTGATCTGGCCATCGCTGGCGAAATGCGCATCGGCCAGCCCCGAAGCCTGCGGCAGCCCGGGCTGAGTTGCCTCGATGGCGACGAGGACCGGAGCCCCCCCTGGCGGCAGATCCCATTCCTTGGCGGTGGCCTGAAACAGGCGTTCCCGGGGGCCTCCCAGCCGTTCCATCACATGTATCCGCGCCGCATCCTGGCCGTTCTCAACCAGCCAGCGGGCCAGTTCAGCCGGGGCCGCGCCGTCGCGCAGGGTGCAAATTGCGCGGGTGCCCCGGCCCAGCAGCGGCAATAGTTGTGCAAAAGGCGCTGCATGCAGCCCGAGGCAAAGCACCTCTTCCAGTTTCCAGCCCAGCCGGTTGGCGGCGAGCGCAAAGCAGGAGGGCACCGGATGAGAAACCCATTCGTGAGGATCAAGGTCGCCCATCAAGGATCCTCCGGCGCCGTGCCAGAAGGGATCACCCGAGGCAAGCACCACCACCGGGCGTCCCCGTTGCGCCAGAACGGGCTGGATGGAAAAGGGCACCGGCCAGGGCTGCCCCTTGACCCCAGCCTGCACCAGATCAAGATGACGTGGCCCGCCAAAGATGGTTTCCGCATCCGCCAGCGCTTTGCGGCTTGCCTCTGACAGGCCGACCAGTCCATCTTCGCCCAGACCAATCACCGTGAGCCAGGGCTGGCCTGCGGTTTGCAAGACAGGATCAGACATGACACGCACCCTTGTTCTGGGCGGCACGACCGAGGCCTCTACGCTGGCGCGCGCCCTGGCCGACAGCGGCGCCGATGCGGTGTTTTCCTATGCCGGGCGCACCGCCAAGCCGGTGCCGCAGCCCTTGCCGATGCGGCTGGGGGGCTTTGGCGGTATTGTCGGCTTGCGGGCCTATCTTCGGGAAAATGACATCAGCCATGTGGTGGATGCCACCCATCCCTTTGCTGCCCAGATGAGCCGCAATGCACTGCAGGCCTGCGCCGAGGCGGGGGTTGCGATCTGCACGTTTGAACGCCCGCCCTGGCAGGCCGAGGCTGGCGATACATGGTGTCATGTGCCAGATATGGCTGGCGCAGTTGCCGCTTTGCCCCAACAGGCCGCGCGGGTGTTTCTGGCCATTGGCAAGCAGAATTTGGCCCCCTTCGCGGCAAAGCCGCAGCATCACTATCTGCTGCGGCTGGTCGATGCACCGGCGGGGGATCTGCAGCTGCCTGACTGCACGGTGGAATTGGCGCGTGGGCCGTTTGATCCGGCGGGCGATCTGGCGCTGCTGAGGCGTCACCGCATCTCTCATATCGTGGCCAAGAACGCAGGTGGCACCGGCGCAGTGGCCAAACTTACTGCTGCGCGTGCGCTGGGTCTGCCGATCATTATGATCGACAGACCCAGGCTGCCAGCCCGGCGCGTGCTGGGCTCTCTGGCAGAGGTTTTGGCCTGGCTGTCTCATGTGTCTGATGCGTAGCGCGGCGTGTAGACATGCGGGCCGACACGGCGGGTGTCCTTGTTGCCGACGATGACCACGGTGCGCATATCCGCCATTTCTGGCCGCGCCTCGTTCAGGGTGACGGTGGTGATTTCCTCTGTCGGTTTGGACACATCGCGGGCAAAGGAAATCAACGTCTCGCCACCGCAGGCCTCGCGCAGGATCTCTAGTGCCCGGCCAAACTGATGTGGCCGTGATTTGGAGCGCGGATTGTAAAACCCCATGGCAAAGCCCGCTTCGCCGGCAAGGCGCAGGCGCTTTTCGATCAGGCCCCAGGGTTTCAGATTGTCGCTGAGGTTGATGGCGGCAAAGTCATGCCCCATCGGTGCGCCGATCCGGGCCGAGGCCGCCAGCATCGCGGTGATGCCCGGCAGCACCTGAATATCGAGATCCAGCCAGTCAGGGCGATTGGCCAGCTCCAGCGCTTCGAACAGGGCCGAGGCCATGGCAAAAACGCCGGGATCGCCAGAGGAAACAACCGCGACACGCTTGCCCTCGGCTGCCATTTCCAGTGCATGGGTCGCGCGCTCCACCTCGACCCGGTTATCTGTGGCATGTAGGGTCAGGCCAGGGCGCTCGGGAATACGTTTCACATAGGGGATATAGCCCACCACATCGGTGGCCTCGGCGATCACCTGCTGGACCTGGGCTGTCACCATGGTCTCGTCGCCGGGGCCAAGGCCGAGGATCTTTACCCAGCCTTTTGTTGCTGCATCTGTCATGGTCTGCGCCCCTGTCCATGCACCAGAACGATCGAAAAATAAGGCACATCGCCGGTGAGCTCGGAGAGTTTTTTCAGGCTTTGGCTTGGCATGGTGCCGCGTTCCACCAGCCAGGCATCCTGCAGTTTATTGGCGCGCTCCAGAGCGCGACGCAGCTTGGGCAGGTTGCGGCCAATCTTCATCACCACCAGCGCGTCGGTTTCCGCAATGCGGCGGGTGAGTTCATCCTCGCTGAGCGTGGCCATTGCCACGGTCAGCACATCATCGCCCCAGGTGATGGGATGGCCGGTGGCTGTCCAGCAGCCGGACATGCCGGTGATGCCGGGAATGATCTCTTGCGCGATACGACCCTGCAACCGGGTATAAAGATGCATGTAAGAGCCGTAAAAGAAGGGATCCCCTTCGCAGAGCACCACCACATCATCGCCGTCGTTCTTTGCAATACCGGCCAGAGTTTCGGCCCATTGATCATAGAAGGCAGCAAGGATGCGATTGTATTCGGGGTCAGAGAAATGGATCTCGGTGGTGACCGGATATTCCATCGCGTGTTCGATCACCCCGGCGGGCAAAAGACCTTCGACCAGGGCGCGGGCCTGACCTTTGCGGCCTTCCTTGCGGAAATAGGCCACATGTTTGGCCCCCTGGATGGCTCGCCAGGATTTGACGCTCATCAGGTCGGGGTCGCCAGGGCCGAGCCCGGCGCAGATCACTTTACCCGGTGTTACTGTTGGCATGGTCACTCTTTCCAGCTGGCAAGCGCATTGACCGCCGCCACGGTGATGGCAGAGCCGCCCAGGCGGCCCTTTACGATCATCGAGGGCACCGGAAGGTCCTGCATCAGGGCGTCTTTTGATTCCATAGCGCCGACAAAGCCAACCGGGCAGCCGATGATGGCGGCGGGGCGCGGGCAGGTGGGATCCTTCAGCATGTTGAGCAGGTGAAACAGGGCGGTGGGGGCATTGCCGATGGCGACGACGGCGCCGTCAAGATGTGGGCGCCACAGCTCCAACGCCGCGGCTGAGCGGGTATTGCCCATCTCTTTGGCCATCTGGGGCACACGTTCATCGCGCAGGGTGCAGATAACCGGGTTATTGGCGGCAAGTCGGGGGCGGGTGATGCCCTCGCTGACCATATAGGCATCACAGAGGATCGGCGCACCACCAGCCAGCGCGGCGCGGGCGGTTTGTGCCATCCCAGGGGAAAAACGCACATGTTCTTCCAGGCCAATCATACCGGCGGCATGGATCATGCGAACGGTGACGCTTTCCTCATCCTTGTTGAACCGGGCCAGATCTGCCTCGGCGCGGATGGTGGCAAAGCTCTCGGCATAGATGGCGGCGCCGTTGGTTTCATAGGTGTGGAGCATGTCAGCTGCCCTCTGTCAGGATTTGTGGCGCGGCGCGCAAGGCGTCGGCCCTTAGGGAGACTCTTAACGGTTGATCCCCGGCCTTGCCATGGTGGATCAGAGCAAATGTGTCGGGGGCGGTTGCGGTCAATACCAGTGGCGCCGGGCCGGGATGGGCACAGCCCTTGGCACAGCCCGAGACATGCAGCAGCTGCCCTTCTGGTACGAAGCGGGCCAGATCGCGGGCCAGATCGCGGGTGGCCGAAAGCGCCTGCAGGCAACCGGGCGCGCCGGTGCAGGCGCTCACTCGCAGGCGCGGATCGCGGGCGTCAAGGATCAGGCCGGGCAGGTGGCGGGCGGTCAGGTCGCGCGCGCCTTCTACCAGCAGCATGCGCCAAGGGGTCAGGCGCAGGGCGCCTTGCTCTGCCAGGGTCGCGAGGGCTTGAGCGGTGATTTGGCCGAACTCAAGCCCGACCAATTGGCCAATGGCGCAATGTCCGATCATTGGCGACGGGGTGCTGGTGCGACGGGGCGTGATATGTGACGTGGGTGGCCCGCGGCGCGCTATGAGCGGCTGCATTCTGCCACGCCCCTCGGGCGCGCCGCCCTGTTGCAAGAACCATCGCGCCAGATCGAGTGCTGCCTTGGCGGCGGTCTTGGCGGAAACCACTTTGCCATAGTCTGCGCCATCAGCCAGAAGCAAAAGCTCGGCACCGCTTGCCTCAATGCGAATATCGCCGGCGCAGTCGCGTAGCCGGGGGCTCTCTCCCGCATCGACCACGAAGCCGAATTTTCCGGGCAGCGAGAGATCCTGGGCATCGCGGAGCGCCTGTTCAAGCTGGGTGGCGATACGGTGACTGATGTCCTCGGGCTGCCACAGGGGGGTCAATATCACGTTGCGGCGGGCCTCGGCGGCGCTGTCATGATCCACCAGACCGAGGTCCTGCAGGGCGGCAATCAAGGCAGGATAGCTGTCGGCAGTGATGCCGCGCAGTTGCAGGTTGGCCCGCGCCGAGAGGTCGATAAGACCATTGCCAAAGCGTTCAGACAGGCTGGCAATGGCGCGCGCTTGATCCTGGCTGAGCCGCCCCTGCGGTGCCCGGATGCGCAGGACCAGCCCGTCGCCCGACATCATTGGACGCAGGGCGCCCGGGCACCAGCCATAGACCTTTGGGTCAGAAGCGTCAGCAGGGCCAGGAGCTTTGGTCACGCGGTGTCCTCCAGCAGGGCCATGATGGAATTGCGCCGGGTGGTCCACAGATCAGCCGCTGCCAGGGCGCGAAAGCGGTCGCGCATTGCCGCCAGGGCTTTGGGATTTTCCTGTTCGAGAAAGGCGACAAGATCTTCGCGCCCCAGGGTGGCCTCGAAGTAGAGATCAAACAGATGCGGCGGCACCACCTGGGCCAGATGGGCAAAGGCCGCCATATGATCCAGCGTGGCCGCAATCTCTGCCCCACCACGAAAACCGTGTTGCATCATCGCGCTGGCCCAGTCGGGATTGCTGGCGCGGGCTCGGGTGACGCGGGCAATCTCTTCGCCCAGCGAACGGGCCTGCGGACGGTCCGGCCGGGTGGCATCCAGATGGTAAAGCGCAGGTGCTGGGGCGCCGATGCGGGCCATGGCAGCGGCAAAGCCTGCCTCATGGGCGGCGTAGTCTTCGGCAATCAACAGGTCCGTTTCGGGCAGATCCTGCAGGTGAACAAAGCTGTCGGCACCCTTCAGGCGGGCCTCCAGGGCGCTGCGGGCCTCTGATATATCGCCCTGGGCATCAATGGCATGTGACGAGGCGGTGATCCAGGCCTCGCCCGCCGCTGCGCGTGCATCGTCGCTGTAGCTGTCGATATGTGGCCCCATGGACAGGCCGTAGAGGCCGGGTTTGGGGCCAAAAACCCGTGGGCCCTGTGCCAGGTAAGGATTGTCGGAGGGGTCTTCGTCGCGCCCCGCCAGCGCCCCGGCGGCGGCTTCGAACATCTGGGCCAGGCCGGGAAAGATATCGCGGAACAGGCCGGAGACCCGCAGGGTGACATCAATGCGAGGGCGTCCCAACATGGAGAGGGGCAGGACTTCAAAGCCGGAGACCCGTTCCGAATCCTTATCCCATTTGGGGGCCAGCCCGGCCAGATGCAGCGCCATGGCAAATTCCTCGCCGGCGGTGCGCATGGTGGCAGAGCCCCAGAGATCAATCACCAGCCCCTGTGGCCAGTCGCCCTGGTCCTGCAGGTGGCGGCGCAGCAACTCTTCCGCCAGTTTGACCCCCTGCACCTGCGCCGCCCGTGACGGCACCGCGCGCGGGTCGGTTGTAAAGAGGTTGCGCCCGGTGGGCAGTACGTCTGAACGGCCGCGAAACGGAGAGCCAGACGGGCCGGGAGGCACCAACTGCCCATTCAGCGCAGCGATCAGCCCGGCATGTTCCGCCGCGCCGCAATCGCCGGTGCCAAAGATGTGCAGCCCCTCGCCATACTGGCTTTCCTTGATGTCGCAGACAAAGGCATCGATCCGGGTGATGGCCTCTGCCGCAGAGGTGTCAGGGGTGAGGCCGAGATCTGCCTCGACGCCAGTGCCCTGGGCCTCAGCGCGGATATCCTCCAGCAGACGGTCGCGCCGTGCCGGGTCCAGCCCATCGGCGGTGGAATATTCATCCAGCAGGTTTTCCAGCCGCGCCATGCCCTCGGGCAGGGTGGTCTGGGCCAGGGGCGGCGGCACATGGCCCAGGGTTACGGCACCAATGCGACGCTTGGCCTGGGCGGCCTCGCCGGGGTCGTTGACGATAAAGGGATAGACAACGGGCAGCGCGCCGGTCAGCGCTTCGGGCCAGCAGGCCGCCGAGAGTGCAACGGATTTGCCGGGCAGCCATTCGAGGGTGCCATGGGCACCGATATGGACCAGCGCATCGCTGTGCTGGCGCAGCCAGAGATAAAAGGCGACATAGGCATGGCGCGGCGTGCGTTCCAGATCATGGTAGTCGTCAACGCGGGTCTGTACCTCGCCACGTTCCGGTTGCAGGGCGATCAGCGCCTTGCCCGCCTGCAGCGCCTTGAAGTGAAACGCGCCATCCCTGCAGTCGGGATCCTGCTGCGGCGCCCCCCAGGCGGCGGCCAGGTCCTGTTGTAGCACCTGCGGCAGGCTGGCCAGCGCGGCGGTATATTCCTGCAGCGAAAAGCGCAGAGCGGCGCTGTCCAGCCGCAGGCCAAGATCCCCCTGCGGCGCGGTGTCATAGCCCTGCTTGGCCAATCCTGCCAGGATTTCCTCACAGGAGGCCAGCGCATCCAGCCCCACCGCATGGGCCAGATTGTGGGCCTTGCCGGGATAGGTCGACAGGATCAGCGCCGGGCGCTTGGCCGTATTGGGCTGGGCTGCAAGACGCAGCCAGCCTTCGACCCGGTCGACAACCGCCGCGATGCGATCAGCAACGGGGCGGTGGGCAAAGCGGGAATACTGAAGGTCCGGATCCTGCTTGCCGGGGGATTTGAAACTTACAACCCCTGCCAGGATACGACCGTCTACTTCGGGCAGAACGACATGCATCGCCAGATCCGCAGGCGAGAGCCCGCGCGCCGCTTCGGCCCAATCCTTTTTGCGGGCGGTGGACAGCGCCACCTGAAACACCGGGCAGCCAGTGGCATTCAGCGGCGAGGCGCTGCCATCACTGCCCTGGGCCGAAAAGGCGGTGGCGTTGACAATAGCGGCTGGCTTCAGCACCGGCAGGGTCTCGCGCAGCCAGGCGGCGGTCTGGGTGGATTTCAAGCTGGCGGCAAACACGCCGTAGGCAGCGTAGCCACGGGCGCGCAGTTCAGCAATCAAGGCATCCACCGGGGCGGTATCGGCGGCAGTCAGGTAAGAGCGGTAGAAACTGATCAGAACCAAAGGTTTATTCTGCATATCGGGGGGCGAAATCACCCCCAGATCAGGATCATAGAAGCCGTGCTGCGGGGTGGATTTCAACCCCAGAACTGGCCCGGCATATAGTCCCGCCGCCAGCGAGAGCTGCGCCAGCGCCGCCTGCGCCGCTACCGCGCCGCCCGCATCACAAAGCGCCTGCAGCCGCCGCAGGGTCGAGGCTGGCAGGGTCGACAGATCGTCCAGCCGAGGATCTTCACGGCCATCGGCAGGCAGGATTGCCAGGGCGATGCCGCGGCGGCGGGCCAGATCCTGCAGGGTGGCCAGCCCATAGGGCCAATAGCTTTCGCCGCCAATCAGCCGCACCAGCACCCCCTTGGCCCCGGCGAGTGTCTGTTCGGCATAGGTGTCGACCGACAGCGGGTGTTTCAGCGCCACCAGATTGGCCAGCCGCAGGCTGGGTAGTTTGCCATCGGCGCGATGCCAGCCTGCCGCAAAGGCCCCAAGGTCGCTGTCGGAAAAGGACAGCACCACCAAATCTGCGGGCGATTGCCCCAGATCCTGTGGCGTGTCGGTTTGATCCAACCCGTGGCTTTCACGAAAAACGACGTGCATTGGTGAGGCCTCTTGCAGAGTGTTTAGGGTGCCGCCTGGCCTTGCAGCCGGAATGCGGCACCCGCGTTTGCTTTGTCTTTGCCAGTGGCCTAGGCGCCCAGGTCTGCCCGGATGGCGGCCCCGTCGATATTGTCATGTTCGGCAATGACCACCAACTGGGTGCGACGCGGTGCATCGCCCCAGGGCTGATCATATTGTGCCCGCAGACGTTCGCCAACGGCCTGTACCAACATGCGCATTGGCTTGCCCTTTACTGCAACATAGCCTTTGACCCGCAGGATATTGCGTGTCCGAGCCAGGTTCACAATGGCATTTTGCAGCGCTTCCGGGTCAGAAACTTCGCCCATTTCGACAACTATGCTTTCAAAATCGTCATGTTCGTGGTCGTGGTGGCCATCGTGATGGCTGGGGCGTGCCTCCAGATCGTCTTCGGCGGCTGCATTAAGCCCCAGAATGATGCGCGGATCAATCACGCCCTCGCTCATGGGGAGGATCGGCAGCTGGCGCGGGGCTTCGGCCTCGATCACCTTGCGGGCCTGTTCCAGTCCGGCCTCGCCCGCCAGATCGGCCTTGGACAAGAGCACGATATCGGCGCAAGCGATCTGATCCTCAAACACTTCCGACAGCGGCGTTTCATGATCCAGGCTATCGTCGGCAGCGCGCTGGGCCTCGACGGCGGCGAGATCGGGGGCAAACTGCCCTGCGGCCA
Organism: Pseudophaeobacter sp.; assembly: GCF_048267565.1. Classification (NCBI taxonomy): domain Bacteria; kingdom Pseudomonadati; phylum Pseudomonadota; class Alphaproteobacteria; order Rhodobacterales; family Roseobacteraceae; genus Pseudophaeobacter; species Pseudophaeobacter sp. The sequence goes on along the minus strand of NZ_JBLWXG010000001.1, from coordinate 1,327,064 downwards.
CGGCTTCGGCGTCGGCTAGGGCAATGACGCCATCAACGGTGATGCGCGATCGGATGGCCGGCCAGTCAAAGGCCTTGAGCAGCGGCTTGGGCAGGGCCAGGCCTGAGGTCTCGATCAGGATATGTTCGGGGGCCTCTGGCAGGGCCATCAGGGCCTCGATGGTGGGGATGAAATCATCCGCCACGGTGCAGCAGATACAGCCGTTTGCCAGCTCCACAATGTTGTTTTCAGGACAGTTTTCATCGGCGCAGGATTTCAGGATATCGCCATCGACGCCTGCGGTGCCAAATTCATTGACCAGAACCGCCAGGCGCTTGCCCTGGGGGTTTTGCATCAGGTGGCGGATCAGCGTGGTCTTGCCCGCACCGAGGAAACCAGTGATGACGGTGACAGGAATTTTGTTGAGATCGCTCATGGGGTTTCGTCCTTGCAGGGGAATGTGATCGGGGGAATGCGGGCGATGGATTGCTTGCGAAATACCTGTGGGCGTTCGCGCCAGGGCACCAGCCCATCGGTCGTGGCAGCATAGGCGGCAGCCCCGGCCAGAATGTCGTCGACATGGGCTTCGGGATCTAGGTCGCCGTAGATGTAGCTCCAGCGGGTATCGCCACCGGTCAGCACCATGGCGCAGCCACGTTTGCAGGCGGACAGGCATTCAACACCGCGCACCGTGACCCCGTCTGGCAATGTCGCCTCGGAGAGGGCCGACAGCAGCAGGGTGCCGGGGCGTGTGGATTCGGGGTCAACACCTTCGCGTTTGCAGGTGGTGCAGATCGTCAGGGTGACCTCTGCGGTATTTGGGGCGGGGGGGTCCGCCATATCGTCTGCCATCAGCGCGCACATCCATTGTGGGGCCAAGGGGCAGTGCCAGCAGGGGGAGGGCAGAGGTGCGCTCCCACAACCAGTTGCGACACACCCCGTTCGCCCGTTGTCTCATGCGTTGGCAGGTCTCCCGGCTTGCGGATTTCAACAGGCCTAGGGCCTGTCTGCGGCTCTCTTGCCTTCCCGGCGCAGGGCACCAGTGGCATCAGAGACCTCTCCGGTCACGGTCGCGGGGGCGGCTGTGCTTGAGACTGATGCCAAGGGGGGGGCACCTGCCTGTCACATTCCCTCTTCGCCTGCAATTTGCAGGAACCAACGAAAACCCCTTGCGCTATTGGGGGCTTCCTTGTCAAGACTTGCACAAACAGCAGGAGTGACCCCAGTGAGCGAGAAGTCCGAAACCGGCGTTTCAGAAGAGGAAGCGGCACGGCATGCCTCAAAGATGGCCAAGAAAAAGGCCGCCCGCGATCGCATGATGAAAAACAAGGATGGCGAAAAGGGGCTGATCATCGTCCACACTGGCCCGGGCAAGGGCAAGTCCAGCTCGGGATTCGGGATGATCATGCGGTGTATCGCCCATGGCATGCCCTCGGCTGTGGTGCAATTCATCAAAGGCGCCTGGCAGACCGGCGAGCGTAGCCTGATTGAGGAAAACTTCAGCGATCTGTGCCAGTTTTATGCGATGGGCGAAGGCTTTACCTGGGAAACACAGGATAAGGCGCGCGATATCGCTGCGGCGCAAAAGGGCTGGGAAAAAGCCAAAGAGATGATTCGGGATGAGCGCAACACCATGGTGCTCTTGGACGAGATCAACATCGCGCTGCGCTATGATTACCTGGATCTGGACGAAGTGCTGGAATTCCTGGTGGAGGAAAAGCCGCCGATGACCCATGTGGTGCTGACCGGCCGCAACGCCAAAGAAGAGCTGATCGAGATCGCCGATCTTGTCACCGAGATGGGGCAGGTCAAGCACCCCTTTCGTGCCGGTATTAAGGCGCAAAAAGGCGTGGAATTTTAAGAGAAAGGCGCTGCGCGGTCGAAAAGGCGGGCAGTGCCTTGCCCGCCGCGCAGGCGGACTTGTGCATCCCCAAAAAAACGGATCAGGCCCAGATTATATCTGGGTCACGTCTGAGCCACCGACGCAGCCCGGTTTTCTGCAGCTGACAGAAGGGCGGGATTGTTTCGAATATACGCATCCACAGCCGCACGCTGGGCTGCATCAAGCCGCAGGTTCAGCTTGGTGCGGCGCAATAGAAAATCTTCGCCTGTGCGCACCCATTCGTTCCTGATTACCCAGTCCAGCTCGCGTGCAGTGATGGTTGCGCCAAAATCCTGCCCCAGATCTTCTGGTGCTTTTGCATCTCCCAGAACCTCCCAGGCTTCCAGCCCGTAGGCACGGATCAGACGGCGCGTGGCATAGGCGCTGAGGAACGGATAGTCGCTGGCCAGTTTGGCCGTCAGCTTGGCGACATCTTCCACCGGAAAGTCGCCTCCTGGCATCGGCACGCCAGCGGTCCAGTTGCCTGAAAGGCCTGGCAGGGCCTCGCCAATCTTGGCCAGGGCGGATTCCGCCAGCTTGCGATAGGTGGTGATCTTGCCGCCAAAGACATTCAGCAGCGGCGCCTGGGTTTGATCCAGCGTCAGCACATATTCGCGCGTCGCTGCGGTGGCCGAACTGGCGCCATCATCATAAAGTGGGCGCACCCCGGAATAGGTCCAGATCACATCATCGCGGCTGAGCGGCTTTGCAAAATACTGCGACGCAAAATTCACCAGATAGTCCTGTTCTTCTGGCGTGCATTCCGGCGCGGTTCCGGGATCAGGGTGATCTGCATCGGTGGTGCCGATCAGGGTGAAGTCTTCTTCATAGGGGATGGCAAAGATAATCCGGCCATCGGTCCCCTGAAAGAAATAGCAGCGACCGTGGTCAAACAGTTTTGGCACCACGATATGGCTGCCGCGCACCAGACGCACGGTTTCGCGGCTGTTTTGCCCCAGGGTCTGGCGCAGCAGATCCGCCACCCATGGCCCGCCTGCATTGACCAGCATCTTGGCGTGATGCTCTGCCGTTTCGCCGCTGGCGTGATCCTTGACAGTGATGACCCAGTGATCGGCGCGGCGCTCTGCGTGCAAGACTTCGGTGCGGGTCATGATATTGGCGCCACGGGCCTGCGCGTCGCGGGCGTTCAGCACCACCAGCCGGGCGTCTTCGACCCAGCAATCGGAATATTCAAAGGCCTTTTTGAATTTCGACTTCAGCGGGCGGCCTGCCACATCGGTGGTCAGATCCACCGTGCTGGTGCCGGGCAGGATGCCACGCTTGCCAAGGGAATCGTACAAAAACAGCCCCAGACGGATCAGCCAGGCCGGGCGCCGCCCCTTCATCCAGGGCATGAAGGTGGTCAGCAGTTTTGACGTCGGCGTGTCATTGTCGAACCGCATATCCTTGTGGAAGGGCAGCACAAAGCGCATTGGCCAGGAAATATGCGGCATCGCTTTCAACAGTACCTCGCGTTCGATCAGGGCCTCGCGCACCAGTCTGAATTCGAAGTATTCAAGATAGCGCAGCCCGCCATGAAACAGCTTGGTCGAGGCCGAAGACGTGGCCGAAGCCAGGTCGTTCATCTCGGCCAGCGTGACGGAAAGGCCGCGCCCGGCGGCGTCACGGGCGATGCCGCAGCCATTGATACCGCCGCCAATGATAAAGAGATCGGTGATCTTGGTGTCAGACATTTTCGGGGCTTTCGTTTGTGGCAGTGGTCAGGATGCGGGTGCCAGCGGCGCGGGCGACATCGCAAAATTGGGCAGGGGGCAATTGGTCGGTGATCACGATATCCAGGTCTGTCAGGTCGCAGATTCGCACCGGTGCAGAGAGAGCGAATTTGCTGCCATCACAGAGAAGGATCTTGTTGCGCGCATTCTTCAACAGGGCGCGGGCGACAGAAACCTCGTTGGCGTCATGGTCCAGGACGGCGCCATCCGCATCCAGCGCCGAGGCACCGATGATGGCATAATCCACTTTGTATCGCGAGATAAACTTGACTGCATCCTCGCCAATGATTGCGCCATCGCTTTGCCGCACAGTGCCACCGACCAGAACCAGCTCCTTGGACTCTCCGCCAATCATAAGATTGATAATATTTATATTATTGGAAAGAACAGTCAGCCCCCGGTGACTGCTGAGCGCCCGTGCGGCTTGTTCGGTTGAGGTGCCGATATTCAGCGCGACAGAGCAGCGATCGGGGATCAGATCTGCCAGAACGGCGGCCATGGCCTGCTTGGCGCTGGCGTTTTGTTTGCGCCGATCGGCATAGGCGCGGTTGGCAGCAGAGCTGATGCGCACTGCGCCGCCATGGACACGCGACAACGCGCCCCGCGCGGAAAGATCGCGCAGATCCGTGCGGATGGTTTGCAGTGAGACCGCAAAACGGCGCGACAGATCCTCCACCTCGACCCGTTCCTGGGCGTTCAGCAGATCCAGAATGTGAGAGTGACGAGTCGCTGCATCCATTGGCTTTCCTTTTGATGTGGGATTTAGCCTATCTCATTTCGAGAGTCATCATTTGTTTTCGTTTTACTTTCGCATCTGGCGGCGGGAAAAGAAAAAGGCGCGATCAAAGACCGCGCCTCGCCATGGATTGCAGCTTTGTCCCAACATCAGCCCGGGAATAAACCTGCCAGATTATCCTAGCCGAATAAGGTGGTTGTCCCAGGCCAGATCATGGCTCTGCTGGTGGGTGACTGTGGGGCCATCCAGCGTCAGAACCTGGCCAAGCCCGGTGCTGGCCATCAACCCGTCTGCGGTTGTCGCCAGGCCACAGACATCCGCAAGCGGGATTTCCTGAATGATTTCGGCGCTTTCAACCTGCATCACCTGTACCAGCCCGCCACGCGGAGAGCTGACCGCGATCTTGCGCCCATCCGGTGTAAAGGCGACTGAACCACCATATCCCTGCAGATGCCGCAAACGGGGATCATCTTCCCCCATCAGCCGGGGGGGCGTATCCGGGTGGTAAAGGCCAACAATCGGTAGGTCGGCGCCCAGATCCCCCTGCCACTGCATTGCAAACCCCACCCCCCCATCAGCCGAGAGCGCAAGGTGACGGATCGAGTTCAGGCGCAGGTCCGGGGCCAGCTCCATCACATCCTGCACATCGCCGTCCAGCGACAGCAGGCTGAGATTGGGCCGCATCTGCGGCAGGTTCAGCTTGGCGCGGCCACTGTCTGGGTGGGTTTCAATGCCGCCATTGGCCACAACGATCTGCTGGCCCGCCTCGTGGGGGCGCAGCAGCATGTCGTGGGGGCCGATCCCTCCAGAGCTAAAGCTGGCGCTGCGCTGATAGCCCCGCGCGACCTTCCAGACGCCGATGACGCCGCGGCCATTTTCAAAGTCATTTTCGGTCGTGTATAATCGGCTGCCATCGGGGCTAAAGACGCCATGCCCATAGAAATGGTGTCCCTTTGGGGGCTCTAGCCGGGCAAGGCGCGCGCCGGTCCGGCAGTCGATCACATCGGCAAATCGTCCGGGACGGCGGGCAAAGGCCACGGCTTCGGGGCGTTGCGGGTGGGCGGCTGCGGCATGGCCCCGGCCGGGCAGGGGGCAGGTAAAACGGATCGCCCCCTGATCAGAGAGCCCCGCGAGCAGATAGCCGCCCTGCGGGGTTTTGGCAGCGGCCAGAAAGGCAGGGCCGCCAAGATCAGCCCAACTGGGGCTAGGGGCAAGGCCTGTCGCCAACAGCCCGGCGAGAAAGCCACGTCGTGTCGTCATCTGCTGCTCCTTGTCTGACACAGGATGAGTGGGGCCGGAACCTAGTCGCCATCCAATGAGTTGAAGCCCGCCAAGACCCCAAGCGCCGGGCCGAGATCACTGGCGATCAGGGTGCGCAGGTCATTGATCTCTTGCTGCAGGGCCTCGATGTGGATGCGTTTTGCGGGGTCCGCAACACCTGCAAGGATGGGGTCCTCAAGTCGCAGCGCGCGTAGGGTTGGCCTTTCAAAGGCGGCGTCAAGGCGGGCGATCAGGGCGGCATCGCCATCTGCCAGGGCAGTGGCCAGCGGGTGGAGTGCTTGCAGGGCCAGCACGATATGGTGCTGGCTGCGACCAGAGCGCCAGGCCTCGGCCCGTTTGGGGCGCGGGGCATCAAACCGTCCCAGCGGCCGTCCCAGCCGCATGTCCGCCAGCATTTGCAGCCCTGTGTTCAGCGATTTGAACAGCTCTTGCTTGACCTCTGCTTCGTCCTGATAGCGCCCGGTGGCATTGCGCATCTGCGCGGCATAACTGTTCTGCCAGTCCTGCTGGATCGCTCTGGCGGTTGTGGCGATGTCCTGGGCCATGACGGCGGCCAGCGTGCAGCGATAAGCGGCCGCTGGGGCGCTGGCTGCTTTGGGATCAAAATAGAGGAACTCCAGCGCATAAAACCCGCGCCCGGCGATTGAAGACTGCGCAAAGGTGTTCGGCTCCAGCAGGGCGGGATCCGCTGCTTGCAGGTGTTTTGCCAGGGTTTTGGGGATCTTGCCGCGGCTGTCGGGCCAAAAGGCCAGGGCAAAGGCGCGGTTTTTGGTCTCGCTGGGGCCAAAGCGCAGGTGACTGACCTGGATCCAGTCATCAAAGGCTTGATCATAGGCGTCCCGCAGTTTGCCCCCCTCGGGGGTGCAATGGGTCTGCGCGGTCTGGGCCAGATACGCGCTGCTATCGACCAGGGCCTGCATCCCAGGCAGGATCTGATCGTCGAGAACCTCATCCACAACATCCGCCCGTAGCGCAGGCGGCGCAAGGCAGGCAATGGCGGCGACGGCAAAAAGGAGGTGTTTCACATCAAAGACTTTCCAAGAAACGAAGAAGGGCAGCGCGATCCGCTGGGGCAAGGGCGATGACACGGTTGCGCGCGGGCTCTGCCTCGCCGCCATGCCAGAGCACGGCTTCCAGCAAGCTGCGGGCGCGCCCGTCATGCAGGTAGGTGGCATCGGGGTTGACCTGTCGCGTCAGGCCAATCCCCCAGAGCGGCGGCGTGCGCCATTCCCGGCCCGTCGCGCGGCCCTCGGGGCGATTGTCGGCCAGATCCGGGCCCATGTCATGCAGCAGGAAGTCGCTATAGGGCCAGATCAGCTGAAAGCTGTTTTCCGGCCGGTCTGTCAGCCGCTGTGTGACAAATTTGGGCTGATGGCAACCGGTGCAGCCGCTGCCATAGAACAGGGCCTTGCCGCGCAACACCTGCGGGTCGTCCAGATCGCGCCGGGCAGGCACGGCAAGGTTGCGGGCGTAAAAGGTCACGAGATCCATATTGGCCTGGTCGATTTCGGTGCCGCGTATATCACCGTCGCCATGCGGCGCCGCAAGGCAGCCTGTCTGGGCGGCAGTGCAATCGCCCGCAGCTGCGTCAAACAGCGGCGTCGAAATGCCGATATCGCCGGAAAAGGCCGCTGCCGACTGCTGGTGCAGCGTGGGCATCCCGGCCTTTTGGCCAAATCGCCCCAGCATGATCTGGTCGTATTCAGCCGACCATGCCAGGTTGGCCCGCCCGGATATACCGTCGCCATCGGCGTCGAGTTCATCCACATTGGCCAGTATATCAGCGGTTGAAATTGCCTCGATCAAGCCAAGGCCGATCATCGGCGGTGCCAGCCGGGGCGATAGCATCGCATCGGGGTGGAGCGGCCCATACCCCAGCGCAGCGGCGGTGTAGGTTGGACGGCGCAGGGTGACGCTTTCGCCGCCGCTCAGGGCCAGGGTTTGGGGGGTGTAGCTGACCTGCAGGCGGTATTCCGAGGGTACTCCGGGGCGGGAAAAATCCTGCAGCTGGCCGCCATAGTTCGGGTCTGGCGCAGTGCCAATATAGTCGCGCACGGCGCGCATCTGCGCAGGTGGTGGCGCAGGAATTGAGACGCGCAAAAACATCGAGGCGGCGCGGTAATCCGGGTCTGTCGGCACCTGGCCGCGCCCGTCCTTGATATGGCAGCGCTGACAGGATCGCGCGTTATACAGTGGCCCCAACCCATCTGACGCAAGCGTCGAGGCCGGGGAAAACACCCAGATTTTCTTGAACAATCCATTGCCCAGCTTGAAGGCCAGTTCCTGTTCAAAAGAGAGATTGGCACCATGCTGCGAAAAGGCGGTGGTGTCGCCGCGCGCGGGCACGGTAGCGCTGCCGACGGGACGGGCTTCAAAGGCTTCGGGAGCGGTGAAATTCTGTGTCGGCGCGGTGACGGCTGCGATACGCGCCTGTTCTACCGCGCTGCGGGGCAGGCTGTTCAGATGCGGATCCGACAGGGGGATCGAGGAGAGTTCAAAGGTGGGTTCCCCAGCGCATGCAGGGGCAAGACCGGCAAAGGAGGTGGCAACCACCAGAGCGGTAGCCACCAAAAGATTACTCTTCGACCGCTTCCATTTTGGTGGCGTTGAGCTGTGCATAGTTTTCGGCGCCAATCCGGTCGTGCAGGTCTAGCTGGGTTTCGAGGAAGTCGATATGGCCTTCTTCGTCTGCCATCAATGTTTCAAACAGTTTCATGGTGACGAAATCACCCGCCTGGTTGCAGATTTCGCGGGCCTCTTTGTAGAGTGCGCGGGCACTTTCTTCCGCCGCCAGGTCACATTCCAGCGTTTCCTTGGGCGTCTGGCCAATGCGCAGCGGATCCAGTTTTTGCAGGTTTGGATGACCGCCGAGGAACAAAATACGTTCGATCAGATCATCCGCATGCTGCATCTCTTCGATGCTTTCCTCGCGGCTTTTCTTGGCCATGCTGCCAAGGCCCCAATCGTCCTGCAGGCGATAGTGGAGCCAGTACTGGCTGACGGCTGTCAGCTCATGTCGCAGCGCTTTGTTGAGGTAGTCGATGACTTTGGGGTCGCCCTTCATAGGTGATCTCCTGATTTGTGCGGCGGCGCAGGTTCTGTAATTGCGCCGGTACGGTCACCTTATCATTGCTGCGCATGGTGTCGAGGAAGAGTGGCATGCACCCGCCACAATCAGCGGTTTTCCCAAGGGCATGGTAGATTTTTCCAGGGGTGATGATGGTCTCTGGGTCGGCGCTGCGCATCCAGTCGATGGCGGCGTGGATATCATGATCAGAGATAGAGGTGCAGTGGCAGATAATCATGCGGAGGTCCCAAGGATATGTCTCGTGGGGGGTGGCTTGAATATCTGACAAAAAGAATAGGTTTTCAAGGGTGAAATTCTTATGGTTTTAGTAAGGCACGGGTTTTCGTCGATATCGCCTTGTAAAAACGTGTTCTTTTCTTGCGGTTTTGGCTTGTTTTACGCGCGGCTTCTGGCCCAATACGCCATAAACTGACTGGCTGGCCCTGAGGACAGGATAGCCAGCCAGTCAGGCCTGGTTTGTTGGGGTTAGCTGCCCAATGGAACCACCAGATTGAGGCCAAGAATGGTGTCCTTGATGCCGCTGTCGTCCTGATAGGCCAGCGCGCCGCCGAGGGTCATGCCGTTCTGGAATTCGTACTCAGCCGCGAGTGAGTGCAGATCCGTCTTGCCGCCTGCGTCAAGATCCCGTTGCGACAGAGTGCCCGATAGGGTCAGATCGCCAATGGCATAGGCCGCGTTCAAGGTTGCAAAACCTGCATCATCCGCACCGCCGCCAAAGTTGTCGAAGCTGGCAAATTCGGCATAGAGATCAAAACCGCCCTGGAAGCTGTGGCCAAGACCGGCCACCAGGCCCTGTTCATCATCCACGTCACCCGCGCTGGCGCTTAGGTGGCGCGCGCCGATGTGGAACCGGGTTCCGTCGACCTCATGCGCCCATTGAATGGCAAAATTGTCCAGGGTTCCGGTATTGCCCGCACCGCCGGTGTCGGATCTGTTGCGGCCCCGATCTGTGCCCCAGGATCGGCTTAGCCCCGTGTCATCGGCGAAAAAGACACCAAAGGACAGGGTGCCTGCACCGTTCAGGTCCACATCGGCCAATACGCCGATCTGCTCTGCCAGTTCATAGTCTTCGGCCAGGGTGCCACCAAAGAAGCCAGCCGCATCGTCCCAGGCGGTGCCAAAGACCGGGTGCAGTTTACCAAGCGTCACCGTGGTGGCCTGACCCAGGCCAAAGCTAAGGCCGAGCTCTTCAACATAGAGGCCCATATCGTCAAAGCTGCGATCTGCGGTCGGGTCTGTCACGCTCTCGGCGGTGAGGGTGGAAAAGATCGAAACGCCAGACCCAAATGTATAGGTGCCGGTAGCGGTGATGATGGCATAGGTGTTGCGGATTTCATTCCCTGCAACATCAGAAGAGACAACCTGTTCGTTGCCGATTTCGATTTCGCCTTCCCAAGAGAAGCCTTGGTCCGCCAGGGCCACATTGGCGCACAGCAGCAGGGGTGCGCCGAAGGCCAGCGCGGCAGTTGTATTTCGTGTCATTTCAGGAGATTTCTTTGCTTCAAAAGGGGGTGGGCGGGCAGAAGAGCTGGCTGCCCCCTTTTATGTTTGTGTAATATTACAGAGGATTACTGGAAAACCGCATTGGGGTTATCCAAGCTGTCAGAGCCTTCGAAGGCCAGGCCATCCAGGTTGAGAACCTTTACCACGCGTTCAATGGATCGTGTCTGATCGACCAGGCCATTGACGCCACCCATGACAAGGGCTTCGCCAGCGGCATTGCCCTGTTCCAGCATCTGATCATAGGAAAAACCTGCCTCGGCGGTGGTCTTGATGCGGCCCAGAGCCTGCATGGTGGTGGAGAGCTTGCGGCGCATTTCGCTGTCCAGATCTGGGTCGGCTGCGGCGACCAGATCCGACAGTGACGGGCCAGAGACTAGCGCGCCATTCACCCGCACATATTCACCCAGATAGACGTTCTGCACCCCAAGCCCATCGTAATAGTGGCTGTTGTGGGTGTTGTCGGAAAAGCAGTCGTGCTCTTCTTCCGGATCATTGAGCATCAGGCCCAACCGCATGCGTTCGCCGGCCTGTTCGCCATAAGACAGTGACCCCATGCCTGTCAGCATGGCCGAAATGCCGGCACTTTCATTCGCAAGCAGGGTGCTGCGGGCCGCGCCGGTTTCGGACCACTGCGCCGCCATCCAGTCCAGATCAGCGACCAGCAGATCTGTTGCGGCTTTCAGGTAGGCACCACGTCGATCACAATTGCCATTGGTGCAGGTGTCGCCTGCCGCATAGTCGGTCCAGCTGCGCTGGCCTGCACCGTGCTTGGTGCCGTTCAGATCCTGCCCCCAAAGCAGGAATTCGATGGCGTGATAGCCAGTGGCCACATTGGCCTCGACGCCATCTGCTTCGTGCAGCGTCTCGGCCAGCAGGGCAGGGGTGATCTGGCTGGTGTCGATGGTTTTCCCAGACAGTTCAAACTCCGGGTTGGCCACCACATTCAGCGCAGCCAGGGCATTTTCGTCGGTGGCCCCGCCGTAAGAGGCATCTGTATAGTCAATCAGACCTTCATCCAACGGCCAGGCATTTACCTTGCCTTCCCACTCATCGACGATGGCATTGCCAAAGCGAAAGACTTCGGATTGCTGATAGGGCACGCGTGCGGCCAGCCAGGCCTGGCGCGCGGCGGTCAGGGCCTCGGCTGAAGGGGCGGCAATCAGGGCCTCGACGGCGGCCTGCAGGGTCTGCGCCGTGGACAGGCTGTCTTGGTATTTCGCCTGGGCGATATTGGCGTAGTTGGTCAAAACACCGCTTGCATCGGCGGCCAGGGCCGAGGTGCTGCCAAAGGCAAGACCTGCCAGAGCGGTACCCGTCAGAAACAGAGATTTCATATATAAAGTCCTTGATGGTTTTGCGGGGTGGGTCGGTTGAAAGGAGGTCAATGCAGGGTCGCAGACCCCGGACGATAGAGACGCCGTAGCGGGGCCTTGCCGACGAGATGTAGCAATAACAGGCCTGTCTGCGCCGCCAGGGCGCTAAGCGCCTGCGCCTTTTGCGGTGGGACAAGCAGCGCGGCCAGGAGGTCGGCATCAGCTGCCTCGCCCTGGGTTGCCGCCGCGACAAGGTTGGCAAAACAATTCTCGTCAGCGCCCAGGCAGGAGCAGGTCATGCCATGACGGATCAGCGGACGGCGGCCATGGGTGACGCAAAAATCACAAAGCCTGCCAAAGCTGTCATAGGCGCTTTGGGCGCTGTCGGGGCCAAGGCTGTCGCAAAGCGCCTGCTGCAGATCGGCGCGGGCCGATGGGCCGCTGAACCAATAGCGAAAATACCGCACCGTCCCCGCCTCTAGCGGGGGGAGATCGGCCAGCAGGCCGACAGCAGCGCCGCCGCGAAGGGAGGTCTGCGGCTGGGTCATTTTGTCAGGATCAGCTTTCCGGCCCGGGTGATGCGCAGGCTGTAGATCTGACCATTGAGCAGAATGCGTGCCTGAATGCCGCCGCGCGTCAGGTCCTCTGCGTGATAGGTCGGGAAAACTTCGGGGGTGGCGGTGGTGGTTGCCACCGGATCAGATGTCATCTGGTTCATAAGGATTGCCCATTGTTGAAGTCCGCCTTGTCCAAGAGCCATTCCAGATTTGCGCCCGCCGGGGCGATCCCGGTCAAGGACAACTCGGCCAGCTCGGGGCTGGAGAGTGGGTCGCGGTCGGCGCCCGGCGTGGTCTGATATGTATCAGGCCTGGCCTTGGGGGTAAGGCGGGTTCGGGCCGTGCGAGACTGGAGAGGCTTGGGCGACATAGCGGCGATTTCTAAGTTGTGAAGCTGCGGTGGGCTGGCCTGTCGAGTCAGGTTGGCTGAGCCTTTTATATCTTATTATTTTAATCAGGAAACCCTTTCCGAGTATTTTTGTCGGAAAAAGTATCTCAATAATATATCTATGCGGAACAGCTTGCGATATCTGCAGGGGGCTGGGCGCGGGATGCCTTGCGGCTGTGGCGGGCACCGGTGGGGCAGGGGCTGAAAAAAGGAAAAGCCCGCCTGAAGGCAGGCGGGCTTTGCAGGGTGTGGCGGGCCTGAGGGCCCGCCGGATTGGGATTTGTGGCGCGGAAGCGGATCAGTCGCGGTTGCCGGCGAACCTGGCCTGCCAGTCTTCGCGCTCTTCGTCGGTGATCTTGGCAAAAAGGTTTTCCGGCACCGTAAAGCCATGGCCTGCGGGCAGGGCCGCCAGGGCGGTTTCGATGTCACTGGGCCAGCTGTCGTCGGTGCAGTTCAGGGCCTGCATCAGGGTGGCGCTGGCGGTGGGAATGAAAGGGGCGCTCAACACGGCATAAAGACGGATCAGATTGAGCCCAAGGCGTACCTGGGCTGCAGCTTGGTCGGGATCGGTCTTGAAGGTGGACCAGGGGGCCGTGCTTTGCAGATACTCATTCCCGGCCACCCAGATGGCACGCAGTTCTTGCGCGGATTTGCGGACTTCCATGTTTTCCATGTGCTGCTCGTAGGCCCGGACCCGTTTGGTCAGATCCTCCATCAGTGCCTGCTCTGCTGCGCCATAGCTGCCGCCCTCGGGGACGGCTTCGCCAAACTTGGACCGGCAGAATTTGGTGATGCGGCTGACAAAGTTGCCCAGAACATCGGCCAGATCTTTATTGGTGGACTGCTGGAAGTTTTCCCAGGTAAATTCAGCATCAGAGCTCTCGGGGGCGTGGCTGAGCAGCCACCAGCGCCAGTAGTCGGCTGGCAGCAGCTCAAGCGCCTGATCCATGAAGATGCCGCGTCCCTGGCTGGTAGAGAACTGGCCGCCATCATAATTCAGATAGTTGAAGCTTTTCAGGTGATCGACCAGTTTCCAAGGCTCGCCAGAGCCCAGGATGGTCGCCGGGAAGGACAAAGTGTGGAAGGGCACGTTGTCTTTGCCCATGAACTGGACATATTTCACGTCATCGGCGCCCATGTCAGTGCGCCACCAGCGCTGCCAGTCGGCGTCGGTTTTGCCATTGGCCTCGGCCCATTCGCCAGCGGCGGCGATATATTCGATGGGGGCGTCGAACCAGACGTAAAAGACCTTACCCTCCATGCCGGGCCAGTCTTCCGTGCCCTTTTTCACCGGAATGCCCCAGTCCAGATCGCGGGTGATGCCCCGATCCTGCAGGCCGTCGCCATCATGCAGCCATTTCTTGGCAATAGAGGTGGTCAGTATCGGCCAGTCGGCTTTGCTGTCGATCCAGGCGTCCAGCTGGTCTTTCATCTGGGATTGGCACAGGAACAGATGTTTGGTCGCGCGGACCTCCAGATCGGTCGATCCTGAAATGGCCGAGCGCGGATTGATCAGATCGGTGGGATCCAGCTGTTTGGTGCATTCTTCGCACTGATCGCCACGCGCCTTTTCAAAGCCGCAGTTCGGGCAGGTGCCTTCAACATAGCGGTCGGGCAGAAATCGGCCATCCGCATGAGAATAGATCTGGCTGTCGTCAACTTCGCGGATCAGGCCTGCCTCGGCCAGCTTGCCGGCAAAATGCTGGGTCAAGGCATGGTTTTGCGGGCTGGAAGAGCGACCGAAGTGGTCAAAGCTAAGGCCGAACCCCTTGGCAATATCAGCCTGGACCTGGTGCATTTCGGCGCAGAATTCCGCAACCGGTTTGTCGGCCTTGGCGGCGGCCAGCTCTGCCGGGGTGCCATGTTCATCCGTGGCGCAGAGAAACAGCACCTCATTGCCAATGCTGCGCTGGTAGCGGGCATAAAGATCAGCCGGAAGCTGACTGCCAACCAGATTGCCCAGGTGCTTGATCCCATTGATATAGGGAATTGCCGAAGTAATCAGAACGCGTGCCATGCCATCTACCCATGTGTAAAGTCAAAGCTGCGTCTACCCCATGCAGCGCGGCGCGAAAACCCCGGCTGAGCCATTGGCGGGAAATTTTGCTGCCATAGCGGCGCTAGGGATCTGTCACGATAGGGGGGCAGGGGCAGGTTATTTGCGCTCCCGTGCGCGTTTCATCAGGCGTCCGATGGTGAAAGAGGTCCGCGGTGCATAGACATAGCGGGTGCGTTCTTGCGGGTCTGGGGCGGCGCGGGCATGCATCCGGGTCAGGCCAAAGGCGATGAGCAGCGCATGGCCCAGGGCGACAAAGGCAAACAGCGCCGAAGGGCCAAACTGGCTGATCAGGCTTGAGGCCACCAGCGGCGCGGCAATCGCCCCAAGGGCAAAAAAGAACATCAAGGCTGCGGCCAGCTCGACGCGCTGTTCGGAGGTGGCAAAATCATTGGCATGGGCCGAAGAGAGCGAAAAAATCGGAAAGGTGGTCAAGCCAAAGAACCCGGCTGCCAGCATCACCCCGAGCGTGCCAGTCTGGCTGGCGGCCATGGTGATCAGGCAGCTGACCACCGCCGCCCCCGAGAGCCAGATCAGCACCCAGCGCCGGTCATATTTGTCCGCCAGCCAGCCCATCGGATACTGCGCCAGGGCACCGCCCAGCACAAAAGAGGCAAGGAAAAAGGCGATCTGGTCGATCTCCAGCCCGACCTCCTGACCATAAATCGGCCCCACCATCCGAAAGGAGGCAGAGCTGAGCGCCGCCACCGTCACCCCAGCCACAGCTAAAGGGGAGCATTGCCAGGCCAGCTTGGGCCGCAGGCGTGGCGCGCCCGGTGTCGTCGGCTGGCTGGCACGGGTCAGGGTCAGCGGTAGAAGCGCCGCACAGCATAGCAGCGCCAGCAGGTTGTAAGACAGGTAATAGGCCGGCGGCAGTACCGCGATGAGCAGCTGCGCCCCAAGTGAGCCGCCCATATCGACCAGCCGATAGGTGCCCATGGCACGGCCGCGGGTTTCATTGGTGACCTTGGCGTTCAGCCAGGCTTCGATCACCGTGTAGCTGCCCGCGACACAGAGCCCGGAGGCAATGCGCATTGCGGCCCAGGCGTAGGGATCATTTGTCAGCGTATGCGCCAGCAGCCCCATAGCCCCCAGCGCGGTACAGACGGCAAAGGTGCGCGAATGGCCAATGGTGCCCAGCAGCCGTGGTGCCCACCAGCAGCCAATGAAAAACCCCAGGAAATGCGCCGACCCCAACAGGCCAATCTGCTCTTTGTCAAAACCAAGGGCAAAGCCGGATAGCGCATCCAGCGGGCCAACGCCGCCGGTGGCGAATTGCAACAGCACGACTGACAGGAAAAGGGCGGCAAAGGAAATGATCATACGCATGATCTGGCCATCAACGCCGCGACTGGCACAGAAGGCAAGTGGTTTTCCGACGCAAATGTCGCATTCGCGGTAGCAGTGGCGTTTTACTGATCGCGAATAATACGGGCGTCGATGGCCAACTGCACCCTGTCCCCGACCAGCGCGGCAAAACCCGAGGCCCCATAGGCGGCCCGGCTGAGGCTGCCGGTCAGACGGAACTCCAACTGGCTAAGATCATCCATCGCGCTGCCCGCGCGCCGGTACAGTGCTGCCTGCAGCGTGATCGGCTTTGTGATACCTCGCAGTGTAAGATCGCCAGTGATTTCAGCCCCGTCTGACAGGCGCCCCTTCGCACCCAGGTGGATCTTGCGGGATGTAAAGTGGATGGTCGGATAGCGTGCGATATCCAGAACCTCGGGGCCGGTCATGGCCTGGGTGGCAATGATGAACCCGGTTTTGGCCGCAGTTGCATCCAGCACCACAGAAACTCTGGTGGCGGCCAATTGGTTTGGATTTAATTCAATCGCTGAGCTGGTGATGGGCATGGTGCCGCTTTGCCATATGCCATTGAGTTGAAATTTAAACTGAACGGTGGTCGCATCCAGATCCAGCCTGTAGCCACTGTTGCCGGCCCAAAGGCGCACAGGTGTTGTGACAAGACCTGCGTAACCAGCATGGCCCAGCAGACCCAGAAGCATCTGGCGTCGTGACGGCATGAGAGGGATCCTGCTATTGCTTGGTCCGGCGTGAAGGGGTCACTCTGGTCTCCGACTAAAATGCTAGCACAAAAAAAGCGCGCGCACAGGATTGCTTTTGGTCTTGCTTATTGGTCCTGCGGTTCTGGCTGGATAGTTTGCGGCGCATGCAGCCTGTGGGGCAGGCAAGGGGCAGCAGCGGCGACAGGCCGCTGGACTGCAGTCAGCGCGATTTGCGCGCGACGCCACGCGGCTTGCCTGCAAGAGCGGGGCGCAATCAGCGGATCAGGCCGTCTGCGGCACGACGGCCCCGCCCGCCTTTTCCCAGGCGGTAAAGCCGCCTTCAAGATGCATCACCGGGGCGAGCCCCATTTCCATCGCGATGCGCGCGCTGAGCGCCGAACGCCAGGCGCTGGCACAGTAAAAGACATAGGTTTTATCCTGGTTGAATATGGGCTTGTGATAGGGGCTGTCAGGATCGATCCAGAACTCCAACATGCCACGCGGGCAGGAGAAGGCGCCGGGAATCAAACCGCTGCGCTGCAACTCGCGGATATCGCGCAGATCAACAAAGACGTAGTTGGGATCCAGCGCCTTTTCCTTGGCCTCCTCTACCGACAGGGTGGTGACCTTGGCATTGGCCTCGGCAAGCAGGGCCTTCACGCCCTTGGTAATGTTCTGCGCCATTTCTTGGCTCTCCTGGCTGAACTTTGGATGCGGGTAGGCTGTTGTATTTTGTGGCAAAGCACAAGGCGACTGTTGGCTTGCGATCACGGGACGGGGCGCTAAGGTCGCGGAGGGAAATATCAGGCCTGTTGGCATCCAAGCAGTGAAGGAAAGCGCAATGAAGAAGAACCCCCTTGGTCGTACTGGAATGGAGGTTTCGGAACTCTGCCTTGGAACCATGACCTATGGCACCCAGACATCAGAGGCCGAGGCGCATGTGCAGATCGACACGGCGTTGGCGGCCGGGATCAACTTTATTGATACGGCAGAAATGTATCCGGTGAACCCGATCCGCCCCGAAACCATCGGCCGTAGTGAAGAGATCCTGGGCACCTGGCACGCGAAAACCGGGCGGCGGGGCGATTACATCCTGGCGACCAAACATTCTGGCGAGGGTATGCAGGCCGTGCGTGACGGCGCGCCGATCAGTTCGCAGACCATCGCCGCCACGATCGAAGGGTCACTGAAACGGCTGCAGTGCGATTATATTGATCTCTACCAGTTCCATTGGCCCAATCGCGGTAGCTACATGTTCCGCAAGAACTGGAGCTATGATCCCTCGACCCAGAACCGTGAAGAAACCCTGGACAACATGCGCGACTGCCTGGAGGCGTTGCAGGGGCAGGTCGACAAGGGCAATATCCGCGCCTTTGGGCTAAGCAATGAAAGCGCCTGGGGCACGGCACAGTGGCTGCGCCTTTCTGACGAGGGGCTGGGGCCAAGGGTGGCCTCGATCCAGAATGAGTATTCGCTGATCTGCCGGATGTATGACACCGATCTGGCGGAGCTGAGCGTCAACGAGGATGTGGGGCTGTTGGCCTTTTCACCGCTGGGAACCGGGTTGTTGACAGGCAAGTATCAAGAGGGGGCGGTGCCGGAAGGATCACGCAAATCCATCGTCCCAGAGCTGGGCGGGCGGCATTCGCCACGGGTCTACGATGCGGTTGCCGCCTATCTGGACATTGCCGCGCGGCATGGGCTGGATCCGGTGCATATGGCGCTGGCCTGGTGTCGCACACGGCCCTTTATGACCAGCGCCATCTTTGGCGCCACGACGCAGGGGCAACTGGAACATGCGTTGAAATCGGTGGAGCTGGAGCTGTCGGCAGAGGTGCTGGAGGAGATCAATCTGGCCCACCGCGCCCATCCGATGCCCTACTAATCCGAGAAGGGGGGGGCGCTCCCGCCTGCGCCAGAGGCATTAAAATGCCTCTTTGCAGTTGGGCCCGGCGCCGCGCTATGCGCGGCGCCGGCACGCGACTTAAGAGGTGGCTCAAGGAGGTATATCCCCCCTCTTTAGGCCGCCAATGCCAGTGTCCTCTGCCTAAACCCGGCGGCGCTGGGCAGGCCGCCGAAGGTGCCTGGCTGCCCTATTGGGTTAGTGGGTTGTCGGGCGCGGCGTTTCCGGGCGGGAGGACCCCGTGGTGCCAAAGCTGGCACTACTCATGCTGCTGCGGTTTTGACGCAGTTCGCGGGCAGAGGTGCCATGGGCAACCCGAAAGGCGCGGGCAAAGCTTGAGGGCGAGGTAAAGCCAGTAGCCAGGGCAACCTCCATCAGGGACAGATCCGTATCGCTGACCAGGCGGCGGGCCTCGGCCAGACGCAGGTGCAGGTAGTGGTCCTGTGGGGTTGTGTTCAGCCGCAGGCGGAACTGCTGCTGCAGGCTGCGTGGGCTGGTGCCAAGCCGCTCTGCGATGGTGGTCAGGGTCAGGGGTTCGTCCAGAGCGGCCTCCATCAGCGCATTGGCCTTGGCGGTCAGTGCATTGTGCTTGTGGCTGCCCAGGCGGCTTTGGGCGCGTGTTGGTGCAGCGGGGCCGTCATAGAGGAACAGACCAGCCACCCGGGCGGCAAAGCCGGCCCCATGGCGGGCGCTGATGATATGCAGCATCATTTCGATCGCCGGCGTTGCGCCGCCAGAGGTCAGGCGACCCTCGGAGACGGTGAAGCGGTCATTGCGGCAATCCACCCCGGCAAAGCGGTTGGCAAAGTTTTCCAGATCTTCCCAATGGGTGGTGGCGGGGTGCCCCTCGAGCAGCCCGGCCTCTGCCATCAGCCAGGGGCCGCCGTCGATGCCGGCAATGGTGGTGCCCCTGGCCGCCAGACGCCGTAGCCCCGCCAGCAGGCTGGGGGTGGCTTGCTGGGCCAGCTGGAAGCCGGCCACTACGATCAGCAGCTCGCAGTCTTGCAGCCGGGCCAGGGGAAAGCCTGGCACATGCAGGCCACTGGTCAGCATTGGCTGCTCTTCGGTGGCACTTACATAGTCCCAGTCAAAGACGCAGCGCCCGGCAAGGCGATTGGCGGCGCGCATCGGATCGACGGCGGCCGCAAAAGAGAGCGTGTTGCATTCGTCGAGTACCAGCACCGCTGTTTTCAGCGGGCGATGTTCGGGCTGCAGGATGTTTTTTGCGGATTTCATCAACTTCGATTCGCTTAGTGTAAACTGTCTGCACAAAGGCTGAGGCAGACTAGGCGGTGAAGCAAATAGGAATCTGGGGAAGAGCTTGGGGATAACTCTAGGCACAACCCTGTACATTGCGGGGAAAACCAAAATGCCTCTGAATATGAACAAAAACGTCTTTATCACCTGCGCCGTGACCGGCTCTGGCAGCAGCCAGGATCGCAGCCCACATGTGCCGCGCTCGCCTGCGCAAATCGCCGAGAGCGCCATCGCCGCAGCCAAGGCCGGGGCGGCTGTGGTGCATTGCCATGTGCGCGATCCCGAGACCGGTGTGCCCTCACGCGATCTGGGTCTCTACCGCGAAGTGACCGATCGGATCCGCGACAGCGACACGGATGTGGTGCTGAATCTGACCGCCGGCATGGGTGGCGATATGGTCTTTGGCGATGTTGAAAACCCGCTGCCGGTAAATGAGGCCGGAACCGACATGATCGGCGCAACTGCCCGGATGGCGCATATTGCAGAATGCCTGCCAGAGATCTGCACGCTGGACTGCGGCACCATGAACTTTGCCGAGGCCGACTATGTCATGACCAACACCCCTGGCATGCTGCGGGCCATGGGGCAGATGATGGCCGATCTTGGCGTGAAGCCCGAGATCGAGGCCTTTGACACCGGCCATCTTTGGTTCGCCAAAGAACTGGAGAAAGAAGGCATCCTGCAAAGCCCTGCGCTGGTACAGCTTTGCATGGGGGTACCTTGGGGCGCGCCCAATGATCTGAACACATTCATGGCGATGGTCAACAATGTGCCTGAGAGCTGGAACTGGTCGGCCTTCTCCTTGGGACGTGATCAGATGGCCTATG
Source organism: Pseudophaeobacter sp. (assembly GCF_048267565.1). Taxonomy (NCBI): domain Bacteria; kingdom Pseudomonadati; phylum Pseudomonadota; class Alphaproteobacteria; order Rhodobacterales; family Roseobacteraceae; genus Pseudophaeobacter; species Pseudophaeobacter sp. The sequence continues at coordinate 1,306,555 of NZ_JBLWXG010000001.1, read as the reverse complement.
TGGCGGCCTCGGTGCTGGCGGGCGGCAATGTGCGCGTCGGGCTTGAAGACAATCTCTGGCTGGAAAAGGGTGTGCTGGCCGAGAATTATCAGCTGGTGGAACGGGCAGGCAGCATCATTGAAAACATGGGCGGCAAGCTGATGGGGCCAGCGGAGGTGCGCGCGCAGCTTGGGTTGACCAAACGTGCGCCCGTGGCGGTGTGATCTGCCGATGCACAGCCGTTTGAGGATCGCCGCGCAGCACAGGTCTGCGCGGTTCTCATCGATAACCGTTGGATCAATCAGCGCGGTGGATGCGGCAGAGGAAGCAATTGTTGCTGGCACTGCGCAGATCGACAAAGGCAATGTCCGGGCGGGCCAGCAACCTGGCTGCATAGTCGACCAGCTGGCTGCGCGGGGTGACGGCACCGGTGCCGTAGACGATGCGTTCCGCAGCCGAGTAGCCGCGCAGGATATAGGCATCCGCCTGCAGCATCGCGGGTGGAACCGGCGCAGGCTCGGCCCGCCTGCATTTTTCGGCGCAGAGGAAAATCGGCCCTGTCTCGGAAAACGGGTTGCGGGTTTGAAACGGGCGATGTGCCAGCGTCAGATAGGGCTGTCCCTCGGCAACGTGGCACAGACAGTGGCGACAGGGCATTCCGCCTGCTTCGGCACGGGGGTGGCGTTCGACAGGATCGCCGTAGGAATCAAGACCCGTGCGATGGATGGTCTCGACCACCTCGCTGGGCAAAACGTGAAATTCAAGTCTCATGAAATGTCTCCTTTCCTGGGTGTTGTGGCAGAGCACCTACCGGTGAGGCGACCCGAAATATGCGGGAAAGAACTATGACAAAAACAGCAGCAATCATCGGTGGCGGTGTTATTGGCGGCGGCTGGGCCGCGCGGTTCCTGCTCAATGGCTGGGATGTGCAGGTCTATGACCCCGACCCGGAAGCCGAGCGCAAAATCAGCGAGGTGCTGGACAATGCGCGCCGCTCATTGCCTGGTCTGGGCAATGTGGCGCTGCCCGCCGAAGGCGGGCTCAGCTTTCATGGGACAATTGCCGAGGCTGTCGCTGGGGCTGACTGGATCCAGGAAAGCGTCCCCGAGCGGCTGGACCTGAAACAAAAGGTCTATGCTGAACTGGAAAAACACTGCGATGGTGATGCGGTGATTGGTTCTTCCACCTCCGGGTTCAAACCTTCCGAGTTGCAGGAGGGGCGTGGCAATGCAGGCCAGATCCTTGTGGCACATCCATTCAACCCGGTTTACCTGCTGCCCTTGGTCGAAGTCGTGACAACCCCCGCCAATTCAGAGCAGGTGGCAGTGCGGGCCAAGGATATCCTGTCGGGTCTTGGCATGTATCCCTTGCACCTGAAGAAAGAGATCGACGCCCATGTCGCTGACCGCTTCCTAGAGGCAGTCTGGCGCGAGGCGCTGTGGCTGGTCAAGGATGGCATCGCCACCACAGAAGAGATCGACAATGCCATTCGCTATGGTTTTGGCATTCGCTGGGCGCAGATGGGGTTGTTTGATACCTATCGCGTTGCTGGTGGCGAAGCGGGCATGAAGCATTTCATGGCGCAGTTTGGCCCCTGCCTGACCTCTCCCTGGACCAAGCTGATGGATGTGCCAGAGTTCACCGAAGAGCTGGTCGACCTGATCGCCGGCCAGTCGGATGCACAGTCTGGCCATTTGCCGATCCGCGAGATGGAGCGTATTCGCGACGACAACCTTGTGGGCATGATGCGGGCCTTGGGTGCCAATGACTGGGGCACGGGTGCGCTGCAAAACGCCCATGACAAGGGCCTGGAGGCTGCAGCCGGACTGGTCAGCACGCTTGAGGATCTTGCGGATCTCAGCCAGCCGGTGCTGACCCAGAGCCGTATCGTGCCACTGGACTGGACCGACTATAATGGCCACATGACCGAAAGCCGCTATCTGGATGCCTTTGCCCAGTCCACCGATCGCTTGATGATGCTGATTGGCTGTGATGCTGAATATATCGCCAATGGTGGCAGCTATTTTACCGCCGAGACCCATATTCGCCACATCGACGAAGTGCATGCAGGCCACCCGATTCAGGTCAAGACCCGTGTCATCATGGGGGCGGGCAAGAAGATGCACCTCTGGCATGAAATGTACGAAGGCGACCGGCTGCTGGCCACCGGGGAACATATGCTGCTGCATGTGGATCTGAAAACCCGCCGCTCGGCGCCGCCCGCGGCCCATATCGAGGCCAATCTGGCCAAACTGGCCAAGGCCCATGCGGATCTGTCGGCACCAGAGGGGCTGGGCCGTTCCATCGGCGCGCCGCGATGACATCGCCGCGTCAGCGGGTTTTGATTACGGCTGGCGGGGCCGGGATTGGCCGCGCCATTGCCGAGGGGTTTTCGGCGGCAGGATTTGAGGTCTGGATCACCGATCTCAACCCCGAGACCGTTGCAAACCTGCCCGAGGGCTGGCGCGGCACGGTTGCCAATGCTGCAGATGAGGGCGCGGTCAGCGCCTTGTTTGCGCAGATCGCAGAGGTCTGGGGCGGCTTGGAGGTGCTCTGTGCCAATGCAGGCATCGCCGGCCCGACGGCATTGGTGGAGGATGTGGAACTGGCGGATTGGCGGGCCTGCGTCAGCGTCAATCTGGAGGGGGCCTTTTTGGCGGCAAAATACGCCACGCCGATGATGAAGGCGGCCAAAGCTGGCGCGATCATCGTGACCTCGTCGACGGCGGGGCAATATGGCTACCCCAACCGGGCGCCCTATGCGGCGGCCAAATGGGCGATGATCGGCCTGACCAAAACCCTGGCGATGGAGCTGGGCCCCCACGGTATTCGCGCCAATGTGATCTGCCCTGGTTCGGTGGAAGGCCCCCGCATGGAGGGCGTTCTGACCCGCGAGGCCAGAGCCAAGGGCATGACCCGCGATCAGGTCTATCAGGGCTATGTGTCCGGCACCTCCATGCGCTCTTTCGTGGAGGCGGAGGACATCGCCAATATGGCGGTCTTCCTTGGCTCTGATGCAGCGCGGCTGGTGTCGGGGCAGGTGATCGCAGTGGATGGCCATACCGAAAACCCAGATCCAAAAGTCTGATCCGTCACCGGCTCTGTTGGCGCGAGGCAGGCTCAAACCGCTGCCGCGGTTTGAGCCTGAGCGGCGCGCTTGCGCGCGCCTGACGCAGGGGGCGAGAGGCCCGGAGCATGTTGCGCAACATGCTCTAGGTGTTCAAGGCTGCCTTCAGGGCGCGAATGCGACCGGGGAGCTGGCGGGCGGTGATATCGGATTCGCGGATCAGTTGATCAAAATGATGGGTGAAGGTCTCGATCCGCTCGCGGTCTCGAAAGGCCATATAGTGGCTGCCGCCGTAAAAGACGCAGAGCAGCGGGCCAAAGATGGTGAGTGGCGCGGAAAACAGCCGCTTGGCATCAAACAGGTATATCCGCAGGCGCGGATAGAGCTGGGTGGTGAGGCGTTCAAACTGTTCCAGCTGTTCCAAACGGATTTCCAGCGGCAGCCCCGCATAATAGCCGGTGGCCTGGGCAAAGCTGTCCAGCTCGTACAGGGGCATGGCGATTTCATAATCCGATTGCGCCTGGCGCATCCAGGCCAGGCGATCCTCTGAGGCGCCAATGGCCTGATCAGCAGTCCGCCCCAGATGCGGCGCATATTCCCATTCCAGCAGCGCCCGGGTCTTGAGCATATCGGGCAGCGCCGCAGGCACATAGCGGATTTTATAGCCGGCTGCCTCTACGTGCCAGTCAAAGATCCGCTGATCTACCAGGGCGCGGGGCGCTTCGCTTAGCGACATGCTGGCGGCCATCAACTCTGCGGCGCTTTCGGGGCGGTCCGATAGAGACAGCAGCCAGTCGGCAGAGACCCCCAGCACCGCAGCGCAGGCGCCGACCACATGGGCATTGGGCAGCCGGGCCCCGTCATTCTTGAGTAGCTGCGAAATGGTGGAGCGATCCACCCCGGTGTCGCGCGCCAGGGCGCTTTGGCTCAGCCCGCTTTCGCTCAGGGCCCGGTTGAGGCGGAGGCGAAACTGTTCGGCACGGCGGCGTTTGTCAATTTTTTGCGGCATATGCAGATAATTATCACCATTGATGGGAAAAGTTAACCATATTCGGAATTCTTCACCGTGGTCCGGGGCGCTACGACTGCTGGCATGGCATCCGCAGGAGAAAGAGCAACATGGAAACCCGCAGGCGATCACTGGTTAAGGCCTTGGTCTGGAACGCAATCGGGTTTGCGACCATGACGCTCGTCGGGGTGGTGGCCACTGGATCTGCCAGTCTTGGCGGGATCATGGCGCTGGCCAATACTGCGCTGGGGTTTACCTGCTACGTGATCTATGAGCGGGTCTGGACCCGCATCACCTGGGGGCGGGTAAATGTCTGATCCGCACCGGAGCGTGGATTGTGCAACAGCCCTGCCGCGCGGGGTGGAGTGGGGCACGCTTGTTCTGATACTGGCCTGTTATGGGCTGTGGCTGCTGGTGTTGTTCCTGCTGCCGGGGCTTGGGCTGGGGCTGAGCGTGCTCTGTCTTGGGGGGCTGGCGGCGCTGCATTCCTCGCTGAGCCATGAAGCGCTGCATGGGCACCCGTTTCGTCGCCCCGGTTGGAACGAGGCGCTGTTATTCTTGCCGCTGTCCCTGTTCATCCCCTATGGCCGGTTTCGCGACACCCATCTGGCGCATCACCGGGATGATCGCCTGACCGATCCCTATGACGACCCCGAAAGCAACTTTCAGGATCCCGAGGTCTGGGCCCAGATGCCGGGCTGGCACCGGTTGCTGCTGCAGGCGAACAATACCTTGCTGGGGCGGGTGCTGTTGGGTCCGTTTGTGGGGCAGATTTGCTTTATGATCGGGGATTGGCGCCTGATGCGGGGGCAGGACCGCAACGGGGAATATCGGGCTGTGCTGCGCGATTGGGGCCTGCATGGAGTGGGCCTGGGTGTGGTCATCACCATCACCCTGGCAAGCCCGACGCCGCTCTGGGTGCTCTTCCTTGGCGGCTATATCGGGTTGGCCTTGCTCAAGATCCGTACATTTCTGGAACATCGCGCCCATGCCGAATGCCACAGTCGCACCGTGGTGGTTGAGGATCGCGGCCCGCTGGCCTGGCTGTTCCTGCACAACAATCTGCACATCGTCCACCACATGTACCCGGGCGTCCCCTGGCATGCGCTGCCGCGGCTCTACCGCGAGAACCGCGATTTGTTTTTGTCGATCAACCAGGGCTATCACTATAAAAGCTATGGCCAGGTCTTTCTGCGGTATCTGTTACGCAGCAAGGATCCTGTGCCACATCCGCTCTGGTCATCAGAAGACTAGCGGATCATAAAGGCAGCCATGCTGACCTGGATTCCCGTGACAATTGCCGCTGCGACCTTTCAGACCTTTCGCTTTATGCTGCAAAAGGTGCTGAGCACGGTCACCCTGTCGCCGGGCGGTGCTACCTTTGCCAGGTTTGCCTATTCGGCACCCTTTATCATCGCAGGGCTTGCGGCCTATCTGGTTGCCAGCGGACAAAGCCTGCCGCATCTCGGCGGGCTGTTCTGGGGCTTTGCCCTGGTGGGTGGCCTGTCACAGATCCTGGCGACGGTCTGCGTGGTGGCCCTGTTCAAACAGCGTAATTTTGCGGTTGGCATCACCTTCAAAAAAACCGAGGTCATCCAGACAGCCCTGCTGGGGCTGGTGGTTCTTGGGGATGGGATCAGCGCTTGGGGCTGGGTCGCAATTCTGCTGGGGCTGGGCGCAGTTCTGGTGCTGTCCCGACCACCGGATGCCACCGGGGCCTGGTGGCGACATCTGACCAATTTGGCCTCTCGGCTGGGGCTGGGGGCGGGGGTGCTGTTTGCCTTTTCTGCCGTCAGCTATCGCGGTGCGGCGTTGCAGTTGGGGGATCTGCCGGCCGTGTTTCGCGCGGCGGTCACGCTGGCCTCGGTGGTCAGCCTGCAAACCCTGCTGATGGTGGTCTGGCTGGCCTGGCGCGAACAGGGGGAAATCACCCGTGTCTGGCGGGCGCGGCGGGTGGCGATCTGGGTGGGGTTGACCAGCCTGGGCGGTTCGTTTTGCTGGTTCTGGGCCTTTGCCCTGCAGAACGCCGCCTATGTCAAGGCGCTGGGGCAGGTAGAGCTGCTCTTGTCGGTGCTGGCGTCCCTTCTGTTTTTCAAGGAAAAGATCAGCCACCGTGAAATTACCGGTATGGCGCTGTTGATCCTGTCCATTCTGGCACTGGGGCTGGCCCTGTAATCCTGCCCCGGCCAGCCGCCCCGCGTTATTCTGAGCTGGGCATTGGTCTGCCCTTGAGACGCAGAAACAGGCTTTCTTCATCGTTGTTGCAGAAATAGGGCACACTGCGCGGTGGGGTGTGGTCCTTCAATCGGCCGGTGACTTCGGCCAGAACCACCTCGGTTATGAAGGGCAGATCAAAGCTGCGCACCTTGTTCAGCGGTATCCATTGCAGATGTGACAGTTCATCCGACGCACGCGAGAAATCATCCAGATCGCCGCTGATCTCATCCGCGTCGACCAGGAAGAACCGGGCATCAAACCGCCGGGGGCGGCCGGGCGGGGTGAGCGCGCGAAAGACAAACTGCAGCGCCCGAGCCGAGGGCAGATGGCCGGTGGCGGCAAAGCCGCGCCAATCCTCGGCGATCGTGTCCTTCCATGTGCCGGGATGGCCCAGAACCAGCCCGGTTTCTTCCCAAAGTTCGCGGATGGCCGCAATGGCCAGGGCATGATCCAGCCCGGTGCTGGCCTGATCGGCCAACCGGTCGCGGCAGATCGCGGGCAGCGGCTGGGCAAGCGGCACCGTGGCATCGGCCAGATCGACAGCGCCGCCGGGAAAGACGAATTTGTTGGGCATGAACACGGCTTTGGAGCCACGCTGCCCCATCAGAACCTTTGGATTATCGCCCATCCGGTCGCGCAACGCGATGATTGTTGCCGCATTGCGGATCGCGCTGCGGTCTTCGGATGTCACACCCTGCAATGCAGTCTTGCTCATCGGCCGGTTTCTCCCTTTTGCGTCTCCTAGGGGATGTTAGTCCTTGGTATCAAAGCCATACATCCGGCGGGCCCATTGATAGGCAACCACCACCCCTTTTAGTCTGGGCAAAAGATAGAGAGAAGAGACAATGCAGCCAATGGAGAATACTGAAAACGTTACGAGAGGTTCGGGACGCCAGGTGAAATAGACCACATGCAACAGCGGGGCCATGATATGGCCCACCAGCAAAATGGTCAGATAGGCCGGCCCGTCATCCGCCCGAGCCTGGGACAGATCCAAGCCACAATGATCGCAACGATCATTCATTTTCAGATAGGAATGCAGCACCGCGCCCTTGCCGCAATCAGGGCAGCGGCGCCGCCAGCCCTTGGCCAGGGCAGGCCAGGTGGCGCGGTCGGGGCGACTATGGACAGCGGCAGATACAGCAGCGGGGGAGGCCTGAGACTCGGTCATAGGTAATCCTGTTCTTGTGGCGCAATCATCGCCTGTCTGCCTGGCGATGGAAAGCCCGCGCAAATCGCTGCGGCCCGATGCCGCGGCGCCGGCAGGGTCGTATGCGCGCCGCCATTTTGCACAATTTTGCGCCGGGCGCGACGGAAAGCGCCGCATGGCGCGTTTAGTCTGGGTCTTGGGCAGCACAGGGCTGTCTTGGGCCAAACAGGAGATCAGAAACATGTCACGGATCAAGATTCAGACCAAACCTATTGTCGCCATTCTGGCCACAGCAGCGATGCTTGCGGCGACAACCGCCATGGCAAAGCCGGGTTTTGGTCCGATGGGACCAAAGGCTCAGTTCGAAGAGCTGGACAGCGACGGCAACGGCGAGATCACCAAGGCAGAGATGGCGGCACATAAGGCCGCGCGCTTTGGTGCAGCTGACAGCAATGGTGATGGCAAGCTTTCTGCAGAGGAGTTGCACGCCAGGGGCCAAGAGCAGCTGGCGAAACGGGTTGCGGCGATGATCCGCCATATGGATCAGGATGACGACGGTCAGCTGAGCCAGGCGGAAATGGGTAAGCGCGGCGATCATGGTGACATGTTTGCGCGGCTGGACCGCGACGATAATGGCAGCATCTCGCAAGAGGAGTTTGGCAAGATGAGTCATCATCGCGGTGGCAAGCAGAGGGCAGGACATGGTAGTGGCCATGATGGGTGTTCTGAACACAGAGCGGATGAGACAAATCAGGATTGATTGAAACAGGGTGTTGCACTTTCCCCCGATAGCTCTTGGCTGGTCTCTCTTGCGGGGCAGGGCCAGTCAGGGCCCTGCCCCGCAAAGGGGCGCGCGGTGAGCGGGCCTGCGACAGGGCCCGCGCCGCGCGCCGTTGCCGACCCTGTTGTGGACGCTGCCCCGTCAGATGCGATTTCTGCGGTGCGGTCGGCTGCGACGACGGGGGGGGCAACAGGGGCAACTGCAACGGATGACGCGTTGCTTGTGCTCTATGCCAATGGTGATCCTCAGGCCGCCGCCGATCTGCTGGCAAGGCTGGGGCCGCGTGCCTTTGGTGTGGCGCAGCGGGTTCTGGGAAACCGGGCCGAGGCCGAGGATGTCACCCAGGAGGCAATGATGCGTCTATGGCGCATGGCGCCGGACTGGCAGCCAGGGCAGGCACGGGTTTCAACCTGGCTTTATCGGGTGGTGATGAACCTGTGCATTGATCTGAAGCGGCGCCAGCGCGGCGGCCATGTGGATCTGGACGCCATTCCAGAACCGGTGGATCCGGCCCGCTCTGCGCCGGATCAATTGCAGGAAAACGCCCGCCAGGACGCGCTGCAACAGGCGCTGATGCAACTGCCAGAGCGCCAGCGCCAGGCCGTGGTCCTGCGCCACATCGAAGAACTGACCAACCCGGAGATTTCCGGGATCATGGAGATTAGCGTCGAAGCAGTCGAGAGCCTGACGGCGCGCGGCAAACGGGCGCTGGCAAAGATCCTTGCCAACCGCCAAGAGGAATTGGGGTATCGCGATGTCTGAAGGTGACAAAACTCTGAGTGAGATGGCGGATCTGGAGGATCTCTTTGCCGATGCCCGTCAGGCACGGCCCACCTTGCCGTCCGATTTGCAGGCAACCATCCTGGCTGATGCACATAGGATGCAGCGCGACCAGAGCATGGTCACGCCCAGCACCGGCAGCGCGAATGACCCCAGGACAAGACAGCAGCGCCTGTGGCGGCAATTCACGGCGGCGATTGGGGGCTGGCCCGCGCTGGGCGGGTTGGCAGCGGCGTGCCTGGTGGGGCTCTGGCTTGGGCTGGCGCCGCCTGTTTTCTTGCCCGATCCGGTGGCGGGCCTGGCCACGGCCTCCAATGCGCCGCAGCTGCTTGCGGATCTTGATTATGACGTGAGCTTTCTGATGAGCGATGAGGTATTCGAATGAGCCAGACACCAAAACCCGGCCTGCGCCCCTGGCTGAAAATCGTGTTGGCGCTGTCGCTGGCTTTGAACCTGGCGGTGATCGGGTTGGGCGCAGGGGCGGCCTGGCGGTACCATGATGCGCCGCATGGCTCCAAGCATCGCCGCGACAAGCCACCGATGCTGGGGCGCTTTATCTTCAAGGACATCGGCCGCCAAGAGATGCACCGGTTGCTGAAACAGCATGAGGGGGACAGCCAGAGCGCCGCAGATCGGCGCCGCGCCGAGATGGACCAGATGATTACGCTGCTTCAGGCAGAAAAGCTGGACCGGATGGCGGTTGCGGCGGTGCTCGAGGCACATATCGTTGAGACCCATCAATTTTTGCGCCTTGTTGTCGATGTCTGGGGGCAGCGCCTGGAGGGACTGAGCCTGACAGAACGGCGCAGGCTTGCCGAGCGGATGCAACATCAGTTGGAGCGCTGATCTCCAGCCCTTTGCAAATCATATGATGCTGCATCGCCAGATCCGATCCACGCCCGGCATGGTTTTGTCTGCGATTGCTGGCTTTACTGCTGCCTGCCGTCAGGCCGCCACTGGAGAGGGTTTGCCGAGGGTGACCTGATTGCGCCCGGCATTCTTGGCATCATACAGGGCCCGGTCTGCCTGCGAAATCATATCAGTGACGCTGATTGTGCTGCGGTCCTTGGCGGCGGAGGCGCCGCAGGCATCGCGGCCAATCACTGCGCCAATGCTGATGGTAACGTCGATCGGGGTGGCAAGGCCGGGCACATGAAAGGGTTGACTATTGATGGCATTGCACAGGGCCACAGCCGCCATGCCCGCAGTGATTTCATCGCCGCCGGGCAGCACAATCATGAACTCTTCGCCGCCGACACGGGCGACCAGATCGACGGGGCGCATCTGCGCCTGCAGCCGCCGGGCGGCTTCGATCAGGACGGCGTCTCCAGCGGGGTGGCCATATTTGTCATTGATCCGCTTGAAGTGATCCAGATCTGCCAGCATCAGGGCAAAGCTGCCATTGCTTTCGATGGCGCGTTTGGCAGTGCGGTCCAGAAAGGGTTTGGCATAGCGGCGATTATACAGCCCGGTCATCGGGTCCTGCACCGCAGCCCGTAGCCCGTTGCGAACGCTGTCGCGCAGTTGATCATTGCGGGATTTATACTGAAGCTGTGTGGTCAACCGCAACGCCAGTTCGTCAACATCAAACCCCGCCTGCAAGACGTCATGGGCACCACGGTCCAGCGCCTCGGCGGCGATGACCGGATCCGCCGGGTTGGGCACCGCGATGACCACCGATTTCCGGGTAGAGGCGCGGGCGCGCAGGTCGGCCAGCAGTCGCAGCCCGGGGCCCGCAGATGTTTCGTTCAGCTCGATGATAAAGACATCCGCGACCGGGGCGCTCATCATCAGTTTGATATCGTTCAATTGGTGGCACTGTAGCGTATAGGGTAGTTTTTCACCCAATCTTTCCGCCCAGGCCTGCGCGGTTTTGGTATCCTGCGCCACCAGGGCGACATTTGCCGTGCTGGGCTGTGCATGGCCTGCACGGTCCGACAGAGGCAGCACAAACCCATGCGAGGCATCGCGCTGCATGTGCAGTTCTTCGTTGGTGCTGCGGGCACGCAGCAAACTGCGAATGCGGGCCTGCAGGATGACATCATCGACGGGCTGTGGCAGCACATCGTCAATCCCGGATGACAACGCGTTCAGACGCTGTTCAATCGCATTGGACTGGGTGATGGCGATGACGGGAATATCGGCAAGCATATCATCCTGACGCAGCGCATTCTTAACATCCGCGGCGGTACCGTCGGGCAGGGTCATGGCGGTCAGCACCAGATCAGGGCAGCTGTGGCGCGCGGCCTCAAGGGCATCGGCAACGCAGTCGGCCTGTTCCACACCATAGCAGGCTTCCGTCAGCTGAACCTTCAGCATAATACGGTTGGTAGAAATACCATCTATGACTAGGATCGTTCCTTGCACGCGGGTCGCCTTTCAAGCCTTGTACTCGCTACACTGGAAGTTTCCGCTAGACAGGTTAATAAACTGTTTCGGATTTTTACTAATTTGACGAGACCATGTCAGGAATAGGACAACTATGCAGATCTCCGCTGATCAGGCCGAAGTCATTGGACTACAGGCTTTGGCCTGGCTGATGGCAAATGATGAATTGTTTCCGGTGTTTATGGGGGCAACCGGCGCCGCAGAGGCGGATTTGAAGGCGCAGGCCGGTGATCCTGAGTTCCTCGGCTCGGTGCTTGATTTCTTAACTATGGACGATGCCTGGGTGGTGCAGTTCTGCGATCAGGCCAATTTGGCCTATGAAACGCCGATGCTGGCGCGGATGGCGCTTCCGGGTGGCGCGCAGGTTCACTGGACCTGAGACCACTGTCGATTCTGGGCAAAATTCCAACATGGGCAAATTTCCAAAAGGTTGCGACTAAGGGCTTGCACCAGGGGTGTTTGCCGATACGGTTCGCGCCAGATCACAACGCGCAAGGATAAATGATGCCGGTAGATGCCTTTCTCTTTGACAAGGACGGGACGCTGTTTGAATTCAAGGCCACCTGGAATGCCTGGGCGGCAGATATGCTGGGTCAGCTGAGCCAGGGGGACGAGGCCCGCGCCGAGGCGATGGCCCAAGTGATCCGTTTTGACCGCGCCGCCGGCGGCTTTCATCCCGATAGTCTGGTGATTGCCGGTACCAATGGTGAGGTGGCGGCGGTGCTGGCCCCCTTTGTCCCGCAGATGAGCGAGTCCGAGTTGGAGCGCTTTCTGGCCAAAAGCGCCGGATCAGCCGCGCTGTGCGAAGCTGTGCCTCTGGCGGCGTTCCTGGATGATTTGCTTGCGCGGGGCAAGGTGCTGGGAGTCATGACCAATGACGCAGAGACCTCGGCCGTCGATCAGTTGGAGCGCGCCGGGGTGTTGGACCGTTTTGCATTTGTTGCGGGGTTTGACAGTGGCCATGGGGCAAAGCCGGACGCGGATCCGCTGTTGGCGTTTTGCGCCGCGACTGGTGTGGCGCCGGGGCGCACCGCCATGGTGGGCGATAGCCTGCATGATCTGGTGGCGGGCGCCGCGGCAGGCATGACCTGCATTGGGGTGCTGACGGGCATGGCAGAACACAACGATTTAGCACCCCATGCGGATGTGGTCTTGCCACATATTGGCGGAATCCCGGCCTGGCTCGACCGGTAGGGCCTGCCCTCAGATGACCTGAGAGATATATCGGCGGCGTCTTTCCCTTTGTCTGGGGGAGGGGCGATCTGTGTGGAACTGGGCACATCTGTACAGAAAAGGGATATCTCTGCGTGATATGGTTCATTTGCGACATGAAGTGTCGTAATTGGGCAGGTTCGCCGGGTCGAGATTGGGCCTGCTAAAGTTGCCCGGGGCGCAGCATTCAGCGGGCGATCCCAGCGCTGGCACTTGCACAGGAGGCTTTCATGACCCGCGAAACAGATCCATCAGGTGGCAGTTCCGGGGGCTCTGCGGCAGCGGGGCCCAGCGACAACCTGATCGCGCGTGCTACTGGAAAGCGCAACAGTCGACGCGGCGGCGGGCGCGCGGGCGCGGCGGCGCGGCGTGGGCAGGCGGCGCTGCAGCAGATGCCCTGGTCCATTCCGCAAAACATTGATCCCCCCATTGAGCCGCTCCGCCCCGAAGGGGTTGCAGCCATTCACGACGGGGCCATGCGCATTCTCGAAGAGATCGGCGTTGTTTTCCTCAACCCAGAGGCGCTGGCGCTCTTCAAACAGGCCGGCTGTCAGGTTGAAGGTGACCTTGTGCGCATGGATCGGGGCTTTGTGATGGAGATGCTGGCGCATGCGCCGCCCGAGTTCACCATCACCCCTCGTAACCCGGCACGCAGTATTCCTATTGGCGGCAAGAACCTGCTGTTCGGCAATGTCTCCTCGCCGCCCAACTACTGGGATCTGGATCTTGGCAAGAAGGTTGCCGGCTCTCGCGAGCAGTGCCAGAATTTGTTGAAATTGACCCAGTATTTCAACTGTATCCACTTTGCTGGCGGCTACCCGGTAGAGCCAGTGGATATCCATGCCTCGGTGCGGCACCTTGACGTGCTTTATGATAAGTTGACGCTGACCGACAAGGCAATGCATGCCTATTCGCTGGGCAAAGAGCGGGTGGAGGACGTGATGGAGATGGTGCGTATCGCTGGGGGGCTCAGCGATGCGGAATTCGAGGCCAAGCCACGGATGTACACCAATATCAATTCCACCTCGCCGCTAAAGCATGACTATCCGATGATTGATGGCTGTCTGCGACTGGTGCGGCGGGGGCAGGCGGTTGTCGTGACGCCCTTTACCCTGGCCGGGGCAATGGCACCGGTGACGATGGCGGGGGCTGTGACGCAGTCTCTGGCTGAAGCTCTCTGTGCGATTGCGTTGTTTCAATATGTGCGCCCCGGCACCCCCTGCGCCATTGGCACCTTTACCTCGAATGTAGATATGAAATCAGGCGCACCCGCCTTTGGTACACCGGAATATATGCGCGCTACCCAGATGACCGGGCAAATGGCGCGCTACTATGGGCTGCCGATGCGCTCTTCCGGGGTCTGTGCCGCCAATGTGCCGGACGGGCAGGCCATGTGGGAGACCTCCAATTCGCTCTGGGCAGCGGTGCAATCCGGCACCAACATGGTTTATCACGCGGCCGGCTGGCTAGAGGGCGGACTGATCGCAAGCCCGGAAAAATTCATCATGGATTGCGAGGTCTTGCAGCAGATTCAGCGCTATATGCAGCCAGAGATCTGCGCCACCGGAGAGGATGATATCGCCCTGGATGCAATCCGAGAGGTGGGACATGAGGGGCATTTCTTTGGCATCCAGCACACTCAGGATCGGTATGCGAGCGCCTTTTATCAACCTTACCTGAGTGACTGGCGCAATTATGAGGCCTGGGAGGCAGCCGGAGCGGTCTGGACGCCAGAGCGTGCCAACAGGCTCTATAAAGACATCCTGGCCGAGTTCGAACCACCCGACATGGAAGTCGCAACCCGAGAGGCGCTGCAGGATTTTGTCGCCCGGCGTAAATCGGAAGGCGGCGCACCCACCGATTTCTAGCTGGCAAGAGCGCCCAGCCCTGTGCGGCTGGCTGATCCGTTTCTGTATCGACACGGGTGTCTTGTCACTTCTTTGGGAGCGGGTGATTGTTTTTCTTTCTCAAACGAGTTTATCGCGGTATGACGCGTTCCAGTTGACGGGGCGGTCTGTTCTGCTTGCCTGGCCTAGGCTTATGGCAGCAGAGAGGAGCCCGGATAAGTATTTGCAATTTCAAGGTGATCTATTTTTTTCAGGTTGCAATAGAACGCTAGGATAAGGGGGCGTAATTACGTGTGCCAACCAGATGTTTTCGCAGGATTTCCCCCTGAAGTTCGGTAAAACTTTAGTTGTTGGGTGTATATTAACGATACGGCGCCATTTATGGGCGCAGTGTAACAAGGGGCCAATTTATGCATGGTCTGATCAACAGAGCTATTCAGGCGTTTGTCGTCAGTACCTACGGGGAAGACCGGTGGGCTAGTATTATGGAGTCCGCTGACCTTGGCTTTACAGAGTTTGAAGCCATGCTGTTCTATACGGACGCGCAATCCACCAAGATGCTCAGAGCGCTGGAGCGCTCGCAGGAGCGGCCCCTGTCTGAAATTCTGGAAGATACCGGTACCTTTTTGGTGTCCAACCCCCAGGTTGAAGCCCTGCGCCGTTTGCTTCGGTTTGGCGGGGTAAACTATGTTGAATTCCTGCATTCCTTGGATGATCTGCCTGATCGGGCGCGATTGGCGGTGGCGGATCTGCATCTGCCCGCGCTTGAACTGGTAGAAATCTCTCCGGGGCAGTTTGAATTGATATGCCAGCCTGGCTTGCCTGGATTTGCCTTTGTGCTGATGGGCGTGTTGCGGGCCATGGCAGATGACTACGGTGATCTGGTGATCTTGGACTATCGTGGCACCCAGGATGGCACTGACGAGGGCGCAGAGGTGATTTCGATCACCCTAGTGGAAACCGATTTTGCCGAAGGGCGGACCTTTGATCTGGGGGCACATAGCCTATGATGAATGACGCTGAACTTCTGAAGATCATGGATCTCCTGTGCCCAATGCATGCGGTCGTCGATGCTGCTGGGCGCTTGGTTTCCGTCGGCCCCACATTGAAGAAACTGCGCCCCGATCTAGACTGGTCGGGCAAGCGGTTCTTCCGTATTTTCGACATGACACGCCCGCGCCGGGTGCGTTCGATGGATGACCTGGTCAAGACGGTCGGCACGAAACTGCATCTCCAGTTTCGTGACAGCCCCCAAACCGGCCTGAAAGGCATGTTGATCCCGCTGCCGGATGGGAAGGGCGCGCTGATAAACCTGTCTTTTGGGATTTCAGTGCTTGAGGCGGTGCGCGACTACGATCTGACCAGCGCGGACTTTTCGCCCACGGATCTGACCATCGAAATGCTCTACCTGGTCGAAGCCAAATCTGCCGCGATGGAGGCGTCTCGTCAGTTGAACCTGCGCCTGCAGGGGGCAAAAATTGCTGCCGAGGAACAGGCCTTTACCGATACGCTCACCGGGTTGAAGAACCGGCGCGCCATGGATCACATCCTTGAGCGGCTGATTGGATCGGGCACGGATTTTGCCTTGATGCATGTGGATCTCGACTTCTTCAAAGAGGTCAACGATACGCTGGGCCATGCGGCCGGGGATGCAGTCTTGCAGAGCGTCGCCAGGGTCATGGTAGAATGCACTCGCCAGTCCGATACGGTTGCTCGTGTCGGTGGTGATGAGTTTGTCATTATATTTGAAGGTGTTAATGAGCCAAAAGTTCTTGCAGGGCTGGCGAAGAGACTGATCCGCCTACTGGAAGAGCCAGTGCCCTATGGTGGCAAGATGTGCAAGGTTTCAGCCAGCGCTGGCACCACTTTGTCGACGTGGAATTCTGGCACGGTGGAGGCTGCAGCCATGTTGCATCAGGCTGACCTGGCGCTCTATGCGGCCAAGCGGGCGGGGCGGTCGCAGCATCTCTTTTATGAAGAGGGCATGCAAAAAGGTGACCCAGAAACGGTGGCAAACGGCGTGCACTAGTGGCGAGGCGATGCCCAGGCAGCGCGTCAGATGCGGTCCGTTTTAATCTGACAGGTTGCTAGGCTTTGCTGCGCGTTGTCGTGGCCCCGGCTATGGCGTGCCGCGCAGCCCTGCAGGCAGGGGCAAAGCGCAATACAACACTGCTGTTACCGCGTTTATTCTTAATCAGAGTGGGGAAGTGGCAGCCCGTAGGGGAGTCGAACCCCTCTTTTCAGGTTGAAAACCTGACGTCCTAACCGATAGACGAACGGGCCACTGTTTCGTGTGGCTGTATTACTTAGTCATAGCCGGTGGCGCAAGGGGCAATTTTGGTAAATCGGCGTTTTTTCTGCAGCGCGGTAAGTGTTTGAATAAAAGCCATATATGCCAAGAAGCATGGCAAATATCATGCCAGGTGCGCCAGATTGGCATTTTGCTTCAAGGGTGGAATAGTGGCAGCCCGTAGGGGAGTCGAACCCCTCTTTTCAGGTTGAAAACCTGACGTCCTAACCGATAGACGAACGGGCCACTTGCTGTGGAGCGGTGTTTAGTTTCTCTATGCCAAAGCCGCAAGCTAAAAAAGGCATCAAAAGTAAGTTTTTTTGGTGTGGGTAGATTTCTTTCCGTTTAGCCCCCTTTGAGGCAGGATTATTGGGTTTCGGCGGCGTCTTCCAGGCGCAGTTGCGGGCTTTGGCGCCCGCCCCAAGAATTGATTTCAAGCCGACCGGCAAAATGGAATCGCGCCCCGCCATGGTCCAGCAGGCGCGGGCCAAGGGCGGTGTCAAAGGCACCAAAGCAGATCGCATCCAAAGTGCCGCCAACCCCATCCGTCAGCGAAAGCTTCAGGTGGGTCTCGCCGATGCGTTTGGCAAAGCGAATTGCCAGATCGGGAAAGCCGTAGCGCGGTGCCGCAGCACCTGCCCCAAAGGGGCCGGCCTGCTCGATCTGCTCGATCAGATCAATCGTGGCGGCCCCGGGCATCAACATGCCATCCAGCTTCAGATCCGACGGCCCAAGCTGATCCGCGCCCTGTTTCGCCAAAAGGTCGCTCAGCCGTGCCATCGCCGCCTCCAGCTTGTCCTGCGCAAGGGTAAGGCCCGCCGCCATCTTGTGCCCCCCACCTTTCAGCAGCAAATTTTCGGCTGCTGTGCGTTGGATTGCGGCGCCAAGGTCGATACCGCTGACCGACCGGCCAGAGCCCTTGCCCTCGCCATTGTGCAGGCCAATGACCACGGCGGGGCGGCCTGCGGCCTCTTTCAGGCGTGACGCAACGATCCCGACAACACCTGGATGCCAGCCTTCACCGGCGGCCCAGACCAGCGGCGCGTCAAAGCCGCGTGCCTCGGCCTGTTCCATGGCGGCGGCACGCACCGCGTTTTCGATATCCCGCCGTTCGGTATTAAGCTGATCCAGTCGCTCGGCCAGGGCGGCGGCCTCATGCGGGTTGTCCGTCGACAAAAGCCGCGCCCCAAGGTCCGCCTTGCCGATGCGGCCTCCGGCATTGACCCGCGGCCCAAGCAAGAAACCCAGGTGATAGGTCGAGGGGGCGGCATCCATCCGCGAGACATCCGCCAGCGCCACCAGGCCTGGGCGTTGCCTGGCCCCCAGCACCTTCAGCCCCTGACGTACCAGCGCCCGGTTGGCACCAATCAGCGGCGCCACATCCGCCACTGTGGCCAACGCCACCAGATCCAGCAGGCTCAGCAGGTCCGGCCCTGCCGCAAGTCCCTTTTCGCGGGCCTGGCGGCGCACCTCGACCAGCATCAGGAACACCACGCCAGCAGCGCAGAAATACCCCAGATCACCCGTTTCATCCTGGCGGTTCGGATTCACCACCGCAACGCAGTCAGGCAATGTTTCACCGCCAAGGTGATGGTCCAGCACGATGACATCTGCGCCCTTGGCGGCGGCAATCGGCCCATGCGAAAGGGTGCCACAGTCGACGCAGACGATCAGATCATGGTCCCGTGCCAGGCCAGACATGGCCTCATCATTGGGCCCATAGCCCTCGTCGATGCGATCGGGAATATAGAGCGTGGCCCGCAATCCCATGTCGCGCAGCCAAACCAGCAAGAGCGCAGCAGAGCTGCCGCCATCAACGTCATAATCGGCAAAAATGGCGATGCGCTGTCGCATCTCCACAGCCTGCAGAAAACGGGCGGCTGCCAGTTCCATATCCTTCATATGGCGTGGATCGGGCAGCAATTCTTTCAGCTGCGGCGTCAGAAAGCCGACCGCCTCATGGGCGGGCACGCCGCGCCGGGCCAGGACTTGACACAGCGGCGTCGGCAGGCCGGTCTGCTGTACCATATGTTCCGCCGCGCGCTCCAGATCAATGCCCAGCCCCAGCCAGCGACGCCCAGTCAGCGATGCCTCTACCCCAAGAAAACTCATGGATGGCTCCTCATCCTCGTCTATGAAAAAGGGCCGGACCCGCCTGGATCCAGCCCTTCATTTGGCCAAAAATATCCCCGCCGGAGGCCGTGGCGCAAGCCACTTCTTTGCTGGCGACAGCCACTCTGGACAGACCGCCCAACCTGGCTGCGGTGACGGGCCTGTTTTATCAGGCTTCCAGCGCGTCCACTGGCGTGCGGTATGACATGCGCCGTACCGATCCGGTTTTTGATCGCATCAGCAGGGTGGTGGTTTCCACCCAACCGGGCTGGCGTTTGATTTCCGGCAGCAAAGAGCCACCGGTCACGCCAGTCGCGGCAAAGATCACATCCTGGGTCACCATTTCGTCACGGGTATAGATCCGGTCGAGATCGGTGATGCCTGCCTTGGCGGCGCGGCCTTTTTCGTCCTCGTTGCGGAACAGCAGGCGGCCAAAAATCTGCCCGCCCATGCATTTCAGCGCAGCCGCAGCCAAAACGCCCTCAGGGGCGCCGCCCTGGCCCATGTACATGTCGATGCCTGTGATTGCCGATTCGGCGCAGTGCATCACGCCGGCAACATCGCCATCGGTGATCAGCCGGATCGCCGCGCCGGTTTCACGCACTTCGGCGATCATCGCATCATGGCGCGGGCGTTCCAGAATGCAGACGGTGATATCGGCAGGGGCGCAGCCCTTGGCCGCTGCCAGGGCTTCGACCCGCTCACGCGGGGACATATCCAGCGAGACAACGCCTTCGGGGTAGCCGGGGCCAATGGCCAGCTTGTCCATATAGGTATCGGGGGCGTGCAGCATCGAGCCGCGCGGCCCCATGGCAATCACGGTCAGCGCGTTGGGCATGTCCTTGGCGGTCAGCGTGGTGCCTTCCAGCGGGTCCAGCGCGATATCCACGCCAGGGCCGGTACCAGAGCCAACCTCTTCGCCGATATACAGCATCGGGGCCTCGTCGCGCTCGCCTTCGCCGATAACCACGACACCTTTGATGTCCAGCAGGTTCAGCTGTTCGCGCATGGCGTTGACGGCGGCCTGATCTGCGGCCTTTTCGTCGCCGCGCCCGATAAGCGAAGCCGAGGCGAGTGCGGCCTGTTCTGCCACTCGGGCAAGGCCAAGTGACAGCATGCGATCATGAAATGGGGCGTCTGTGGTGGTCGAGGTCATACTCAATATCCTGTTACAATCCGGGCGGGTTGCCTGTCGAATACCCCTTTGCGGGGGCGGCGGGCAAGGGATGATAGCGATAGCTAGGGCGGGAAGGCGCGCGTTGTGCCCCGAATGGAGCATTTTTGCGCGCCTTTACTAGGGGATGGGCCGGTTTGCGGCCCAATTGAATGTTTTATGACCTGGTTTTGGATCCAGGCTTTGACAACCAGACGCGCGCGCAGCGAGCCCGGTCAGAGCTCTTCGATGCGCAGGGCGACAGGCGCGCCGTCAACAACGCCGGTCTGGGCAAGGGTCTCGATTGCGACGTCCAGCGTGGCAGAGGTGGTCTTGTGTGTCACGATCAGCACCGGAGCTGTGGTTTCCGCGTGGCCGTATTGGCGCATCCGGTCGATGGAAATCCCTGCATTGCCAAGCGCTGCGGCCACTTTGGCCAGGGCACCGGGTTTGTCCTGCAGCGCCAGACGCAGGTAATAGGGGGCGGGAAGGCCGGTCTGGGCCGCTGGGATTTCCTGCAAAGAGCTGGCTGGCTGACCAAAAGTTGCGATGCGTAGCCCGCGCGCCAGATCGCAGATATCGCCAAGCACAGCGCTGGCGGTGGGGCCTTCACCGGCACCGGGGCCCTGAAGCACCACCTGTTCGATCGCGTCGCCTTCGATGACCACCATATTGGTGCCGCCTTCCAGCTGCCCCAGCGGCGAGTCAGCAGGCACCAGGCAGGGGGTCATGCGCTGTTCCAACCCACGGGGGCTGCGCTGTGCAACGCCCAGCAGCTTGATCCGATAGCCCATGTCGGCGGCATGGCGAATATCGTCGATGGCGATGCGCTGAATGCCCTGAAGTTGCACATCCTCAAAGGCAGGCTTGCTGCCAAAGGCAATAGAGGAGAGCAGCGCCAGCTTGTGGCCGGCATCAATGCCGCCAACATCCAGATTGGGATCGGCTTCCAGATAGCCCAGGCGACCGCATTCTTCGAACAGGGTGTTGTAGCCCTGGCCGGTGGCCTCCATCCGGGTCAGGATATAATTGCAGGTGCCGTTCATCACCCCCATGATCCGGGTGAACTGATTGCCTGCCAGCGCCTCGGTGAGCGTTTTGACAACCGGGATGCCGCCGGCCACGGCGGCTTCAAAGCGGATCACCTGGCCGGCTGCCTCGGCCTGTTCTGCCAGCGCCTGGCCGTGGATGGCCAGCAACGCCTTGTTGGCGGTAACCACATCCTTGCCAGAGGCCAGCGCGGCCTCGGTGGCATCTTTGGCGGGGCCGTCGTCGCCGCCCATCAGTTCGACAAAAACGTCAATATCGTCACGCTTGGCCAGGGCGACTGGGTCGCTCTCCCAGGCGTAGCCGGTCAGGGCAACACCGCGGTCCTTGTCGGCGTCGCGGGCCGAAACCGCCGTGATCACCACAGGGCGACCGGTGCGCATCTCCAGCATTTCAGCCTGGCGGCGGACGATTTTCACCACCCCCACGCCAACCGTGCCCAAACCTGCAATCCCAAGACGAAGCGGTTTTGTCATAGCCGGAGATCCTTTTCGTATCCATCTGTGTTGACCCGCCTTAGCGGGTTCAGGGAAGGGGTGCAACGGCGCTGGCGGGATAGCTGGGGAAATCAGGTCTCAAGCGGGATATAGACGGCGCAAATAGCGGCGCAAAGCGGGCAAGCCTATGCTGTCAGATCTTCGTTGTTCCTGGAGGGCCTGGTTACTGTGAGGCGCGGCGCAGGGCCTCGGCGCGGCGGTCCAGTCGGTCGCTGCGCGCCTTGAGTGTCTCTTGGAGCTGTTCTGCCGCGTCTTCTGGGGTGGCCTGAGGGGCGATCAGGTCTTCTATCGGGCGTAGGGGCGGGTAGGCTGCGGCGCGCAGCTCTGGTGTCAGGCGATTGTTCAGCTCGGGCACGTTGCTGCACCCGGCAAGAGATGCAAGTCCGAGGCTGGCGCCAAGCAGGATCAGGGGCAGGGGGCGATGCATGACATTTTCCTATTGCTTGCCTCTTGATGCACAATCAACCGACAAGGTACAAGCTGGCAGCGTGATTTATCCGCTGCTGCGGCCCACTGAAGTCTGCCTGTCCATTGGGCTGGCCTGCCCTTTGAACCGGCCTCAATATTGGGTCCCACCCAATGTCTTTGGGGTCGGAATGCAGCAGGGTCTTTTTTCTGAACAAATGTTCAGTTATCGTGAGGCATGGCACGTACGCAGGGTTCCCATTCTGACATCACCGGCCCGCGCATTCGTAGCGCGGCACTGCGGCTGTTTGCGCAGCATGGCTATGCAGCGGTGTCGATGCGCCAGATCGCCAAAGAGGTCGGTGTACAGGCAGGGGCCTTGTATAATTACACCCCCGACAAGCAAAGCCTGCTGCATTCTCTGATGGATCGGCACATGCGGGAACTGCTGGCGGCCTGGCAGGTCGAGGCGGGCGATGGTGACGCGCTGAGCCAGCTTGAGCGCTTTGTCCGTTTCCACATCCGCTTTCACATGCAGCGCCCGGATGCGGTTTTTATTGCCTATATGGAACTGCGGAATCTGACGGAAGAAAACTTCGCTGCCATTGAAACCCTACGGCGCGCCTATGAATACGCGTTAGAGGCAGTGCTGAAGCAGGGGGTGGCCAGTGGGCAGTTCACCATTCCCGATACCAAGATCGCGACCTTGGCGGTGATTGCCATGCTGAACGGAGTGATGACCTGGTATCGTAGCGGTGGCCGCCTCTCGCTGGAGGAGGTGGAAAGCGTCTATTGGGATATGGTGCGCAAATCGGTCACCGCCTGAACCGGCACATTGCACATGGTGCAAGGGCGAGGCAGCAGCGGCAATACCGCTGATCTTGCCGCTGCTGCTCTTGCATCAATGTGCGGGGGCGATGAAGGTGCCGTTGCGCAGATCCTTGAAAGCTTGCTGCAGCTCGGCGCGGGTGTTCATCACGATTGGCCCATGCCAGGCTACCGGCTCTTGGATCGGGGCACCTGAAATCAACAAAAAGCGCAGGCCTTCCGGGCCGGCCTGCACGGTGACCTCATCGCCGGTGCCAAATCGCACCAGGGTCCGGTTGCCAGACATATCCCGGATATTGAGTTCCTGGCCGGCAACCTCTTTTTCTAGCAGCACGCCCTGCGGGATTGCCGCATCGACAAAGGCCCCGGCCCCTTCGAAGACATAGGCAAAGGCGCGCCGGTAGGTGTCGATCTTGAAGGTCTTGGTCACCCCGGCAGGCACCGATATGTCCAGATATTGCGGATCCGCAGCGATGCCATCGACGGGGCCGCGTTTGCCCCAGAACTCGCCGGTGATCACCCGCACATGGGTGCCGTCGTCATCGGTGATTTCGGGGATCTCGCGGGCGGCGACATCCTGATAGCGGGGGGCGCACATCTTCTGGTCAGAGGGCAGATTTCCCCAGAGTTGAAAGCCATGCATCTGGCCCTGCTTGTTACCGCGCGGCATTTCCTGATGCAGGATGCCCGACCCGGCAGTCATCCACTGCACATCGCCAGCGCCCAGGCTGCCGGCATTGCCGAGCGAGTCGCTATGAGAGACCTCGCCGGACAGCACATAGGTGATGGTTTCAATGCCGCGATGCGGATGCCAGGGAAAGCCCTGCTGATAGTCTGCCGGGTCTTCGTTGCGGAAATCGTCAAACAGCAAAAACGGGTCCAGCTCGCTTGGGTCCTGAAAGCCAAAGGCGCGGTGCAGTTTCACGCCTGCCCCTTCGAGTGTGGGTTGGGCCTGACGGGTTTCCAGAATGGGTCTGGGGGATGTGGGGCGAAGCGACATGGGGGTTCTCCTGTACGGGACACTGCCGTTTCTGGGGCAGGGCTGGACTACATCTAGGCCGGGAACCTTTGTTGCAAAACACCCAAGAGACCACCGTTGCTGTGCAGGGATGCACAGACCGTCGGGCCCCGTCCGTGCCTGACTGTCGGCGGGGCTGTTCGTGGTGGCAAAAGCAGGCTATGTCCAACGCAACCAAAGGTCCGGGCAGGACCCGGACGATGGCAGGAGAGCGATAAATGACGGATGAAGTCTTGGTAACAGTAGAGGCCTCGGGGCTGCGCCGGATCATGGGGGTGGCCATGCTGGCGGTGATCGGCGTGACCCTGCTCTATGTGGCGGTTGCAACACCGCCGTCGCTGGCCTGGCTGGTGTTTCTGCTGCTTGTCGGACTGGGGGCGCTTTGGTTGTCGGTGCGGATGTGGCAGGCGACGGCCCACCAGATCGAACTGACCGAAGAGGTGCTGCGCTGCACCGATGGCACCGTGATCGCGCAGGTTGCCGATATTGAAACGATTGATCGCGGCTTTTTTGCCTTCAAGCCATCAAACGGATTTTTGATCCGTACCAGTGCGCCAGGCGCACGGATCTGGCTGCCGGGGCTGTGGTGGCGCGCCGGGCGACGGATTGGCATTGGCGGGGTGACGCCAGGGTCGCAGACCAAGACCATGTCGGAAATTCTGGCGGCGATGATCGCCAAGCGTAGCATGGGACCGCTGTAGGACATACTGCGCTAGAGCGGCTACCGGTTTGCGCATCGAATACATGCGCCATCATACAGGGAGAGCCAGTCGCACGACAGGAAGTCGCACGATAGGAAAGGGGCGTGAGAAGCCTTAATCCAGGGCATCCGAGCCATCATCATGACTGCCGCCCCCACCGTCGTTCTGGTTTTCGAACAGCACCTGCGGTGCAAAGCGGGGGCGGGTGAAGACAAAATTGTTGATGTCCAGGTTCGGCAGTCCAACGCGAAAGGCGGGAACCATCTCGTTGCGGGTTTCCACCAGGATAACGCGTTCCTGATCTGGCATGCTGGGCAGGCTCTCTTCGACGACACTGATGGTATCATCGGTCCATTCCACCAATGAGGTGCCGCGCACCTTGGACCAGTCGACATAGTAGCGGTTATCGTCTTCATTCCAGCGCACCACAGATACGCGCAGGGTGATCTGGGAATCCGAACGGATCAACAGCTTGGCCATTTCATGCATGCTGTCGATATAGGTTTCGTTCAGTTCGGCCGTCTCGCGAGAAATCAAATCCGAGATGGTATAGGCTGCCTTGAGGTTGACGGTTTCCTGCCGGAAGGCATCAAAGAAGGTGTAGATAGCGGTGAAGGCCCATAGCAAGAGTGGCGCGAAGATCACAAATTCGACCGTTACGGTTCCCTCTGCACGGCGGGCAAAGATGCGGAGGCGTTTTGTCAGGAAAGAATGCATGGTCTATCTCGGCTCCTGAACAAAGGCGGATACGGCGATAAGGCTGACCAACCCCTCCGGGTCGTCGTCGACGAGATCCTCGCCCAGGCCCCAGGCTGAAATCATCGGTCTAAAGCGCATGCAGGCGCGGATCAGCATCAGCTCGTTTGACGCTCCATCCTGAGAGAACCCACGTACCGGCAGGATTTCTTCGGGTTTGCTGATGCAGTCAGGCTGCGGGTCGACGCCTTCCCAGTCAAAGGGATCCAGCTGGACCAGTTCCAGCCGCAGCGAGGTTGCGCAATTCTCGGTATAGCCAGACAGTCGGCAGATCTGGTCGCGCACCACATCGTGCTGGGGCGCGGCGCCGGTTGTTAGGCGAATTTCGCGTACCGCGATATCCAGCGCGCGTTCCAGCTGGGATTGGCGCAGAATGACCATGCCCATCTCAACGGTGGAAATTAGGAACATGAAGAACAGCGGCATCAGCAGGACAAACTCGACCGTCACGGTCGCCTCGGAGCCGCTGCGGAAGCGGCGCAGGACGCGGGCTGTTGTTGCGGCGATCATTGTGTCAGCCTCAGCTGGCGGATGGAGGTCGCGATCGAGGCAAAGGCGTCTTTGATCTCCAGCCCATCTACATCAAAATAATGCGCACTGGTGCTGGCACAGTCGCGCAGGACCGCAACGCCGTCACTGGGTGCTTCAAAGCCGATGGTATAGACAATAATCCCTTTGGCCTTGGCGGCGGCGCAGATGTTGCGGGTGCGGGCATTCTTGGTCCCATTGCCGTAGGTGGAATAGATGCCATAGTACCATTTGTTGCGGGCGTCGTAGAAATCCATCCAGTCGTCAAAGATATAGCGGTAAAGGTATTTAAGCGAAGTGCGCGCAAAGAGCTCGCTGTACGTGAGGCTGGCAACAACTGGTGGATTGTCCTGGGGATCCGCGTTTTCTGACATCGTGCGGCAGCTATTGCCGTACCGGTCACAGTCATAAAAGGTATCATTGCCCGTGCCTATGGGGTGGTCTGCCCACTTGGCGCCATAGGGCAGGTGCCAGTAATAGCGACCATAGTATGCATCATAGGTGGAATACACCTTTAGCGAAGCGCTGTTGGTGCCATAGCGGATATCGTCGCGCCCCACGATGGTCGAGAAATAGACACCCGAGGCCCCATCGCGGTGATCGTCGTCGACATAATACTGCGAGGTATTTTGCCCATCGGTCATCAGCACGATAATCTTGATGGTATCTGAATCGGTATAATCTGCTGGCCGGGCGCTGAAATCATTTGGTACCGAAGCGTCCTGTCCCGTTGACAGATTCTGGATGGCAGGGCGGGCGCTGGGGTCCAGCAGGGTGGTGCCCCATTTCATGCCAATATCAATCGAGGTATTGCCGGCCGCCGAGAGGTTGCCAATGAAGGTCTTCAGCACATCAGCGTCTTTTTGCAGCGGCAGAATTTCGCGCGAGGCTCTGTTTTCGCAAACCGGATCCTTGATCAGGCGCGGTGTGCTGTAATAGGTTCGCCTGTCGCGATTGCTCTCGCCCCAGGGGGTGAAATGCATAGAGCGTTTCAATGTCTGGTTGGTGGGAAGCGCCGCCTGATTGAAATCAGACCCCTGAAAATTGATGCAGTTCGAATAGGGGTTTTCACCAACCGTTGAATATTCACCAATTAGATCATCAGGCAGCGACACCTGGGTGGCATAGGGCACAATTGAAATCGACATCTTTCCATCGGTGGTATTGGCCACCATGGTATCAATGAAGTCTTTGGCCGCGATCTTCAGATTGGTAAGGCGGCTGTTTGATCCCATCGAGCCAGAAACATCCAGCACCAGCGAAATCTCCAATCCGTCGATGCTCTCTTCTGCCTTTGAGGCAGCGTAGATCGGCATATCAGCGCCGCCGGAGTATTTTAGCCACTGGGCCTCGAATGTACTGTTGATGGTGGCTTTGACTCGTTTGTAACCCAGCCCGGATTCCACCTCTGGCGGGCTGTAGTGATCACCTAGGCCCGCCTTTGTCAGATAGTCCTGAACCACCACGGCAGGGGGCTGGGTCTGGTCAAGGTCGGCCGCAGCCAGCACCGCACGGTCGAGGGTGTATTGCAGAATGGTTCGGTCGCGTTCCAGTCGCATCAGGTCCACGCCGATACCGCCGATCGCCAACATCGCCACCAAAAAGGCCATGGTCGGGTAGGCCATGACGCCACTGTCCTGGCGGCGAAAGTCCCGCAATCTGTTGCCGCACTGGTGCAGGGCAACAAGCGGAAGTGCGGTAGCGGTTCTAAAACACTGGTGGGTCATCAACAACAACCTCTTCGCCCCCAAAATAGGGACATAGGAGTGGAACGGGGATGGTACTCTTCATATTTGGTTTGGGAAGATGGCGGAAATTGGGCGTGTCCAAGTCAATTTGGTTTCAATTTACTTAATGTGGGGATGGGTCTGCGACCTGATGACAGCCTCAACGAGGGGGCTGGTTCGAATCAGTGTGGCCCTAGATTTGCCAAAACCTAATCGCGCAACCTTCGAATATTGAATAATTTTTAGAATGAAATGGTCAAAAAGGTCGCACTCGTTAAACATCCATGCGTAGAGTTGCGCTAACGATGGGAATGAGTCGTTGGAAGAGTACGGAGAACCGCAAATGAGCAACCTGCAAGAACCAAGTTTCCGTGAGAGTGTTGACCTCATGTTCAATCGGGCCGTCGCCCTGATGGACCTGCCGCCAGGCTTGGAGGAAAAGATTCGGGTTTGCAATGCGACCTATACGGTGCGATTCGGGGTGCGTCTGCGCGGCGAAATGCATACGTTCACTGGCTATCGCTCGGTGCATTCCGAACATATGGAGCCGGTCAAGGGCGGCATCCGTTACGCCATCAACGTGCATCAGGACGAGGTCGAGGCGCTGGCGGCGCTGATGACCTATAAATGTGCTCTGGTCGAAGCGCCGTTTGGGGGCTCCAAAGGGGGCCTGTGCATTGATCCACGCAAATACGAAGAGCATGAGCTGGAGCGCATCACCCGCCGCTTTGCCTATGAGCTGGCCAAGCGTGACCTGATCCACCCCTCTCAGAACGTGCCTGCGCCCGATATGGGCACGGGCGAGCGTGAAATGGCCTGGATTGCGGACCAGTATGCGCGCATGAACACCACCGATATCAACGCCCGCGCCTGTGTCACTGGTAAACCGTTGAACGCGGGCGGCATCGCCGGCCGGGTAGAGGCAACAGGACGCGGCGTGCAATATGCCCTGCGTGAATTCTTCCGCCATCCCGAAGATATCGCCAAGGCGGGTCTTGAGGGCAAGCTGAAGGGCAAGCGCATCATCGTTCAGGGGCTTGGCAATGTGGGGTATCACGCCGCCAAGTTCCTTAGCGAAGAAGATGGCGCGCTGATTACCGGCATCATCGAGCGTGATGGTAGCCTGTATCGTGCCGAAGGTCTTGATGTCGAGGCAGTGCATAACTGGATCGCCAAGCACGGTGGTATTTCCGGCTACCCGGACGCCAAGCTGTCAGAGGACGGCGCTGAGCTTTTGGAGCACGAGTGCGACATCCTGATCCCAGCGGCGCTGGAAGGGGTGATCAACCTGACCAACGCCAATCGTGTGCAGGCCCCCTTGATCATCGAGGCCGCCAATGGCCCGGTGACTGCGGGCGCTGACGAGATCCTGCGCGAAAAGGGGACGGTGATTATTCCGGATATGTATGCCAATGCCGGTGGTGTGACTGTTTCCTACTTCGAGTGGGTCAAGAACCTGAGCCATATCCGTTTTGGCCGCATGCAGCGTCGCCAGGAAGAAGCGCGTCACCAGCTGGTGGTGGATGAGCTGGAGGCCATTTCGGAGAGCATGGGCAATAAATGGAGCCTGAGCGACAACTTCAAGCAAAAGTACCTGCGCGGTGCTGATGAGCTGGAGTTGGTACGCTCGGGGCTCGATGACACCATGCGGATTGCCTATCAGTCAATGCGCGAGGTTTGGCATGACCGGGACGATGTGACCGATCTGCGCACCGCCGCCTATCTGGTTTCGATCACCAAGGTGGCCGCCAGCTACCGGGCCAAAGGACTTTGAGGTCAGCCGGTCTGGCCTAGGTCGAAATCATCATGACGAAAAGCGGCGCGCCAATGGTGCGCCGCTTTTTTGTCTTGGTTTAGCGCGCTGCGCTGTGCCGTCTGCCTGCGGGGCTGGCCTGTTCTGTTTGTCTCTTTTGGTGGGCAATCACTACTGGACATAAGTGCCCATTATGGGGTCAAGTGCAGGCAGGAGCTTGCCGGTTGCCGGTTTCTTTCAATCGGGGGCTAGGCCTTTTGCGGTATTGGGGCTAGCAATATCACAGGCTTATCCTGGGTCGACCAGTGGCAGGCTGCCCGGGTATGGCACTGGGCAAAGCGGCGATAGCCAAGGGGAGAAATATGCGATGCGGTTTTCGGGATGGCGGGTGCTCAAAGAGGGGCTGACCGGCAACAGGGGCTGGGGCCCGCAGTGGCGCGACCCGGAGCCCAAGCGCGAATATGACGTGGTGATCATCGGTGGCGGTGGCCATGGGCTGGCCACGGCCTATTACCTGGCCGCGGAACACGGGATCACCAATATTGCGGTGCTGGAAAAGGGCTATCTCGGCGGTGGCAATGTCGGGCGCAATACCACCATCGTGCGGGCCAATTATTATTTGCCGGGAAATTCCGAATTCTATTCCCATTCGCTGCGGCTCTGGGAAGGGTTGGAGCAGGAGCTGAACTACAATGCGATGATGTCGCAGCGTGGCATGATCAACCTGTTTCACAACGATGGCCAGCGCGATGCCATCGTGCGCCGCGGCAATGCCATAATCAATCAGGGCGACGACGCCGAGCTGCTGGATCAAGATGCAGTGCGCAGGCTGGTGCCCTATCTGAATTTCGACAACAACCGTTTCCCGATCATGGGCGGAATGTTGCAGCGCCGTGCCGGGACCGCGCGCCATGATGCTGTGGCCTGGGGCTTTGCCCGTGGCGCCGATATGCGTGGCGTCGATCTCATTCAGAACTGCGAAGTCACCGGCATCGACGTCGAAGGCGGCAGGGTCACCGGGGTGCAGACCGCGCGTGGCCCGATCCGCGCCAAGAAGGTGGCGCTGGCGGCGGCTGGGCGCAGCTCTCAGGTGGCGGCCCTGGCGGGGCTGACGCTGCCAATCGAAAGCCATGTGCTGCAGGCTTTTGTCACCGAAGGGATCAAGCCGCTGGTGGATCATGTCGTCACCTTTGCCGAGGGGCATCTTTATATTAGTCAGTCCGACAAGGGTGGCTTGGTCTTTGGCAGCTATCTGGATTTTTACAGCTCTTACGCGGCGCGTGGCAATCTGCCGATGGTGGAACATACGATGGAAACCTGCCTGGCCATGGTGCCCGCCATCAGCAAGGCGCGGTTGTTGCGCAGTTGGGGTGGGATCATGGATATGACGCCGGATGGATCCCCGATCATTGATCACTCTCCGATTGCGGGGCTCTATCTCAACTGTGGTTGGTGTTACGGCGGGTTCAAGGCGACGCCGGGATCGGGCAATGCCTATGCCCATCTTATCGCGACAGACCGGCCACATGGGGCGGCGGCAAAGTTCCGGTTGGATCGTTTCAGCACAGGCCATGGATTGATGGACGAGGAGGGGACCGGTGCGCAACATAATCTCCACTAGGTTCTTGGGGCTTCGGCTGGATGCCTCCGGCGGAGGTATTTTGGGTAAGATGAAGCAGGAGCGTCAGACATGAGGATCCACTGTCCGCTATGCGGCGCGCGTGATCGCCGGGAGTTTTCCTATAAGGGAGCGGCGCTGGTACGACCGCTTGCGACGGCTGAGTCGGAGGCCTGGCACACCTATGTGCACCTGCGGGAAAATCCTGCGGGGCCTTTGGCGGAGCTTTGGTATCACGAGATGGGCTGTGGCAGTTGGCTGCAGGTGACCCGCGATACCGTGAACCATACGGTTTCAGAGGTGGTTCTGGCCCGGGATGCAGCATTGGGGGCGGGCGTATGAGGATTGCTGGCAAGGGGCAGGGCGCGGATGCCAAGACGGTGAACTTCACCTTTAATGGGCGGCATCTGATGGGGCGCGCCGGGGAGACGCTGGCGGCGGCTTTGCTGGCCAATGATATTCATCTGGTGGCCCGCTCGTTCAAGTATCATCGCCCGCGCGGCATTCTGACGGCGGGCAGTGAGGAGCCGAATGCGCTGGTCACGCTGGGCGCGGGGCCGGTGCAGGACCCCAATCAGCGGGCGACCACTCAGGAGCTTTATGAGGGGCTGGAGGCGCGCAGTCAGAATTGCTGGCCCTCGGTCGAGCATGACGTGATGGCGGTCAACAATCTTGCCGCGCCGTTTCTGGGGGCAGGGTTTTATTACAAGACCTTCATGTGGCCTGCGGCCTTTTGGGAGAAGCTTTATGAGCCGATGATCCGTCGCGCGGCGGGGCTTGGGGCCTTGTCGGGGCTGGCGGATACGGACCGCTATGAAAAGGCCTATGGGTTTTGTGATCTGCTGGTGGTTGGTGCCGGGCCTGCGGGGGTGATGGCAGCTTTGACGGCAGGACGCGCGGGTGCGGATGTCTTGCTTCTGGAGGAAGACAGCTGCCTAGGTGGGCGTCTTTTGGCGGAAGAGGAAGAGATTGACGGCAAGCCGGCGCAGATCTGGCTGCAGGAGGCCGAGGCTGAGCTGCAGCAGCTGGACAATGTACGGATCATGCGGCGCACAGCGGTGACCGGGGCCTATGATCACGGCACTTATGGCGCGCTGGAGCGGGTTGGGCATCATCTGCCACGGCAGCATTCGCTGAAGGGCAGCCAGCGCCCGCGGGAGTGTTTCTGGCGTATCGCGGCAAAGCACTGCATCCTGGCGGCGGGGGCGATCGAGCGCCCGGTGGCCTTTCGCAACAATGACCGGCCCGGCATCATGATGGCGGGGGCGGTACGCGCCTATCTCAACCGGTGGGGTGTCGCACCGGGAGAGCGGGTGACGCTGTTTTCCAACAATGATGATGCCCATCGTACCGCCCGCGACCTGGTCGCTGCCGGGGTGCATCTGGCCGCAGTCATCGACAGCCGTCATGATGCGCCCGACAGTGACCTGTATCCGGTGCTGAAGGGGGCGCAGGTCTGCAATACCAGTGGGTCCAAGCGGTTGGAGAGCATCACTGTGCGTTCCGTGCGGGGGGAAGAGCGGATCCAGAGCGATTGCCTTGCCATGTCGGGGGGGTGGAACCCTTCGCTGCATTTGACCTGCCACCTGAATGCGCGGCCCAGTTGGCGGCGAGAGCTGCTTGCCTTTGTGCCGCAGGTCGGCGCGGTGCCGGGGATGCGGGCAGTTGGTGCCTGCAATGGCAGTTTTTCCACCCATGCTGCGCTGCGCGAGGGGGCGGCGGCGGCTGATGCTGTATTGGCAGAGCTTGGGCTGCGAGTGACTGCGGCGGCGCAATTGCCAGAGGCCGAGGATCAACCCTACCGCATTGCGCCGCTTTGGGCGGTGCCGGGCAAGGGGCGGGCCTGGCTTGATTTTCAGAATGACGTCACCGTGAAGGATGTCACCCAGGCGGCGGATGAGAACTTTCGCTCTGTCGAGCATATGAAGCGCTACACCACCCAGGGTATGGCAACCGATCAGGGCAAGAATTCCAATGTGGCGGCCCTGGCGGTGCTGGCAGATGTCACCGGGCGTTCCATCCCCGAGACCGGTACCACGACCTTTCGTCCACCTTTTGTTCCGGTGGCCATCGGTGCCATGGGGGCCGGGGCGGCGGATCAGGGGTTCAAACCGCAGCGCTTTGTACCCTCGCATCTGGTTGCCGAGGAGCGCGGCGCCAGCCAGTTGGAGGTGGGGCTTTGGTACCGTGCGGCCTATTTCCCCAAACCCGGTGAAACCAACTGGCGTCAGGCCTGTGATCGAGAAATCATGTCGGTGCGCCAGTCGGTGGGGGTTTGTGATGTTTCCACCCTGGGCAAGATTGATATCCAGGGACCGGATGCGGCCAAGCTGCTGGATTTCGTCTACACCAACACCTTTAGCACGCTCAAACAGCGGCGCGTGCGCTATGGGCTGATGCTGCGTGAGGACGGGTTTGTCATGGATGATGGCACCTGCGCGCGGTTGGGGGATACACATTATGTGATGACCACCACCACGGCAGCGGCGGGTGAGGTCATGGCGCATCTGGAGTTTATCACCCAGGTGCTGCACCCGGAATGGGATCTGCGCTTTACCTCGGTGACGGAAAACTGGGCGCAGTTTGCCATTGCGGGGCCAAAGTCGCGGCTCCTGCTGAACGATCTGTTGGATCAGCCGCTGGCGCCTGCCGACTGGCCCTTCATGGCCTGTGGTGCGGTTACCGTCGGCGGTATCCAGGGGCGGCTGTTCCGGATCTCTTTCTCGGGAGAAGAGGCCTATGAACTCGCCCTGCCGGCCAGCTACGGCGACAGCCTGTTTCGCACCCTGCTGGAGCGCGCCGAGGCGCTGGGCGGTGGGGCCTATGGGATGGAGGCGTTGAATGTGCTGCGGATCGAGAAGGGCTTTGTCACCCATGCCGAAATCAATGGTACGGTGACGGCGCAGGATCTTGGCATGAAGGCGATGATGTCACAGAAGAAGGACTTCATCGGCAAGGCCATGGCACAGCGTCCCGGCCTGGTGGCGCCAGACCGCATGCAGCTGGTCGGACTGAAGCCTATCGGTGCGGTCCAGGAGCTGAGCGCGGGTGCCCATCTGTTTGACCCGGAGGCCCCGGTGGAGCGGATCCAGGATCAGGGCTATGTCACCTCGGTAGGGTTTTCGCCGCTGCTGGGGCATATGATCGCCTTGGGCTTTTTGAAACGGGGCGCATCGCGCATTGGTGATGAGATCCGGCTGGTGGATCACATGCGTGGAATCGATGCGCTGTGTCAGGTGGTGGAACCGGTGTTTTTTGACCCCGAAGGAGAACGGATGCGTGGTTGACCTGCTTGCAAAAACCGCTTGCGACGGCTTGGCGCCGTTGAACATTGGCACTGTCTGCCTGCGGGAGGGGCCGACTGTTCCCATGACGACCCTGGCACCCTATCGCGGCCAGCAGGCGGCGTTGGATGCCGCGTTGCAGGCAGCGCATGGGCTGGGTTTTCCGCCCATTGGTGGCTCTTGTCAGAGTGGCGATGCGCGCGCGCTTTGGTTTGGCCGGGATCTGGGGCTGCTTATGGGGATTGAGCCAGAGGCGACATTGGCGCAATATGCCGCCCTGACGGACCAAAGCCAGGGCTGGGCCGTGATGCGGCTAGAGGGCCAGGGGGGCGAAGAGGTGCTGGCGCGGCTCTGTCCGGTGGATCTGCGGCTTTCGGCCTTTGGTGTCGGTGCGGCCCTGCACACCGAGGCAAGGCACATGCAGGCGTCAATTTGTCGGATCGAGGAAGATTGCTTTCAGATCATGGTGTTCCGCTCTATGGCGCGAACAATGTACCATGATCTCAAAACAGCGATGGAAGCGTGGGCAGCGCGCGGGTAATCTGCCTCAACCATCAACTGATTCCGGGAGCGATCCATGATCCGCATCACCCTTGCCGCTGCTCTTTTGGCAGCGCCTGCCTATGCAGCTGAAAACAAAGAAGATAGCTGCAAGTACCAGGGCCAAGTCATGGCCGCAGTTCAGGCCGCGCGGCTGGACCGGGTTTCCCAGGCGGATGTGGAGCAGGTCATCCTGGACAGCAACCCAGAGTGGCCCGAGCAGTATTCCAAGGCGATCCCGCAGCTGACTGCGCATATCTATGCCATGAAGCGCCGCGATGTGAAGGCAACCGAGTTTGGCCCCCTGATGGAACAGCAATGTCTGGAAAACTGGGATCAGATTCAGGCGATGAAGCAACAACTCAAAACAAACTGATCCCCGGAGCCCGTTTTCCACGGCGGGCTGCCAACCGTGGGTGAAACTGGCAACTGCTGTTGTCGGTTTCTCAGAATGGCCCCTAATTCGCCGACAATACTGTCCCTGTACTGCCCCTGTCGGCACAGCTGAAAACGAACTGATATGTCTTTGACACCTGGATTCATGGATGAATTGCGCAGCCGCGTCAGCATTGCGGATGTTGTCGGGCGCAAAGTCATGTGGGATCAGCGTAAATCCAATGTCGGCAAGGGGGATCTTTGGGCTCCTTGTCCTTTTCATCACGAAAAAAGTGCTTCTTTTCATGTGGATGACCGCAAGGGGTATTATTATTGCTTTGGCTGTCAGGCCAAGGGCGACGCGCTGAAATTCATCCAGGAAACCGAAAATGTCGGTTTTATGGAGGCGGTGGAAATCCTGGCGCGCGAGGCGGGTATGGAACTGCCGGCGCGCGATCCAAAGGCCCAGCAGAAACAGGACCGCCGCACTCTGCTGATTGATGTGATGGAACAGGCCGTGCAGTTCTTCCGCCTGCAACTGAAGACTGGCAATGGCAGCATGGCGCGCAGCTACCTGCAGCGGCGCGGGTTGACGCCACCAGCGCTGGAACGCTGGGAAATCGGCTTCGCGCCGGACGGCTGGCAAAACCTATGGGATCATCTGCGCGGCAAGAATGTGCCCGAAGATCTGATCCTTGCCGCCGGTCTGGCCAAGGCCTCGACCAAGGGGGGCAAGCCCTATGATACCTTCCGCAATCGGATCATGTTTCCGATCCGTGATGCCCGCGGCCGCGCCATTGCCTTTGGTGGTCGCGCCATGGACCCCAATGATAACGCCAAGTATCTGAACTCCCCCGAAACGGATCTCTTTGATAAGGGGCGCAGCCTGTATAACCACGCGCCCGCCCGCGCCGCCGCCGGCCGGGGAACGCCGCTGATTGTTGCCGAGGGCTATATGGATGTCATTGCCCTGTCCGAGGGGGGCTTTCAGTCCTCGGTGGCGCCGCTGGGCACGGCGGTGACGGAAAACCAGTTGCAGATGCTGTGGCGCATGGCGGATGAGCCGATCATCGCGCTGGATGGTGATACCGCCGGGCTGCGCGCCGCGATGCGGGTGATCGACCTGGCGCTGCCGCTGTTGCAGGCGGGTAAATCGCTGCGTTTTGCCATCATGCCGGATGGGCAGGATCCGGATGATCTGATCAAGGCCAAAGGCCCCGAAGCGGTGCAGGCGGTGCTGGATCAGGCGATGCCGATGGTCAAGCTGCTGTGGCAGCGCGAAACCGAAGGCAAGGTGTTTGACAGCCCCGAGCGCAAGGCGGCGCTGGACAAGGCACTGCGTGAAAAGATCAAACTGATCCGGGATCCTTCGATCCGCAAACACTATGGCGATGATATTCGTGATCTGCGTTGGGAACTGTTTCGCGGTAATCGTCCCGAAGGCGCGGACCGTGATTTTCTTACCCCACCGGGCGGTGACAGCTGGAAGAGCGGCAGCGGCAAATTTGGCCGCAAGGGGGGCTTTGGCGATGGCACGCGCAAGCCCTGGAAGGGGCAGGGGGCAACACCTGCGCCCATGGCCAGCACCCGCAGTTCTGTCGTGGTGGCGGCTGATGACGCTGGCCTTGTTCGGGTGCGCCAAGCCGTGGTACTGGCGGTGGCCATTTCAACGCCAGATGTGATTGGGGAATTTGAAAGCAACCTGGAGAGGATGCCCTGCCAGGATCCCGATCTCGGGCGGCTGCGCGATCAGGTCTTGCGCTATGGTATTGATGCACCACAGACCCTGAAACAGCGCATCCTGGAAAACCTTGGCCCCCAGGCCCTTGAAAATCTGATGACCCTTGGCCATGTGGCTATTATCCCCTGCCTGCGCAGGCCCAGTGATTTTGACGCCGCGCGCCAAACCCTGGCCGAAGAATTCGCCAAACTGGAGGCCGTGCTGGGATTGGATGCTGAACTTGCCGAGGCCGAAGAGGACCTGACTGGCTTGGCGGATGAAGCCTTGACCTGGCGCCTGAAACAGGCGGCAGAGGCGCGAAACCGAGCCGTACGCAGTGAAAACGAGGACAAGGCCAACTTTGATGTGGGCGAAAACGGCGCGCGCCTCGACCGCGAGGAACTCGACGCTTTTGGCGCCCTTTTGGACAGGATTGGCTTCTCTGAGAAGTGATTCGTGGCATCCGCGAGTCGTTTTGCTAAGGAAGAGCCAAAGAAAATTCGCTAAACCGGGTGACGAATCACACGATCGCGCTAATGATTCGGCATCCGAATCGCCCAGCCTCTTAGGGAGCAATGAATGGCCGCCAAAGATAACGACGACCGTAAGCCTGACGATCAGGACGCTGAAATCACGCTGGATATGAGCCAGGCCGCGGTCAAGAAGATGATCGCTGAAGCCCGTGAGAAAGGCTACATCACTTATGATCAGCTGAACCAGGTGCTGCCGCCCGATCAGGTCAGCTCGGAGCAGATCGAAGATGTGATGTCGATGCTGTCCGAGATGGGCATCAATATCATCGAAGATGAAGAAGTCGACGAGGACGACCAGAAAGGGTCAACCGAACTGGTCTCTGCCGATAGCCCGCGTGAGGTTGCGGTTGCTGGTACTGCTTCGGAAAAACTGGATCGTACCGATGACCCCGTGCGCATGTACCTGCGCGAGATGGGCACCGTCGAACTGCTAAGCCGCGAAGGCGAAATTGCCATCGCCAAGCGGATCGAGGCTGGTCGCAACACCATGATTGCGGGCCTGTGCGAAAGCCCGCTGACCTTTCAGGCCATCACTATCTGGCATGATGAACTTCTGTCCGAAGACATTCTGCTGCGCGATGTGATCGACCTTGAGGCGACCTTTGGCAATCAGCTGGATGAAGAGGGAGACGCGGAAGAACCGGTGGTTCCGGTAACGCCGGGGGCTGCTCCGGCCGCCCAGCCTGCCAAGGATACCGGACCCGAACTCGACGCGGACGGCAACCCGATTGCCGATGACGATGAAGATGACGAAGACGAGCAGGCCAATATGTCCCTCGCCGCGATGGAAGCGGCGCTGAAGGATCGCGTTCTTACCACATTGGAGCGGATCTCGACCGATTTTTCCCAGCTATCGGAAATGCAGGACAGCCGGATTTCGGCCACCCTGAACGAAGACGGCTCTTTCACCAAGGGCGACGAGGCAACCTATCAGTCCCTGCGCTCTGAAATTGTTGAGCTGGTGAACGGGCTGCATCTGCATAACAACCGGATTGATGCGCTGATCGACCAGCTGTACGGCATCAACCGCCGGGTCATGCAGATTGACAGTTCCATGGTGAAGCTGGCCGACCAGGCCCGCATCAACCGTCGTGAATTTGTCGAGGCCTATCGTGGCCGAGAACTGGATCCGAACTGGCTGACGGAAATGGGCGAAAAGCCGGGCCGTGGCTGGCAGATGTTCATCGAGCGTTCGACCGAAAAGGTCGAAGAGCTGCGCGCCGACATGGCGCAGGTGGGCCAGTACGTCGGTCTGGATATCTCGGAATTCCGCCGCATCGTGCAGCAGGTGCAAAAAGGCGAAAAAGAGGCCCGTCAGGCCAAGAAGGAAATGGTCGAGGCCAACCTGCGTCTCGTGATCTCCATCGCCAAGAAATACACCAACCGCGGGTTGCAATTCCTCGACCTCATTCAGGAAGGCAACATCGGCCTGATGAAGGCGGTGGACAAGTTCGAATACCGTCGCGGCTATAAATTCTCGACCTACGCGACGTGGTGGATCCGTCAGGCGATCACCCGCTCGATCGCCGATCAGGCGCGCACCATCCGTATTCCGGTGCATATGATCGAAACCATCAACAAGCTGGTGCGCACCGGCCGTCAGATGCTGCACGAGATCGGCCGCGAGCCGACGCCGGAAGAGCTGGCCGAAAAGCTGCAAATGCCGCTGGAAAAGGTCCGCAAGGTGATGAAAATCGCCAAGGAGCCTATCTCTCTCGAAACCCCGATCGGGGACGAGGAAGACAGCCAGCTGGGCGATTTCATCGAGGACAAGAATGCCGTGCTGCCTTTGGACAGCGCCATTCAGGAAAACCTCAAGGAAACCACCACCCGCGTGCTGGCGTCGCTCACCCCGCGTGAAGAACGGGTTCTGCGGATGCGTTTCGGCATCGGCATGAACACCGACCACACGCTGGAAGAGGTCGGCCAGCAGTTCAGCGTGACCCGTGAACGGATCCGCCAGATCGAGGCCAAGGCGCTCAGGAAGCTGAAGCACCCCAGCCGCTCGCGCAAACTGCGCAGCTTCCTTGATCAATAAGTTCAGAAGGCGCTCCCGTTGGGGGCGCCTTTTTTCTATGAATGCGGGCGCCAACGAGTGGGCTAAGAATTGCCTGCTCAATTGGAAACGTTCGGCCAATTGAGCAGCCCAGCGTCGCCGCTGGGCGTACCTGGGGATAGCTGCCTGAACGATGTCGATACCCATATAAGTGTCTCCAGACCTAGCGCAGAGCTTCTGGCTACAGACCTCATCGTCTTTGATGGGGAATGTGTGCTGTGTTCGCGTTTCTTGCGCTTCATGCTGCGCCATGACAGGGCGCAGCGCTTTTCCTTTGCCACGGCGCAGTCAGACCTGGGCCAGCGACATTTCCGCGATCTGGGCCTGCCGCAGGACAGGTTTGAAACCATGCTGGTGGTTGTGGGTGGCCAGACCTATCAGCGGCTGGATGCCTTTGCTGCCGCAATGCGGGCTTTGCCGGGGGGCTGGCCTTTGCTTGGGATATGCCGCTTCCTGCCCGCCCGTGTTAAAGATCTGCTGTATCATGCTGTGGCCCGAAATCGGTATCGCCTGTTTGGCCGCCACAGCGCCTGTCTGGTGCCGGATGCGGATTTGCAGGCGCGGTTTCTCGATTGGGTCCCGGCAGGGGCGGTGCCGGTCGCAAAGCCCGGGCGCGACGGGGACACCTCAAGTTAACCATTCGTTAACCTTTCCCCTTGTCGCGGGGCCGTTGGCGCGTTTACACTCTTCTTGCACTTGTTGTCTTACATGCACCGCCTTTGGGGGACCGATGTCTGCAAATCAAAACCTGACCACGGCGCTGGAAGCGCTGGAAGCGCTGGAAGATCAGCTCAGAACGCTGCAAACTCTGACCAATGCCAATGAATTCATGGTTGCCGCGCTGAAAGAACAGGGCGATGCCCTCAAGTCGATGGAGCCGGAACCGGCGCGCGATTTGCTGCGCTCGCAGGCGCGTGAACGGTTCAGCCAGGATCATGGCAGCGCCCCGGATGAGGCAGTTCTGAGTATCCTGGAGCAAAGCCTGGGTAAGGGGCTGGGCGCAGAAATTATTCCGTTTCCCGGCCCGGCTGCGCGGAAAGCGGACTAGGCCTGAATTGTCGCGCGGCAAATGCCGGTTGAATGCCTCTTGGCGTGATGGCGCATTGCATGCGCATTTTGCCAGTCCTGCTGTGTTCTCGGGGGTGTTCCCCTTGGAACACGCGGGCTTTTTTCCTATGTATGTGGCAAGCAAGGGAAAATGATTGATGAAAAAGCAACTTATCGCCACCGCATTGACCGCAGCCCTATTGGTGCCCGTCAGCGCTGATGCCTTTACCACACCGCGTGGCGTGCGGGTGAACCCAGTGGATGATGTGGTCTTTGAAGTCATTCCGAAAAGCTCTGGCAGCTATGGTGATTTCTGGTGTGGCGCATCGGAATATGCCCGCCGGGTCAAGGGGGCAGGCTGGCGTGATCTGGTCTATGTGGTGCGCGGGCGCGGCGACAGTGTTACCACGGGGCGGCGTTCTGCAGCGCAATTCACCCTGTCACCCGACAAGGTCGATCTTCCCCCTGCGCCACAGGGATGGCTGGCCCTCGGGATCAAGCCGGGTGATCGTATGTCGGTGCAACAGGCCCGCAACTATTGTGATCAGTTTCCGGTTCGATCCAACTGATCTGGCCAAAAAGATGTTGAAATGATTTCCCACGCCCTAAATGATCAGCTGCAAGGGGAACGACGCAACGTGCCCCGGTGTTGATTTAGGGGCTACAATGAAATGTGCCACAACAACGGCTGTCGTCGGTTCAGGCGGTTGGTCAGTCCGCTTTAAGGTGGCCCTGTGCTGCGCGGTTGGCCTGACCCTTGCGGCCCCGGCAGAGGCCTTTACCTCCAGAGATGGCAGCCGGGTCAATCCTGTATCTGATGCGATTTTTGAAGTTATCCCGCGCAGTGGCGGCGCAGGGCGGCTGTACTGGTGCGGGGCGGCAGATTACGCCCTGCGTGCGCATAAGGCCCCCTGGCAGGCACAGCTGACCATTTCACGGGCGCTCGCTGCGAGCGAGACAACAAACCGGCGCTCGGCGGTGCAGTTCACCCTGCAGCCCGCGCTGGTTGATGGGTTGGAGGCGCGCCCATACGGCAGCGTCAATGGGTTGGCGCGGGGCGATACCATGTCGGTGCGCGATGCGTTTGATCTATGCAATCAGCTGCCGGTCGGATTTTGATGGCTGGCATGATGGGCAAAGGGGCAGGTGGCGCTGGCTGGACGTGCGATCTGGTCCTATACCGATCTGACACCAACTGGCGTGATGCCAAGGGGGAACTGTGAGAAACAACATGCGAACGAGGCTGCGCAAAGGTACAACGCGGGCAGCTATCCTGCTTTTTCTGGGCGGGGTTCCGATGGGGGCACAGGCCTGGTGGGCCTGGAACCGACATGAGGTCTTTCCGGTTTCCGAGGGCGTCTGGGAGGTCGTCAGTCAGGTTGGATCTGGGGCGCAGGATTATTGGTGCGGGATTGGCGATTTTGCCCTGCGCGAGCTGCGCACCAAGGCAACTCAGCGGATCTACATCTGGCAAGGCATCGGGCCTTCGGTGACCCGACCGGGCCGCAAATCGGTTCAGTTTTCGCTGACGCCGCCACCGGGCGGCGACACCCAGCCGCGCCTGTCGCTGAGCGTGAAGGCCGTTGGTGACAACCTGAATGCGGCGACGGCGCGCAACTATTGCACCGACCGGCTGGAAGATCTGTTCTATCCCATTAACTGACAGCGCGACCTGGGCAGTGGTTCTGTAGCATGCAGCATGAATTTGAAATCCGCACCCAGGGTGCTGGTCTCTACGAGTGTACCGCGGATCTGCGGCACTGGTTGGCCGGTGTTGGCGGGCTCCGTTCGGGGCTGCTGACGCTGTTTGTGCGCCATACTTCCTGTTCACTTCTGATCCAGGAAAACGCCGACCCCGAGGTGCAAACAGATCTGCAGGCCTTTTTTAGCCGGTTGGTGCCTCCTTCGGATCATCCCTCGATGCGCTATCTGCGCCATACCTATGAAGGCCCTGATGATATGCCTGCCCATATCAAGGCGGCGATGATGCCGGTGAGCCTGTCGATCCCGTTCAGCGACGGTAGCCTGGGCCTGGGCACCTGGCAGGGCGTATATCTGTTTGAACACCGCCAAGCGCCCCACCAGCGCAAAATTCTGGCGCATCTCAGCGCGTGACTTGGCTGATTTAGCGGTTGAATTTCTCCTCTACCCAATTCCTAGCGGCTGCCCTATAGTTGTGGATAAATGTGCGCAACTAAGCACAATTAACGGGTATTGGGATAAGGGGATCGGCAAATGCGCTGTCCGTTTTGCGGGAATATCGACACTCAAGTAAAGGACTCGCGTCCCGCCGAGGATCACGTTTCGATCCGTCGGCGCAGGTTTTGTCCGGCCTGTGGCGGTCGCTTCACGACCTATGAACGGGTGCAGTTGCGCGATTTGGTCGTGGTGAAAACCAACGGCAAGCGGGAAGATTTCGACCGGGACAAACTTGAACGCTCGATCCGTATTTCAATGCAGAAACGCCCCATCGACCCAGAGCGGATCGACCAGATGATCTCTGGTATTGTGCGGCGGTTGGAAAGCATGGGCGAGACGGATATCTCTTCCAGCAAGATTGGTGAAATCGTGATGGAAGCCCTGGCCCGGATTGATACGGTGGCCTATGTGCGCTTTGCCAGCGTTTACAAGAATTTCCAGGCTGCGGATGACTTCGAAGATTTTGTCCATGAGCTGCGCCCTGATGTCCCTGGTGATTAACCTAGGCTAAGAGGGCCGACACTGACGACACGCAGCAGGCCCGGGGCTTGCTGCGTTTTTTCTGCGGGCTATTGTTACCCCTATGATCCGGTTGCGGGGGCAGGGGAACTCGGCCTGATGCTGCACTTCTCATCACTGGGGTGTGGGGCTATGTAGGGGCAAGATCAGAAATAGGCGGTGATCAGGTGGCAGATACAGATACACGGTATATGGCGTTGGCGCTGTCGTTGGGGCGGCGGGGGCTGGGCAATTGCTGGCCCAACCCGGCGGTTGGCTGTGTGCTGGTGCGCGAGGGACGGATTGTCGGCCGCGGCTGGACCCAGCCCGGCGGCCGCCCCCATGCCGAGGTCGAGGCGCTGACCCAGGCCGGAGAGCTGGCACGGGGTGCTACAGCCTACGTCACGCTGGAACCCTGTTCGCATCAGGGCAAGTCTCCGCCCTGCGCTGACGCGCTGATCAAGGCGGGGATTTCGCGACTGGTCGCGGCGATTGGTGATAGTGATCCGCGGGTTTCAGGCCAAGGGTTTGAGAGGCTGCGCCAAGCCGGGATCGCGGTCACTGTCGGGGTTCTGGCAGAGGAGGCCGCGCGCGATCACGCTGGGTTTTTCTTCAAGACGGAACTGGGCCGCCCCTTGGTGACGCTGAAGCTGGCCAGCAGTTTTGATGGCCGTATCGCCACAGGATCTGGCCAGAGCAAATGGATAACCGGTCCCGAGGCCCGCCGTGAAGTCCATGCCATGCGGGCGCGTCACGATGCGGTCATGGTCGGGGCTGGTACGGCGCGGGCGGATGATCCGTCGCTGACGGTGCGCGATCTTGGCGCTGCCCATCAGCCGGTGCGGGTGGTGGTGTCACGGCACCTCGATCTGCCGTTGATCAGTAAATTGGCCACCTCTGCCGCAGAGGTGCCGTTGTGGCTGTGCCATGGCGCTGGCGCTGATGTTGAACGCAGGCAGGCCTGGGAAGGGCTTGGCGCGCGGCTGCTGCCCTGTGCCAGCCGCGGTGTTCAGTTGGATCCACAGGACCTGTTGCAACAGCTGGGCCACGCCGGGCTGACGCGGCTCTTTTGTGAAGGTGGCAGCGCGCTTGCGGCCTCGCTCTTGGCTTTTGATCTGGTGGATGAGCTGATTGGCTTTAC
The DNA here is from genome assembly GCF_048267565.1 of Pseudophaeobacter sp. Taxonomy (NCBI): domain Bacteria; kingdom Pseudomonadati; phylum Pseudomonadota; class Alphaproteobacteria; order Rhodobacterales; family Roseobacteraceae; genus Pseudophaeobacter; species Pseudophaeobacter sp. Next base: position 1,262,299 of record NZ_JBLWXG010000001.1, on the reverse strand, counting down.
CGCTGGGCTGGGTATTGGTGCCGAAGGTCTGCCGTCGATTGGCGCGCTGGGGCTACATAGTCTGGAGGCCGCAAGCCGGTTTGATCTGATCGAGACCCGCGCGGTTGGCGGCGATGTGCTGCACCGCTGGCGCCGCCCGACCTAACGCTGCCTGACCTGACACTGCCCTGCCTGTTGCGACGTGACCTGCGGCATCACAGGGGCTAGGGCATGGCGGGCAAAAGTGGGGATCGGATTTGAGCGGCCAAAACAGGTGACATCGGATGAACGCGGCTAGCTTTAGCCACGTCGCCATAGATGCGCATAGGTGGCAAAGGCCCCTTGAAGTTTGGCCAGCCCCCGGTTGCCCAGCCCCGCCTGTGGCAGGGCGCCAGATATCAGCCGCTCGACCACCACTTCGGGCGGGCAGGGTTGGCGTGTGACCGGATCAAAATAGCGCGGATAATCAATCAGAACCGCATGTGCCAGCCCCAACAGATCTGGGCGGGCCTGGCGCCAGGGCGGGGCGGGGCGGTGGTCCCGTGTCAGCCCCCAGCCGGCATAAAAGGGCAGACCCAGGGTGGTTACCTTGATGCCGCGCAGCAGTGCTTCAAACCCCAGCAATGAGGTCATGGTCCAGACCTCCTGCACCACATCCAGCAGCGCCATGGCATCGCAGTTGCTGGCCACCACATCGGCAAGCCCCTCGGGGATCCCTTTTGCTGTCAGGCCGCCGTTGCGCAGGCCTGCTTCGACATCGGGATGGGGTTTATAGATTATGATGGCCTTTGGGTTGGCCTTACGGGTGGCGCGCAGCAACGCCAGGTTGGTATTGATGCGGCCACATCCGGCAGTGATCGAAGCATCGTCTTCCACCTGACCTGGCACCAGAATGCAATGCCCGGCGGGCAGATCGGGCAGGTTGGTCTGCATATCGGTCAGGTTGTATTTTGACAGGCTGTGGCGGATCAGCTGCTGGACCAGGGCTTCGGCGCGCATGGCCTCAGCCGGGCCAAGATCGGCGCGTTGCGTGATCAGGTCATCCAGATCACTGGGCTGGCGCGGATCGTAGTAGATGCCCTGCCGGTCCACCACCAACGAGAGCGGCGGCACCAGATCGGCCCCCAACCCGCGCGAGCGCAGAAAGCCATCCTCGACCCGGCTGGCCCCGGCATGGGTTTCGGCATCGGCCTTGCTGGCCCAGACCATCCAGTTGCGGCCGGTCTTGCGTGCGGTTTCACAGTCTTCGGTGAAATGTAGTTTCTTGTGCTGGCCAAAGAAGCCCTGCAGCGGTTTGCGTTTCCACAGCCGCATGCCCGAGGCGCTCCAGCCGGCGCGATCCTGACGCCAGGCGCGGGTGCTGGCCTCCAACGTGTCGATCACCCGCTCCAGTTGACAAAGCTGATCACTAAAGGGGTCGTACCAGGTTGGATAGAGAAACATCGCACCAGAAAACAATTGCGCCCGCGTCAGCCTACGTTGGCGGCGCGCCAGGGGCTCTTCGTCTTCGGTCAGGCCCCAGCCGGCATAGAAGGGCTGGCCAAAGACGCGGGGCCTGTGCCCGGCCAGGATGGCCTCGAACCCCAGTTGAGACGAAACGGTATAGACCGCAATCGCCCCTTCCAGCAGCGGCCAGGGGGAAACCGGTGCGCTGAACATCTCTATCCGGCCCTGGGCGTCCTTGTTGGTGAAATGCCCCGGTCTCTTGCCGGCAGCTGTTTCCGGGTGGGTCTTGATCAAAATGCGCGCGCCGGGGTGTTCTTGCTGCGCAAAGACCAGCATCTCGCAAAAGCGGGCGCGGTTGGCCTTGGAGGCGGTCACGGAGGCATCGCCGCGCAGCTGGTCCACCACCAATACATAGCCGGGATCCGGCACCGGCGCGCTGGCGGAAAAGGCGTTGTATTTGCTGAGGTGGGCATCTTCTATACGGCCAATGGCGTTGCGGGCGCGGCGCATCATCTGGCTGTCGTCCAGCGGGTGCGTCGCCAGAATCTCCTCCAGATCAGAGGGTTGCGCGGGATCAAAATGCACCCCCTTGCGATCCAACAGCAGCCCCAGAGGGGGCTCTTTGCTGGCGCGGCCTGGGTGGATCGAGCGCAGGAAGGCGTCTTCGACATGCAGCAGGCTGACACCGCGTTTTTCGGCGACGGCCCGGCCGCGATGGGCGGTGGGAGAGTTGCCCCAGATGCCGACCAGATCGTCTTGCTGTGGCAGGCCGAGGCGGGTGTGATAGCCCGCCAGATCCAGAATGCGCCGAATTCGGGGTTGGGTGAGAAAGCCACCATTGTAAACAAAAAGCCGGGAGCCTTGGCTCCCGGCTTGGGGTCTGTCTGTCTGTCTGGTCATATGCTCAGCCGCCAAACAAGGTATCCACACTGGCAAGTGGCGTCAGCGGGCTGGCCAGGAGCGAGATCGTCTTGGTCCACTGTGCATAGGGCGCTTCGGTTACATAGAGCGTGTCTTCGTCGCGGACCACAAAGTCGCGCGCAATAAACAAACCGTTGGGTTGGGTTAGATTCAGCACGTAGACCATACGCTGGGCGCCGATCAGGTCGTCCCGGCCCAGCACCTGATTGGCAATGGCGGCTGGTTCGTTGCGGAAGATAAACACCCCAGTCGGATCAGAGCTGGTTGAAATCAATCCGCCCACCTGGGCAATCGCCTCAAGCGCCGAAAGATCCTGACTTTCAAATGGTACCCGCGCCTGGGCGCTGGTTGCCCCAAGGGCGGTGAAAGAGCGGCTGTCTGATTCCACCAGAATGCGGTCTCCGCCGCGCAGGGCGATGTCCAGCTCGGGGTGGTTGAACAGATCCTGGAACCAGATCTTGCCCTGCTGTTCGCCACGGATCACCGTCACTTGAGCAATTTCGGGTTCGATTGCGACGCCACCGGCGCGCGCCAGCATGGTCGACAGGGTGCGGGTGGGGCGTTCAATTGGATAGACACCCTGGCCACCGACGGCACCGGTCAGGCTGACGGTAGAGCCATCGCCTGCCACGCGGCGCACCTGAACCTGTGGGTCCGGTGTCTGATCTTCGAGCTTCGCGGTTATGACCTCCCGCAGTTGTTCGGGGGTATTGCCAGAGGCGCGCAGGCGCCCGGCATAGGGCACAAAGATATAACCCGCACTATCCACCTGCACCTCTTCGAGTGCGGTGGCATTGGTGGCTTCATTGGCTAGCAACCCGTCATCGACGTTTTCCCAGATGGTCAGCCCCAGCACATCGCCAGGGCGGATGGTATCGGAGGTGAGCTGACCAGCCGTCACAAAGCCGTCGGAAAATCCAAGGGCGGGAACCACAGCGGTGGCACGGGTAACACGGTCATTGACGGATACGATAAAGGCGTCGCCTTCTTTCTGAACCGACCCCGCAAATATTTGGCGTTTACTGGGGCCGACTTTTGGCAAGCTACAAGACGCCGCCAGCGTCAGTGCAGCAAGAATCGCCACGGGCCGCACCCAGGAAAGAGGGACGTTTTTCACTGCTCGGTCTCCTCGACCTATTATTGTTTTGCCTCAGTTTTTTGGAAAGACTAGTGCAGTTTTCTGATAAAATCCAGTGTTGCAGTCAGCGCGCTTAATTGACCACAGACAACTGTTGCCGAGGGGCCGCTGTGCCATGGCGCAGTGCATCATAGGGATCATGCGGCGACAGCATCATGTCCACCACATGACGCAGCAGTTGCCGCCGTCCTGAGCGCGAATAATATCCCCCCGGCACCTGCGAGGTTTCCAGCAGGTAGCGGCGATATTCTTTATAGGCGCGATTGTCGGGGCGGGCAGGGCCTGCAAAGAACTGTGCCAGTGGCTGATCCGAGGTGAATTCAGCCTTGTCATACACCGCCGCGCCAAACACCTTGAGCGGAATACCGCGCCACAGAACCTGCTGACCGGCGGTTGAGTTCACCGTGACGGCGGTGCGGGCCTCGTTCAGCAGCGCGGCCAGCTTGCCGCCGCGCACATAGTGGATCCGGTCTTGAATACCATGCATCCGCGCGAGGCGCCGCAGTTCCTGTCGGATGGGGCTGCGGCCATCCTCAAGCGGGTGGGCCTTGATCACCAGATGGTGGTGACGTGGTGCCCCGGCAGCAAAGCCGATGATCACCTCGGTCAGGAAATCGGTCATGCTGTCAAAGGGGGAATGCATCTGGAATGAACTGTCATGGGCCAGTTGCAGCAACGCCAGGTGATAGGGAAATCCACCATTGCGGATGCGGCGGGTGGCCAGCCGCCGTTCCAGTGCCTGTGCAGGCATCAGGATCAACCGTTTGAGGTGGAGCTGAAATTCGCGGGTAACCGGCAGCGCGCGATGCGGTTGAAAGTTTCGGTACTTGCGGTTCCAGAACATCACAAACCAGTGGTACAGCGCGCCGTAGAACACATGCTGGCGCATGTCCCCCCAATGGGCCGGTGGCAGCGGCGCCTCGAGGTCTGAACGCGCCAGTGCTGTCTGCATTTCAGCCACATCGGTTTGCATCAGGCGCGAATGCCCATTGGTCCCCTCGCGCTCATAGGTCACCCAATAGGGGCGCAGGTAGCCCTCTTCAAACACATGGACCCGCAGGCCGCAGGCGCGGGCGGCTGCGATGGCCTGGGCGTGGATCGGGCGCGTATCGCCATAAAGTACGATATCGGTGATGCCCTTGTCGCGGCAGGTCTGCTCAAAAAACGGCTGCCAGTCCGACAGCGTATCGCGAAAGGGAATGTATTGCGCGCGGTTGCGCCAGAAAGCCTGATCGCCGGCATTGAATCCAATGCGCCAGACGCCGCAGCCTGCGGTGCGCAGCATCTTGCCCAAAGCGTTGAAGAACGGTCCGTGCGGCCCCTGCAGGAACAGGAAAATGCGTCTATCTTGGCTATGGGCTTGCATCAGGGCACAATAACATTCTGAGTTTAGGATCTGGTTTGCCTAGCAGGGCACTGGGGCGAAACTATGGCTGGCACTACTGCGGCCTGCCCCGTGCCATAGCGGCTTGCGCGGGCCATCGCAATCTATTGCGCCGGGTGCCACGTGTTTGCAGGGGCAGGGGCCTTGTCGCGGCCTGTCGGCTCGGCTACCTCTGGGCCAGGATCCCTGCCGCAACCATAGGAGAGCAGCCAGATGTTCACCGGTATTATCACTGACATTGGAACCATTGCCCAGCTTGATCAGCAGGGCGACCTGCGCGCGCGGATCACCACCGGCTATGACACTGCAGGCATTGATCTGGGCGCCTCTATCGCGTCGGATGGGGTTTGCCTGACGGTGATCGAGCTGGGCTCTGATTGGTACGATGTGCAGATCTCGGCTGAAACGGTGTCCAAGACCAATATTGGAGCCTGGACGGTTGGCAAACGGGTGAACCTTGAACGTGCGCTCAAGGTCGGCGATGAGCTGGGCGGGCATATCGTTTCGGGCCATGTCGATGGTGTTGCCGAGGTTGTGGCGATGCAGGAGGAGGGTGATAGCACCCGTGTGACCCTGCGCGCCCCGGCTGCGCTGGCGCGGTTTATCGCCCCCAAGGGATCGGTTGCGCTGAATGGCACCTCGCTGACGGTGAACGATGTGACAGGCTGCGACTTTGGCATCAACTTCATCCCCCATACCAAAGAGGCGACCACATGGGGGGACGTGGCGCTGGGCGATCAGGTGAATTTGGAAATCGACACCCTCGCCCGCTATGTCGCACGTCTGAACGAGGCAGGCTGACGCCACCGCTTGTGGGGCTGGCCTTTGCATCACGACTGGGCTATTTCGCCTATGTACCCCGATGGGCGATGGGCTCTGCGGGCATCTGTAGTGAAAGGCTGTGAACATGAGCTTTGAAACACCGGGGCCGGTCGAGGCCCGTTTGCGCGCGGCGATCAGCCCGATTGAAGAGATCATCACAGAGGCCCGCGAGGGGCGGATGTTCATTCTGGTCGATCACGAAGACCGAGAGAACGAAGGCGATCTGGTGATCCCGGCGCAGGCTGCAGATGCAACTGCCATCAACTTCATGGCAACCCACGGACGCGGCCTGATCTGTCTGACATTGCCCGCCGAACGTATCGAGGCGCTGGGCTTGCCGATGATGGCGATGCATAATTCCTCGCGCCATGAGACCGCCTTTACCGTGTCGATCGAGGCGCGCGAAGGCGTGACCACAGGCATCTCTGCGGCGGATCGTGCGCTGACAGTGGCCACCGCGATTGATCCAGAAAAAACTGCGGCTGATATTGCCACGCCGGGCCATGTCTTTCCGCTGCGCGCCCGCCGCGGTGGCGTGTTGCAACGGGCAGGCCATACCGAAGCGGGCTGCGATGTGGCGCGCCTGGCCGGGCATTATCCTGCCTCGGTGATCTGCGAGATCATGAATGAGGATGGCACCATGGCGCGGCTGCCCGATCTGGTGGATTATGCGGAAAAGCACGGGCTGAAGATTGGCACCATTTCCGATCTGATCACCTATCGTTCACGCAATGACAATCTGGTGGTGGAAACAAGCCGCAGCACCGTGACCTCTGAATTTGGTGGTGACTGGGAGATGCGGCTGTTCACCGATCAGATTCACGGTGTTGAGCATGTGGTGCTGATCAAGGGTGATATCTCCAGTGGTGGTCCGGTGCTGACCCGCACCCATGCGCTGCACGAAGCCTCGGATGTTCTGGGGCTTGGCCCCAAGCCGGTGCGCGAACTGCCCCGCGCGATGGAACTGATCGCAGATGAAGGGCGCGGTGTCGTCTGCCTGTTCCGCGAGCCACGCCATGCGCTCTATGCGCCCGAAGATGAAGGCCCGCGTACCATCAAGCAAACCGGTCTTGGGGCGCAGATCCTGTCAGAGCTGGGGTTGGATGAGCTGGAGCTTTTGACGGATTCGCCTGCCACCACCTATCTTGGGCTTGATGCCTATGGGCTGTCCATCGTAGGCACCCGCCCGATCCTGAAGGAGTCCTGATATGGCCGGACACGAACAGCACTACATCATGCCGCGCCCCGAATTTGACAAACCGGTCAAGCTGGCCATTGTCATATCGCCCTACTACAAGGACATCGCCGACAATATGCTGGCAGGGGCGCAGGCCGAGATCGAAGCCGTTGGCGGCAGCTTTGAAGTGATCGAAGTTCCCGGCGCGTTGGAAATTCCAACCGCGATCGCCATTGCCGACCGGAAATCAAACTTTGATGGGTTTGTGGCACTGGGCTGCGTTATTCGCGGTGAAACCACCCACTACGATACGGTCTGCAATGACAGCAGCCGCGCCATTCAATTGCTTGGCCTGCAGGGGCTGTGCATCGGCAACGGTATCCTGACGGTGGAAAATCGCAAACAGGCCGAGGTGCGCGCCGATCCCGATGATCAAAACAAGGGGGGCGGCGCGGCTGCTGCAGCCTTGCATCTTATTGCGCTGACGCGTAAGTGGGGCGCCCAGACCAAGGGAGTCGGCTTCAAGGCGCCTTCCGAAGCCATTCAGCTGGCTGGCACAGAAAACGGACCCCGCACAGCATGACCCATTCGGACAGCGCCCCCAAGGGCAATGGCAAAACTCAGATGAAATCCGCCGCCCGGCTATATGCCGTTCAGGCACTGTTTCAGATGGAACACAGCGATCTGACCTTTGACAAGGTGATTGCGGAATTTGAAAATCATCGCTTTGGTGCCACCTATGACGGCGATGAAATGGCCGAGGGTGACACTGGCCTGTTTCGCAAGTTGTTGAAAGATGCGGTGAATTTTCAGGCGAAGATTGACCAGATGACCGATCGCGCCCTGGTGGCGAAATGGCCCATCGACCGGATCGACCCCACCCTGCGGGCGCTGTTTCGCGCTGCCGGGGCCGAATTCACCCAGTCGCAAACGCCGCCCAGGGTGGTGATCAACGAATTTGTAGATATTGCCCGCGCTTTCTTTCCCGAAGGCAAAGAGCCTAAATTCGTCAATGCAGTGCTGGATCATATGGCCCGCGAGGCAAAGCCCGAAGCTTTTTAACGGGCCGTTCACCCCCGGAAAAAACACACGGATGCGCGCCCCTTGGGGCGCGTTTTTGCTTTCGGCCATTTCCCGCCTGTATGATACAAGCGCTGGACCTTGCAGGGCAGAGTGCTAGAGTATCCATTGAAACATGGATGAGGTGGTCATGCCCAAGCTGGTGAAACTCTACATCAAGAATGTTGTCATTGGATTTGCGATCGCGGCAGGCTTTGTGGCGATGTTGCTCTGGTTCAATGTCATGAATCTCTGGGGGCTGGTCAGCCAGTCCAGCGACGGTATTCTGGCGGTCTTTCTGCTGTGGTTCATGAACGGAATCGTCTTTGCCGGGGTGCAGTTTGCCTGGGTGATCATGGCGATGGCGAAAAAGGACAGCGGCCCCCGTGGTGGCACGCCTATCGCCCATTCGTTTGAGCCGATCCGCATCAAGGCAGAGGCCCCATCGCCGCAAAACCGCCCGCGTCAGCGTCGCCGCTAGGCTGCCCTAGGGGCCAGCATCTGGACCGACTTGCGGGCGTTGCCTTTGTGTGGCGATGTTTGCTTGAAAATAAACCATGAAAACCGCGCATCGATGTTCCGGTGCTGCGGTTTTTTGCGGCTCGGCCGTGTGTTTCGCGGCGGTTGATCATGACTGGTCGCACCTTGCGCGCTGCCGTGATGTTCAATGCGGGATGAGGGAATGTGACGGGACCACCAAACAGACGTGCGGTTTTGATTCCCGGGGACCTGTATGTACAGGTGGGCACCAGATAAACGGACCAGGGTCCGAACAGAGCCAGCTCCCGTGGAATTGCTTAAGGCCACTGGAATGCTGCCGGTCACTGAAAGGGCAGAACCCGCCACGCCCTGTAGGTAGTACCCCGCTGTCGGCAAAGCAAGGGGCAGAGGGAAATCAGTTGATCACTATGGGCGCGCTATGGAAAGCCGCTGAGGCTGGACAGCTGGCTTTCTGGTTTGTCTGGTGCGGTCCTGGCCGACTGCGAGATTTCGTTTCAGCCAGTGACCAGGCGTGCTGCCTGGGCCGCCGCACGTAGTTCCTCGGCAATTTCTTCGGCTTCTTCCGGATCAAAATCCATTGGGATCTCGACGCCATCGGCCTCAATAAACAGTCGCACCATGCCCAGGTCGGTTGGACCGATCTGCATGTTTGCTTCGATGTCGCGTTCGCTATTGATACCCATTTTGCACTCCTGTCGCGGCGGCCTATTGCCAGTCTTGGTGCTAGCCCGCGCAAGCGTGAAAGGCAAGCCGCCACAGCGGGCAGCGCGGACAGGCAGGCTTGCGTCGTCAGTCACTTGGTCGCAACGGAAGGGCAAGCTGGGTTGAAAACTGGCGCGGGGGCGCTGCTTGGCCCCGTAGACGAGAATTTCATCAAACAAAGCTGGAAACTTGTGATATAATCCCCTTGCGCTTCGGTTTTCTCTAGGCTAAATCGCCCCCAGTGCCGCCTTAGCTCAGTAGGTTAGAGCGCCTGATTGTGGATCAGGAGGTCCCCCGTTCGAGCCGGGGAGGTGGTACCACCAAAACAACAACTTACCAGATCTTGCAAAAATAGTTGGAGAGTTGTTGGAACGTCTTTTCTAAAATTATGATCCAACTCATCCAGAGTTCCTGAGTCGCGCCACCTTGTTTGCGCTTTCTGACCTCAATCTAGAGTAGCGATTTGTGGTCTGCGCTTGCAAGTGCTGAGCCGCGTCGCGAAGTTCATGCTCGCTGACGCCAAGTGATTTTGCCTCGGTAACAGCACCGGCTCGAATATCCATCATCATGATTTCCTCGGGAACCTTCGCGATCTTGCGCATACGCTTCCACGCCTGGTTCCAACCGCTCGCGGTGTAGGGCAAGCCGCCACTGCGCTTGGCTAGGAGTATCGGCCCCACTGGGTTATCCGGTCGAATTTCCAGTAGGCGGGTTCGAACCTCTGGCACGGCAGTCAGGTCGAATTCGTAGGGTTCTGGCATAGAGGCCTTGGTTTTTGAAATGAGCTTGGTCATCGAGGTCAGGTCTGTATCGAACATTTCCCATGTCAGCCCGTCTTGCCACTGTCGGCCGTTGCGGATGATGCCGCCTTCGGTCTGGTCTGTTTTTAGCCACTGTCCTCGGACATCGACTGCGCGCAGCGCGAACTCGAACTGGATCATTATGCCCAGTGCAAAGTGATCATAGCCCTGTTCATCCGCTGCTTGAATGATCGCGTAGATCTGTTCACGGGTCGGGGATACCTGTCGGGCTGGGCTGTTTTTGATTTTCACCTCCGCCAGGACACTGGCCACCTGGGTGGCCTCGGGGATGCCCAAAGCTTTACCGTAGCGCGCAACGCGCCTCAGCGTGTTGAAGAACCTATGAATATAGTCCTGAGAGCGTTCTTTCTGCACCATGGCTCGTTGGATCATTTTGATACGCTCATAGGTCATATCACCGATCTTTGTGTGGCCTATGGCGTCTTCGATCTTGGTTAGCTGCTCATAATATCCGCCCCTGGTATTTGCCTGAACCTCCTGAATGGGCGAAAAATCGTCCGTCTTGTAGCGGGCAATCAGGTATTTCCATATTTGGGGGTCCACCTTGGGTTGGTCCTGCTCATCGTACCATTTGAGCAACTCGCGGGTCAGCTCGCGGCACCGTTGGGCGCGACTGGCTTGATGCCGATCGTTGGGGTTTCCTGGCGGATCTAGCTTCACGCTCTTTATGGCATATCCTGCCTTCACGTATTTGGGTGGGCACTTCCATTGCGCATATTTCCGCGCGGGATTCTTTCCGCTCCAGCTGATGCTAGGCGCATAGAGCGGGTCGGAACCGTCCCACAAAGCTTCTTTATAGAGCACTGAAGTTTACCTCCTTCTCGGGATTGCGAGCATCAGCACTGATAGCAATATCGTCGCTCAGCTGACGCCGCCGGTTTATCCATGCATCAACATCAGCTTTCACATAAAGGTTGGTGATCCGGTCGGTTTTGGGAAAGCCATCATTTTCCAGGATGTCCCGCTTTTGCCTGAACTTGTTGAGGGACCAGCCGATGCGGGCGGCTGCCCATTTGACAGACCCGTTCAGGCTGATTTGATCCATAGTTGGGTCGCTCAATTGTAGTTCTCCTGTGCCGCTGCGCTATTGGCAGCATCTATTCTCTGTTTGGATTTGGAGCTGTTGGGGTCTTGGCCTATTGCGTGATCGCCCCATTGGGTTGCCATTGCTTTGGCGATACCTGGAAACGTCTTGCTGCGGATCTGCCAGCGGAGTTCGCCCGGCGGGGCGCGGTGGATGGCTGACCAGTGCTTGTGGGCCTCTGTGCCCTTCTCAGGTGGTGTCAGCTTGTTTGTCGGGGTGAGCTTGGGCAGTCCGCGCAAATAGAGGCCGGTCGCCTTAAAGGCGGGCTCTCCAAACCACCAGGGCTGCACATGCTGTGCGGCGGGCTGAAAGTTCTTGATCCGCTGTTTTGCGTGTTTGTGCATCACGGGATTTTCGACCGCAACGCGCGCGATCGGCGCATTCCAGCAGGCTGAAAACAGCGCGGCACCTTCATCCAGATCAGCCCACATCTCTGCCAGGCTGCGCCCCTTTGGGGGCTGGTGCAGCCAGCGCACGCCGCTGTTGCACAGCCGGGTGCAGGGCGGGTGCATTACGGCCAGCAGATCCCAGCCCAAGTCCAGCACCTCGCGCACATCGCATTGCATGTGGCGGTTGCTGCGATCGGCAGAGGGCAGCAGATCACAAGACCAGGCGTCATGGCCGCGCTCAAGAAACGCCCGACGCACCGCGCCGCTGGTTTCGCAGCCGATCAGAACTTTTAGTTGTTTCATGGTGGTCCTAGTCTTTTCCTGCGGCACGGCGCATGCGGCGGATACTGCGCCGCATGATGCCGGCGCGTTCCTCCCGCAGGGCTGCAAGAGATTTTTCCTTGCGCTGGATCCGGTTGTGCAGCCGGGCAAGGCGTTCAAATTCTTCCGGGGTGGCGTGGTGCATCCAGGGCGCGCCAAGGCCAAATGGCTCTTCCTTCGGCGCGGCTGGCGTGTCGGCCTGTACAGCAGCCGCTAGTGCCCGGATCAAGTCTTGCGGGGTGTGTTTCATCGGCATTTATCCATGCTTTCTGGGGCTTGGATGCGGCCAGACCAAATCAGGAAATCGGTGTGCATATTCTCAAACCGCTGGCGCGCAGCGGTGTCGGTTGCAAGCTGGCGGCGGCTTTTGACCTGGCAGACCGTGCGCAGATGTTCGGTCGCGGCTGTCGGGCTGAACTGGCCACCAGGAAAGCCATTGCGGGTGGCGGCGTAGCGTTGAAAGGCCACGTCATGGGCCAGCATGGCAGCGCGCATCGGGGTCTTGTTCTGGGTGATCTGCTGCATGGGTGCCTCCTGTTGTCTTGCTGGGGCGCGGTGGGTGTCCGTGAGTGGCGCGCCCCATTGGGCAGCGCTCATGCTGCCGGTGTCGGGCATAGGGAAGATTACTGAGCGAGCGGGGTTTTGGTGGCCGTGGCGATCCAGGCTGACAGCGCGGCATAGCCATCGCTGCCAGTTTTGCAGATCCCAAAGAGTTCGGCCCGGTGGGTCAGGGTCTCTGGTTCCCACCAGTCCTGTGGATCATCGCTTGGCGGTGTGATGGTGCCGCCGAGGTCAAAGAACCGCAAAAGCCGCTCAACGCCGTGGTATTGCTTCAAATCCAGCGCAGCCGCGTGGATTGCAGGGAAATCAAGCGGCATGGGGCGGCTGGCCACAATAGCCCTTTGTTGCGATCAGGTCGCGGACCCTCTCAGCGACACGATCTAGGGTTTGATCGATCGGCTCTGGCGTTGGTGGCGGGCAGTCCACGATATGCTGAGGCCGCAGCCTGCTGGGATCAAAGCTTTGCCCGCGCTCAGCCTTGAGTGCGGCCCAGGCCGTGGTGAATACGGTTGTGTCGCTGAGGAAATCCTCTGGGTGAGAGGCGATCCCGCGGGCGGTCTGAATGACTTCTTTTGGAAGGTCTTGCATCTAATTCTCCTTCGGTTGATAAGGATTTGTATAATTCACAAAAAGTGGATAATGCAACACAAAAATCACAAAAAGTGGATTTTTGAGCTGGCGATGGGAAATCGAAGGGTAAAAAAATGATGCTTCTGGAGGGAGAAGCTAGAGATTGACCTAGGTAGTTTGGATTGTGTAGTGAGAACAAAAAGAGAACATGGAGAGGGTGAAGTATAGCATGAAGGAAATCGACAAGCGTCTGGATCGCATGATTGAGATTTCAGATTTGCTTGGAATGTCTCTAGATCAGGTGGTAGCTTACATGGGCAGATGTGATCAAAGAACCTTTGAGGCTCTTTCTGACAGCCCGTCACGTCTTCCCCGATATATGAAATCTAAAGTTAAGCCATAGGTTTCACAAAGCTTTTCTGCGCTGTCAACGGGTATGCGGCGCAAACCTTTTTCCCAATTGTTTACCTGGGTCGAGTTGAAGCCATGCTTCTCGGCCCATTCTTTTTGGGTGTTCTCTTTGCCAAAGACAGCCCGGATTTGAATAAGCCGCTCGGCGATTTCGGGATAGGATTTGCTATTTGTGTTCATGCTTCGTTGAACCACATTTTGTGAATTTTGAGCAAACCACAAAATGTGATCTTGATTTGATCCACAAAAGGTGGATATTGCTGTCGCATGAACAATATTTCCCAAATAGCTGATATCATCGGCCGCAAAGTTATCGCTGAGACGCTCCAGGTTGGTAGCACTGCAGTCAGCAACGCTATTGCTAGGGGCGCTTTCCCGGCGTCGTGGTATTTGAGCATTCAGGCGCTCTGCGAAGAGAGGGAGTTGGAATTCGACCCTTCTTGGTTCTCCATGATCCGTCCCAGCAAGGTAAAGGGAGCCGCCGCATGAGCCGCCCGCGTCTAACGCTGATTGTAAGCAATGATCCATCATGTGCTGAGGCTGGCACGCCCCAGGTGCAAAGCTCTTGGTCAAAACAGTTGGATCCTTACCGGCTGAAGGCCGAGGCACCGGACCTGTGGTCCAGCTACTTCCGCGCCCGGTTCAACAGCCCGCGCGAGGTGGCACTGTTTTGCGATGTCAGCTTTCAGACCGCGCTGAACTGGTGGGGGGCGGTGACGTCCCCGGCCAGCCATATCGCGCTGCTGGTGATCCTGACGGATCCGCAGGCGCCGGAGTTCTTCCAGACACAGATGGGGCAGGCGGCATGAGCATCCGGATGCAACGCATTGCCTATCAGATCTGGTGGATGACCCGCGCGACCGCAGGCGACTGCACCCTGGCCGATCTGGCGCGCTTTACCGGTGCCTCTGCGAATACCTGCCGCAACATCTGCATGCACCGGGGCTGGGGCAATCGGTATCGCCGCCGGGTGACCGATCGTCGCCGTATGGCCCCGCTCGAGGCCGCGCAGGCCTGCGAGGTCTATGACCTGCTTGAGGCCTTTGTCTGATGGCGCTCCCGCATCACCTGCAGCCGGTGAATATCAGCGACCTGCCGGACTACCCGCTGTCCTGCGATGACCGGCTGGACAGCCATTTCTTCATGGCCTGGGAGCGGCGGCGCTGGCTGGCCTCGGACATGCGGCTGAATGCTACGCCGGAATGCCGGGCGCTGTTCTTTGATCTGATCAATATCGCCTATGACAACAGCCCCGTGGGCACCCTGCCGATGGATCAGAATATTCTGGCCAAACTGCTGATGATTGATCCGGGGCATTTTGGCTCGCTGTGCAAGCTGGACTATGGGCCGCTTTACAAGTGGGAGGCCTGCCGCTGCGACAATGGCGATATCCGCCTGATGCACCCGATGGTGCTGCGCAGCCTGACCGAGGCCATGGCCCGGCGCCAGGACCACCGGGCGCGCAATGACGCGGCCAACTCGGCCAAGCGGCTGCAGCGGCTGCGCATCACGGTGTCGGGCTATCACGCGGACCTCGCCAAGAACGATGCGGCGGTGCGCTGGATGGATGAATGGCTGGTGAAAGAGGGCTGCGAATACCGCAGCGCCGCCTGGATTGAGCGCTCGATGCAGGCCTGGTCGAACCACATCTTTGACCTCGGGCGCTCCGGGGGCGCGTTTCAAAACAGAGGATCCTGACACTGTCCGACAGTGTCCAAGACTGTCCGATGGACAGTTCAAGACAGTCTCGGACAGTCTCAGACTGTCCTGCACGACATAGACAAAGACAAAGACAAAACATGACAGCAGGACGGTTGCGCCCCAGTTGCAGCGCCCAGCCTGTGGATAAGTCGGAATTGCAGAGAAAGAGGAAGGGCAGAAAGATGGATGCCAAAGATCAGGCCGCAGGTGAACGCCGGGTGAAGGACCACCTGATTGAGCCGTTGAAGAAGTTGGGGCTGGCGAAACCCACCAGCCTGACAGTGGCGCAGTTTGACGCGATGGTCGCGGATCTGGGCGGCAAGCTGGCCTATATGTCGGAACTGAACCTGCAGGCGCTGGCCGAGCAGGTGGCCAATATGCCCGGCGGCAAGGATCGGGACCGCTTTCCGATCGCGGCCAAGATCCTCGGCTGGGCTGCCGAGATCCAACCGCCGGCCGATGATGCCTCGCCGCTGTTTCGGGCGGTTTTTGCCCATGCCCTCGGCCAGCGCGCCTTGGCAGAGGGCTGGGCGCCTGAGTTGCTGGCCGAGTTGCGCCGGGTCCGCGTCTGGCCGCGTGAGTATGATCTGCGTCAGGTGCAGGATCGCGCCGCTGATGCGCGCCGCCGGGTTCAACGGCTGGATGAGCAGGTGGGGCGGGGCGAGACACTGAGCCATCAGGATCAGACCTTTCGCCAGCGCCGTGCCGCCGCCGAGGTCAAATGCCGACGCATTGCAGCGCTGGCCACAGAGGTGTCGGCATGAAGGACTTTGTTGTGATCGTAAGCCCGAATGGCGCGGCCCGGCTTGAAGCCGAAGCTGTTCGTTTGGCTGAGATCAAAGCCCGCAGCGCTGTGCCAGAGATCTGCGGCGATGCTATCCCGCAGGCCCCGGCGCGTGGTGCGTTTCGGGTGTTTGAGCCTCAGGCCCTTTATCCTGATGCAGAGGGCGGTTTCGAGGCCAAGCCTGCAGGATATCGCGGGCACAGTGCCATCCAGCGGGCAGATGTGTTTGATGTGATGGCAGCCAAGGCAGCGCGGCACAACAAGCCGTCACCGCTTTCTCCTGGACAGGTAGCCATTGGCCGCTATTACCGCGATCTGGTTGAGCGCCACGCTTGCGCAGGCCTCAAGTGTTCCTCGATCGAGGCGGTACGATCTGGCAGCGGTGGTCGCGGCGGCGACTTCATGGATGCTGTTCTGCGCGATCGCGAAGAGATCGAACACCTGCGCCGCCGGATTGGCATGGGATCCGCCATGGTGGTCCGCCGCATCCGCCCCTCAAAGCGTGGATCTCGCGCCAGCATTTCTGACCGGCGTTTGGTCGATATGGTCTGTCTCGAAGATCGCGCCCTCAGCGATGTGCTGAAGGCGCATGGCTGGTCAGTCTATGGGGCGACATCGCAGGCCGTTGCCAAGGCATTGGGGCAGGCATTGGAGAGGATGAGGGGCGGCTAAGCGCAGCTAGCGTATTCAGTTACTTACAGAGATATGTTTGTCATATACATCGCGTAGTGCCTTAATTGATGGCGGTCGATAAGAAAACCATGGTTCCTTCCAAACCCTGTTCTGGTCTCTTGTAAAACCTTCTGTCTCCACGACCCCATAACCGGGCTCGCCGGTTGTATCGTTAACGGCGATAGCATTTAGCGGAGGTAGTTTTTCCTGCTGGCAATAGTACCCTATAACCCCAAGATGTCTTCCAAGGGTCATCCCGGCTTTTGGATCCATACCCATCTGTTTTGCGAGATCTCCATATGTGATCAGTCCTGGTTTCCAGCCGCTCCATCCAGCGCCTTCTTCATATTCTCCTGAAGGCTTGAGAACTGCGTGAGCGGTTAGGATTAACCATATCTGTTGTGATCTAACTGGAACCCGATCACCGCGAGAATATTCTTTCATGTTATTTCCTTTTCTAGTCCGATTGTCCCAAAATGATCATAAGGCGCCATATTGATCAATATGTCCCATATGGCACACTTTGATTTGCGTGGCAACTGTTTCCTATAGCCTGTGCCCTGTTAAAAGGATGGGTCGTAAATCCCCCCTTGACGCTAACCTCATCGGCATGCGAGTAGATTTGCATCATCAATAAATGCGCCCACGGGAAACCGGCGGGCGTTTTTGCGTTCTGGGGGCCAGCGAATGACAGCCCGAAGCGACTATCACCACCTTTACAATTTGTCGGCCTGGCGGCGTCGGTTGCGTCCGCAGCACCTGGAGCGGGAACCGCTGTGCCGGGCCTGTCTGCGGCGCGGCATCCTGAACGATGGCTCGCTGACCTCGGCGGGTGCGGATCAGACCAATGCACGGCGGCGGTTTCTGGTGGTGGATCACCTGATCCCGCATCGCGGTGACCGGGGCTTGTTTCTGGATCCGGGCAACCTGCAGACGCTGTGCCCGGATGACCATGACCAGAACAAGCAGCGGCTGGAAACGCGGGGCTTCTCGCAGGAACGCGGCAGCGATGGCTGGCCGATCGATCCGCTGCACCCGGCCAATCAGTAGACCGTTGCCCACCCCGTAATGGGGAGGGGGAGGGTCGGCAGGAAAATCCCTTTTGGTGGAAACCGGAGAGGGAACCTTTCTGTGTGCAAAGCCGTAATTGAATAGAAAAAACCACAGGTTATGGGAAGGACGTCACGACATGGCACGGGGCCGCAAGCCAGCAGAGGAAAAGGTTGTTCCGCTCACCGATGAGGGGGTGCAGCCGCATAATCTGCAAGAGCGCGCCCGCGCCCGGCTTGAGGAACTGCGCCCCGAGGGTCTGACCGGCCAGCTGCGCTGGACCTTTGACCGGTTGGCGCTGCCGCTGTGCCATCCAACTGTCGATCGGCTGAAACCCCAGCACCTGCAGCCTTTTGTGCAGCTGTGCAAGGCGGTGGTGCGCCATGACCGGATTGAGCTGGAGCTGGAAGAGCTTGGCGAGACCTATGTGAGTGAGACCCGCAACGGTACCCAGATCAAGGCGCGGCCAGAGGTGGCGCAGCTCAATGAAACCTTCCGGCAGATCCGGGGGCTGGCAAATGATTTTGGCATGACGCCTGCAGCCGAACGCGGGCTGTCGGGCGGCGGTCAGATGGGGTTTGACTTCCCTGATCCAAATAGCCCCGAGGGGTTCATGACGTGAGCGATGTCGTGGTGCGGATCAGCTATGAGGAGGATCCGGTCACTGCCTGGGCGCAGGATGTTGTCGCTGGCGCAATCACTGCCGGGCCATATGTACGGGCAGCGGCTGAGCGGCATCTGCGGGATCTGATCGAGGGGCCAAAGCGCGGCCTCAAGTGGGATCTGGTGGCGGCGCAGCGGGCGATCAGTTTCTTTCCCCAGGTGCTGCGGCTCAATGGGGGCCAATTTGAGGGGCGGCCCTTTCATCTGCATCCCAGCCAGGCGTTCCGGATCGGGTCGCTGTTTGGCTGGAAGAAGTTCAGCGCCACCCACGGGGCCTGGCTGCGCCGGTTCACCCGGTTCTATGATGAGGAAGGCAAGGGCAACGGCAAGTCGCCAATGCTGGGCGGCATTGGTCTCTATATGATGGTGGCGGATGGCGAGCCGCGCGCCGAGATCTACGCGGCGGCTGCGAAAAAAGACCAGGCGGGCATTCTGTTCCAGGATGCGGTGGCGATGGTGGATCAGTCGCCGGTGCTGAAACGCCGGGTGAAACAGCTTGGGGAAAACCCGGTCTGGCAGCTGACCTATGTGGGCAAGTCGGGCGACAAGCGCAAGTTCAAGCCGCTGTCGGCGGAAAAGGCGCAGTCGGGGCCGCGCCCCCATTGCGCGCTGACCGATGAGGTGCATGAGCATCCCAACCGGGATGTCATTGATATGCTGGAGCGGGGCTTCAAGTTCCGCAAGCAGCCACTGCTTTGCATGGCGACCAATTCGGGCACCGACAAGAAATCGATCTGCTGGGAAGAACACCAGCACGGGGTCAATGTGGTGACCGGGGTGCATGAGGATGACAGCACCTTTGCGTTCATCTGCGCGCTGGATGACGGTGATGATTGGGAAAACGACCCCAGCTGCTGGGTGAAGGTGAACCCGCTTTTGGGGGTGACGATCGAGGAAGACTATCTGCGGGGCGTTGTGAAACAGGCGCGGATGATGCCGGGCAAGCGCAACGGCATTGCGCGGCTGCATTTTTGCCAGTGGACACAATCGGTGAAGGCGGCGATCAAGCGCGAGGCCTGGGTTGCCTGTCATGGTGACGTGGATGCAAAGGCCTTGAGCGAAAAAGGATACCGCTGTTTTGGCGGGCTGGATTTGAGCCAGGTGCGGGATTTTACCGCCTTCACCCTGACCTGGGTGCTGGATGCCACCAAGGACGCTGAAAAGCTGGTGTCAAAGACCTGGTTCTGGACGCCAAAGGACACGCTGCTGGAGCGCGCAGGCCGCGATCAGGCGCCCTATGATCTCTGGGCCGATCAGGGCCACATCGAGGCGATCCCCGGCGAGCGGCTGAAATACCCCTGGCTGGCGGATGCGCTGGCGGATCTGAACGCGCGTTATCTGCCAGAGGTGATTGCCTGCGACCAATATGGGTTGGAACGGCTGAAGGACAGCCTGACGGAAAAGGGGCTGCTGCTGCCAAGTGAGGTACATCCGCAGGGGTTCCAGAAGCGGATCCTGGACAAGGTGCCGGATCCGACCAAACCGGGGGAAGAGGTCGAGATCTATCTGTGGATGCCAGATTCGATCAACAAACTGGAAAACGCAATTTACGATGGGCGGCTCATGGTCGCCAAGAACCCGCTGCTGGACAGTATGGCGGCCTCGGTCACCTACGCTGAGAACCGCACCGGGCACCGGATGTTTGACAAGGAAAAGGCCCATGGCCGGATTGATGGCATGGTGTCGCTTGCGATGTCGGCGGGCATGGCGCTGTGCCGGGATCGTGGCCTGCCGGAACAGTCGCCCTGGGCCGATGATGGCTATTCAATGGAGGATGACCTGTGGGATTAATGGGCAGATTACGCCGTGACCGGGCTGTGGCTGAGGTGGCGACAGAGGATCGCGCCCAGGTATTGATGGACAGCAATGCCGCCAGCATCGCGGATGTTCTGAATGGTGCTGCCTCTGAGGGCGTGACCATGAAAGAGGCGCTGTCGATGCCGGCGGTCTGGGACGCGATCAACTTTTTGTCGGCGGCGATGGCGGGATTGCCGATCGAGGTTTTTGAAAAAACCGATGAAACGGGCGGCGACAAGAAATTGACCGGCGGTGTGGCGGATGTGCTGGGGGCGGCGGTCAATGACAGCACCACCTCGTTCAGCTGGCGCGAGACCTTCTTTGCCCAGGTGTTTGGGCCGGGGCGCGCCTATAGCTACATCGAGCGTGACCGGCGCGGCGAGGTGATCAATCTGTTTGCGATGGAGTATGAGCGGGTCACGGTGCGCAAGGTGAGGGGGCGTCTGTTTTATGACTATATGGAGCCATCGGGGCGGGTGAAAACCTATGCCGGGAAGGACGTGATTGATATCGCCTATATGCTGAAACCGGATCATGTGAACTGCCATAATCCGGTGATGACCTGCGCCAGCGCCATCCGTCAGGGGCTGA
Source organism: Pseudophaeobacter sp. (assembly GCF_048267565.1). Lineage (NCBI taxonomy): Bacteria > Pseudomonadati > Pseudomonadota > Alphaproteobacteria > Rhodobacterales > Roseobacteraceae > Pseudophaeobacter > Pseudophaeobacter sp. The sequence continues at coordinate 1,241,755 of NZ_JBLWXG010000001.1, read as the reverse complement.
ATGCCAACCGCTATGCGCTGACGGTTTTTGGCAAGAATGGCGTGCCGCCCTATGTGCTGAAAGGCCCGTTTACGGCGGCCAAGGAAATGATGCGGGCGGCGGCGGATCTGATGAAGGTGACGCGGCGATCGGCAGAGGATGGCAAGCCGATCCTGCCGATGCCTGCGGGGCATGACCTGGTGCGGCTGGGGGATGACCCGGAAAAAATGCAGCTGACGCCGGTGCAGATCTTTGCGGTGGGGCAGGTGGCGCGGATCTATCAGCTGCCGCCGGTGTTTTTGCAGGAGCTGAGCAAGGGCAATTACAACAATATCGAGCATCAGGATTTGCACCTGGTCAAACATACCCTGCGGCGCTGGGTTGAGAAGTTTGAGCAGGAGCTGACGCTGAAGATCTTCGGGCGCGGATCCAGGCGCTATGTGAAGCTGGATCTGGACGGCATCATGCGGGGCGATTTTAAGACCCGGATCGAGGCGATTGTGAAGGCGGTTCAGAACGCGCTTTTGACCCCGAATGAGGGGCGCGAGATGATGAACAAACCACCGCTGGCAGGGGGCAATACCCTGTTTATCCAGGGGGCCACGGTGCCATTGGAAATGGCGGGCACGGCCTTCAACAAGAATGCGCCCCCGGCAGGTGACGGCGACGGTGCGGATGGCGATGGCGACACGCCACCGGGTGAGACCACAGAGACAACAGAAACCGACTAACAGGAGGCCGCGATGAGCGAGCTGAAACGTGAGGTGCGCTATTGCGCCCTCGCGCCCGTTGAGCTGCGTGAGGCTGCGGGCGACCAGATCAATGTGACCGGCTATGCCGCTGTCTTTGGCGAGGCGACGGAGATCGGCCCGCTGGACAGCTGGGGCTGGTCCGAGGTGGTGGAACGGGGGGCCTTCACCGATGCACTGCAGCGTGGTGACGATGTGACCTTTTTGATCAATCACCGGGATCTGCCGCTGGCGCGCACCAGCTCCGGAACGCTGACGCTGACTGAGGATGAGCGCGGGTTGCGGGTGGATACGGCGCTGGACGCCAGTGATCCGGACGTGATGCGGATCCTGCCAAAGATGCGGCGCGGCGATCTGTCAAAGATGAGCTTTGCCTTTCTGGCGGAGAAAGAGACCTGGGATGAAACCGGCGATCACGCGGTGCGCAGCATCCAGTCGGTGCGCCTGTATGATGTCTCGATCGTGACGGACCCGGCCTATGAGGGCACCGAAATCGGCCTGCGCTCAAAGCAGTCGGCACTTGGCGGCAGTGGGGATCTGCACCGTCGCCAGATGCAAATGCGGATGCGACTGGCCAGCTCTCGCTGAACGCGCATTCCGCCGCCCAGATACATCACGCGTCCAGGGCAGGCGCAGCTTTCCAAAACCAAACTCCCAAAACCAAAGGATGACCCCATGAGCAAGATCAAGGAACTGCGCGAGCGCGCCAAGAAAATCGAAACCGAAGCGCGCTCCATTCTGGACAGCGTGACGGACAAGACGCCAAAGGCCGAGGCAGAGGCGGCGCATCAGAAATTTGATACCATGATGGATGAGCGCGACGGCGTGGTGGCGCAGGCCGATCGTGAAGAGCGGGCCTATAAGGCGGCGCAGCAGGAAGAGCAGCGGCGCGAGACCCAGGAGCGCGAAGAGCGTGAATCGCAGCGCCCCGGTCAGGAAGAGCGCCAGCACAGCCCGGCGCAGGGTGTTGGGGATGAATACCGCGAGGCCTTCCGCCAGTATCTCGCCAATGGGGCCGATATGTCTGAACTGGACCGCGAGGCGCGCGAGGCGCTGCGGGCGGGGGCGCAAGAGATCCGGGCGCAGAACACCGGCACCGGGGCGCAGGGCGGCTTTCTGGTGCCAACCACGCTGGCCAATACCATCAATATCGCCGCTGCCGCCCATGGCCCGATGATGGATGGGACGATTGCGACCGAGATCAATCTGGCCAATGGCGCGCCGTTTGATATGCCCATGGTGGATGATACCGACGCGGAAATGGATCCCCATGCCGAGGGCGCTGAAGGCGTGGATGACAACAGCGGCGACATTGTGATCGGCAAGACGCAGCTGCTGGCGCATGTGATGAAGACGCCCTGGATCAAATGGTCCTTTGAGCTGGCGCAGGATTCCAGCTTTGGCTTTGAGGCGCTGCTGGGTCAGTTGATCGGGGAGCGCATCGGGCGCACCGGCAACAGGTGGCTGACGGTGGGTGCTGGCGGCAATGAACCGCTTGGCTTTGTCACGGCCGCGCCGGTCGGCCATGCGGCAGCAGCGGCGGCGGTGCTGACCTTTGATGACATCATCGAGCTGGAGCATTCGGTCGATCCTGCGTATCGCACTGGCCCCAAGGTGCGGTTCCAGATGCATGATCAGTCGGTCAAGGCGCTGCGCAAGATCAAGGATGCCAATGGCCGCTATCTCTGGTCTGACGGTGACGTGACCAAGGGTGTGACGCCCTCGCTGAATGGCAAGCCGGTGTCGTTCAACCAGGCGATGGCGCAGATTGGTGCCTCGGCCAAGCCGATCTCCTTTGGGGATTTCTCGCAATATTATGTGCGCAAGGTGGGCAATCCGCTGATTGGTGTGGCGCGCGAGAAGTTCTTTCCCAACCTCGGGATCATGGGGGTGCATCGCATTGACGGCGCGCCGGGCCAGACCAAGGCCATCAAGACGCTGCAGATGGCGGCCTGATCTGGCGATGTTGAGGCGGTCCCTTTGGGGGCCGCTTTCCTGTTTCTCATTCCAAGGGTGCTTCCCATGAAAATCAAGATCATTACCAGCTGCGGCGGTGTCGCTTGCAGCTTTACCGCTGGCACAGAGCTGACCGTTGCTGATGCTGTCGGCCAGGATCTGATCAATGCCGGTTATGCTGAATTGCTTGACGCCGAGGCGCAGCCGGTTGTGGCGGTGTCCGAGCCCACCGAGCCCACCGAGCCCACCGAGCCCACCGAGCCCACCGAGCCCACCGAGCCCACCGAGCCCACCGAGCAAACTGAGGAGTGATCCGATGGCTTTGACGCGGCGTGTTGCACCGGGGCTGCCGCCGGTGGATCTGGCCCGGTTGCAGGCGCATATGCGGCTGGAGGCGGGGGAAGATGATGACCACCTGCAGCACTGCCTGGATGTGGCGATCGCGCAGTTTGATGGGGCGGATGGCGAGCTGGGCCGGGCGCTGATGGATCAGACCTGGCGGGAGACCTTCTCGGCTGTGCCGGGGAATGGCCAGGGCGTAGCACTTACGTTGTTGCCGGTGCGCGAGATTGTCCAGGCTGAGATCCGCGATGCCGCTGGAACCTGGATCGCGGTTGACGGCGTGACGCTTGAAGATCTGGAGGGCGGGCGCAGCGGGGCGTTTGCGCCGTCCTGGGGCGCGCCGGGGCATCATCACTTTCCTCTGCGGATCGATTATGTGGCGGGCTATGGGGCTGTGCCTGGTGTGGTGCCCCTGCCGATCTGCCATGCCATCCTGCTGTTTGCCGCCCATCTCTATAAGGCGCGCGAACCTGTGAGTTTTGAGGGCACGCCGGTCGAGGTGCCACTGTCGATCGCGCGGCTGGTGGCGCCGTTCAAAAGCTGGTGGATGTGATGCGGATTGCTGAGCGGGATCGGCGGATCACCATTCTGCAGGCCTCATTTGAGGAAAACGACGCGGGGGAAATGGTGGCAACGGGGTGGGATGAATACGCGCGCCCCTGGGCGGCGTTTGCGCCTGTGTCCGATGGCGAGCGGCTGCGGGCAGCGGCGGTGGAGCAAAAATCGGATGCCCGGTTCGTAGTGTCCTGGTCGGCGCGGCTTGCGGCAGTCACTGGTGCCTTTCGGCTGCGCTTTGATGGGGAGGATTGGCGGATCAGCGGCATCAAGGAATTGGGGTTCCGCAACGGGCTGGAAATCACCGCGTGGCGGGTCAAAAAGGCGGGGGGCTGATATGGTTGCGAAACTGCGCATTGAAGGGTCTGGCGATATCGAGCGCGCCCTGGTGCAGCTGACGCGGGGCCAGTCCAAGGCCTCGGGGCGGCGGGCGCTGAAGAAGGTTCTGAAGCCGGTGGCGCAAACGGCTGAAGGCATGGCGGGCGGCAAGTTCAAAGTCGCGGTGACCAGCAAGCTGGACAAGGGCCAGAAGCAGGGCGCTCGGGGGGATCAGACCCGGAGCCGGGTGGCCATGTATGTGGGGCCGGTGCAGGCGGATGGCAGTCATTCGCCGCATGCCCATCTTTATGAGGATGGCACCGCGCCGCGATACCAGCACTCCTCCGGCAAGTTTACCGGCGAGATGCCGGCCAATCCCTTCCTGCGGCCTGCCTGGGATCTCTATGCACCCAAGATGCTGGAGACTCTGGGTCTGGAGATCCGCAAGGATATCGAAAAAACACTAGAGCGGGCGCGCCGCAAGGCTTTGAGGGCGGGTAAATGAGCATGGAACGCGAGTTGAAAGACCTGCTCAAGACGCTTGGGGTGCCCGTTGTCTGGGGCCTGTTTGGCAGTGATGTGGGCTTTCCCCGGATCAGCCTCGTGCGGGTTGGCACGGTGACGCGCTATGCGCTGCAGGGCCGGGCGGATGTGGAAACCGCGCGGGTGCAGGTGAATATCGATGCGCTCTCATATGGTGAGCTGATCTCGCTGGGGCCTCAGGTGTCCCACCTTCTGACAAGTTATCGCAGCGGGTCGGTGATCCGCTGCAAGGAACTCTCGCGCCGGGACGGATCATCCGCATCCGGCGGGGAAGTGGTCCGGCGTCAAATGCTGGATGTCCAGGTGCGCTACCGCACCTGAACCTGCCAGGCGTGATTGCGCCTGGCCTATTAGGCATGGCTGGGTGACCGGCTGAATACTCTGACAATCTGAAAGGAATAAGCCAATGGCAGAAAATGTCATTCCGGGCGATCTGTGCGATGTCCAATGGTCCGAAGACGGGGTCGCCTGGGAGGTGATCAAGGGGTGCAAGACCGTCGGCATCCCCGAGGAAAGCCCGGAATATCGGGACCGGACCTCGCTGGACAGCCCAGGCCGCAACAAGGAATACGGCGTCGGTCTGACCGACACGGGCGAGCTGACGCTGTCCTGCTTCTATTCGGCAGATCTCTATGAAAAAGCGCTGGCGCGCAAAGGCAAGGTGATCTTCTTCAAGGTGGATCTGCCTGCTGTGGACGGCGAGCAGCTCACCGGGGATGCCTTTGATTACAAGGCCTTTGTGAACCCGTCGATCCCGTCGGTGGATGTGGATGGTGATCTGATGACCGACCTCAAACTGCGCCCAACGGGTGTGGTTGGATGGACCAAGGGGGATCCAGTCGTATGATCCGCAGCGCAAGTATGAAGCTGGGTAAAAAGACCCTGAAGCTGAAGTTCTCGACCCGTGCCCTGATCCGCATTGAAGCGGAAAACGGCGGCCAGTCTTTTGATACCCTGCTGGATCAGCTGATCACCGGATCTGGGGGTGTCACCCTGATGGCCTCGGCTTTGGGGGCGGGGCTTAATGATGGCAAGGGCATCGATCGCGACCAGGCCCTGGACCTGATTGATCAGGCGGGCGGGGTTCGCAAGATGATCCCGCTGGTTGGCGAGGCCATTGGCGCTGCCTTTGAGGTCAAATCCGCTGAGGATGAAGCGGATGAGGCAGACGGGGTTGGTGAGCCGGGAAAGGGGGAGGCCGCCGCAGAGGCGTAGATTGGGAGGCCTTGTTCTCGACGTGGTGCGGGTTGGACCTGCACCACGGCGACTTCTGGGATGTCACCCTGCGGGAATACGATCTGATTACCACCGCCAAGATCAAGGCCAAGGATCAGGAGTTCAAGGCTTGGCGGGTTCTCAATCAGGAGCTGGGCATTCTGGTGCAGTTTGCCTTCCACGAGCCTAAGAAAATGCCGGACTTCACCAAGGCGGCTGAGCCTGCAAAACCGGCAAGCCGGGATAGATCGCAAGATCTGGACAAGCTGCGCGCGGGTCTGATGGCGCTGCACTTTCAAAGTAAAAAGGGAAAATAGATGGCCATTATTGGTGCGCTCCGGGGGCTTTTGTCGCTGGAATCCACAGCCTTTGAAAGCGGTGCCAAGCGTGGCATTGCGGCCATGGGCAACGTCGAGCGGCGCATGGTGCGGCTCGGGAATACGGTTGAACGCCAGGGGCGTCGGCTGGCGCTTGGCCTCACGGTGCCGATGGTGGGTGCTGCGGCGCTTGCGGTGAAATCCAGCCTCAAGATTGTGGATGCGCAGGCCAAGATGGCGCAGTCGCTGGGGACCACGGTGCAATCGATGCAGGTTCTGGAGCGGGCGGCGGATCTGTCGGGGGTCTCGATTGGCGAGGTTGAGCAGGCCACCATCCAGCTGACCAAGCGGCTCAGCCAGGCGGCGGCGGGCAGTGGTCCTGCGGTGAAGGCGCTGGACCGGCTGCACCTCAGCGCCGAGGCCCTGCAGCGGCTGCCGCTGGATGAGCGTCTGGCCAGGATCCAGGGGGCCATGGCGCAATTTGTGCCAGAGGCAGAACGCGGTGCGGTGGCCTCGGAATTGTTTGGCAGCCGGGCGGGTTTGATCTTCACCCGCATTGACAGTTCTGCGCTGCGTCTGGCGACGGATGATGTCACCCGCTTTGGCGTGGCAATTTCTGAGGTAGATGCAGACCAGATCGAGCGCACCAATGACGCGCTGTCGCGCATGGGGGTTGTCGGTCGCGGCATGGCCAATCAGCTCACGGTGGCGCTGGCCCCGTTTCTGGAAGAGCTGAGCGACAAGGCGGCCAGCGTGGCTGAGTGGTTTGCCAATCTGAGCGATGGCACCAAGGGGCTGATTGCCAAGGGGGCAGCCCTGACGGCGGTGCTTGGGCCTTTGGCGCTGGGGTTTGGCCTGGTGGTGAGACTGGCGATCCCTATGGGGGTGGCGGTTGCGGGGCTGGTTACCAGCCTGGCACTGGCGCCGGTGCAGCTATTGGCCGCTGCCAAGGCCTCTGTTGCGCTGGAACTGGCACTTGGGGCGACTACCACCAGGGCGGCGCTGGCCAGTCTTGCCATCAAGGGTCTGACGCGGGGGCTTGGCCTGTTGCGGGTGGCGGCACTGGCGACCGGCATTGGCGCGCTGATTGGCGTGGCTGCCGGGATCTATCAGGGCTTCACCCAATCGGCACAGGCTGCTGAGGATTACGCACTTGCAATTGAGGGGGCAGCGGCGGCGCATGACCTGCTGGAGCGCGCAACCGACCGGTTCTATAGCAATATGACGGCCAAAAACGCCGAGGCCATGCGCCGCGCAGCTGAGGCGGCGCGCGATGCCACCCGGCAAGCGCTGGAGGCGGCGAAGGCTGAATTGGAGGCGGCGTCTTTTACCACCAATTTCTTTGGGGCCAGCCTCTATGAGACCGATCGCATGGCCAAGGCCCGCGCGGATATCGACGCCCTGTCTGGTGCCTTGGCTGAGGCCGAGGCGCGGCTGGACGCGGCGGCTGTGGCGGCAGAGCAGACCGCAAAACACGCGGGCGATGCGGCGGATAACATCGATGCGGCGGCGCGTGCCACGGATCCGCTGACGCAGGGGCTTGGCGGCGCTGCGGGGCAGGCGGCGGCACTGCGCGGCTATCTCTCTGGCCTGCCTGGGGCACTGGCGGGGGCGCAGGCCAATATCGCGGGTCTGAAGGCTGGCATGGCCGTTCTGGCAAGTGGTGGCGGCGAGGCGGCTGCCAATGTTGCCAAATACCGCGCAGAGCTGGTCGCGGCCCTGCCGCCATTGGAGGAGATGCACGACGGCCAGCGCCGCAACGTGGAAGAGGGGATCAATCAGCAGGTGCGCCTGTTTGAGGAAAACCAGCGCCTGAGCGGAGAGTACCGCGCGCAGATTACGGCCCTGAACAAGGTGAGTTCTGCCGGGGGGGCTGCCAGCAAGAGCGCGCTGGCAGGGTTGCAAAAAGAGTTGCGCGACCGGCGCGCCCTGGTGGGGCTGACCGATCAGCAGCGCCAGAAACTGGAAGCGGTGCGCGCGGTTCAGCAGAAACTTGGCCGCGAAGGTGCGGGGATCGGCAAGGCGCAGATCGAGGCGCTGGCGGATCAGGTGATTGAGCTGGACCGGGTGGATGCGGCCCTGGAGCGGGTGCGGGATCAGCAGGAACGCTGGGCGGAAAACATCACCCGCACCGCGTTTGAGGGCGGCAGCCTGAGTGACACGATCAAAGGCATGCTCAAGGATATCGCCTATCAGTTTGCCCATTCAAAGATTGTGCTGCCGGTGGTGGCCTCGGTCTCGGGGATCCTTGGGCTTGGTGGCCTGGCCTTTGGCGGCAGTGGTGACGGTGGCATGGGCGCTGCGGGCGGTGGCGGTGGTCTTGGCGGCTTGCTGGGTGGGGCTGGCAGCCTCCTGAAACTGACGGGCGCAGGCGGTGCGCTGTCGGGGGTTGGTTCGGGTCTCTTGGGGGTGTTCTCTGGCGGCGGTATTGGCTCCAGCTTTGCCAATCTCGGCGGGCTGCTTTCTGGCGCGTCTGGCGGTTGGGGGGCGCTTGGGGCTGCGTTGCCGGCGCTTGGCATTGTCTTTGGCGGGATTGCCCTGCTGGCCAAGGGGCTGAGCCGCAAATACGCGGGCAGCGGCATTCGGGGCCACTTTGATGCCAATGGCTTCAATGGCTCGCAGTTTGATTTTTACAAAGGCGGGTTCCTGCGTTCCAACCGGACCAACTACAAAGGCCTTGCCTATGAGTTTGAGCTGGCGCTGGATAACAGTATGGCCGGGCTGACCTCTGGGCTGGAGACCATGGCCGAAACCCTCGGCCTCAGCACCGATGCGCTGGACGGCTTCAGCGGCGCAGGCTTTACCATCTGGACCCACGGCAAGAATGCGCAGCAGATCCAGGCGGAGCTGGAGGCGCAGATCAAGGCCACGGGCAATTCCATGGCCTCGCTGATCCTGGGCACCAACAGCTTCAGCCGCGCCGGGGAAAACGCGCTGGAAACGCTGGCGCGGCTTTCGGGCAGTCTGCTGGCCTTCAATGATGTGGCAGAGCTGCTGGGGCATCGCGCGTTCAATCTGTCGCTGGAGGGCGGGGATAACGCCTCGGCTCTGGTGGATCTCTTTGGCGGGGCCGAGGGCATGAATGCGGCGGCCAATACCTATTTTGCCGGGTTTTATTCCGAAGGCGAGCAGACCGATGCCATCCTGGGCCGGTTGCGGGATCGCTTTGAAGAGATCGGCGTTGCGATGCCAGAGAGCCGGGCCGGGTTCCGCGCGCTGGTCGAGGGGCTGGATCTGACCACCAGCCACGGGCGGGAACTTTACGCCAGCCTGCTGCAGATGTCGGGGGCGATGGATCAGGTGCTGCCACAGATCGACAGTCTCAGCTTGTCGATGTCGGGCATGATGGATGAGATTGGTGGCGAGATTGGCCTGCAGATCGAGACCGCGCGCGATATGGCGGCGGATGCACGGGCTGCGGCCACACTCTGGGCGCGCACGGCGGACAGTCTGCGCGACTACCTGTCTGGCCTGGGCACCTCTGAGCTGGGCGGGGCCAGCCGTGAACAGGCGGCGGCAGCACAGCAGCACCGGTTTGATGAGGCTTATGAGGCGGCGCGCGGCGGCGATCAGGAAGCGGCGGCAAGCCTGTCTGGTCTGGCGCGGGACTATCTGCGTTCGGCCCAGGATACAGCCAGATCTGATCTGGAATATCGCCGCATTGCCGCGCTGGTGCAGGGTAAGCTGAACCTTGTCGCCGGGGTCGCTGAGCTGGAAAGCGGCAATGATGAAGTGCTGGCCGCGCTTTATGAACAGCAGATCGAGGTTCTGAGCGAGCTTGGCAGCTTCCTGCAGCTGAAGGGGCTGACAGGCGATCAGGTTGGCGAGCTGAGTGCCGGGGTTCAGGCGCTGCATGCCGATTGGGATGGCACGGTCGAGGCATTCCAATCGTCATTGGCGGCGCTGGAGGGGGCGATCACCGATGCGGAGGCCTTTTCCTATGATGATCTGGCGGGGCGGCTTGATGTGGCTGTGGCGCTTGATGACAATGCGCCGCCCTGGCTGCGCCGCCTGGTGGATAGCGCCGGGACGGGGATTGAAGCCACGCTGGATTTTGTCATTCGCCGCGATGATCTGACTGCGGCAGATCGCTGGATCGCCACCAATGCCCTGTCGGAACATGTGGCGACGCTGGACCTGATGTTGGGGCAGGATCTCGATCCCAAAACCCGGCGCCTGGCGCTGACCACCGATGCAGAGATCCGGCGCGATATGCGGCTGAAGCTGGTGCAGGATCTTGATGGGGAGACCCGGTCCCTGTTGCTGACCAAGGCGGCAACGCTCTCGCGCCAGGTGAATGTGGCCCTGACCAACAAGGGCAATGCGGCCATTGGCCGGTTGAACAAGCTGCAGGATCTGATCGGCGGCACGGGCGGCAAGCTCACGTTTGACGGCGGCGTCAGCCTGACCGCAGACCGCGTGTTCAGCGATCTGGTGGCCTCTACCAGCGGGCTGGCGGCCCCGATGACAAGGCTGCAGGACATGCTGGGTTCGCTCAGGGATGCGGTGAATGAAGATGTGGCTCTTCGCAAGGGTCAGCTCAAAATCGTTGGGTTGCAAGGCAGGGGGGTAGAGATCGCCGGGCGGCAGAAAACCCAGTCAGAGAGCACCCTGGCCACATTCGAGGCGCTGCGCCGCCAGTATGGGATCTCTCTGGTGGGGCAGAAACAAAGCGTCGGTCTGGGGCCCAACGGCTATCTGACTTCCTCCTTTGATTATTACGGGGGAACGGCAGGCAACCTGGCGGCCTTCAAGGCGGCGCTGCAGGATCAGCTGGGATCGTCCTCTTATGGCGAGGTCATGCGGCGGGTGAACGCCTCGACCACCAAGAAGAAATCCAAACTGGCACGCTTGCGTGAACAGATCCGGGGCCTTGGCGGTGTGCCGCAGTTTGCCGCCGGGGGTGTGCATGCCGGGGGCTGGCGCGTGGTTGGCGAGCGCGGCTGGGAGCTGGAGAATACCGGATCCAGCCGGGTGATCAGCCATTCCGATTCCAAGGCCATGCTGGACAATCGCCGGGTGGTGGAGAGCGTTGACAATCTGGCGCGCCAGGCCGGGGTGCAGGGCCAGAAGGTGGAGCTGCTGATCAAGACAATCGCGCGTGTGGTCGAGGGCTGGAATGATGCAGGCCTGCCAAAAGAGGTGGTATGATGGACTTCAATATTATTGCGCCGATGCCGGTCACGGATGTGGAGCTGGTGGCGTCCAATATTGCCGAGGATGATCATCCGGTCTGGGATGCGGGCGTCACTTATGGCCAGGGGGATCGGGTGATCTCTCTGGGGACGCACCGCATTTATGAGAGCGTGCAGCCCGGCAATCTGGGCAATGATCCGGTCACGGATGATGGCACCTGGTGGCTGGATCTCAGGCTTGCCACCAAGCGCTGGTCGGCCTTTGACAACCGCCGCTCCAACAAGGCCAGCCGCGCTGATGAGATCACCTATTCGATCGTGCCGACGCGGGACTGTGATGCGATCTCGCTGTTTGGGCTTGCTGCCGGGTCGATGCGGATCGAGGTCTGGGATGGATCCTTGAAGATCTATGATCAGAGTTTTGAGCTGGCGGACTCGGGTCATGTGGTCAGCATGTACACCTATTTCTTTGGTGGCATTTTCTATGCGCGCCAGAAGGTGTTGAACGGCTTTCCGGGCTACATTGGGCACCGGATCGATATAACGATCTCTGCGCCTGGCGGGACGGCTGAGGTTGGTCATATCGTGCTGGGGCGCAACCACATCCTGGGCACCATCATGGATGGGGCCGAGATCGGCCATGTCAGTCACAGCCGCAAAGAGTTTGACCAGTTTGGCGATGAGCTGCTGATCAAGCGCGGCTCTACTCGCAAGGTGACTGTGCCTTTGCGGGTGCCGACGCTGCAGGCACCGCGTGTGATGGATCTGGTGGCCGAGGTGGATGGTCTGGTGACCGCCTTCTATGGCTCCAGCGAATACGCGCCAAACTACGGCATCGAAGATCTTGGCTTTGTCGATGACCACACCCAGCCGCTGGATGCGGCTGGGGATTCAATCTTCACCCTTGTTCTCAAAACCATCAATTAGGATTGCTCAACCATGGCAGCACCCATTGCCCCGGCTTCGCCGCATATTCCGACACGCTCTGCGCCAGAGGCAGATTTTGACGTCAAGATGTTTGCCCTGTTCAAATGGGCCACCGATGATTTTGTCGGCTTCATGGAGGCCTGGCGGGCCTATCTGGAAACCAACAGCACCATTATTGGCGGCGCGCTGAATGGCACCAAGATCGGCCTGGCCACGCCAGCGGCGGGGGCCTTCACGGCGCTGACGGCGCAAAGCCTGGGGGGCGGCGCTGTGCAGGCCAGCGCCACCGACGCCACGGCTGGAAAGCTGCTGAAAACCGGTGCCTTTGGACTTGGGGCGGCGGCTGCACCGGCCTTGGCGGATCTGGATGATCAGTCCATTGCAGTGGGGTTTTATGGCGTGAACGAGACCACTGTTGGGACCCGACCTGATGGGGCGGCCAACTATGCCATGTGTATTTGTACGCGCGCAGGCGGCACCGGGATCGGGCAAATATATATAAACTCCTTCGGTGGCGGCATTTATCACCGCACCTCTGTCGCAGGTACCTGGAATGCCTGGGAGACGATCTTCACGTCATCAACACCGGTTGGCCCGGTCTCTGAAGCTGCCGGGGTTCCCACTGGTGCATTGTTCGAGGGCGGCGGCAATGCGAACGGTAGCTATCTACGCTACGCTGACGGAACCCAGATATGCTGGAAGACCGCTCTGTCAATCGGCCCAGGCGTCACCACCTGGACGTTCCCGGCAGTATTTGGCGGCACTCCGGTCATCATGGCGACGGGCAGGAATGTCAGCGCTGCGCGCACCATCAACATTGGCTCTGTGGGGGATGCTTCGGTTGGTGTTGCCGCTTTTGATGTCTCCGGCGCTGCTGCGTCCAACAACGTCGATCTCTTCTCCATTGGTCGCTGGTATTAAAGGAAAGACCTCATGCACATCACATTTAGCTGCAGCGCCGGTCTGCCCGGCCAGCCTGAAACCACTGCCAGCGTTGCGGGCGATACGCTCACCGTTGACGGGGTGGCCTATGATTTATCGGCGGTGCCTGAAGGCGGCTTTGCCGAGCCGGGCGGCACTCATCCTTTTGCGGGCCGCATCGCGCGCAGCGGTGGCACTCTGACCCTGTCGCTGCTCTGGCGCTATGACGCGGCCACGGCCCAGGCCCATCAGCCCGCCGTTGCGCCAGTCCTGACGGTCGCTGCCGGGGCGGTTCCCGATCCGATCATTCGCAAACCTGTAGAGCTGGAGGCATAGGCCCATGACATTCTCTCTGAAACTCACCACCGCAGAGGAAAGCGCCGCCGAGGATCTGGCGCAGGCAAAGGCCGCAAGCCTGGCGCGGGCGCTGGATCGGCTGACCACTACTGCCTCGGAAATCACGGGGCTGGTACCCCAGGCGGAACGCGACAGCTGGGCCACCAAGGCTGTGGCGGCGCGGGCCTATCTGGCGGATGTGGCCAGCGCGGATCAAGTGGCCATGCTGCAGGCAGAGGCTGCAGTGACCGGCGAGACGGTCGAGGATCTGGCAGCGGCGATCGTTGCCATGGCGGAGAACTATGCCGGCATCGCCGCAAAGCTTGCCGGACAGCGGCGCAAAACCCGCACTGCGATCGAGGCCGCGACAACACCAGCGCAGGTGCAGGCCGCCCTGGTGGCGCTCGATGCGGCGCTGATCACTCTGGGGGAGGGGTGATGACTGAACCGGGGTTGATCGACTGGATGTCGAACCTGCTGGGTGGAGCTGCCACCACGCTGGTGGGGGCCAGCATAGGCCGCTTGATGTGGCATTCCGGCGAGGTGCGCAAAGGCCAGCGGCGTTTCTTTGGCCCGGAGCTGCTCTGGGAAATCCCGGTGGCCATTGGCATGGCGATCATTGGCGAGGCGATTGCCAGCTATATGGGCGCCGGTCCAACCGTGACCACGGGCATTGTGGCGCTGGCGGCCTATATCGGCCCGCGCGGGGCTGAGGTGCTGCTGACCAAATGGCTGGTGCGCGCCAAGCCGTAAAACACCCACAAAACTCGAACCTGAAACCAACCCTGCCTCTGGCGGGGTCTTTTGCATTGGAGAAACGCAATGAAACTGATCTCAAACTGGCGCGCCACTCTGACCGGATCCTGGTCGCTTTGGCTTGTCCTCGCCAGCCTTGTTCTGTTGGGCGGATACTTTCTGGTCCTGGTGAACCCTGAGCTGCTTGGCTGGGATCCGCTGTATTTTGCCATGGCCTCGGCGGCTTGCCAGGTGCTGGCCATTCCGGCGCGGCTGGTGCTGCAGAGCGGGTTGTCCGGGCTTGCCGCGTTCCGCCGGGAGACGGGCGGCGCGGTGCGTCGGCGCACGGTTGGCCTGATCGCGGGCAGTGGCATCGCGCTGACCTCGGCCATTACCTTCATTGGCCAGTGGGAAGGTCTGCGCGTGGATGCCTACCGCGATGTCGTGGGCGTCTGGACCGTCTGCTATGGCGAAACCAAGGGCGTCGTGCCCGGCGATCGCTACAGCAAGGCCGAGTGCGACGCGATGCTGGCGCGCGAGATCCTGGCCTATGAGGCGGCGCTGGATCGATGCCTGAAACACCCGGTGCCGGTGGGGATGAAGATCGCCCTGGTCAGCTGGACCTACAACGTCGGGGCAGGGGCCGCCTGCAAATCGACCCTGGTGCGCAAGGCCAATGCCGGGGATCTGACCGGCGCCTGCGATGAGCTGCCGCGCTGGAACAGGGCGGGCGGGCGCGTCTGGGCCGGGCTGGTCAATCGGCGCGGTGCTGAACGGGCCATGTGCCATCAGGCGCTGAAAGCGGCGGCATGATCCCGGCTGTTCTCTCACGCAATCTGCCCGGCATTGCCCTGGTTGCTGTGCTGGCCGGGGGCGTCTGGACAGTGGCGGATGCCTTCCAGGACCGCTCCCGGTTGCGCGCCGATCTGGCCGCAACCCGGTCGGATCTGGCAACAGCGCAGGCCAGCCTGCACCAGGCCGCCGAGACCGCCCGCATTCACCGCGCCCACCTGGCCCGCGCCGCCGATGAGGCGCGCGCCTGGGTGGCGCTATCAGATGACCTGCAAAACATGGAGGGCCGCGATGCGCCTTTGTCACCTTTGCTTGGTGCTACTGCTCAGCGCTTGTTCCGATCTGGCCAGTGAGCTGGTGATACCGCCGCCAAATGTGCCGGCGGATTTGCTGCAGCCCTGCGCCGGATACACCGGCCCGCTGCCGCAGACCGAAGGCCAGATCTCGGATGCCCTCATTGCCGAGGCAAGGGGGAGACGCTGCGCCAATGCGCGGCTGGCCGCCGTGGGCGAGATCTTGGCCGTGCCCAATTTTGAAGACTGATCCCTCCGCGCCCTAGCGGGGGGATCGGGTGCGCAAACACCCGCTCCCACGCAGCCATCCGTTCAAAGCGGCTGCGCCGACATCACAAATCAGAAAATGTCGCCCGACTCTCGCGAGAGTGGGCACCCCATATTCTGGAATCAGCAATGACAACAATGATAAAGGTGCGCCCTGCCGCGCCCGTCGCCCCCTGGCTTGGGGGCAAAAAGGCCCTGAGTGCCCGTATCATCGAGCGCATCGAGGCCGTCGACCATGCCACCTATGCCGAACCTTTTGTCGGCATGGGCGGTGTTTTTCTGCGCCGCAGCTGGAAGCCGCAGTGCGAGGTCGCCAATGACTTCAATGGTGAAATCACCAACCTCTTCCGCATCCTGCAGCAGCATTTGCCGCAGCTGATGGAGGTCATGCGCTATCAGATCGCCTCGCGCCGGGAGTTTGAGCGGTTGCGCAAAACCGATCCCGCCACCCTGACCGATCTGCAACGCGCAGCCCGGTTTTTGTACCTGCAGCGCCAGGCCTTTGGCGGCAAGCTCGGCGGTGTCTTTGGCGTTGCCACCGACCGTCCGTCCAGGTTCAGCCTGTCCCGCCTGGAACCAATCCTCGAGGCCGCCCATGAACGGCTGGAAAGCGTCATCTTTGAGAACCTCGACTGGTCTGATTTGATCCGCCGCTATGATGGCAGCAAGACGCTGTTTTATCTCGATCCGCCTTATTGGGGTGGCGAAAGTGACTATGGTAAAGGTCTATTTGAACGCAGCGCCTTCCAGGCGATGGCGGAGCAGCTGGCCGGGATCCGTGGCAAGTTCATTCTGTCAATCAACGACTGCCCCGAGATCCGCGAGCTGTTCGCCGGGTTTGAGTTGGAAGAGGTCCGGTTGAAATATACCGTTTCCGCTGGCGGTGCGACGGATGCGGCGGAGCTGATCATCTCAAATTTTGAGTCGCGCGTTGGGTTGATCTGATAGGGCGAAATTAGCTGGCGGGGCGTAGTGGTCCCGCCGGTTCTAAAACGGGCGGGAAGCTGCCGTTCGCTGTCGGTGCAATGTAAACACCTTCAGCAAGGGTAAGCGGACATCTAAGTAGCCCTGCTGCATAGATGCTCTCTAGAGTTGATACTTTAGCCGTCGTTGTACGAAGGCTGGTTTTGACCCCTCAAGAACTTTTACGACATTGGCGTTAGTTCGAGCTTCCTCGATAGCCCCGCATTCGTAGGAGAACTTGTAGTTTTTATGCTTTTCGAGCCTCACATACATGATCTGTTCAGCATCAGCCCCAACAGCCAAGTTGGGGTTGTGTGTAACCAGAATGACCTGACGGTTTTTCTTTGCGTTACGGATGCACTTGGCGAGGACAGAGAATATACTGTCATTATCCAGATTGTCTTCAGCCTGGTCGATAATGAGAGGTGTGTTTTCCATGTCCAAATGGAGATAGAATACGAGGAGAAGAAGCCCCTTCTCGCCTGGAGATAGCTGGGTGAGGTTTTTGTCGCCAAGTCGTAATTCATACATAGTCTCGATGAAATCAAGTGAAAATAGGAAGTCACAGAAGTCCTTTTCCGTCTTGTTTTGCTTGATTTGCTTGGCAAAGTTGTGCTCTTCGACTTTCTGGAGGACCATCTCGCAAAAGCCATAGACAGACTCGAAATCCCCCCAGTCCACTTCAGAAACGAGATCTCGAAGCGCTTTTTCACCATCACCTTGGAATGGGCCTCGAACTGACTTACTGATAAACTCAAAAAATTTGTTGGAAAAGTTAGACGCAAGGACAAAGGACGCTTCAAGGCTGACGTGAAAATTGTCTTCCTCGAAGATTCTAAGTTTGTCCTCGACGCTTTGCTTGAGCTCCGTGTAAAAAGAAAGAACCAACTCTTTCGCTTCAAAGATGCTCTTCGATATTGCCTTTCGCTCGGCTTCTAGCGCGGCAATTTCTGTTTCGAGCTCTTGCTCGATATACTTGATCTGGTTTTCTGTATGATGGATCGTCTTTGGAGCGGGTTGCACCTCATCCCCAAGAAGAGAAGCCTTTTGCTTTTCAAGTTCAGTAATCTTGTGGCGATAGGACTGATATCTCTTACCTGGAGCGCTCAATTGCTCTCTCAAGAGGGACATATTCTGTTTCAATGCCTCGATCACCGCGCCAACATCGGGAATGCTGCCGTAATCTCTCGCTTCTCCAAACCCTTGTTCTTCTGGGAACTGAAGCTCGCTGTCTGCTGAGAGCGCAGCAATTTCTTCCTTGATCGCACCGTAAAGCAGGATGAGCGAGGAAGTGTCAAAGCTGACCGTGATGACTTCATCTGCATTGAGATCAAGTTCCATACAGAGGGCTGCAATACTCTTTTTTTCGCTTTGGACATAAACCCTAAGTTCAGTGATCTTGCTGGTTAGGCGCTTGATTTTTTCTGATCGTTCCTTCGCGCTTGCAAGTTGCCCAGTCAGCTCCTTCCTTCGCGCCTCAAGATCAATAAGAAATTTATTGTACTCTTCTATCTCCTTACTGATAGCTTGCTGTTCAGGACTTTCTTCTGAGGGCTTTTGGACTTCAACCGGTGTGGAAGCTTCGAGTGCCTTGAGCTCAGCTTTGAGTTTTTCAAGCTCCCTTTTCAGCGTGTCCTTGAATTCTGGCTGACTTCGGCTCTTCAAATCGTTTAGGCGATGGTGCAACTCCCGAAGCTTCTGTTTCAGGTCGCTAACCTTTTCTCGGCTTTCTTGGGTCTTGAGCTCTTCTAGTTCCTTAAAACTGCTCTGATTCAGACGGTCTGTCTCTTCGACATGCGAAAACACTACGTTTTCGATTTCGGTTTGAAACTGGCGAACTTCCTGAATTTCGTTGGTCAGTGTCTCAAAATAGTTTTGGGGGAGGTATTTGACTTTCTCGGGTTCGGTGAACCGAACGCCTTCACTGAGGCTCTTTGATACTGTGTTTCCGTCAGCCCAGGTAAGAGTAGCTTCAAAGTTTTCAGCGTACCCTCTCTGCTTGAATTTCACGTTCCCTCGAGAGTTCGCAAGGAATGAAAAGCTTTCCTCTGCTCGGGAATCTCCCAGAAGCCCGAGAATGTCCGCTAGGGCGCTTTTTCCACTCCCTTTGTTCCCAATTATTGCAGTTAGCTCAGGATTGAGCGGGACATCCACGTTTCTGAACCATGAGCCATTCTCGCCCCCGTAGGTTGGAATTTTCTGAATTTTGAGGTGATCAATGAATTTGGTTGCCTCTGAACTCCTGCGCTGAAGAACAGGAGGTTCGTCTCCGATGAACACCCGAGCTTCCGGCTCAAAAAGCGTTTGCTTGAGACCTTCAAAGCTGGGGTTAGCTTTAACCCAAGTTGCCTCATAGCCGGTGACATCACCGCTGAGGCGATCCAAGTCATTGAAGCTGTGAGCATCGCTGGCATCAAAAACAGGCTTCTTCTTTGCCTCGCCTTCCTTGTACCGCTCTGTATCCAGAAAATACTCGGTGCTATCACTTCCACCAAAGAAGCCATGCGCCGCCTTGTCAATCTCTTCAGCAATACTGATTTTCCGCGGTGAACCCGTATCTTGCGACTTCATCCCATCATTCTTTGCCGGAAATATCAAAAGGTAGGGCTGCGCTTCACCAAACGTCTTTGTGAGTGTGTCTCGAATACCTTTTAGGCTCACTGTAGCTTGGTCGTAGTTTCCCTTGGTAGCGAGATCTGCACAGGAAACTCCAACGCCGTGTGTATCGGTAAGGTGAGTTGTGAGGTTTTGCAGAAATGTCGTGATTTTTTCCTGAGGGCAAACCTCCGGGTTATTGTCAAAAACGACGTGCATGTCCGGGCTATTGCCTTCCTTCCCGATAGCATCAGAAAGCCGGAGTTCAATATTCGGAAAGAACACCTTTTTACCTTCGGGAAAGCGTTTGCGGTACTTTTCGACTGCAACGAAATAGTTGTTGCAGCTAAAATAGTCGGTAAGGCCAAATACCTGAACATCCGAGGCTTCAAGAGCATCTAAATAGACATCCCAGGCATCACCGTCCTTGGTTTTGTAATCATTTGCCAGCTTGGTATCAGGCGTATGGAGATGAAGATCCCAACGTCGCCAGAGCGAACCTCGCTTGGAAATAGTCGTCATATTCTACCTACCTAAAAATACTGCCCGCCTAAAGCTCATTCAACCTATCCGATAAGCCGCTGGATGAAAACCGGCTTTGCTTTTATTGTACAGATGGAAATGATGCGTGATGCATGAGCTGTGGGAAATCGAATGCTGCACCGCAACGTGAGCCAACTCAATGAAGGTCAACCAGAGCTGCCGGGCCGTTAGATCCCTCGGATGAACTCCTCCCATCCGTCAGCCAAGGCTTTGTCGACTGCTTGTGTAATTCCCTCTTTCCGATTTTTTCGCAGCGAGTCCCTCGAGAACCCATCATATCCGATATGTTCGTCGGCACCGGCAGCGAGCAGTTCGCACCATTCCCACATGGACGAAACGCTTCTCTCCAGGTCTGGTCGTGTCAGAGACCAGCCTGTTTGCTGACCGTGAAGTATCTTGTTCCTGTGCCTATATGCTGCGCTCGTATCCCGTTTCAGGTCGCGGTAACGGTCTCCGATCATGTCCTTCACTGAGTGATTTGAAAGACGATAGATCGCCCCGATGAATCTGTCGTGGTTGCCGGTCGCCTTTCGAAGGATCGCTGTTCGAATGGCCGCCTTGTGATCACTGACACCTTCTTCGAAAGCCGAGTGTTGGAACAATAAATTCGAAGTCAGCCTCCTTAGTTGTTTCTCCAGCTTCACCCATGAGATCGCGAAAGCGTCCACCGCTCGGGTTTCAGCATCAGACTTTAGCAACAAATCTACCGTGGTAAATTCGAGTGAAACTGTGTTCTTCATATTCGAGTTCCGTTTCCAGTTCAGTTACTTGCAATGATGTTTACATCCATTGATCTGCGTGTCGACAATCTAAAGTCTGCTCTGAGGATGCTGTGCCGCAGTGACCTACTTTACAGGCAAAGTCCGCTATGGGCCGTATTCGCCCTCATCGGTGTGCTGGCAGGATCAAGTCTGGTCCTTCGTCACGCACTGCGAAGCGCTCAACAGGATAGTATTTCACAAGCGTATCTTTTCCCAATCCGGCCACGTCATCGCTGCCACTCAACCATTGGCTGCGTTCTTCAAGGTTGAGCATTACCGGCATACGAGGGTGAAGGCCTGAAAGTCCTTCATTGGCTTCTCGGGTCATAATGGTGCAAGTCAAGACGTCTTGCCAACGAGAGGCCAGGCCCGCGAACCACAGTGTGCTCTCGTTGCCGCCAGACATGATCACATGCGGCTGCTTGTTGGCTTTCTCGCCAGTCCATTCATAGTACCCCCCTGCTGGAATCAGGCAACGTCCGTGACGCCACACAGCGCGAAATGTTGGCTTGTGTTGCGCGGTCTCAATACGGGCATTAAATGTGGTTGCCTTCCAGTCTTTCAGATCCCCGCGATGCCAGGATGGAACAAACCACCACCTGGCGGTTAGGGCCTCCAACGGTTCTTTCGCAAGAATTAGGACGTCCTGCGTAGGCGCGACGTTGTAGCGTCGCGGGGCACGAGGGGGGATTATAACTGGGCGGTGGGGGAAGGGATTGATCTTGGTTTCCGAATGCTCCTGATCAGTCCCGATCAACTCTGGTTCGATAAAGCGGCCACACATGAAACCCTCACTATGTTAGACATCCAATAGATGTACTACATATCATAATCATGGCGCGAATTTCCGCTCAGGGCCGTTCTCGTCGATGAGGCCGACCTGGACAAAGGACGGGGATCTAGCTTTGGTCGGACCAGCGGCGGATGTCGGCACAGCGCAGAAAGCTCCAATTGGGAAGGTCGAAGGCGCTCGGCGCGATTATCGGCCGAGCCGTGCCATACTTGCCATACACACGAAGCGCACCGGATAACATATCCCCCAACCGGTGGTGTTAAAAACGCTCTCACTGCGAGTGCAGGCGCACAGTAGTCTTCCTCTCTGACATCAAGTTGTTGCAACCGTCATTGATTGGGCGTGCATTCTGACACCAAGAACCTTCAGGACGCCTTGTGCGTTTCAAAGCCATTGCATCCAATGCTAAAAATCTTACGCTGATCTTTGCAGTACGTGGTTCCATAGTCTGGATTTAGCGCGTTCTGTGGATGAAAGTGATTCTTGAGTGCGTTATTTGGAGGTAGAAAAATTGCTGCTCGACAACAATGAAACGCGTACCCGCCTGAGGGAATTCGTGTTTTTTAGCAAGGTTCCCGTTTTACTGTTTACGCTCGTTCTTTCTTTAGGGTGCTTTTCAATGGTGCGCGCCCAAGAGCTGGGAAAAACTGCGCAAGTCGTGACTGAACAATTGAATCTCCGCAGTGGGCCGAGCACATCCAACCCCGTAATTCATAAGATGCATCAGGGGACACTGGTAAAAATCTTGGCACGCCGGGACGGTTGGGCCAGGCTTTCACTGGCTGACAACCCATCGGTCACCGGTTGGGCAAGTGCCCGTTACCTCGAGGCGTCTTCCGCGACATTTTCCTCGGGCGCAAATGACTATTTCGCGGAGTTCATTACGCGCTATGGCACCCCGAGGGAGCAGGGCTACCTCCCAGAGCTTGATACCCACTTTGCCTTTTTCTGCGCCAATGGGTTCGGCCTTGCGCTCTTTCGCGAGACGGACGAAGGGGGTGTCGGCTGGACGTCGGACGATTGGTGCGTTCGCGATGTGCTCGCGAAAGACATCGACGGTGACGGCCAGTACGAAATTGTCTATTTTTCCGGCGGAGGAGGCACCGGTTCCTTCGGCATAAAAGAGCGCCATCTCTATTGGCCACCCGGTGTTGCGGAGCCGGCGCGCGGTTACGACTACTTAACCTTGTCGCAAAGTCAGGGAATGGTCCCTGATGAGGACGTCGGAGCCCAATGGGAAGAACATCGCGAAATGCGGTATAGGCAGAAATGCCGCGATAGCGTCTATACGCCGGATTGGCCTGCCGATGCTCTTTCGCGCCCGGTGGTGATCTGTGAGCTCACTGAGCAAAAAACGATTGAGCTGATAGCCTATGGTGGAGGCGGCAACCTCGACGGCAACGCAAACATCGAAGAGTTTGTCAAAGTAAATGCAGCGCGGGGGTTTGAGCTCGTGGGCGCAGGAACGCCCGATGTCCTAAAAGCGCTGTCCCGAGAGCACCTTGAGCGCGCATCTACAGCTCAAGGCGAGGCTCTAGAGAACTTGTCCTTGCAGAGCCTTGACGCTGTGGACACCGGCGTGAGGCAGGAGCTGAGTAAAGAGCGCCAGGCGATGATCGCGGAGTGGCTGAAGTGATCAGGATTCTGGCCGCCGCTCTTTTCCTCATCCTTTCGAGCCCCGCTTTCTCCGCAGCCGTCGTGGAGGAAGCGATTGATGGCAACGCCCGCCTGGATGGCGATCGGGTCTCTACCGAGGGCGCTACGCTCAGTTTCGATTGGAAGGCCGAGATCCGACTTGGGCTTCTCATGGGAGAGCCTGTGGTTTCTGTGCGTTTTATTTGGGCCGATCCGATCGGAATAGTGACCCTACCGCAATTGACGCCAAGCGGGCGGTCCTATCGTCCCGTGCATTTGACGCAGCTCCCGGTGGATCTACGCCAACACCCGCGGCTGCTCAATGTGAAACTTAGAATGACGTTCAGCGACGGGGTAAGCCTGCTTGATCACGTTGCCGATGTGGGAGTGACCGGGCCTCCCGGCCAATGGTCGTTTAACGTGCCGGGCAGTCCGGATTGGGAGCGGCTTTTTCGGGTTCACGGCCAGGATGCTTTTGTTTCAGAAAACACTGCAAAAACAGCGGTCCAAAATGGGTTGAGTCTGGTTTCTGTCGTGTTAGAGGACGCGACGATCAGCCTATATCACTTGCACGAAGACTATGTCCGGCTCTACGGCGCACGCGAGGAGTATCGCGTGCTAGGGACTGCCTACAAGCGTGTGCTTGATGGTCTGCAGCGGAGCTACGGCGTCGATGCGAGCGGAATCTCTGGTGGCTGGACGGACGCCTATTTTGTGGCCGAGAACTCCGGGTTGATCGATAGTCCCAAAGTGTGGGAAGAGCGAGTACGCAAACTTGAACAGGTTTTGATAAAGCTATCCAGTTTGCCCGAAGAGCTTCGCGCGGGTGAAAATCACGGCCCCTATGAACAGGCTGTCGCTGATGCCGATTTGATCCAGAGGGCGGCAGGGCCGGCAGTGCGCGGCTACCGAGCCGAGGGTACAAATCCGGACAGCCAACCGCAGGGACGCGAGCCCATGTTCGATGGCGCATACAGGCTGGCTCTACTGCGAGGCGAGCATTGGATTGTTGACAGTGACAGCGGCGACGCGATCCGAATGCTCTCGACGGATTCCGAAATCCTTGTTGCCGGTCTGATACTGCACCGGGAGTCCTTGTCGAACACACCTTGCCGCGGTGGCAACATCGCGCTTGCGCTGCATGATCCCGTTTCGGAAGCCGAAGTATCCCGTCTGGACATTTCATGTTTTCTGGAAGGGCGCACCGCTTCGGTCAAAGAGGTGGCGGCACCAGACCAGATCTACCCGCGCATAGTGCTGACACTTCCTACACGGGAACCACGTAAATTTACCAAGACGGTTACCTGTCGACATTGCGGTCGCAGTTCCACCAGGACCGGGAAACTGACCGAATACTATCACGCCGATGTCACGGTTGGGCCGGATCTCAGCGTTACCATGGGGCAAGAGATCTCTGATGTTCCTGGGCGCATTTGCCCAGCCCTCGTGTTTTGTCGAAACTAGGATGCTTTGGATCATTCGGGCAGGTGCTCTGACGGTCGGGTCTGCGGTGCTTTGTCATTCGCAAAGCCAGCAATCCCAAGCTAAAGGCAGAGGCAGAGGCACTCGAAATCTCGCATCGCGCCTCATAGCATGAAGTTTGGCGGCTGCCTTTCCGCAGGAAGCGCCACGATTCTGCTAATGGTGCTTTCTGCGCTTCGCTGACCTTGGTGCGAGCGCAGAAGGCGACCTGGTCATCTAAGCGGTTCTGAAGGTACGGTTTCGGGATATCTGGGAGGTTCTTTTGTGCGTGCAACAGAGCCTTCGCTGCACCACGCATGAATGTCGTGATAGGGCTGACAGCAGCCAACCACCGCCCTTGAAGGTTCGCGCGACCATCGCGACGCATGGGCAACGGCAGCTCAGCGCAGATTGCGACCTTTGCAAACTCTTTGAATAGACACGATCTAACGTAGCTCTTCGCTACGGTGCCGTCCGCAGTAGCTGACGTTCGCCGCAAACGCCCACATTCCGCCCTTAGCCCCCACCGGCAGAGATCTACAGACTAAGAAAAGACGAAACCCGATCTATTCGGCATTCGACAGTTTATGTTAGATTCTAAGTAAATCAACACTAGGGTATGATTCCGGTGCTCAAGGCCGCGTTTGAGCGAGAGCATAGGCATTGTGACGAAAGGAAAAATGTGCGTCCTATCCAAATGATCGCAATCGGGTTGCTTGCTGCTTCACCGTCGATGAGTGCCGCGCTTTCCACTGGAGAGGCCTACAACGCTTGCCAGTTAGCGGCCGCACAGAATTGGGAAAGAGGTAGCTCTTCGCTTTGTTTGGGTTTGATTATAGGTGTAAGCGGAATGGCAATGATGAATTGTCAAACGGCAAGGTCTGGGGCTGCACCTTCCGATATCTTGTCAGCGGAAGGTGGGCACTCTTACGCTGCAACCACACAAGCCTTTTTAAACTGGGCTCGGGATAACCCGCAAAATTGGGAGTGGCCCGCCGCAAACGGTGTCGCGGTCGCGCTAAGCAGAACATTTCCTTGCAAAGCAATAGTATCCCCATGAATGGTATCTTGGGAATGGGCGCCTAGATGTAGTTCTCAAACAGATGACCAATCGGCGTGAAAGTTCCTCGCCATTTGGGGTTTAGATGTCGAAGGAAATTTAATGGTCGCAGTACTCCGCAGCATCGGTTGGGCTGGTATCGCCCTGAGCGGTTTCAACGCATGCATAAAACTGTTCGCAGATGAGCACACACTAAGACAGTTGGCCGGAAGCAGCCGTGACTTGGATCTCAACATCTCCGTAGTAGCCTTCTGCCTCATATTTCTGGCACTAGCCGCGATCCTTGAAGAAGTACGCAAGTAGTATTCGAAAGGCGATCTATGCCGCTAGGTGTTTAATCGCCTGCTATTTGCTATCGGCCATATGGAAAGCAGCCTTAACCGTTGGCCATACCTTTCGCATCAAGGTCATTAGTCCATCGCGCGGCGAATGTCGAGTTTGGGCTGGGAGCTTCCGGACAGGACAGATTAGAATGGCTGACAGCTCCAAGGGCGCGCCCTCTCTGCGGGTCTGGGCGACATGGGCAGAAAAGTTGGGGCATGGGCGATTTTGAAGTCGCCCATAGCCGTGATTATTACTCCAAATCAGGTATGCTTAATCTCCAAACATCATTGAAAATAAATGGAAATCATTTGATTGTGGATCAGGAGGTCCCCCGTTCGAGCCGGGGAGGTGGTACCACCCCCCCATCCTTGTTGTAATTGCAGACGGATGCCCGGCTAGGTGGGTGCATGGCCAGGTTCGCTGTCAGGCCGACTGGCAATAGGGCAGACCGGCCAGAGACAGGTTTTCACCCAGCCTCAATCTGCCCGCATGGACCCATTTTGTGGGGCCTCGCCTGTTGGCTGGGAGCGTCGCATGGCGCAGTTTTCGCCCTTGGGACGGGTCGGCAGCCTGTCGTGATTATTTGATGCTGATTTCCTGACGCACCGCATGGCTCTGCGGATCCAGAATCAAGATCTGATTCTGTGTCGTTACCACCGCGATCCAGCCGCTGCCAAAGGTGACCGCCTGCGCTGTTACGCCTGCGGGCAGGGTGATCTCGCTTGGCAAGCTGGGGCCATCGGCAGACAAGCGGATGACAAGCAGTCCAATTACCACTACAAGCCCGCCAATCATCACCACGGTCAGGGTGGTCACCAGTCGACGCAGAAATCTGAGCTGCGCAGGCTCCTCTTGAATTTCAGGCTTGGAAGGATCAGTCATGGGCAGCCGCCAGATTGAGTTTGTCATTGCGGAAAACCCGCCTAAACGGCTTGATAAAGCGGTTTCACGGGATGTGCCAGAGGAAGCGACGCTTTCGCGGACCCGGTTGGCGCGCCTGATAGAGGCTGGCAGTGTGCAAATCGACGGTGTGGTGGTGCAGGATGCCAAGGCCCGCGTCGATGAGGGCGCGCAGGTCATCATCACGGTGGAAGAGGCTGAGGAAAGCCATATCGGCCCGGAAGACATCGCGCTGGATGTGATTTTTGAAGACGATGATCTGATCGTGATCAACAAACCTGCGGGCATGGTGGTGCATCCTGCCCCCGGAACGCCGTCGGGGACCTTGGTCAATGCGCTGTTGCATCACTGTGGGGACAAGCTGTCCGGTGTCGGCGGTGTCAAACGCCCCGGAATCGTGCACCGTATTGATAAAGAGACCTCTGGCCTCTTGGTGGTGGCCAAAACCGATGTGGCGCATCAGGGGCTGGCGGCACAGTTTGAAAAGCATACGGTCGAACGCTATTACCGGGCCATCTGTTATGGGGTGCCGGATGCCAATGATCCGCGGCTGCGCGGGGTCAAGGGCACCAGTTTTGAACCCGGCAACATCTTGAAGCTGACAACGCAGCTGGCACGTCATAAATTTGACCGCCAGCGTCAGGCAGTGCTGTTTCAGGGCGGACGCCACGCGGTGACACGGGCGCGCATTGTGCAGCCCTTTGGCTCGCCGCCCGTGGCAGCCTTGATCGAGTGCTGGCTGGAAACCGGGCGCACCCATCAGATCCGCGTGCATATGACCCATGCCGGCCACAGCCTGGTGGGCGACCCGACCTATGGCGGCAAACGCAAGCTGGCAGCAAAATCGCTGACGCCTGCCGCCATTGCAGCAGTGCAGGGATTTCCCCGTCAGGCGCTGCATGCGGCGGTGCTGGGGTTTGTCCACCCTGTCAGCGGTGCGGCGCTGCGATTTGAGGCCCCGTTGCCCGATGACATGGCAGGCTTGATTGATGCTCTTTCCCAACCTGTTGAAAACTAATAACTAGTTTTGCAACTATCTGTGATATGCGTCACAGATAGTTGCGCCAGCACGGTCTATGGTGTTTCATGTTAGCGCCCCCTTGAAAGGGTGCAAACGCTGACCCATATAACCTAATGTTAAATCCATAAACATCCTGGGAGCGACCGTTAATGGCTAATTATGCAAATCTGCCCGCGCCAACACCTGAAGGCGGTCTCAACCGCTATATGCAAGAAATTCGCAAATTCCCGCTTCTGGAGCCGGAAGAAGAATACATGCTGGCCAAGGCCTGGGTGGAGAAGGAAGATTCCAGTGCTGCGCATCGGATGGTGACCTCGCACCTGCGTCTGGCCGCCAAGATCGCTATGGGATACCGAGGCTATGGCCTGCCACAGGCCGAGGTGATCTCGGAAGCCAATGTTGGCCTGATGCAGGCGGTAAAGCGGTTTGATCCCGAAAAAGGCTTTCGTCTTGCGACCTATGCGATGTGGTGGATCCGTGCCTCGATCCAGGAATATGTGCTGCGCTCCTGGTCGATGGTGAAACTTGGCACCACCTCGGCGCAGAAAAAGCTGTTCTTCAACCTGCGCAAGGCCAAGGCCCGTATCGGCGCGCTGGAAGAGGGTGACCTGCGGCCTGAAAATGTTAAGCGGATCGCCCATGATCTCGGCGTGACCGAGGACGAGGTGGTTTCGATGAACCGCCGGATGTCCGGTGGTGATGCCTCGCTGAATGCCACGGTTGGCAGCGAAGGCGAAGGCACCATGCAGTGGCAGGATTGGCTGGAAGATGAAGATGCCGACCAGGCTGGCGATTACGAGGCCCGCGATGAGCTGGAAGCCCGCCGCGCCCTCTTGGGTGATGCGCTTGAGGTGCTGAATGACCGCGAGAAGGATATTCTCACCCAGCGGCGTCTGGCGGAAAAGGTGCAGACTCTGGAGGAGTTGAGCGCGCAGTATGGCGTCAGCCGCGAGCGTATCCGGCAGATTGAGGTCCGTGCATTTGAAAAGCTGCAAAAGAAGATGCGTGAAATGGCTGCGGCCAAGGGGATGTTGGCACTGCAATAAGGGCGCGACCTTCTTTCCATGTGGATGATCAGCAAAGGCGGGGCCAGATGGCTCCGCCTTTTGTTGTTTGGGATGGCTAAGGCGCGCAGAAATGGCTGGCCTGCAGAAATGGCTGGCCTAGGGGGGGCTGGCTGGTGCTGGCAAGAAGAGGGCTGGGAAGCGCCTAGGCTGGCCGAGAGGGCGGGCGTGGCGGCATCTGGCTTATCTTTTCTGGTTGTCCCGTCGCTGGCCAATATGGCGGGCTGCGACGCCGTTCATGGGGCTGGGGCCTGTCTTGCTGGCTGGCCTCTGTGAAGGCTGGCATGCGGGATGGGGCGTCTTGCTGGCGGCTGCCTGTCGCCACAGGCGGTATTGTGGTCAGCTGAGCAAAATTCGAACGATCAGGCCGAACGATCAGGATTGGCTGGCTGGCTTGGTTCGATAGGGGGCTGGCTGGGCTGGCTGTCTGGCGGGTCCCGTATCGGGACTGGCTGGAGTAGCTTGCTGCGGGCTGCCTGTGAACTGGCGTGCTGCAAATCCTGCCCTCTTTCTAGAATGTATATCGTGGTGCGTCAATATTGTTTTCAGAAAAGATCGTGCAAAATCAAGTAGTTGACTTTTATTGTCGGGTATTTCCTCTAGGGTGAAGCGACAGGGAAACCGTGCCGTGCATGCGTGGTCTTGAGGTTTGATTTCGTTCATAAAATTGCGTCGGTCGTTGATGGCGCTGCAAGAGGGGCACGCTCTGCGGTCAAATAATCCATCCGCATGGCCAGCCGGGGGCACAAAAAAAGATGGCGTGAAAATTCACGCCATCTTCCGGGGGCAAAGGCCTGTGCGACAGGGCTGGAAAACAGAACTTGATCGGGTTGCACGTCTAGGTGGCGGACAAGATCAAATACGTCTGAGCCGGTCGGGCGCAGGAGGAAGGACGTCAGTCCTCCATGGCTTCCAGTTCGTCGATCATGTCGGAAATCATCGATAGCCCCTTGTCCCAGAATTTGGGGTCCGAGGCATCAAGACCAAAGGGCGCAAGCAGTTCTTTGTGGTGTTTGGACCCACCCGCCTTGAGCATGTCGAAATACTTGTCCTCAAATCCTTCTTCGCCCTCGGCGTAGACGGAATAGAGCGCATTTACCAACCCGTCGCCAAAGGCATAGGCGTAGACATAGAAGGGCGAATGGACAAAATGCGGGATATAGACCCAGAAGGTTTCATAGCCTTCCATGAAGTCAAAGGCGTCGCCCAGGGATTCGGCCTGCACCGACATCCACAGCGCATTGATGTCATCGGGGGTCAGCTCGCCTTGGGCGCGGGCCGCATGCAGTTTGCATTCAAAATCGTAGAACGCGATCTGGCGTACCACGGTGTTGATCATATCCTCGACCTTGCCTGCCAGCAGGATCCTGCGCTGTTCTTTGGTTTCAGCCTTTTCCAGCATCTTGCGGAAGGTTAGCATTTCACCAAAGACGCTTGCGGTTTCGGCCAGGGTCAGCGGGGTGGAGGACAGCATTTCACCCTGATCAGCGGCCAGAACCTGATGCACCCCATGGCCCAGCTCATGCGCCAGGGTCATCACGTCGCGCGGTTTGCCAAGGTAGTTCAGCATCACATAGGGGTGCACGTCGGTGACGGTGGGATGGGCAAAGGCGCCGGGGGCTTTGCCGGGTTTGACAGCCGCATCAATCCAGCCCTTGGAAAAGAACGGCGCGGCGATTTCCCCCATGCGCGGATCAAAGGCCTCATAGGCCTCCATCACGGTTTTTTCGGCCTGCGCCCAGTCCACCACGCGGCTGTCTTCCATCGGCAGGGGCGCGTTGCGATCCCAGACCTGCATGCGCTCCAGCCCCAGCCATTTGCGTTTCAGGTCATAATAGCGATGGCTGAGCTTGGGGTAGGCGGCGACCACGGCTTCGCGCAGGGCCTCGACCACTTCGGGTTCGACATGGTTTGACAGGTGACGCCCAGTCTGTGGTGTTGGCATGCCACGCCAGCGATCGACCACCTCTTTTTCCTTTGCCTGGGTATTATGGACCCGGGCAAAGGTCTTGATGTTGTCCTGAAACACCTCTGCCAATGCGCGCGAGGCGGCTTCGCGCTTGCTGCGATCCTGTTCGGTCAGCAGGTTGAGGGTGCCTTCGATGTTCAGCTCTTGGCCGTCGATGGTAAAGGTGAGCCCGGCAATGGTTTCGTCAAACAGACGCTCCCAGGCGTCGCCAACAACCCCCAGATCATGCAGGAATTTTTCCAGCTCGTCTGACAGCTGATAGGGTTTCATGGCGCGGATGCGATCAAACACGGGTTTGTAGCGGGCAAGATCGGCATTGGCGGCAAAATGCGCCTCAAGCGCGGTGTCTTCAATGCGGTTGATTTCCAGCGTGAAAAACACCAGCGGTGTGGTGAAGACGGTGATCTTTTCCTGCATGTCGGACATGAACTTGGCGCGATCAGCATCGGTGGTCAGCTGATAATAGCGCAGGCCCGCATAGGACATGATGCGCCCGGCAATGGCATTGATCTTTTCATTGCGCAGCACACAGGCCAGCAGGCCATCGGCATCCAGCCCGGCCAGATTGCCCTCGTAATCGGCGGCAAAGGCGCTGCATTCCTGCTCCAACCAGTCCAGATCGCGGCGCAGCTCGGGCGCGTCCTCTGCTGCGTAAAGGTCGGTCAGATCCCATTCGGGCAGGTTGCCCAGCTCATCAGAGCCAGAGCTGGCATTGGCATCACGGACGGGGAAGGGGAGTGGCAACATGGGGCCTCCTTGGCGGGCATGTTTGTTTCAGCGTTGCACAACATCTAAGCCCGGCATGGCCGGATCACAAGCAAAGCCCCGCGCCGAAATTCGGGGCGGGGCGGAATTTATGCGCAGCAATTGGTGCAGGTTTGGCCTGACGTCATTTTACCCGCGCTTTGGCATATTGGCCGCAGCACGCGTCGGGATCGGCTAGCGGTATTGATCAAACAGCCGGGTCATCTTGTCAAAGGCTCGGGCGCGAATCTCTGGGGCTTCCATCACGATTTCATGCTGGGCTGGGTCAATCAGATCCAGCTCGCCGCCGGGCCAGCGGGCCATGCGGTCCTGCACGGCGGCGCTGTTGACGATCTGCTCCTGCCTGCCAAGAAATGTAATGCAGGGCAGTGGCGGCGAGGGGCTGTTCGCGAGGGATTCGCATTCTTTCAACCCCTGGGTCAGCCAATTGATCGTTGGCCCACCCAACACCAGTGCGGGCTGCTCGCGCAGCTGGTCAATCATTAGCTGATACATCGCCGGATCATTGGTCAGGGTATTGTTCTTGAAGGGGGCCGTTTCCACATAGTGGCCGACGGTGGTGGTCGGCACCCGCTTGCCCCCAAGGCCCAGACCGGGGGCAAGGCTGCCCAGGAGGCGTGCAATGGGTTTTAGAGCCGGCGGAATCAGGATCCCCCACATGGGGGCGGAAAAGGCGCAGGCCCTGACGGGTAGCCCTTCCATCAGGGCGCGTAGACCAATGGCGCCCCCCATCGAATGGCCAAGCAGGAACCAAGGCTCAGGCAGGTGCAGCTGTTTGGCCAGTTTGACCGTCGCGGCGACATCTTTTTGGAAATCATCAAAGTCGTCGACATGGCCCAGGCGACTGTCCGGCAACATGCGATCCGCCAGGCCCTGGCCGCGCCAGTCAATAGCCAGTGTCGCGTAGCCGCGCGCGCCAAATTCGAGAGCGGCGGGGCCGTATTTTTCAATATATTCAGTACGACCGGGAAAGATCAGCACGGTGCCTTTGGCGGCGGTGTCCTCGGGGGGCAGCCAGTGGCCAACCCGGATGCGGATCCCGTCCTCTGTGGTTGCCCAATGGGCCTGCCCTGTGTCGGGCCCCTGCGCGATCTCGGCAAAATAGGGCGCTGGGGTCAGGTCCATCAGGCTCTTGTCCATCAGGCCAGCGCCGACGCCAGTTGCATCGCGGTGCCCATGTCGCCGTCAATGGTCAGTTTGCCGGACATAAAGGCGCTGGTGGGGTTCATTTCGCCAGACAGAATATCCTGAAAGGTTTCGGCATCCGCCGAGAGGGTCACATCGGCTTCGTCATCGCTGACGCGGGCGCCGGTGCTGTCCAGGACAATGGCCCCCATGCCTTCGATCTGGAATTTTGCCGAGGCCGAGAAATCGCTTCCGGCCAATTTTTCGTTCATGGCGGCAGCGGCCTGTTCGAGTGTTTCGCTCATTGTTACGTCCTTTGATCATCGGTGCGCCGGGTGGCACCAAAACTGAAATTTGGCGCTTTGCGCAATTTTACGTGACGCAGCGATTTCCAGTACTGGAAAATATGTTGCGCAGGGTTACACTGAGCCATCATGATCGCAAATCACCTGAACCTCAAAGCTATCGTGGCGGCAACGCTGTTTACAGTCACTATTTCGCTACCCTTGGCAATATCGGCGGACGAAAAATCCGACGAATCTGCGCTCTTGGCTGCGCTGGTTTCTGCCGATGCCAAGGCGGCCTCGGCGCTCGACCGCGAGTTGCAGGCCCTGTGGCGCAACAGCGGATCGGCAGCGATGGACCTATTGCAATCGCGGGCCAATCGCGCGCTGGAGGCAGGCGATGTTGCTGCTGCCATTGAACATCTGACGGCGCTGACCGATCACGCGCCGGATTTTGCGCGGGGCTGGTATCTGCGGGCGCGGGCCTATCATGTGGCCGGGCTCTATGGTCCTGCGGTTGCCGATCTGGAACGCGCCCTGGCACTGAATCCAAATGATTACAATGCAATCTATGCACTGGGCACCGTGTTTGAGCAGTTTCGCAGGCCCCAGCGCGCCCATGCGGCCTATTTACGGGCCAAGGCTATACATCCCCATCATGAGGAAGTACTCAACGCGCTGGAACGTCTGCAGCCCCAGGTGGCAGGCAAGGATCTTTAGCCGACCTGGTCCCCGAAGTGTCACAATTGACCTGTAGGGGAGGGGCAGAATAGGGGCTGAACTGATGGCAGGCGGATCACGGGTACTTGCGGTTTTGGGACCGACCAATACCGGCAAGACGCATTATGCGATTGAGCGGATGCTGGGCCATCGCACTGGCATCATGGGATTTCCACTGCGGCTTTTGGCGCGCGAGGTCTATGACAAGATCGTCGCCATTCGCGGCCCTTCCGTGGTGGCGCTGGTCACCGGCGAAGAGCGGATCGTGCCGCCGCGGGCCAAATACTGGATCTGCACGGTCGAAGCGATGCCGCCCGGCATGGGCTGTGATTTTCTGGCCATTGATGAAATCCAGCTCTGTGCCGATCAGGAACGCGGCCATGTCTTTACCGAGCGGCTGTTGAAATCGCGCGGCACCAACGAAACCCTGTTTCTGGGTGCCGACACCATGCGCGGGCCGATTGCGGCGCTGGTGCCAGGGGTCGAATTCCTGCGCCGTGAACGCATGTCGGAACTGGTCTATGGTGGCTCCAAAAAGATCAGCCGGATGCCGCCGCGCACAGCGATCGTGGGGTTTTCGGTTGATAACGTCTATGCCATCGCGGAATTGCTGAAACGGCAAAAAGGCGGTGCTGCGGTGGTCATGGGCGCGCTGAGCCCGCGCACCCGCAATGCCCAGGTGGCGCTATATCAAAATGGCGAGGTCGATTATCTGGTGGCCACCGATGCCATCGGCATGGGGTTGAATCTGGATATCGACCATGTGGCCTTTTCGGCCACGTCCAAATTTGATGGCCGCCGGATGCGGCCCCTGATGCCTGCGGAACTGGCGCAGATCGCGGGCCGGGCCGGGCGCGGCATGAGCCATGGCAGCTTTGGCGTCACCGGGGATGCCCGCCCGCTGGACGACCATGTGGCCGAGGCCATCATGGAACACCGTTTTGAGCCGCTGAAAAAGCTCAACTGGCGGTCGTCTGATCTGCAGTTCGGCACCGTCGAGGCGCTGATCCGTTCGCTCGAATCAATCCCCGAGGACGAAGTCCTGATGCGCGCCCGTGAGGCTGATGATCTGGGAGCTTTGAAATTTCTGTCCCGCGATAGCGGCATAATCTCGCGCACAACCAACCCGCAATCGGTGCGTTTGCTGTGGGATGTTTGCCGGATTCCGGATTTTCGTGGTATCTCTCATGGGGAACATGCAGCGCTGATTGGGGGTATATTCGAATATCTGCATGGCGGCGGCGTGGTCCCGGATGATTGGCTGGCCCGCCAGATCAAGCGAATTGACCGCACGGATGGCGATATTGATACTCTTTCCAAGAGGCTGGCCTTTATTCGTACATGGACCTATGTCTCACAGCGTAAAAATTGGTTGCATGACGAAAGCCATTGGCGCGGGGTGACTCGCGCTGTAGAAGACAGGTTGTCAGATGCGCTGCACGAGCGCTTGACTCAGCGATTTGTGGACCGGCGCACATCCGTGCTTCTGCGCCGGCTCAAACAGAAGGAGGCCCTTTTGGCCGAAGTGAATGACAAGGGTGAAGTGACCGTCGAGGGCGAATTTGTCGGACGGTTGGACGGGTTTCGGTTTACGCCGGACAAAAGCGCACAGGGCGCCGAGGCAAAGACATTGAAGTCTGCCTCGCTGCAGGCGCTGGCGCCGCAATTCCATCTGCGCGCCGACCGGTTCTACAATGCACCCGATACCGAGATCGACTTCACCGAACAGGGTGGCCTGATGTGGGGCGACGCTGCGGTTGGTAAACTGGTGGCCGGCGCTGACCCGCTGAACCCGCAGGTTGAAGTCTTTGTTGACGATGCCGCCGGCGCCGATGTTGCGCAAAAGGTCGAACGTCGCTTGCAGCATTTCATCTCTCGCAAGGTGCAGGCGCTGTTTGAGCCGCTTATCAATTTGCAAAAAGACGAAGAGCTGACCGGCCTGGCGCGTGGCTTTGCCTTCCGTCTGGTCGAAGCTCTTGGGCTGCTGCCGCGTCATACCGTGATGCAGGAAGTCAAAGAATTGGATCAGGATGCCCGTGGCGCACTGCGCAAACACGGTATTCGCTTTGGTCAGTTCACCATCTTCATGCCGCTGCTGCTGAAGCCGGCTCCGACGCGCCTGCGTTTGGTGCTGTGGTCGCTTGCCAATGGTGTGCAGGAATTCCCCGAAGCGCCGCCTCCCGGTTTGGTCACCGTGCCTGCCGCCAAAGACGCGCCAAAGGGCTATGATACCATGTCCGGCTACCGCGAAGCAGGCGAGCGGATGATCCGCATCGACATGCTGGAACGTCTGGCCGACATGCTGCGCGCCGAAGACAGCCGAGGCGGCTTTGAGGCCAAAGCCGATATGCTGTCGATCACCGGCATGACGCTAGAGCAGTTCGCAGATCTGATGCAGGGACTTGGCTACCGTGCTGAAAAGGGCGAACGCGCCAAGGTGAAGGCTGCGGCAGAGACCGCTAAAGAGCCCGAAGCTGAGGTATCAGGCGATACAGCCGCCGACGCGCCAGGCGAAACACCGGTCGAAACACCGGTAGAGACACCTGTTGAAGCGCCGGTTGAGACACCAACAGAGACCCCAACCGCGCCCCCAGCCGAAGTTCCTGTCGAGACCCCGACAGAAACACCGGCCGAGACCCCGACGGAAGCACCGGCTGAGGCCCCCTCAGAGGGCGCTGCTGACACCGCTGCCGAGGCCCAGGCTGAGATGGAGGTTTTTTATACCTTTGCCTGGGGCGGTCGTGGTCGCCAGGGCGGCAACCGTGGCGCGCGGCGTAGCGATGCTTCCGGTCAGGACGGTCAGGAACGCCGCGGTGGCAAGCCGCGTGTCGCTGGTGGCAAGGCACGGTCTGGTCAGGCTGGTTCCTCTGGTGAGCGCACCGCTGGTAAATCCGCTGGCCGCCCCGGTGGAAAGCCCGGCGGCAAAAAAGCGGGCCGCCCGCAGCAGCAGGGGGGCAAGACCTATTCCGCCCGCCCGCCCAAGAAGGAAAAGCAGATCGATCCGGACAATCCCTTTGCCGCAGCTCTCATGGGGCTGAAACAGGGCGATTGACCCGGCATGGAGCCGCAGGCTGCTAAACTCCGGGTCGACAAATGGCTTTGGTATGCGCGGTTTTTCAAAACCCGCAGCCTTGCAGCCAAACAGGTCAGCGCCGGGCATTTGCGCCTCAACGGCACCAAGATCACAAAAACGGCTCAGAGCGTCACCCCAGGCGATGTTCTGAGCTTTCCACAGGGGCGACAAACCCGTGTGGTTGAAGTCCTCGCCCTTGGCAATCGCCGCGGTCCGGCCCCCGAGGCACAGGCGCTTTATCTTGATAAAACGCCAAAACAGGACAATGTACCTGTAAACCCCGGGTTTGAGGGAAAAGGGCGTCCTGACAAGAAGACTCGCAGAGCGCTTGACCTTTCCCGCCAGCGGGACTTCACGTGATGGCTTGAAGCTGGGGCGAGTCTGATTTAGCTAGTGGCCAAACAACAAATGGGACCGCACCCACATGACCTATGTCGTTACGGATAACTGCATTGCCTGCAAATACACCGACTGTGTCGAGGTTTGCCCGGTAGATTGTTTCTATGAAGGTGAAAACACCCTGGTTATTCACCCGGATGAATGCATCGATTGCGGCGTCTGTGAACCGGAATGCCCGGCGGATGCCATCCGTCCGGATACCGAGCCAGATATGGACAAATGGGTTGAATTCAACCGCAAGTATTCCGAAATGTGGCCGGTGATCGTGTCCAAGAAAGACCCGATGCCCGGCGCGGAAGAGCGTGACGGAGAAGAGGGTAAGCTGGAGAAATATTTTTCCGAAGCCCCCGGTGAAGGCGGGTAATCCGGGAAATTTCGGATAATTTACGGCGGCTATCCTGCTGAAATCGCTTAAAATGGCCGAATTTTGACCGTTCGGCGCCACTTCACCCCTTGCCCGCCTTTCGGGGAGGGGGTTTTTGTGATATGATAATCATCAGATGTATATGAAACTGGAACTCACCTCACGCAGCACAGTTGATGTCGCGCGCGGGCTGGGGGATTGAATCACGGTGACGATTGATCTCTGGTACCGCACTATTGCGGGGCCGGGGCGCAAGCGTTGCCGTTGTTGTGTCGGATCTCCCTTCGGGGACTAGGCCGACCTCAAGTGCAAGGAAAGACCTGTATGACAAAATCGAAGAAGCTCGCATTCCGTCCTGACGAATTTGTGGTTTATCCCGCCCACGGGGTTGGGCAGATCATTTCGATTGAGGAACAGGAAGTGGCCGGCTTTGCGCTGGAACTTTTTGTAATTACCTTCGAAAAAGACAAGATGACGCTGCGGGTGCCAACCAACAAGGCGATCGAAGTGGGCATGCGCTCGCTCAGCTCTCCGGATGTGATCAATCAGGCGATGAAAACCCTGAAGGGCAAGGCCAAGGTCAAGCGCGCCATGTGGTCCCGTCGGGCGCAGGAATATGAGCAAAAGATCAATTCTGGCGATCTGATCGCTATTGCCGAAGTGGTGCGCGATCTGCACCGCACCGATGATCAGCGCGAGCAAAGCTACTCTGAGCGCCAGCTTTATGAAGCCGCTCTGGAGCGGTTGACCCGTGAAGTTGCCGCAGTGGCAGGCGGCGACGAAATCCTGGCCGCAAAACAGGTCGGCGATGTGCTGACCTCACGGGTTGCCGCCTGATCCGAGTGTTGCCCCTTTGAAACGGTGCGCACCAGATCAGGCTGGGGCTTGAGAAAATAGTCGGGAAGAGGCCCGCAGTCTTATTGGCTGCGGGCCTTTTTGTGGTCGCAGATCAGCTGTAGATGGCGACGAGGGTAAGCACTCCCGCAACTTCACAGAGTTGTTGACAGGCGCCCAGTACATCGCCGGTCTGGCCACCGATCTTATGCTGTGCCAAAGCCCCCAGTCCCAGACAGGTAAGCACGAGCATGGCGAGAACGGCCAGAATATGCGCCCCCAGCAATGGCAGCGCCAGTGCAACGGCAAGGCAAACGCCAAGGCCGACGGCCCGCCGGGGTGGCCGCCCGAGGCTTTGCGAAAGGCCCGACTGGCGGGCATTGGGAAGCCAAAGCATCACAACGGGCATCGCGGCCCGGCTCAGGGCTGCCAGGGCCAGCAGGCTCCAGATCTGCTCCAGTTCGATCAGCAGCGCAATGGCCTGCCAGCGCAGCCCAAGCGAGAGCACCAGCGCCAGAACGCCGTAGCTGCCGATCTGGCTGTCCTTCATGATCTCAAGCCGACGGGCAGGATCAAACCCTCCCCAGAACCCATCGGCGCAATCCGCCAGTCCGTCTTCGTGCATCGCGCCGCTCAACAGTACCTGAACCACCAGCAAGATCCCGGCGGCAAGGGGGGCTGGCAGGCCAAGCGCCAGGGCCAGTAGTGCCAGCAGGCAGGCGGGCAGGGTAACGGCCACCCCGGCCAGCGCAAAGGCCCATGTGGCGCGCGCCTGCCGATGAAAGCTGGCTGCGTTCAGGCGCGGCAGCGGCAACCGGGTCAGTAGCACCAGCGCCAGGGGGATATCCACCAGAGATGTGTCGTTTTTTCTCATTTGCGGGCCTCATGCAGGACTTGTGAAGCCGCGATAAGCCGCTAAACAGGACGAACCAGATTTACCCGCACCTGCGGTTCAGATGCAACGAGGCTTTAGTCAATGCTGCCAACACTTTCTTCCCTTGATGACATGCGCCGCCAGTTGGCACAGGCCAGCGGTGCAGACCAGATGGCGCTTGATGCGGCTGGCCAGCGTAATGGCCAGCTGACCAAACCTCCCGGCGCGCTGGGACGGCTAGAGGATCTGGCGATCTGGTATGGCGGCTGGCGCGGGACGGACCGGCCAGCGATCACATCGCCGCAGGTCATTGTCTTTGCAGGCAATCACGGGGTGACGGCGCAGGGCGTTTCTGCCTTCCCGGCCGAGGTGACCGCCCAGATGGTGCTCAACTTTGAACAGGGCGGCGCGGCAATCAACCAGCTTGCCAAACTGGCCGGGGCGCGCATGGATGTTCATGCGCTGGAGCTGGATACCCCGGTGCAGGATTTCACCACGGGTCCAGCCCTGCCCGAGGCTGATCTGCTGGCCGCCTTGCAGGCGGGCTGGAACGCCGTTGACCGGGAGGCTGATTTGCTGGTCGTAGGCGAGATGGGTATCGGCAATACCACCTCTGCGGCCGCGCTGGCCCTTGCGTTGTTTGGCGGTGACGCGGCAGACTGGACTGGCCGGGGCACCGGTGTCGACGATGCCGGGCTTGCCAACAAGAGCCGGGTTGTCGCTGAAGGTGTGGCGCTGCACCAGGCTGCGATCCGCGATGGGCTGGATGCGTTGGGATGCCTGGGCGGGCGCGAAATCGCCGCCATGGCGGGGGCGATTGCCGCTGCGCGTGTCTTGCATATTCCGGTGATCCTGGATGGCTTTATCTGTTGCGCCGCAGCGGCCTGCCTGCTGCGCACCGATCCAGGTGCGCTGGACCATGCGGTGGCAGGCCATGAAAGCGCCGAAAGCGC
Source organism: Pseudophaeobacter sp. (assembly GCF_048267565.1). Lineage (NCBI taxonomy): Bacteria > Pseudomonadati > Pseudomonadota > Alphaproteobacteria > Rhodobacterales > Roseobacteraceae > Pseudophaeobacter > Pseudophaeobacter sp. The sequence goes on along the minus strand of NZ_JBLWXG010000001.1, from coordinate 1,201,895 downwards.
GCATCCTGCCCTGCTGAAGCAGCTTGGCAAGGCCCCACTGCTGTCCTTGGGCCTACGCCTTGGTGAAGGCTCTGGCGCGGCGCTGGCAATCCAGGTGCTGAAAGGGGCCATTGCGTGCCACAGCGGCATGGCGACCTTTGCTGAGGCGGGTGTCGCCGCAGGCTAGCCCAAGAGGTTTTGCGCGATCGGCAAAAGCCCACGGCGCAGGCCTTGGGCTTTTGCCTTTCAAAGACCGCAGGCGCAGCCTCTTGGGTGCGTCGCGTTCATTTGTAATCTCGCAACCTGCTCCGCTTAGGTGATGCCGCATGTTTTAGCGGTGCAAGACCAGCGGCCACTTTTGCGCAAGATGTGCTAGCCCTTATCCTTTTTCTCGGCCAGGTCCTGCAGGGCGATTTCCAGATCCTTTTCCATTTCGCGGGCGCGTTCGATATAGGCCTGGTTTTCGCTGGTGGGGATGTCGGCCCGCCAGAAACTTGCCAGCTCGCGCAGGCTTTTGCGGTCATGGGCGTAAAAGGTCTGTTCTGCCTGTGCGGCTTCGTATTCGCTCAGCCCGATTTTTTCCAGAACATAGCGCCCGGCCCGCAGTGAGCTGTCGAACATTTCACGCACGATATCATCCGCACCCGCCTGGTAGAGCGCAAAGACATGGTTGCGATCATAGGCGCGGGCGATGATATGCAGGTCCGGGTAGGTGCGCCGTACATAGCTGACCAGCTTGACGCTTCTTTCGATGTCATCCAGCGCCACCACCAGCACATGCGCCTTGGCAATCCCGGCAGCCTTGAGCAGTTCCGGGCGGGTTGGATCGCCTAGGAAGCTCTTGAATCCGAAGCGGCGCATCAGCTGTACCGCCCGCATGTCATTGTCCAGCAATACGGTCTTGAACCCGCTTGCCCGGACCAGCCGGTTGACGATCTGGCCAAAGCGGCCAATGCCGGCAATGATTACCGGCCCCTGTTCGTCAATTTCATCCGGTTCATGTTCGACCCGCTGATCCTTTACGAAATGGGACAGCAGATCATAGAGAATGAACAGCAGCGGCGTGATCAGCATCGAGAGCGCAATGACCAGCAACAGCTTTTCCGCCAGCGGTGCGGGAATCACATTTTGCTGGCGGGAAAAGGCCAGCAGCACAAAACCAAATTCGCCTGCCTGCGCCAAGCTGAGCGTGAACAGCCAGTGATTGCGCTGTTTCAGACCAAAGGCCCGGCCAATGAAATATAAAATGGCCCCCTTGGCCACAATTACGAGCAATGCCAGCCCCAGCAGATCGCCAGGGTTGGCCAGAAACAGCTTGTAGTTGATGCCGGCCCCGACGGTGATGAAAAACAGGCCCAGCAACAGCCCCTTGAAGGGGGTAAGATCGCTTTCCAGCTCGTGGCGGAATTCAGAGTTGGCCAGAACCACCCCGGCCAGAAAGGCGCCAAGCGCCGGGGACAGGCCCACCAGGGTCATCAGGAAGGAGATCCCAACCACGATAAGCAGCGCCAGCGCGGTATACATTTCGCGCAGCTTGCTGGCATGGATGAAGCGGAATACCGGTTGGGTCAGATAGATGCCAGCCAGCACCACAGCCCCGATCACCCCGAGGGTTGTCAACGTCACGGCCCAGCCGGGCAGCCCGGCAACAAGTGACAGGCTGTCATGGCCCGCAGCGCTCTTTGCCGCGCCTTCAAGGCCGCGTTCAATCGTTCCGTTTTCACCAAGTTGTAGCCCGCCATTCACAGCCAACAGGGGCAGAAAGGCGAGAATGGGAATGACGGCAATATCCTGAGTCAGCAGCACCGAGAAAGAGGCCCGACCACCACCGGTTTGCATCAACCCCTTTTCCGACAGGGTTTGCAGCACAATCGCGGTAGAGGACAGCGACAGCGCCAGTCCGATCGCCAGGCTGACTTGCCAGGTTTCCCCGGCCATCAGCGCGGCCGCCATCAGCGCCAGGGTGCTGGTCAGGACCTGTAGCCCGCCCAGCCCAACCAATTTGTGACGCATCGCCCACAGAGCGCGGGGATCAAGCTCTAGCCCGATCAGAAACAGCATCATGACAACGCCAAATTCGGCAAAATGCTGCAGGTCTTCGGTTTCGGCCCCGACAAGCCCCAGCACTGGTCCGATAATGATGCCGGCCGCCAGATAGCCCAGAACAGAGCCCAGCCCTAGCCGCGCCGCGAGGGGCACGGCAATGACGGCAGCTGCGAGATAGATTGTTGCTTGATATAGAAATGCGTCCATACCAAATGGTATCGCAAGCGGTCCGCGACTTGGCAACGGTTTAAGCGGGCCGGCGGTAAAGCCAAATCTCCGCCCGGCGCATCCCCGCCAAGCGAATAGGGGGGAGGCCAGGGTCAAATGGGAAACGGCGGCCAGGTTTCCCCGCCGCCGCCTGTGCTGCCCTGCATCGCCGGTTTTTTTGGGGGGGGTTACTGATCCATCATGCGGATTTCATTGCTGAGCTTGCTAATATTGTCGAGGCGGCGCGAAATCCGTTCCTGGAAGACCCCAAGCTGGTCGATGATATCCGAAAGGGTCTCGCCTGATTCCGGCAGGCGTGCGCTTTCAATCTTACACAGGACGCGGGTTGAGCTCAGCCCCAGGAACTGGCGATGCATGACCTGACAGGCGCGCATGATACGGTCTGCCTCAAGGTCCACCTCTTCCACGCCTTTTCTGGCCCGATCTGTTTCCGCTTGCACCATATCGGTTAGGTTGCTGCGTTCGGCGTCCATATCGATACTGCCCAGGCCCCGTTGTTCGGTCTGAAGCTGCGCATTGCATTCATTCAGGATGCGGGCCATGCCTTCGACAAAGAGGCTATTGGTGACGGCCAGTTTGATGGCGTTGAAATTGCTGTTTTCTCCCATCACATGGGCTGCAAACCAATCCGACATCTCGCGCGACATCGCGCCATAGTTCTGGGACAGAACAGTGACCGGGCCGCCCGAGGGTTCGATACGAGAGGCAATGACCCGCAGGTTATGCGGGATCGTGTGCATGGCGTCGAAATCCTTGACCAGGCCCTGGGTCTCTTCGACCAGGGTTTCAGCATTGGCCATCATCCGGCGCAGATCAGAGATCTTGGCGTCTCTGGGGCGCTCCAGCCCTGCATCCCGGGCCAGCAGTTCTTCGCTCAGTGCATGGGTGGCAAACTGGTGATAGTTTTCGAACCCCTTGCTATGGATCCAATCCATCATCCTTTGGGCGCTGTCTACCGGGCTGAGACCTTCGTTGACTTCTGCCTGGCGCATGTCGTTATAGGCGGCTTTGACTTCCTCAAACAGGGTGCTGCAGGGAGAAATCCGTGCCGACAGGTAGCCCCCCTTGCAGGGCACGACAACTGCAAAAACCCAGTAATACAGTCCGTCTTTGGCCTTGTTCTTGACGTAGGCGCCAATGCTGTCTCCGGCATTCAGGGTATCCCAGAACAGCTGGAAAACACCCTTTGGCATATCCGGGTGGCGGATGATCTTATGTGGTGCGCCGATCAGCTCTTCCCAGCTGTAATTGGCGACACGTTTGAATACGTAGTTACCCGCTTGGATAACGCCTCGCTCGTCGGTACGGGAAAAGAATACCTCGTTCAGAGCGAAGGGGGCGGCGCCTGTCGAGGGGCGAACTTCGATGCGACGGTCTACAAAGGACAAGGGAGGGTTCCACTTCTATATCGTTCAGGTGTGATTCCTACATTGCAAACCTTCATTTACTGTTAAGTCGGCAGGGGCGCGTCGCGTTTTAGCTGCGCCATGACGATCTGGCTTTGCACGCGGGCCACGGCGGGATGCGGCAAAAGAATCTCGTGGATTAACTGATTTAGCGCCTGCAGGTCATGGCAATAGACCCGCAGCAGGTAATCGGCCTCGCCGGTCATGGTCCAGGCAGACGTTATTTCAGGACGGGTGCTGACCAGGCGGCTGAAGCTGGCGGATTGTTCCGGGCCGTGGCTGCCCAGATTGACATGCACAAACCCCTGCACCGTAAGGCCGATCTTGACCGGATCCAGCCGGGCGCAATAGGCTTGGATATAGCCTTCGGCCTCTAGACGTTGGCGTCGTCGGCCTGCCTGGCTGGGGGAAAGGTTCAGCAACTCTCCCAGATCCTGCGCGGTGAGATGTGCATTTTTCTGCAATGCCGCGAGCAGCTTGGTGTCGGTGGCGTCAATCATATGCGGTGTTTTCCCAATTTTTCGCATTGTTGCGTGAATATTCCGCATATGGAAGGGGGTATCGCATGAAGAACGCGCAAAACAAGCATCTCATGTGCGCTATTATCAAGGGGAACAGACACCTAAGCCCGCATCCCGCGACAATTGGAGGAAACCACCATGGGTCCATTTCCGCATAACGCGCCAAAAACAGTCATCAGCGAAGAAAACCCCGCCGGTACCGACGGTTTTGAATTTGTTGAATTCGCCAGCCCTAACCCGCAAGAGCTGCGCGATCTTTTCACCAAGATGGGCTATGAACAGGTTGGCCATCACAAGACCAAAACCGGGGTAGAGCTGTGGCAGCAGGGCGATATCACCTATATCCTCAACGCCGAAAAAGGCAGCTTTGCCGATAAGTTCGTAGCCGAGCATGGCCCCTGTGCCCCCTCGATGGGCTGGCGTGTTGTGGATGCGCAAAAGGCCTTTGACCATGCGGTTTCCAAAGGTGCCGAAGCCTATGAAGGCGACGACAAGACGATGGATGTGCCCGCGATCAAGGGTATTGGCGGTTCGCTGATCTATTTCATCGACCAGTATTATGAAACCTCGCCCTATAACGAGGAATTCGAGTGGACCAAGCAATCCAAGCCACGTGGCGTTGGTTTCTACTATCTCGATCACCTCACCCACAATGTTTACAAGGGCAATATGGACAAATGGTTCCGGTTCTACGGCGATCTGTTCAACTTCAAGGAAATCCGTTTCTTTGACATCGAGGGCAAGTTCACCGGGTTGCTGAGCCGCGCGCTGACCTCGCCCTGTGGCCGCATTCGCATTCCAATCAACGAAGACCGTGGCGAGACCGGCCAGATTGTTGCCTATCTGAAGAAATACAAAGGCGAGGGCATCCAGCACATCGCGGTTGGCGCCGAAGATATCTACAGTGCCACCGACGAAATCGCGGATCGCGGTATCACCTATATGCCGCCACCCCCGGCCGCCTATTATGAGCTGAGCCACGACCGCGTCGTGGGCCATGAAGAGCCGCTGGACAGGATGCAGAAACACGGCATCTTGATTGATGGTGAAGGGGTCGTGGATGGTGGCGAGACCAAGATCCTGTTGCAGATCTTCTCTAAGACAGTGATCGGGCCGATCTTCTTTGAATTCATCCAGCGTAAGGGCGACGATGGCTTTGGCGAGGGCAATTTCAAAGCGCTGTTTGAATCAATCGAGCGTGAACAGATTGCCAACGGAGAGCTGGACGCTGCTGAATAAGCCAGACAATTTACCAGGCTAACAAAAAGCCGGGTCTCTTACATGGGGCCCGGCTTTTTCCGTTTCATTTCCGCCCGTGCAGCCTGTGGCCGGGCAGGGTGTGGGTATCAGTCGCCTGGAAGTTCTAACGTGATGTTTTTGCTTCTCTTTTGGTACTGAAGCTGGTTTTCGCCAATGGCCAGGACAGTGCCCCCGTCCAGGCGATCTCCGGTGCTGACCTGGCGGGTGCGGCCACTGGGCATCCGGATCAGGGCCTGTCGGTTAGAGGGCTTGCCGAAGATCCCGATCAGGTTCACCTGCCGTAGGTTGATGGCATTGGTGAGCGTGGCCTGGCGCGCCACCGAAGCAGAGCTGGGGATGCTGGGCGAGACCGTGCGCGGGGCTGCTGATGCTGCCGTGGCGCTGCTTGCTGCGGCAGTAGTGGCGCGTTGCCGTGTGGCACGGTCTACCAGATTGGCAAAGTTGGCAGGCCTGCTGCGCGGCGCGGTGGACGATGTCACAGCCAGGCTGCTGACGGGCTGATTTTCCTGTTCTTCTGTCTTCAGGCTGGCCGGGCGGGGGCGTGGCCTGACACGGGCCAATTCTGCCCGGCTTAGCCCGCCCAGGACCGCGCGCTCTGCCTGTTCTACCAGATCTGACGGGCGGGGACGGGGGCGGGTTTGCGACAGGGTTGCGATGCGGGCATTTTCCGCCTCGGTGTCGGCTGCGTCAAGCGCGGCGCGGGCGGGGGTGGGTGGCGGCACCACGTCTGGGCGGCCCAGGTAGACCATCACCCCATCTGGGTTCAACGTGCCGTCCGGGGTGGCGGTTACCAACCCGCGATTGTCCAGCTCAAACCCGCGTCCCGCCGCTGCCGGATCGCTTAGCGCATTTGGCACTGTATCGTGCTCCAATCCGGGGGACAGGGGCAGGGCAATCGCATCCTGCGACAGATTGCTGTTGTCGATAGAGGCAACATAGATGTCATCCAGTGTGACCAGCGCAGGCGGCTGGGTGATCTGGGGCACCTGCTGCCAGATGCCTGTCGCTGCATAGAGCGCGGCTGCGCTGCGCGCTGCTTCCCGGTCCGTCTGATCCTCTGCGGCCTCAGCGTCGTCCTGCGGCGTGCTCTCCTCCTCGAACGTATCAAGCACGGGCTGGCCCGTGCTTGCGTGCAGTTGCGGTTCTGTCTCTTGCGGTGTTGGGGCGCCTTGCTCGACAATGCCGGGGTCGGGCTGGTCTGGGATTGCGCTCACCTGTGGGGCGATGCTGACAGGTTCCGTTTCGTTTTCGCTGAGCGGGATTTCCGCGGGCTGGGGCACACCGGCCTCTGCGGGATCAATATTGGCGGCGGGCTCTGGGGTGGTGGCTGATCGCTCGGCTGCGGGGGGAAGTGGCGGTTCGTCTTCAGTCACTTCCAATTGCGTGCGTTCAGAGGCAAAGAAAGATCCGCCCTCTGAGAACAGCGCAAATGCGGCAATAGCGGCCATGGTCAGCAACAGCGCTGCGGTCAGGATCAACCCCAGATACCGCGGTTTACCCTTGGTGCCTTCAGATTCGAGGCTGTTTGCCGCCTGCGCGGCGGCGGGGCTGATGGCGGGGGAGGGCGTTGCGGCGCGGTCACCGGACGGGGATTGCAGGGGCTTGCGGCTGGCCTGTACGGGTTTTGCCGTGCCTGTCCCATCTGCGGGGCGTGGCGGCGCAACAGCAGGGGCGGATTTGCTGCCCACTTTTGCGTTGGGGGCTGCGGCATCAAGTGTTCCACCGCTGCCGGTCTTGTCGGCGGCATTTGCGGCGCGGGCCGGTCCAACCGGTTTTGCCGCTTCGCCCTTGGGATTGGCGGTGGCGGCAGGTGCCGGTTTGACATGCGGCGCTGCAACCGTGGCTGCGATCTTTGCTGTTTTTGCCGTGGCGGCACCAGCATCGGGGCGGCTGGGCGCATCCGTGGGTTTACGGCGACGCGTGCTGAACCCGGCGATTGGACCGCTGTCTGCCTGTGGGGCTGTGTCCGAAAGGCCAGATCCCGAAGCGGGGGCATCTGGGTCCAGTTCTGCCGGTGCCTCGGGCAGGGTCAGCATCGCCTTGGCCGCAGGTGTCTTGGCGTCGCGAAGCCTGTCTTTGCCTTGTGGCTCTTGTGGTTTTGAGGCCTTTGTCTCTGGTACCTTTGGCGCCTTATTCTCTGGCTGGGGCAGTTTTGCGGGGCCGACATCGACCACAGCAATGCCGTCTGGCTCGATCTCTTGATCGCCCAGCGATGGGGCCGGACCAAAGAAGGGCTCTCCGAGGAAGCCGGACCCTCCGGGCACCGCTACAAAGGAGGCTGGCGTAAAGCCGTTTTCCAGCGCAAAGCTTTCGGCCTCTGCCAGGGTTTCATGGGCCACCGCGGCAATATGGGTCTGGCTGCCGTCTTCTGACAGATCAAAGGCCAGGTCGGACACGGCATAGGGCGTAGCCCCTTCCAGCGCGGCACGCGCCACGTCGCGGCGGCGTGCGGGATCCGATACCCCGGTTTCAATGGTCAGGTAGCGGATCTGCTCATTTGGAATGATCAGCTTGCACAGACCATTGCTGTCCAGCGCATCACCCTTGGCGCGCAGGGCGGCAATATCGGCGGTCATAGTGTCACCGCCAAGCGGCACAGACCCCACATTGCGCCAGCCCCCGGCGGCACGATGCAGCAGAACAATACCCTCAGCGGAAAGAGAAAGAGCAAACCCCGGTTTCATAATGCGGTCAAACCATCCAAATCTTAAATGCCCGGACCGCGAGGAGTCCATTCAGGCTGTGTCAGGGCAGACCATAAAGCAGGACTCCGCCGAGTGAAAGGAAAAGAGCACAACCAGCCCTTGTCAGCGGTGATCTGCCACCCCCATCTTAGGCGGGAGAAAAAGGAGCTTTAACAATGAAAACAAAGACAGTTTTGATCACCGCCCTGGCATTGGGTTTGTCCTTGGGCAGCGTGGCGAGAGCGGAGACCCCAGTGGATCGCAATATTGTGGTCACCGGAGAGGGGCAGGTCGAGGTCTCGCCGGATATGGCGGTTATCACTCTTGGCGTGAGCAAAGAAGACGTCGAGGCAGGCGCGGCTATGGCGGCGGTCACGCAGGATATGGCGGCGGTTGTGGCGACGCTGCGTGACGCGGGGATCGCGGCCACGGATATGCAGACACAGCAGATTTCTTTGCATCCGGTCTGGTCCAACCCGCGCGGGCAGGGCACAGAGGAGCCACGCAAGATCACCGGGTTTTCTGCCTCCAATACCCTGAACCTGCGGGTGCGCGATCTGGATCAGCTGGGCACGGTGCTGGATCAGGTTCTGCGGGCCGGGGCCAATCAGTTCCAGGGGCTGCGCTTTGATGTGGCGGATCACGCGGGCCTGGAGGTTCAGCTGCGCGCGGATGCGGTTGCGGATGCCATGGCCAAAGCAGAACAGTTGGCCAAGGCGGCTGGGGTGACATTGGGCCCGGTGCGCAGCATCACCGATCGTCAGCCCGGTGGTGGGCGTCCGATGATGGCCATGGAAATGGCGCGCGGCGGAGCCATGCCAATCGAAGCGGGCGAGCTGAGCTTTACCCATAATGTCGATGTGGTCTTTGATCTGCAGGTGTCGGAAACAAAGTAGCGCAGTAGCGCAGAACCGGCTGCCGGTTCTGCGCACCTAAAACATGCGAAATAGAATGACCGCGACAAGCTCTCGTGATCAAAAGGCCGGGCAATTGCCCGGCCTTTTTCTTGTCAGTGATGGCTGTTGTGCAGTGTCAGCCGCAGGCTTTGGTCAGGGCCTGGTCCAGATCGCGGATCAGATCGGCGGAATCTTCCAGGCCGATGGAAATCCGCACCACATTGGCCCCCGCGCCAGCGGCCTCTTGCTGTTCCGGTGAAAGCTGGCGGTGAGTGGTCGAGGCAGAGTGGATGATCAGCGACCGGGTGTCGCCAAGGTTGGCCACATGGCTGAAGATCTCCAGTGAATCGACCAGTTTGATGCAGGCGTCATAGCCGCCCTTCACTGCAAAGGTGAACAGCCCGCTGGTGCCCTTGGGGAAGCACTTCTGCGCCCGTTCATAGTAGGGAGAGCTTTCCAGCCCGGCGTAGGTCACATAGTCGACCCGGTCGTCCTGCTCCAGCCAGCTGGCAACGGTTATGGCGTTCTCGCAGTGGCGCTGCATCCGCAGCGACAGGGTTTCAACGCCCATCAGTGTATAATGTGCCGCCTGTGGGTTCATCGTCATTCCCAGGTCCCGCAGCCCGATGGCGATGCCATGGAAGGTAAAGGCCAATCCTCCAAAGGTCTCATGGAATTTCAGTCCGTGGTAGGCGGGCTCTGGCGCGGAAAGCGAGGGAAATTTGTCGCTGGCGGACCAGTCGAATTTTCCGCTGTCGATCACTGCGCCACCGGTCACTGTGCCATTGCCGGTCAGATATTTGGTGGTTGAATGCACCACCAAGGTCGCGCCCTGGGCAATGGGGTTGCACAGGTAGGGTGTGGCGGTGGTGTTGTCGACAATCAGCGGCACACCTGCGGCATCAGCCACATCGGCAATGGCGCGTACATCGGTGACATAGCCGCCGGGGTTGGCGATTGATTCGCAGAATACCGCGCGGGTGTTTTCATCAATTGCCGCCGCAACCGCGGCTAGATCATCGGTATCAACAAATTTGGCCGACCAGCCAAAGCGTTTGATTGTTTGGCTGAACTGGGTAACCGTGCCGCCATAAAGACGGGTCGAGGCAATGACATTGCAGCCTGGGGCCATCAACGGGAATAGCGCCATGATCTGCGCTGCGTGACCAGAAGAGCAGCATACCGCCCCAACGCCGCCCTCAAGCGTCGCCAGGCGTTCTTGCAACACCGCAACCGTGGGGTTGGTCAGACGGGAATAGATGAAGCCGACTTCCTGCAGATTGAACAGGGCAGCGGCATGATCGGCATCGCGAAAGACATAGCCGGTTGTCTGGTAGATTGGTGTCTGCCGGGCCCCGGTTGCCGGGTCGGGCTTGGCGCCTGCATGGATCTGCAAGGTATCAAAGCCATAGGCTGGTGCATCGCTCATTCTGGTCTCTCCCTGATCAATACTGTTGGCGAATGTCTAGGACAGCTTGCCGCGTAGTACAACGCAGGCGTTGCAGTTTGGAACGCTTCGGCGTCTTTTGCTGCCACAGGAAGAATATTGTTCCAGGACCCTGCCTGGGTGCCCGATGGCTGCTGTAAAACCCGCATGGCGCGGCTGCTGCGGGGCAGCCGACCTTAGCGCAGCCAGTGCCCTGCAGATTTGATCTTGTTGCGGATGGCCTGTTCGCGCCGGGGCAGGTTGTCCTGATCAAACAGGGCCCGCACCCTTGCGCCCCGGTTTTGATAGACCAGCCGCTTGATCGGCTCATAGGTTTTCAGCACTTTTTTCAACCAGTTTGGCGCTGCGATCTCTTCGAGCAGCGCAATGACCGCATCGCTTTCACGGGCATAGAGCAGCGGGAAAAGGCGGTAGTGGCAGCTGGTGTCCCCATCAAGATAACCCACAGGCAGCGTGTCGCGCCCACCACCAAAGGAGTGGATCACCAGTGGCAGAGCCACCTGATCCAGCCAGGGATCCAGCGACTGGCCAACCAGTTCGATGGGCGGATCAGTCAGGATAGACTGCGCGTAGCTGGCAAACCTTGCGCCAAAGGCCTGGGGGCAGGCACCATAAAAGAACCCGGCATTGAAATAGAGATAGCGTTTCCAATATTCATCAGGTTGGCTGTGATCCAGCGTTGGTTCGATATCAAGATCAAAACGCCGATACAGGGCGCGCCAGATCGCATCATAGCCAGGCCCGTACAGGGTTGGCTTGGGCCAGGTGCCTTCGCGCCGCAAAGACGCCGATGGGCGGCAAAAATCGAACGGCACTGCCTGCAGGTCGCCGGTGATCAGGGTGTCGCTGTCAAAGAAGACAAAGGGCTCTCCCTCGGGCATGGCCTGCAGGGCCTCGATCTTGTTGCCATAGGGGTAACTTTCGCCAAAGAGCTTGCTCTCAAACGGGAGCAATTCAACATCCAGACGGGTCAGCGCCGCCAGCACCGCCGCATTGCGCAGGCTGGGGTCTTTCTGCCAGAGCGGGCCGGGCTGCGGCACGGCGACAAACAGGCGTCCCGAAAAATCAGGGCAGCTGTGGCGCAGAGAGGCGGCAAAAAGCAGTGCCTCATATTGCAAACGGCCGGACTGGCCGATGATCATGACGTTGAAAGATTGCTGCGCCATCGCTGTTCCTGTCTGCTGCATGCTGTGCGCGGTTGGGGAGTGGGGGTCTTTTGCTCTATAGTGCAACTTGGACCTGGCCAAAACCCACTCTGCGAAGGGGGGCGTCTCATGGTGCCGGTCCGCGACTTGTTTGTATCAGTTTCAGCGAGGGATTGAGAATGTTGAGAGGTTTATTTGCGGCACCTATCTGCCTGGTCCTGGGCATGGTGCCAGCCCTGGCGCAGGCAGCGCCCTTTACCACTGCCGCCGAAGTAAAACCGATACTGGCGGCAACCAAGGCAAACTGGATCTCTGTACGGGAATTTCAGGGGCAGGATCTGCTCTATGTGACGCATCTGTGGTCCTGGCGCTGTGGGCTGTCGGGGATCCGCATCAGCATCAATGGCGCGGCGCCTGAAAACTGGCCCTTGCCGCCATGCCACGAAGACCAGCCCGCACCCAATGCGATCCTGGAAGAAGACGGGATGCCCTATAAAAGCTATCCTTTACAATCGATCGAGCAGGTTTCTATTGATCTGTTTTACGATGACCAAACGGTAGAGAGCCTGACCGTTGACCGCGCAGGCCAGCCCATCGCGCGCTAGGGCCGCCAGACTGGGCCATCAGGGCGTGAGCAGAGTAACACCGGGAATGCCGCGAACTCTCTCCATGTCCGCTTCATATAGCGCAGTCACCTCCTCAACCAGGGTTTCGCTCCAGCCGGGCAGATCGATTTCCTCTACCAGCGCGTCTTCATCGACGTATTTGTCCAGAAAGGCAGCAAAGACGCGATGGCGCTGGGGCTGGGACAGGTCGGGATGCTGCGCCAGATATTGACGCAGGCGTCGCATGCCTTCGCGGTCCATGATCGCCGCGAGCAGATCCATGCCACCATTCAGGCGTTCATCCGCAGGTATTGCGGACATGTCGCGGATGATTTCGGCCCAGATAAGCGGCATGTCCTCAAAGCACCAGGTGGTGATCTTTACCTCGGGCACCGCCTGGCGCAGCCGATACAGCAGATCAGACCAGCGCAGGCCATAGGGATCTAGCGCCTGCAGCACCTGCGTCTTGCGATCCGGGTGGGCGTTTTCCAGTAGAACAGGCAGCAGTGTGGCGGGGTTGCGCAACCCGATGAACAGTTCAATCTGATCCTGTGCAAACAGCTGCTGCAGTGAGCGCAGGCGCTCCTCGGCCTCGGGGTAAAAGCGACTGCCGTCAATGGATTGCCGTTGCGAACCAAAGAAATGGGCATTCGACAGCAGGACACGCCTGGCCTCTTCCTCCTCCAGAATAGCGTCCCACAAAACATCGCGTGATCCTGGCGCGGCAGTGCCATCCTGCAGCGCGGCGATACAGTCCTTAAGCAGATAGCGATATTTCCCCGGCGCCGGCACAGCCGTCCCATGGGCGCGAAACCGTTCCTGGTTGCGCTGCAATGTCTTGACCAGGCGATCCTCTTCGGTGCCATGTGCTCCGCAGTGAAAAATGACCTGCATGTGGGGTCTCCGGGCGTCTTGGATGCGTCAGGCTTACTCTGCTAACCGACCTGGGTCAAACCAGCTGGATCGGGGCACCGGGTCCACCTTGGAATATTGCGCGCGCGGCACACCCTTTGTAGGCGCGCTCACTCCCGATATGGGGCCAAGCAGCAGCCGCAGAAATTCCGCGCATTTTCTTCCTCGGGGGTCTTGCAAACAGTTTCTGTTGGTGTAGAAGGACGCTGCAACCGCGAAGCACCGATCTGATCCGGTCTAAACGCGGTCCTGCAGTAAGAGTGCCCCTATAGCTCAGCTGGTAGAGCAACTGATTTGTAATCAGTAGGTCCGCGGTTCGAGTCCGTGTGGGGGCACCATTTAAATCAATCACTTAGAAGAAATGGTGTTTGAAGTTGGAAAGTTGTTGGAACATGTTTTCCAGCGAATGTTCCAACTGTCAGCGGTTTTGCCTCAAGTTGACCACTGTATTCGCCCCTTCTGAGCGCGCGCGAGAGTAGTCCTGAACCTCGGAGCGGACTTCCTTTTCGATCAGACCGATTGCCTCTTCGATCCCTTTGGGTTTGGCAAAGAGCGCAATAATCCCGTCTTTGTCGGGAAGGGTGGTCCGTTCTGTTGAGCTTGTTTCGGTCATTGGTTTCTCCATAGGGAAACCCTCTGTATGGAAATGCGCAAGGATTATGAATTCTATTAAAGGCATGGTCCTTGTGGCGTGCAAACTGCGGGGCCGGTCCCGTAAGGTTGCCGCAGTGCTAAAGGAAACCACTGATCTGCGAAATCAGCATGGCCGCCTGTCAAACGTGTTGCGGAATGCGCCTTGTTTTCGCATCCCGAAGCGTGAAACGCTGCTACTGCGTGGATGAATTGAAAAAGGCGGCACTCAAAAGAGCGCCGCCTGTTACTCATTACTCATGCTTGGTAGGTCACATCCCGGATGAGGCTGCGAAGCTGGAAACCTCAGCGGTTCCCAGGTCCGACAGAAGTGTTGCGGCACCCGTCAACAAGTCGATGGCATAAAGTCCCGCGCTGCCCTGTCCATCAATCTGAAGTACGGCATAGGCAGCATTGGTGCCTTCTTTGGGCGAGACAATGTCGAACCCGCCCAGGGGCAGGATATCGGCCGGTTCTCCATCGATGGTCACAAGACCGACCGTCTCAAGCGTCCCTGCGTTGTTCGCCAGGCTCACCAGCGCATTGGTGCGCGCATCCAGGGCGTATTGGAACGTACCGCTGGCCTTCGCACTGCTGATCGCGTTGGTGTAGGCATTGGCAAAGATCAAAGGCTTCTCGCCTTCGAACATGTCGCCTTCTGCGTAGAACAGATCGGTAAAGCGGCGAACGGAATTGGCCTTGTCATCGCCAAAGTCGGTTGGGAAGTAGACAAGGTTATCCCCCATCGAAGAGACGGCGCGCACGGCGTCGATCTTGTTGTTGAAATCGAAGGCAACCACCGCGCCGTCCGCGATCACGGCATCGTCCATGAAGGTTGCGCCCTGATCCATCGTTTCACCGGAAACCGTGTCGATGGTCACTATCATACCATCTGCATAGCCGATGAGGTCACCGGTAACAGGACGCCAGGCGATGGACCGGAGCGGCGTGGACAGCTCCACCATGCGCGCCTTTTCGGGGGTGGAGATGCTATCCATGATCGTCAGGCCTGTGCCATCGGCGGAGAGCATGTAGCCCATGGTACCTGCATGGCCATCCGCAAAGGCGGGGGCGGCGAGCAGGGCGATGGCGGCGGTGAGGGATGTAGATCGTAGCATGAGGTTTCCTTTCATGAATCCTGTTCGGGACCGCGCAGCGCTACGCGCACTGCGCATATTTGTTTCAGGGTTTGAATGTCAGGCTGACACCATTGAGACAGTGACGTTTGCCCGTGGGGTCCGGTCCGTCGTCGAAGATATGGCCCAGATGTGATCCGCAGCGCCTGCAATGGACCTCGGTGCGGGTGGCAAACAGGCTGTTGTCCGGCTTGGTGCGTACAGCCTCGGGCAAGCTTTTCCAAAAGCTGGGCCAGCCGGTTTCACTGTCGTATTTGTGCTTTGACGAATAGATTGGCAGATCGCAGCCCTTGCAATGGTATGTTCCCGCGCGCGTCAGGGTATGAAGCTGGCTGGAATAGGGCGGCTCGGTCTCTTCCTCGCGCATCACTGCGTATTCGACATCTGTCAGCATGGAGCGCCACTCGGCCTGCGTGCGGGTGATCTCAAAGGGGGCTTCCTGCGCGTAAAGACGCGTTCCGGCAAAAGCAATGAACCCGGTCAGAAACTTACGGCGTTTCATTTGGAAGTCTCCTCTACAAGTGGACGTGCCCCCTCCGCTAACGCGGAGGGGGAGGGGACGGTTGCGCAGAATTACTTGGGAACAAGCACGCTATTGACGACGTGGATCACGCCATTGGATTGATCGACATCCGCAACAATGACTTTGCTGGCATTGCCGTTTTCATCGATGAGGTAGACATTGCTGCCCTTCACCTGTGCCGAAAGCGCGTCACCGGATACGGCGTTGAAGTGATAGAACCCATCGCTGCTGGAGCGCGCTGCGGAAACGATATCGGCGGCAGACCAGTCACCGGCCACAACATGCGCCGTCAGGACCTTTTGCAGCATTCCCTTGTTTTCGGGCTTCAGCAGTGTTTCGACCGTGCCCGCAGGCAGCGCCGCGAATGCATCGTCAACCGGGGCGAATACCGTGAAGGGGCCTGCGCCCTGCAAGGTGTCCACCAGATCGGCGGCTTTCACAGCGGCGACAAGCGTCTTGTGGATGGGGGAGTTCACGGCATTTTCGATGATGTTGCGGTTTTCCAGCATCGGCGCGCCGCCAACGGTTGGGTTGTCAGCAAATGCAGCGGTGCCAAGCGCCAGAGCAGCAGTGGAAGAGGCAATGAATGTCTTGATCGTCATGGGTAGTCTCCTTCGTTGCGTTGGCCCTTTGTGGGCCGGCGATGAAGGAGACACGGGACGTTCCGAGAGAAAGTTTCAAAGTTTTTTGAGTTTTTTCGAAACTCTGTTTTGGGGCAGGTTTTTAGGCGTCTGCCACAGGTCCAACGGCAAGCACCGCACCTGTCGGTGCACCCGTTGGCGAGCCGCCGGCTGGTTCGTCACTGATGGCCAGTACTGCCTTGGCCATTTGCGTCGCCAGGGTGCTTGGCAGCTCGATACGTGCCTCGGGATCTTCGGGCAGAACACCCAGTGACACGGGCGCATCCGCGCCGTCCGCAATCAGCCACAGTTCCAGCACGCGTCCCGGCAGGGCGTTCCCGGTTTGGCGCGAGATCTGAAGTGTATTCGTTTCGGCAATGAAATGCGCTGTAACAATAAGCGAGCCGTCTTCAGCAGCAATACTTGCCGTGTATGTCGGGTCTAGGCCGATATCAGGGATAAGGTTGGGTGCCAACAGAATGGCGCCGATACCAATGCCGGCAGCAACGACACCGCCCACCAGCCATCCCCACCAGGGGCTGCGGCGCGCCGTGTTGTCCGGGAAGAGCGAGCTGTGCAGCCGGGCTTTTACAGCGGCTGGTGGCGTGACAGGAGCAATATCATGCGTCATGAGGGAAAACTGTTCGTCCCAATCGCGCACCAGATCGCGCAGGGCCGGCTCAACAGCCATACGCTGCTCGAACGCTGCGCGCTCGGCATCATCAAGAAGATGCAGCACATACTCGCCCGCAAGGGCGGTATCGTCGCTATGGTCTTCTTCCGGGCTCATCGGCTCAGGCATTCCCTTAGTTTCAGAAGGCTGCGTCGCAGCCATGTACGCATTGTATTAAGCGGCACCTCGTATCGTGCCGCCAGGTCCTGGTAGCTGTCACCGTCCAGATAAGCGCGACGCACAGCCTCTGATTTGTCCGCCTCTAGCTCTTGCAGGCATTGATTCAACTGCCTGCGCTCGGATGCGGCGACAGCCTCTGCCTCGGGCGTCGGCGCCCCGTCAGAGAGATCGTGGACATCATCGATATCCACATGGCCGTCCCGCCGGGTGCGTAGCTTGTCGATTGCCGTATTCCGCGCCAATGTAATCAGCCAGGTCATCGGGCTATATCCGTTCGCACTATAAAGTCGGGCCTTCTGCCAGACTTTCACAAATACGTTCTGGAGCGCGTCTTCGGCTTCGGCCCTATTATTCAATACACGTAGGCACACGCCAAAAAGTTTCGCAGAGGTTGCATCATAAAGCGCAGAAAATGCAGCACGGTCACCAAGACCCACCTGCAAGATCATGCTCTCAATGTCGCTCTTCTCGTCCACTTGGTGTTCAAACCTCAACTGATTTCAGGGGAACAATGCTCTGCTGAACTCCGAAAGACCAGTGGCAAAAGAATACCTAGGTCAGTGCAACGCGATGGGCAAGAAACTGTTGCCATACCGCATGTGGCAATATCGGTCTTTTTGACCTGGACTGAAAGCAGAGGATGCGCAGATGCACGCCGCCTGCGTTGCAGCAAGCGGCGTGGCCTTTTCCATTGTCCCAGTCGGTGCGTCAGTTGTGCAATATGGCTGCTTTGGCTGAAATCATCCGCGTCCACGATAGGTTGGGACGCCCTGATCCGGGATCCAGACAGTCGCAGGCTGCGCGCCCGTCTGGTAGAAAATATCAATGGGAATGCCACCACGCGGATACCAGTAGCCTCCGACACGCAGCCACTTGGGGCTCAGCAAGTCCACGAGCCGCTTGCCAATGGTGACGGTGCAGTCTTCGTGAAAGGCGCCATGATTGCGGAAGGCTCCAAGGAAGAGCTTCAGCGATTTGCTTTCCACTAGCCAGTCACCGGGCACGTAGTCCAGCACGATATGGGCAAAATCCGGTTGCCCGGTCATTGGGCAGAGGGAGGTAAATTCAGGCGCAGTGAAACGCACCGCGTAGTCGGTTCCCGCCTGCGGGTTGGGAACGCGTTCCAGCACCGCCTCTTCTGGCGAATTGGGCAGCTCGGTTTTACCACCAAGCTGGGTCAGATTTGCATAGATGTCTTCGTTAGCCATTGTTCTAGTCCTTCAGACGCCGCGTTTGTTGCCCCAGACGAGCACGTGCAGCTGTGGCAGGATGGTGGGGGTATACCAGCGATCCCCCAGAGTTTTGTCGATCAACCACTCGTAGCGGTCCATGATGCCGTCCATGTCGATTTCGGCATCTTCTGCCTCGGGGGGCGGAGGGGTATGATTGCCCGGCTGCAGATAGAGCGGCAGGTGGGGGTACTTTGCGGCGACGCCGCGTGCCCAGGCATAATCTGTTTCGTCAAAGACCACGATTTTCATCACGGTTTGCCGATGTTGCGCAGCTGCGATGCAGGCGTCGAACCTAGCCCAGTCGACCGTCTCACCCGAAGAGGGCGGCTTGGGGCTTAGGATCAATGTGGACAGCGCGCTGAACCAATCCTGGGCAATGGACCCCTGGGTTTCCATGACAAAGCTGTATCCCTTGGCCCGCCCCAGTTCGATCAGCGGAGCAAAGTCCTGAATTGCCGGGTTGCCACCGGACAGAGAAACGGCCAGCGGCACCCCGCCGGACAGGCGCTCTACTGCCGCAAAAACCTCTGATGGGGTCATGGCTGTCCAGTCATGGCGGAATCTGCTGTCCACCGCGTGCAGGCTGTCGCACCAGGTACAGCGATAGTCACATCCGCCGGCCCGCACAAAGACGGTCGGAACCCCGATGACGGCGCCTTCCCCCTGTATGGTGGGGCCAAATATTTCTGCGATACGTAGGGGCTTCATGGGCGGTACTCGGCCCAGGTTTTGGGGGTCTCGCTGATCCGCACAGCGCTGGTTTGGGGCCAGCGTGCCCGGCAGAAATCGAAGATCGCCTTGGCCAGATATTCCGAGGTGACCATGTCGTGATCAAAGACCTCGTTCAGATGGCGGTGATCCAGTGCATCGTCGATCCAGGTCTTCAGCGGTTTCAGCTCGCGGTAGTCCAGAACAAAGCCATGCGCATCCAGCTCTGGTGCTGCCAATTCCACCTCGGCAATATAGTTGTGCCCATGCAGGCGGGCGCAGGGGTGGTCCTGATGCAGGGCACAAAGCTGGTGGCTGGCGGAAAAGTGGAACTCTTTGGTGATCCGATACATCAAGCGGCCCCCACCACGGATTTCCAGTAGTCCGGGTCGCTGTAGCTGGTGGGATCCGTGATCCCGGCGATATGGAAGGCTTCGCGCCGCTCGACACAGGTGCCGCAACGCCCACAGTGATCGCTGCCGCCCTTGTAGCAGGACCAGGTTTCAGCAAAGGGCGTGCCGTGCCGGGCGCCTTCGGTGACGATGGCCGACTTGGGGACATGCACAAACGGCGTATAAAGTTTGACATCGGCATAGCCATCCAGCGCCTTGGCCTGCATCGCCTCAAAGGCCTCGGTGAAATCCGGGCGGCAATCGGGGTAGATAAAGTGATCGCCCCCGTGGACGGCGGTGGCCACCGCATCGGCCTGTTTGGCCGCCGCCACGCCAAAGGCAATGGCCAGCATGATGGCATTGCGGTTTGGCACCACGGTGGCCTTCATGGTTTCTTCGGCATAGTGTCCGTCGGGAACATCCACATCGTCGGTCAGGGCCGAGCCAGACAGATGGGCGCCGATATGGCGCATGTCGATCAAGTCAAAGGGGGCATCCAGACGTTTGGCGCAGAGCGCGGCAAAGTCGGTTTCCTTGCTGTGGCGCTGGCCATAATCAAAGGAAATCAGGCCTGCCAATTCGTGCTCTGCCGCAACCTTATGCGCCAAAGACACCGAATCGAGACCGCCTGAGCAGATAACGATTGTCTTCATTTTTCAGATCCATGTTTTGTTTGCCGGGTTGGCTACGACCGGCGCTCACACTGTGTGAACGCAGCCGTTCTAGCAGATATGGCTGGCGGGGAAAACCAACTTTCTCTGGGGGGATCGAATGCAGCCCGCCAGAAAGATAAGGGCATCGAGCGCGGCAATGGGGGCTCTTTGCTACTGATCTAGCGGGTGTTGTGACTTGGAAACAGCCGCCTGACCCTAGCGCGCAGCAACAAGATCACGCATCCGGGAGTCGCTTACAGGTTTGGTCAGCCGCGTCAGGTGCGGCGCAGTCGCCAGGGCCTTGGGGGTGCGGCTGGTTTCGCGGGTGGACATCAGCGCCAGCTGGCAGTCGGGAAACAGCTGATGGCCAAGCTGCAAAACCTCCCATCCCGAGGCACCGCTGTCGAGGTTGAGATCACTGATAATCAGATCCAGCTGATCCTGTTGGCGCAGCTGGGCGGTGCCCTCGGCAAAAGAGGTCGCGCGGAGCACCTGATAGCCGAGACGCTCTAGGGTGGTGGCGGTCGAGGCGAGATAGGCCTGATCGTCATCCACCACTAGGGCGCTGCGCTGTGTTGGCAGCGGATCTGCGCGCGGGGTTTCGTCGATCAGGGGCGGAAAGCACAGGGTGACGGTGGTGCCCTGTTCGGGCGGTGACGTGCGCGATGTCAGGGTCAGCTCACCGCCGGATTGATGCACAAAACCATCCACCATGGACAGCCCAAGCCCGGTGCCATTGCCGCCATCGCGATGGGTGAAAAACGGTTCTGTTGCGCGCCGCAGCACCTCTGGTGGCATGCCAGAACCGCTGTCGCGCATGGTGAGCCGCGCACCGCCGTCGGTGTTTTCATCCACTCGCAGGCTGATGGTTCCAGCCCCGCTGATCGCCTGGCCGGCATTGACGCAAAGGTTGAGCACCGCGCTTTCCAGCTGGCCCGGATCAATGCGGGCCAGAACCGGGCTGTTGCTAAGCTCTAGCTGGATGGTCACGGTGCTGGGCAGGGCGATTTCCAACAGATCAACCATGCCGTCGATCAGCAGGCCGATATCTGTCACCTGGGGTTCCAGATGCTGCTTGCGGGCAAAGGCCAGCAACCGTTCCGTCAGGGACACGCCCAGATCCACAGCTGATCGGATGCGGGTGCGGAAATGGCGCGCCTGTTGCGAATCCGCCCCCTCCAGCAGGTGTAGGTTACCAGAAATGCTGGATAGGATATTGCCAAAATCATGCGCGATTTCACCCGAAACCTTGCCCAGAGTTTCGATCCGGCGAATTTCTTCCAGCCGTTCCTCGACCTTCTTGCGTTCGGTGGTTTCCGACAGCAACCAGACCACGCCACCATCGGGCAGGGGGGAATGGCGCATCTCCAGCACATTGCCGGTGGGATCGACATATTCCTCAAAGCCGCCGCGCTCTCCGGCGCTGGCCTGGCGCACAAAGGACGACTGCGCGATCAGATCCTGCATCCGGTCCTGCGCATCGGGGGCTGCCTGTGCCAGCCGCAGCAATTGGCGCAGATTGTCGTTTTCCGCCTCAATCCAGCCCGTCGCCGAGGCAATCGCCACCCCATCTGTGATATTACGAAACACCCTTGAAAACAGGGCGTTCTGGTGGCGGATCTGGTTGGTGCGCCGATCCAGCTTACGGGCGTTTTCACGAAAGACGCGAAAGGCTGCAAACAGCTGGCCGATTTCATCTTCCGAGCTGGGGCCACGCGGCAGGGCGGCACTGTGGTTGCCAGCAGCCAACCGGCGCATGGCATCGGCAATGCGGTGCAGGTTGCGCGCCACATAGCGCGAGACATAGAGCGACGAGGTCACCGCCACCAGCAGGCTCATCAGGGTGAGGGCCAGAAAGGTATTCTTGGCGATCCCGAGGTTATCGGAGGTCTCGGCGCGGGCCTGTGACAGGCGGGCCTCTGCCTGGGCGACCTTGCCTTCGGCAAAACGGGTGATCCGGCTGGTCTCTTGGCGGATGCGAAACAACGCGTTTTCGGCATCAAGCCGGGCGGCGATTTCGCGATGTTTCAGGGCAAACAAGCTGTCGTTGCGCTGGATAACATCCTGAATTTCATCAAAGGTTACCTGGTGTGGCGCTCTCAGGCGCGGCGCAATATAGCCGCGGTCCTTGGTGTAGCGGCGATTGAAATCGCCCAGTTCGATCAGGGCGCTTGCCCGCCCGGCGCCCAGGGCGCTGGTGGCCATCTGTTGCAGCCCGGCCCAGACCTCGCGTTCTGCCAGTGGACGGGTTGCATCGCGGGCCAGGCGGCGGATGCGCTGGTTCAGCCGCACCAGATCGCGATCAATCGCGGTGAGTGCTGCCTTCCGCGCGGTCTGTGGCACAAGTGCCGTGGTCAGATCGTCAATCGCCAGCCGCAGCCGCGCCAGGGGCAGGGCCAATTCCGGGTCATCCCGCGCGTACTTTTCGATGTTTTCCAGGTTTTTCAACACGTTTTGGGCTTCTTGTTCCAGCTGGAAGGGCGGGAACAGCGCGTAGAGAAACGGGGCCGAGCTTGCCAGATCGGCCGAGATCCGCGATAGATCCAGCGCATCAGAGACCTCTGCCAGGGTGTCCTGATGCAGCACGTTCATCCAGAATTCCGTGCGGTTCAACACCCGGATGCCAATCAGGCTGACCAGCAGGATCAGGCCAAAAAGCACGGCAATCGCCGCAGAGAGGCGAAAGCGGACGCTAAGACGGGGGAAGGCGGGCATCATGGGATCAAACCGGCGAGAGCTGGAAGATATAGCCCTGGGCACGGCGGGTCTGCAGATGCACCGGCTTGGAAGGCACCGCCTCGATCTTGCGGCGCAGGCGCAGGATCAGCACATCAATGGTGCGGTCGACATAGCGCTGCATGTCAGAGCCCAGCTTTTCCAGCAATTCTGGCCGTGGGATGATGCGGTTGGGGTTCTGGGCAAAATATTCCAGCAGGCGGTATTCAGCATTGGTCAGGGGGATTTCTTCGCCCTGGCGATCCAGCAGGCGGCGCGATTGCACGTCCAGACGCATGGTGCCAAAGGCGATTTCCTGATCGGGGGCGGCGCTGGGCCTGGTGGTCCCATGGCCATAGCGGCGCAGCACGGCGCGGATGCGGGCAACCAGTTCGCGCGGGTTGAAAGGTTTTATCATATAGTCGTCGGCGCCGGTCTCCAGCCCGATGATCTTGTCGATCTCATCACCAACACCGGTCAGCATCACAATCGGGATCTCATAGCGTTCGCGGATATGGATCGCCAGGGTCAGGCCGCTTTCACCGCGCAGGCGCAGGTCAATCAGCGCCAGATCCACCTGCGGCGGATCACCAAGCGCCAGAAAGGCGGGGATATCCGGGCAGCAGACAGCATCAAAGCCGCTCTCGCGCATCAGGGCAGACAGCGTGTCGCGCACATTGGCGTCGTCATCGACAATGGCAATCAGCGGCTCGGCTCTGTCTGCCTGCATTGCGCGTTTCCTTTGTTGTTGCCGGCGTTCCTGTGATGGTGCGCCGCCTCTGGTGCCGCAGTAAACGGGCGCTTTCACCTGAGTGCCGTAAATCCAGCCAAATATTAAGAGCATCCGGCAACGATTGTAATACTGTTAACATGAAACCGCCGTTTCGGCTGTTCCATTAACAGAAGACGCCTCGCCTCTGCTGTGGCCGCGCTTCTATCGTGAGGCGTCAGCGCTGAATCCCGCTTGCTTAGTCGCAGGGCGGGCCCGGCGTATTAAGGGAGGACACCATGACGAAATTTATCACCCGTGCCGCAACGGCGCTGGGCATCCTGTCTGTGAGCGCAATGGCCGCAGCAGCTGCCGAAGACTGTGAAACCCGCGGTGCGCTTGATGTGCTGTATTGCGATGCCAATGGCGATCTGGTTGCGGATACCCCCACCGATCCCGCCAAGCTGAGCGACCCGGACACCCTGGTCTTTGCCTACACTCCGGTTGAAGACCCTGCGGTTTACGCCGATATCTGGGCGCCGTTCATCACCCATCTGGAAGAGACCACCGGCAAGGACGTGCAGTTCTTTGCGGTGCAGTCCAACTCTGCCGAGGTTGAGGCCATGCGCTCTGGCCGTCTGCATGTTGCAGGTTTCTCTACCGGGCCGACCCCCTTTGCCGTGAACCTTGCCGGCGCGGTTCCCTTTGCCATCATGGGCGCTGAAGACGGCCAGTTCGGCTATAAGCTGCAGGT
Organism: Pseudophaeobacter sp.; assembly: GCF_048267565.1. NCBI lineage: Bacteria > Pseudomonadati > Pseudomonadota > Alphaproteobacteria > Rhodobacterales > Roseobacteraceae > Pseudophaeobacter > Pseudophaeobacter sp. Next base: position 1,177,841 of record NZ_JBLWXG010000001.1, on the reverse strand, counting down.
CTTTACCCAGGCCGATAGCGACATCAAGACCGTCGCCGATCTGGCTGGCCGCCGTGTGGCGCATACCTCGCCCACCTCCAACTCGGGCAACCAGGCCCCACGTGCCCTGTTCCCCGATCTGGGTGTCGAACCCGACAAGGATTATGAAGTGGTCTATTCCGGCTCGCACGATCAGTCGATGCTGGGCGTGGTTGCTGGCGACTACGATGCGGCACCTGTTGCGTCGGAAGTCGTGGACCGCATGGCCGAGCGCGGTCTCTATGACACCGCAGATGTACGCAAGATCTGGGAAAGCGATCCCTTCCCAACGACCTCTTTCAACCTGGCGCATAACCTCGACCCCGCGCTGGCTGAAAAGATCAAGGAAGCCTTCTTCACCTTTGATTTTGCCGGCACCAAGCTGGGCGATGAGTTCGCAGGCGTCAGCAAGTTCATCCCGATCACCTACAAAGATCAGTGGGCTGTGATCCGTCAGATCCAGGGGTCCAATGGTGTGGAATACACACCACAGGGTCTTGCCGGGAAGTAATTCCGCCCAAACCATCCACCCGGTCGGCCAAGACAGCGCCGACCGGGTGACACTGCCCCAGGCCTGTTTCGCCCCTTTGTCCGCTATTGCCACTTCAACTCTGCGCCGCTTGGATCCCCCTTGCGGGGGCGGCTGGCTCTTGTCCGAAAGACCATCATGCTAAAAATCTCCAAATTGACCAAACGCTATGGATCCGGCGATCCCGTTCTGAAAGAGCTGGACCTGACCGTAGAGGGCGACCAGCTGACCTCTGTCATTGGCTCTTCCGGGGCGGGCAAAAGCACGCTGTTGCGTTGTATCAACCGGCTGGTTGAACCGACCTCTGGATCCATTGATCTGAACGGCACCGAATTCACCACCTTGAACCGCCGGGATCTGCGCGCCGCACGCCGCCGTATTGGTATGGTGTTCCAGGGCTTTAACCTGATTGATCGCCTCACGGTCATGGAAAATGTCCAGTCCGGCCGACTGGGCTATATCTCGACTTGGGCGGCGCTGACCCGGCGCTATCCGCGCGACGACATCCGCCACGCCTATGAGCTGATGGAGCGGGTCGGCATTGCCCATTACGCCAACAAGCGCGCGGATGAGCTGTCGGGCGGCGAACGTCAGCGGGTTGGCGTGGTACGCGCTTTGATGCAACGGCCGGAAATTCTGCTGGCGGATGAACCCACGGCTTCGCTTGATCCCAAGACATCTGAACAGATCATGTCGCTGCTGCGCGATCTGGCCAGCGAGCTGAAGCTGCCGGTGATCATCAACATCCACAACGTGACCGAGGCCAAGGAATACAGCGACCGCATCGTCGGGATGCGCTATGGCCGGATCATCTTTGATGATCTGCCAGCAAAGCTGACCACGGCAGAAATGGACGAAATCTATGCCGGGGTTCCGGCGATGGATCGCGCCGCTGTTGGGGCCGCGGCTGGAGCAGAGGCATGAGCGGAGCAAAAGACATCTGGCGCAAGCCGCCCTTTATCGCCAATCCGCTACTGCGCTATGGCCTGTATGGCGCGGTACTGATCTACTTTGTCGCCACCATGGCGACGCTGCCGATCGACTGGGACCGGGTCGCCGATGGCATGACCCGCGCGCAGCGGATTTTCAACGGTGCCTTTCCGCCCAATTTTGAACGCTCTGGCCTGCTGATCGACGGCTTTCTTGAGAGCCTGAAAATCGCCATTCTTGCCACGGTGGGCGGCGTTGCGCTGTCGGTGCCGCTGGCCTTTATGGCGGCGGGCAATATTGCCATCAAACCGGTCTATTTTCTGGGCCGTGCCATCATCATCGTGGCGCGCAGTTTCCACCCGGTGATCGTGGCGATCATCTTTGTGAAGGCGGTTGGCTTTGGTCCCTTTGCCGGGGCGCTGACGCTGGTGGTCTATTCCATTGGTTTTGTTGCCAAACTGCTGGCCGAACGGATCGAAGAGATCGACTTTGGCCAGGTGGAGGCGATGCGCTCTGCCGGGGCAGGCTTCATTGCGACGCTGGTCTATGCGGTGCTGCCGCAGATCATGCCGCGCCTTGTTGGCCTGGGGATCTATCAGCTGGACAGCAACCTGCGGGCTTCGGCTGTTGTGGGCATTGTGGGCGCGGGCGGCATCGGTGCCACGCTGGCCAATGCCTTTGGGCGCTATGACTACGATTTTGCCCTGGCGATCACCATGGTCATCGTTGGTGTAATCCTCATCTCTGAAGCGGTGAGCGGATTTGTCAGGAAGCGGATTGCATGATGAGCACTCAACCTTTGCAAAACACACTGGATCACTGGTCCCGTTTCACCCTGCGCCAGCGCATGATGCGCTATGGCGGTCTGGCCTTGACCCTGCTGTTGGTTGGCTGGGCACTGGGCAGCATTGATGTCATCTGGGAATGGGTCTGGGATTCCCCCCGGCAAATGGGCGATTTGTTTGGCCGCATGATGCCGCCAGACCCCAGCAATCTGCCCTCGATCCTGGAAGCGATCTGGCAGACCGTGAATATCGCCACCCTTGCGACCATGATCGCGGTGGTTGTGTCACTGCCAGTGGCCTATATTTCCGCGCAGAACACCACGCCCAACCGCGTCGCCCTGTGGATTGGCCGGTTTATCCTGGTGTCGTCCCGGTCGGTGAATACCATCATCTGGGCGCTGCTATTCGTGGCGATCTTTGGACCCGGCATCGTCGCGGGTATCGTGGCGATCATGTTCCGCTCTATCGGGTTCCTGGGCAAACTGTTGGGCGAAGCCATCGAGGAAATCGACCACAAGCCGGTTGAAGCCCTGGAGGCCTGCGGCGCGTCGCGGTTCAAGATCGTGCTTTATGCCATTGTGCCCCAGGTGATGCCTGCCTTCTTTGCGGTGGCCATTCTGCGCTGGGACATCAACCTGCGTGAATCTACCGTTCTTGGCCTGGTCGGTGCAGGTGGCATCGGCATGATCCTGCAAGGGGCGATTGATACCTTCAACTGGCCCGAGGTCTCTATGGTGCTTTTGACCATCCTGGCACTGGTGGTCTTTGGCGAGGTCGTGTCGTCCTATCTGCGCAAGAAAATCCTGTGAACCGGGGCAATATGACATGATCCAGGCCCGGCAGCTGCATCTCATGCACTGCCGGGCCTTTTTATTTTGCTGGGCTTGTGCATCCGGGTGAACCGGGGCAAATGGAGCCGCCAGCCCCAAGACCCGCAGCGACAGAAAGACATGGACAAGATGACCAACACCAACTGGGCTTTTGACCGATATGAAAGCGTGCGGGCATTGCTGCCGCAGGCCAGCTTCCCAGCCCAGAGTCGGCAGGGGCAGGATTTAGGCGATACCATTGCCGATTATGATGCCTATGTGCTGGATGCTTTTGGCGTGCTGAATCGGGGCGAAACCGCGATTGATGGCGCAGTTGAACGCATGGCCCAGCTGCGCGCATTGGGTAAACGGCTGCTGGTTCTGACCAATGCGGCCAGTTACACCCGCGCAGAGGTTCTGGCCAAGTATCATCGGCTTGGGTTCGATTTCACCGCTGATGAGGTGGTGTCGAGCCGCGATGTGGCCTTTGCCGGGCTGCCGCAACTGCCTGCGGGGCAGGTCTGGGGCGCTGCCGCCGCACCAGAGGATGATTTCAGCGATGCCCCTGCGGGGGTGCAGATTGAACATCTGGCGGATGATCCTGATTTGTTGCACCGGGCAGGTGGCATTCTACTATTGTCGAACGCCGGTTGGGGCGCGGATAATACCGCGATGCTGACACAGGCGCTGCGCGACAACCCGCGGCCGCTGGTGGTGGCCAATCCTGATCTTGTGGCCCCGCGTGAGGATGGTCTGTCGCTTGAACCGGGCCTGTTTGCCCATGATGTGACCGAGGCCACCGGCGGGCGGGCTGATTTTTTCGGCAAACCTTTTGGCAATGCCTTTGACAGGGCTCTGGCGCGGTTGGGCGATCTGCCGCGCGGGCGGATCGCCATGGTGGGGGACACCCTGCATACCGATGTTCTGGGCGGCGCAGCTGCGGGGATCGGCACCATCCTGATCACCGACCACGGGCTGTTTCGCGGCCATGATGTTGCCCCCTATATTGCCAAGTCGGGCATTCGCCCGAACTGGATTGTCGCCACCACCTAACGGCTGGCCCAGTGGCGATGCAGCGCGGTTCACCAGGCATCGACATAGCGGGCTGCGGGGGTGCTGGGCCCGGCGCAGGCCAGGGCGCGGCTGATTTCGGCCCGGCTTTCGCCCGGGTCGATCACGGCGTCGAATTCCAACAGGCTGGCGGCGTTCAGCGCCGCGCCGTTTTCATAAAGCGCATCAACCAGACGCCGGTATTCCGCCTCGCGGGCTACCGGATCCTGGATAGCCTCTAGCTGGGCACGCTGGCCCAGCTTTACCGCGCCCTCTAGCCCCATGGCCCCCACTTCGCCACTGGGCCAGGCACAGCAATAATGCGGTCGGTCAAACCCGCCGCCTGCCATGGCCATTGCCCCCAGCCCATAGGCCTTGCGCAGAATCAAGGTGACCAGCGGTTGCGAGAAATGCGCCCCGGCCAGAAACAGGCGCGACACATGCGCCACCTGGCCGGTGGCCTCGATCTCTGGGCCGACCATGAAACCGGGGGTGTCGCAAAGCGTCACAACCGGCAGCCCCCAACTATCGCAGAGCTGCAGGAACCGCGCGCCTTTGTCGGCGGCAGGGGCGTCGATGGCACCGCCCAGATGCAGTGGGTTATTGGCCAGGATGCCAACCGCGCGGCCATTGATGCGGCCAAAACCGGTGATCATCCCGGTGCCAAATCCGCGACGCAGTTCCAGCAAGGTGCCCGGATCAAGAAGCGCGCCAAGCGCGTTGCGCATATCATAGGCGCGGGTCCGGTCTGCTGGTACCACTGATCGCAGGGCCGCAACCGGCGCATCTGCCACCTGCGCTTTGGTCACGTTTGGCAGGGACAGCAGGGTCTTGGCCTGGGCGACGGCCTCGGCTTCATCGGCGGTCAGCAGATCGATTACGCCGTTTGCCGTCTGCACGTCGCAGGGGCCGATCTCTTGCGGTTTGAAAACGCCAAGGCCACCGCCTTCGATCATGGCTGGGCCGCCCATGCCGATCTGGCTGTTTCTGGTGGCGATCCGCAGATCGCAAACGCCAAATAGGGCGGCATTCCCGGCAAAGCACAGGCCCGAAGCGATGCCGATTTTTGGGCCGCGATGGGCGGCAAATTGACGAAAGGAGGGCACGTTCAACCCGGCGACTACCAGCTGCGCCACATCATGGTCATTGGGCCGCCCGCCGCCGCCTTCGGCAAACAGAACGATGGGCAGATTGTCCCGCCCGGCCAGCGCGATCAGACGATCCATCTTGCGGTGGTGGTTGTAACCCTGGGTGCCGGCCATGACCATGTAGTCAACCGCCATTGCAGCAACGGGGCGCCCCGCTACGGTACCGGTGCCGCAGATGATGCCATCGCCCTGGGTCCGCGCCTGCAAATCATCCAGCGGGCGGGTGCTGCGCTGCGCCGCCACTGCCAGGGCACCATATTCGGTGAACGAACCGGGATCGAACAGATCGGTGATGTTTTCGCGTGCGGTGCGGCCACCGCTGGCATGCCGCCGGGCCACGGCCTTGGGGCGGCTGTCATCGCGCAGTAGGGAGATACGCGCCTCAAAGGCGGAGAAATCTGCGCGCGGGCTGTTGTCCGGGCTGGGCCGTGGCGCGGCGCTGACCTCGGCGGGGGCAAGGCTGATCAGAGGTTCCGCGCCGCGCAGTTCATCGCCTGCGCTGACATGCACCTGGGTCACCACGCCGCTGCAGGGCGCACAGATATCCTGCTGCATCTTCATCAATTCAGTGACGAGCAACACCGTGCCCGCCGCAACTTCATCCCCCACCGCTACGCGCAGCTCCGAGACGATTGCGGCATTTTCGGCTGTGATCGTTTTCACCTGATCCCTCCCCAGGGTTGTGGTCGTTCGCAGGGGCAAGCATGCGCCAGTTGCGCGGGCTTGTGCAAAGGACGTGCCGTCACTTTGGCTGTGGCGCATTTTTGGGCCCCGCAAAGGCGTTGACGGGCCAGAGACCTCCGCCCAATCTGTCGCGAATATTGCATCACTAACCGAAAGTTCGCATCATGCAGATCTCCTCCATCCTCCGGCGCGCCGCGCAGATCAATCCAAACGGGATTGCCACGATATGTGGCGCGCGTCAGCAAAGCTGGAGCGAGATGTTGGAGCGGGTGCAGCGTCTGGCCGGGGCCTTGCAAGCCCAGGGGATGCAGCCGGGGGACCGGGTGGCGCTGATTTCGCTGAACTCTGACAGATTTATCGAGTATTATTTCGCTGTGGTCTGGGGCGGCGGCGCCATGATGCCGATGAACATCCGCTGGAGCGCCGCTGAATGTGCCTATGCGCTAAAGGATGCCGGGGCCGAAATTCTGATCTGTGACGAGGCCTTCAAGACACTGGCCGAAGAGATAAAGCCGCAGGTGGCTGGCTTGAAAACCCTGATCTATTGCGGCGATGCGGCAACGCCTGCGGGCATGGCAAACTATGAAGATCTGATCGCGGCAGCCGATCCTGTTGCCGATGCCGGGCGCGGTGGCGATGATCTGGCAGGGGTGTTTTATACCGGTGGCACAACCGGCTTTCCCAAGGGGGTAATGCTGTCGCATACCAATTTCTATGTGGGCGGCGTGTCCAACGCCCATGACATCAACATGACCGATGGCACCATCTATCTGCATGCGGCACCAATGTTCCATATCGCCGATCTGATCTGGTTCTCTGCGCTGACCTTTATGGGCGGCACGCATGTGGTGATCCCCGCCTTCACCCCAGATGCCACCCTGGAGGCGATCGAAAAACACCGCCCCGACCAGACCCTGCTGGTGCCGGTCATGTTGCAGATGATCCTGCAAAGCGACAAGCTGGCGCAGACCGATATTTCCTCACTGCGTCAGATCGCCTATGGGGCATCCCCCATCACCGAGGGGGTGCTGAAAGAGGCCTTTGAAAAATTCCCGAATGTGGCCTTCCTGCAGGCTTTTGGCCAGACAGAGCTGAGCCCGGTGGCGACGATCCTACCCACGGATTACCACGTCTTTGACGGGCCAAAGGCTGGCAAGCTGCGATCCGCTGGGCGGGCGACACGGGTCTGTGAAATCCGCATCGTTGATGACGCGCATCAGCCTCTGCCCAGTGGCGAGGTCGGGCAGATCGCGGTCAAGGGGCCGGTTACCATGCTCGGCTATTGGAACCAGCCAGAGGTGACGGCAAAGACCATCGTGGATGGCTGGGTGATGACGGGCGATGCCGGCTACATGGATGCAGACGGCTTTGTCTTCTTGATGGACCGGGTGAAGGACATGATCGTATCGGGCGGTGAAAATGTCTATTCCGCCGAGGTGGAAAACGCCCTGAGCCAGCACCCGGATGTGGCCACCAGCGCGGTCATCGGCATCCCCAGCGACCAATGGGGTGAAAGCGTGCATGCCATCGTCATCCTGCACCCCGGCGCAGGTGTCACCGCCGAGGAACTGCAGGCCCATTGTCATGGGCTGATTGCCGGCTACAAATGTCCGCGCAGCGTTGAATTTCGGCAAGAACCTTTCCCGCTGTCGGGGGCGAACAAGGTGCTCAAGACCGACCTGCGCAAACCCTACTGGCAGGATCAGGATCGCCAGATTTCCTGATCGGCCCCCTGCGCCCCCGAGGGCAGAACAGGCCGTCGCCGGGGGCGCGGTATAGGTGCGAAACGGCAACATAGCAACGCCTTGCGCGCGCTTGCCTTGACCCGGTCGGCGTCTGAAGGTAGCGCGCAGATACCCAGCGAAATGTCAGGCAAAATCGAAACCGCAAGAAGAGGCGGAAACCTGACATGTTTTTGCACCGAACCACTGTATCACTCTGGGCTTTGATGGCGGCGACGCCGGCCATTTCCCAGGTTGTTGCCCTCGAAGAAATCCTTGTTTCCGGCGGTAGCGCCGATGCCTATTTTGGCGAGAGTGTCGCGCTGGACACTGGCACCACCTCCAAGACAGGTGATGCGATTGTCGAAACGCCGCGCTCTGTTGCGGTCATCACCGCCCAGCAGATCGCTGAACGTGGTGCGCAAAACGTCGAACAGGCGCTGCAGTATTCGGCCGGCGTTCTGGGTGGGCAGTGGGGTCAGGATGCCCGCGCCAATTGGTCCCTGCTGCGCGGCTTTAGGCCCAGCACGCTGCATGACGGGCTGCCGTCGCGCTATGGCAATTACAATGACACCAGCCCCGAACCATTCTTGCTGAACAGTGTTGAAGTGCTGAAAGGTCCGGCCTCGGGGCTTTATGGCAGCGGCTCGGTGGGTGGGGTGGTCAATACCACCTCTAAAACCGCCGCACAGGATAGCGACAACATGATCCAGCTGCAGGCCGGATCGAACAGCCGCGCCCAACTGGGGGTTGATGTCAGCGGTGATCTGAACGCCGACGGCACGCTGCGCTATCGCTTTGTCGGTTTGCTGCGCGACGCGGATGGTCCGGTGGATTTTTCAACCGATGATGCCCTGGCGCTTGCGCCCTCCATCACCTGGCGTCCCACTGATGATACCGAACTGACCGTGCTGGCCAACTACCAGAAAAACGATGGCAGCCCGCTGATCCAGTTTGCCTCTCTCTACGGCTCGCTGTTGCCTGCCACCGGCTTTGGCAATGGCACCTTCCTGGACAGCGACACCTTTGTTGGCGAACCGGGTTTTGATCTGTACAATTCTGAGCAGCGTTCTTTGACCGCGATGTTCAAGCACCGCTTCAACGCAACATGGAGCATGAACGCCAGCGCGCGCTACCTGGAAGGTGAAGCGCTGTATCAGCACGCCTGGTGGGCCTATGATAACACTGGAACTGGCCGCTACAATCCCGATGGCACCATCAACCGCACCTTTTACCGGGCCGAGAATGAGCTGAAAACCTGGGGGCTGGACAGCTATGCCACCGCTGAATACGCGCTGGGCGGGGTCGAGATGCGCACTATCATCGGCGCCAGCTATACCCAAGGCTATTATGATAGCGATACGGCGTACGGCGCGCAGGTTGGGCCGATTGATCCCTTCAACCCGTCCTACACTGGCTACAACCCGATCACCGTGACCGACACGGCAGGCAATACCATCACCGAATGGGGCCTTTATGTGCAGCAGCGTGCGGTGTTCCAGGACCGTCTGTTTGTGGATCTGGGGCTGCGGTATGGCGATATCGAAACCGGAACCAGCAATGGCAGTTTTGGGGCGACAACTGTGGCCGCCACAGACAGCGCCTGGACCGGAAACGCGGCGGTTCTGTACCGCTTTGACAATGGTCTGGCGCCCTATCTCAGCTATGCGGAAAGCTTCCGCCAGGATGCTATCGGCGCGGATGTCAACGGCAAACCCTTTGAACCAACCCGTGGCGAACAGGTCGAACTGGGCCTTAAATATCAACCTGTTGGCACCGATACCCTGCTGACGGCTGCGGTTTTTGATCTGACCAAATCCAACATGACAGTTGCGGATGCCGCCAATCCTAACTTCCAGGTGCAGACCGGAGAGGCCAAGGCAACGGGCTTTGAATTTGAAGCCTTCCACCGCTTTGGCGATCTGTCCGTGAACCTGGCCTATACCTATCTCGATACCGAAGACGCCGATGGTGATCATATCGCGCAGGTGCCTCAGAACGCTGCCTCGCTCTGGCTGAGCTATGCACCCGTTGATGGGGCCTTGGCAGGTTGGAGCCTGGGCGCAGGTGCGCGCTATAATGGGGCCGCCTGGGGGGGATCCAACACCTATCTGACCCCGTCCTATACGCTGTATGATGCCGCCGTTTCTTATGGGCGGGACAACTGGCTGGTGGCGTTGAATGTCCGTAACCTCACGGATGAGCGCTATGTCTCCACCTGCCAGTCGGGGGCCTGCTATTTTGGCGAAGGGCGCAATCTGGCCCTGACCCTGACCTCCAAGTTCTGATCAAACAAGCAGATGTCCTGCGGAGGCGGATATCGAAGCCTGCCTCCGCAACCCCGCAAACCTTATAACGACTTATCCCTGTGCCCATGATTGATGGGCGCAGGGCTTTTTGTTGCCTGGGAAGGTATCTGTTTAGAGTAGCGCGCCCAGATCTGCGCAGCGCCGAAGCATAGGATCCGTCTCTCACAATCCCCAAGCGGGGGGCTATTTGCTAAAGCTTATCGGCAGGGAAAACTTGGCGTGACCACCGCCCAGTTGCTTTGGCATCTTGGGAAACTTGCCCGCCCGGCTGACCGCTTTCAGCGCCGCCCGGTCAAACGCGGCAGAGCCTGAGGATTTGACGACGCGCACATTGACCAGCGCGCCGCTGGCCGCAACGGTGATCTGAACAACTACCCGGCCATCGCCACGCCCATCCGAGGGGTAGCGCTTGCGCCGTTCAATACGAGAGCGGATCTTGGCCCCCCAAACGGCCCTCAGCTTTGCCTGCCGCCCGGCGGATAGTGTTGCTGTTTCACTGCTACCAGAAACCCCGGACTGCGCCCCGCCACCAGCCCCGGCTGCGCGCTGGGCAGCGCGATATTCCACCGTCTGATCCGAAATCGTGGCCTCGGTCTGTTTGGGCGGCGGCGTGGGCGCTGGTTTTGGCCTGGGCTTCGGCCTGTGTTCAGGTTCAGGCGGGGGGGCCAGTTCCGGCTCGGGTGGCGGCGGGGGTGTTGACAGATCAACCTGTATCTCGGTGGCGCTGCCAGGTTGGGGCAGGGCCATCTGCACCGCTACCTGCGGCGCCTCTGCCAGTTGAAATTCGGGCATTTCCGGCGCCTCTGGTGGCGTATCGGGGGTGACGAGATCTGCACTGGTCGCCGGAGGCCGTGGCGGGCGTTCCCAGGCTTCCACCATCTCGGCAACCGTGGCATTTGCAGCAGTGAGAGAGACCATGGCCTCGCCACCAGCACCGCTGGACTGGACGCCCGACTGCGGTGCCGTGGCAAAGAGGCTGACATGGATCAGGGCGGCAAGCCCGGCAAAGACGGTGACTTCGGCGCTGCGTTTCATTGGGGCGTCACCACCAGTTCAGCCCGGCCAAGCCCGGCGGCGGCCAGTTGGCGCAGAATGCCCGCCAGCGCCTTGGCCTCTAGTTTGGCATCGGCGCGCAGCAACACAACCGGGGCCTTGCCGCCAATCTGCGACAGGCGCACCAGCGCGGCCTCTCCTTCGCTGCCGTCAAAATGCATGCGCCCCGCAGCGTCGATATACAGCACCGGATCAGCCTCCGCTTCGGCTTCCAGCGCAGCACTGGGGGGCACGATCTCAAACGGGTCGGGCTGCGCCAGGCGCGATGTCATCAGAAAAAAGATCAGCAGCAGAAACACCACATTGATCATCGGTACGATGGATTCTGCGCGTGGCCGACGGGGGGGCGATGAAAAATCCATCTGCGTCCTTACTCTACCAAGACGACATTGCTGTAGCCGGCGGCGCGCAGCAGGGTCGTGATATCAATGATGCGCTGCACATCGGCAGCATCGCGACCGCGCAGGATCACCAGATCTTCGGGTTTGGCCATCAAGGGCGCCAGGGCTTCGCCCAGATGGGTTTCCGCAATGGGCACACCGTTGAGATCCAGGTTGTTGGCGCCGATACCCACCAGCCGAGGCGGACCACTATAGGTACCGCCTCTGCCCGCCAAAGGCAGCTCCAGTACGGCTTCTGTGCCAAAGCGCGAGGCCAGCATGAAGAAGACCAGCAGCAAAAAGACCACGTCGATCATCGGTGTCAGGCTTGGCTTGCGTCGGCGCCTTGGGGGATCGCTGAACTGCATCTGCTCACTCTGCCGCGGTCTTCAGCTCTGGCGGGTTTTGGGCGATGAACAGGCGGGTGGCGCTGTCTTCAATGTCCTGGCGGATGCGGGTCAGTACAGCCTCAAACCAGGTCAGCGCAGCCGAGGCGGGGATCGCCACCGCCATGCCGGCAGCCGTGGTCAAAAGCGCCTCCCAGATCCCGCCGGCCAGCAGCGCCGGATCGGCCTTGGACCCGGCCTGCTGCAGGGCCTGAAAGGCGGCGATCATGCCCAGAACCGTTCCCAGCAGACCAAGCAGCGGCGCGATGGTGGCAATCAGTTCCAACGCGCCAAGCCCGGTGGCCGCCTGGGCCAGATGCTTTTTGGCCACCCGCGCGACCTCTTCTCGGGCGCGTGCTTCGGGGCGTTGCTGCAGGGCGATCAATCCGGCGCTGACCACTTTGGAACGAATGCCCATGCGGCCCTTGACGATGGCCAGTGCCGCGTCGGGCTGGCCTGCCTCATAGGCGGCAAGGGCCTGTCTTGCCTTGCCCCTGGACCAGGCCCCAATGAGCACCAAGCGCCAGATCTTCCACAGGATCAGGGCAAGGGTAATCACCGAGAGCGCCGCAATCGCCCAGATGGAGGGGCCGCCATCACGCAGGAATTTCAGCGCTTTGTCAGAGCTTGCCTTGGCCAGTTGCACAAATGCCTGATCCTGGCCCAAGGGGGAGGTGTCGGGGGCGTTTGCAGCTGTCGCACCCGGCAGGGGGGCGCCCTGCGGGACAGGTGGTGCGGTGGTCGGGCTGGCGGGCGGTGCTTCTGAGACGGCCGTGGAACCTGGTGGCACGGCGACCGATGCGACCGGGGCGTCAGCCGCAGCTGTTGGGGCCGGTGGTGCCAGGCCCGCGCCGGTGCTGTCGACACTGGGCGCTGTCATGACGGGGGTCGGACTGGTGGCTGCGGGGGCAGGCTGCTGGGAGTCTTGCGCAGTGGCCAGGGTGCCCAGTGCAACTAGGCAGATGCAGGGCAGGGGAATATAGCGGGTCATGGCTGGCTCCAGTAGGCGGCGATATAGGTGGTTCCGGGGGCTGGGTCGCTCGCCTTGATGGCGGTACGTACCGGGGTGACGGTGCTTTTTTCACCGGCAAACCAGAAGAAGTGGTCGGGCAGGGCGGTGCGGGCCGTCAGGGCGCGTTCGGCAATGTCCCCGGCTTCGGACCGGGTCAGCCAGGTCACCTCTACCCCTTTGGGGGCCGCGATCGGATAGCCGCAGGCCGCGCCCTGCTCGGCCACAAGGGTGATTTGCCCCTGGCTGTCTGCAGAAAGGTTTTCCAGAATGCGCGCCGCTGCAGGAAAAGCGGTTTCATCGGCAAACAGTACAATTTTGTTGCTCTGCACCAACCCGCCGCCGCCGGGGCCTGCGATGGCCAGTTGATCGCCAACCGCTGCAGCGCGCACCCAATTGGTGGCGCGCCCGCCCGCGTGCAAAAAGATGTCAAACGCCATCAGCCCGGCTGCCCGGTCGATCCAGCGGGTGGTATAGACCGGGCGATGCAGCGCCTTGTCCCCCTTTGGCCAGAGGGTCGCACCACTGGCGGAAACGCTTGGCCATTCTGGCGCGCTGCAACCTTCCGGTGGCAGGACCAGCCGGAAGTGTATCGCATCGTCCTGAAAGCTGCTGAGGTCATCGGCTTTCACCTGCACCCTCAGGAAGGCTGTGCCGATGGGGGTGATGGATTGGACAGTAGTGAAATGCAGGTTTGGCGGCAGTTGGGGCTGCGGCGGTTGCCCCGGCTGGCGGGGCGCCGACACCTCTGTCTGCGAGGGGCTGGCGCTCTGTGTCCAGCGAAGGCTTTCAGCGGCTTCTGGCAGCAGCTGTGCCAACGTATCGCAGAACCCATCCTTCAGCATGAACAATCGATCCGGCAGGGCGGCAGTAATGGTCACGACAGTGCCACTGCCGCGCGCCGCCAAGCGGTACTGGCCAAAGGCGGTGACCTCGATGCTGACCGCGCTGTCGCTGTCCTCCAGGATCTTAAGTTCATGCGCCTGTGCCTGCTGCAGCATGACCGCACGCAGCTGGGAAAAACCAACATCACAGAGCTCGGCTCTGGCCTCTAGGGGGAAAGCTGTGGATATCGACATGCTGCGGTCCTATTCTGGAATGACATGGGGGGTGGCGTGCACCGGGTCGGAAATGATCTGGCATTTCAGGCCAAAGACCTCGGCCATGTTTTCGCGGGTTACCACCTGCTCTGGTCGGCCCTTGGCAAAGACCTCTCCGGAGCGCAGGGCGATCATGTGGCTGGCAAAGCGGGCCGCCAGATTGATGTCATGCAGCACCATCGCCACGGTCTGCCCGCTGTCCTGGTTCAGCGATTGCACCAGGGTCAGCAGTTCGATCTGATGTGGCAGATCCAGATAGGTCGTTGGCTCGTCCAGCAGCAGGATATCGGTCTCTTGTGCCAAGGCCATGGCAATCCAGGCGCGCTGGCGTTGGCCACCAGACAGGGCTTCCAGGCTGCGTTGGGCAAGGGGGGCCATGCCGGTGCGTTCAAGCGCCTGCTCTACGGCGCGGGCGTCCTGGCGCGACCACTGCTGCAGGGCGGATTGATGCGGGGTGCGGCCACGGCTGACCAGATCATGCACCGTCAGGCCTTCAGGCGCGGTGGGGGATTGTGGCAAGATCGCCAGCCGCTGCGCCACTCCCCGGCTGCGCTGGTGGTGAATACTCTTGCCATCCAGCAGAACCTGCCCGCCCGAGAGCCGCTGCAGCCGCGCCAGAGAGCGCAGCAGGGTGGATTTTCCACAGGCATTTGGCCCGACAATCACGGTGATTTCCCCATCGGGAATGTCGAGCGTCAGATCGCTGAGGATGGAGGCCTGTGCATAGGCGACCGACAGCGTCCGGGCGCGCAGGCGTGCATCCTGGGGCGCATCCTGGCGGGTCGGTTGGTCGGCGGACAGGCTGGCAGGCTGGGTCATTCAGAGTTTTCCTTTGCGAAGCTGGGTGACAAGCAGCCAGATCATCACCGGGCCGCCAATCAAGGCGGTGAAGACGCCGGCGGGCAGGTGAAGGGTCACGATCATGCGGGCAGCCGTATCTGCGGCCAGCACCAGCAGGGCGCCAATCGCAGCCGCGCCCAGCAGGGCAGGCTGGCCATTGCGTAGCAGGGCGCGGGCAATCGGGCCGGCGGCAAAGGCCACAAAGGGCAGCGGCCCGGCGCTGCAGACTGCCAGGGTCGCCAGGACAATGCCCAGGGCGGTGATAGTCAGTCGCAGTTGTGACAGCCGCAGCCCCAGCCCGCCGGCCAGATCCTCTGGCAGCCCCAGGCGCGCCAGCGGGAAATGCAGCCAGACAAGCATCGGTGACAGCAGCGCAAGCCCGGCCCAGACCAGGGTGACATCCTGCCAGTCGCGGGCGTTCAGGGTGCCGATCAGCCATTTGGTCATATCGGCGGCGGTGCGCGCATCCGTGCGGCTCAGCAACAGGTCGGACAGGGCGGCAAGGGCAAAGCCCACGCCCAGCCCGATCAGCACCAGCCGCTCAGCCTGCAGCCCGTTGCGCCAGGCCAGCCCGGTCACCAGTACTGCGGTGCAAAAGGCCCCCAGCAGCGCCCCCAGCAATATCGTGCCCCCGGTTGCTGCGCTGCCTGCGGCAATGATCGCCACCAGGGCACCACAGCTGGCACCAGCGTTGAAACCAATCACATCCGGCGAGGCCAGCGGGTTGCGCAACATGGTCTGGAACATGGCGCCGGACAGGCCAAAACAGGCTCCGGCGCCAAGCGCGGTCAGAATGCGGGGCAGGCGGTGATCCAGCAGGATCATCTGTTCGATATCGCTGCCAGCGCCGCCCAGGATTGCCCCCCAGGTTCCCGGTGCCAGCGGATAGCTGCCAAGGCGCAGCGCCAGCAGCGCTCCGGCTGCGATCATCAGTGCCAGTGCAAGCGCAATCGCACTGCCCCGCGCAGACAGGCGGAGCGATACAAAGGGCAGGCGCAGGGTCCAGTGGGTCATCGCAGGCCCCTCTCGTTGCGGCGCAACAACCAGACAAAGGCGGGGCCGCCAATCAGGGCTACCATGACGCCAGCCTGCATATTGCCGCCAAAGAAAGGCAGGCGTCCGACAAGATCCGCAAGCATCACAAGACCAGCCCCCAGCAGGGCGGAAAACAGGGTGCACCAGCGCATATCCGCGCCAGCAAAGCGCCGCGCCATATGCGGCACCACAAGGCCGACAAAGGCAATCGGCCCGGCCATGGAAACCGTGGCGGCACAGAGACACAGGATAGCCGCCACCGTCAGGGTTCGGGTGCCGCCGGTGCGCAGCCCCAGCCCGCGGGCGGTGTCTTCGCCCAGGATCATCGCGTTCAGATGAAAGGCGCTGACCAGCGCCAACGCCGCGCCAAGGCCAAAGATGGGGAGCAGGGCAAAAATGCTCTGCATCTCGATACCGTCCAGCCCGCCCAGAACCCAGAACCGATAGACATCCAGACTGCGCTGGCTGACCAGCAGCAGGCTGCGCCCCAAGGCGAGGAACAGCGCGCCAAGTGCCGCCCCGGCCAGGATCAGGCGCAGGTTGGACCCGCGTTGCCCACCGCCAAGCAGAAAGACCAGAATGGTGCTCAGCAGCCCGCCCGCCATGGCTACCCAGACAAATGCGGCAGGGTCAGAGATGCCCAACAGAAAGATACACAGGATCACGCCCAGAGCCGCGCCGACGTTGATGCCCAGCAAGCCGGGATCGGCCAGCGGATTGCGGGTCAACCCCTGGATCAGCACCCCCGAGGTCGCCAGTGCCGCCCCAGCCAGCCAGGCCGCCAGCAGCCGTGGCAGCCGCATTTTCTGAATGACGATGTGATCCGCGTTCTCTGGCGAATAGGCCACAAAAGAGTCCCAGATTTCGCTCCAGCCAATCGGGCGCAGCCCCAGCCGCAACGACAGGCCAGACAGGAGCGCCAGGCCCACCAGCGCCAGCAGCAGCCAGAGATGCCGGTCCGGGATGCGCCTGCGCTGTGGCCGCGAGGTGGTGGTTGTGATCAGGGTCATGTTAGCGCGCCTTTGGCAAGAGATCAGCGGCGGCCATGCTGGGCACCGGCGTGGCAGGATCGCCGTCCATCGCCGCCTCGATCAGCGGCACCAGCCGATCAAGCGCATAGCCGAGGCTGAGCGGGCTTGAATGGGACAGCGCTGCCGAAAGCAGCAGGTCGGCGTAAATTTCGCGCCCTTCGGCATAGGCCTGCAGGGTCGGGCGCAGCGGCATGCGCTGCAACCGGCTGACAGAACCGCCTGCGTCCAGCCAGATCAGTGCATCCACATCAATCGGTGACAGGTCTTCTGCCGGGATCAGGGCGTAATAGCTGTTTAGCGCGGCGCTGGTGTTGATGACCTCTGGCACCTTGAAGCCGAGGGCTTCGATGAATTGCCCGCGAATGTCACGGGCGGTATAGGCCCCTGTTTGCCCGCCCCAGACCATGACGGCGCTAGCGCCCTGCCAGGTGGGATGGCTGGCGCGCAGCGTGTCAAAGCGGCTTTCCAGATCGGCAATGATCTGCTGCGCCAGCTGGTGTTTACCGGTGGCCCGCCCAAGAACACGCAGCATCTCTTGCCAGGGGGTGCCATAGGCGCCGTACTTGTCCTGCGCCGGGATGGTGGGGGCTATGCGTGACAGCAGTCGGTATTCGGCCTGCGTCATGCCGGACCATTGGCCGACGATCAGATCGGGGGCCATGGCGGCGATGGATTCGATGTCGATTTCGCCCTGCATGACGATGGGTTTTGCCGTGCCCAGGGCCGCTTGCGCCCAGGGCCAAACCCCATAGGGATAGGCGCCGAACCACTTGCGTAGCGCATAGGGTGGCTCTCCCAGCGCTAGCAGAAAGTCATGACCGATATAGCTCAGAGAGACGATGCGGCGCGGCTTGGCCGGGATCAGGCTGCTGCCATATTGGTGATCGATTGTAACCGGGAAAGCAGCTGTCTCTGCAGCGGCCCTGCCTGACAGCAAGAGCAGCAGGACCAGCGCTACCTGTGCCGTCACCAGCAGTGGCCCGGCCAGTCGGCCCGTATGGGACCGGAACCAGGGCCTGCACCATACGGATATTAGCTGTCCCCAAGAGGGAGAGACACGTAAAACCAGACTCTTCGCCACCATATTGCTCCACTGCACTGTCGCAGGCAGAGACCTGAACAGGGCTTAAAGATATGGCTGGGCAAAGAGAGGAGGGAGCTCTCTGAAACCTTGCTGGAATTCAATGTGAAGGACCCATATTTATCCCTACCAGTTTTGTCAACAATAGGGTGGGCGCTAATCTGTGCTGGGCAGGCCACCGATTTCACGGATCCGGTTCCAGATCTGATCAACCCCGGTCCGGGCCTTGAGATTGGTGAAATAGCTGGGCAGGTCCGGCCGCATCCGGGCGGCATCGCGCGCCATGACATCCAGGCTGGCCCCGACATGGGGCGCCAGGTCTGTTTTGTTGATGACCAGAATATCTGACCGGGTCACGGCCGGCCCGCCCTTGCGGGGGATTTCCTCGCCGGCGGCCACGTCAATCACATAGATTGTCAGGTCTGCCAGCTCGGGGCTGAAGGTGGCAGACAGATTGTCGCCGCCGCTTTCGATCAGCACGATTTCAACCTCGGGGTGGCGGCTGACCATTTCCGCCACGGCCGCCAGATTGATCGAGGCATCTTCGCGGATGGCCGTGTGGGGGCAGCCACCCGTTTCAACCCCGATGATCCGATCCGAGGGCAGTACCTGCATGCGCACCAGTGCTTCGGCGTCTTCCTGGGTGTAGATGTCATTGGTGATGACCCCTATCGAATGACGCCCGCGCAGGGTTTCGGCCAGGGCGGCGGTCAGCGTGGTCTTGCCGGCACCAACCGGTCCACCGATGCCAATACGAAGGGGGCCATTGGGGCTCATCATGTGCGAAAAATCCTTGAACGTTGGGTTTCATGTTTCATTGCGGCAATATCGCCAAGAAAGGCGGTGGCCGACAGTCGCGTCAGATCACCATCCGCGCTCTGTGCCGCGATTTCGGGCAGACGCAGAGCGAGCCTGTGCAAGATCTCTTGACCTGCTGTCTGGCCAACCGGCAACAGCCGCTGGCCAGCGGCGATCAGATTGGACACAAAGGCCTGCAGATACATCGACAGGGTCAAGTCCAGTGGCAGGGCCTCGGCGGCGGCCGCCGCCCCCAGCGCAACCGGATAGGTCAGCCCAGTCGGGTTGGTCGGGCCAGGCAGGTTGGTCAGCTCGCCCCCCCAGATCGCCTGGGTTACCCTGGAAAAACTGCCACCCTGCTGGCAGGTTTCAAACAGGCGCTCTTTGCTGGCGGCAAAGGCGCAGGCGGTGGTGTCTGTTTCAATCAGGGTCTCGCGCGTTTCGGCGTGCCAGGCGGCGGCCAGCAACAGCGCATCCGCGCGCCCGGCACCATGTTCCAGCAGGTCCTCAAGCCAGTCTTGCAGATCTCTGCCATCGCGGACCCAGCCTTGATCCACTGCCGCTTCCAGCCCATGGCTATAGGCAAAGGCCCCAACCGGATAGGCGGGGCTGAGCCATTGGCTCAGCAGCAGGATCTGGGCATTAGTGGCTGTGGCCATGGGTGCGTCCGTGCCCATAGGCACCGCCTTCGGGGCAAAAGGGGGCTTCTACCTCATGCAGGTCGGCCCCAAGTTTCTGCAACATATCGCGCAGCACATGGTCGCGCTGGATCAGCAGGCGGGTGTCTTCGATCTGGCAGGGGGTGTGGCGGTTGCCGATGTGCCAGGCCAGCCGCACCAGATCGCCGGTGACCTCTAGCAGGGCCTCGCTGGCGGGGACCACCGCGACCAGCCGCCCATCCGACAATTTGAAGGCATCGCCCCCCGAGACTGAGGTGGTCTGCGCCAGATCCACCAGGAACTGGGCACCGCTGGTGGTGGTCAGCACCTTGCGGCGCAGGAAGCGGGCGTCATAGGTCAGCGTGACCTCATCGTCGCTGTGATGACTGTGCAGAATTTCGCGGGCAGTTGGCAGTTCCATGCGGGTCTCCTCAGAACAGGAAATAGCGTTGCGCCATGGGCAGAACCTCGGCGGGCTGACAGGTGAGCAGCTCTCCATCGGCGCGCACCTCATAGGTTTCGGGATTCACCTCCATCGCCGGGGTGGCGGTGTTCAGGCGCAGATCTTTCTTGCCGATGTTGCGGGTATTTTGCACCGCCAGGGTCTGTTTGGCCAATCCTAGCCTCGCGCCGATGCCAGCGGCCTGCGCCGCCTCAGACACAAAGGTGACGGCAGAGTTTTCCACCGCCCGGCCAAAGGCACCGAACATGGGGCGGGAATAGACTGGCTGTGGCGTCGGGATTGACGCGTTGGGGTCACCCATCTGTGCCATCACGATAGAGCCCCCCAGCAGCACCATTTCCGGTTTGACGCCAAAAAACGCCGGATCCCACAGCACCAGATCAGCGCGCTTGCCTTCGGTGATGCTGCCGATTTCATGGGATATCCCATGGGCAATCGCCGGGTTGATGGTATATTTGGCAATATAGCGCCGCACCCGGTAATTGTCGTTGTTGCCGGTTTCCTCGGCCAGCCGTCCGCGCTGTTTCTTCATCTTGTCGGCGGTTTGCCAGGTGCGGATCAGCACTTCGCCCACCCGGCCCATGGCCTGGCTGTCGCTGGCGATGATGCTGAATGCGCCCATGTCGTGCAGGATGTCCTCGGCGGCGATGGTTTCGCGGCGGATGCGGCTTTCGGCAAAGGCGACGTCTTCGGGAATGGATTTGTCCAGGTGGTGGCAGACCATCAGCATATCCAGATGTTCTTCCAGCGTGTTCACGGTGAAGGGCCGCGTCGGGTTGGTCGAAGAGGGCAGCACATGCTCCTCGCCGCAGATCTTGATGATGTCCGGCGCGTGGCCACCGCCGGCGCCCTCGGTGTGGAAGGCATGGATGGTGCGGCCCTTGATGGCGCCCAGGGTATGTTCGACAAAGCCGCTTTCATTCAGGGTGTCTGTATGGATCATCACCTGCACATCCATGGCGTCTGCCACCGACAGGCAGCAGTCGATGGCGGCCGGGGTTGAGCCCCAATCTTCATGCAGTTTCAAAGCGCAGGCGCCGCCCAGAACCTGCTCTTCCAGGGCGGCAGGCAGTGATGCGTTGCCCTTGCCGGCAAAGGCCAGGTTCATCGGAAACGCATCCGCCGCCTGCAACATGCGGCCAATGTGCCAGGCACCGGGGGTGCAGGTGGTGGCCAAAGTCCCATGGGCTGGCCCGGTGCCTCCGCCCAGCATGGTGGTCAGGCCGGAATGCAGCGCGTCTTCGATCTGCTGCGGGCAGATGAAATGGATATGGCTGTCAAATCCCCCTGCGGTCAGGATGCGCCCCTCGCCGGCGATCACCTCGGTGCCGGGGCCAACAATGACATCAACGCCGGGCTGGGTATCAGGGTTGCCTGCCTTGCCGATCTTGGTAATGCGCCCGTTCCGCAGACCCACATCGGCCTTATAGATGCCAGAGTGATCGACAATCAGCGCATTGGTGACCACCGTGTCCACGGCGCCAGCGGCGCGGGTGGCCTGCGATTGCCCCATGCCGTCGCGGATCACCTTGCCGCCGCCGAATTTGACCTCTTCGCCATAGGGACCGGTGAGGTCACGCTCCACCTCGATGATCAGATCGGTATCGGCCAGCCGCAGCTTGTCGCCGGTGGTGGGGCCATACATGGCGGCATAATCGGCGCGGGAAATTTTTGCGGGCATCAGCTGTCTCCGATGGCATGTGTCAATTACGGGAGCCTTCTTTCGGGGCCGCAGCCCCGGATCGCGCCCGACCCGCCCCCCAGGGCGGGCGCGATCCTCAGCGGATCCGTCTAGAGATCCCCCATCACCTGCCCATTAAAGCCATAAACCTTGCGCGCGCCGTTGATCGGGATCAGCTGCACTTCGCGGCGCTGGCCGGGCTCAAACCGCACGGCGGTGCCGGCCGCGATATCCAGGCGGCAGCCATGTGCGGCGGTGCGGTCGAAGTCCAGCGCCGGGTTGGTCTCGGCGAAATGATAGTGGCTGCCGACCTGCACCGGGCGGTCGCCGGTATTGGCGACCATCAGCGTCACCGCCTCGGCGCCCTCGTTCAGCACCAATTCGCCTGCGGCAGGGATGATTTCTCCGGGGATCATGGCTTTTTCCTCCTTAGCTAGCGATTATCAGCGCGGAGCCGGCAAGCGCGACCAGCCCACCCAGCGCACGGGTGACGAAGGGAGCGCGCTGCGCGATACCGAGGCCGCCCAAAACACCCGCCGCATGCAACAGCGTAGTCGCAAGCGCAAAGCCTGCCAGATAAGGCAGTGCCTCAGCGCTCCCGAGTTCCGCGCCGTGCGCATGGCCATGGAACAGGCCGAACAGTGCGGTCAGACCGGCGGCAGTCATCAACGGCAGGTGCAGCGCCAGGGCGCAAAGCCCGCCCAGAACCAGCACCGAGGCCAGAATCATCGGCTCCACGAATGGCAGGCCAACACCCGCCATCGCCAGCAGGAAGCCCGCCGCCATCGCCCCGACAAAGGCAACCGGCAGCGCTGCCAAGGCGCGACGATCATTAGACCGGCCAGCCATGGTCACCGCCCACAGCCCAACGGCGACCATGGCAAGGATATGGTCTGCGCCAAACACCGGGTGGCTCACCCCCGCAACAAAGGAGCCATGCTCGGTTGGATCCAAATGGGCCAGCGCAGGACCAGCGGTGAGGGTAAGGGCAGGGGCGAGAGCGAGCAGTCGTTTCATCTTGGGCGTCTCCAGATAGGACATTAGCGAATGGGGTTATGCACGGTCACCAGCTTGGTGCCGTCGGGAAAGGTGGCTTCGACCTGGACGTCATGGATCATCTCGGCGATGCCCTCCATGCACTGGTCGCGGCTGATGACCTCGGCGCCGGCCTCCATCATGTCAGCGACGGAACGGCCATCGCGGGCGCCCTCCACCACGGCATCGGTGATCAGGGCGATGGCCTCGGGATGGTTCAGCTTGACGCCGCGCGCCAGACGGCGGCGGGCCACTTCGGCGGCCATGGCGATCAGCAGTTTGTCTTTTTCTCGGGGGGTTAGGTTCATGTCAGATCATCCAGCATCGGGGAAGGGTGCCCTGTGTCAGGCGGTTCAAAACAGGGATCAGGCTCAGGCGCAGATCATGGGCGTCAGCGGCAAGAATGCGCAGCAGCAACAGATCATCTCCAATCACCGAAGCACCGGCCTGTACGGGCAGCATGGCGCGCAGCGGGGCCAACTGGCCGCCGGCATCCGGGGCCACATAGATCACGGAGACCAGCGCGCGCGCCCCTGCCGCCACATGCGGGCGGTCCAGTTGCGCCTGCATGTCACCGTCAAAGCGCATGGCATCGCGGTAGAGCTCGGTGCCATTGCGGCGCAGCATAATGCGGTCATGAAAGCGCCCCTGCGTCACCACTTCGCCCATGGCCAGGCGGCCAAAGACCAGCGGCTCCACCAGCAGGGCGGTGGCATCCGGGGCGAGATCCACATCAAGCCGACGCGACAGGGCGCAGCCTTGGAACAGAATGGTTTCCTGCGGCAGCCAGTTTACATGGCCACCTGCGGCAACAGTCAGTTTGGTCTGCAACCGCCCGACTTCACCGGGCTGGGCGCGATAGGCGCGCTCGGCCGTCTGTGTGGTGAGGGTCAGGGCGGCATTGGCACCGACCGCGGCGTTGATACGCATATCGTCGCCGCCAGTGATGCCGCCGGCTGTGTTGATCAGCACCGCCTCTAGCGTTGTGGTCTTGGGGCGCGGAAACAGGCACCTGAACGAGCCGGACTGGCGCAGCCCCTGCAGCGCCGTGCCCCGTGCCGTCAGTTTCGCAGACAGGCTGACCGTCCCGCGTGCGCGGGGCTGGCCCAGGTGAACCGGCTGGGCAGTTTGCTGCGATATGTCGGCAGTCAGGGTGATGCCGGTCTCCTCATGGGCAAAGTGGTGGGTTGCAATTCAGGTGCCACTTTTTTCGGCAGTTCCGGCCTGAGGCTCTACAAAAACCTGCAAAAAACAGGCCGGGAAAATCCAACTGCCTATTTTTTGGGTCTTGGGTGGGATGGATGCGCAAGTTTTGATCAATTCTGAGCATGGCATCGGGTTTCTCTGCCCTGTGCGTTGCTTCAAATGCCGCAATGCAGAAGCACTATAGAGGCCCGAGGCGAGTGGATGCTCTGGATTGGGTGTGTGACGACCAGACGAATTGCAGCTCTGAACGGCCGCCACACGGGTGCAACAAAGGTTGCGGGGACTGGGTACGGAAAGATGCGCATTGACGCAAGCACCCCCGACCCCCTCCGCCGGGAGATATACATGATTGATCTAAAAACCACATTGGCAGCCACTGCTGCTGTCGCCGCCCTGAGCGCACCGGCATTCGCCGATGACTGTTCCATCAAGGTTGGCGTCCTGCATTCGCTATCCGGGACCATGGCGATTTCCGAGACCACGCTGAAAGACACCATGTTGATGCTGATCGACCAGCAGAACGCCGCCGGTGGTGTTCTGGGCTGTGAGCTGGAAGCGGTTGTTGTCGATCCGGCCTCTGACTGGCCGCTGTTTGCCGAAAAGGCGCGTGAATTGCTGACCGTACATGATGTCGATGTGATCTTTGGCAACTGGACCAGCGTCAGCCGCAAATCGGTGCTGCCGGTGATCGAAGAGCTGAACGGCCTGCTGTTCTACCCGGTGCAATATGAGGGCGAAGAAAGCTCCAAGAACGTGTTCTACACCGGTGCGGCCCCCAACCAGCAGGCAATCCCGGCGACAGATTACTTTCTCGAAGAGCTGGGCGTTGAAAAATTCGCGCTGCTCGGCACCGATTATGTCTATCCCCGCACCACCAACAACATCCTGGAAAGCTACCTGCAGTCCAAGGGCATCGCGGGCGAAGATATCTTTGTGAACTACACCCCCTTTGGTCACTCTGACTGGTCCAAGATCGTGGCAGATGTTGTTGCGCTGGCGGCAGATGGCAAAAAGGTTGGGGTGATTTCCACCATCAATGGCGATGCCAACATCGGTTTCTACAAAGAGCTGGCCGCAGCGGGCATTTCGGCCGATGACATCCCCGTGGTTGCCTTCTCGGTGGGCGAAGAAGAGCTGTCGGGTCTGGATACCTCCAACCTGGTGGGCCACCTGGCGGCCTGGAACTACTTCCAGTCGGCTGAAAGCGAGGTCAACACCGCCTTTATTGACGCCTGGAAAACCACCATGGGCGATGAGCGCGTCACCAACGACCCGATGGAGGCCCATTACATCGGCTTCAACATGTGGGTGAACGCGGTGGAAGCGGCAAAAACGGCTGATGTGGATGCGGTGCGCAGCGCCATGTATGGCCAGGAGTTCCCCAACCTGACCGGCGGCACCGCCGTGATGCTGCCCAACCACCACCTGGCCAAGCCGGTGCTGATTGGCGAAATTCAGGAAGACGGCCAGTTTGACATCATCAGCCAGACCACCGAAGTCCCCGGCGACGCCTGGACTGACTTCCTGCCCGAAAGTGCGGTCTTGATGTCCGATTGGAAAGACATTGGCTGCGGCATGTACAACACCGAAACCAAATCCTGCGTTCAGCTGAACTCCAATTACTGATCGTAACAGTCCCGCAGGGCCGTGTCTCTGCGGGACATTGAAGGCACCAGCATCATGAGAACTACCCTTTTGGCGGGCCTTATGGTCCTTCTGTCCAGCCTTGCTGCCCTTGCTCAACAGGTGCCTGAACCAGCCCCGGTGCAAAGCATCCTGCAAGAGCAAAGCGCGCTGATCCAGAAAAGCTCACGCAAGACAATTGCCCCGGCCATCGCCGCCCTGGCCGAGAGCGGCTTGCCCCAGGCCCAGGCCGTGCTGGAGGCCTGGCAGGTCAAGGCCCTGTGGATGCGCATATCTGACGGGATGTTCTTTCGCGGCGAAAAGCTGGAAGGCCAAACCTATCGCCTGTTTGATTTTGATACCGGGCAGGCGGTTGGTGATCTGGCCAAATCGGACCTGAAGCAGATCAAACCCAACAGCGGCATTCGGGCGTTGATCGCCACCGCGCTGGTGCAGTTTCAGCTATCCGACCCGGACCCTGCCCGCCGCGAGGAGGCGCTGCTGGCGATTGAACGCGCCCCCGCTGGTGCGCTGCTGGCGCCGCTGCGCGCCTCGATCCCGGGCGAGACAGATCCGGTGCTGAAGGTGCGAAAGATGCGCATCGAGCAGCTGCTGACCATCGCCCATGGCACGGATGAGGCCCGCCGCGTTGCCACTATTCAATCCCTCTCCGGGGATCTGGGGCTGGACGTCCGGGCGACGCTCAACCCGCTGGTTTCGACCCAGCTGCGGGCCTTTGCAGGCGAGATCCCGGCGGGTTTGAACGTCGCGCGCAGGGTGGCGCCGGGGGCGGGCGCGCTGTCGCCGGATGCGGCCTATGACCTCCTGGTTGCGGCCAAACTGGCCCCGGTGCGGCTCTCCAGCGATGAGATCCGCACGACGTTGGCTGCCCATATCGAAGGTGGCCGGGTCGGAGGTGTTCCGCTGGCGCAGCTAAACAAGGAAGACGCCCGTACACGCGCTTATGCTGCGCTGGTCGAGGCCGGACAGGCCCGGGCGCGGGTCAGCGCTGAGCAAATTACCCAGAGCCTGAACGCGCATGTGTTTGCCGAAATCTACGATGAACCCTCGGCGGTCATGACCCGTGCTGCGCAGGCGGCGCTCACATCCATTGCCACCCAGGTGGCCGTTGGTCAGGCGGTAGATCTGACCCTGGATGCGCTGTCGCTGGCCTCGATCTATTTCCTCGCCGCCATTGGCCTGGCCATCACCTTTGGGGTGATGGGGGTGATCAATATGGCGCATGGCGAATTCATCATGATGGGGGCCTATACCGGCTATGTGGTGCAGCAGGTGATCCCCAACCACACGGTGTCGATCCTGGTGGCGGTGCCGCTGGCCTTTGCGGTGACCTTTGCCGCCGGAGTGGCGATGGAGCGGCTGGTCATTCGCTGGCTGTATAACCGCCCGCTTGAGACCCTGCTGGCCACCTTTGGCATCTCGATTGCGCTGCAACAGCTGGCCAAGAACATCTTTGGCACCCAGGCGCGTCCGCTGACCGCGCCGGGCTGGCTGGATGGCGCCTGGATCATCAACGATGTGGTCTCGATCAGCTATATTCGCATCGCGATCTTCATGCTGGCGCTGATCTTTCTGGGCGTGTTCCTGTACATCATGCGCCGCACCCGGCTGGGGCTGGAAACCCGTGCGGTGACGCAGAACCGGGCCATGGCCGGGTCCATGGGGATCAACCCGGAGCGGGTGAATATGCTGACCTTTGGTCTGGGGTCTGGCATCGCGGGGATTGCCGGCGTTGCCATCGGGCTGTTTGCCAAGGTCACCTCAGAGCTTGGCTCTGACTACATCGTCCAGAGCTTCATGACCGTGGTTGTCGGTGGGGTTGGCAATATCTGGGGCACCCTGGCAGGGGCCACCATGATTGGCTTTTTCCAAAAGGGCGTCGAGTGGCTGAACCCGTCGAACACCCTGGCGGCGCAGACCTATATGATCGTCTTTATCATCGTCTTCATTCAATTTCGCCCACGAGGGATCATCGCCCTCAAAGGCCGGGCGGCAGGAGACTGAACCCATGTCCGACACATTCCTTACACGAAACCCGTCGACGCTGGTGTTTCTGGCGGCGCTGGCGCTGTTTGTGCTGGGCGTGACCCTGTTGGCCGAAGGCGCAGGCGTCGGGGTGATCTCGACCAGTTTTGTCAAAACCTTGGGCAAGACGTTGTGCCTGGCGCTGGTGGCGCTGGCGATGGATCTGGTCTGGGGCTACACTGGCATCCTGTCGCTGGGCCATTTTGCCTTCTTTGGTCTGGGCGGCTATATGATCGGCATGTGGCTGATGTATGCGCGCACGCAGGCGATTGTTGTCTCGTCGCTGTCTGAGGCACCGATCCCCGCAACCGATAGCGAAATTGTCGATGCCATTGGCAATCAGATCTTTGGCGTGGTGGGATCCAGCGAGTTTCCCCTGATCTGGATGTTTGCGGACAGTCTGCTGCTGCAGCTGATGCTGGTGGTGGCGGTTCCGGGTGTGCTGGCGCTGGTCTTTGGCTGGCTGGCCTTCCGCTCGCGGGTGACGGGCGTTTACCTGTCGATCCTGACCCAGGCGATGACACTGGGGCTGGCGCTCTATCTGTTTCAAAACGACAGTGGCTTGCGCGGCAACAACGGGCTGTCGGGGCTGCAGAACCTGCCAGGCATGGATCATGTGCCACAGGCGACCCTGTCGATCTGGTTCTTCTGGGCCTCGGCTGCGGCGCTGGCGCTGGGCTATCTGTTTGCGGCCTGGATTGTGGCGGGCAAGTTTGGCTCGGTGCTGCGTGGCATTCGCGACAACGAGGCCCGCGTGCGCTTTCTTGGCTACTCGGTCGAGGGCTACAAGCTGTTCATTTTTACTGTCACGGCCATTATCGCAGGTATCGCCGGGGCGCTGTATTATCCGCAGGCGGGGATTATCAACCCGGCGGAAATTGCCCCGGTGGCCTCGATCTATCTGGCGGTCTGGGTGGCCATTGGTGGGCGCGGGCGGCTGTATGGCGCAGTGATCGGCGCCATCTTTGTCAGCCTGGTGTCGTCTTGGTTTACTGGCGGCCAGGCCCCGGATCTGGACCTTGGCTTTTACACTCTGAAATGGGTGGATTGGTGGCTGATTGTGCTGGGGCTGAGCTTTGTTCTGGTGACGCTTTTTGCGCCGCGTGGCATTGGCGGGCTGGTGGATCTGTGGAGCGACCGCCGCCAGCCCGACCGCCACGGTGCCGATCTGGGGCCGGGTGCGGGCGCACTGCGCGAAAAGGAGGCGGAGCAATGAGCATGCTTCTTGAAGTCTCGGGTGTCTCTGTCAGCTTTGATGGGTTCAAGGCGATCAACAACCTCAGCTTTGCTATTGGTCAGGCGGAAATGCGGGCGATCATCGGCCCCAATGGCGCGGGCAAGACCACCTTTATGGATATCGTCACCGGCAAGACCAAACCGGACGCGGGCCGGGTGATCTGGGGTGAACGAAATATTTCTCTCTTGGGGATGAGCGAAGCGCGCATCGCCCGCGAGGGCGTTGGGCGCAAGTTCCAGAAACCCACAGTGTTTGAGGATCAGACGGTGCTGGAAAACCTGCTGATGGCGCTGCGCTCAAACCGCAGTCCTTTTGCGGTGATGTTCTATCGCGCCACCGCCGCCGATCTGGCGCGGGTAGATGAGCTGGCCAGTGAGATTGGCCTGGCAGAGGCGCTGGGGCGCAAATCCGGCGAGCTGAGCCATGGCCAGAAACAGTGGCTGGAAATCGGCATGCTACTGGCACAAGAGCCGCGTCTGTTGCTGGTGGATGAACCCGCAGCTGGCATGACCCCGGCCGAGCGTGAGCACACCACCGCCATTCTGGTCGAGGCCGCCAAGACCCGCGCGGTTGTGGTGGTGGAACATGACATGGAGTTTGTGCGCAGGCTGGGTTGCCGCGTCACGGTGCTGCACGAGGGGGCGGTTCTGGCTGAAGGTTCCCTGGATCACGTGACTGCAAACAGCCAGGTCATTGACGTTTATCTGGGGCGCTGACAGATGCTGACACTTGACGATTTCACCCTGCACTATGGTCATTCGCAAATCCTGCATGGCGTCTCGCTTGCAGCCAAGGCAGGGGCTGTGACCTGCGTGATGGGCACCAATGGGGTGGGCAAAACCAGCCTGATCCGGGCGATCTGCGGCCAGCATCTGCGCTCGGGCGGGCGCATGGTTCTGGACGGTGAAGAGCTGCCGGTGATGGCCGCGCACAGGCTGGCGCAAAAGGGCGTCGCGGTGGTGCCGCAGGGGCGCGAGATCTTTCCGCAACTGACCGTGCGCGAAAACATGGAAACCGGGTTTTCCTGCCTGCCCAGATCCGAACACCATATCCCGGATGAGCTGTTTGATTTGTTCCCGGTGCTGAAGGATTTTATCGACCGGCGCGGCGGTGATCTGTCGGGCGGGCAACAGCAGCAGCTGGCCATTGCGCGGGCGCTGATCACCCGACCCAAATTGCTGCTGCTGGATGAGCCAACCGAGGGCATTCAGCCCAATGTCATCCAGCAGATCGGCGAGGTCATCCGCCTGCTGCGTGGCCGTGGCGAGATGGCGATTGTACTGGTCGAACAGTATTTTGATTTTGCCTATGATCTGGCAGATCACATCGTGGTGTTGCGCCGGGGCGAGGTGATCTTTGACGGTGCCAGGGCCGATAGTCCGCGCGCCGAAGTGCTGCCGCTGGTCTCTGTATAGGGTCATATTTGGCGGCGCTGCCCTAGGCGTCGCAGGGTAAACTTGGGCATGTTTGAGCGCGCCGCCACAGGGCAGGGCGGTGCTGCAGTTTGGGGCGTATTTTCGAAAATGACCATATTACAGCGGCTTGCAGGCGTTCTGCGGGGCGTTGTTTTTGTTTATGCGCGGATCGTTATCCGCTCTATTCCTGATTTGCATGGGCAATTTGAAATTGGCATTGGCCGCTGGTCGGCGCGATGCATTAGGTAGCTTGCACAGATGTATAAGGGGGCCACCAAGGTCCCTGACAAGGAGGGAAAATGAATAATTTTATCCGCATCGCTGCGGCTGGCGTGATGTCGCTCACCTTTGGTGCAGTGGCGCAGGCCGAAGTCACGGTGAAGGTTGCCTATGACGCCGACCCGGTGTCTTTGGACCCGCATGAGCAACTGTCCGGCGGCACGCTGCAGTTTTCGCATATGGCCTTTGACCCGCTGGTTCGCTGGACCCAGGACCTGCAGTTTGAACCCCGCCTGGCCACCAGCTGGGAACAGATCGACGCGACCACCACCCGTTTCCATCTGCGCGAAGGTGTGAGCTTTCATTCCGGCAACATGCTGACTGCGGCCGATGTCGACTGGACCTTTGACCGCCTGAAAGAAAGCCCCGATTTCAAGGGCATCTTCAGCCTGTTCACCGATGTGAAGGTGGTTGACGATCACACCTTTGACCTGATCACCTCGGAACCCTATCCGCTGGTGTTGCACACCGCGACCTATATCTTCCCGATGGACAGCCAGTTCTATTCCGGCACCACCGAAGACGGCAAGGATCGCGCCGAGCTGGTAAAGCACGGCGACAGCTTTGCCTCGCGCAATGTCTCCGGCACCGGCCCCTTTGTTGTGACCGAGCGTGAGCAGGGCGTGAAAATGGTCTTTGACCGTTTTGATGGCTACTGGGACACCGAAACCGCCGGGAACGTTGACCAGATCATCCTGACCCCGATCAAGGAAAGCCCCACCCGTGTGGCCGCCCTGCTGTCCGGTGACGTTGATTTCATCGCCCCCGTGCCCCCCACCGATCTGGCCCGCGTTGACGAAAACGAAGGCACCAATCTGATCACAATGCCCGGCACCCGGATCATCACGTTCCAGATGAACCAGAACCGTGTCGAAGCGCTGAAAGATGCCCGTGTCCGCAAGGCCATCGACTATGCCGTCAACAATGCCGGTATCGTGGATCGTATCATGCGTGGCTTTGGCACCGTTGGCGCCCAGGCAAGCCCGGCTGGCTATCTTGGTCACAGCGCTGATCTGACGCCGCGTTTTGACGTTGCAAAAGCCAAGGAACTGATGGCTGAAGCAGGCTATGCCGACGGGTTTGAGCTGACCATGATGGCACCAAACAATCGCTATGTGAACGATGACAAGATCGCGCAGGCGGTTGCCTCGATGCTGGCAAAAATCAACATCAAGGTTGACCTGCAGACCATGCCAAAGGCCCAGTACTGGCCCGCCTTTGACGAGCGCGCAGCAGACATGATGATGATCGGCTGGCATTCGGATACCGAAGATTCGGCAAACTTCCACCAGTTCCTGAGCCACTGCCCAGATGAGGCAACCGGCAATGGTCAGTATAATTCGGGCAACTTCTGCAACCCGGAAGCCGATAAGCTGATGGCCCAAGCCAATGCTGAAACCGATGCCGACAAGCGCGCAGCCCTGCTGACGCAGATGGAAACCATCCTCTATGACGAGGCGGCTTTCATTCCGCTGCACTGGCAGAACCTGGCTTGGGGTGCCCGTAAAGGTGTCCATGCCGAAGCCATCGTGAACGCGCTGAACTTCCCTTACTTTGGTGACCTCGTCGTCGACTAAGGGGCGTCCTCGCTTGCGGCCGGAGCGGGTCATGTCTGACCCGCTCCGGCTCTTATTTTCTGCAAAGCCTTGAGGGGTGTGCTTCCCGCGCTGGGGAGGGCAGATCCGGCACCCGCCAAGATCCATTGCTGAAATCGGCCGCAGGCCATCTCTCTCTTCTCTACTCCCCCAGGCCCATTTACTTGCCCCAGGAAGGTGTAAAAGCATGTTTGCTTACCTTGTGAAACGCGTGTTTCAAGCGATCGCGGTGATGTTCGTCATCTCGCTGATCGGTTTTGCCATTCAGGACAATCTCGGCGATCCGCTGCGCGAGCTTGTCGGACAATCCGTCAGCGAAGAAGTCAGACAGGAGCTGCGCGATGAGCTGGGGCTGAATGACAGTTTTGTTACCCAGTATCTGCGCTTTGCGGGGAATGCCCTGCAGGGAGATCTGGGCACCAGCTATTTCTTCAAGGAACCCGCGTTGGATGTGATCCTGAAGAAACTGCCCGCCACGATGGAGCTGGTCTTTGGCGCCACCATCATCATTGTCGGCCTGTCGATCCCGGTGGGCGTTTATACCGCCATCTATCCCAACACGATCCTGAGCCGCCTGGTCATGGGGATTTCGATCATTGGCATTTCGGTGCCGGTGTTCCTGACCGCGATCCTGATGATCTTTGTCTTTTCCGTTGAATACGGCTGGTTCCCCTCTTACGGGCGCGGCGATGTGGTACATGTCTTTGGCCCCTGGGAGACCAATTTTGCCACCGTGGATGGCTGGATGCATATCCTGCTGCCCTCTATCGCGCTGGCCTCTATCATGTTGCCGCTGTTTGTCCGCCTGATCCGGGCGGAAATGATGGAAGTGCTGCAGAGCGAATATGTCAAATACGCCAAAGCCAAGGGCATCCGGCCCTGGCGGATCTATTTTGTCCATGCGTTGAAGAACACGCTTTTGCCGGTGATCACCGTGGGCGGCGTGCAGATCGGCACCATGGTGGCCTATACGATCCTGACTGAAACCGTGTTTCAGTGGCCGGGCATGGGCTTTATGTTCCTGGAGGCTGTGAACCGCGTCGATACCCCATTGATCGTGGCCTATCTGATCGTGGTTGGCTTTATCTTTGTTGTCACCAATACAATCGTTGATCTGATCTACGGGCTGGTCAATCCCACCGTCAATCTTGCGAGGATGGGCGCATGAGCAGCCTGAGCACCAATTCCGAACCCAGCCGCTGGTCGCAGATCTGGAATTCCAACATCGGCTATAGCTTCCGGAAAAATCCGGTTGCCATCGTGTCGCTGGTGATTTTCCTGGTCATCGCGGTCATGTCATTCTGCGCGCCGCTGATCGCGCCGTTTGATCCCTATGATCCGGGGCAGATCGACATCATGAACAGCGAATACCCGCCGCTCTGGGTTGATGGCGCTGATGCGCAGTTCATGCTGGGCACCGACGATCAGGGCCGCGATCTGTGGTCCACCATTCTCTATGGTACACGGCTGTCGCTGTTGATCGGCATCTGTGCCGTGGGGCTGCAGGCCATCCTGGGGATCTCGATCGGGCTGATCGCTGGCTATGTCGGCGGCCGGATTGACAGCCTGCTGATGCGGATGGCCGATATCCAGCTGTCCTTTTCCACCCTGATGGTGGCGATCATCTTTCTGGCGGTAACCCAGGCGATGTTTGGATCTGAAACCTTCAACCAGTATGCGATCTATTTCCTGATCGCGGTGATTGGCGTGGCCGAGTGGCCGCAATATGCCCGCACCGTGCGCGCCACCGTTCTGGCCGAGAAAAAGAAGGAATATGTCGACAGTGCCCGGGTGCTGGGCTTTGGCCCGATGCGCATCATGGTGCGCCATATCCTGCCCAATTCGCTGTCACCAATCTTTGTGATCTCCACCGTGCAGGTGGCCAATGCGATCATTTCCGAGGCCTCGCTGTCGTTTCTGGGCTTGGGCATGCCGCCCAGCCAGCCGTCGCTGGGGTCGCTGATCTCATCGGGGTTTGACTATATCTTTTCGGGAAGCTGGTGGATCACCGCCATTCCCGGCATCGTGCTGGTGGTTCTGGTGCTGGTGATCAATCTGTTGGGCGACTGGCTACGCGATGCCCTGAACCCCAAACTGTATAAGGGATAAGCACAATGTCTTTGCTTTCCGTGCGCGATCTCAGCGTGAAATTTGCCATGCGCGACAATACCGTCACCGCCCTCAACCAGATCAGCTTTGATCTGGCCAAGGGGGAACGCCTTGGCATCGTTGGGGAATCCGGTGCTGGTAAATCCATTACCGGTTTTGCCCTGATGAACCTGCTCAGCCGCCCTGGTTTTGTGGATAGTGGCAAGATCCTGTTTCAGGGCGATGATATTGCCCAGATGTCGGATGCCCAGATGCGCCGCATTCGTGGCAACCAGATGGCGATGATCTTTCAGGATCCCATGGTCACGCTGAATCCGGTTCTGACCATTGGCCAGCAGATGGTGGAAACCCTGATGGCCCATCGCAAGCTGAGCAAATCCGAGGCCGAGCAGATCGCCATCGTCAAGCTGCGCGAGGTCTATATCCCCTCGCCGGCAGAACGGCTGAATCAATATCCGCATGAACTCTCTGGTGGGATGCGGCAGCGGATTATCATCGCGATTGCCCTGCTGCTGGACCCGCAGCTGATCATCGCGGATGAACCCACCACGGCACTGGATGTGACCATTCAGGCTGACATCATGGAACTCTTGCTGGAGCTGTGCGAAACCAACAAGGTTGGCCTGATTTTGATTACCCACGATCTGGGCGTGGTCAGCCAGATGACCGAACGCACACTGGTTATGTATGCCGGGCGCATCATCGAGGCCGGGCGCACGCGGGAAATTATCAATGACCCGCAGCACCCCTATACCCAGGGGCTGATCAATGCGCTGCCGCAACAGACGGCACCGGGCCAGCGGCTGAAGCAGATTCCGGGCAATATGCCCTCGCTGACCGCCATTCCCAATGGCTGCCCCTTTAGCCCGCGCTGTGAATATGTGCAGGACCACTGCCGCACCGAGGCGCCCAAAACTGTGCAATACACCCATGTCGAAGTGGCCTGCCATGAGGTCCACCGCCTGCATAGCGACAAAGCCGAGGAGATGAACCGATGACTGCGCCTCAGCCCTTGTTGGACATTCGCAATCTTGAAAAACGGTTTGAACTGGATCGCGGGTTTCTGGAAACCCTGAAACTGCGCGGCGGCAAGCTGGTGCAGGAAAAGCGCGAAGTGCATGCCGTCAACGATATTTCGCTGCAGGTCGCCCCGGGAGAGGCGCTTTGTGTGGTGGGCGAAAGCGGCTGTGGCAAATCCACGGTTGCGCGGCTGATCGCTGGCCTTTTGACGCCGAGCAGTGGGGAAATCCACTACGGCGGCGAACGCATCGACAATCGCTCGCGCCGGGCCATGATGCCGCTGCGCAAAAAGATGCAGATGATCTTTCAAAACCCCTATGCATCGCTGAACCCGCGCATGACCATCCAGCAGGCGCTGGAAGAACCGGTGCGCTACCACAACCCAAACCTGTCGCAGGGCGAGATCCGCGACAAGGTGGCGGGTGTGATGCGCGCAGTTGGCGTCGATCCCAGCTGGGGCGGACGTTACCCGCATGAATTTTCTGGTGGTCAGCGCCAGCGGATCGCCATTGCGCGCGCCCTGACGGTGGACCCGGAATTCATCATCGCGGATGAACCGATTTCGGCACTGGATGTGTCGATCCAGGCGCAGGTGCTGAATCTGATGCTAGAGGCCAAGGAAGAGCGCGGCCTTACCTATCTGTTCATTACTCATGATCTGAGCGTGGTGCAGCACTTTGGCACCAAGGTGGCAGTGCTTTATCTTGGGTCGGTCTGTGAACTGTCTGACACCGCAACCCTGTTTGAAAATCCGAAACACCCCTATACGCGGGCCTTGTTGTCGGCGGTGCCGCAGTTGAAGGATGATCACCCCAATCATATCCGCCTACGTGGAGAGATCCCGACGCCGATCAACCTGCCCCCGGGCTGCCCGTTTGAAAGCCGCTGCGCCCATGCCAACAGCCGCTGCCAAAGCGAACAGCCCCGTCCGCAACTGCAACCTGATGGCGCGCTGGTTGCCTGCCATGCGGTTGAAGAGGGGCGCCTGGACGGGTAACCTCGGCCAGGTTGTGATTGGATTGACACAGTGGACATAGCCTGGCTCCGAGATTTTGAGGCTTTGGTCGCGCAGAAGAATTTCTCGCGCGCGGCCGAAGACCGTAATGTTAGCCAACCGGCCTTTTCCCGGCGCATTCGTGCGCTGGAGGAAGAGTTCGGCGTCAAGCTGATCAATCGTCAGACCCTGCCGCTGTCACTGACCCCGGCAGGAGAGGTGTTTCTGGCACAGTCCCGCGTCATGCTGCGCACCTATGATGAAACGCTGGAACGCTGCCAGATCATTGATGCGGCAGGCGAAAACGTTATTCGCTTTGCCACGTCACAGTCACTTTATATGACGCATTACAAAACTCATATCGCCCCCTTGGTCACCGAGGGCGGTCTAGAGATCGACCTGAATTCCACAGGCTGGGCCGCGGATCAGTTTGTGTCGGCCCTGCAGCAGCGCTATTGCGATGTGATCCTGACCTATTGGCACCCGGCGATGGATGCCCTGGCGCCGCTGGAACTGGGAAACTGCGAGTATATTACCCTGACCACAGACCGATTGGTGCCAGTGTCCAAGACCGGCGCGGACGGGCCGCTGTACCGGCTGGAGAGCGGCAGCAAAAAGCCGGTCTCGCTGCTGTCCTATGGCACGGTGTCGGCGCTGCGCCCGGTGGTGGACTACGCCCTGCGGCTGGATCCTGCGGGGCCAAAGATTCTGGTGGTCAACCAAAGCGCCCTGGCCAGTTCGGTCAAGGCGATGGTGATGGAGGGGTTCGGCCTGGGCTGGCTGCCACATAAGCTGTGCAAAACAGAGCTGTCCGACGGGCGGATGCAGATCGTGGGCGGGCAGGGCTATCAGCAGGATCTACAGGTCCGGTTGTACCGCGACAAGGATAACAGCAAGCCCAGCCTGAACAAGCTTTGGGATGATATGCAGGCCCATTCACAAGACGCTCGACAGGTGGCCGATCGCTAGCTGTGTTGCTGCGGCGGCGGTTCTACGGCGTAGGGCTGCAGACTTTCCAGAAAGGTATCGACAAAATCCAGCGAGAGCAGCGAACGGCTGCCAGAGGCAGGCCGCAGGATTGACAGCCAGTGAGAGATCTCCGGCTCAAAGGGGCGCATCTCAAAGCCCTGTGACTTGAAATGATCCGCATCCAGGGCGCTGACCACCGACACCCCCTGGCCCTGGGCCACCATGATGCAGGCCGTAGAAAACTGCCGCACCTCGACCCAGGAATTCAGCAAGACACCATAGTCAGAAAACGCCTGCGACAGGCTGTTGAAAAACGGGCTGCCCTTGCGGGTGTGGATGATCTTTTCATCCACCAGATCCAGCGGCGACACTGTTCCCTGTTTTGACAACCGATGGCCGCGTGGGAAGATGCAGACGGTTTTGACAGCAATATCAATGTGTTCAACCGCCGGATGACCGGAAAACCCATCTGTTATACCACAGTCATATTGCTCTCCTATGATCCACTCAAGGATCCGCTCCGGGCGGTCCGGCTCAAGTGTGAGGTTTACCCCCGGACGCTGTTGGAGGAACTGAGCAAGCAGTTGCGGCAAGTGGGAACTTGCAAAACCCGGCAGGCAAGCAATACGCAGATGGCCGGCCGTCCGATCCGTCAAGTCCCGGTTGAGCTCTTCCAGATGGCGCAGGCTGTCAAAGACCCGGCCAACCTCTGACAACAGATAGCGGGCTTCGCTGGTGGGAATCAGCATGCCATCCTTGCGGCGAAACAACTCAATCGCGACAGAATTGGAAAAGTCCGACAAGAGCCGACTGGTGGCTGGTTGCGAAATGCCCAGTGTTTTTGCCGCCCGCGTGACCGATCCGGTTTGTGCAACGGCCTGAAAGGCTTCCAACTGTCTCAGCTTGAATTTCAATGGCTTAGCCCCGGTTTTGCATGGAATTCGCAGCACTTCATAACATTGTGTTATGCGACATGTCAAAAAACTTTCACTTGCATTATATTATCTTCTGCTCATTCTTTGGGCATCAAATGAACGGGGAAAACTCATATGTCTATCAAATCACTTTTGTGCACATCGGCCATGCTGGCGACCACCGTGTCGATGGCCTACGCCGAAACCGAGGTTCAGTGGTGGCACGCCATGGGCGGTGCCAATGGCGAACGCGTCAACAAGATCGCCGAAGATTTCAACGCTACGCAGAGCGACTACAAGGTCGTTCCTGTCTACAAGGGCAACTATACCGAAACCATGACCGCCGCGATTGCGGCTTTCCGCGCCAAAGAGCACCCGCAGATCGTGCAGGTTTTTGAAGTTGGCACCGCCACCATGATGGCCGCCAAGGGTGCGATCTATCCAGTTGAACAACTGATGAAAGACGCCGGCGAGCCTTTTGATGGCGACGCCTTCCTGCCTGCGGTTGTGTCCTACTATGAAACCCCCGAAGGTGAGCTGCTGTCGATGCCTTTCAACAGCTCGACCCCGGTCATGTGGTACAACAAAGACGCGCTGGACGCGGCTGGTGCATCGATTCCAGAAACCTGGGATGATGTGAAGGTTGCGGCGCAAAAACTGGTCGACAACGGCATGGAATGCGGTGTGTCCTTTGGCTGGCAGTCCTGGGTCATGATCGAGAACTTCTCGGCTTGGCACAACATGGAAATGGGCACCAAGGAAAACGGCTTTGCCGGTTTCGACACTGAGCTCAGCTTTAACACCCCTGCGGTTGCGGCCCGTTTGGACGACATTGCCTCGATGACCGAAGGCAACCTGTTCAAATATGGCGGTCGTCGCGGTGACAGCCTGCCAATGTTCACCAATGGCGAATGCGGCATGTGGATGAACTCTTCCGCCTATTACGGTTCGATGAAAGAGCAGGCTGATTTTGAATTTGGTCAGACCATGCTGCCGCTGGATACCGCCCTGGCGGATGCACCGCAAAACTCTGTTATCGGTGGCGCAACCCTCTGGGTTCTGGCCGGTCATGAGGACGAAGAATACAAGGGCACCGCACAGTTCCTGAGCTATCTGTCTTCGCCAGAAGTACAGGCCTGGTGGCACCAGGAAACCGGCTATGTGCCAATCACCACAGCGGCCTATGAGCTGTCCAAGGAGCAGGGTTTCTATGATGCAAACCCCGGCACCGACACCGCCATCAAACAGCTGAGCCTGAACACACCAACGCCAAACAGCCGTGGTCTGCGCTTTGGTAACTTTGTGCAGGTGCGTGACGTGATCAACGAAGAGCTGGAAGCGCTCTGGGCTGGTGACAAGACCGCAACTGAAGCACTGGATGCAGCGGTCGAGCGCGGCAACACCCTGCTGCGTAAATTCGAACGCTCAGTGAAATAAGCCACCCTTACATGATGTGAACCATGCCGCCTGTCTTGGCGGCATGGTTTCGTTTTACACGCGGCACGAACGGGGCACTACATGCTGAAACGCGTCCACTTTCCTTCCTCTCCCTTGCCATATCTGCTGGTCGCACCGCAGCTGGCCATCACCCTGGTCTTTTTCATCTGGCCCGCCAGCCAGGCCATGTACCAGTCGTTCCTGATCGAAGATGCCTTTGGGCTTGGGTCTGAATTTGTCTGGTTTGAAAACTTTCAGGCCCTCTGGGCGGATCAGCAC
The DNA here is from genome assembly GCF_048267565.1 of Pseudophaeobacter sp. Taxonomy (NCBI): domain Bacteria; kingdom Pseudomonadati; phylum Pseudomonadota; class Alphaproteobacteria; order Rhodobacterales; family Roseobacteraceae; genus Pseudophaeobacter; species Pseudophaeobacter sp. The sequence continues at coordinate 1,138,184 of NZ_JBLWXG010000001.1, read as the reverse complement.
TATCTGGATGCCTTTCTGCGCACGGCGGTGTTTTCGCTCTTGGTGGCGGCGCTGTCGATGGGCGTGGCCCTGCTTCTGGCGGGGTTTGCGCAACGGGTGGTGCGCGGTGCCATGTTCTACCGGACCCTGTTGATCTGGCCCTATGCGGTGGCACCGGTTCTGGCAGGTGCGCTTTGGGTGTTCATGTTCAACCCAACGCTGGGGATCTTTCCCTACTTCCTCGATTTTTTTGGCATTGACTGGAATCATTACCTGAATGGCAATCAGGCCATGGCGCTGGTTATTCTGGCGGCGGCCTGGAAACAGGTTGCCTATAACTTTTTGTTCTATCTGGCAGCGATGCAGTCGATCCCCAACAGTGTGATCGAAGCCGCCGCCATTGATGGGGCCGGGCCGGGGCGTCGGTTCTTTTCGATCATTCTGCCGCTGATCTCGCCGACGACGTTCTTCCTGCTGGTGATCAATATGGTCTACGCCTTTTTTGAGACCTTCGGGATCATCCATGCGGTGACCCAGGGGGGGCCAGGGTCCTCGACCACCATTCTGGTCTACAAGGTGTTCAATGACGGTTTTGTCGGGCTCGACCTTGGCGGCTCTGCGGCGCAGTCGGTGGTCCTGATGGTGCTGGTGATTGCCATGACCATTGTCCAATTCCGCTATGTTGAAAGAAAGGTGGAATACTGATGGTTGAAAATCGACCTCTCACCGCGATCCTGACCCATTTCATGCTGGTGCTGGGGGTGATCGCCATCGCCTTGCCGATCTGGATCACCTTTGTTGCCGCCACCCATGATGCGGCACGCATGACCCAGGTGCCGCTGCCGCTCTGGCCGGGGACGCACCTGTGGGACAATCTGAAACAGACGCTGTTTGGCTCTGGCCTCAGCGGCACCGAAGGGGCACCGGTCTGGCTGATGCTGTTCAACAGCCTGGCCATGGCGATGATGATATCGCTGGGCAAGATCGCCATTTCGCTGCTCTCGGCCTTTGCCATTGTCTATTTCCGCTTTCCCTTCCGCATGACCTGCTTCTGGATGATCTTCATCACCCTGATGCTGCCGGTAGAGGTGCGGATCCTGCCGACCTTCGAGGTGGTTGCCAATCTGGGAATGCTGAACAGCTATTGGGGGCTATCGATCCCGCTGATTGCCTCGGCCACCGCGACATTCATGTTCCGCCAGGTCTTTCTGACGGTTCCGGATGAAATGCTGGAAAGTGCCCGTATTGACGGGGCAGGGCCGATGCGGTTCTTCTTTGACATCCTGCTGCCGCTGTCGCGCACCAATATCGCGGCGCTGTTTGTGATCCTCTTCATCTTTGGCTGGAACCAATACCTTTGGCCGCTGCTGATCACCACCGACACCTCGATGACCACCATCGTCATGTCGATCAAGCAGATGCTGGAGGCAGCCGAGCAAAGCCCACAATGGAATATCATCATGACGACCGCGCTTTTGGCGATGATCCCGCCAATCTTTGTCGTCATCTCGATGCAAAAGCTCTTTGTGCAGGGCTTGACGGAAACCGATAAATAGGACGCCCTTCAATGGCTGAAATCAAACTGACCGACCTGACCAAATCCTACGGTCCCACTGAAGTGCTGCACCATGTCGAGGGCGAGATCAACGATGGCGAATTCATCGTCATCGTTGGCCCCTCGGGCTGCGGTAAATCCACCCTGCTGCGCATGGTGGCGGGGCTGGAGACCGTCACCTCTGGCGAGATCGCCATTGCGGGGCGCCGGGTGAATGAGCTGGAACCATCCGCGCGTGATATCGCCATGGTGTTCCAGAACTACGCGCTTTATCCGCATATGAGCGTGCGGGAAAACATGGCCTATGGTCTGAAGATCCGCAAACTTTCCAAGGCCGAAATCAACAAACGGGTGGAAGAGGCGGCGGATATTCTGGAAATCCATCAATACCTTGACCGCAAGCCGCGGCAATTGTCTGGCGGTCAGCGCCAGCGGGTGGCTATGGGGCGGGCGATTGTGCGCGACCCGCAGGTGTTCCTGTTTGACGAACCCCTGTCAAACCTGGATGCCAAACTGCGGGTGCAGATGCGGCTGGAAATCCGCAAGCTACAGCAGCGTCTGGGGGTGACCTCGATCTATGTGACCCATGATCAAGTCGAGGCGATGACCCTGGGTGACCGCCTGATGGTGCTGAACGGCGGCTATGTGGAACAGTTCGGCACCCCGATTGAACTCTATGATCGTCCTGCTTCGGTCTTTGTGGCCGGCTTCATTGGCAGCCCGGCGATGAATTTCCTGCCCGCCACCGCCGAAGAAGATGGCCTGTTGCTGCCCTCGGGCATCAAACTTGTCGCGGGCCTGGCGCAGCGCGGGCAGGTTTTGTTGGGTATGCGCCCGGAACACCTGATCCCGGATGCAGCCGGCCCGATTGCGATTGAGGTCGAGATGGTCGAACAGCTGGGGGCAAATACCCTGCTGCACGGCACGCTGAGCGGCACGGATCATGCCATGGTTGCCTCGGTCTCTGGTCATGTCAGCGCCGAAATGGGCACGGTACACCGCTTTGCGGTGACGCCAGAGCTGCTGCATCTGTTCGATCCTGAAACTCAAAAGCGATTGGAGGCCTGATGCGCTATCCCCAGCTTGCGGCTTTTTCGCGTCAGGAGGGCATCATTCGCGTGGTGGGCCACCGGGGCGCGCGCGGGGTCATGCCGGAAAACACCATGGAGGGGTTTGACTTCACCCTGAGCTGCGGCGTGCGCCTGTTGGAATTCGACGTGGTGGTCACCCGCGACACTGTGCCAGTGATCACCCATAATCACCGGCTGACGCGTTCTATTGTGCGCGATGCGGCGGGGCAATGGCTGCGTGGTGATGAACCCAAAGTGGCGGATCTGGACTGGGCAGATCTGGCCCAGTTGGATGTGGGGGGGCTGGATGGCAGCAGTGACTATGGTCAGCACTTTCCGGATCAGGCCTTTCTATACGGCGCGCACATTCCGCGTCTGCGCGATCTTTGCGCGCGGGTTGCCCAGCCGGGATATCAGGATGTACATCTGATGCTTGAGATCAAGTCAGACCCGGCCGAGCTGAAAGACGCGGCAGCGCGCGTCAGGGTAGTGGACGCTGTGGTGCAAGAGGTGCGTGCCTTTGACCTGGCAGAGCGGACTTTGATGCATAGCTTTGACTGGTCGCTCTTGGCGGAATGCGCCCGGCTTGCGCCGGAAATTCCGACCTCTTTCCTGACCCAGTTGCCGCAGAATGTCGCCGATGCCGTCGATGCCGATGAAGACAGTGCCATGCCGGACTGCCCGGATTTGACGGCTCCGGGGATCAGCCCGCCTGATCTGGTTGCCAAGGCGGGCGGGGCGCTGTGGTGTCCCCATTATCTGGATGTGACTGCGGCGGATGTACGCCGTGCGCAGGCGTTAGGGCTGCTTGTCGCTGTCTGGACGGTGAACGAGGTGGCGGATATCGATCGAATGATCGCCCAGGGCGTTGATGCGATCATTTCGGACTATCCCGGCCGTGTACAGCGTAGGCTCTTGGCGCATGGGGTGGGGTGGGGCGCAGGGCCTGCGGTCTGATCCTGCAGCGTTTTGCGGTCTGCATGGGGTATCAAGCACCGCATAACACTTTGAAATCGTTTGCTGCAAATCCGCGTTCGCCAAGGTGGATGTGGTGCGAAACGCTTTAGGCGCGAAACCCCGCCTCGCAAAAGTCGAGCAGCGCTTCGGTCAGGTCCTCGGCTGTTTCGGCCTGGGACAGGTCGGCGATGCGCCAGCGTGAGGTGCACAGAGACAGCATGGCAGAGACCATAAAGACAAAGCAGGCACTGATTTTCTGTGGATCCGCTTTGGGTAAGGTCTCTGCGATCTCTGCCAGGAATACCCTGGCGGTTGGGTCAAAACAGTTCTGGGCGATCTGTTGCCAGCGTGGATCCGACGACACATGCGCAATCAGGCGCCCATAAGCCGACCAGTGGGCACCACCATGCAGGATCTGGTGGATGAAGGGCGCAAGGAAGCAGTGCAGCACCTGGCGCAGGGGCAATGCCACCTCAGCGTCTGATTGGGCCTGTGCTTTTGCAGCTGCCAACGCCTGTAGTCTGAGGTTGGACAGCTCTTCCGCACGCCTGGCCACCACCGTGGCAAACAGCGCTGCTTTGCTGCCGCCGTGATGGCTGACCAGCGCCCCTTGCACCCCGGCAGCGCGCGCGATGTCACGAATCGACGCCCCTTCAAAGCCACGGTCTGCAAAGAGCTGTTCGGCTGCATCAAATATTCGGTCTCGGGTGGCGAGAGAGCGCTGGCTTGGCGCGCGCTTGCGCTGATTTTCGGGTACTTTTTCTGTCATGTCAGAATTACCTTGCCCTATTTTTAACAGTCGTTCAATCTAAATGGGTATCCAGCGGGTACCATTTGGGAGGATGATGAATGACGGCAGGGCCAGAGGCAGCGCAGGGCAGCGCTGTCAGAGCAAAATATGCGCTGATCGGGGCCGGGCCAATGGGGCTGGCCATGGCCAAGGTGCTGAAGCAACAAGGCATTCCCTTTCAGGGATTTGAACTGCATTCAGATGTGGGTGGCCTGTGGGACATCACGGCACCGCGCTCTACCATGTATGACAGCGCGCATCTGATTTCGTCCAAGACAATGACAGAGTTTGCCGATTTCCCGATGGATGAGGGAGTGGCCGAATACCCGTCGCACCGCGAAATGCGCCGATATTTCCGCGATTTCGCCCGGCATTTTGATCTCTATCAGCATTATGCGTTTTCCTGCGAAGTGCTGTCCTGTGTTCCGCTTGGGGCTTCGGGGGCGGGCTGGCGCCTGACCTGGCGCGATGGAACTGGGGCAGAACATAGCGATGTTTTCGCCGGTGTTCTGATCGCCAATGGCACCCTGGCCGAACCCAATACCGTGCAGTTCAAGGGCGACTTCAGCGGTACACAGATCCATTCTGCCCAGTATCGTGATCCGCGCCAGTTTGCCGATAAACGGGTGCTGATCGTCGGCGCAGGCAATTCCGGCTGCGACATTGCTGTCGATGCGATCCACCATGGCAAAAGCTGCGATATCTCTATGCGGCGGGGCTATTACTTTGTGCCCAAGTATGTTTTTGGCAAGCCAGCCGATACTCTTGGCGGTGCCATTCGCCTGCCCATGTGGCTCAAACGTCGGGTGGATGGAATGATCCTGAAATGGTTTGTGGGGGATGCGCAGAAATACGGCTTCCCCAAGCCCGATTATGCCCTCTACGAGAGCCACCCAGTGGTGAATTCGCTGATCCTGTTTCATGCCGGTCATGGCGATCTGACGGTGCGCCCCGATATTGATCGGATCAGCGGCAAGACCGTCTATTTCACCGATGGCAGCCAGGGGGACTATGACATGATCCTGACGGCCACCGGATATTTGCTGCACTATCCCTTTATCGACAGGGAGCTGCTGAACTGGCAGGGGGCGGCACCGCATCTCTATCTCAACTGCATGCACCCAGAACGCGATGACCTGTTTGTGCTGGGCATGGTCGAGGCCTCGGGGCTGGGGTGGCAGGGGCGCCATGAACAGGCCGAGATGGTGGCGCGCTACATCACCGGGATTGGCGATAAGGCACCTGCGGCGCAGCGGTTGCAGGCCACCAAAGCCACCGATTTTGCGCGGGCAACAGGCGGTATGCAGTATCTCAAGCTTGCCCGGATGGCCTATTACGTCGACAAGGCGACCTACCGCAAATCCGTCACCGGCTGGATCTCGGCGTTGACGCAGGGGGGCACATGAAGGATCTTGACGCCGTTGTATTGAATTTCAGCGCCTCTAGCCTGCTGCTGATGAATGCCATTCTGGCGATTGTCATGTTCTCGATCGCCCTGGATCTGAAAACCAGTGATTTTCACCGCCTTCTGCGGGCACCAAAGCCGGTCCTGACCGGGTTGATTGCGCAGTTTCTCCTGCTGCCGGGCCTGACCTATCTGCTTATCCTTGCATTGCAGCCGCAGGCGTCTATTGCGCTGGGGTTGATCCTGGTGGCGGCCTGTCCGGGGGGGAACATCTCTAATTTCATCACCCACAGGGCCGGGGGCAATGCGGCGCTGTCGGTGTCGCTGACGGCCTTTGCCACGGTTGGGGCCATTGTGATCACGCCGCTGAACATTGCCTTTTGGGGGCAGCTATATGCCCCGGCGCAGGCGATCTTGCAGCGGGTGCATATTGATCCGGTGCAGGTGGGTGTCACCGTCTCTTTGATGTTGATCCTGCCGCTGGTGCTGGGCATCGTGCTGAACAATCGCCGTCCTGTCCTGGCCAACCGGGTCAGGCACCCGCTGCAGAACCTGTCGATGCTGATTTTTCTGGCCTTTGTGGTGCTGGCGCTGGCGGCAAACTGGGGGTTTTTTCTGGACTATGCGCAATATGTCGGTGCCCTGGTTGTGGTGCATAATGCCCTTGCTCTGGCGACGGGCTATGGCGCAGCGCGGCTGGCCGGGCTGTCGTCCTATGATCGGCGCGCGATCACCATTGAAACCGGCATCCAGAATTCGGGCCTGGGGCTGGTGTTGATCTTTGGCTTTTTCAACGGGCTGGGTGGCATGGCCGTGGTGGCGGCCCTTTGGGGGATCTGGCATGCTGTCTCTGGCCTATGCCTGGCCCATTTCATATCCCGTACAGAGGCGCAGCTATGACCAAGATTTTGATTACCGGCGCCGCCGGGGATGTGGGCTCGGCCCTGTTGCAGGAACTGGCCGCAAGCCCCTATGAGGTGGTCGCAACGGACCTGTACCGTCCCGCAAACCTCCCAGCGGGCATGCGTTTTGTACCCATGGATATCCGCGCCGGAGCACCGGGCCTGGTTATGGGGGATGAAAAGCCGGATGTGGTGATTCACCTGGCCTCGATTGTGACGCCAACCAGCCGCGCCTTTGCCTATTCGGTGGATGTCGAGGGCACGCGCAATGTGCTGAATGCCTGTCTCTTCCACCGGGTCAAGCGCCTGGTGGTGACGTCTTCGGGGGCGGCCTATGGCTATCACGCCGACAACCCGATGCCCCTGGTCGAAAGCGACGCGCTGCGCGGCAATGCGGAATTCGCCTATGCCGACCACAAGCGCCAGGTCGAAGAGATGCTGGCCAAGGCCCGCACCGAATCCCCAGAGCTGGAGCAGGTGGTGCTGCGGGTGGGAACAGTGCTGGGCGCGGGGATGGAAAACCAGATCACCGCGCTGTTTCACAAACCGCGCCTGTTGGCGCTTTTTCGCAGCGAGAGCCCCTTTGTCTTCATCTGGACACAGGACCTGGCCCGGGTCCTGAAGCGCGCGATCAAAGCTGCCCCGCAGGGGATCTTCAACGTCGCTGGCGATGGAAGCCTGGGCGTTTCCGATCTGGCGCGGGCGTTGAACAAGCCGGTTCTGCGCTTGCCGGCCTGGGGGGTGAAACTGGCGCTGGCGATTGCGCACCCGTTGGGCCTGTCGCGCTATGGCCCGGCGCAGGTGCGCTTTTTGCAATACCGGCCGGTGCTGGACAATACCAAGCTGAAGCGGGATTTTGGCTATGTGCCAGAGCTGACGAGCGCCGAGGTTTTTGCGCTGTGGCAAAAGGCCGCCGGGCTATGAGCGTGCCAGATGGGCCGGGAAAGACTGCTGTCATCACGGGCGGTGCGGGCGGGCTGGGTCTGGCACTGGACGCAGGCCTGCGGGCACGTGGCTGGTCGACGGTGCTGATTGACCTGCCGGGGCCGCAATTGCAGGCGCTGGCCCCATTGCCCAACCGCCGGACCTATGGCTGCGATCTGACTGATCGGGCGCAGCTGCGTCGCCTGTGCCAAGAGATTAGCAGCACCCAGGCGTCGATTGATCTGGTGATCTATAATGCTGGCATCACCTGGATTGGTGCCAGCGCTGATCTCAGCGATGCGGCCCACAGAAAGGTGTTCGACATCAACTATTTTGCCGCCACTGATATGGCGCAGGCGCTACAGGCGGATCTGCGGCGGGCGGGCGGCACCCATCTGGCGATTTCCTCTGTGGCGGGATTTTGCCCGCTGTACCACCGTACCGCCTATGCCGCTAGCAAACACGCGCTAGAGGGGTTTTTCAAATCCCTGCGCTGCGAGGAAAAGCCATTTGGCGTGCGGGTGGTGATTGCTGCGCCCAGCTTTATCGCCACCAACCTTGGCCGCCCAGAGGGCGCAGATGCACAGACGCAGGCAGCAGTGGCAGGCCATAGTGGCATCGCCCGTCCCGGATCCGCAGCGGATGGGATGGACTATATGAGCCCGGAAAGCGCGGCGCAGCATATCCTGACAGGGCTGGACCGGCGGCGCGATTTCCTCCCCGTCGGCCGTGTCGCCCGCCTCTCGGCGTTGCTCAACCGGTTTTTCCCCCGGATTTTTGCGGCGGTGATGACAGGCAGGATCGCGCGGTGACCAACCACAGGCGAGGGGCGCCCCCCCTGGCGGCGCGCTCTTTGCGGCAGGCGAGCTGCGTCTTGCTTTATGTGGACGGGCAGAATACTTCTCATTTTTGTTTAAATTAGACTATTGATTTGGCATTGTACCGGACTTTTGAGGGACACCCGTGATACATTTTGGAGCCCAGTTGCGGGCGGGGCTGATGCGGCGGGCCGACCTGCCAGCCCTTATTTGCAATGATCTTGGCCCGCTGAGCGGCACCACTTGCCTTGCGGCGATGGATCAGGTGCGCGCGGGCCTTGCCGCTGCCGGTCTGCCAGCAGGCAGCCGTATTGCCATCATTGCCCCCCAGCCGCGCCATGCGGCACTTGCCTTTGTGGCCTGCCTGCAGAGCCATGTGGCAGCGCCGCTGAACCCCGACTATACGCGCGATGAATTTCTATTTTACCTCAAGGATCTGCAGCCCGGTCTGGTGCTGCTTGGCGCGGGCGCAACGGCGGCGGCCGAGGCGGCTGTTGCCAGCTGTGGCCTGCCCAGCTTGCGCCTCGGGGATGAGGTGTTTCAAGCCGCGCCACAGGTCACAGCAGCCCAAAAGGTCAGCCAGATCGGGGCGGTGGGTGGCAATCTGCCTGCGCTCTCGGCGGCTGATGCACCTGGGCTGATCCTGCATACCTCTGGCACGACGGCGCGCCCCAAGATGGTGGCCCTGTCCCAGGAAAACCTTGCCAGCTCCAGCGCCAATATCGCAGAGTCGCTGCGGTTGAACGATGAGGATATTTCGCTCTGTGCTATGCCGCTGTTTCACATCCATGGCCTGATGGCCTGTTTGGGGGCGGCGCTTGTGGCGGGGGGCGCTGTAGTTCTGGCCGGGCGGTTCCAGCCAGAGCGCTTTGTCGACTGTCTGCTGCGGCATGGGCCCACCTGGTTTTCGGCCGTGCCGACCCTGCACCTGGCGCTGATGCATCATCTTGATCAGCGCGCCGCGCCGATGGATCATGCCCTGCGCTTTATCCGCTCTTCTTCGGCGCCGCTGCCGCCCTCGGTCATCGCCCGGCTGGAGGGCTATTTTGATGCGCCGGTGATCGAGGCCTATGGCATGACCGAGGCAAGCCATCAGATCGCCAGCAACCCCTTGCCGCCTGCGGTGCGCAAACCCGGCACCGTGGGGCAGGCCTTTGGGACATCTGTTGCCATTCTGGATGACCAGGGCACCGCCTGCGCTGCTGGCGTGGTTGGCAATGTGGTGATAACCGGCGCAGGCGTCACGCCCGGCTATGTCGAAAACCCAAGCGCCAATCTGGAGGCTTTTCAGCCGACGGGTTTCTGGACCGGTGACCTTGGCGCCTTGGATGAGGATGGCTATCTTCGCCTGACCGGGCGGTGCAAGGAAATCGTCAACCGTGGCGGGCAAAAGATCTCTCCGCGCGAAATCGACGAAGCGCTGATTGCTATCCCCGGCATCACTGATGCGGTGGCCTTTGCCCAGCCCCATGCCAGCCTTGGCGAAGATCTGTTGGCGGCGGTCTGTCTGGCGCCGGGCACGGATCTGACAGGCGAAGCGATCCGGTTGCGCCTGTTTGAACGGCTGGTGGATTACAAGGTGCCTAGCCAGATTGCCGTGGTTGATGCGATCCCCGTCGGGGCCACCGGCAAGCGCCAGCGCCTGCAGATGTGGTCTGCCCTGCAGGGGCATTTTTCTGCGCCAATGCGGGCCCCTGTGACGCCTGTTGAAATCATCCTGTGCGAATTTACCGCTGAAATTCTGGGTCAAGAGCGCATAGGCCTGGATGATAACTTCTTTAATTTGGGCGGGAATTCCATTCTGGGTGTTGAACTTTCCGTCACCCTCGGCGACCTGCTTGGCTGCTATATTCCGCCCACTGTGATCTTTCGCCACCCCACCCCGGCAGGCCTGTCCGCATTTGTGCTGGGTCGGCTGAGCGATCAGGATCTGGCACAGCTGGATCAGGTGGTGCGCAGCCTCGCCGAGGTGGACGAGGTCGCAGAGACATGACGGTCGCAATTGACGGGTCCGCGCCTGATCAGCGGGCTGAGGCCGCTGGGAAGCGGGCGGCGCTGTTGCGGACCCGGTTGCAGCAGCGGCAGGCCCCCAGCGGGCATCAAGCCATTGCGCAGGCCTTCCGAAGTGCAGGGATCACCCATGTCTACGCGCTGCCGGGCAACCCGATGTATGCCACCCTTGGCGCCTGTGCCGAAAGCGGGCTTCAGGTCATTGGCTGTCGCAGCCAGTCCGGCGCGCTGAGCGCGGCACTGGCGCATAACTATCGCTGTGGGGCGTTTCGGGCGGTGGCGCTGTGCTCGCCCGCGCCGGGGGTGACCAATTCGATCACCGGCCTGTCTGATGCCAGGGGCAACCACTGGCCCATGGTGTTGATTACGGCCCTGATGGGGAATGCTCCCGATGAAGGCCCCGGCGAGAATGGTGAGCCTGGGCCAGATACCGATGCACATGCCGCCGGGCCGCAGGCCAATTTCCAGGATCTTGATGGCGCTGAGATCGCTGCTGCTAGCTGCAAGGCGGTGGTACGGATCACGGCGCGGGATGGGCTGGCGGCTGGGGTCTTGCAGGCGGTGCAGCTGGCGCAAAGCGTCCCTTGCGGGCCGGTCTTTGTCGAGGTGCGGGCGGGCTTGCTCAATCTTCGCCAAACAGATGTGGCCCCCGTTCCGTTACCTGCTGCCCCGGCTCAATGCGCTTTGCCGCCGGATCCTGCTGTTGTGGCAGGGGTGGCTGCGGCACAAAAACCGCTGCTTGTCCTGGGCGAGGGGCTGCGCTGGTCCCGACCGCTGACGCCGGATAAGACTCGCCGCCTGCAGGCTCAGGTTGACAGGCTTCAGCTGCCAGTGCTGGCCAGCCCGATGGGGCGTGGTCTCTTGCCGGATCGCCACCCGCGCAGCACCTTTATGGCGAAGGAGAAAGGGCTGGGGAACTGTGACCATCTGCTGCTCTGTGGTGCGGATCTGGATTGGCGCTTTGGCGGCCAGTTCCCGCATTCTGCCCAGGCGCGGATTGACCGAATTCTGCCCGATATTGATGTGTTGCTTGCCCTGCTGGACGCGGTGCCGGAGGCCGCGCCCTCTTCGGTGGTTCACCGTAGCGCCTGGGCCGCTGATCTGACCCAGAACCATCTTTCCGCCCTGGCCAGGTTGGGTCGGCAGGCAGATCCCGGCAGCGCGGCGATGCAGATGAACCGGCTCTGTGCCGCCCTGGGCCGGTGGCTGCCCGAAGAGTCGCTGAGCATCATCGACAGCGGCCTCGGGCTGGCGGCAGGGCATCTGCTCTGGCCGGTGCAGCAGCCCTTTTCTCGGATGACCCTGGGGCAGAATGGCACCATTGGCCTGGGCATTCCCTTCGCCTTGGGCAGCGCAATGGCGCAGCAGGACCAGGATGCAGACCGTGCAGTTGTGGCGCTGGTGGGGGATGTCGGTTTTGGGCTGTCGTCAAGCGAGTTGGAAACCGCTCGCCGACATGGCGCTCGCCTCGTTGTCGTGGTGGCGGATAATGGCGGTATCAATGGCCGCGCCTTTCAGGACAATTGGTTCCCGGGTGAAGGCAGCCCGGATGTGCTGCGCTATCATCAGCAGGTGGATTATGCCGCCATTGCGCGTGGTTGGGGCGCACGTGCTGAGGTGACCCCGACGCCACAGGCCCTGCGGCAGGCGCTAGGCAGCGCGCTGGTGGCCGAGGGGCCGACAGTGATTTCGGTGCCGATGGCAGAATGTTTCCCACAGGGGCAGACCGAGGAACAGGAAGATGGGTGACGCGCAGGGCTCTTTGCGCCAACGGCTGCGCGGTTTGTTGCGCCAGTCCCGGCGGCCATCGGCAGAACAGATCCGTCGCCCCGCCGGTGATGTGGTGGTGCCAGCGCCGCTTGTGCAGCAAAACTTCTGGTGCCTGGATCAGTTCGCGCCCGGTCAGGGGCTGGCAAACGTGAACAGCGCCTGGCAGATCGAAGGGGCGTTTCAGCCAGAGGCCTGCCATTCTGCGCTACAGCGCCTGACCTCCAAATACGATTGCCTGCGGTGCAGCCTGTTCGAACAGGGCGACGAATTGCAGATGATCGTCAAGGAACACCAAGAGCCAGATTTTACCCTGGTCGATCTGCGCCAGAACGAGACAGAGCTGGCGGCGCGTATGGCGGCTGAAAGCCAGCGGCCCTTTGCTGATGGGGTGGGGCCCTTGCTGCGGCTGCGGGCCTATCGGTTGGCAGATCAGCGCTGGCTGCTGCATCTGGTCTATCACCACGCCATCCTGGACGGCTGGTCGCTGACCCAATTCTGCCAAGAGCTGGGGCAGCTCTATGCCCAGGATGCCGAGGCGGATCTGGTGCCGCAGCGCCCGGCCTATGATTTTGCCGATCACGCCAAAGCGGCGGGCCAGGTGGGCAAAACTCCGACCGCGCGGTCGGCATCCCAATCGGGCCTGCAACTGCCCTATGACTACGCACCGCCTGCGGTGCCGTGCTATCAATGCAAATCCACGCCGGTAATAATTAATGCCGCCAGCCGCGCCGCCGTAGAGAGCCTGGCCGCAGAGCTGAGCCTCTCGCCGGGGGCGGTGTTGCTGGCTGCCCTGCGTCTGGCCCTGTTCCGGATTTCGGGGCAGCGCGATTTTTGCCTTGCCAATACAATGATGAACCGCAATGCGCCGGGCCTGAACTCCATGCTTGGTGCCTTTGTTCAAAGCCTGCCAATTTGCAATGCTCTGCCGCGCGGGATCAGTTTTGCACAGCTTTGCCAGGGGGAGCAGGTCTCTCTGACCGAGGCCCTCATAGGTGCAGAAGACCGGAACCAAGACCAGCCCCCCGCGGAAGTCCCCTGTAACGTTCTGCTGAACTATCGTGGCTTTGCCACTGGTACGCTGGCCCTTGCGGGCTGCGAGGTCAGCCCATATGCGCAGGCCAGCAGTGCCAGCCCCTTTGCCTTGGTGCTCAATCTTGAAAATACCGCGACTGGCTATAGGGGCGAGTTGCTGTGGCAGGCAGCGCGCTTTGAGGCAGGAACCTGTGGGCGGATCGTGGCGCAGATCCTGGCCAGCCTTGCCGCTGGGCTAAAGGTGCCAAACGCGGCGATTGACGAGGATGCGGCTGAAATAGCCGCTGCCGCTGCCGGTTCCTGCTCTGCTCTGCCTGGCCCGTCGTTCAGCCAGCCGCCTGCTGCGACGCCTGACGGCCCGGTCCCCGCAGTGGGGCAGTTGCTAGAGCAGGCCTTCGCTCGCTGGCCAGAGCGCCGCTCGCTACGCATGACAGGCGATGATCCCGCAGCGCAGCCCTGGCGCTACCGCGATCTGGATCTTGCCAGTGCCGCCTGGGCCAATGCTCTTTTGCAGGCGCCGGGTGGGCCTGGGGATCTGGTGGCGCTGGCGCTGCCACGGGGGCCGGAATTCGTCGCGGCGTTGATTGGTATCCTGCGCAGCGGGCGCGCCTTTTTGCCCCTGTCGCCGCAGGATCCGCCAGAGCGGTTGAAACGCATTTTGCACAGTGCCCAACCCAGCCATGTGATCGCCGAGGCGGGGCTGGCGCAAGCGCTGGGGGTGGCGCCCCTATTGCCCCTGCCGCCAGAGGCAGACGGGGCGGCGATGGCGGTGCCCTTTGTCCGACGTGAACCCGAGGATCTGGCCTACGTGATGTTCACCTCCGGTTCTACCGGGGTGCCAAAGGGCGTGGCCATCCCGCATCGCGCCCTCGCCAACCACCTGGCCGGAACCTGCGCCGTCTTTGCGCCCCAGCCGGGGGATCGTCTGCTCTCTGTCAGCAGCACGACCTTTGACAGCATCCTCCATGAGGTGCTGTTCCCCTTGGTGAGCGGCGGTGAACTGGTGATGGTGCCAGAGGCGCTTCGCCGTGATCCCTGGCACCTGTGCGACAGCCTGAAACGCAGCGCGCCACATCATTTCTTTGCCACCCCCTCGCTGTGGCGCATGCTGCTAGAGGCCGGGTTGCCGAGCCTGCCGCACCTGCAGGCGCTGATCGGCGGCGAGACGATGAGCCCGGCGCTGGCTGCGCGGATCCTGCCACAGGTGGGGCGGCTCTATAATGTCTATGGCCCGACCGAGGCCACGGTCTTTACCACCTGGAAACAGGTGCTGCCTGCGGCCTGTGAGGGCGCGGGCAGGCGTCCTGTCGGCTCTGATCTGGGGCAGCCCTTTCCAGGCTATAGTGTTGCCATCATGGATGAAAATGGCCAAACGACCTGGCCTGGTGCCATGGGAGAGATCTGGATTTCAGGTCCCGGGATCGCAACCGGGTATTACGGGGATGCAGAACGTAGTGCCCAAAGCTTTGTCTCCACCGGTCTAGCATCTGGCGAGGATGTGCAGGGGCGCCGCTGGTATCGCAGTGGTGATTTGGGGCGGCTGCAGCTGGAACCGGGTTCTGGGGGGCAGCAGCTTGCCTATCTGGGGCGACTGGATGACCAGGTTAAAATCAGCGGCCAGCGGGTCGAACCGGCGGAGATTGAAAACCTGATCCAGACCAGTGGCCTGGCCTCGCAAGCTGCGGTCGTCGCCGCCGGAGAGGCCGGGCGCAGGGTTCTGGTTGCCTTTTATGTCACCCAGAACGGCAGCGCCGATATGGATGCGGGCCGGGCGGGCGATGCAAGCGCAGCCCTGCGGCACCATCTTCAGGCCAATCTGCCCTCGACCTGGGTACCGGGGCTGCTGCTGCCCTGCGCCAGCCTGCCGCTAAATGGCTCGGGTAAAATCGACCGTGCCGGGCTGTTGCGCCAGGCGCAGGAGGCGCTGAAGGGGCAGGGGCAAAGCCCGTCGCTGGATCCTGATTTGGCCCCTGTGGTGATCCAGGCCTGGGAACAGGTCTTGGGCCGTATGCCGACAGGTGACAGGCAGGATTTCTTTGCCTCTGGCGGAACCTCGCTGTTGATGATCCGGCTGTTGGCGCTGATCCGTGCGCGCACCGCCTGCCATCTGCCAGTGGCCGAAGCCTTTGGCGATCCGACCCCGGCAGGGTTGACGGCCCTGTTGGATGCGGCCGCGCCGCTTGATCTGCATGAGGCGCTGATTTGTGCCAGGCAGGGGGGGGCGGCAGATCCGCTGGTGATGCTGCCCGGTCTGGTGGATACGGGGCCAAACCTGACGGATCTCTTGGCGCATGGGCCGCCGGATCGTAGCGTCTATCAGCTGCAGCGGTCAGCAACCCTTGTGTCTGATGCAAAAGTCAGTTTTGCCGATCACACCCGCTATTTCGCCAAGGTCTTGCACCAGGGCTTTGCGGCTGATGGGCTGCATCTGGCCGGGTTTTCCTATGGCGGTGCCGAGGCCTTTGAAACGGCGCGCCAGCTGGTGGCGCTCAAGGCGCCGCCTGCCGGGCTGACGGTCATTGATCACGGGCTACGCTATTATAGGCCCCAGCCGATCAATCCCACCTGGACGGCCGCTTCGATTGCGGCAGAGACCCGGCGTCGGGCGCATGGGCTGCGGGTGTTAAACGCAAATATGAGCCTGGTGCGGGCAGAACGCCCGGGCCTGGTGTCGCTGGCAATGATCGCCCTCGGCTGGGAGGATTTTGTCAGCGGTGAGGTTGCCGTGCATGTGCTGCCCGGTGGGCATGCCGACATGCTGCATGCGCAGGCCGCGCAAACCATGCAGGTGATCAGCGGCCAGGTGCAGCCAGAGTTCCTGGTTGCCAGCTTGCCGGGGGCGGCTGATCGCCGGCGGGTCGTGCGTCTGATCGCAAAGAGAAAATACAAGGCGGCGCATGATGTGATTTGTGGGGTCAGCCGCGAACATGCGCACCACCCCTGGTCGGTTCTGATGGCGGATCGATTGGGTCGGCAGCTAGGGCGGGATCCTGATGGGCTGTTGTCAGACTGGATTGAAACGGTCCCCGAGGCGGTGCCGCCGGGGGTGCCGGAACTGGCTTGGCACGCGGGCCGTGCCGAGGTGCAACTGCGGCTGGGGGCTAGGGAAGAAGCGCTGCACACGCTGCAATCGGCGCGGGCCTGCGTCGCTGCAGCGGTCAACGTGGCAGGGCGGGGCGATGCGCGCACCGCGGCCCCCTCCGGCGCGATCATCCGCAATCTTGAGGTCTGCTATGGCGATGTGCTGCAACAGCTAGGTCGGTTTGAAGCGGCAAGCGCGGTGCTGGAAACTGCCGCTGACCAATATGGCTATACGCCCAGGATCTGGCGGCTGCTGGGGCTGAGCCTGGCGAAACAGCAACACTACGCCAAGGCCTTGCCGCTGTTGCAGCGGGCGGCGGTCGCCCCCAAGGTAAATGAAGAGGTGCAAACCTGGCTGGCCCGCGCGGTGCAGGCGGTTGAGGGCTGACGGGTTCTGCGGCCTGCGCCTAGGACGCGGGAAAGCGAAACGCGGCGCAGCCCTTCAGGGCGGCACCATCGTCGAGGATGCAAAACACCGGGGCGGTGATCTCGGGGAACTGTGGGTCCGGGCGGGTGAATTCTGTCAGAAAATCGCCCTGGGCCGGGCTGGTCAGCAGGTTGCGCGCCACGGTTCCGGCAAAGAACAGCCCGCCACGTGGCAAGAACCCTTTCAGCAGATTGCGGCACAGCAGCGCCAGTAGCCGGGCATAAAAGCGCAAAAAGGCGGTGCAGGTTGCATCGTCCTGCGCCTGCATGATCTCAGGCCCACTTCGGGGGGGGCTGTCTGGGGCAAAGGCTGCAAAGAGCGCAGAAAAACCCCGGCCGGAAAAGCAGCATTCCACCGTTTTGAACGGGGCCGCCCGCGGGCCGATTTCCGCAACCATGGCCTGATAGAGATCCAGCGGCAGCGCCACATGTCCATATTCTGCCCTGGGGCAGATCACGCCGGTGTCGCTGGCAATGACCGGGCTGATATTGAACCCGGTGCCAATGCCGATGACCAGTCTCTGGTCCTGGTGGCTGGCGTCGGCGCTGGGATGGATCTGCGCCAGATCCGCGCCTTGCAATCCCGGTAGGCTATGGCCCAAAGCGCTCAGGTCATTGAACAAATGCACCCTGTCCTGGTGAAATTCCTGTCGTAGATCCTGGGCGGATATATACCAGTCGCGATTGGTGACCCTTACGGTCTGATCGGCCACAGGCCCGGCAGCGGCCAGGACGATTTCACGGATTTCTGGCTGGCCCTGATCCGCCAGGTAGTGGCGCAACAGGGCAGAGAAACTGGCAAAATCATCATTGCGATATCTGCACAGGCTCTCGGGTGGCTGTCCCACCGTTGTACCGGAAACCAGCGCCAACCGGCAGTTCGTCCCGCCCAGATCTGCAATCAGTCTTTGTGTCGTCAATTCAAGCGCTCACCTGTAGCGGGGGCAAAGAAGGAAACCTTGGCCAGATCAAAGGCGAGATCCAGCATCGCGCCGGGTTGCGCCTTGGTTTCAGCATGTAGTCGCGCCGTGACCTGTTTGCCGCCCAGTTGCGAGACCACATAGGTATCGGCACCGGCGGGTTCTACCAGATCAATGCGACAGGGGGAAGCCTGCACGGCACGGCCACTGTGAAACCCGGCCTTGGCAATGTCTTCGGGGCGCAGGCCCAGAATGACATCTGCGGGCAGTTCGCGCTGCAGCTCGCTGTGCAGGATCATCGGGCTGCCGTCAGGGCGGGCGATTTCGATCTGCAGCCCATCCTTGTCGCGGCGGGTTCGGGCCGGGATCGAACCTTTGTTGAGGTCAAAGACCTTCTGGAAGTTCTGCCCGACGAACAGCTTGGCCAAGAGCGCCTGACCCTCTGTTTTGTCGCTGCCGGTGACATCGAACATGGCAAAGCTGTCGACATTGTACAGGAACCTCTCTCCCGGTGCTGAAGCACAGAGAAAACCCTTGCCCGCAGCCAGAGCCGTCGGCGACGGAAGAAATATCGGCCAGCAGGCCTTCTTCGTACCATTCCTGAATGCCGGGGCCTTTCAGTTGCACCGCAGCGCCGTCATGGCCGCATCGCCACCGCCGCTGACCACTGGCATATCGGTCCAGGTGCCGCCGTTGGCCATGACAGTGCTGCAGGACGGCAACGGATTTTGCCTCGCCGCCGGATGTCCACCAATGCTGCCCCATGACCCGGAGGGCAATACAGGCCGCAGAGGCCCGCCCGCCTGTCGCTGCTGCCCTATCCCTTGACCCCGCCATTAAGTTGGCTTTGACCCTGCCGAAATTCAGGGCTATTTGCAGCGGCGAGACTCTCGTATTACGCACAAGGACTTGTTTGTCTAAATGCAGCTTTGCTAGGTTGCGGTATTGTTTGCTGTATGCGGATTTGTAAAAAATAGGGGAAATAATTAACGTTTTTTCCCTAGGAATTCATAGATACGCTTTTGGGTGTGGTGGTATGACTCTGTGGTAGAACCTTCTGAAAAACCCGTTTGGGGGCTGGTAAGGGCCACTTACACTCTTATTGTCATTGCATTTTTGGTAATCTTGGCTGGCGGATATTATTCCGAGCAAAAGAACGCTGAAGTTCATGACCGGGCTTTGCGCGCAGAGGTGCGGCGCGAGGCAAATCGAATCAAATCAAATTTCGAAGGCGCCTTGAATAGCGATATTCAGGTGGCGCGCGGCCTGGTTGCGGTGCTTTCGGCTGAACCAGATATGAACCAGGAGAGGTTTTCTGAGCTGTCCGAGCGGGTGATTGGCGCCAATACCAGTATCAGCCATATTGCTGCTGCCCCTGATATGGTGGTGTCAATGATCTACCCGCTTGCGGGCAATGAGGAAGCGCTTGGTCTGGATTACAATCATACCGAAAGCCAGCGGGCGGTTGTCATGCGGGTGCGTGACACGGAAGAGCTGATCTTGACCGGCCCCGTCCCGCTGGTGCAGGGCGGCAATGCGCTGCTTGGGCGCTTTCCGGTTTTTGCTGGCACGGGTGAGGGGCGGTACTTCTGGGGGATCGTGTCCTCTGTGATCAAAACGGAACCCTTTTTTGCCAGGCATGGTCTGGAGTCAGAGGACCTCGGGATCGAGGTGGCCCTTATTGGGCGCGATGGCATGGGATCCAAGGGGGAGCAGTTTTACGGAGATCCCGATATCGTGACGGACAGGCCGGTGCGGGTGGATGTCTTTTTACCCGGCGGGTCCTGGCAGATCGCGGCGCGGCCAAAGGGCGGTTGGGAAGCACAGCAAGGCAATCCCTGGCCCTGGCGCGCAGTCCTGTTTGTGGCGGGAACCCTGATACTGGTTCCGATATATACCGCCGGGCGGTTGTCTGCTGCGCGGCGCGCCATCATTAGCACTCTGCGCGGCCGCGAGCATGAATTGGAAACCATCTCTCGGAGGTTGGAGGTCGCGGTGGAGATATCGCAGATCGGCATTTGGGAGGTGAACACCAAGACAGGCGTGGTGATCTGGGATGCGAACCTGCGCAAGATGTATGGTCTTGGTGCTGATGATCCTGTCCACTTTGGTACCTGGGAAGCCCATCTGCATCCCGATGATCACAAACGGGCCGTGCAAGAGCATAGGGATTCGTCACATGCGGGGGGCAGCTACGCATCGGAATTCCGCATCTTGCTGCCCACGAATGAGGAAAAGCACATTCGCGCCATGGGCACCGCCTATGTGGATGGGGATGGATGGCTGCGCATGATCGGCGTCAATATGGATGTAACCAGCGATGTGCATCTGCGTGAAAAGCTGATCGAGGCGAATTCAGCCCTGTTGCAACGCAACAATGAACTGAATGACGCCAAAATCGCTGCCGAACGGGCTGATCGTGCCAAATCGGAATTCCTGGCCAATATGAGCCACGAAATCCGTACGCCGATGAATGGTGTTTTGGGTATGGCGGATTTGATGGCAAATTCGGACCTTGGCCCACAGGAACGGCAATACCTTGATACGATCAGGGATTCCTCTAATGCGCTGCTGAAGATCATCAATGATATCCTGGATCTGTCACGCCTTGAATCCGGCCAGCTGGCGATCAACCCGGTTGATTTCGACCTGCGCCACTGTGTGGCCGGGGCGGTCAACCTGCTGCGCCCCAAGGCCCGCGAAAAGGGGCTGTGGGTCTCGGTTGAGTTCGCCGATGATCTGCCGGACCGGGTGCATGGCGATGATGGGCGGCTGCGGCAAATTCTGGTCAACCTAGTTGGCAATGCGGTGAAATTCACCGCACAGGGCGGCGTGGACATAAAAGTTGGCTGCCTGAAAGAGGATCCCTATCAGCTGCACATCTCGGTCGACGACACCGGAATCGGCATCTCTGACAGCCAGGCGGAACATATCTTTGATCGCTTTTCACAGGCGGATGCGGCCATCACCCGCGCCTTTGGCGGCACCGGGCTGGGGCTGACGATTTCCAGCATTCTGGCGCAGCGTATGGGCGGCGGCATAGAGCTGTGCCGCCAAAAGGAAAAAGGCTCTCGCTTTCGGGTTGCGGTGAATTTTGACAAGCCAATTGGCCCCAAAAGCAATTCTGCCGTCGACGCCCTGCTGGATACTGCGATATTGGCGGGCTGTCGGGTGCTTTTGGCTGAGGACAACAAAACCAACCGCCTGCTGGTGTGCAAATATCTGGAAGGGGTGGGGATCCACCTTACCGAGGCCCACAATGGCCGCGAGGCTGTGACCCTGTGCAAGCAATCTCTGCCGGATATTATCCTGATGGATATGTCGATGCCAGAGCTGGACGGCCTGGCCGCCACCCGCGAAATTCGCGCGCTCGATATCGCGCAGCCGCAGATTGTTGCCCTGACCGCCAATGCCTTTGATACAGATCGCGACGCCTGTCTGGCGGCTGGTATGGATTATTTCCTGCAAAAGCCCATTTCCAAATCGCTGCTGCTGCAAAGCCTCAGCATGCTGCGGGTTGGCCAGGAAACCCGGCAAGGTCTGTCAGGCTAACCCACAGTCCTTGTCGGCCCCATCTTTTGCCGGTCCCCCCCCTCACTGTGCCAGCCAGGCACTGACTGCGGCCTTGGCCTCTGTGCAGGCCTGGTCAAGGCTGGCGCCTGCGGCCAGGGAACAGGCCAGCGCCGTGGCCAGGCTACAGCCGGTGCCGCGCTTTTGCAGGGGCAGACGTGGCGCGGCATAGGCGCGATGGCCCTGTGGGGCCTGGGGGCTGAACAGGTGGTCAACGCTGCAATCACCGTCGGCATGGCCCCCTTTGATCAGCACCGCAGCAACCCCTTTCGCCTGTATGATCTGCGCTTGGCGCCGAAAAAGCACCAGATCGTCTTGCGGTGGTTCTTGTGTGGAAATGCATTGATTTTCAGTATTTCGCAGCATTGGCGTCAGCCCGCTCAGCCGGGCGCTTTCCTCCAGATTGGGGGTCAGAAGCGTGACCCGGCGCAGCAGCGGTGTCAGGCTGTCCAGCGACATCAATGTGCCGCCAGAGCTGCTCTTGAGCACCGGATCCAGCACAATGGGCAGGCCCTCGGGCAGGGTGTCTGCCAGGTGGCGCGCTGCCTCGGCACTGCCAATCATGCCGATTTTCACCGCCCTTGGCGCGGTGCGTTTGTCGTCAAAGGCGGCGCGGATCTGGGCCGAGATGATCTGCGGCGGCACCGGGTGGATGGCCTGCAGCGCCTGATTGGTCTGCACGGTCACGGCCGTCACCACCGGCACGACCTCGCAGCCCAGGGTGGTGGCCATGGCCGTGTCGCGGCTCAACCCGGCGCCACCGCTGCTATCGGTGCCGGCGATGACAAGAACGCGGTTCATGCGATGGCTCCGGCAGCGATAATTTCGATCTGTGCAAAGCCGCGCGTCTGCAGATCACGCGCGACCCGCCAGGCGCGCAGCCCCGAACGGCAGCACAGGACGATCGGGCGGTTGGGGCAGAGATCAGCCGCCGCGATCTCTGTGGGCAGGATGCGGCGGGCCTGGGCGGTGATCAGATCCGGGGACTCTGTTTTGGGACGCAGGTCGATGACCTGGGCCTCTGGGGCGATCAGTGCCGGGCTGGTAAAACGCAGCGGGGTGGCGGGTTCGTCGGCGCCGTCAAAGCGAAAGCTGCCCAGGCTAAGATTGGCCATATCCATTTGCATCAGCTGCCCCAATGGCGAAGGGGCGTGATGCAGCAGAACCTTCAGTGCCATCTGCGCCTGCAGCGCGCCAATCATGCCAACCACAGGCCCCATCACACCACCGCTGGCGCAGCTGGCGGCGGTCTCGGGCAGGTCCGGGAACAGCGCCCGCAGCGAGGGCGCGCCAGCGCAAAAGCCGCCGACATAGCCACGCTGCCCCAGCACCGAGGCGGATATCAGCGGCAGCGCCCGCTGCAGGCAGGCATCGGACAGAATATAGGAGGTGGCAAAATTGTCAGCGCCATCCAAGACAAGATCGACCTCTGTCAGATGCCGGTCAACAGTGTCGGCTGTCAGGGCGGTTTCCTGCACTTGCAGCGCCAGATCAGGGTTGCGCGCCATCAGATGATCGCGTGCCGCTGCCACCTTGGGGCGGCCGATGTCCTGCATGGTGAACAGGGTCTGCCGGTGCAGATTGCTTTGCTCTACCTGGTCGGGGTCCAGCAGGGTGATGTGGCCGATGCCGGCGCCTGCCAGATATTGCAGCGCCGGTGCCGCCAGCCCGCCGGCCCCAACCACCAGGATATGGGCGCGCGCCAGCATTGCCTGCCCCTGGGGGCCAACTTCGGGCAGCATCATCTGGCGGGCATAGCGCGACATCAGGCGCAGGCCTTGGCCCATTGGCGGCAGCGGGCTTCGGGGTCTTCGGCCTGTTGAATATCGGTGACCACGGCGGCGCTGTCAGCCCCGGCGGCAAAGACCCCCGGCAGGCGATCAGGTGTCAGGCCACCGATGGCCACCAGCGGCGTTGCCCCGGCCAGGGCTTTCCAGCGGCTGACACGATCCAGCCCCTGTGGGGCCCATTTCATCTGTTTCAGCAGCGTCGGATAGACCGGCCCCAGCGCCACATAGGCAGGATCCTGCGAGAGGGCGCGCTCCAGCTCGGCCTCATCATGGGTGGACAGCCCATAGCGCACCCCGGCGCGGCGCAGGGCGGCAAAATCAGCTTCGGCCATGTCTTCCTGACCGAGGTGAACAAAGTTGCAGTTGAGATCCAGCGCGATTTCCCAGTGATCATTGACCACCAGCTGCGCATCATGCACGGCGCAAAAATCGCGGGCGCGGGCGATCTGGCGGCGCAGCTCTGGCTCTGGCGCATCCTTGATCCGCAACTGCACCAGCTTGGCCCCCTGCGGCACCAAAAGCTCCAACCGGCCCACATGGCCGACGATCAGATAGAAACGTTGCATCGGTTTTTGCTCTTTCATGTCAGCTCTGCCAGTCCCAGAACCGGGGTTGAGGGCACCGCCATGTCGCGGCGTGGCATCGGGTCTGCCACATATCCAAGGCGGCCGGCCTCAACCGCCAATGCCATCGCGCGGCCCATCGTTGCCGGATCGCCTGCCTTGGCGACCGCCGTGTTAAGCAATACCGCATCCATGCCCAGCTCCATTGCCTGCGCCGCATCTGAGGGGCGGCCGATGCCGGCATCGACGATCAGCGGAACATTCGGGAAATGCGCCCGCATCGCCCGCAACGCATCCGGGTTGCGCAGCCCCTGACCCGATCCGATCGGCGCGCCCCAGGGCATCAGCACTTCGCAGCCCGCCTCCAAGAGCTTTTCCCCCACCACCAGATCATCCGTGGTGTATGGGAAAACCTGAAATCCGTCCTCAGCCAGAATCCGGGCCGCGTCCACCAGGCCAAAAACATCCGGCTGCAAGGTGTCGGCATGGCCGATCACCTCCAGCTTGATCCAGGCGGTGTTGAACAGATCGCGCGCCATATGGGCGGTGGTCACCGCCTCCTGCACCGAATGACAGCCGGCCGTATTGGGCAGAATATGGCAGCCAGCCTGTTGCAACCCCTGCCAGAACCCAGCACCGTCGCCATCGGCGGTTTCCCGGCGCAGCGAGAGGGTGATGATCTCTGTGCCGCTGGATGTTATCGCCTCTGCCAGCACCGAGGGCGCGGGGTATTGCGCGGTGCCAAGCAGCAGCCGGGAGGTGATTTCCGTGCCGTAGACTTGCATTTCAGCCTCCCTGCATCGGGGCCAGCACTTCCAGCCGGTCACCATTGGTTAACAAAACATCACTGCGTTTCGCGCGCGAAACAAAGACCCCGTTGAGGGCGGTGGCAATCGCCGGGCTGGTAAAGCCCAATTCGCAGAGCGCGGCCTCTAGGGTCTGGGCGCGCACCTCATGCGCTTGTGCGTTCACGATGATCTGCATCTGCGGTCTCCTGAAAGAACTGGGCGGCCAGCTGTTGCGCCAGGGCCGGGGCCAGAAGGTAGCCGTGGCGGTAGAGCCCGTTGACATGGGTGGTTTGGCCCAGCTGGGTCAGGCGGGGCATATTGTCTGCAAAGGCGGGGCGCAGCCCGGTGCCGGTCTCGATCACGCTGGCCTCTCCCAGGGCGGGATGCAGGGCAAAACAGGCCCCCAGCAGCTCTAGCAGAGAGCGCAGGGTGATCTGTCGCCAGGAACTGCTCTCGATCATGGTGGCGCCGATCATGTAGATGCCCTTGCCGCGGGGCACCAGATAGACGGGGATGCGCGGGTGTAGCAGGCGTAGGGTGCGGGTGATCTCGACCTCGGGGGCCTCGATCAGCGCCATCTCGCCGCGCACCGGACGCAGCCCCGGCAAAGGGGCCGCCATGCCGCGACAATCCACATCCACATGGGCGGGCGCCGGGGTGCCATAGCGGATTTCGACCCCTAGCGCCTGCACTGCCTTGCTCAGGTCGATGAGGGCCTGGCGCGGGTCAAGATGGGCTTCGTCTTCAAAGAACAGCGCCTGGGCAAAGCGCCCGGCCAGCGCGGGTTCTAGTTGGGCCAGCTCTGCCGCTTCGATCAGGCGATGATTGGTGGTGCGGCGGGCAAAGCGGGTCAGCTCTGCCCGGTCGCGGGGCGGGGTCAGCACCAGGGTGCCACGGTCCTCGACCTTGGTGAACTGGCGCCACCAGGCCTTGGCGCCGATGCCAAGGCGGACCACCTCTGGCGCGGCGCTTTCGCCTTCGCACCAGGGGGCCAGCATGCCGCCGGCATACCAGGAACAGGGATTGTCCGCAGGATCCGCCCCGGTCTCGTATAGCGTCACCTCTGCGCCGCGGCTTGCCAGCTCATAGGCGCTGGCAAGCCCGGCGACACCGGCACCGGCAATGGTGATCATTCTGCCGGTTCCGCCTTTGTATCGGCTGCGGGCACATAGAGTTCACCGCCTTGGCGGAATTTGGCGGCCATGGCCTCCATGCCTTCCTTCTGGGCCTCGGCGCGGATGTCATGGCTGATCCGCATCGAGCAGAATTTCGGCCCGCACATGGAACAGAAATGCGCCACCTTATGCGCCTCTTTCGGCAGGGTCTGATCGTGGAAGTCGCGGGCAGTATCGGGGTCCAGCGACAGGTTGAACTGATCCTCCCAGCGGAATTCAAACCGGGCGCGCGACAGCGCATCATCGCGACGCTGGGCACCGGGCATGCCCTTGGCCAGATCGGCGGCATGGGCGGCGATCTTGTAGGTGATCACGCCGACCTTCACATCGTCACGGTCCGGCAGGCCAAGGTGTTCCTTGGGCGTCACATAACACAGCATGGCGCAGCCAAACCAGCCGATCATCGCCGCGCCGATACCCGAGGTGATATGGTCATAGCCCGGCGCGATATCGGTGGTGAGGGGGCCAAGCGTGTAAAACGGCGCCTCGTGGCAGCACTCCAGCTGCTTGTCCATGTTTTCCTTGATCTTGTGCATGGCGACGTGGCCGGGGCCTTCGATCATCACCTGGCAATCCTTGGCCCAGGCGATCTTGGTCAGCTCGCCCAGGGTTTCCAGTTCGGCAAACTGCGCCGCGTCATTGGCATCCGCGATCGAGCCGGGGCGCAGACCATCGCCCAATGAGAACGAGACATCGTATTTGCGGCAGATGTCGCAGATCTCCTCAAAATGTTCATAGAGGAAGCTCTCTTTGTGGTGGTGCAGGCACCATTTGGCCATGATCGACCCGCCGCGCGACACGATCCCGGTGACGCGTTCCACGGTCATCGGCACCATATGCAGCCGCACGCCGGCATGGATGGTGAAGTAATCAACGCCCTGTTCGGCCTGTTCGATCAGGGTATCGCGGAACACCTCCCAAGTCAGGTCCTCGGCAATGCCGTTCACCTTTTCCAGCGCCTGATACATCGGCACGGTGCCAATCGGCACGGGGGAGTTGCGCAGGATCCATTCGCGAGTGTTGTGGATGTTGCGGCCCGTGGACAGATCCATCACTGTGTCAGCGCCCCAGCGGATCGACCAGACCAGCTTGTCCACCTCTTCCTCCATCGAGGAGGTGACGGCAGAGGTGCCCATATTGGCGTTGATCTTGACCAGGAAATTGCGGCCAATGATCATTGGCTCGATTTCGGGGTGGTTGATATTGGCGGGGATGATGGCGCGGCCTTCGGCAACCTCCTGGCGGACAAATTCCGGCGTCACGTAATCGGGGATATTGGCGCCCCAGTCGTGGCCGTCGCGGTGGCAGGGCGATGTCTCGCGCAGCTGGTTTTCGCGGATGGCGATGAATTCCATTTCCGGCGTGATGATCCCGGCGCGGGCATAGGCCAGCTGGGTCACCGCCTTGCCGTCCTTGGCGCGCAGCGGCGCAGGTTTCACCGGGAATTCCGGCGTCAGCCGTTCGCCAGATACAAAACCGTTGTCGGCCGAGGTGATTTCGCGGCCCTGGTATTCTTCGACGTCCCCGCGGGCCAGGATCCAATCGCGGCGCAGCTGGGCCAGCCCCTGGCGGATATCGGTCTGCTGGTCCGGATCGGTATAGGGGCCAGAGCTGTCATAGACCGGCAGCGGTGCTTCGCCAGCGGTGGGGTGGGTGGCAATTTCGCGCATGGGCACGCGAATGTCGGGGTGGATTTCACCGGGCACATAGATCTTGCGCGATGCGGGCAGGGCACCGGTGGTTACCTCTGGGGTGATCTTTGGCGGGCTTACGTTCATTTTGGTGCTCCTCGAGCCAATACTCAAAAAAGTCACCAGATGAGGCTTGGCTGGGAGGCTCGGAGAGGGTGTACGGCCCTCCCGGTTCGGGCGCACAGCCAAAGGGGGTACAGTCCCTGTCGCGGCGCGTCCTAGCTTCCTACGCCAGTGTCAACTGGGTCAGGTTCTAAGGGTCGCGTCACCGGGCAGATTGCTCTGTCCTGTCAGCCTCTCAGTCCCCTTGGTGGGACTCCCCTGCGTGGGTTAAGACCTAGGGGAGGCGACGGGTTGCCGTCAACTGGTATTTTGATAGATAAAATATAATATTATAATTCAATATCTTGATGGGTATTCTGCGGATTAATTCCGCGTTGCGGCATAAATCCTTTGTGCTGGCTGTATAATTATCTATAAAAACGAAAGCCATCTGGCCCAAGACCGCAACACCCGATCTTCAGGAGAGCCCATGCTGGACGCCGCCCCAATTCGAACCAACTGGACCCGCGCAGAGGCGGAAGAAATCTACAACAAACCCTTCATGGATCTGTTGTATGAGGCCCAGTCGGTGCACCGTCTGCACTATGATCCCAATCAGGTGCAGAAATCCAAACTGCTGAGCATCAAGACCGGTGGCTGCGCCGAAGATTGCGCCTATTGCTCGCAGTCGGCCCGCAACGGTGCCAAGCTTTCGGCCAGCAAGCTGATCGAGGTGGAGCGGGTGATCGCCGAGGCCAGGAAGGCCAAGGCAGGGGGCGCGACGCGCTACTGCATGGGGGCGGCCTGGCGCTCGCCCAAGGATCGCGACATGGCCGCACTTGAGGCGATGATCGAAGGCGTCAAGGATCTGGGGATGGAAACCTGCATGACCCTGGGCATGCTGGATGACAGCCAGGTCTTTCGCCTGCGCGACGCCGGGCTGGATTATTACAACCACAATATCGACACCTCGGAACGCTACTATTCCGAAATCATCACCACCCGCACCTTTGCCGACCGGATCGACACCCTGAACCGGGTGCGCGAGGCGGGGATGAAGGTCTGCGCCGGTGGCATTGTTGGCATGGGTGAACAGCAGATGGACCGCATCGACATGCTGCTGGCGCTGGCCACCCTGCAGGAGCACCCGGATTCGGTGCCGGTCAACATGCTGATCCCCATGCCGGATACGCCGCTGGCGGATGTGCCCAAGCTGGACCCGATTGAATTTGTCCGCACCATCGCGCTGGCGCGGATCCTGATGCCGAAATCCCATGTGCGGCTTTCGGCTGGGCGCACCGATATGTCGGATGAGCTGCAGGCGATGTGCTTCTTCGCCGGGGCCAATTCGATCTTTGTCGGCGACACGCTGTTGACGGCGGACAATCCCGAAGAGGACAAGGATCAGATCCTGTTCGACCGCCTTGGCATCACCGCCATGGGCGTGGGCTGCGATGGAAGCCAGCGATGAGCGCCGATATGACCGCTGGCATGACCGCAGAGACGCCGCCGCTGTTTCCCGGTCATGCGGCAGACCTGCAGAATTTGCGCCAGCGCGGCCGCTATCGTCAGCTGATGCCACGGGCGGGGCATGATTTTTCCTCTAATGACTATATCGGCCTGGCGCAGTCTGCGACGCTGAAGGCCGCCGCCCATGCCGCCCTGGATAGGGGGGTATCGGTTGGGGCAGGCGGGTCGCGTCTGTTGCGGGGCAATGACAGCGAACATTGCCTGCTGGAGGCCGAGGCCGCTGCCTTTTTTGGCAGTGAGGCGGCGCTGTTCATGGGCGGGGGCTTTAACGCCAATCAGGCGATTTTCTCGACCCTGCCGCAGCGTGGCGATCTGGTGCTCTATGATGCGCTGATCCATGCCAGCACCCATGACGGCATGCGTCTGGGGCGGGCTGAAATCTGCAAATTTGCCCATAACGATGTGGCGGATGCCAGCCGTCATATTGCCAAATGGCGCGCGGGTGGCGGCAGTGGTCAGATCTGGATCGCCATCGAGGCGGTCTATTCGATGGAGGGCACGCGGGCCCCCCTTGCGGCCTTTGCCAAGCTGGCTGAGGCTGAGGCGGCGATGCTGGTGGTGGACGAGGCCCATGCCACCGGGCTGTTTGGCGATCTGGGGCGCGGGCTGGCACATGACATCGCCCATTTGCCCCGGGTGTTGACCCTGCATACCTGCGGCAAGGCGCTGGGGGTATCGGGGGCTTTGATCTGTGGTGCGCAGGTGTTGATCGAATTTCTGATCAACCGCGGACGCGGCTTCATCTTTGCCACCGCGCCTTCACCGCTGAATGCGGCGCTGGTGCGGGCGGCGCTGGTGGATCTGGCAGGGAACCCGGCGCGGCGCGACCGGGCCTGGGAACGTATCGAACACGCCCAGGCCGAGGCGGCGCGGCTTTGCGGGCTGGTGGGGTTTGAAAGTCAGATCCTGCCGGTGATTCTGGGGCAGGATGAACTTTGTATGCAGGTGGCCAAAGGTCTTCAGGATCAGGGGTTTGACATCCGCGGCATTCGCCCGCCCACGGTGCCTGCGGGCACGGCGCGGTTGCGGATTTCACTGACCGGAAGTCTGAGCAAGCCGGTGATCACCGATCTGTTCGAACGGCTGGCGCCCGTGTTGCAAGATTTGTCGCCCGCTGGTGCATCCAAGGCTGACCCGGCCCCAGATCCGGCGCTAGACCAGGTGCGCAGCGCATGAGTGCCCTGGTGGTGACCGGCACCGATACCGGCATTGGCAAGACGGTGTTTTCCGCCGGTCTGGTGCAGGCGCTGGGGGCGCGCTACTGGAAACCGGTGCAGGCGGGGCTGGAAGAGGCAACCGACAGTGAGGTCGTCGCCCGCCTGTCCGGGCAAGAGGTCCTGACAGAGGGGTATCGCCTGCACTTGCCAGCCTCGCCGCATCTTGCGGCCGAGGCCGAAGGGGTGGAAATCGACCCGGCGCAGCTCTCCCTGCCTGCCTGCGATGGGCCATTGGTGGTCGAAGGTGCTGGCGGGGTGATGGTGCCGCTCAATCGCCGGATGCTCTATCTGGATCTCTTTGCGCGCTGGGGGGCGCCGGTGATCCTGTGCGCGCGCACCCAATTGGGCACCATCAACCATACGCTCTTGTCGCTGCAGGCGCTGCGGGCGGCGGGTTGCCGGGTTCTGGGGGTGGTCTTCATCGGTGCGCCCGAACGGGAGGTCGAGGATAGTATCTGCCTGTTTGGTAAGGTGGTGCATCTGGGGCGGCTGCCGATGATCCCCGGATTGGGGGAGGCTGCCGCCCGGCCGGGTCGTGCGGCCGGGTCTGACGCTCTGGCCAGGGCCTTTGCGACCCATATCAAGCTTGATCTGATCCGGGAGGTTCCGTGATGGGGGGAACTGATCTTACGCAGCTGGAATTCGACCAGCAGCACCTCTGGCATCCCTATACCAATGTGGCCAAACCCGGCCCGACCTTTGTGGTGAAAGAAAGCGAAGGTGTCTATCTGACGCTGGAGGATGGCACCCGGCTGATCGATGCCATGTCGTCCTGGTGGTGCATGATGCATGGTCACCGCCACCCGGCGATCACCGGGGCTATTCATGATCAGCTGGATCGGCTGCCGCATGTGATGTTTGGCGGGCTGACCCATGATCCGGCGATTGATCTGGGGCGTAAAATGTTGGCAATCACCCCGGCCAGCCTGACGCGGATCTTTTACTGCGACAGCGGCTCTGTCTCGGTAGAGGTGGCGATGAAGATGGCGGTGCAATACCAGCACGCCATGGGTTTCGCCGGGCGCAGCCAGTTCGCCACCGTGCGGTCCGGCTATCACGGCGACACCTGGAAAGCGATGAGCGTTTGCGACCCGGACACCGGTATGCACCACCTGTTTCAGGGGGCGCTGAGCGTGCAGCATTTCACCCCGCGACCGCCCATCCGGCTGGGCGAAGACTGGATCGAGGATCAGGCGCTGAATGGTATCGGCGCGCTGCGGGCGCTGCTAGAGGCCGGGGCGGAGAAAATCGCCGGCTTTATTCTGGAACCCGTGGTGCAGGGCACCGGCGGTATGTATTTCTATCATCCTGAATATCTGAACCAGGCGCGCGCGCTTTGTGATGAGCTGGGGATCTTGCTGATCTTTGACGAGATCGCCACCGGATTTGCCCGCACCGGAGAACTGTTCGCGACTGATTTCTGCGCGGTGGAGCCGGATATCATCTGTCTGGGCAAGGGGTTGACCGGTGGCCATATCTCTTTCGCCTGCACCCTGACCAATGACCGGGTGGCGCTGGGCATTGGGGGCGGCAATCCGGGTATCTTTATGCATGGGCCAACCTATATGGCCAACCCCCTGGCCTGCGCGGCGGCCCTGGCGGCGCTGAATGTGCTGACAGGGCAGGACTGGCGCGGTCGGGTCGCGGCGATTTCTGATCAGCTACAGCAAGAGCTGGCACCCGCCCGTGCATTGTCCAAGGTCCGCGATGTGCGGGTGCTGGGGGCGATTGGCGTGATCGAAATGCAGCAGCCTGTTTCGGCGGATGCCGCCCATGCGCTGGCACCTGAAATGGGGGTCTTTCTGCGCCCCTTTGGCAAGAATATCTACACCATGCCCCCCTTCATCACGACGCCCGCCCAGCTGAGCAAGATCACCGCAGGCATGCTGCGGCTCGCGCAAGACCTGTAGCGTCGCGCCTGGGGCAACGCCCTTCCCCCCTTGTCGCTGTCCTGTTGTGGCGAGGGGGATTGGCCCATAGGTTGGCTGCAGCAGGCCAAGAATCGAGTCGGCGCTTGCCTTGGCGCGGTGGTGCTAAGGCGGCTTGCCCGGCGAATGGGCAGGGTTGGATTGTTCCTTCGTTCAAGAAATTGAATGAACAATCAAAAAAACCTGCGAAGTCCGCCGTAAAACCTCGACAAAGCGTCGCAAACCGTTCAAACACTTGTGGCAGGCCCGGTCACACTTGGTGCAATGCCGAGGGCCGCCCCCCGAGGTCACGCGGCACCGTGGTGGTGTCAACGAAATCCTTGGGGCGTGTGAACCGCTGGGTTCCATCAAACTGCGCCCGGCCTATCCTAGCGATTGGCGGGCAAAAACAGGGAAATCAACAATGAAAACGACGACATTTGCATGTGTTTTGAGCGCGGCATCATTGGCCGCTGGCATGGGGCAGGCGGCTGAATTGGGCGCGGTCGACAAGCCGATCAAACTGGCAATCAATGAATGGACCGGCCAACATGTTTCGACCCATATTGCGGGTGAAATGCTTAAGGCGGCGGGCTATCAGGTGGAATATGTCACTGCGGGCATGATGAACCAGTTCCAGGCCATCGCCGATGGTGAAATCCACGCCACAATGGAAATCTGGTCTTCCAATGTGTCGGACCAATATGCCGAAAAAATCACCGAGGGCACCATCGTCGAACTGGGCGATCTGGAGCTGGCGGCCAAGGAAGGCATTGCCTATCCGGCCCATGTGGCGGAACTCTGCCCCGGTCTGCCTGCCTGGGAGGCGCTGAAAGACTGCGCGCCGCTGTTTGCTTCGGCGGAAACTCTGCCAGCGGGTCGTCTGGTGGATTACCCTGCCGATTGGGGCACCCCTGGTGCTGATCGCATGACCGGCCTGGCGCTGCCGTTCAAGGCGGTGCCTGCGGGATCCGAGGGGGCTTTGATTGCCGAGCTGCGCGCCTCGACCGAGCGCAAATCGCCGCTGCTGATTACCTTTTGGCAGCCGCATTGGGCGATGTCTGCCTATGATGTGAAATTTGTCGACCTGCCGGTGGGCGAAGAGGCCTGCTTTACCGACCCGGCCTGGGGGCCAAACCCGGATGCGGTGAATGACTGTGATTTTGCACCGTCTCGCATCTTCAAGGCCGCCTGGTCCGGCACGGCTGAAACATGGCCTGCGGCCTTTGAAATCCTGTCGAACTACACCCTTGCAGTGGAAGATCAGCAACCCATGATGGGCGCGATTGATGTCGATGGCGGCGAGGTCACAGAGGTTGTTGCGGCCTGGATGGCTGCCAATGAAGACAGCTGGCGCCCCATCGTCGACGCCGCGACCAAGTGAGCGAGGCAACTGCCGTGACCGGGTCTGAAACCCCCGCCATTTCCTGCCGGAATCTCTGGCAGGTCTTTGGCGACAATGCTGACAGCGCCCTGAAACAGGCGCTGTCACAACATAAAAGCGCCGATGCGGTGTCGCAGGCGCTGCGTGCCAAGGGGCTGGTTCCTGCGGTGCAGGACGCCAATTTCGATGTCAAGGAAGGCGAGCTTTTCGTGATCATGGGCCTGTCCGGTTCCGGGAAGTCGACCCTGATCCGCTGCATCTCGCAGTTGCTGCCGGCCTCGGGTGGGGAAATCCGCATCGAGGGCGAAGACATCGTCTCGGCCAGCAAGGCACGGCTGATCGCGCTGCGGCGCAAGACGCTGGGCATGGTGTTTCAGCATTTTGGTCTGTTTCCCCATATGACGGTGGCCGACAATGTGGCCTATCCGCTGCGGGTGCAGGGCATCAAGCGCAAGGCGCGGCGGGCCAAGGCGCAGGAGGTCATCGAACTGGTGGGGCTGGCAGGGCGCGAAGATCGCTATCCGCGGGAATTGTCGGGCGGGCAGCGTCAGCGGGTTGGCATCGCCCGATCCTTGGTAACCGATTGTTCGGTCTGGTTTCTCGATGAACCCTTTTCGGCGCTGGATCCGCTGATCCGCCGCCAGTTGCAGGATGAATTTCTTGATATCCAGGCCAAGCTGAAGACCACCATCGTCTTTATCACCCATGATATCAACGAGGCGCTGAAACTGGCAGATCGTATTGCCATCATGCGCGATGGCAAGATCGTGCAGATCGGCACGCCCGCCGATATCGTGCTGAATCCGGTGGACGACTACGTGCGTGAGTTTTCCAAGGATGTCGCCAAGGGGCGTCATGCCAATGTGGCCTCTGTCATGCAAAGCCCGGACGGCAACAGCTATGGTGTCGATGATCCGGGGCTGCGCCGCGACATGACGCTGGATGCGGCGCTGGCGCGCTGTATGGATCTCTATGATCCTGTGCCGGTGCGCGACAGCGATGGCACATTGGTTGGGGTTATCAATCCGGCTGACCTGGCAGCTGCCCTGCAGGTGGAAACAGATCATGTCTAATGCGCTTGCGGCCCGCGGGCTTGGCAAAGGTGCCCTGGCGGCGCTGATCGCGGGTGTCGTCGGGGCGTTCTGTCTGCTGTTCGAGGGGCTTTGGCCCTGGCTGAGCAGCTATCCAAACGACTGGGTGCTGCCGACCAGTGATGCTGTCGGCGGCGCGGTCAAAGGCGGGCTCGACTACCTCAAACCTGCCGCGCGGGTGTTTTCGACCCTGATGGCCTATCCGATGACGGCGGCGAATACCGTTCTGGCTGTGCTGCCCTGGCCCTTGCTGATTGCCGCCACCGTGGCGCTTGGCTGGCGGTTGGGCGGAGTCAAGATGGCGGCCATGGCGGCGATCGGGCTGGGGCTGGTGCTGGCGTCCGGCTATTGGCAGCAGGGGATGAACACCCTGGCGCTGGTTGCGGTTTCGGTGCCGCTGGCGCTGCTGGCGGGGGCAATGATTGGCATCTTTGCCAATGAATTCCCGCGCTTTCGCGCGCCGGTACAGGCGCTGCTGGATGTGATGCAGACGGTGCCGACCTTTGCCTATCTAACGCCTTTGCTGGTGCTCTTTGGCTTTGGCCCTGTTGTTGGGCTCATTGCCTCGGCGATCTATGCGGCACCGCCTATGGCGCGCAATGTTCTGCTTGGGCTGCAACGGGTTGAGCCAGAAGTGAAGGAAGCAGCGGTAATGTCCGGGGGCACCCGGATGCAGCAGTTGTTCCAGGTAGAGATCCCGGCGGCCAAGGTGCAGATCATGGTGGGGGTCAACCAATGTCTGATGGCGGCCCTGTCGATGGTGATCATCGCGGCCGTCATTGGCGGGTTCAATGACATCGGCTGGGAAGTGCTGCTGACCATGCGCAAGGCGCAGTTTGGCCCGGCCATGTTGGCAGGGTCGGTCATTGTGATCTTTGCCATCCTGATCGACCGGATGAGTGCCACCCTGGCGCAGGAACGTCGTCGGCTTTGGGATGGGCGTATTTCGCTGGCGATCCTGCTGCTGGGGCTGGTTGTTAGCCTGGTCTTCTGGCGCTCGCTTGGCCACCCGGACAGCTATCGGCTGCTGGATCCGCTGGCGAATGGGCTGGACAGTTGGCTGACCGATTTCACCCGTGCCAATGCAGAATTGCTGACCAACTTCAAGAATGGCGTGATGTTCTATGTGCTGTTGCCGCTGCGCATTGGCCTGGATCAGGCGATCCTGCCCTTCACCTGGGGGTTTCAGTGGACCTCGGGGATGAGCCTTGGCTTTTATGCGGTGGCGGCAGTTGTGGCCTTGGGGCTGGCGCTGCGTGGGCAGCCTACCCTGGGGTTGGTGGTCTTGATCGCTGCGGGCATTCTGGAGACCGGCGTGTCCCAACTGCCCTGGCCCTTTGTGTTGATCGGTGTTGGCGCGCTGTCCTGGGTGGCAGGGGGCTATCGTCTGGCGCTGCTCTCGGTGGTGCTGCTGTCGACCATCCTGGTTTCGGGCCTGTGGGACCGCGCCTTGCTCTCGCTCTACCTGTCGGGGGCTGCGGTCTTTGCCTGTGCGGTGCTGGGTGGCGGTATCGGCGTGCTTTGCGCCGTTTCCCCCATGGTCTGGCGGCTGGTGCGACCAATCTGCGACATGCTGCAGACCATCCCGCTGTTTGTCTTTCTTATCCCGGTGCTGATGGTGTTTCAGATTGGCGAGTTCTCGGCCTTTCTGGCGATCATCGCCTATGCCATCGTGCCGATGATCCGTTACACACGGCAGGGGCTTATCGCCACCCCAGATGAGATGATCGAGGCTGCGACGGCATCCGGTGCGACGCGCTGGCAGATGATGCGCGATGTGCGTGCGCCCTATGCGGCGCCCACGATCCTGCTGGGGCTGAATCAAACCATTCTCTATGCCTTTGCCATGCTGGTGATTGCGGCGCTGATCGGCACCACCGGCCTGGGCCAGTCGATCTATCTGGCGCTGGGGCAGGCGGATGTCGGGCTGGGCATTTCTGCCGGGGCGGCCATGGCGATCCTGGCGCTGATTGCCGACCGGATTGTTCAGGGCTTTGCCGAAGAGCGCAAAAAGGCGCTGGGGCTCTAGCCTCCGGCTGCCAGCATACCCGCGCCGCCGCCGCATTCGTGCCGGGCGGCGCGGCAATTCCGCCTCTGGTATCGGGGGGGAATTGCGGGTAGCACTTGAGGCATACTTCCAAATCACTGATGAGAGGGCTTTTGATGCATCTGGCCTATGTCATGACCGAAACCCGTGGCGGCACCGACCGGCTGCTGAGCAGCCTGGCCGAGGCGCTGGACGCCAAAGGCATTGCGCTGGCGGGCATTGTGCAAACCAATACCGAATGTAGCGATGACACCCTGTGCGACATGGATGTGCGGGTGTTGCCCGACGGCGAGACCATTCGCATTTCGCAATCCCTGGGCGCTGGTGCTCGTGGGTGCCGTCTGAACCCAGAGGCGCTGGAACAGGCGGTGGGGCAGGTGACCAGCAGCCTGCACGCAGAGCCCCGCCCAGAGGTTCTGATCGTCAATAAATTTGGCAAGCACGAAGCCGATGGCCGCGGTATGCGCCCGGTGATCGCCGAAGCTCTGTCGCAGGGGCTGGTGGTGGTGTCGGGGGTGAACCGGATGAATGTAGAGGCCTTCAAGGCCTTCTCGGATGGTATGGCAGTGCAGGGTGCTGCCGATCTGGACGGGCTGGTGGCCTGGGTTGAGGCCGCACTGGCAAAAGACGCGGCATGATCGGGGCAGGGCGCTCACCGGGCCTGTTTTCTGTTTTTTCCTGGTGACTTGGTTTTCCTGCTGATGTGGACTGCCTAGGCTATTGGCCTGTCTGACCTACTGGTCGGGCAGGCGTCCAAGATGGATGAGAGTCAGAGAACGCAGATCGGGGCAGGTCGACGGAACGCGATTTTCTGCCGCCCAGATCAGTGGGATCATTTTTCAGATCATCTTCGTTGAATGTCTCGCCATTTCCATCCACAGTTCGGGAGGAAATGGTGGGCGACCCTGGAATCGAACCAGGCGTGCGTCTCCGCGAGGGAGTTACAGTCCCCTGCCACACCTTGCGGCCTGTCGCCCACTGTCAGGTGAGTGTTGCACCTAACGTGAAGGCGTGATTACTAGCGCCACCGAGGGGCGTCAACCGAAAATCACAAGTTTTTTTGCCCTGACCTGAAATTCCTTTTGCCGGAGAGATCTATGTCCAAGAAACCCACCAAAAAGCCCCAGTGGGTGATTGAAAAGGAGCAGAACAAGAAGGCCGGCGGAGAAGAGACTGTCTGGCTCTTTGGGTTGCACGCGGTGCGCGATGCCTTGCTGAACCCAAAGCGGGAAAAACTGCGTCTGATCGTGACCTTGAATGCCCAGAACAAGCTGGAAGAGGCCATCGCCGAGTCGGGGATCGAGCCGGAACTGGTTGAGCCGCGCAAATTCAACGCACCGCTGGATCCGAACTCGGTGCATCAGGGGGCTGCACTGGAGGTGAAGCCGCTGAACTGGGGCTCGCTGTCGGAAAACTGCATCGGTGCCGAACTGCCGCGGGTGATTTTGCTCGACCGGGTGACCGACCCGCATAATGTCGGCGCCATCCTGCGTTCCGCCGAGGTCTTTGGCGCCAGTGCGGTGATTGGCACCCGGCACCATTCAGCCCCGGAAACCGGCGCGCTGGCCAAAACCGCATCTGGCGCGTTGGAGCGCCAGCCCTATCTGCGGATGCGCAACCTTGCCGATACCATCACAGAGCTGCAGAACATGGGCTATGTGGTACTGGGTCTGGACGGCGAGGCAGAGCAGACGATCGAGAGCTGCCTGGAAGGGCGCAAGGATCTGCCGGTTGCCTTGGTTCTGGGGGCGGAAGGTCCCGGCCTGCGGCAAAAGACCAAGGAAACCGTAGATCATCTGGTCAAAATCGACGCAGCGGGCGGATTTGGCTCGCTCAACGTCTCAAATGCGGCGGCAATTGCCCTATATGCATCCCTAGAGCGGTCCTGAGAAGCCGCCAGCATTTAGGGGAAGGGACGGCCAGACAATGTCACAATGCGGTAGCCATGGCGGCAAGATATTAAGCTGTTGTTATTGCGGCGTGCAGTCGGCCTTTTTGCCGGTTGCCGCCGCGCAGCGATCCGGGATGTCTGCGCTGATCTGCAGCACCTGCGGCGCGCCTCTGGCCGCCCAGAAAGCGCGCCCCCTGACCCCCGGCAAAGGCGCCAGCCTGCCAAGCGCGACAAGATTGCCCGCTGTTTCGGCACCAGCGGCAGGCGCTGGCCTCCCCCCCGGTCGAAGCAAGCCGCAGAAGAAAAGCAAGGCAAAGAAAAGCACCAAGAAGAAAGTCCAGCAGGCCAAATATGCGCAGCCCGTGCCGCGCAGGGGAAAGCCGGTCAAAAAGCGCAAGGGCCTGTTTGAAAAACTGCTCTCCGAGGCGGTGGATCTTGTGGAAGATATTTTCGACTGAACGCCTGGCGGATCCAGGCGCATGGCCCATCTGCCGTCGGACCTAGCGCGTGATCACATCTGTGTAACCGGGCTTTGCAAAGCCACGGTTCTGAGGCAGGTTCAAGCCGTTCCACGTTCTGCCTTTGGAGGCTCTCTTGGTGTTTCGCCAGATATTTGCGGCCCTGGTCGTTTTTGTACTGACTGCTCCGCTCCCGTTGCGGGCGGATTCGCCGATTTTTTCTAGCCGCGATGGTCTTGCACTCGGGGGGTATGATGTTGTGGCCCTGGTCGAGGAAAGAGGCACCATCGCCGGGCTGCAGGACTTTGCCCTGATGTGGAAAGGCGTTGTATGGCGCTTTGCGACATCGCAGAATCAGGCCAGGTTTGAGGCCAACCCAAGGGCCTATGCGCCTGTTTTTGGTGGCTATTGCGCCTATGCCATGTCGCAGGGCCACCTGGCGATAGGCGATCCGCATATGTCCTTGATGCGCAATGGGCGGCTTTATCTGTTGAACAATCCGTCGGTGCGCGACATCTGGCTGGAGGCGGCCCCGCAGCTGTTGGTGGCGGCACAGGCGAATTGGCCGATGGTGCTGCGCGACTAAGGCGGATTTGAGCCAAAACTAAAAAAGATCCGACGACATCTTTTTTTTTACTGTTGCCATACTACATCTATTGGGACTGCGGGGTGGAACCTCCGTAGATCTTTTTAATGTCCCTCGTTCCATACCTTGCGCCTGGATCTCTGCGATCCGGGCGTTTTTTTGTCTTGCGCGTCGGTCCCGGGCCTAGGCGCTGCGCTACGGGTACGCTAGGTCTGTGGGATGACAGAATATACCGACAGCCATTTGAAAGCGATTCTGCAGCGCAGCCACACCATTGCGGTGGTTGGGGTATCGATGAACCCGGTGCGCCCCAGCTATTATGTGGCGCGCTATCTTGGCCTGAAAGGATATCGGGTGATCCCGGTCAATCCTGCCCATGCTGGCAAGCGTCTGTTTGGTGAACTGGTGCAGCCCAGCCTTTCGGCGATTGTGGATCCGGTGGATATGGTTGATATCTTTCGCCGCTCTGAGGCGGTGCCGCCCATTGTCGAAGAAGCGCTTGAGCATTTTCCGGCGTTGAAGTGCATCTGGATGCAGATCGGGGTAGAGCATGCCGCTGCCGCTGCCATGGCTGAGGCACGTGGCGTCGATGTGGTGCAAAACCGCTGTCCCAAGATCGAATATCAGCGCCTCTTTGGCGAACTGCGCATGGGTGGCTTTGCCACCGGGATCATTTCCTCAAAACTGTAACATCCAGCCGCGGCGGTGGCTCCGGCCCGTCGGGCTGGCATCACGGATGCCAGCCTCCCGTTGGGCCCAGCCGGGCCTGCGGCCCGGCAAGGCAGGAAAAAGCGGCTGAGAAGCGTCTGAGGGGCCGATCTGCCCCTCAGAGCGCCGGTCCGAGTTTG
This sequence comes from Pseudophaeobacter sp., assembly GCF_048267565.1. Taxonomy (NCBI): domain Bacteria; kingdom Pseudomonadati; phylum Pseudomonadota; class Alphaproteobacteria; order Rhodobacterales; family Roseobacteraceae; genus Pseudophaeobacter; species Pseudophaeobacter sp. The sequence goes on along the minus strand of NZ_JBLWXG010000001.1, from coordinate 1,097,967 downwards.
TGAAAGCTGCTGCCTCAAGGGTGAACCGCGCCAGGGCGCGACCGCCCAGGGGCGGCCCTTGACCCAGCCCTATGGCTGCGAGGGGGCTGGAAATGGCGGGCCTTAGGTCTGGGGGCGGGCAGCTTTTTCGGCCAGGCCGCTGATGTTCTGGCGTTTGGCCAGCTCCTCCAGGACCGTATCCAGGGTGACATTCCGCGCGGCCAGCATCACCAGGAAGTGGTAGAGCACATCCGCACCTTCGCTGGCCAGTTTGTCGGTGTCGCCCTTGACGGCCTCGATCAGGGCCTCGATGGCCTCTTCGCCAAATTTTTCGGCGCATTTTTCCGGTCCCTTGGCGAGCAGCTTGGCCGTCCAGCTGCTGTCGGGGTCTGCGGATTTTCGCGCCTGGATGGTGGTTTCTAGATCGTGCAGGATGCTCATGTCAGCCTCATGGGGATACCGGCGGCGGCCATGTGTTGTTTCGCCTGCTGGATGGAAAATTCGCCAAAGTGAAAGATTGACGCGGCCAGCACAGCGCTGGCACCGCCCTTGGTGACGCCTTCGACCAGGTGATCGAGAGTGCCGACGCCGCCAGAGGCAATCACCGGCACATTGACCGCATCGGAAATTGCGCGGGTCAGCGGCAGATTGAAACCGGATTTCGTGCCATCGCGATCCATTGAGGTCAGCAGGATTTCCCCTGCGCCCTTGGCCACCACGGTGCGGGCAAAATCGACCGCATCAATGCCGGTTGCGCGACGTCCGCCATGGGTGAAGATTTCCCATTTTCCGGGACTGACGGTCTTGGCGTCTATGGCGCAGACGATGCACTGGCTGCCAAATTGTTCGGCGGCCTCGGCAATCACGTCGGGGCGGGCCACGGCGGCAGAGTTGAAAGAGACCTTGTCGGCACCTGCCAGCAGCAAAGCACGCACGTCTTCGCGTGTACGCACGCCGCCGCCAACGGTCAGTGGCACAAAGCATTGTTCGGCAGTGCGGCGCACCACGTCAAACATGGTGCCGCGGTTTTCATGGGTGGCATGGATGTCGAGAAAGGTGATTTCATCGGCACCGGCGGCGTCATAGGCCTTGGCCGATTCCACCGGGTCGCCCGCATCGCGCAGGCCGATGAAATTGACGCCTTTGACGACGCGGCCGTCGGCCACATCCAGGCAGGGAATGATGCGGGTTTTCAGCACGTCATTGCTTCCTTTTGCTGGTCTTGTGGTCAATGCCACGCCCCGCGGAAAAAGGCCAGTGCAAGCAGATCGCGGCGCAGGCCAGGGGAGGGCCGCCTGGTCGGTTCAGACCCGTTTCACCGCATTGCGGACGATGAGCACATGAAAGGGCATGATCAGGCGCAGATAGAGGCGGCCAAAGCGGTTTTTGGTTCGCACCCAGGTGGCAAAATAGATCTGGCCTTCCTGTTTGAGAACCGAGATGCGAAAATCCAGGTGCTTGTCGTCCAGCCCCAGGATCAGTTCATTGTCCGACCGGTTGACAAGCGGGAAAAACCCGATTTTTTCGGGGCTGGTGATCTCGGTATTCAGGCCAAAGGGGGTAACCAACAGATTGCGCAGGCGCATCAGGGCGGAAACCCAGGCAGGAAATTTGAAGGCACGTTCGGCGGCCTCTTCCAGGGGGCGGTCGGTGGAAGAGGCGTAGCAATCGACAAAATCGCCTGGCTGAATGCCCGCGGGCTGCTGGAACAGCAGGCTGGATGACGGCAGCGCTGTTGCCCTGACCTGTCCCATGTGGATCAATCCCTTAGGACGTCAAGGGCTGCGACCAGATCGATGGCGCCATCATATAGCGCCCGGCCAGAGATGGCCCCGTTCAGCGGCGCGCCACAGCTTTTCAGATCCTTCAGGTCCTGCAGGGATGACACCCCGCCGGACGCGATCACCGGGATCGAAACCGCATTGGCCAGATCGGCGGTGGCCGCCACATTGGGGCCTTTCATTGCGCCGTCGCGCATGATGTCGGTGTAGATGATGGCGGCGACGCCTGCGTCTTCAAAGCTGCGGGCCAGATCGGTGACCATGACATCGGTTTCCGTTGCCCAGCCCTTGGTGGCGACGCGGCCATTGCGCGCGTCAATGCCGACGGCGACCTTGCCGGGGAATTCGCGCGCAGCCTGGCGCACCAGATCGGGGTTTTCCACTGCGACAGTGCCAAGAATCACCCGCGCCAGGCCCTTGTCGATCCAACGTTCAATGGTTTTCATGTCGCGAATGCCGCCGCCCAGCTGGGCCGGTACATTGCATTGTTTCAGAATTTCCTCGACCGGGGCGGCATTGACCGGTTCTCCGGCAAAGGCGCCGTTCAGATCAACCAGGTGCAGCCAGTCGCAGCCCGCGTTGACGAATTCCAGCGCCTGGGCGGCGGGGTTGTCGTTGAAGACGGTGGTCTTGTCCATGTCGCCATGCAGCAGGCGCACGGCCTGGCCATCTTTGAGATCGATTGCGGGATAGAGGATCATATGCGCAGCCTTTGTGATCTGGGGCGCCGCCAGGGCTGGCCACGCCTGTTGGGCGCTGTTTTGCACGGGCTGGCTGTGAAATGCAACGCGACCTAAAGTCAGGCTTGCCTGAAAAGCCGTCTCTGCGCCACTGTGGGGGCCAAAGGGGGCGGTTTTGCGCTGCACCCGGACCTATACGACCGCAGAGGCAGACAAAAATGGGAGAGACGCGATGAAACGGTTTATGGCAACTGCACTGACCAGCCTGGCCCTGGCTACGCTGACCAGTGCCGGAGCGGCCCTGGCGGATCCGGTTTTGGGCACCTGGAAGACCCAGCCGGATGATGGCGCCTATGCGCATATTGAAATGACCCGCTGTGGCGCGGCGATCTGCGGCAAGATCGCGCGCACCTTTACCGATAGTGGCGAATATGCATCGCCCAATATCGGCAAGACCCTGGTGATCGATATGGTGGCGCAGGGGGATGGCCACTACACCGGAGAAGTATGGCGACCGTCAAATGACAAGATCTATACGGGCAAGATGGATCTGGACGGCAATTCCCTGGCGCTGCGCGGCTGTGTAGCGGGCGGGTTGATCTGTTCCAAACAGGCCTGGTCACGGGTGAAATAGGCGGCAGAACCGGCGCGGCGGTGAACCATGATCCGGGGAAGACGTGACCTGTGCGATCCTGGTTGGGGCTAAAGCAGCCCCAGTTGCACTGGCAGTGGCACAAAACCGCGCTTGAGCAGGGCATCGCGTTGCGCGTCAAAGCCCTGCTGCGCTTCTTGCTGTTGCAGGAAATAGGCGCGGCTTTCCTGTCCGCCTGGGGCGCCGATCGGGCCCTTGGCCTGTTCCAGGCACCATTCGCCAAACAGCGTCTGGCTGAGCCTGAGAATGCAGTAGCGGTGGCGGCCATCCACATAGTCGAATTTTTCAAGTCGGGTCTGCACGGGCGAAATTTGAACCTGTGATTTGCGGGACTTTACCTATGCCCGCAAAGCCGCCCCCTGTCCATTGCCGAGATCGCGCTGCGTTATGCGCTGAGCTTGGGGGGGGAAGTTGGGCAAGAGCGCCAGCGCTGCGGCTTTGGGAGGCCATCGTGCAATTAGGTATTTAGGGTAAGATGAAATCAGCGCAGCGACCAATTGCCATTGGTGTCTTTGCGATGCAGGCCTTGGCGCCTTCAGGGGGTCCAGCGCAGGAAGTTGCCAATCATCCGCAGCCCGACCGCTTGGCTTTTTTCCGGGTGGAACTGCATGCCCAGCATGGTGTCGCGGCCAATAACGGCGGTGACATCGCCGCCGTAGTCCACATGGGCCAGCCGCTGGGCATCGGCGCTGGCGCGGAAATGGTAGGAATGCACAAAATAAACGTGATCCCCTGAAGCAATGCCTTCAAAAACCGGGTGGGCATTGTCAATCACCAGATTATTCCAGCCCATATGCGGCACCTTGAGGCTGGCATCTTCCGGGGTGATTTTCACGACATCGCCCGCGACCCAGTCGAGGCCGGGGGTCTCGCTGTATTCATGGCCCGTGGTGGCCATCAGCTGCATGCCGACACAGATTCCCAGGAAGGGGCGGCCCTTTTGTTCCACCGCTTCCAGCATTGCCTCGTAGATGCCTTTATGGCCTCGCAGTTCTGCGGCGCAGGCCGGGAAGGCACCGTCACCGGGCAGGACCAGCCGGTCGGCACGCGCTACCACATCGGCATCCGAGGTGACGATGACCTCTCCGGCATCCATGTCCCGTGCCATCCGTTGAAAGGCTTTTTCGGCGGAATGAAGATTGCCGGATTCATAGTCGATGATGGCTGTCAGCATGGGGGCGTTCCTTGGTGAGAGGCCTTTGACCTCTCTCTATTTGTGCCAAAGGTCAAGAGTGGCGCGATGGGGCGGGTGATTTGGCGCGGCGCTGCATCAGTTCGGATCTGGCGCGGCGGTGCCAATCTGGTTGAGCAGGGCCATAACGGGAGCAAAGAGAGCATGGTGATCGGAGCGACCGTTTCCGGGGCCAAAGATGCCTGCCAGAAACAGATGCGAAAAGCCGTGGATCAGCGACCAGACCTGGGTTTCGACGATCCGGGGGTCAGTGCCGTTGGGCACAAAGGGGGCGCAGGTCTCGCGCAGAACACCATAGGCGGTGGTCTCACCTGCTTTCAGGTTGTCCGGATTCTGCGGCAGCGCCCCACAAGAGAAGATCAGCGCAAAAAGCGCTGGGTTTTCCACCGCAAAATCCAGATACCCCCTGCAGAGCGAGAAAATGCGGCCCTCGGGGTCCTGGGGGCCCTGGGCGCGACTGTGCAGGAGGTGACGACGAAAGCGGTCAAAGCCTTCCTGGGCGATGGCTGCGCGCAGCCCGGCCAGACCATCAAAATGATGGGCCGGCGCCGCATGAGAGACTCCGGCGCGGGCAGCGCAGCGCCGCAGGGTCAGCTGGTCTAGCCCCGATTCGGTCAGGATTTCGATACCGCTCTGGATGAGCGCGGCCGCGAGATCGCCGTGATGGTGCGGTTTCTTGTCTGTCTGGTTGTTCATTTGGCCAGGGTAACAGCCATCTTGACAGCGTCAAGTCGCTGTGATTTTGACTATGTAAAGTTTACACTGTCAAATTGGAGATAATATGCTTGTCCGACCTTCCCTGATCCGTCTGCGCAGCGCCGTCTCTTGGGGCTTGTCTATCTTGGTCGCCCTGGCGTCCTGGCGGTTCTTGTTTCTGGGGGTAGAGCAATCAATGCCCTTTGTTGCCTATCACGCGCAGGTGCGGCCGCTGGGGTTCTATGCCCATATCGGCCTTGCACCGGTGGCGCTGGCCTTGATGCCGTTTCAGTTCTGGATCGGGCTGCGGCAGCACCGCCCGCAGCTGCATCGCTGGATCGGCCGTATCTATGGCGTGGCGATCCTGCTGGCGGGGCTGGGCGGCTTGCAGATGGCATTTGGCACCACGGCGGGGCCGGTTGCGGGGCTGGGGTTTGGCCTGTTGGCGATTGCCTGGCTGGGGAGCACCGGCCGTGGCATCTGGCTGGCGTGGCAGGGGCGCATTGCAGAACACCGGGCCTGGATGATCCGTTCTGCCGCTTTGACATTTGCGGCGGTGACGCTGCGGCTCTATCTGCCGCTGCTGTTTGTCACCTTGGGTGAAACAGCGGGCTATAGTCTGGTGGCCTGGGCCTGCTGGCTGCCGAATCTGGTCGTGGCGGAATGGATCTTGCGGCGCAACCGATCACTGCTGGCCGCCGCCTGATCTGACGGCGGGATCGTCCCGCCGCCGCCATTCGCCGTTGTGAGTTGAAACCGGGGCTAGAGCGCCCCTTTGGTAGAGGGGATGGCATCTGATTTGCGCGGATCCGTTTCCACTGCCAATCGCAGGGCGCGGGCCACAGCCTTGAAGGCGGCTTCGACGATGTGGTGGCTGTTAAAGCCATGCAGCTGGTCGATGTGCAGGGTGATGCCGCCGTGGGTGGCGAAGGCGGTGAAAAACTCGCGCACCAGCTCGGTGTCGAAGGTGCCGATCTTCTGGGTCGGGATGTCAACATTCCATACCAGAAAAGGGCGCGCCGACAGATCCAGGGCGCAGCGCACCTGGGCATCATCCATTGGCAGGTGGCATTCGCCATACCGCCGGATGCCTTTCTTGTCGCCAAGCGCCTTTGCCAGCGCCTGCCCGAGGGCAATGCCGGTGTCTTCGACGGTGTGGTGATCATCAATGTGATAATCGCCTTTGGCGCGGATGGTCATGTCGATCAGCGAATGACGGGCCAGCTGGTCGAGCATATGGTCAAAAAAGCCAACGCCGGTCTGATTGTCATATGAACCCGCGCCATCGAGAGTGATCTCGACCGTGATTTCGGTTTCGGCGGTCTGTCGGCTGATCTTGGCGCTGCGCATGGGGCATTCCTTCGTGTCTGCCTGGCACTTATAGGGTGGAGAGGGGGGCTGGCTCAAGGGCTTTGCGATGGCCTGCGGATTGGGGGCTATTTGCCACGGGCAGGCCATTGCGCCGGGCGGCTGTGCGTGCCAGCTTGGGCGGGAAATCAGTTGCTCACACCAGATCAAAAGGGGCGCCCATGTCGACCTGCGTATTCATCCAGATCCGTTGCAAACCCGGTTCCACCTACAAGGTGGCCGAGGATATCGCCCTGCGCGAAATTCACTCTGAACTTTATTCTACCAGTGGCGAATATGACCTGCTGATGAAGCTGTATATTCCAACGGATGCCGATGTGGGGAAATATATCAATGATCACTTGCTGGTCATCCCTAATATTGAACGCTCGCTCACCACCATGACCTACAAGGTCTTTTGACCGCGGATAGATCCGCCCCCAGAATGTAGAAACGCCCCAGAGTGATCCGGGGCGTTTTTTATTGCTGTTTTCTGGCGGCGCCGACGATCAGTTGTCCAGGTGGCCAGCGGCCTTGAGGCTGTCATAGCTGGTATCCAGGGCGATTTTGACCCGTGCCAGCATATCGTCGATTTCAGCCTTGGTGATGATCAGCGGCGGACAGAAGGCCAGGGCATTGCCCGCAACGGCCCGCAGGATCACGCCGTTGTCCTGACAGGCTTTGACAGCGGCGGCACCGCCTTTGCCGCCGGCAATTGTCGCGCCGGTGGTTTTGTTGGAGACCAGTTCCAGCGCCGCAATCAGCCCCTTGCCGCGCACCTCTCCCACCAGCGGGTGGTCGGTAAAGATGCGGCGCAGCTCTGCCTGCAGGTAATCGCCAACCTCGGCGGCGTGACCAAACAGGTTGTCGCGCTCGTAGATCTCCAGCGTTTTCAGGGCGGCAGCGCAGGCAGCGGGGTGGCCGGAATAGGTATAGCCATGGCCAAAGACGCCAACCTCATTTGAGGGCGCCACCATTTCCTTGTACATCCAGCCGGGGATGACGCTGGCAGAAATCGGAAAATAGGCCGAGCTGAGCTGTTTGGCAAAGGTCATCAGGTCGGGCTTGATGCCCATGGTGGTGCAGCCAAAATCGGCGCCGGTGCGACCAAAGCCGGTGATGACCTCATCGGCCCAGACCAGAATGCCATGTTTGCGCAGCAGCGCCTGCAGTTTCTCATAGTAGCCCTCTGGTGGCACAATCACGCCCGAGGCACCGGTGATGGGCTCCATGATCATCGCGGCGATGGTGTCGGGGTCTTCGGCCAGGATCTGCTGTTCAAGATTGTCGAGGATCCGGTCAACAAACTGCGCTTCGGTCTCGTTGCCCTTGCGGCCGGTGTAATAATGGGGCGCATCGGTGCGCAGGATGTGCAGCGCCTCTACGGGGGCGTCAAAATGCGCCAGATTGGCGGGCAGCGAGGTCAGCGACCCGGCCGCCACGGTAACGCCGTGATAGCCGCGCTCGCGGGTGATGATCTTGCGCTTTTCCGGTTTGCCGATGGCATTGAAGTAATAGCGCAGCATCTTGTAGTGGCTGTCATTGGCATCCGAGCCAGAGTTGCCAAAGAAGATATGCGCGTCTTCCACCGGCACCATGGCGGCCAGCTTGTCGGCCAGATCAATCAGAGGCTGATGGGTCTTGCCGCCAAAGGAATGGCTAAAGGGCAGGGTGTTCAGCTGGGCGGTGATGGCCTCGATCACCTCTGTGTTGCTATACCCCAGAGAGGTACACCAAAGCCCAGCCAGGCCTTCGATGTATTTATTGCCTTCGCTGTCAAAGACATAGATGCCTTCCCCGCGGTCCAGGCACATGGTTTCGGTCGCTGTGAGATTGGTGGTCGGATAGACGACTGGGGCCATTGCTGAATTCCTCTTGTGATGCGCCTGCCTTGCGGACAGGGGCGCAGATAATCAATGGGCGCGCGGCGGATGACTCGGCGCGCCTGGGCCAGCATTGGCCTGTTTTCAAACAGAGGTCAAAGGAATTTGATCAAAAGTTCCGCGACCCTTTGTGCCAATCCGTGCCTGTGCCTGCCTGCGCCTGGGCGGCAATGGCCGGGGGCTGGGCAGCAGTGGTCAAGGTGGGGCCGTTCATCTGCGGTGGGAGCGCCACAAAAAAGGCCGCTGATGCGGTATGCATCAAGCGGCCTGTTTGATCCAAATGGAGCGGGCGAGGCGATTCGAACGCCCGACCCTAACCTTGGCAAGGTTATGCTCTACCCCTGAGCTACGCCCGCGCTACATTTGGTGAAGCGGTATTTAGGCAAAGCCGGGCGGGGCCGCAAGGGTAAAATGTGCTGCCGAGAAGAGTTTTTATCCGGGGGAAGCAAGGAGGCGTGGTGCCCCAGATGTCAGGCCGTCAGCAACCAGGCAGTCAGCAATCGGGCAGCCAACAAACAGGCGCCACAAAAAAGGCCGCCGATGCGGATGCATCAAGCGGCCTGTTTGATCCAAATGGAGCGGGCGAGGCGATTCGAACGCCCGACCCTAACCTTGGCAAGGTTATGCTCTACCCCTGAGCTACGCCCGCGCTGCATTTGGTGAAGCGGTATTTAGGCAAAGCCGAGCGGAGCCGCAAGAGGAAAAATGCGCCAAGGGCAGAGATTTATTATGTCCCGGTGTTGTGCGGCAGCGGGGGCAGGCGAAACCCTGCCTGCTGCGCCAGCCGGTGCTGCTGCTCGGTGCGCGGGCGGCAAGAGATGAACTCGGAACTGCTGCAACCTGCCAGCCCCAGCGCCTTGATCAGCTGGCTGTCATAGTGGCCCGAGAGCAGCAGAATGCCCTCCCGCTCTAGGTGGTCGCGGGTGCCGCGCCCGTTGTCGGATCGGATCCGGCGCATGAAATCCTTTTGCTGCGCCACCGCCTCGACCACATCACGGGCGATGGGGGTGTTCTGGATCAGCCGAAACAGGCAGGCCATGCGGGCATTGCCGGTCTGTGCCGAAAAGATTTCTGCCACCTGGTCCGGGTTCTGGCAGCGCCAGAAATTCGCCGGATAGTCATGATCACACAGCAACCAGAGGATATGGCCAAAGCCGCTGGCCGAAACCGCCCCCTTGCCATCCTTGTTCTTGCCCTGGGTCAGATAGGCCGGGCGGGCGACAATCAGGCCCAGATAGCAGCGGGCGCGCTGTTCGTCGGCGGCCACCAACAGGCAGGGCTGATCCAGCGCTTCGGTTGGAATCATCCAATTGCTGCCCATCGTGTTCTTGATATCGACATCGCGGCCCAGGATCTGGGTATCCAGCCGCCCGCGCGGCAGGCGCAGCAGGGCGCGCAGCTCGATCTCGACGCGGGTGCCGATATAGGTCTTTTCGGTTTTCTCCAGCTCTTCATAGGCGCGCCGCCCGGTTTTGGGCGTCATGATCACATCATCAATGCAGCGGCGCAGCAGAACGGGAAAGTCCTGCTGCAGCACCAGCACGCCGCCGGCGCGGGCGGTGATTTCTGTCGCCAGTTCGGTCAGCAGATCATAATCCGCATGGCCGGGCACAATCAGGCTATCGGGCAGTTTCTGCTTCATCCTGGGCCGTTTCCGCCCTCGGGGGCGTTGTGCGGGATATCAGGCGCGCACGGCATGGAGCTTGGGCTTGGCGATGGCGGCTTTCAGTTGCAGCGCGACGGCCTCGGCGACCGGCGGCGGGAAGGCATTGCCGACCTGGCGGTAGGCATTGGTTTTGGCCCCGGTGAAATGCCAGGCATCGGGAAAACCCTGAATGCGGGCGACCATGCGCACGGTCAGCCGTGGCATATCATTGTGAAAGGGATCGGGGGCCTCAACGGCGATGGTGCGCCCCTCAACCCCCAGGGACGCCCAGGCGCGCCGCGCCCGTGTCGGGCCCAGATCCGGGCCGCCATGTTTTTTGGATCCACCAACGATGGTGGGGGCAATTTCATCGGCCTGGGCGGCCCAGTCTTTGGCCCCGCGCCAGCCGCGCGCCTGCATCAGGTCCAGCAGGGTTTCCCCTACGGTGCGCGGATTGTGGGGCAGCGGTTCGGGCCAGGCAAAATCGCCGGCAAATTCGCGCCGCAGCGCGATGATCGCCACGCGGGGGCGCAGCTGTGGTACGCCGTAATCCGATGCATTCAGCAGTCGCCAGTCGGTTTCATAGCCCAGTTTGGCCAGCTGCCGCTTCAGTTTTTCACGGTAGTCGTGAAAGGCGGCATCCAGAAAGCCGCGCACATTTTCGATCATCACCGCGCGTGGACGGCTGGCATCGACGATATGAATGGCGTCATCAAACAGGTTGCGTTCGTCCTTTTCGCCCAGCTGTTTTCCCGCCACGGAAAAGGGCGGGCAGGGCAGGCCACCGGCCAATAGATCAATGCCCCTGTAGGCACTGGCGTCCTCTTTGAACAGCCGCACATCTTCTTCCAGCACGTTCCAGTTGGGGCGGTTGTGGCGCAGGGTGGCGCAGCAATGCTTGTCTATTTCCACCAAGGCAGTGTGATCAAAACCGGCTCGTTCCAGCCCAAGCGCCTGGCCGCCAGCCCCGGCGCAAAGTTCCACGGATGTGAGCATGTCGTCTTGCCTGCCTGTTGCTGTTTTGCGTTCTGGATCTGTTCCTAGGCGGAAAGCTGATTCCGCGCAAGCTCTTGCTAGGGTCTCTTATTGCAACGCGAAAGGCCACCCCAAGATGGGATGGCCTTTTCGTTTCCAAATGGAGCGGGCGAGGCGATTCGAACGCCCGACCCTAACCTTGGCAAGGTTATGCTCTACCCCTGAGCTACGCCCGCGCAACATTTGGTGACGCCGACCTATGCATTCCTGTCCTCGCCCGCAAGTCAAAAATGCCGCTGCGGCGCGAAAAAAAGTCAAATCCCGCGACGGAAGCCGGGCAGACCTGCGTTTAGGTCAGAGGGTGCCCTGCGACAGGGGGGAAATCCTGCGCCCCAGTCGCGGGGCGCGACAAGACAAGATGACGAGAGTGGAGCGATACATGCGTAAGACCAAAGACACCCTGCGGCTCACAGCCTTGGTAGCGGCGATCACTCTGGGGCTTTGCGTGCAAAACCTGGCAAGTCCGGGCGGGCGATGGGATCCGCGCGCAGCGTTGGACCTGCCTGAGCAGCAGCCACATTGGCTGGCCTCTCCGGTCAGGGTTGAAACGCTGGCGCCCTATCTGGGCTAGGGCTGCGCGATATATCTGCTGCCCCCGCAGGTAAGGCGGAGGCAGCTATTCGTTTCGCGGCGGATCAGTCCAGATCTTCCAGTTCAACCAGCAGATCCTTGGCGTCGATCTGGGTGCCGGGCTGAACATGCAGGGCCTTGACGCGGGCGCTGCGTTCGGCGTGCAGACCGGTTTCCATTTTCATCGCCTCGATTGTCAGCAGCATATCGCCTTCGTGCACCTCCTGGCCAAGCTGCACCGCAACAGTGGCAACAACGCCGGGCATCGGCGCACCGATGTGGTTGGCATTGCCCAGCTCTGCCTTGGGGCGGCTTTCGGTCGTGGCCTTGACCAGGCGGTTGGGCACACGGATGACACGGGGCTGGCCGTTCAGTTCAAAGAAGACTTTGACCTCGCCCTTTTCATCGGTTTCCCCCAGCGCCTGCAGGCGGATTTCCAGCGTCTTGCCAGGGTCGATTTCTGCGGTGATTTCCTCGCCCGGTTCCATCCCGTAAAAGAAGGCCCGCGTGGGCAGGGCGCGTACTGGCCCGTACTGGCGGTGGCGGCCCATGTAGTCGAGAAAGACCTTTGGATACATCAGGTAGCCGTTGAGATCCTCGTCATCGACCTCTTTGCCTTCCAGTTGCTGGCGCAGCTCGGCGCGGGTTTCCTCCAGATCGACGGGGGGCAGATGGGCGCCGGGGCGGCTGAGGTTGGGCGCTTCGTCCTTCAGCACCTTGGCGGTGATACCTGCGGGGAAACCACCGGGAGGCTGGCCCAGATTGCCGCGCATCATGTCGATGACACTATCGGGGAAAGAAACCTCGGTTGCGGGGTCTTCCACCTGGGCGCGGGTCAGGTTCTGACTGACCATCATCAGCGCCATATCGCCAACCACCTTGGAAGAGGGCGTCACCTTGACGATATCGCCAAACATCTGGTTCACATCCGCATAGGTCTGGGCAACCTCATGCCAGCGGTCTTCCAGACCAAGGCTGCGCGCCTGGGCCTTGAGGTTGGTGAACTGTCCGCCGGGCATCTCGTGCAGATAGACCTCAGAGGCGGGGGCCTGCAGGCCGCTTTCAAAGGCGGCATACTGCGCCCGGACCTGCTCCCAGTAGCCAGAGATTTCGCGGATTTTTGCGATATCCAGACCAGTGTCGCGATCGGTGTTGCGCAGGCCCTCGACGATGGAGCCAAAGCAGGGCTGCGAGGTGCCGCCAGAGAAGGCATCCATCGCCACATCCACCGCATCCACGCCGGCATCGGCAGCGGCCAGAATGGTGGCCCCGGCAATGCCCGAGGTGTCATGGGTGTGGAAATGGACCGGCAGGCCGACTTCTTCTTTCAGCGCCTTGACAAGCTGACGGGCGGCTGCGGGTTTCAGCAGGCCTGCCATGTCTTTGAGGCCCAGCACATGGGCGCCTGCGGCTTCCAGTTCGCGGGCCATGCCGACATAGTATTTCAGGTCATATTTGGCGCGGTTGGGGTCAAGGATATCGCCGGTGTAGCAGATGGTGCCTTCGCAGAGCTTGCCGCTGTCGACCACCGCATCCATGGCAACGCGCATGTTTTCCACCCAGTTGAGGCTGTCAAACACCCGGAAGACATCAACGCCGGTGACCGCCGCCTGGCGGACAAATTCCTGCACCACATTGTCGGGGTAGTTGGTGTAGCCCACGCCATTGGAGGCGCGCAGCAGCATCTGGGTCATCACGTTGGGCATGGCTTCGCGCAGGTCGCGCAGCCGCTGCCAGGGGCATTCCTGCAAAAAGCGGTAGGCCACATCAAAGGTCGCCCCGCCCCAGCATTCAACCGAGAACAACTGGCTGAGATTCTGCGCATAGGCGGGGGCCACCTTGATCATGTCATGGCTGCGCATCCGGGTTGCCAGCAAGGACTGGTGACCATCGCGCATGGTGGTATCGGTCAGCAGCAGCTGACGCTGGGCTTTCATCCAGTCGGCCACCGCCTGGGCGCCTTTTTGCTCCAGCAGGTTGCGGGTGCCAGAGGGCAGGGGCGCCGGATCCACATGGGGCGCGCGCGGCTCTTTCAGGTCGGTCGGCGGCGCGGCGCGGCCTTCGGTTTCCGGGTGCCCGTTGACGCTGATATCGGCCAGATAGGTCAGCACCTTGGTGCCGCGGTCCTGGCGTTTGGCAAACTGGAACAGCTCGGGCGTGTTGTCGATGAAGGTGGTGGTATAGCTGTTGTCGAGGAAGGTCGGGTGTTTCAGCAGGTTCTCGACAAAGGCGATATTGGTGGAGACGCCGCGCACCCGGAATTCACGCAGGGCGCGGTCCATACGGGCGATGGCTTTTTCGGGCGTTGGAGCCCAGGCTGTGACCTTGGTCAGCAGGCTGTCATAATAGCGGGTGATCACCCCGCCGGCATAGGCGGTGCCGCCATCCAGACGAATGCCCATGCCGGTGGCCGAGCGATAGGCGGTAATACGACCATAGTCGGGGATAAAGTTGTTCAGCGGGTCTTCGGTGGTGACACGGGTCTGCAGCGCGTGACCATTCAGGCGGATCTCTGCCTGGCTGTCTTTGCCGGTGGCCTCGGCAATGGTCTTGCCCTCGGCGATCAGGATCTGGGCCTGCACGATGTCGATGCCGGTCACCTCTTCGGTGACGGTATGTTCCACCTGCACCCGAGGGTTCACCTCGATGAAGTAGAATTTACCGTCGTTCATATCCATCAGGAATTCAACGGTGCCGGCGCATTCATAGTTCACATGTTTGCAGATCTTGCGGCCCAATTCGCAGATCTCAGCCCGCTGCTGTTCAGACAGATAGGGCGCAGGGGCGCGTTCAACCACTTTCTGGTTGCGGCGCTGCACCGAACAATCGCGTTCAAACAGGTGATAGATCTCACCGTGCTTGTCACCCAGGATCTGCACCTCGACGTGGCGGGCGCGGGTGATCATCTTTTCCAGATAGCCTTCGCCATTGCCAAAGGCGGCTTCGGCCTCGCGCCGACCTTCCAGCACCTTTTCTTCCAGCTCGTCAGGGCCGTGAATGGGCCGCATGCCGCGCCCACCGCCGCCCCAGGACGCCTTTAGCATCAGCGGATAGCCGACCTCTTCGGCCTCTTTGGCAATGGCCTTCATATCATTGCCCAGCACCTCGGTGGCGGGAATGACCGGCACGCCGGCCTCAACCGCGACGCGACGGGCCGAGGCCTTGTCGCCCAGGGCGCGCATGGTTTCGGCCTTGGGGCCGATGAAGGTGATGCCGTTGCGCGCGCAGGCATCAACAAAATCGGGGTTTTCCGACAACAGCCCATAGCCGGGGTGGATTGCATCGGCACCGCATTCTTTGGCAACGCGAATGATCTCGTCGATGCTCAGATAGGCGGCGACGGGGCCCATGCCCTCGCCAATGCGGTAGGCTTCATCCGCTTTGAAGCGGTGCAGACCCAGTTTGTCCTCTTCGGCATAGATGGCAACCGTGCGCTTGCCCATTTCGTTGGCTGCTCGCATGACGCGGATGGCGATTTCGCCTCGGTTCGCAATCAGGATCTTTTTGAAGTCAGGCATTGTGGCTCCTTGGGCAGTGTTGTGGGCAAGTGGTTTGGCGAAGTGTTAGGGGCTTCTTAGCGGTTGGTATAGACGTAGTTCTGGGTATCTGCGGCCTGATTGCGCTCTCATGCGGTCAATTTCCGTCTCTTTTGCTGCAGCTGCGGCATTTGGCCGCCAGTCCCGGCAGTTCCGCTAGTCCCGGCAGCGCCTTGGGTCAGGTCAACAGGCCAGGTCAGCAGGTTGATATCAGGGCAGCCCGGTCAACGCAGGAAGCCTGCGGACTTTCAGCTTGCGCAGCTCGGCAAGGTTTTGCAATCCCAGTTGCCCCATGTTGGCTTCAAGGTCTTTTGACAGAACCTCGATCAGATGCTGTGGTCCAGCAGAGCCTAATGCTGCAAGTGCGAAATGAAAAGCCCGCCCCAGCATGACAAAGTCGGCCCCAAGCGCTAGGGCACGCAGGATATCCAGTCCGCCCTCTATCCCACTGTCAAAGATCAGCGGCAGTCGGGTTGCGGCGCGCAGTTCTGGCAGGGCTTCGATACTGGCGGGGGCGGCGTCAAACTGACGCCCTGCATGGTTGGAAACCCAAAGCGCATCGACACCGATCTGTTCCAGCGGCGCGGCGTCTTCCGCCCGCAGCACGCCCTTGATGACAAAGGTCCCCTGCCAGGCCCCGCGCAGCCATCTTACATAGTCCCAGTCGGGTGAGGTGCGCAGCAGATAGCCAATATGCGCCGTCGAAGACAGGCCGCCGCTATTATCGGTGACATATTTATCCAATGTGCGCATATGGGGCATCCCGCCCTCATGTCGGTGCTGGTGGGCCATGCCAAGGGCCCAGCGAGGTTTGCGCATCACCTGCGCCAGCAGGCGTGGCGTCAGGCGCGGCGGCTGCGTCAGGCCTGAACGCACCTGACGTTCGCGTCGCGAAGCCACCGGCACATCGACGGTCAGCACCAGGGTCGAAAACCCCGCCCGGCGCGCCCGATCCAGCATATCGCTGCGAATGGTCTCGTCCTTGGGCGGATAGAGCTGGAACCAGGCCTCTGGTCCCAGATGCGGTGCCAGATCCTCGGGGGATTGGCTGGCCACGGTGGACAGGGAGTAGGGGATACCTGCTGCGGCACCGCAGCGGGCCAGGTGGCCCTCGGCATCGGGCCAGATCAGCCCCGACATGCCAAGCGGTGCAATGCCAAAGGGCAGCGGCAGGTCGCGGCCCATAAAGCGGGTGTTCAGCGCCACCTCTTGTTCCCCATGCAGGATAGAGGGCATGAAGCCGATCTGATCCAAGGCACTGCGATTGCGCCGTTTCGTGGCCTCTTGGCCGGTGGCACTGTCAAGATATTCCCAGACGAATTCGGGCAGGCGGCGCTGGGCGGCAGCGCGCAGATCCTCAAGGCCGGGGTATGTTTGATGCAGATCCATGCGGCATTGATAGGCGGTGGCGCGCAATTGGCAAGAGGGCGGGGCAATCGCGCCATGACGCCGCCCTGAAAACCGGGTTTGGCGGGCATCGGCAAGGCCTGCGAACATAATGCGAACGTCCTCTTTTCTCGCAGATTGAATCACGCTAGTATTACGGACATGAGCAGTTTTGATGAAATGGACGCCTTTGAAGGCGCCTCCCTGTCGTCGCGGGCCATGGCCGCCCGTCCCAGCCCCTATCTTGAGGGGCTGAATCCTGCCCAACGCGAGGCAGTTGAATGTCTGGATGGTCCGGTCCTGATGCTGGCGGGCGCGGGCACCGGCAAAACCAAGGCGCTGACGGCGCGGATTGTGCATCTGCTGAACACGCAGTCGGCGCGGACCAATGAAATCTTGGCGGTGACCTTTACCAACAAGGCCGCGCGCGAAATGAAAGAGCGGGTCGGCAAGTTGCTGGGCCAGCCCGCCGAGGGCATGCAATGGCTGGGAACCTTCCATTCGGTCTGTGTGAAACTGCTGCGACGCCATGCTGAACTGGTTGGCTTGAAGTCGAATTTCACCATTCTGGACAGTGACGATCAGATCAGGCTGCTGAAGCAATTGATCCGTGCGGCGGATATCGACGAAAAGCGCTGGCCGCCGCGCATGCTGGCCGGAATCATTGATGACTGGAAGAACCGCGCCCTGACACCGGACAAGTTGTCGGCTGCTGAGGCTGGGGCCTATAACCACCGTGGCCCCGAATTCTATGCCCAGTATCAAACGCGCCTGCGCGAGTTGAACGCCGTTGATTTTGGCGATTTGCTGCTGCATGTGGTGACGATCTTTCAGACCCATGGCGATATTCTGGCGCAGTATCAGCGCTGGTTCCGTTACATCATGGTAGACGAATACCAGGATACCAATATTGCCCAATATCTATGGCTGCGGCTGCTGGCAGGCGGGCACAAAAACATCTGTTGCGTTGGTGATGATGACCAGTCGATCTATGGCTGGCGCGGTGCCGAGGTGGGCAATATCCTGCGGTTTGAAAAGGATTTTCCCGGCGCCAAGGTGGTCCGGCTGGAGCAGAATTACCGCTCGACCGAACATATTCTGGCGGCTGCCTCCGGCGTGATCAGCGGCAATTCGGGCCGCTTGGGCAAAGAGCTATGGACCGCAGAAAAGGGCGGCGAAAAAGTGCGGCTGATCGGCCATTGGGATGGCGAGGAAGAGGCCCGCTGGATCGGAGAAGAGATCGAGGCGATGCAGCGCGGCACCCGTGGCCAGCGCCCGATTGATCTGAACGAGATGGCGATTCTGGTGCGGGCTTCGCATCAGATGCGTGCTTTTGAAGACCGGTTTTTGACCATTGGTCTGCCCTACCGCGTCATTGGTGGCCCGCGCTTTTATGAGCGGCTCGAAATTCGCGATGCTATGGGGTATTTCCGTATGGTGACCTCGGCGGATGACGATTTGGCCTTTGAACGGATTGTTAATACCCCAAAACGTGGCCTTGGCGACAAGGCGCAGCAGACCATTCAGGGATTTGCCCGCGAAAATGGGGTCTCCCTGTTTGAAGGTGCGCGCCTTGCGGTGCAATCCGGCGCCATCAAGGGCAAGGGCGGCGCAGCGCTGGGGCGGTTGGTCGAGAACCTCACCCGCTGGGGCCGTATGGTCGAGGATGCGGATATATCGCATATCGAACTGGCCGAAATCATCCTGGATGAAAGCGGCTATACGGGCATGTGGCAGGCCGACAAGAACCCCGATTCCCCCGGTCGGCTTGAAAACCTGAAAGAACTGGTCAAGGCGCTGGAAAACTTTGAAAACCTGCAAGGGTTTCTGGAACATGTCAGCCTGGTTATGGACAATGACAAACAGGATTCGGACCAGAAGGTTTCGATCATGACGCTGCACGGCGCCAAGGGGCTGGAATTTCCGGCCGTGTTTCTGCCCGGCTGGGAAGACGGGCTGTTCCCCTCGCAGCGGTCGATGGATGAAACCGGCCTGAAAGGCCTGGAGGAAGAGCGCCGCCTTGCCTATGTCGGCATCACCCGCGCCGAAGAGGTCTGCACCATTTCCTTTGCCGGCAACCGCCGGGTCTTTGGCCAGTGGCAATCGCAGCTGCCGTCGCGCTTTGTTGATGAACTGCCCGAGGAGCATGTCGAGGTGCTGACGCCACCTGGCCTATATGGTGGTGGTTATGGGGCCGCTGCGGGTGGCGACGATTCGGTGCGTTCTACCATCGAGGCCAAGGTGGCGCAGGCGGATGGCTATAATTCGCCCGGCTGGAAGCGGATGCAGGCACGGGCTGGCCAGCGCGGCAATGCCCAGCCCAAACCGGCCCCGGTGATTGACCTAACAGCCGTTGCCAGTTTCACGCTGGGTGAGCGGGTGTTTCACCAGAAATTCGGCTACGGCGCGATTACCGGGATCGAGGCCGACAAGCTGGAGGTGGCCTTTGAAAAGGCGGGCAGCAAAAAGGTGCTGGCGCGTTTTATCACCGCCAGCGGCGCTGCGAGTGACCCATCGGTTGATGATGTTCCGTTTTAGCGGCGATCATTTGGCCTGAAACGGGCAGGGGCTGAAACGGCAGGGCTGTGGCTGGGACTCTGTGCTGGCAGCCTGCGACAGTCGGGCACGCAGCGATTCGCCTCCCCTTCCTGTGGCCCCGCTGTAGGGCTCAACCGTTTCGCCAGATTTTGGGGGGCGGTCCGCAGGGCTGTCCTATTTCTCTATGTCATGCCGATGGAACGGCGCGCTTGGCGACCGCTTGGCGACATGGGGGGGCAATGGTCGCGACCCGCGATTTTCAGGTTTTGCTGTTGATTGGCCCGTGACACCTGCATCTGCACGGCCTGGCAGGCTGCGTTACTGTGTGTTTTTTGGGGGGAGAGAAACATAAAACGGCGGCGCCCAGGGAGGAGGAGGGGGCACCGCCGTTCATGACAACATCAGGACCAAGGGAGGAGGAGACCCGGATGTATTCTTGTCCGGCAAGGGCCGGAATTAGGGTGCGGTGACATCAGGGAGGAGGAGGATGTCACCGCGTAGGACAGGCTCTCTAGGGAGGAGGAGAAAAGAGCCTGATCTCTATTAGTTGTTTTCGTATGCCGCCTGATAGGCGATGCGCCGGATCATCGAACGGTGCAGGCCCAGATCGGCCAGTTCGCGACCGGACAGCGAAGAGAGTTCATTATAGGTTTGGCGATACAGGCGATGGCGAGCCAGCTTGGTGCTCAGCGCATCAAACCAAGCCAGGGGCAGTGCCGCAGAGAGGGCTTTGGATGGGGCGATTTGCTGTACGAGGGCCATCGGATAGATCCTTGAAACTGGTTATTTGCGTTGTGCCTGTATCGGCGTCTGTTGAGATCAAAATAGCGAATTGCTGCACCTGCACAATCCCCCGTATTGGCATTTCTGCTATGCAGCATTTGCATGGGTCGCCCCTATTCGTTTGTAAACAGACTGTTTTTTGGGCAAACTTGTCCAAATCTACTCTCCGCCAGGAAAAGATTGGCATGGCCTGGCGATGCGTGCCCTTGCGGATATCACCGGTTAAGAGCACTCTCTGGCGCCAGCGACAGGGGCACCGCGGGGTGGTCTTTCGCCCCTATAGCAAGAAGAGGCCTGCAGCATATGTCGGTGAGTGAGAACCAGATCAACGAGGCGCAGATCAAAGAGGCACTGGCGCGACTTGCCCTGCCAGATGGGGGCACGCTGATCTCGCGGGATATGATCCGTGCCCTGACGCTTCAGCCTGATGCCGCAGGGGCAGGCGCCGTAAAGGTCAGCTTTGTCATAGAGGCGCCAAGCCCGGAAATCGCCCAGCATATGGAACCGCTGCGCCGCGCTGCCGAGGCTGCCGTTCTGGCTCTTTCGGGGGTTGGCTCTGTCTCAGCGGCGTTGACGGCGCATGGCCCGGCCAGCGCCGGGCCGTCCGCAAAGGGCGCGCCGGGCGCGCCTGGTCTCAAGTTCGGTGGCCATGCAAAACCGCAGGCCGGGCCGATAAAGCCTGCAGGGGTTGCGCGCATTCTGGCGGTTGCCTCTGGCAAGGGGGGCGTGGGGAAATCCACGGTCAGCGCCAATCTGGCGGTGGCCCTGTCGCGGCAGGGGCGCCGGGTGGGGTTGCTGGATGCTGATATCTATGGCCCCAGCCAGCCGCGCATGATGGGGGTCACGGGCCGTCCCGGCAGCGCCGATGGCAAGGTGATTGAACCCTTGCAGGCGCATGGGGTCACGATGATGTCGATCGGTCTGATGGTGCCAGAGGATAAGGCGGTTGTCTGGCGCGGCCCGATGTTGATGGGGGCGCTGCAGCAGATGCTGGGCCAGGTGAACTGGGGCGAGTTGGATATTCTTATTGTGGATCTGCCACCGGGAACCGGGGATGTGCAGTTGACGCTCTGTACCAAGAGCGAGCTGAGCGGTGCAATTGTAGTCAGCACCCCGCAGGATGTGGCGCTGATTGATGCGCGAAAAGCCCTGGATATGTTCAAGACGCTCAAGACGCCGGTTCTGGGGTTGATCGAAAACATGTCATTCTTTACCTGCCCAGATTGCGGCGGAGAGCACCATATCTTTGGCCATGGCGGGGTTGCCGCCGAGGCAGAGGCGCTTGGTCTGCCTTTGCTGGGGGCTTTGCCGATTGACCTGGAAACCCGGCTGGCCGGGGATGCAGGCCGGCCCGTCGCTGCCGGAGATGGCGCAATTGCACAGGCCTATGGCCAGATCGCCAAGGGGCTGATTGCAGGCGGCATGGCCTAGGTTCTGTCCCGGTAGCTGAATTGCATTCTCTATAAACGCGCGGCTGGACCTTTCTGTGCTGTGTTGCAGGATTTCGCCGCAGGGCGCGCTTTGCGGTGGCGGCCTGCCGGTCTGACTGCCTGCCTGTCAGTCTGGGTGGCGGCAGGTCTGTTCGGCGCAGGGCAGGGATCTGCCCTGCGGCCCCTCTCTTGGGTGGGATCTATCCTGATCGCCGCGCAGGCGGGGGCGGCTTCTGTTAGCAATCAAAAGCTGATCTTGCCCTTTTTCGTGCCTCTACGGGAAATCGTGGGACGGATGGGAAATCATGGGCTGAATGCGTGCCAGGCCCGCGCCAAAGGTCGATGAATTGGCGGAAGTGATTCGTTTTCAGCTCCGAATCAGTAGATGCGCAGGCGAAATTCTAATTACCCACAGAGTTATGCACAGATGGGGAGCGGAACATTAGCGGAACTCCTTAATGGAAGAAGGAATCCCATTCCTGCGGATGGGAATTTATGGGTGATGCAGGCCGGGGAGTGTGACTTTTTTCACTCTCTATATGTGGTGTCTAGGATTCGCTGAATAACATTTTGTGCGAAATATCCCCTGATATTGGCCCGAAATTGCTGCAACTTCCGGGCGGTAAAAACTATTTAGGAGAAGCTTTTATTCTTTCCGGGTTGCCAGGCCATGAATTCCCATAGTATCCCTTTTACATCGGATGCAGCGAAGAGCACATCGGGGCGCCAAAGACCCCAAGCTCATAATAATAAGCAGGTTCATACAGGCCTTTGCTTCTTCCGAACAACGAGAGATCCGGCGCGCGGGCGAGCAGACATCCCCCCCAGGTGGCGCGCGCAGTCGGACAACCCGCCAAGCGGGAACCAGGAGGCGAGTTGATCAGTGGCAGCAGATCAACTCGCCTCTTTTAATTTCGGGGAGCAGAGCGCGAAGGCGCCGGGATAGAGGGCTGAGATTTGGGCCGCAGGTTCAGAGGCGAAAGCCACCACAAGGTGGACACAAAGGGGCGGGTATCCATTCCAGCCTCCTTTCGTCGTGTGATCGAGGCAAGTGACCCCAACTGGAAGTCCGGTGAAAACCCTGAATTGGTAATCGTCTACGGCGATCAGCGCCGCAATTACCTGGAATGCTATACGATGGAGGCGATCGAAGAGGTCGACGCCAAAATTGATGCCTTGCCGCGTGGATCTATGCAGCGCAAAATGTTGCAGCGCATGTTTCATGGTCAGTCTTTCCCGACAACAGTGGACGAGACCGGCCGTCTGGTGTTGCCCGCCAAACTGCGCAACAAGATTGATCTCGAAAAAGAAGCCTTCTTTATGGCCGCCGGTGATACCTTCCAGATCTGGAAGCCCGAGACCTACGAAGAAGAAGAGCTGGCCCAAACCGAGAAATGGATGGATGAATTGCCAGAGGGTTTTGACCCGCTGGAGTTCCTAGATAACGCCGGAGGCGCATAGGCTATGACAACGGATCGCGAGACCTCGACCGGGCCGCATGTTCCGGTGCTGTTGCGCCCGCTGTTGCAGGCGGTCGCGCCGGTTTCCGGGCGCTGGCTGGACGGCACCTTTGGCGCTGGCGGTTATACGCGCGGATTGTTGCAGGCCGGGGCCGATCAGGTGATCGGCGTCGACCGCGATCCGCTTGCCTTTGAACTGGCCCAGCCCTGGGCCGCTGACTATGGTGATCGCCTGGTACTGCAAGAGGGCGTCTTCTCGCGCATGGATGAATATGCGCAAGACTTGGACGGTGTGGTGCTGGACCTTGGGGTCTCTTCCATGCAGCTGGATCTGGCCGAGCGTGGTTTTTCCTTTATGCGCGACGGGCCGCTGGATATGCGGATGTCGCAGACCGGGCCATCGGCGGCGGACCTGGTGGCCGAGCTGAGCGAAGTGCAGCTTGCCGATATCCTGTTTCATTTTGGCGAAGAACGCGCCAGCCGCCGCATTGCCAAATCCATCGTCAAGGCGCGCGCGCTGGAGCCAATCACCACGACGCTGCAACTGGCCAAGCTGATCGAGGGCTGTCTGCCCCGCGCCAAACAGGGCAAGTCGCATCCCGCCACCCGCAGCTTTCAGGCGCTGCGCATCGCGGTGAATGCAGAATACGAAGAGCTGTTCAACGGGCTTCTGGCGGCTGAACGCGCCTTGAAACCGGGTGGTTTGCTGGCTGTTGTGACTTTCCATTCGGTCGAGGATCGCATGGTCAAACGCTTCTTTCAGCATCGCGCCGGCAAGACAGGCCGCGCCAATCGCTATGCGCCGGAACAGGAAGAACTGGCAGCGCAGTTTGAACAGGTCACCCGCAAGGCGGTTGGCCCGGATGATGACGAACTGGCACAAAACCCCCGGTCGCGCTCGGCGCGGCTGCGGGTGGGGCGTCGCACTGCGGCAGAGCCGGTGCCCATCAGCGCCAAGGACCTGAGCATGCCGCAGCTGAAAGAGGGGCGCAAATGAAGTCGTTGTTGTATGTGATCACCGCTCTGGCAGTCTTTGGGCTGGCGTTCTGGGCCTACCGTGAAAACTATGCAACCCAGCAGGTGCTGAAAGAAACTCGCGGCCTGCAGCGCCAGATTGGTGCGGCCCAGACCCGGCTGAGCGTCCTGCGGGCGGAATGGGCTTATCTGAACCGGCCGGACCGGTTGATGGAACTGGCCGAGCTGAACTTTGCCAGCCTTGGCCTCTTGCCGCTGCGCCCGGATCAGTTTGGCCGGGTGGATGAGGTCACATATCCGCTGCAACCCGAATTTACGATTACCGAAGGCGTCGAGGTTTCTGGTCTCAATACGCGGTCCCAGTCGGAGCAGAGCCAATGACCCGCAGACCCCTGCGTCCGCTTGCCCGTATTCTTGATGCCCGTGCCAAGGGTGAAAACCCCGACGCCATCGAAAAAGAAAACATCCGTCAGCGCCATGACGAGATGCAGGTCAAATCGCGCCAACGTGCCGAGGGCCGCCTGCTGGTTCTGGGGGTTTTCTTCCTCTGTGCCTATGCGGCCGTGGCAGGGCGTATGGGGGTTATGGCAACCTCGGAGCCGCGCGAACCTGTGGCCAGCACCGCAGGCAGCGCCATTGCCATGCAGCGCGCCGATATTGTTGATCGTCAGGGGCGCATTCTGGCCACCAATTTTGAGACCCATTCGCTCTATGCGCAGCCACCGCAGTTGATCGACCCGGAAGCCACCGCCGCGCGGCTAGTCGAGATTTTCCCGGATCTGGACCCGGCGCGCCTACTGGCCGATTTCACCGGAACGCGCAAGTTCTTGTGGATAAAAAAGAAAATCAGCCCCGAACAAAAACAGGCGGTGCATGATATCGGGGATCCGGGCCTGATGTTTGGCCCGCGTGAAATGCGTCTTTATCCCAATGGCAGTGTCGCCGCCCATGTTCTGGGCGGGGCTGGATTTGGCAAAGAGGGCGTCAGCGCCGCCGAAGTGATCGGTGTCGCCGGCGTGGAAAAGCAGTTTGACAGCTATCTGCGCGATCCGGGCAATGGCACAAAGCCGCTGGCTCTCTCGCTGGATCTGACCGTGCAGGCTGCTGCCGAGCGGGTGCTGGATGGTGGCATGAAGCTGATGAATGCCAAGGGTGCTACCTCCATCTTGATGGATGTGCACAGCGGCGAGGTGATTTCGGTGGTGTCGCTGCCGGATTTCGACCCCAATGAACGCCCGCAGCCGCCGACCTCTGGCTTTGATCCTTCGGTCAGTCCGCTGTTCAACCGCGCGGTGCAGGGGGTTTATGAGCTGGGCTCTACCTTCAAGATCTTTGCCGCAGCCCAGGCAATGGATCTGGGTCTGGCGACGCCGGACACGGTGGTTGATACCCGTGGCCCGCTGCGCTGGGGGAAATTTGCGATCAGGGATTTCCGTAACTATGGCAATGCCTTGTCGGTGACAAAGATCATCGTGAAATCCTCTAACATTGGGACTGCGCGCCTGGCCCAGCAGATCGGGGCTGAACGCCAGCGTGATTTCCTGGATGATCTGGGGATGCTGGAGGCCACGCCCGTTGAAATCGTCGAGGCGCAGGGCGGCAAGCCGCTGTTGCCCAAGAACTGGTCTGAACTGTCAGCCATGACCATCTCTTACGGTCATGGGATTTCCACCACGCCAATGCACCTGGCGGCAGGTTATGCTGCCATCGCCAATGGCGGGCGCTATGTCAGCCCAACCATCCTTAAACAGGATGGCCCGCAGTTGGGGCGGCGCATCATGACAGAAGAATCGGCCAGAGCGGCGCGTCTTATGCTGCGCAAGGTTGTGACCGAAGGCACCGCCAGCTTTGCCCGCGTGCCGGGCTATCAGGTGGGCGGCAAGACTGGCACCGCGGATAAGCCAAGACCCCGCGGCGGCTATTACGAAGACAAGGTTATTGCGACCTTTGCCTCGATGTTTCCGGCGCATGATCCCAAATATGTGCTGGTGGTCACCCTGGATGAACCCTCTGTCTTTGCCTATGGCGAGGAACGCCGCACTGCCGGTTGGACAGCTGTGCCAGTGGCGGCTGAAATGATTGGCCGTCTGGCGCCGCTCCTTGGGTTGAGACCACAAGTTGAACCCGCCGAGGTGACTGGTATAACCCTGACCTCCAACTGATCCCGGGGGCGACTCCCGGGCCTAACCCCTGGTGAGGGCCGCAGATGCGCAGCAACCCCGACGAGACCCCTGAAACCCGCCCGCTGAGCGAGCTCGGCCTGACTGCCCGTGGCGGTGCCGATCCGCTGATTGCGGGCCTTGCAGTCGACAGCCGCAAGGTGGCCAAGGGCTGCCTATTTGCGGCGCTGCCAGGCAGCCTGGTCCATGGGGCCAAATTCATCCCAGCGGCGCTGGAGCAGGGGGCAACCGCCATCCTGACCGATGCGGCCGGGGCAAGGATCGCTGCCCAGCCGCTGGCCGACAGCCATGCGGCGCTGGTGATTGCCGAAGATCCGCGCCAGGCGCTGGCCTATGCTGCTGCCCTGTGGTTTGGCGCCCAGCCTGCCACCATGGTCGCGGTGACCGGCACCAATGGGAAAACCTCTGTCGCGACATTCGTACGCCAGATCTGGTGCGAGCTGGGCCATGCCGCCGTCAACCTGGGCACCACCGGCATCGAAGGTGCCTGGAGTCACCCGCTGGCCCATACGACGCCGGAACCGATCACGCTGCATGCGGCCCTGGCCAAGGCGGCGGCAGCGGGGGTGACCCATGCCGCGATGGAGGCCTCTTCGCATGGGCTGGATCAATGCCGCCTTGATGGGGTGCAGCTGGCGGCGGCGGGCTTTACCAATTTCACCCAGGATCATCTGGATTATCACGAAACCTTCGAGGCCTATTTTGCCGCCAAGGCGGGATTGTTCCGCCGCATCCTGCCAGAGGATGGCGTTGCAGTGATCAATATGAATGATCCGCGGGGGCCAGAAATGCGCGCCGTGGCGGCAGCCCGTGGCCAAGAGGTGCTGAGCGTCGGGCGTGGCCTGGGCGATATCAGCCTCAGCGGGCTGCGCTATGATGATACCGGCCAGGAACTGCGCTTTAGCTGGCATGACCAGCCCTATCAGGTGCGGCTCAACCTTATAGGCGGTTTTCAGGCGGAAAATGTGCTCTTGGCCTGCGGTCTGGTGATTGCCAGTGGCGAAGACCCGGCAGCGGTCTTTGCGACCCTGCCGCATCTGACCACGGTGCGCGGCCGGATGGAACATGCCGCGACCCGTGACAATGGGGCGGCGGTTTTTGTCGATTACGCCCATACGCCGGATGCGGTGGCTACTGCGATCAAGGCGCTGCGCCCGCATGTGCTGGGACGGCTGATTGCCATTGTTGGCGCCGGTGGTGATCGCGACGCGGGCAAACGCCCCTTGATGGGGCAGGCCGCACAGGACAATGCCGATCTGGTCATTGTCACGGATGACAATCCGCGCACCGAAGATCCGGGCCTGATCCGGGCGCAGGTCAAAAAGGGCGCCCCAGCTGCCCTGGAGGTCGGCGACCGCGCCGAGGCAATCCTGCGCGGGGTTGATATGCTGGGGGCGGGGGATGTCTTGCTGATCTGTGGCAAGGGCCATGAAAGCGGCCAGACCATCGGCACCGATGTGCTGCCCTTTGATGATGTGGAACAGGCCAGCCTGGCGGTGGCCGTTTTGGATGGGAAAGCAGTATGACAGCGCTCTGGAGCGCGGCAGAGGCCGCGCAGGCAACAGGCGGCGAGGCCAGAGGTGACTGGCAGGCGACGGGCCTGTCGATCGATACCCGGACGCTTGCGCCGGGGGATATGTTTGTGGCGCTGAAGGCCGCACGCGACGGCCATGATTTTGTGGCTCAGGCTTTGGAAAAGGGGGCCGCTGCCGCGCTGGTCAGCCGTCGTCCCGACGATGTGGCGCCAGATGCGCCATTGTTGATTGTTGCCGATGTCCAGGCGGCGCTAGAGGCTCTGGGGCGGGCGGCGCGGGCGCGCACCAGTGCCAAGGTGATTGCCGTCACTGGCTCTGTCGGCAAGACCTCGACCAAGGAAATGCTGGCCTGCATGCTGGCCGATCAGGGGCGCTGCCATGCCGCCGTGGCCAGCTATAACAATCACTGGGGGGTGCCGCTTACCCTGGCGCGGATGCCGCGGGATTCAGAGTATGCGGTGATCGAAATCGGCATGAATCACCCTGGCGAGACTGCGCCATTGGCCCGCCAGGCTCGCCCGCATGTGGCCCTGGTGACCACGGTTGCGGGGGTACACCTAGAGGCCTTTGACGATGTGGCGGGTATTGCCCGCGAAAAGGCGGCTATCCTGGAAGGGCTGGAACCGGGCGGCACCGCGGTGCTGAATGCCGATATCGCCGAGGCGCAGGTCTTGGCGCAAGAGGCCCAGCGGTTGGGCGCGCGTCCTGTCTGGTTTGGTCAGACTTCGACGGCCTATCACCTGCTGTCGACCCGGATCGAGGCTGGCGAAACCCTGGCCGAGGTGCGCTGCAACGCCACCAGGCTGCAGCTGCATATTCAGTCGCTTGGGGCCCATTTTGCCATGAACGCGCTGGGGGCATTGGCCGCGGTAGAGGCCGCTGGCGCCGATCTGGCGCGGGCGGCGCAGGTTCTGGCGCTCTGGTCGCCGGTCACGGGGCGCGGTGCGCGGGTCGAAGTGGCGCTACAGGGCGGAAAATTGCTGCTGCTGGACGACAGCTATAATGCCAATCCCACATCAATGGCGGCGGCGCTTGACGTGCTTGCGGCGACGCCGTTGCCAACAGATGCCATGGACCGGCCCCCCGGGCGCAGGATCGCCTATCTGGGCGATATGGGCGAACTTGGTCCACAGGAGGCAGCGCTGCACGCCGGTCTTGCTGATCTGGCGGCGCTGCAGGCAATTGATGAGATCCACTGCATCGGCCCATTGATGGCGCATCTGTACGCGGCCCTGCCCGAGGCCAAACGTGGCAAGCACTATGCCAGTGCAAGCGAGGCGCGCCCAGATCTGGCGGCGCAGCTGGGCTGTGGCGATATTGTGCTGGCCAAGGGATCTTTGAGCGCGGGGCTGGCCAAGATCGTTGACGGCATCCGGGAATTGGGTCATGGCAAGCGCACTTCTTAAACAACAACTAAAGGCGAGGATCGATCCAAGATGCTCTATTGGCTGACGGCCCTGTCGGATGGCGGCGATTTTTTCAACCTCTTCCGCTATATCACCTTCCGGGCAGGCGGCGCCTTTATGACCGCGCTTGTGTTTGGTTTCTTGTTCGGCACGCCGCTGATCAACGTACTGCGCCGCCGTCAGGGCAAGGGGCAGCCGATCCGCGATGACGGCCCAGAGGCGCATATGGCCAAGGCGGGCACCCCGACCATGGGCGGGCTGCTGATTGTCGGCGCTGTTCTCAGTGCCACGCTGATCTGGGCGCGGCTGGACAATCCCTTTGTCTGGCTGGTGCTTTTTGTCACCATGTCCTTTGCCCTGATCGGCTTTGCCGATGACTATGCCAAGGTGTCAAAGCAGAACACCGCCGGGGTATCAGGCAAAGTGCGGCTGCTGTTGGGGATTTTGATTGCGGTCATCGCGGCGGTCTGGGCCAGGGCCTATCACCCGGAGGCGTTGCAGAGCGAACTGGCGCTGCCGGTGTTCAAGGATACCCTGCTGAACCTGGGGTATTTCTATGTGCCCTTCGTGATCTGCGTTATCGTGGGTTCGGCCAATGCGGTGAACCTGACCGATGGTCTGGATGGGCTGGCCATCATGCCGGTGATGATTGCGGCGGGGACCCTGGGTGTGATCGCCTATGCGGTGGGCCGGGTTGATTTCACCGATTATCTGGATGTGCACTATGTGCCCGGCACCGGCGAAATCCTGATCTTTACGGCAGCGCTGTTTGGCGGCGGCCTTGGCTTCTTGTGGTATAATGCGCCGCCTGCTGCCGTCTTCATGGGCGATACCGGATCGCTGGCCCTGGGCGGCGCGCTGGGGGCGATTGCGGTTGTCACCAAACATGAGCTGGTCTGGGCGATCGTCGGTGGGCTGTTTGTGCTGGAGGCGCTTTCCGTGATCCTGCAGGTGCTGTATTTCAAACGGACCGGCAAGCGGATTTTCCTGATGGCGCCGATCCACCACCACTATGAAAAAAAGGGCTGGGCAGAGCCGACAATTGTGATCCGGTTCTGGATCATTGCACTGATCCTGGCGATGATCGGCCTGGCAACGCTGAAGGTGCGATAGACCTTGGCAGATTTTCCTGCTGCGTGATGGAAGATGAAAGGAGGCTACGGCCTCCTTTTTCATGCGTGGCACCCAGCAACAGGGGGGCGCTCCCGCCAATTTCGAGCGGCGCTGCCACTCTGGCAATTGTTGGGGGTGGCAGAGGCCCTTTGGGCCTCTGCAAGGGGCGCGCGGATAGAGGCATTTGCCAAGCCTCTGACCTCTTGCAAGTGGGGGGGGGGCGGTGCACTGTGCGGCGCAAATTTGATCAATTAGGTGAGGTGGGCGATGATCCCGGTTCAAGGGTTTGAAGGCGCAACTGTCGCCGTTTTGGGGTTGGGGCGGTCTGGCCTTGCCACGGCGCGGGCGCTGCTGGCGGGCGGCGCCACTGCGGTGTGCTGGGATGACCAGCCGCAGGCGCGCGCTGCCGCCGAGGCAGAGGGCTTTGAGCTGAGGGATCTGCACAGGAACGGAGCCTTTGACGATGTCGCGGTGTTGATCACCTCGCCGGGCATTCCGCATCTTTACCCGCAGCCCAACCCGGTGATCCGTGCTGCCCTGGAAGCTGGGGTGCCGGTGGACAATGACATCGGGCTGTTCTTTGCCTCGTTGCCGGCCCAGGGCTGGGATATGCTGGATCAGCCGCCCAAAGTGGTGGCGATCACCGGATCCAACGGCAAATCAACCACGGTGGCGCTGTTGCATCACATTCTGGTGTCTGTCGGGCGCGACAGCCAGATGGCGGGCAATATTGGCCGCGGCGTGCTGGATATCGATCCACCGGGAAATGCTGGTGTGGTGGTGCTGGAGCTGTCCAGCTATCAGACGGAACTGGCCCGCGCGCTGACCCCCGATGTGGCGATTTTGACCAATCTATCGCCCGATCATCTGGATCGCCATGCTGGACTGGGGGGATATTTTGCCGCCAAACGTCGCCTGTTTGCCGAGGGCGGCCCGGATCGGGCCATTATCGGTGTTGATGAGGACGAGGGGCTGTTTCTTGCCGGACAGATGGCGCAGGCGGCCAGCGATGACCGGGTAATCCGGGTGGCCTCGGGGCGCAAGCTGACTGGACCGGGCTGGCAGGTCTTTGCCCGCAAAGGCTTTCTGAGCGAGATGCGCAAGGGGCGTCAGGTGGCCTCGGTCGATTTGCGGCGGATGACGGGGCTGCCGGGGCAGCATAATCATCAGAATGCCTGTGCGGCCTATGCGGCGGCGCGGGTGCTGGGGCTGGCACCACGGGTGATCGAGGCGGCATTGGCCGATTATCCGGGCCTGCCGCACCGCAGCCAGACCATCGCCGAGGTGGCGGGTGTACGCTATGTCAACGACAGCAAGGCCACCAACCTGGATAGCGCCGCAAAAGCGCTGAGCGCTTTCAAGAACATTCGCTGGATCTGCGGCGGGTTGGAAAAAGAGGGCGGGCTGGCGGCGCTGGGGGGGCAAACCGGTGCGGTGCGCAAGGCCTATGTGATCGGCCGAGAGGCGGCGGGCTTTGCCCTGCAGTTGGATGTCGAGGCTGAGGTTTGCACCACGATGGCCAAGGCGGTAGAGCGCGCCATGGCAGAGGCCGAGCCGGGGGACGTGGTTCTGTTGGCGCCAGCGGCCGCCAGTTTTGATCAATATCACAATTTCGAGCAACGCGGCGATGATTTCATTGCGCAGGTTACGGCGCGTCTGGGCTGATCGCGACGTGTGACAGCGAGAGAGAGGCGGCAGGAAAAGGAGAGGCTGCAGGTTCACCAAAACGGAAATCCGTTTCAGAGACCTCCCCTGCCTTTTCCCATGATCACAGACCGCGCCACAGGGTCAAGACAAATAGCCGCCTCCCCGCAGGGCGGGGCCCCTCGGCGATTTGTCTTGACCCTGCAGCTTGCGGTCTGTCCTGATCCGGGCAGGGCAAGGGTGGCTCCGAAACGGAAGGTCAGCTGTCGGATCTGCGGCGGCGCTAGCGCAGGGCGGCGATGGCGCAGCCGGCCACATGGCCCGAGGCCCAGGCCCACTGAAAGTTGTAGCCCCCCAGCCAGCCGGTGACATCCACCGCTTCGCCAATTGCATAGAGGCCGGGGCGGGATTTTGCCTGCAGGGTTTTGGAGGAGAGCGCATCAGTATCGATACCGCCCAGCGTGACTTCGGCGGTGCGGTAGCCTTCGCTGCCGCCTGGGGTGAGCGCCCAGTGCGACAGCGCGGTGCAGAGGCTTTGCAAGGCGCTGTCGGATTGATCGGCCAGGCGGCCTGTGATTTTGAATTCAGTGGCGAGGAAATCCACCAGGCGGCCCGGCAGGTGGCGGGCGAGTTCAGTGGTGAGAGCGCGGCGGCCCTGGGTCTGGCGCTGTTCGCGCAGCAGGGTAAAGAGGTCGATCATGGGGATCAGGTTGAGGCTGATTTCTTCGCCTTCGTGCCAATAGGACGACAGTTGCAGCACCGATGGGCCGGAGAGGCCGCGATGGGTGAACAGTAGCGCTTCATCAAAGCTGGCGCGGGGATTGGACAGGCGTGCGGGCAGGGCGGTGCCGGCCAGGGCAGTAAAGCGCCCTTCGGGAAAGGTGAAGGGCACCAGCCCCGGGCGCGTGTCGAGCACTGGCAAGCCAAACTGGCGCGCAATGTCATAGGCGAGGCCTGTGGCCCCCATCTTGGGGATGCTTTTGCCGCCGGTGGCCAGCACCAGGTTTTTGCAGTCAACGCGCTGCTGCGCCCCGTCACGCAGCAGCGTCAGCTGGTAGCCGTCGCCGCGCGCCTGTACCTGTTGCACTGTGGTCTGCAGCCAGAGTTCGGCACCGGCCTGGGCCATTTCGGCCGCCAACATGGCGACGATCTGCTTGGCGGATCCGTCGCAGAACAGCTGGCCCAGGGTTTTTTCATGCCAGGCGATGCCGTGGCGATCCACCAGCGAGATGAAATCCCATTGGGTATAGCGCGCCAGGGCGGATTTGCAGAAATGCGGGTTCTGTGACAGGTAGTTTTCCGGTGTGGTGTCCAGATTGGTGAAATTGCACCGGCCGCCGCCGGAGATGCGGATTTTTTCGCCAGGCGCTTTGGCGTGATCTACCACCAGGCAATCGCCGCCCGCTTGCATGGCGCACATCATGCCGGCAGCGCCAGCCCCAAGAATCACGGTGTTTACATACATGAGCCGCATCCACCATGGATGCCCAAGCGGTGCAAGGGGCGCGGCGCCTCTGTCGGCCGGCGGGCTGGTGGCGATTTTGCCGCGCTGTGGGCATCAAGGGACTGGCCTGAACAGCGGTTTTCAGCTAGTCTGGCATCAATGACCCCAAAATGGGGCTTTCTCGAGGCAAAATTTCTGGCGGTGTTCCCATGACTGAGATGGTCTATGGCGCGGTTCCTGTACCCACAGGTGAACCGATTCTTCCCAAATGGTGGCGGACCCTGGATAAGTGGTCCATGTCCTGTATTCTTGCGCTCTTTGTTTTGGGGCTTTTACTGGGGCTTGCAGCCTCGGTGCCGCTGGCAGAGCGCAACGGGTTTGACAATTTCCATTATGTGCAGCGCCAGGCCATTTTTGGCACCACGGCGCTGATCGCGATGATCCTTACCTCGATGATGTCGCCGCAGTTGGTGCGACGGCTGGCGGTCATTGGCTTTATCTGTGCCTTTGTCGCCCTGGCCTTTCTGCCGGTTTTGGGCACTGATTTCGGCAAGGGGGCTGTGCGCTGGTATTCGCTGGGCTTTGCATCCTTGCAGCCTTCGGAGTTTCTGAAGCCGGGATTTGTGGTGGTGGCGGCCTGGATGATTGCCTCGAGCCAGCAGATCAACGGACCGCCTGGGACCCTGATTTCCTTTGGGATCTGCATGGCAGTGGTGATGATGCTGGTACTGCAGCCCGATTTTGGTCAGGCCTGTCTGATCCTGTTTGGCTGGGGCGTGATGTATTTTGTTGCTGGTGCGCCCATGGTGCTGCTGGTCGGCATGGCGGCGGTTGTGGTCATGGGCGGGGTTTTTGCCTATTCCAGTTCCGAACACTTTGCCCGCCGCATTGATGGGTTCCTGAACCCCGAAATCGACCCGACCACCCAGATGGGCTATGCCACCAATGCGATCCGTGAAGGCGGGCTGTTTGGTGTCGGCGTCGGAGAGGGCCAGGTGAAGTGGTCGCTGCCGGATGCCCATACCGATTTCATCGTTGCGGTCGCAGCCGAGGAATACGGGCTTATCCTGGTGCTGGTGCTGATCGGGCTTTATGCCCTGGTGGTGGTGCGGTCGCTGTTCCGGCTGATGCGAGAGCGCGATATCTTCATCCGCCTGGCGGGCACTGGGCTGGTTTGCATGTTTGGCGTGCAGGCGATGATCAACATGGGGGTCGCGGTGCGGCTCTTGCCGGCCAAGGGCATGACGCTGCCCTTTGTCAGCTACGGCGGGTCTTCGCTGATCGCCGGCGGGATCGCGCTGGGGATGCTCTTGTCTTTTACCCGCGCAAGACCGCAGGGTGAGATCGCCGATTTCCTGCGCGGACGCGGGCGCGGCTGAGCAAGGACCCAAGAGCTGGCCGCTGCCCAAGGTGGCGGACCAGCCGCAGATATAGAAGCGCGATTGATATGACACAGAAACTGCTGTTGATGGCCGCTGGTGGCACCGGTGGCCATATGTTTCCGGCCCAGGCCCTGGCCGAGGCGATGCTGCGCAGAGGCTGGCGGGTGAAACTGTCGACCGATGCACGTGGGGCGCGCTATACAGGCGGCTTTCCCCATAGTACTGAAATTTCCCAGGTGTCTTCGGCGACCTTTGCCCGGGGCGGGATCCTGGCCAAGGCGCTGGTGGGACCAAAGATTGCCGCTGGTGTGGTGTCGATGGCGCTGCAGATGCGCCGTGATCGCCCCGATGTGGTGATCGGCTTTGGTGGCTACCCGTCAATTCCGGCGCTGGGGGCGGCAACCCTGCTGAAACGTCGGCGGATGATCCACGAACAAAACGGCGTGCTGGGCCGGGTGAACCAGCTGTTTGCCACCCGCGTCGCCGGGGTTGCCTGCGGCACCTGGCCGACCGATCTGCCTGACACGGTGCCGCACGAACATGTGGGTAATCCGGTGCGTGCTGCAGTGATGGAGCGCGCAGGTGCGGGCTATATCGCGCCGGGGGATTACCCGATGTCGATTCTGGTGATGGGCGGCAGCCAGGGCGCGCGCATCCTGTCGGATGTAGTGCCGGCCGCTATTGCCGCCCTGCCAGAGGCCATGCGCAGGTTTCTGCGCATTTCGCATCAGGCCCGATCCGAAGACATGGAGCGGGTGCGCGCGTTTTATGACAGCCATGGTATCAGCGCGGATGTGCAGAGCTTCTTCAAGGATGTGCCTGCGCGTATGTCCGAAGCGCAGCTGGTGATTTCGCGTGCGGGGGCGTCGTCGGTAGCGGATATCTCTGTCATTGGCCGTCCGTCGATCCTGGTACCCTATGCTGCGGCCACCGGCGATCACCAAACCGCCAATGCCCGTGGGCTGGTTGATGCGGGAGGTGCCATTCTGATCCCCGAAAGCGCCCTTGACGTCGCATCGCTAAGCGCGCAAATCAGCGCAGTCTTGAGTAACCCAGAAGCGGCCCAGCAAATGTCGCGCGCCGCATTGAGCGCCGGTGTTCCCGATGCCACCCAAAGATTGGTGGCCCTGGTCGAGCAGCTGGCAGAGGAAGGATAAGCATGAACCCTGCAACCAAACTGCCCGGCGATGTTGGCCCCATTCATTTTGTCGGCATCGGCGGCATTGGCATGTCCGGTATTGCCGAAGTGCTGCTGAACCTTGGCTATGTGGTGCAGGGCTCTGATCTGAAGAGCTCCAAGATCACCCAGCGGCTGGAAAAGCTGGGCGCGCTGGTCTTTGTCGGCCAGGAGGCAAAAAACCTGGAAGGCGCTGCGGTGGTTGTGATCTCGTCTGCGATCAAGCCCGGCAACCCGGAACTGGACGAAGCGCGCCGTCGCGGGCTGCCGGTGGTGCGCCGTGCAGAAATGCTGGCGGAACTGATGCGGCTGAAATCCAATATCGCCATTGGTGGCACCCATGGCAAAACCACCACCACCACCATGATGGCAGAGCTGATGGTCGCGGGGAAGTTTGATCCTACCGTGGTCAATGGCGGCATCATTCATGCCTATGGATCCAATGCCCGCATGGGGCAGGGCGAATGGATGGTGGTCGAGGCGGATGAAAGTGACGGTACCTTCAACCGGCTGCCTGCCACCATCGCCGTGGTCACCAATATCGACCCGGAGCACATGGAGCACTGGGGCGATTTTGACACCCTGCGCGATGGCTTTTACGAATTTGTCTCTAATATTCCCTTCTACGGCGTTGCGGTCTGTTGCACTGATCACGCCGAGGTGCAGGCGCTGGTTGGGCGCATTACCGACCGCCGGGTGGTGACCTATGGGTTCAACGCCCAGGCCGATGTGCGCGCCCTCAATCTGACCTATAAGGCGGGGGTTGCGCATTTTGACATTCACCTGCAGGCCGAAGACCGGATGATCGAGGGCTGTAGCCTGCCTATGCCGGGGGATCACAATGTTTCCAATGCGCTCTCGGCTGTGGCTGTGGCGCGGCATCTGGGCATGAACAGCAGCGAGATCCGTGAAGCGCTGGCCAATTTTGGCGGCGTCAATCGCCGCTTTACCAAGGTCGGAGAGGTCGACGGCGTTACCATCATTGATGACTATGGCCATCACCCGGTGGAGATTGCGGCGGTGCTGAAGGCGGCACGTCAGGCCATCGCCGATACCCCGGGTGCGCAGGTGATAGCGGTGCACCAGCCGCATCGCTATTCGCGCCTGGCGGATCTGTTCGAAGATTTCTGCCTCTGTTTCAACGAGGCCGACGTGGTTGCCATCGCCGAGGTCTTTGCCGCCGGCGAAGACCCGATCCCCGGTGCCAGCCGCGACGATCTGGTGGCGGGGATGATCCGCCATGGGCACCGTCACGCCCAGGCACTGCTGAGCGAGGATGACCTGGAAAGCCTGGTGCGCGAGAAGGCCCGGCCGGGTGACATGGTGGTCTGTCTGGGCGCGGGCACCATCAGCACCTGGGCAATTGGCTTGCCGGACCGGCTGCGCCGCGCCAGCTGATGCTGCGGCCTGCGGATAGGCCGGTGCGCAGACAGCGGGGCCGCCCTGCGCCATGAGCATTCTTGCGGCCATCCTCTGGGTTTTTGCCAGCACCGCAGTTGCCATGCTGCCGGTAGAGCGGCATTTTGTACCGGGGCGGATCCTGTTGGCGCTGGCACCGCCGCTGCTTATCTGGCTGGGTGCCACCCAGGGCTGGGGTCTGGTGGTCTTTGGGATGTTTGCGGTGGTGTCAATCTATCGGCGTCCGATCCGCTATTATTGGACGAAATGGCGCCAGCCAAAGGGAGCAAAGGAATGACCGTTTCATTGACACTTGCGGCCCTGTGGGCCTTGCTGGCCAATCTGCTTGCAATGCTGCCCAGCCGTGACAATCACTGGCGGCGCGCCTATTTCCTGCTGGCCACCGGTATTCCGCTGCTTGGCTATGTGACGTATGAAAATGGCCCATGGTGGGGGCTGGCGGTGTTTCTTGCCGGCATGAGCCTGCTGCGCTGGCCCGTCATCTATCTGCTGCGGTGGCTGGGAATTGCCCCGTCCCGCGACACCGTGGCGGCAGAGGAGGTGGATGCCGACTAGGCTGGCGCAAGGGCGTTTCGGCCAAAAGCCGCCTTAGATCGATCCGGCGCGCGGTTTGGCACCACAGAACCGTTGTCTTCATCCCTGCTGACGGGATAGAGGCGATTGAAAGTCAAGAAGATGGTCCCACAGGGTCGGGCAAAGGGAAGAGCGTTTGATGATTATCGAAGGGATCCGTGGCAAGCTGACGCAAAACCGTGATCTGTCCGAGCTGACATGGCTGCGGGTGGGCGGTGCTGCCGACTATCTGTTCCAGCCCGCTGATATCCAAGACCTGCAGCATTTCTTGTCGCATCTACCAAGGGATGTCGCGATTTTTCCCATGGGGGTTGGTTCGAATCTGATCGTGCGTGATGGGGGGCTGCGGGCGGTGGTTATCCGTCTGGGGCGCGGCTTCAATGCAATTGAAATCAATGGGGATCGGGTGACCGCTGGCGCAGCGGCGCTGGATGCCCATGTGGCGCGCAAGGCCGCCGAGGACGGGTTGGACCTGACCTTTCTGCGCACCATTCCCGGTTCTATTGGTGGCGCGGTTCGAATGAATGCGGGCTGCTATGGCTCTTATGTGGCGGATCACTTTGTCTCGGCCCGGATGGTCACCCGCGAAGGTGCGCTGCGTGATATCAC
Organism: Pseudophaeobacter sp.; assembly: GCF_048267565.1. NCBI lineage: Bacteria > Pseudomonadati > Pseudomonadota > Alphaproteobacteria > Rhodobacterales > Roseobacteraceae > Pseudophaeobacter > Pseudophaeobacter sp. Next base: position 1,059,917 of record NZ_JBLWXG010000001.1, on the reverse strand, counting down.
CGCCGAGGACTTGCAGTTCCAGTATCGCCAGACAACCCTGCCGGAGGGCGCCGTTCTGGTCTCGGCTACGCTGCGCGCGACCGCAGGGGAGCCCGAGGCGCTGCAGGCTCGCATGGCGGCGCAGTTGAAAAAACGCGATGAGACCCAGCCGACAAAAGAACGTTCGGCCGGGTCGACCTTTCGTAATCCGGCCGGGTTTTCCTCGACAGGGCTGGCTGACGATGTGCAGGACCTGAAGGCCTGGAAGGTGATTGATGATGCCGGGCTGCGTGGGGCATGCGTCGGTGGTGCCCAGATGAGCGAGAAGCATTCGAACTTCATGATTAACACGGGTGGCGCATCTGCCGCAGATTTGGAAACTTTGGGCGAAGATGTCAGAAAAAAGGTTTACGCCAATTCCGGGCTGACGCTAGAATGGGAAATCATGAGGGTCGGAGACCCCCTGTTCGAGCAAAAATAACAACGTCGAGACATTTTGGGTAATCCTATCTTTTCAAACAATTTTAGTTTGATAGAAGGTATGGACCGTTGCAGGGCGCAGACAGGCAGCTTCGGATCTGAACATGGTAAAGCGGCCATTAATACCCCGGTAATATTTGCGGCGTTATGATGGCGGAAACAGCCCCGGAGATGGGCGTGAAGATACGGCGGCAGGCAGCCTAGGCAGTTGTTTGTGGCGATGGCAGATCTTGGATCTGGCACCAGGAACAGGGGGCGATCAGCCCTGGTACGAGACGGGCAATGACCCAAAGATGATGTGGGCCGGTTTCAGGCTCCAATAACCAAGGGCAAAAGCCCGATAATTTTGAGGCGCTATCGTGGGTGAGTCGAGCAGAACACTCCCGAAAGTGGCGGTACTACTGGGCGGACCCTCTGCAGAACGTGAGGTCTCTCTGTCGAGTGGGCGTGAATGCGCAGCCGCGCTACGGGGCGAAGGATTTGAGGTCACAGAGCTGGACGCGGGGCCGGACCTGGCCGCACAGCTGACTGTGATCAAGCCGGATGTGGTCTTTAATGCTCTGCATGGACGCTGGGGCGAAGATGGCTGTGTTCAGGGTCTGCTGGAATGGATGGGCTTGCCTTATACCCATTCTGGTGTGCTGGCCTCGGCCCTGGCGATGGACAAACAGCGCAGCAAGATGGTGTTTCAAGAGGCAGGCCTGCCGGTGATGGCAAGTGGCCTTTTCCCCAAACACGCGGTGATGGCGGACCATGTGATGGTGCCGCCCTATGTCGTCAAACCCAATAACGAAGGTTCCAGCGTCGGCATCTATCTGGTGCATGAGGCGGCCAACGGCCCGCCGAGCCTTTCGGCGGAGATGCCCGAAGAGGTCTTGGTCGAAGCTTTCGCGCCGGGCCGCGAGCTGAGTGTTTCGGTGCTGGGGGATCGCGCGCTGGAGGTTACCGATATCCTGACCGATGGCTGGTATGACTATGATGCGAAGTACAAGCCGGGTGGCTCGCGCCACGTGGTGCCGGCTGACATCCCGGCCAAGATCCGCGACCTGTGCCTGGACTATGCGCTGCGGGCACATCAGGCCCTGGGTTGTCGCGGGCTGAGCCGGACCGACATCCGCTGGGACGAAACCAAAGGCGCCGATGGGCTGATCCTGTTGGAGACCAACAATCAGCCCGGCATGACGCCAACCTCGCTGGCGCCGGAACAGGCCGCTCACTGCGGTATCTCTTTTGGTGCGCTCTGTACCTGGTTGGTTGAGGATGCATCATGCGGACGTTGAAGGATCGGATTACTGGCAACGCCCGCAACACGCATAGTCAGGCGGACCCGGCGCCATCTCGGCTGAAGTATCGGTTGCAGCGCTGGATGCTGACACCCGGCATTCGCTTTGGCTTGAAATTTGGCGTGCCTTTCTGTCTGACCCTGGCGGCGGGCGGTGCCTTTTTGGCGGATGCGGCGCGACGCGAGATGGTTTCTGACACCCTTGCGTCTTTTCGGGCTGCGATCGAAGAGCGCCCTGAATTCATGGTCAATGTCATGGCAGTGGACGGGGCAGGGCCTTCGGTGGCGCAGGATGTGCGCGAAGTGCTGCCATTTGATTTCCCGATCAGCTCTTTTGATCTGGATCTGGCACAGATCCGCGCCGAGATCGAAACCCTGGCACCGATCAAGGCCGCGAATGTGCGTATTCGCCCTGGCGGCATCTTGCAGATCGATGTGGAAGAGCGCACTCCGGCCCTGATTTGGCGCAGCCATGAGGGCCTTGCGCTATTAGATGAAAGCGGTGCCCATGTGGCTGAACTGGGCCGCCGCGCCATGCATCCGGACCTGCCGCTGATTGCGGGGCGTTCTGCCGACATCGTGGCGGTCGAAGCGTTGGAGCTGATCGAAACGGCGCGCCCGCTTGGTGGGCGGTTGCGCGGGCTGGTACGGATTGGCGAACGCCGCTGGGACATGGTTCTGGACCGGGGGCAGCGTATCTTGTTGCCACAGGAACACCCTGTTCAGGCGCTGGAGCGGGTGATCGTGGTGAGCGAAGTACAGGACCTGCTGGAACGCGATGTCGCGGTGGTGGATATGCGGATTGCAGCACGGCCAACCGTGCGCATGACAGACCATGCAGTAGAAAACTGGTGGCGCATCAGAGAGTTGAACGAGGGTGGGTTCTAGGATGACGGATCTTTATCAGTCCCAGCGGGCGATGCGGCAGATGCGCCGTCAGGCGCTGCAGCGTGGTGTTGTGGCGATTTTGGATATTGGCAGCTCAAAAATTGCCTGCCTGGTGCTGCGCTTTGATGGCACCACGCGGCTGAGCGAGGATAACTCCATCGGTTCTCTGGCCGGGCAGTCGGGGTTCCGGGTGATTGGCGCGGCGACCACGCGGTCGCGTGGGGTGCAATTTGGCGAAATCACCGCCATGCAAGAAACCGAACGGGCCATTCGCACTGCCGTGCAGGCGGCGCAAAAGATGGCCGGATTGCGGGTGGATCACGTGATCGCCAGCTTTTCTGGTGCCAATCCGCGCTCTTACGGGCTGGATGCCAAGCTGGATCTCGATGGCCAGGAGGTCTCTGAATCGGAAATCGCCCAGGTTCTCGCGGCCTGTGAGGTTCCGGAATATGGCGCCGGGCGTGAGGTACTGCATGCGCAGCCGGTGAATTTCGCGCTCGACAATCGCAGCGGGCTGGAAGATCCGCGTGGCCAATTGGGACAGACCCTGGCAGTGGATATGCATATGCTCACCGTCGATACCGGCACGGTGCAGAACCTGGTGCGCTGCATTCAGCGCTGCGATCTTGAGCTGGCGGGAATTGCCTCCTCTGCCTATGCGTCGGGCTATGCAGCCCTGGTCGAAGATGAACAGGAACTGGGGGCTGCCTGCATTGACATGGGCGGCGGGTCCACCTCGATTTCGATCTTTATGAAAAAACACATGATCTATGCCGATGCGGTGCGCATGGGCGGTGATCACATCACCAGCGATATCTCGATGGGGCTGGGCGTGCCGATGGCCAATGCCGAGCGGATCAAGACCTTTTGTGGGGGTGTGCATGCCACCGGGGTGGATGATCGCGACATGATTGATATCGGTGGGGATACCGGCGATTGGGAACATGACCGGCGCAGTGTCAGCCGGGCGGAACTGATCGGCATCATGCGCCCACGGGTTGAGGAAATCCTTGAAGAGGTGCGCACGCGCCTGGATGCGGCCGGGTTTGAATACCTGCCCAGCCAACAGATTGTGCTGACCGGCGGCTCTAGCCAGATCCTGGGCCTTGATGGGCTGGCGACGCGCATTCTGGGACAGCAGGTGCGGCTGGGGCGTCCGCTGCGGGTGCATGGCCTGCCGCAATCGGCCACTGGCCCCGGCTTTGCCGCCGCGGTTGGGCTCAGTCTCTTTGCCGCGCACCCCCAGGACGAATGGTGGGATTTTGAAACGCCAGTTGATCGCAATTCCGGTCGCTCTTTCAGCCGCGCTGTGCGCTGGTTCAGGGATAATTGGTAGGGCAGTCAAGAAAATATCCCCAGCCTGTGGAAAACTTGAAGCGTCTGGGTGACAGGGGCAAAAAAAACGGCTAACAAAGATTTAACTGTCGCAAAAGCGACACCGGCATACCGAGCAGTGTGCAGCCATAACTTTCAAAGTTTCGCCCCTGGCATTTTGCCGGGGCGCTGCGCCTGTTGTGGTGGGCGAAACAAATTCTACCAAATCTGCCGGGATGAGCAAAATTTTGCGGATTTCACCCAGTATGATAGCCATATTTTGTGGTGTTTTTCGTTTTTTGGGATGACGAGACTCTGCCATCACGGTATGATTGTGGCGGATATAGACAGGAATAGCCCTTGCGGGAGGGCTTATAGATAGGCGGAAAGAGCATGACATTGAACCTTTCGATGCCCGGGCAGGAAGAACTGAGCCCTAAAATCACCGTGTTCGGTGTTGGTGGTGCAGGTGGTAACGCGGTCAACAATATGATCGCGAAAGAACTGGAAGGCGTCGACTTTGTCGTTGCCAATACCGATGCGCAGGCGCTGCAGCAGAATGCCGCCAAGAGCCGCATCCAGCTGGGGGTGAAAGTCACCGAAGGGCTCGGCGCTGGTGCGCGGCCTTCAGTTGGCTCTGCCTCGGCAGAAGAAAGTATCGAGCAGATCGTTGATCACCTGGCCGGGGCGCACATGTGCTTTATCACGGCCGGGATGGGCGGAGGCACCGGGACAGGTGCCGCGCCGATCATCGCGCAGGCCGCACGAGAGCTGGGCGTTCTGACGGTTGGTGTTGTCACCAAGCCGTTCCAGTTTGAAGGCAACAAGCGGATGAAGCAGGCCGAAGAGGGCGTCGAAGCCCTGCAAAAGGTCGTAGATACGCTGATCATCATTCCAAACCAGAACCTGTTCCGTCTGGCCAATGAAAAGACCACCTTCACCGAGGCCTTCTCGATGGCGGATGACGTTCTGTATCAGGGTGTCAAAGGCGTCACCGATCTGATGGTGCGCCCCGGCTTGATCAACCTCGACTTTGCCGATGTGCGCGCCGTGATGGACGAAATGGGCAAGGCGATGATGGGCACCGGCGAGGCCGAAGGCGAAGATCGCGCGGTTCAGGCTGCCGAGAAAGCGATTGCCAACCCGCTGCTGGATGAAATCAGCCTGCGCGGTGCCAAGGGCGTTCTTATCAATATCACCGGCGCGCACGATCTTACCCTGTTTGAACTGGATGAAGCTGCCAACCGGATCCGCGAAGAGGTGGACCCAGAGGCAAATATCATCGTTGGCTCCACGCTTGATACGGCGATGGAAGGCAAGATGCGGGTGTCTGTTGTTGCAACGGGCATCGATGCCACTGACGTGATGACCGAAATTCCGGTCCCGCGTCGGCCAATGTCCGCGCCGCTGAAAAAATCTGTCAGCGTTGAAGATGCACGCCCGGCTCCGCTGGAGCTGAACGCCCCGGTGGAACAGCCACAGGTTGCAAGCGCAGAAGCCGCGCCTGCACCGCAGGAACCATCGCTTTTTGAAGGCATGGAAGGGCAGCACGCCGCCCAGGCGCCAGTGGAAGATGTCTTTGAACCGGTTGAGGACCTGGGCCAGGACGGTCTGCCACAACCCGCTTATCAGCCACAGGCTCCGGCAGCCCAGGCGCAGCCAGAGGCCTCTTTTGTGGCCCCCAAGGCCCCCGCACCAGGAACACCTTCTGCCGATGCAATTGTGCGTTTGCAGGCGGCCGCCGCGCGGGCTCAACAGGGGCAGCAATCGGCGCAGCCCGCACCGGTACAGCAACATCTGGCGCCCCAGCCGCAGATGCAGCAGCGTCCAATGGCCGCCCCCGGCGCGCAACACGCCGAGGCGCAGTCTGAACAGCGCCGGTTTGGCCTGAACTCGCTGATCCACCGGATGACCGGCAGCGCCGCCGAAGGGCAGTCTGCCAAACCGCAGCCGGTGCGCCAGCAGCCGCCGATGCAGCAGCAGGCCGTCGCACCGCAGCAGCAGCAAGAGCCTGACGCAGATCAGGAACGGATCGAAATTCCTGCTTTCCTGCGCCGCCAAGCAAATTAATCTTTCACTAATCAAGATTAAGAGGCCGCCTTTGGGCGGCCTTTTTTCTATTTAGTGCAATAAGTTAGCTATATCTAAGCAGTGTTTTGCCGATCTGTTACAGGGATGTTTCAATCCGTTACAAAGATTGAGTTGTGGCTTTTTCGTGAAATCCTTACCTGTTCAGTCAACACGGCGCACGTCGCCGGACATGGTCAGTAGGAGCACAAGGTGCAGAATACGCTTAAAGCATCGGTGACATTTGAAGGGATTGGTCTGCATTCAGGTCGATCCGCCCGTCTGGTGATCAAGCCGGCCGCTGCCGACCATGGCATCGTTTTCAAACGCACCGACATTGCTTTGGGCAATCGCATTGTTCCGGCTCTTTGGGATCATGTGGAACGCACCGCGCTGTGCACCCGCCTGGTCAATGGCGCTGGTGTCAGCGTCTCCACCGTCGAACATCTCATGGCGGCGCTGGCGGGCTGCGGCGTACACAATGCGCTGATCGAACTGGATGGCCCGGAAGTTCCGATCCTTGATGGATCATCCGCACAGTTTGTGCGCGGGATCATGGGGCAGGGCATTCGCCGCCTGACAACACCGGTGACGGCCATCGAAGTGCTGAAGCCGGTCACGGTTGAAAAGGACGGTGCCACTGCCACGCTGGTTCCCTGTGATCGCCTGATGATTGAATTTCACATCGACTTTGCAGAGCAGGCCATTGGCCGCCAAAGCCGGGCCTTGGACCTGCGCAATGGTGCCTTTGTGCGCGAACTTTGCGACAGTCGCACCTTCTGCCGTCGCGCCGATGTAGAGGCCATGCAGGCCAATGGATTGGCCCTGGGCGGTGTGCCGGGTGAAAATGCGATCGTCTTTGATGGCAGCCAGGTTGAAAGCGGTGAAGGCCTGCGTCACTCGGATGAGCCGGTGCGCCACAAGATGCTGGATGCGCTTGGCGATCTGGCGCTGGCCGGTGGGCCGTTGCTGGGGCACTATACCGGTGATCGCGCGGGCCATGCGCTAACGAACACTCTGCTGCGGGCGCTCTTTGCGACGCCTGGGGCCGTGCGCCGCGTTGAATGCGATGTGGCGATGGCATCCCGCCTGCCGGGCCAGGGCCTGGTGCGCTCGGAAATCCCCGGCCTTAGCCGTCAGGTTGCCTGAAACCTGCCCGTCCAATCCTTTACAATTTTCGGTGGCCTCGGCGTTTCGGACCGATTGAATTGTCGTGTACGGCTGCGCTCTGACCTTATTCACCCCTATGCCTATGGCCCCGTTTCGGCGGGGTTTTTGCCTGTTCTGCCCTCGGCAGGCGGCTGTTGCACGTTTGTCAGGCTTGACCCTGCCAAACATTCTCTGCCAAGTGGGGGCGAAGCGGGTGAAAGGCGTTTTGCACGCCGGATGAATGTGCTAAACGGGGCAGAACCGGGGCGTATACACCCGACAGTCAAAGACGGTGAGGTTTAGGCAATATGATCGGCATCAAGGCAGGAGCCAAATTCATCGGCGCGGCTCTTTTGATGGCAGCACTTTCTGGATGTGGTGGGGACGGTGGTGCCTCTGAACAGGCAGTGCCGTTGGAAACCTACACCCCCCAGCAGATTTTTGAGCGCGGCGAATTTGAGCTGGCCCGCAATCGTACTGAGGATGCCGCCTATTATTTCTCTGAAATTGAGCGGCTCTATCCCTATTCGGAATATGCCAAGCAGGCCCTGATCATGCAGGCCTTTGCCAATCACCGCTCCAAAGACTACGAAGGCAGCCGGTCTGCGGCCCAGCGGTATATCGATTTCTATCCTACTGATGAAGACGCGGCCTATGCGCAGTATCTTCTCGCGCTCAGCTATTATGATCAGATTGACGAAGTTGGTCGTGACCAGGGCCTGACATTTCAGGCGCTGCAAGCGCTGCGCACCGTGATCGAGGTTTATCCCGACAGCGAATATGCCACCTCGGCTATTCTGAAGTTTGATCTGGCCTTTGACCACCTTGCCGGCAAGGAAATGGAAATCGGTCGCTATTACCTGCGCCGGGGCCATTATACATCAGCAATCAGCCGGTTCCGTGTGGTGGTCGAGGATTTCCAGACCACAAGCCATACCGCCGAAGCGCTGCATCGCCTGGTAGAGGCCTATCTGTCGCTGGGCCTGACTGAGGAGGCACAGACCGCTGGCGCCATTCTTGGCCATAACTACCAATCGACCGATTGGTATGAAGACAGCTATAAACTGCTGACATCACAGGGGCTCAAGCTTAAAGATCGTGGCAATAACTGGCTGAGCCAGATCTATCGCCAGTCGATCAAAGGGCGCTGGCTGTAACTTTCCTGACGACGGAACAGGCGGTAAACCGGCTATGCTGCGCGCACTTGATATTCGTGATCTGCTGATCATCGACCACCTTGAACTGGCGTTTCAGCCGGGGCTGAATGTGCTCACCGGGGAAACCGGCGCGGGCAAGTCTATCCTGCTGGATTCGCTGGGCTTTGTTCTGGGGTGGCGCGGCCGTGCCGATCTGGTGCGTCAGGGCGCGGCTCAGGGCGAGGTGATCGCGGAATTCGACCTTGCGCCGGATCATCCTGCCCATGCCATTCTGGAGGAGGCCGGACTGCCCGGTGGGGCGGAATTGGTGCTGCGCCGTATCAATACCGCCGAGGGGCGCAAGACGGCCTGGGTCAATGACCGGCGCTGTTCCGGCGAGGTGCTGCGCCGCCTGTCTGAAACTCTGGTAGAACTGCACGGCCAGCATGATGATCGTGGGCTTTTGAACCCGCGCGGCCATCGGACATTGCTGGACGCCTTTGCTGCATCTGGCGATCTTCTGGCGCAGACGCGCGGGGCCTGGCGGGCGCTCGCCAAGGCGCAGCAGCGGGTGCAATCGACGCGCGACGCGCTGGATGCGGTGCGGGCCGAAGAAGAATTCCTGCGCCATGCGGTGGCCGAGTTGGATAAGCTGAACCCCGAGGCGGGCGAGGATGAAACGCTGGACGAACGCCGCCGCCAGATGCAGCAGGCCGAGAGGATCCGCGGTGATATCGCCCGCGCCCATGCCTTGCTGAGCGATGGCGCCGAGGCCTCTTTGGGAGAGGCGCAGCGCTGGCTTGAAGGGGTGGAACGGGCCGAGGAAACCGGGCTGAATGCGCCACTAAGCGCGCTGAGCCGCGCCATGGTCGAGTTGGGCGAGGCTCAGGATGGGGTGACACGCATTCTCGAGGGGTTGGACTTCAACCCTGGCGATCTGGAAGACTGCGAAGCGCGCCTGTTCGAAATTCGTGCGCTGGCGCGCAAATATGCGGTGCAGCCGGATGAGCTGGCCGCGCATGCGGATGTCCTTCGTGGTAAGCTGGCCGATCTGGATGCCGGTGATCGCGACCTGGCCGATCAAGAGGCGGCGCTGCGTCTGGCCGAAACTGATTATCAGGCAGCCGCCGAAGCCTTGAGCGCCGCGCGTCTGGCATCAGCAGAGGCGTTGGACCACGCGGTGATGGCAGAACTGGCACCGCTGAAGATGGAGCGCGCCGTTTTCAAGACCAATGTGGACCCCGCAGAACCCGGCCCCGATGGTCAGGATGCGGTGGCCTTTACCGTGGCGACCAACCCTGGTGCGCCCTCCGGGCCGTTGAACAAGATTGCCTCGGGCGGAGAGCTGAGCCGGTTCTTGCTGGCGCTGAAGGTCTGCCTGCGTGGCAGTGATCAAAGCAAGACACTGATTTTTGACGAAATTGATCGCGGCGTCGGCGGCGCGACCGCAGATGCGGTGGGGCGGCGGCTGAAATCCTTGGCCGGTTCAGGCCAGGTCTTGGTGGTGACGCATTCGCCGCAGGTTGCTGCCCAGGGTGGCTTTCACTGGCGGGTCCAAAAACGGGTTGAGGCGGGCAGTACCCTATCCGAAGTCGTGCCGCTGGACGCGGGTGAGCGTGTGGATGAAATTGCCCGAATGGTTTCTGGCGATACCATCACACCAGAAGCCCGCGCTGCGGCCCGCGCACTATTGGCTAGCTAAATTTGCATGCCCTGGCACCGGGGTGTTCTGGCGCGGCGGGGCCAGAAAAACCTAGGCTATGGTGAAATCCCAATTAAATATTTACGATATCAGAGATATTTTTTGATCTAGCCCGCGCACATACCAGCCCCTACAGGACCCCATGCCCCAGCAGCCAGGCCTTTCTGTCACATCTGTTCTTGCCCAGGGCCGGTCTGCGGCGCGCGATCTGTGGCGGGTTCTGCTGCACCGTGGCCCCAGCCAGTTTCAGTTCTGGGTGATTGCGCTGCTGATCGGCATCGGCGCGGGCTTTGCGGCGCTGCTGTTTCGCAAGGGAATTTCCGCCCTGCAGGCCTGGGTTTATGGCGCGGATGACGTGAAATACCTGCATAGTTTTGCCGCCGATCTTCCCTGGTACTGGCTGGTTTTGATAGCCGGTATCGGTGGACTGGTGGTGGGGCTGCTGCTGGATCGCTTTACCCCCGATGGTCGGGTGCGATCCGTCGCAGATGTGATCGAAGGCGCTGCCCTGAACGAGGGACGCCTTGAAGCGCGCTCTGGCCTGGCATCGGCATTGGCGTCGTTTCTGACGCTGTCAACGGGCGGTTCCACTGGGCGTGAAGGGCCGGTGGTTCATCTGGCCGGGGTCATGTCGAGCTGGGTCAGTGACAAGATCCGCGCCGATGGCATCACCGGGCGTGATCTGCTGGGCTGCGCGGTGGCGGCGGCGGTCTCTGCCAGTTTCAACGCGCCAATTGCAGGGGCGCTCTTTGCGCTAGAGGTGGTGCTGCGTCATTTTGCCGTGCACGCCTTTGCACCGATTGTGATCGCCTCGGTTGCGGGCACCGTGATCAACCGCCTTGCCTATGGCGATGTCGCGGAATTTTCGATGACGACGCCGGGGGCCTTACAATTCTATGTGGAATTACCGGCCTTTCTGATGCTGGGGGTGATTTGTGGGTTGGTTGCCGTTGTGCTGATGCGGGCGATCTTTTTTGCCGATCATGTCGGCGATGTGGTGCAGCAGCGGCTGCGCATCCCGCGCTGGCTGCGTCCGGCAATTGCTGGGTTGATGCTGGGCTGCATTGCCATCTGGTATCCGCATATCATCGGCGTCGGCTATGAAACCACTGAACTGGCGTTGACAGGCGGGCTGGTGCTGTCACAGGCGCTGATCTTTGTGGTGGCCAAAACAGTCGCCGTGGCGATCACCATGGGCGGCCGGATGGGGGGCGGCGTGTTTTCACCGTCTTTGATGATTGGGGCTATCACCGGCCTTGCCTTCGGGCTGGTGGCGACTTCCTTCCTGCCGGATGTGTCTGGCACCCATACGCTTTATGCTTTTGCCGGCATGGGGGCGGTGGCCGCAGCCGTGTTGGGGGCACCGATTTCCACCACCCTGATCGTGTTTGAACTGACTGGGGATTGGCAAATTGGTCTGGCGGTGATGGTGGCTGTGTCGATTTCCACCGCTCTGGCCTCGCGGCTGGTTGATCGTTCCTTCTTTCTGACCCAGCTGGAGAGACGCAATGTGCATTGTGCGGCGGGGCCGCAGGCCTATCTGTTGACGATGCTGAGAGTCGGCACGATGATGCGCCCGCTAGAGGATCCGCGCGCCCCCAGCCTGGAGGCCTGCGAGGCGCTGTGCGAACAGGACCTTTGCTTGCGGGTTGATGCCACGCTAGAGGCGGCGCTACCGCTCTTTGATCGCTCTGATCTGCCGTTTCTGCCGGTCATAGGCCTGGATGACGGCGGCAAAACCATACTGGGGGCAATCTACCATGTGGATGCTCTGAAATCTTATAATCGCGCTTTGATTGCGGTTGCAGCCGAAGAACATAGCTAGCAGAGCCGCAAGCTGTGCATGGCGTCGTAGAATCAGTTTCTGAGCGTGCCGAACAGCCCAAAAAACGAGCTGACACGGCGGGGAGTCAGTGGGAAAGAGGCGCAATCTGTTGCAAATCCCCATCATTTTTACGCTATCTGCTTCACAAATAGGTTAATTTTTACTTTCTATTGATTAACCGCTTCAACTAACGGAATTTGGCAGAACGGTAATAAAAGTTAGAAAAGTGCGGAAGGAAGAATATGCGTACTTTAGAAAACGGCCCAGAAGAGGCCGCGCAAGACCGTGTTGTAGGCGAGCGGGAAAAAGAAAAGGCTTCTTTGGAAGCACTGATTGAATATACGATTCAATGCGCGCTAGAGACCAATGTCTTTAGCTCTGATGATCGGCTGGAAGATATGCGGCGCAATCTGTGCCGCGCAGTTCTTTAACAGGTTTTCCGCGCGTCGATGTGTACAGGCTGTGCACAGGGCTGCCGGGTTTAACGAGTGAACCATATCGAGATATTTGGCCAGGGTTCTGTCGGATGCAGCTTGCACCCGGACGAGGAGCTATTTGCCTGCTTGCGGCTGTCAGGTGTTAGCCTGAGCTTGTGCCGCTCGTTTTCTGACGGCAACTGGCACTGTATTGGGGCTGGGCTTAATAGGTGTGGCATCAACTGCTGTGGCGATGATCACCCAGCTGTCCTGCCAGCAGACGAACGTGCGGGTGTTGGCCGCAGGGCGGCAACGGGACTGCCAGACCTCGCCCGGCAGCCATCGCGGCCTCAGATCTGTTCTACTTTGACAGAGTCGCCGGTATGAAAGGCAAGATAGCCCTTGATCTCCGACAGCGCCTCATTCGGAGATTCATAGCTCCAGACCACATTTTCCGTGATCGAGGATTTGTTTACGATCGAATAATAGGTCGCATCGCCCTTTAGTGGGCAATGGGTGGTCTTGTTGCTGGGATCAAGAAAGGCAATGGCGATGTCTTCGCGGGGGAAGTATATTGCTGGGGCATGGCCCTCTTCGTCCAGTTCCAGCGCACGGGTGCTTTCGCCAAGCACCGCACCACCAGAACGAACAACCCAGGTGCCTCCTGCTTTGCGAATACGGATTGTGCTCATAGTCTTCCCCCTGATTGCGTCTCTAGGCATATCCATATGCCTTAAATATGTAACAAGCTGATATCAGATTGGCCGGGTGACGTCATCCAGCCAAGCGCGTGCATCTTCACTAACGTAGGGGCGCAGTTTCTCTGCGGTTTCACGGTGGTAGGCGTTGATCCAGTCGCGTTCTGCCGCAGTCAGCATATCGAGGCAGATCAACTGTCGGTCGATGGGCGCATAGGTCAGCCCGCGCCAGCTCAGCATCTCGCGTTCCGGGTCAGCGCTGTCCAGCGCCGGGGCCGGTTCGACCACCAGCAGGTTTTCGATGCGAATACCAAAGGCCCCTTCGCGGTAATAGCCCGGTTCATTCGACAGAATCATCCCCACTTCCAGCGGCACGGTAGAAACCCGGCTCAGGCGTTGCGGGCCTTCATGCACACTGAGATAGGCGCCAACACCGTGGCCCAGCCCATGATTGAAATCCTGCCCGGCCTGCCAGAGCGGCATCCGGCCGATGGCTTCGATATCGCGGCCTGCCAGCCCCTTTGGCCAACGCAGGCGCGAGATGGCGATCATTCCTTGCAGTACTCGTGTAAAGGCGGCGCTTTCGACGTCACCGGGCGTGCCAATGGCGATGGTGCGGGTGATATCGGTGGTGCCGTCCAGATATTGTCCGCCACTGTCGAGCACCAGCAGATGGCCCTCTTCCAGGCGGCTGTTGGTCTCTTCGGTGACCCGGTAGTGCATCACTGCGCCGTTTTCACCGGTGCCGGAAATGGTTTCAAAACTGATATCGCGCAGGGCGGGGTCACGGCGGCGCAGCTCTTCCAGGTGTTTGGCCACCTCGATCTCGGTCACCGTGCCACTGGGTTGGGCATCCAGCCAGGCGAGCAATTCCACCACGGCGGCGCCATCGCGCAGATGGGCGGCGGCAGAGCCGGCGATTTCAGCGGCGTTCTTGCGGGCCTTGGGCAGGGCGCAGGGATCGCCCGCATCTACCAGATGATCCCCAAGCGCATCGGCGACGATCTGCGGCAGGCTGGTGGCATCGACACTGACCTTGCCGCCAAGCGCCTGCACCGCGCCAAGGAAATCGCTGGGCGGATGGCAGGCGACACTGGCGGGTAGGTGATCGGTGATTTGATGCAGCTTTTCAGGCGCCATGAACAGATCAACCCGCGCATCATCATGCAGGATGGCAAAGCCATGTGCCACCGGGTTGCGGGGAATGTCGCCACCGCGAATATTCAGCAGCCACATGATGCTGTCGGGCAGGGTGATCACGGCGGCGCTGTGACCGGCGGTGCGCAGATCCGCTGCCAGCCGGGCGCATTTGTCAGCCGCAGCTTCGCCAGCATAGCTCAGCGCGTGGGGCAGGGCAGGCTGCAGCGGCGGCGCGGGCTGGTCCTGCCAGATCCGGTCAACAAGATTGTCGCATTGCACCAGCTCGATCCCGGATCCTGTCAGGTCTTGCACCAGGCGAGAGATCTGGTCGCTGGCGTGTAGCCAGGCATCATAGCCGACCTTGCCGCCCTGTGGCAGTTGCTCTTTCAACCAGCTGGCAAGGGATACCTCGGGCCAGGGCACCGGGGTGAAATCGGCAGCGACCTGACGCTTGACCTGGGTACGGTAGCGACCGTCAATGAAAACGCCGGCTATGGTATCAAGCACGGCGCAGAACCCGGCTGACCCGGTGAACCCCGTCAGCCAGCTGAGCCGTTCGTCACGCGGGGCGACATATTCGCCTTGATGGGCATCGGCGCGGGGCACAAGAAAACCGTTCAATCCATCGCGGGACAGCTCTGCGCGCAGGGCTTGCAGGCGGGGAGGCCCCTGTTCGGGGCGCGCAGTGACGTCAAAATTCTGAAACATGGCAGTCTCCTCGATGGTTTTATCTGGTCTCGGGCTAAGCGGGCGTTGGTAAGGACGCCGGGGGCCCTGCCAAATGCGGCAGGCCCGGTAGTGGGGGCACGCCAACAGCAAGCACGGCCGACAGGGCTGGCCGCTGTTGGCGCGGATGTTGTGCAGGGGCTAGCCGACGTTGCGTATGCCCATGACCCGCGCGCGGGCGCGGGGGTCGCTGTCAAACAGGGCAGCCAGCTGTTCGGTCATGGCGCCGGCCAACTGTTCAACATCGGTAATCGTGACGGCGCGGTCGTAATAGCGGGTCACATCATGGCCAATGCCAATTGCCAGCAGTTCTACCTGTTTGCGCTTTTCCACCATGGCGATCACATCGCGCAGATGCTTTTCGAGATAGTTGGCCGGGTTCACCGAGAGGGTGCTGTCATCAACGGGCGCGCCATCAGAAATCACCATCAGGATCTTGCGGGCCTCTTGGCGGCCCAGCATCCGGCGGTGGGCCCATTCCAGCGCCTCGCCGTCAATGTTTTCCTTCAGCAGGCCTTCTTTCATCATCAGCCCCAGATTGGGGCGCACCCGGCGCCAGGGACTGTCGGCGGATTTATAGATGATATGGCGCAGGTCATTCAGGCGCCCCGGCATCTGCGGCCGCCCGTCATTGAGCCAGGCCTCGCGGGCCAGCCCGCCTTTCCAGGCGCGGGTGGTAAAGCCGAGGATTTCAACCTTGACGTTGCAGCGCTCTAGCGTGCGGGCCAGAACATCGGCGCAGATCGCGGCGATGGAAATGGGCCGCCCCCGCATCGAACCAGAGTTGTCCAGCAGCAATGTCACCACGGTATCGCGGAATTCGGTGTCTTTTTCGCGCTTGAAGGATAGGGGTGTTGTCGGGTTGGCAATCACCCGCGCCAGACGGCCGGCATCCAGAATGCCTTCTTCCAGGTCAAATTCCCAGGACCGGTTTTGCTGGGCCTGCAGGCGGCGCTGCAATTTATTGGCCAGACGCGACACGGCACCTTTCAGCGGTTCCAGTTGCTGGTCGAGATAGGCGCGCAGGCGCTCCAGTTCGGCAGGTTCCGCCAGATCTTCGGCGGCGATTTCTTCGTCATTGGCGTCAAGAAATACCTTGTAATCCGGGTCGGCCTCGGATGCTGCGGGCGGCGGAGGTGGGTCCAGCGGCGCTTCACCGTCTGGCATTTCGGTTTCTTCCGTCAGCTCTTCCTCGGCCATCTCATCCATAGAGACCTGGGCCTGGCTTTCGTCCTGCTGTTGCTCCTGGGCCTGTTCGGCATCGGCTTCGGATTGCTCGTCGTCGGAATCATCTTCGCCGTTGCTATCGGGGTCGGGCTGTTCTTCGGCGTCGTCCTCGGCCTCGTCATCCTGGTTGTCGTCCAGTTCATCCGGGTCATCGCCCAGCTGGTCGCCATAGCCGAGGTCAGCAATGATCTTGCGGGCGAATTTGGCAAATTCGGACTGATCGGCGATCTTGTCGTCAAGGTTTTCGAGTGTTTCCCCGGCCTGAGCTTCAATAAAGCCGCGCCACAGCTCCATCACATTATCGGCGCCCTCGGGCAGGGGGCGACCAGTGGCCAGATGGCGCACGAGATAGCCAGCCGAAGCCGCCAGTGGCGCCTCGGATGAGCTCTTCATCTGGTCATAGCCACGCCGGATGGCCTCGTTGCGGATTTTTACGTCGATATTGCTGGCGGTGCCGGGCATGTGCCGCGCGCCCATGGCCTCGCAACGGGCGGTTTCCATGGCCTCGTACAGATCACGCGCCATTTCCCCCTGGGGGGTGTATTTGGCATGGGTGGCATCGTCGTGGAACTTGCGGCGCAGGGCCAGCGCATCGGCGGTGCCACGGGCCAGCAGCACCTCCTCGCGGGTCATGCGGCGGCTGACCTGCGGCAGGCGCATATTGTCACCGGACACACCCGAGGGGTCGACGGTGTAGGAAACGCTCAGCTCCGGGTCATCGGCCATGACCTTGGTGGCCTCGGCCAGGGCCTTTTTGAACGGATCAGCAGGATTGTCGTTTTGTTTTCTCATGGTCGCACCTTGTCCCTGATGAGCATCCCCCCTCTTCTTGGGAAAGTCCAGTCGAGCGGCAGCGAAAAGGGCGGCGCCAGACCCGGCGGGGAGGAAGCGAAGCGCCCGACCCGTGGGGGAGACGGGACGGGCGCTGCCCGGCCTTGCGACCGGGCGGCACGTCACAAATCAGCCCAGCGAAACGCTGGCGGCGCTTTCGGGCAGCTCTTCGTCAAAGCAGCGCTGGTAGAACTCGGCGACGGTCTGGCGTTCCAGCTCGTCACATTTGTTCAGGAACGACAGGCGGAAGGCATAGCCCACATCGCGGAAGATTTCGGCGTTTTGCGCCCAGTTGATCACGGTCCGCGGCGACATCACCGTCGACAGATCGCCATTCATGAATGCGGTCCGCGTCAGATCCGCCACGGTGACCATCTGGCTGATGCTCTTGCGGCCGACTTCGGTGTTGTAATGGGGCGCCTTGGACAGCACGATCGCTGTTTCGGCATCATGGCTGAGGTAGTTCAGCGTCGAGACCAGCGACCAGCGGTCCATCTGGGCCTGGTTGATCTGCTGGGTGCCGTGGTACAGCCCGGTGGTATCGCCCAGGCCGACCGTGTTTGCGGTGGCGAACAGGCGGAAGAACGGGTTCGGGGTGATGATCTCGTTTTGGTCCAGCAGCGTCAGCTTGCCGTCATGTTCCAGTACCCGCTGGATTACAAACATCACGTCGGCGCGGCCTGCATCATATTCATCAAACACAATTGCAACCGGGTTGCGTAGCGCCCAGGGCAGGATGCCTTCGTGGAATTCGGTGACCTGCTTGCCGTCGCGCAGTTTGATCGCGTCCTTGCCGATCAGGTCGATCCGGGAAATGTGGCTGTCAAGATTGACGCGCACCGAGGGCCAGTTGAGCCGAGCGGCGACCTGTTCGATATGGGTCGATTTGCCTGTGCCGTGGTAGCCTTGGATCATCACACGGCGATTGTGCGAGAAGCCCGCCAGAATGGCCATGGTGGTGTCGGGATCAAATTTGTAGGTGTTGTCGATGGCCGGAACACGGTCTGATCGATCGGCAAAGCCCTTGATAGTCATGTCGGTGTCGATGCCAAAGACATCGCGGACCGAAATAGTATCGGTCGGTTTTGTATTCATATCCAGCATGCCATCGGTCATCGTCGTCGATCCTTGTTCCTCTCCCGCGGCTGCGGGGCCAATCCGGGGGATTGGTGCCTGATCTTGCGATGAAGGGCAAGGGGCAGAGTAGGTGGCAGCCAAATAACGTGGTGTTGCGGTGAAACTGGCCTTATCGCTGCTGAAATATATGTACCAGAACTGGCCTGGTCGCGGGATCGGTTGTGCGGTGGGCGCGCAACAAAAAAGGGCAGCCCGTGCTGCCCTTTTGCCCATGGATTTAACGCAGGCGCTGCGGCCTATTTGAAGCTGCGGCTGTCCTTGATCTGTTCCCAGGCCCAGCGAACCTCTTGCAGCTGTTCTTCCTGGCTGCGGTCGCCGCCGTTCATGTCGGGGTGCAGCACCTTGATCAGCTTTTTGTAGGCCTTGCGAATGTCCGCCTTGGACCAGTCATCCTTGGCCTCCAGCACTTCGATGGCGCGGCGTTCGGTTGCGGGCAGGCGGCGCCCTGTTGCGGCGGAACGGCCCGGATTCTGCGTGGCGTTCCCGCCCAGTACCTGATGTGGGTCTTCAATGCCCAGCCGGGCCCAGGCGCGGGCCTCGGGGTCGCCCATAGGTTTGGTCTGGCGTTCCCAGACCTTGTCCTTGGATTGCTGGGCGTTCAGTTCTGCCTCGGTTGTACCCTGGAAAAAGTTCCAGTGGTTGTTGTATTCGCGGACATGGTCCTGGCAGAACCAGAAGAAATCATCCAGAACATCGGGGGCCTTGGGGGCGCGAAACTTGCCGGCCTCCTCGCAACCCTCTTTGTCGCAGACCCGTACTGAGGTCTCTGAGGCGCCAGACATGCTGCGGCGGCCACGCGGATTTTTCTTTTTGGCAGAGCTGACGGACATATCGAAACCGAAGGGATCTGATTTGCTCATGTGGGGCACTTTCTAGACGCAGCTGTTCGACTCGGAGGCAGCAGTTTAGTCTAAGGGGCGTCAGATTGAAGGGGGGCAGAGAAATAAATATGAGGATGAGCAGAATATGAGCATAAATACGGAAATGGAACAGCGGCTGCGGGCTGCCTTTAACCCCACCGCCCTAGAGGTGGTGGATGACAGCAACAGCCATATCGGTCACGCTGGCCATGATGGCAGCGGCGAGAGCCACTTTAACGTGATGATCCGCGCCGCAGCCTTTGCCGGGCAAAGCCGGGTGCAGCGGCACCGGATGGTGCACAAGGCGCTGGGGGACATCGTGCCGCGCATTCACGCGCTGGCGCTGGACATCGGCAGCGACTGACCAATGAAAAGCGCATAGCGGGTGCCCCCGATCACGCAGGAGGGGGCGCCCGCTAATTGCTGCCTGCTATTTTCTGCATTGCGTGTGGCCTTTGGCGGCGGTCAGGTTTCGTCCGTTGTGCGGCGTTCTGCGCGGGCTTTCAGCGCCGCTGTCATGCCGGAAACCGGGCTGAGTTCTTCAACGCCATCATCGGCCTGCATCTTGGCCGCGCCCAGGCCTGGGACGGGGGTGGCATCCGCTGGCGCTTCGGGGTCGCCAGCCGTGGCAGTCAGGACGGGGGCTGTGGTTGCGGCTGTGTCTGTCGCGGAAACAGGGGGGGCAACCGCAGGCGCGGCCACCTGCGGCGCGGCCTGTGTTGTTGCCGGGGCAAGTGCGCGACGAAACACCAGGACATTGCGCCAGTTCGTGGTCGAGCCGGTCAGGCCCGAGCGTTCTTCCGAGGGCAGCAGTTCCGCGCGCTGATATTCCCAGCCTTCGGCGGCCATCTCGTTGAGGGTTATCTCAACCGAATTGGCAAAGCGGCTTTCAGGGGTCTTGACGCCCTTGGCCTTGGTGCCCTTGTGCGGGGCGGGAACAACTTTGTACTCGAAAGCTTGCATGCTGGTCTCCTGACTTGGAGCGCAGGTTTACCCGATGCAGGCGGAGCGTCAAGCGCAGGGACGCGCCGTTTCAGTTTGCCGCCTGTTTGCCGCCTGTTTATCCTGGCTTTGCTCCGGCGGGGGCGTCACTGTGGTCACCAATAGAAAAGGCGGCCCTGCATATATGCAGGACCGCCTTTTCTATTATGTTTTAGGTGCGTTTAGCTACCAAGTTTCTGGGCAACCAGCTGGTTTACAGCCTTGGGGTTGGCCTTGCCGCCGGTGGCCTTCATTACCTGCCCCACAAACCAGCCTGCCAGTTTGGGGTTTTGCTTGGCTTTTTCCACCTGGGCGGGGTTGTCGGCGATGATCTGGTCCAGCGCGGCCTCGATGGCACCAGTGTCTGTCACCTGCTTCATGCCGCGCTCTTCGACGATCTGGGCCGGGTCGCCTCCCTCGGTGTAGACGATTTCGAACAGATCTTTGGCGATCTTGCCGGAAATGGTCTCTGCCGTGATCAGTTCGACGATGCCACCCAGCTGTTCCGGTGTGACCGGGCTATTGGCGATATCCGCCTCGTCTGCCTTCAGGCGGCCAAACAATTCGTTGATCACCCAGTTGGCTGCCAGCTTGCCGTTGCGCCCTTCGGCCACGGCTTCGAAATAGGCGGCAGAGGCCACATCGGCAGTCAGCACCGAGGCGTCATAGTCCGACAGGCCAAAATCGGCGATGAAACGGGCCTTCTTGGCGTCGGGCAATTCAGGCAGGGTGGCGGCGATTTCATCCACCCAGGCCTGTTCGATTTCCAGCGGCAGCAGGTCGGGATCGGGAAAGTAGCGATAGTCATGCGCTTCTTCCTTGGACCGCATGGAACGTGTTTCGCCCTTGTCCGGGTCATAAAGACGGGTTTCCTGATCGACCTCTCCACCGGCTTCGACAATGGCGATCTGGCGGCGTGCTTCGACTTCGATAGCCTGCTGGATAAAGCGCATGGAGTTCATGTTCTTGATCTCGCAGCGGGTGCCCAGATGAGAGAAGTCCTTGCTTGCCTGGTATTTTTCATACTGGCCGGGCAGGCAGATAGAGACGTTGACATCGGCACGCAGGTTGCCGTTTTGCATATTGCCGTCGCAGGTGCCGAGGTACTTCAGGATCTGACGGATCTTGGCAATATAGGCGGCGGCCTCTTCCGGGCCACGGATGTCGGGGCGGCTGACGATCTCCATCAGGCAGACGCCGGTCCGGTTGAGATCGACAAAGGACATGTTGGGATCCATGTCGTGGATCGACTTGCCCGCGTCTTGTTCCATATGGATACGTTCGATGCCCACGGTGCGCGCGGTGCCATCGCCCATTTCCACCAGCACTTCGCCTTCGCCAACGATGGGGTGGTACAGCTGCGAAATCTGATAGCCCTGCGGCAGATCCGGGTAGAAATAGTTCTTGCGGTCAAAGGCCGACCAGAGGTTGATTTCCGCTTTCAGCCCCAGCCCCGTACGCACAGCCTGTTCAACGCAGTATTCGTTGATTACCGGCAACATGCCGGGCATCGCCGCATCCACGAAAGAGACGTTGGAGTTTGGCTCGGCGCCGAATTTGGTCGAGGCGCCGGAAAACAGCTTGGCGTTGGAGCTGACCTGGGCATGCACTTCCATACCGATGACCAGTTCCCAGTCATGTTTGGCGCCCGAAATCACCTTGGGCTTGGGGAGTTCATATGTCAGGTCGAGCATCTTGCATCGGCTCCTTTGATCGCGTTTAGCAGGCGTTCTAGGCCAGCGGGCCATGCGGGGCAAGAGGCAGCAGAGATTCTGCCGCGCCAATGGGGAATTGGGCGGCGAAATCCTGCAATTGATCTGTACTCCGGCGCAGCCGAGTGCACGCGAACCCTTGGCGCGACGGCGCGGCAGAGCTATGAAGATCGCCCGAGCAGAACGAAGAGGACGCATTCTTGGAAACCGCAGCCCGCATTGCCCAGACGATTGCCCGTGAAATCGGTGCCGCCCCGAACCAGGTGAACAGCGCCGTGACATTGTTGGATGAGGGCGCGACAGTCCCCTTTGTGGCGCGCTACCGCAAAGAGGTGACAGGCGGGCTGGACGACAGCCAGCTGCGCACCCTGGCAGAACGGCTGTCATATCTGCGAGAGCTGGAGGCACGGCGCGCGGCGATCCTCGACTCGATCAAATCGCAGGACAAGCTGAGCGATGATCTGGCCACATCCATCGCCAGGGCCGAGACCAAGGCGCAGCTGGAAGATATCTATCTGCCCTATAAGCCCAAGCGTCGCACAAAGGCGATGATTGCGCGTGAAAACGGGCTTGAACCACTGGTCGAGGCGATCCTGGGGGATCACGGCGCCGACCCGGAGGCGCTGGCGGCAGGCTATATCACCGAGGCGGTGCCCGGCACCAAAGAGGCGTTGAACGGGGCGCGTGACATTCTGACAGAACGGATGACGGAAAACGCGCATCTCTTGGGGCGACTGCGCCAGTTTCTGCAGGCCGAGGCCAGGCTGACCGCGCGTGTGGTCGATGGCAAAGAGCAGGACGGAGCCAAGTTTTCCGACTATTTCGACCATAATGAACGCTGGGCCGATGTGCCCTCACACCGGGCGCTGGCGATGCTGCGCGGCGCCAATGAAGGCGTGCTGACGCTGGATATTGGCCCCGAACCCGAAGAGGGGGTGGCGCGGGCCGAAGCCATGGTGGCGGCAGAGCTGGCCGCCAGCGGTACTGGGCCGGGGGACAAATGGCTGCGCAAGGTGGCTGGCTGGACCTGGCGGGTGAAGCTGAGCCTGTCGATGATGCTGGAACTGATGTCGGATCTGCGCGCCCGGGCGCAGGAGGATGCAATCCAGGTGTTTGCCCGCAACCTGCGCGATCTGTTGTTTGCCGCGCCAGCCGGTGCGCGACCGACGCTCGGGCTGGATCCGGGCATTCGCACCGGCGTCAAGGCGGCGGTGGTCGATGCAACCGGGAAAGTGCTTGCTACTGAAACGATATATCCTTTTCAGCCAAAGAATGATCTGCGCGGGGCGCAGGTCGCAGTGCTGAAACTTATTGCGGAACATGGGGTTGAGCTGATCGCCATTGGCAACGGCACCGCCAGCCGCGAAACCGAACGGATGGTGGCCGAGGTGATTAAACATCTGCCCGCCAAGGTGAAGGCACCCACCAAGGTGGTGGTGTCCGAGGCTGGTGCTTCGGTCTATTCGGCCTCCGAACTGGCTGCGCGCGAATTTCCCGATCTGGACGTCTCCCTGCGCGGTGCGGTGTCGATTGCGCGTCGCCTGCAGGATCCGCTGGCGGAACTGGTCAAAATCGAACCCAAGAGCATTGGCGTCGGACAGTACCAGCACGACGTCGACCAGCATCGCCTGTCGAAATCGCTGGAGGCGGTGATCGAGGATGTGGTGAACGCCGTGGGGGTTGATCTCAACATGGCGTCGGCACCTCTCTTGGCGCATGTCTCTGGTCTGGGGCCTGGCTTGGCCGAGGCCATCGTGGCGCATCGCGATATGAACGGTGCCTTTGCCACCCGCAAAGAATTGTTGAAGGTCGCGCGCCTTGGCCCCAAGGCCTTTGAACAATGTGCCGGTTTCTTGCGTATTCGCGACGGGCAAGAGCCGCTTGATGCTTCCTCTGTGCACCCCGAGGCCTATAGTGTGGCCCGCCGGGTGGTTGCAGCCTGTGGGCGTGATATTCGCCAGATCATGGGCGACAGCAGCGCGTTGAAAACGCTGCGGGCAGAACAGTTTGTCGATGCGAGTTTTGGTCTGCCCACGGTGCGCGATATCTTCAGCGAGTTGGAAAAGCCGGGGCGTGACCCGCGCCCATCCTTTGTCACGGCGACCTTTGCCGAAGGGGTCGAGACGATGAAGGATCTGAAGCCTGGGATGGTGCTGGAGGGCACGGTCACGAATGTGGCGGCCTTTGGGGCCTTTGTGGATGTCGGGGTTCATCAGGATGGGCTGGTGCATGTCAGTCAGCTTGCCGATAAATTTGTCAAAGATCCGCATGAGGTGGTGAAAACCGGCCAGGTGGTAAAGGTCACCGTGACCGAAGTCGATGTGACGCGCAAACGGATTGCCCTGACCATGCGCAAGGATGGCGGTGCTTCGGCCCGCGAAGAGCGCAATGCCCGCAGTGCCGAGGATGGGGCCAAGCGCGGGGTTCAGGGGCGTGGTGCCAAAGGCAGCGGTGGCAAGGGCGGCGGATACCGAGGCGGCGGCAAAGGCGGCAATATGTCTGCGGGTCCAAAGGGGGGCGGCGCGTCGCAGGGGGGGCAGACTGGGGCCCTGGGGGCTGCCTTGATGGATGCGTTCAAGAAGACCTGATCCATCGCGATGGCGGCGCGGCTCGGGTATGCCAAAACGGGTCCGGACCGGGTCCGAAGAATGCCCCCGCGACAGCGCGGCCAGCGTAGACAGAGCAAACCGCGCAGCCAGAGCAAGGGCCGGGAGTTTCCCGGCCGGTATGCCTGTTTCATCCGATCCTGCCCGACGGGCCGGTTTGGGAGGGCCGGTCTTTGGTGTGGCGTGTTTGCGCGGTTTTCAGGTCAGTAGGTCAATACCATCCGGGGTAAAGGCGATCTTGTGCCCGCATTCCAGTTCGTCGCGAAACACCTCGGCAATGCAGTGCAAGGCCCTGGCCTGGCCCTGGGTGGCAAAGCGGCGCAGAGAGGCGACATGGGCGTTGTTGTCAAAGCCTGCGCAGGCATGGGCCCAGATCAGTGGGTGCAGCTCATGCAGATGAGAGCGGATCAGCCAGCGCGCCGCCTTGGCAATCTGCGCCCGGTTCTTTTTGGCGTTTTGATCTGATTTCCGGCCTGCATCCTGCGATAAGGTGATGGCGCAATAGGCCGAAAGCAGGTTTACCATTTCCTGGCTGGAATCCACATTCAGGATGTCCTGCATCCCCTCCAGGAAAAACTTTGTATCGACGCGGGCGCAGGCCCGATCGTCAATCGCCATGGCATCAAAATAGACCCAGGTATAGCCGCCTGCGCCCCAGATGCCTTGGGTGCGCGCAGCGGTGCGCCGGGCTTCCAGTTCCAGTGCTGCATAGGATCCGTTGGCGCGTGGCAGCATCTGTGCCCCAAGCGCGCGCATCGGGCGGGGGTTGTTCGGGTCCTGGTCGATCAGTACCGCATAGGCATCCGCGACCTGCAGCGTTGCGGCGCTCTGGCCGGCAAAAAGCGCGCAATGGGCGGCCGATAAGAAGGCGCTGTTCTGGATTTGCGCCTGCAGCGGGGCCAGCAGGGCGGCAGCGCGCTCAAAATGGGCCGTGGCCCGGCGCAGGTGGGCCTCTGAGCTGAGGCCGGAAAGGGGCGTCGCTGCCGTGGTGCTGTCCGCGGCCAGGGCGGCAGCGGAACCGGTGTCGCGGCGCGGGCCGTCGTCGGCCTGGGATGCGGCTGACGTGATGGTGCTGCGCCAGACCCAGGCAATGTCGATATGGGCCAGGGCAACAATCGCGGTCAGATAGGCGTCATGGCGATGTTCACGCCGCAGGGCTTCCAGCGCCATGACCCCCTCTATGAGGATGCGATCTTCGCCATTGGGGCCAGTCTTGTCGCTGGGTTCCTGCAGGGCGTGATCAACTGCGTTGACCACATCGGCGCGGGCGCCATAGGCAAGAAGATCGGCCTCGGGCAGCCCACCTTCGGTGCGGCGGTGCTGTTGATCTGCGCTGCGGATCATCTTGGACAAATCGGCCCAGCGGTCCTGCCGGGCCAGGAACTGGCCCTTGTCCTGTAGTGCAAGGCGGCTGCGGGTGGCGGGGCTGTCGGTGCAAACCGGGATCAAGAGCACCTTGGCAAAGGCGGCCAGATCGGATTCGGCGGCTTGCACATCTGCCGCAGGCGTGCCGAGGCTATCGGCCTTCAGGGCGGTTGTCTGGTCGTCAGTGTCGCAGGACTGGGCGCATGCGCGTTGCAGGATCTTCTGCTGCTCTGCCTCGCTCTGATGCGGGGGGAGTGTGGCTGTACGGGGGGGCAGCTTAGTTGTCAGGCGGGAGGAGATCCAAGCGGGGAATTCGCGTTGCAGTCTGGACAGGCGCGTCCACATGGGGTCGTGAGGTTTGAACATGCAACATCCTGCAGGTTGGCGACTGATCTGTAGGAGGGCAAACTGCCGGTGTAATGCGGCGCAATCGTGGCAGGGATGGGGAGATTGCTGCCACGAATTGGGGAAATGCTGCGGCAGTCTCTGGACGATCTGGGACAGTGGCTTGCGGGCAGGCGCGACGGGCTGGGCGCGCGCAGGGCTGCCTGCCCGCAAGCGGCAGATCTAGAGACTGCTGAAAAGGTGGCGCTGGCAGGCTATGCCATGGGCCGCAAGGCTGGTTTTCAGGGCCTGAACAGGGGGTAGCGCCGGTTGCGGCAGGCGCAGCTTGGCGCCGCTGTGCAGCACCAGGGTGGCGCGGTAGGATAGGTCCCAGCGCCGATCCAGCCGCAGCAGCGCGACTTCGGACAGGGCAACCCCAGCGGCCTTTTGCGCGACATGCCAGCGGATCTTGCCCGCGCCAACCGTCAACCCAGAGCTGGGATTGCGCCACAGATCCCAAAGCCCCGGCAGGCAGGGCAGGGCAAGACCGCTCAGAATCCAGGGTGAGACCTGCGCCGCAACACCCCCGATGCCCAGCAATGCCAGCCAGCCCGCAAGCGCCAGTGCCAACCCGAAGGAGCGCCCCTGCCGCCGAAAGTGAAGCGCGGGGGGAGGCAGGGGTAAGTTCTTGGCCTGCTGTCGCTGGCCAAGGACCGGGGCGCAGGGGTCAGGCATCCAGGATACGGCTGACCATTTCGTTGGTGTCGCGGCTCAGCCCGGCGGTGGTCTGAATGCGCTGCAACTGCGCCGCGATCAAGGCTTGGCGGTCGTTGTCATAGCGCTTCCAGCTCTGGAAGGCGGTACACATGCGGGCAGTGGTCTGCGGGTTCAGGCCATCCAGCGCGATCAGATTGTCGGCCAAAAGCTGGTAGCCTGCACCGTTGGCGTGGTGAAAGCCCGCGTGATTGCCCGCCAGCGCACCCATCACCGCCCGGAACCGGTTAGGGTTTTTCAGAGTGAACAGCGGATGCCGGGTCAACTGTGCTGCCGTACGCGCGGTTGCCTCTGGCACGGCCATGGCGATTTGCAGCGCAAACCATTTGTCCATCACCAGCCGGTCGTCCTGCCATTGGTCAAAAAAGGCCTGGGACTGCACCGTGCCTTTTTCCGCCTTCATCAGATTGGCCAGAGCGCTGTATTGCTGGGTCATATTGTCGGCCGTCTCATACTGGCGCGCCGCCTGTTCGCCGCCATCCAGCCGGGTCAGCAGGGTCAGGATGCGGGCATTCAAGGCCCGGTTGCCGGCACTGACCGCATCTGGGGTATAGGCCTCGGTCACGGTGGTGTCGGCATAGAGCCGGGGAAGGCTGTCGGCCAGTTGCTGCGCCAGGGTCTGAGCCAGGGTTTCGGCGGCGTCGTAGATCTTTTGCGGATCGGGGGTATGGCCGCGCTCATGCAGGGTTTGGGCGATGTCGGACTGGCTGGGCGGCTGCAGGATCAGGGCGCGAAAGGCGGGATCCAGCGTATCGTCGCGCAGCAGTTTGGTCAGCGCATCCAGATAGTCTGCATCAGGGGCTGCCCCCTCCAGGACCATGGCAACACGCGCCTCGCGGGCCAGTGCATTGCCTGCTTCCCAGCGGTTGAACGGATCGGTGTCATGGGCCAGCAGGAAGGCACGTTCGGCATTTGATGTCTCTCGCTCCAGGATCACCGGCGCTGAAAATTCGCGCAGAATGGACGGAACCGGTTTCGTGGCGAGCCCCTCGAAGGTGAAACTTTGCTTGGCTTCAGTCATTTCCAGAACCTGCGTCTGGCGTATCTCGTCGCCATTGGCACCCAGCAGGCCCACCGCAATGGGGATGACGCGCGGGTCTTTGTCCGGCTGGCCGGGCGTCGGCGCGGTGCTCTGTTCGAAGGTCAGCGTATAGGTGCCATTCGCAAAGCTCTCTGCCACTGTCAGGCGTGGGGTGCCGGCCTGGCTGTACCAGCGTTTGAACTGGCCCAAATCGCGGCCCGTGGCGTCTTCGAAAACCTTCAGCCAGTCTTCGATCGTGCAGGCCTGCCCGTCGTGGCGCTCAAAGTAGAGATCCACGGCTTTTGAATAGTCCGCATCCCCCACCAGGCGTTTCAGCATGCCGATCACCTCGGCGCCTTTTTCATAGACGGTGGCGGTGTAGAAGTTGTTGATTTCCTGAAACTCTTCGGGGCGCACCGGGTGTGACAGCGGGCCTTGGTCCTCGGGGAACTGGCGGGCGCGCAGGTCGATGACATCCGATATCCGCTTTACCGGGGCAGAGCGCATATCGGATGTGAACTGCGAGTCGCGAAACACTGTCAGCCCTTCCTTCAGGCAGAGCTGGAACCAGTCGCGGCAGGTGATGCGGTTGCCGGTCCAGTTGTGGAAATACTCATGCGCGATGATCGCTTCGATCCGTTCGAAATTGGCATCCGTAGAGGTTTCAGGCGAGGCCAGCACGCAGGAGGAGTTGAAAATGTTCAGCCCCTTGTTTTCCATCGCGCCCATGTTGAAATCGTCCACCGCCACAATGTTGAAGATATCGAGGTCATATTCGCGCCCATAGGCCTGTTCATCCCAGGTCATGGATTTCTTCAGCGCCTCCATGCCAAAGGCGCATTTGTCCTCGTCACCGTGGCGGACCCAGATGTTCAGCTCTACCTTGCGGCCGGATTTGGTGGTGAACGTGTCGGGGTGATTGACCAGATCACCGGCAACCAGTGCAAAAAGATAGGCCGGTTTGGGCCAGGGGTCCTGCCAGACGGCAAGGCCATCGGATTTGGAAATCGGGTTGCCGTTGGACAGCATCACCTCTTCATCGCCTTCGATCCGCACGGTGAAGATGGACATCACATCGGGGCGGTCGGGGTAATAGGTGATCTTGCGAAAGCCCTCGGCTTCGCATTGGGTGCAATACATGCCACCTGACATATACAGCCCTTCTAGTGCGGTATTGCCAGCCGGATCGATTTCGACCTCTGCCTCCCAGACAAAGCGCTGTTGCGGCACATCGCAGGTCAGACCTTCGGGGGTAACTGTCGGGGCAACATCAACACCGTCGATCCTGGCCGAAATCAGCTTGAGCATTTCACCATGCAGAAAGAACCGTGGGTCTGGCGTACCGGGTTTGGGGATAAAGCAAATCTTGCTGACAACCCGCGTGGCGCTGGGCGCCAGTTTGAAGGTCAGCTCAACGCTTTCGACCTCAAACCCAAAGGGGGTGTAATCCTTCAGGTAGAAGGTTTCGGCGGTCTGTTGCGGTGTCTGGGTCAAATCGGCCGTCATCGTGCTGTCCTCATCTGTCGGGACCAGGGGCAGCCAGGGCGGTGCCTGTGGTCATGGCGTGTTCCAGTGGTAGGCAATGGCGCAGAGCCGGGCAAGCAGATGTCAGGCCAAAACACTGTAAAACCCAACGGGATTTACCTGTCGGATTTGAAGTTGGCGGCGATTTGCAAGAATAACTTGAAACAGCCTCCCCTTAATTGGTAAAATAATATTACCGCATATGTTGCCGATAGGAAACTTTTCCTGTATCCGGGAAACCACAGTGACAACCCGTGAAGGAGGATTTGATGAACGACATGCGCAATATCGAGGGGATGCAGGTCGCATCCGAGCTGGCAGAGTTCATTGAAGGCCAAGCCTTGCCGGGGACCGGTGTTCAGGCAGCGGATTTCTGGGCCGGGCTGTCCGGTCTGGTCAATGGCATGGGGGATGAAAATCGCGCCCTACTGGCCAAACGTGAGGATCTTCAGGGGCAGATTGATGCCTGGCACATCGCGCATCTGGGGGCACCGCAGGATGCTGAAGCCTATACGGATTTTCTGCGCCAAATTGGCTATCTGCTGCCCGAAGGCGATGATTTCGAGATCGACACGTCAAATGTGGATGCCGAGATCGCCGCAACGCCGGGGCCACAGCTGGTTGTGCCGATCACCAATGCCCGTTTTGCGCTGAATGCCGCCAATGCGCGCTGGGGCTCGCTCTATGATGCGCTCTACGGCACGGATGCCATGGGCGATCTGCCTGGCGGCGGCGGCTATGATGCGGCACGCGGTGATCGGGTGATTGCCTGGGGTCGCAGCTTTCTGGATGAAACATTCCCGCTTGAGACCGGTTCCTGGAGCAACATCACCGGCTTGTCTGTTGTTGATGGCGCCTTGATGCCTGCCTTGAAGGCGGCCGACCAATTTGCCGGTCACGTCGGCGCGGCCGAGGCCCCGACGCGGGTGATTTTGAAGAACAACGGCTTACATGCGATTGTTGAAATTGATGCGGCTGGCAATATCGGCGCGACCGATCAGGCGGGGATCAACGACATCACGCTGGAATCCGCGCTGTCGACCATCATGGACTGCGAAGATTCCGTAGCCTGTGTGGATGCCGCAGACAAGGTTGTCGCCTATCGCAACTGGCTGGGCCTGATGAAGCGGGACCTGGCCGAAGAGGTCACCAAGGGCGGCAAGAGCTTTACCCGGGTGCTGAACAGCGATCTCGACTATACCACTGCCGGCGGGGAGGCTGCGAGCCTCAAGGGGCGGTCCCTGCTGCTGGTGCGTAATGTTGGCCACCTGATGACCAACCCGGCAGTTCTGGACAGCGAAGGCCGCGAAGCCGGCGAGGGATTCCTGGATGCGATGATCACCGTGATGATCGCCATGCATGACCTGCAGGCGGAAGGTGGCAATTCGGTGCAGGGATCTGTCTATGTGGTCAAACCAAAGATGCACGGCCCCGAAGAAGTGGCCTTTGCCTGCCGTATCTTTGATCACGTCGAGGCGGCGCTGGGCCTGCCGGCCAATACCGTCAAGATCGGCATCATGGATGAAGAGCGCCGCACCAGTGTGAACCTCAAGGAATGTATCCGCGCTGCCAAATCGCGGGTAGCCTTTATCAACACGGGGTTCCTGGATCGCACCGGCGATGAAATCCATACCTCGATGGAGGCAGGGCCGATGCTGCCCAAGGGCGAGATGAAGGGCACCGCCTGGATCGCATCCTATGAGGATCGCAACGTGGATATCGGTCTGGCCTGCGGCCTGAAGGGGCGGGCCCAGATCGGCAAGGGCATGTGGGCCATGCCTGATCTGATGGGCGAAATGCTGGCCACCAAGATCGGCCATCCCAAGGCGGGCGCGACCTGCGCCTGGGTGCCTTCGCCAACGGCCGCGACGCTGCATGCCACCCATTATCACCAGTTTGACGTGCTGGCGCACCAAGATGCGCTGCGCGCCGCTGGCCCGCGTGGCACGCTGGAAGATCTGCTGACTATTCCGGTGATGCAGGGGCAGAACCTGTCGAAGGACGAAATCAGCCATGAGGTTGAAAACAATGCGCAGGGCATTCTGGGCTATGTGGTGCGCTGGGTGGATCAGGGCGTTGGCTGCTCCAAGGTGCCCGACCTCAATGATGTTGGTCTGATGGAAGACCGCGCCACCTGCCGGATCTCATCTCAGGCGCTGGCGAACTGGCTGCATCATGAGGTGGTGGACGAGACGCGTGTGATGGCGGCGATGCAAAAAATGGCCGCTGTGGTGGATGCACAGAATGCAGGCGATGCCAGCTATACCCCGATGGCCCCCGGCTTTGACGGTATTGCCTTTCAGGCTGCCTGCGATCTGGTGTTCAAGGGGCGGGTGCAGCCTTCGGGCTATACAGAACCGGTGCTGCATGCCCGCCGCCTGGAGTTGAAGGCGGCGGCAGGCTAGGGCGGCCGATCTGACAGAGCAACAGGGGCAGGGCGTGATCCTGCCCCTGTTTTGACAAAGCCAGCAGGCCTGATCACAAGAGGGACAAGACAATGACAATTTCGCTGAAATCAGCCCAGACGATTATTGACGCCAGCCTGGCCAAGGGACGCGAGATGAATTTCAAACCGCTTTCCGTTGTGGTGCTGGATGCCGGTGGCCATGCACAGGCCTTTGCCCGCGAAGATGGGGCAGCGCCCGGGCGTTTTGCCATTGCTCATGGCAAGGCCTATGGCGCGGTTATGCTGGGCATGCCGGGCAGCGCCCAGATGGCGCGGGCCGAGGCGCAGCCCTATTTCATGGCAGCGGTGAACGGAGTCTACGGCGGCCAGGTCATTCCGGTGCCCGGCGGCGTTTTGCTCCGTGACGACAGCGGTGCGGTGATCGGCGCTGTTGGTGTAACCGGCGATACCTCTGACAATGATGTGGTTGCGGCCCTCGCCGGGATCGCGGCGGCTGGCCTGACCGGCGAAAGCTGATCCAGGCCGCGCAGAAAGAAAGAGACAGGGCGTTGCAGCATGCTGCGCCCTGTTTGCATGTCTGGGTCCCGTCTGGGTAAATTTCTGCGGGGGCAGGAATGCGCAAAAGTCGGCTGTCAGGTGCTGGTCGTGCATAATTGAACAACCGCCTGCGCGGGCGCCCGCGCTTTGCGCGCTTGCGGGATCTGGGGGGAGGCCGTAGTTTTATGCTGTTGCATCTTATCTCGGAGTCCCCATGGCGCGTCCCAAAGTCGGTATTATCGGCAATTCCTATCTGCTCAACGATCAGTATCCGGCCCATGCAGGCGGGACGATGAATTCCGAGGCGGTGGCCGAAGTGGCTGGCTGCATGCCGCTGTTGATTCCTTCTGACCCACGCTTTCTGTCAGTTGATGAACTGCTTGACAGTTTTGATGGCTTTTTGCTGACAGGGGGGCGCCCCAATGTGCATCCCAACGAATATGGCGAGGATGAAACGGCGGCGCATGGGGCCTTTGATCGGGCGCGTGATGCCATCGTGCTGCCGCTGGTGCGTGCCTGTGTGGAACGCGGCCAGCCCTTCCTGGGGATTTGTCGCGGCTTTCAAGAGGTGAATGTCGCCATGGGGGGCACGCTCTATCCTGAAATTCGCGATCTGCCGGGCCGGATGAACCATCGCATGCCGCCTGATGGCTCGCTAGAGGAAAAATTTGCCCTGCGCCATCCGGTCAAGATGACCCCAGGCGGGGTCTTCAACGAAATCTTTGGCGCTGCCGAAGTGATGACCAATAGCCTGCATGGTCAGGGGATCAAAACGCCGGGCGCGCGGATCGTGGTTGAAGGGCATGCCCCCGATGGCACCCCAGAAGCGATTTATGTGCAGGATGCGCCGGGTTTCGCCCTGGCGGTGCAGTGGCATCCCGAATGGGATGCGGCCAATGATCCGGTCTCACGACCGCTGTTTCAGGCCTTTGGTGATGCGGTGCGCAGCTGGCAGGCCGGCAGCCTGTTGCCCCCCCGGCATTCTGCCACCGGATAAGACCTGACACGGGCCAGTCTGGGAACTGGTGCCCCCAGCACCCACTGGCGGCCCGCAGCATGCCAGTGGGTGCTGAATGGTTCATACAAAGCTAAAACGCTTGTTCAGGGGCAATTCACGGGCACGGTCCCCGGTGAGATCAAAAATCGCATTGGCCAATGCAGGTGCCGCTGGCGGGGTGCCGGGTTCGCCCGCGCCGCCCATGTGTTTCTGGTTTTCCAGTACGGCGACCTCGACACGCGGCATGCTGGGCATGCGCAGTGCGTCGTAATCGGGGAAGTTTTCCTGTTCTACCATCCCGTCGGCAAAGGTGATTTCGCCAAAACAGGCCGCCGAGAGCCCATAGGCAAGACCGCCAAACAGCTGCGCCTCGATGTTGCGCGGATCAATGGCCAGGCCAAGATCCGCGGCAATCCAGGCCTTGGTGATGGCGATGTCGCCGTCTCGGTCGGCCACCTCTATCACCTGCGCCACCGGGGTACCAAAACTGTAGGCCAGGGCGACTCCGCGCCCGACGCCTGCCGGGGTTTCGCCGCTCCAGCTTGACATGTCGCGCACGCGCTCCAGCACCTGGGCGGCAGGTTCCCATTCGGCGCGGGCCAGCTCCAGGCGGAATTCCAGCGGGTCACGCCCCGCCCTATGGGCCATCTCGTCGATGATTGTGTCGGAAAAGAAGCCGTTGAACGAGGCCGCAACTGAGCGCCAGAAGCCAACCGGGATCATTGGTTTCGCAAGATAGCCCTCGATGCGGAAATTTGGAATTGCCAGGGGCTGGTTGAATGCGGCGTCCACATGGCCCTTGTCGGGGCCGGACATGGGCAGCCCCAGCATCCGGCCAGCACCTTCCTGAGTGGTGGATTGCGCGGCGATTTTACCATGCACCATCAGGGCCTTGCCATCCTTGACGGCGGCACGGTAGCGAGCAATGGCACCGGGGCGGAAATAGTCGTGGCGCATATCTTCTTCGCGTGACCACGTCAGCTGCACCGGGATGCCGCGCAGCTGCAGGGCGATCTGCACCGCCCGGTTGGTATAGTCCACTTCGATGCGCCGCCCAAAGCCGCCCCCCAGATAGGTGGTGTTGACGGTGATTGCCTCAGCCTCCAGCCCGCTAAGATCGGCGGCGGCTTTTTGCACCACGGTCGGGCCTTGGTTCGGGGCCCAGATTTCCAGACTGTCGCCAGTATAGAGAGCAGTGGCATTCATCGGCTCCATGGTGGCATGGGCCAGATAGGGCAGGCGGTACTCAACCTCCAACAGCTCCGCCCCCTCGGGTAGGTCATCGACATCGCCATCGTCGCGCAGGGTGGAATTGGGGCTGCCGTCAAAGGCAGCGGCAATCTCGGCAAAGATTGCCTCGGTGGTCTCGGGGTAGTTCGCAGGTGCCCAGTCGACCTCGATGGCATCCACAGCCTGTTGCGCCAGCCAGGTGTTGGTGCCAACCACCGCCACCGCATCGCCAAGATCGAGGATCTCTTCGACACCGGCCATGTTCTGTGCGGCCGAGGCATCAAAGCTGCGCATCGCTGCACCATAGTGCGGGTTTTGCCGGATGGCGGCGAATTTCATCCCCTCGATCCGGGTATCAAGGCCGAAGGTGGCGGTGCCGGTGATCTTTTCCACCATATCAATCCGGGCAACAGGTTTGCCGATGTATTTCCACTGTGCTGCAGGGCGCAGTTCTGCCTCTTGGGCTTCAACATCGGCGGCGGCCACTGCCAGTTCGCTATAGGCCAGCGTAACCCCGCCCGGGGCCAGCACAACCCCGTCTTTGGTTTCCAGCAGGGCGCGGGCGACGCCAAGCTGCTGTGCTGCTGCCTCTTTCAGAGTTTCCCGCGCACTGGCGCCTGCCAGGCGCATCCGGGTGAACCCGTCCTTCATCGACGACGACCCCCCCGTCACCTGCAGGTCAAGGAATTTGGAGAAATTGCCGACAATCTGGCCCAGAGAGTGCTTCAAATCACTGGCATCATAGCCGCGCCCCGGCAGGGCTTCGGCCATCATGGCGCTGTTGTAATAGGCCTTGGCGGCAGGGCCATGCAGCACGGTGACGGCAGCGGGGTCTACATCGAGCTCTTCGGCGATCAGTGCCGCCCAGGAAGTGCGCACCCCCTGGCCCATTTCTGCCCGTGGCGCGATCAGGGTCACCCCGGATTGATCTACAAAAACAAAGGGGTTCAGGATGGCTTTGCCCGCGCCCGGTTGCAGTGGGTTGGGGGCGGGCTGGTGGTATTTGAAGGTGCCAAAGGCAACTCCCCCGACAATCGCGGCAGAGCCGACAAGGAAACTGCGGCGGGCGATTTTTTTCAAGCTGGCCATGGGGTCAGGCCTCCTGCATCATTTTGGCGGCGGAATGGATGGCAGCGCGGATGCGCGGATAGGTGCCGCAGCGGCACAGATTGCCCTGCATCGCATCGTCAATGTCTTCGTCGCTGGGACTGGGGTTTTCCGCCAGCAGGCTGGCGGCCTGCATGATCTGGCCGGACTGGCAATAGCCACATTGCGCCACCTGATGCGCCACCCAGGCCTGCTGGATCTTGGCCAGGTTGTCTGGCGTTCCAAGCCCTTCGATGGTGGTCACGTCGCCCTCGACATCGCCCAGGCTCAGCTGGCAGGATCGCATCGCCTCACCATTCACCTGCACCGTGCAGGCGCCACAGGCGGCCACGCCGCAGCCAAATTTTGTGCCGGTCAGACCAACTTCATCGCGCAGCACCCAAAGCAGGGGGACATCATCGGGCAGATCCACCTCATGGGTCTTGCCATTGATACGAAGCGTTTTTGACATGGGACTGGCCTCTTGCTGGATCCGAGTGACACTTCTGACAAAATGCATACCTTTTGTCACTCTGTCAATTGACAAAAAGACCTGTAACTGTCAGAACCGCGCCTATGAGAGTTTCAACTGCTGATACCAAAACACAGGCCATACTCTTGGCAGCCTGGGCGGGGTTCTCTGCCTATGGGTTTCGCAAGACGTCGATGGATGACATAGCGCGCGGCGCCGGCATGTCACGTCCGGCGCTCTATCTGCGGTTCAAGAACAAAGAGGCGATTTTTCGCGCGCTGGTTGACAGTTACTATGCTGAGGCGCGGCGCGACATCCGTGCCGCCCTGGAGGGGGAAGGCAGCCTGCATCACCGGCTGGCCCGCGCCTTTGCAGCCCATGGTGGTGCCACGATGGAGGCCATGATGTCCTCGGCGCATGGGATGGAGCTGTTCGAGGCGGGCATGAACGTGGCGGGGGATATGATCGAAGAGGGCGAGGCGCAGTTGCAGGCACTGTATGCCGCCTGGCTGACCGATGAAGCCGGGCAGGGGCGTGCCGCTCTGACCTGCGACCCCGATGCGCTGGCGCGCCTGTTTTGTGCCTGCCTGAAAGGCATCAAACACACCTCCCAGAGCTATGAGGCCTATCGCGCTGGCGTACAAACCTATGCGGCACTTTGTGCCCAGGCGCTGATATCGCCTGACGCCCCGGTCTGATCCCGCGCTGCAGCGCCGCGCAAAGCGCGGCGCCGGGCCCAACGGGATGCGGCATTTTGATGCCGTAAGACGGGCGGGAGCCCCCCGTCGTGGCCGCTGTCCTACAGGCTGGTGCGCAGGTGCCAGAGCTCGGGGAAGAGTTCCACCTCCAGCATCCTTTTGAGGTAGTTCACGCCGCCGGTGCCGCCAGTGCCGCGCTTGAAGCCGATCACCCGTTCCACCGTGGTGACATGGTTGAACCGCCAACGGCGGAAATAGTCTTCAAAATCAACCAGTTTCTCGGCCAGCTCATAAAGCTCCCAATGGGTTTCCGTGGCGCGGTAGACTTCGGACCAGGCGGCTTCTACCTCGGGCGAGGGCTGATAGGGGGCCGAAAGATCGCGATTGATCACCGCCTCGGGCAGGGCAAAACGTGCATTTAGCGCCCGCAGGGCCACATCATAGAGCGAGGGCTGCGCCAGTTCGGCTTCCAGCAGTGCCACCAGATCGGGGCGATGGGCATGGGGTTTCAGCATCGCTATGTTGCGATTGCCCAGCATGAACTCGATCAGCCGGTACTGATGCGACTGAAAGCCTGAACTCTGCCCCAGGGCATCGCGAAAGGCGGTGTAGTCCGACGGCGTCATGGTGCGCAACACATCCCAGGCGGAATTGAGCTGCTCAAAAATACGCGCCACCCGCGCCAGCATCTTGAAGGCAGGGCGCATCTCGCCCTGCAACAGGCGATCGCGCGCTGCTTGCAATTCGTGGATCGCCAGCCGCATCCACAGCTCAGAGGTCTGGTGCTGGATGATGAAGAGCATTTCATCATGGGTATCGCTATTGGGGTTTTGTGCGCTCAGCAGCGCATCAAGCGACAGATAGTCGCCGTAGGACATGCGGCCATCAAAATCCATCTGGGCGCCATCTTCTGCAGGGTTGAAGGGGCAGCCGGGGGTCGGTGTCTTGGAATCGCTCATGGGATTCCTCCTTTTTCTGAATTGAATACTAGCTCAGGAAAAGGAGAAAACCCGCCTGTTCAGTCTGCCACATTGGGCCAGGCGACGCCAAAGCGCCACCCAACCAAAGGGGCGGCACAGGGGCAGGGCCTGTGTCAGGGGCGCGATCATCAGGTGACGGCCGCGCGGATTTTGTATTCAGGCACATCCCACAGGCGGTTGTTCATCACATCTGCAATGATGGCGATAGCCGCATCAACATCCGCCTCGTCGATATAGAGCGGGGTAAAGCCAAAGCGCATGATGTCGGGGGCGCGGAAATCGCCAATAACGCCGCGCGCGATCACCGCCTGCATCGCGGCATAGCCCTGTTCAAAGGCGAAGGAGACCTGGCTGCCGCGCCCAGAGCCATCCCGTGGCGAGGCCAGCACCAGCTCGGGGCAGCTGGCCTCGATCCCGGCGATAAAGCGATCACACAGCGCGATAGACTGTGCCCGCAGCGCCTGCATGTCGACCTGATCCCAGATATCCATAGAGGCATCAAGCGCCGCCAGCTGGATCATTGGCGGGGTGCCAACGCGCATGCGTTCAATGCCGGTGCCGGGACGGTAGTCAAGATCAAAGGCAAAAGGTGCCTCATGTCCCAGCCAGCCCGACAGGGCGGGGCGGGCCTTGTCCACATGACGCGGCGCCACATAGATGAAGGCGGGGCCACCTGGGCCGGAGTTGAGATATTTATAAGAACAGCCCACAGCAAAATCGGCCTTGCACCCGGCAAGATCCACCGGCAGCGCGCCGGCCGAATGGGCCAGATCCCACACTGTCACCACGCCCTGTTCATGGGCCTTTGCGGTCAGCGCCTTCATGTCGTGCTTGCGCCCCGATCGGTAATCCACTTCGGTCAACATCAAGACAGCCAGGTCATCGGTGATATTGTCGGCGACCTCTTCCGGCGGCACCACACGCAGTTCGTAGTCATCGCCCAGCGATTTCAGCAGCCCCTGCACGATATATAGATCCGAGGGGAAGTTGCCACTGTCCGACAGCACCACCCGGCGGCCAGGGTTCAGTTCCAGCGCTGAGGCGACGGCCTGATAGACCTTGATTGACAGGGTATCGCCCATCATCACATGGCCCGCTTCGGCGCCGATCAGCCGTCCGATGCGATCACCGATGGAGTTGGGCTGCTGCATCCAGCCCGCCTTGTTCCAGCCGGTGATCAGCAGCTTGCCCCATTCGTCCTCGATCATCGAGGCAACGCGGTCTTTGGTTGCCTTTGGCAGCGGGCCCAATGAGTTCCCATCAAGGTAGATCACCCCTTCGGGTAGATCGAACATTTTTTTGGTGGCGGCAAAATCGGTCATCGGAAACCCCGGGGCTGATATCAATGCTTCAAGCTTAAAGCTTTTGTGTTTCGTATCCGATCAAAATGAGGCTGTCCAGTGCCCAGATGCTAGGGTCCCTTCTGTGGCGGGGCAGGCTGTGGGTCAGGAATACCCAGTTCGGCGCGTTTGCGTTTTGACAGCCCAGCCGTCACCAGCTGATAGGATAGGGCAATGCAGTCGCGCAATTCGGCGTCGTCCAGCCCGTTGGCATCAAACTGCTGCAGCCACTTCATCCCGCGCGAGGCTAGATAGGGCGCGGGGCGAACGCCGGGGCGTTCTTGCAATACCTCGTAGGCGATCTCTCCGGCTTTGAAGGTGAAGGCATCGCGGCCATCGGCCCAGCCGCAGAGGGCAAAAAGCTTGCCGCCTGCTTTCCAGACATCGGAATTGCCCCACTGAACCACATGTTCAGCGGCTGGAAAGGTAGCGCAGAAACGATTGAATTCTGCGCGGTTCATCAGGTCTGCCCACCGGCAATCTCGATGGTCTGGCCGTTGATTGACTGCGATCCGGGACCACAGAGCCACAGGGCCGCCGCCGAGACTTCCTCGGGTTCAATCAGGCGCTGGTGACGGTTGGCATTGACCATGACCTTCAGAGCCTCTTCTTCGCTGATGCCGGCGCGGGTGGCGATAGAGCTGATATTGCGGTCCACGATCGGGGTGTCGACATAGCCGGGGCAGAGCGCGTTGGCGGTGATCTGGCTGCCCATGTAATCTTCGCTCAGGGCGCGGGTCAGGCCAATCATGCCATGTTTGCTGGCACTGTAGCAGGCACCGCCTTTCAGGCCGCGCAGTCCGGCAATAGAGGCCACGGTGATGATGCGGCCCCAGTCGGCCTGGTGCATGGATTTCAGACATTCACGTATGGTCAGAAAGGCACCGTCGAGATTGGTCGACATCATGTTGCGCCAAAAATCCAGCGAGGTCTTATGCAGCGACTTGCCCTCTGCGATGCCGGCATTGGCGACACAGATTTGAATGGGGCCGCGGGCGTCAACGGCGGCGGCAACCTTGGCGATGATGTCATCTTCATCGCGCACATCCATAGCCATGGGATGCAGGCCTTTGGTGGCGACCTCTTCCAGGACCTCTTGGCGACGTCCGGTGATGGTGACCTGGGCACCCTGGTCGGCAAGCGCCCTGGCGATGGCCAACCCGATGCCAGTGCCGCCGCCTGTGACCAATGCGTGTTTTCCGTTCAGATCCATAATGTTCTCCTCCTGTTTCGGACAGGTTATCGGCGGAGCCTGCTTGCGCAAGTGCGCCGTTCCGTCAAAGTGGTGATCCGCCCCTTTTGCGGCTGGAGATTTTGGCATTTACAATCATATTCATAGGAGTGAATAATTTGGGTGTATCAGGTTAAGTCCTTGGGAGGTCCCTTATGAAAACACCGCTGTTTGCAGCGCTGGCCGTTGCCAGCCTGGCCAGTTCGGTTCTGGCCAGCGAAGATATTGCGGATCAATACCCGCAGTCAGAGCTTTATTCCAAACCGGTTGAGGTCATCCCGCATGTGTTTTCGGCCATCGGTGCCACTGCACCGCCCGGGTACGACAATGCAGGCCATAACAACAACCTCTCCTTTATCGTGACCAGCGAAGGCGTTGTGGTGATCAATGCCGGGGCATCCAATGCGCTGGCGGCGGCGCTGCATGCCGAGATCAAGGCAGAGACGGATCAGCCCGTGGTGCTGGTGATCAATGAAAATGGTCAGGGCCATGCGATGCTGGGCAATGGCTATTGGCGCGATCTGGGGGTTGATGTCCTGGCGCATGAGGATGCGATTGCCGAGGTACAGAAAAACGGCGATTTCATCTTGCAGCGCATGCAGTCCTACAACGGCGATCGCGCGGGCGACACCCGGGTAGAGCCTGCCAACCTGAGCTTCGCTGACAGCTATGAGGTCACCCTTGGCGGGGTTGATATCCAGGTGCTGCATCTTGGTCCGGCGCATGATCCGGGGGACACTCAGGTCTGGATCCCGCAGTGGCAGATCATGATCGCCGGCGATATCGCCTTTCATGAACGTATGCTGCCGATCTTTCCCCATACCTGCACCAGCTGCTGGATGGAAACCTGGGTCGACAAGCTGGAACCCCTTGCGCCGACCTATGTGATCCCCGGCCATGGCCATCCAACCAACCTGGCGCAGTTGCGGCGCTATACCTATGACTATCTGGCTGACTTGCGGGCAAAAGTCGGCGCGCATATCGACGAGGGCGGCGATCTGGCGGGCGCCTATTATGTCGACCAAGAGGCCTGGCGCGGGCTGGATACCTTTGATGAACTGGCAACAAAGAACGCGGGCCGTGTCTTTGAAGAAATGGAATGGGAGTAGTACGTTTTTGCCGCGACACAGGGACATAAGGCCTGATGGTTGCATGCAGATGCCGCCTGCCGGGAACGACGTTGTGATATCCCCCCAAACAATGGGCAACCTGTTCTTTTATTGTGCGCATCCAAGGCGAAATGCTGGACCTTCCCACGCGATGCAGGGAGGGTGGCGGACAGTTATCATTACTCTGGCGGGCCTCGGCCCTCTTCGAAAGAACATGAAATGAAGTGGATAGATTTGCCGCCAGTCTGGTTAGGTGCCGGTATCGCCTTGGCTTGGGGGCAGGCGCGGTTCTTGCCAATGGGGCTCGGCTTTGGGCCGGTCCTGGCAGATCTGCTGGGCGGGCTCTTGGTTGGTGGCGGATTGGTGTTGATGGCCTTGGCCGTGGTGGAACTGCGCCGCCAGAAAACCACGGTGCTGCCCCATGCGACCCCTGCCAAGCTGGTGCAATCAGGGATTTTCAGCCGCAGTCGCAACCCGATCTACCTGGGCGATGTGATGGTGTTGGCGGGGCTTATCCTCTACTTTGATGCGGTGCTGGCGCTGCCCCTGATCCCGGTGCTGACCTGGATCCTGGAAAAACGCTTTATCCTGCCCGAAGAAAACAGAATGCGCCGCGTCTTTCGCGCCGATTGGGCGCGCTATGAGCAAAAGGTCCGGCGCTGGCTGTGATCCGGGTCATGGTCGGGTGACTGTCATGCCAGGCAGGGGCGAAAATCCGGGCCAAGCCTCGCGGTGAATGATCTGGGCCGGTTGAAGAATCCGTGCCACTTTTGTTGAGTGGTGCAGAAATGCGGCAGCGCGGCAGCGATATGCGGCGTCGCGGCGGAATGGTTGCGCAAATATGTTGCGCAGGATAGTCATTATTTTTTCGATCCGTACTCAGCAAGTGCCGAGACGGGCAGGACGAGGGGGACCGTAAAGGTGAAAATTGGAACACCCAAAGAGGTGATCAACGGCGAGGCGCGGGTTGCGATGACGCCAGACTCTGCGCGTCAGCTGCAGAAACTGGGGTACGACTGTGCCATTGAAAGCGGCGCGGGGCTATTGGCAGGATTCAGCGACGAAGCCTATGCCGAGGCTGGTGTCGAAATCATCAAAACCGCTGCTGGCTTGTGGAAGACGGCTGACATCATTGCCAAGGTGCGCCAGCCAAACGAGGTTGAGCTGAAGCGGCTGAACTCAAAAAAGACGCTGATTTCCTTCTTCAACCCTGGTGGCAATGAAGAGGGGCTGGAACTGGCCAAATCCAAGGGCGCCAGCGTTGTCGCCATGGAAATGGTGCCGCGTATCAGCCGGGCACAAAAGATGGACGCGCTGTCGTCGATGGCCAATATCGCGGGCTATCGCGCGGTGATCGAGGCGGGCAACAACTTTGGCCGCTTCTTCACCGGTCAGATCACGGCGGCGGGCAAGGTGCCCCCAGCCAAGGTTCTGGTGGTAGGGGCCGGTGTTGCCGGTCTGGCCGCCATTGGCACCTCGACCAGCCTCGGCGCGATTACCCTGGCCTTTGACGTGCGCCCCGAAGTGGCCGAGCAGGTCGAAAGCATGGGGGCCGAATTTGTCTATCTCGATTTCGAGGAAGACCAGGCGGATGGTGCTTCTTCCGGCGGCTATGCCTCGGTTTCCAGCCCCGAATTCCGCGAGGCCCAGCTGGCCAAGTTTCTGGAACTGGCGCCAGAGGTCGATATCGTCATCACCACCGCGCTGATCCCCAACCGCGAAGCGCCAGAGCTGTGGACCGAAGAGATGGTCGCGGCGATGAAGCCCGGTTCGGTCATCGTTGACCTGGCGGCGGAAAAGGGCGGCAACTGCAAGCTCACCGTGATGGACGAAAAGATCGTCACGGAAAACGGCGTGACCATCATCGGCTATACCGATTTCCCATCCCGCATGGCGGCGCAGGCGTCGATGCTCTATGCCACCAACATCCGCCACATGATGACAGATCTGACGCCCGAAAAGGACGGTCAGGTCAATCACAACATGGAAGATGACGTCATTCGCGGCGCCACCGTCACCCATGCCGGTGAAATCACCTTCCCACCACCGCCACCAAAGGTGCAGGCGATTGCCGCCAAGCCCAAAGAGGTGACACCAGAGCTGACGCCAGAACAAAAACGTGCCGAAGAAGTGGCTGCCTTCAAGGCGCAGACCAAGAACCAGGTGACCCTGCTGGCCGTCGGTGGTGCCTTGCTGCTTGCGGTTGGTCTGGTCGCGCCTGCCTCTTTCATGCAGCACTTCATCGTCTTTGTGCTGTCGGTCTTTATTGGTTTCCAGGTGATCTGGGGCGTGGCGCACAGCCTGCACACACCGCTGATGGCGGTGACGAATGCGATCTCGTCGATCATTATTCTGGGCGCGCTGATGCAGATCGGTTCGGGCAGCTTCCTGGTGATCCTGCTGGCAGCCCTCTCCGTCTTTATGGCTGGGATCAACATCTTTGGTGGCTTCCTTGTCACCCGGCGCATGCTTGCCATGTTCCAGAAATCTTAAGGAGGCTACAGAGATGGAATATGGATTTACCACTGCCGCCTATGTGGTTGCGGCTGTTCTCTTTATCCTCAGCCTTGGCGGGTTGTCGGGCCAGGAAAGCGCCAAGCGCGCGGTCTGGTACGGCATTGCCGGCA
Organism: Pseudophaeobacter sp.; assembly: GCF_048267565.1. NCBI lineage: Bacteria > Pseudomonadati > Pseudomonadota > Alphaproteobacteria > Rhodobacterales > Roseobacteraceae > Pseudophaeobacter > Pseudophaeobacter sp. The sequence continues at coordinate 1,016,039 of NZ_JBLWXG010000001.1, read as the reverse complement.
TGGCGCTGGCGATCTTTGCCACTCTTGTTGGCCCCGGCTCCGGTCTGTGGCTGCTGTCTATCCTGTTGATCGCAGGCGGCGGCGTCATCGGCTACCAGCTGGCAACACGTGTGCAGATGACGCAGATGCCCGAACTTGTCGCGGCGATGCACTCTCTGGTTGGTCTGGCGGCGGTTTTTGTGGGCGTGATCGCCCATGTCGAACTGGGTCGCGTCATGGCCATGGATGCCGACCAAAAGCAGGCGCTGGACGGCTTTGCCAAGCTCCTGGCCAAGAAAGACAGCGTCGAAGTGGCCATCCTACGGGTTGAACTCTTCCTCGGCATCTTCATCGGCGCAGTGACCTTCACCGGGTCGGTTGTGGCCTATGGCAAACTGGCAGGCCGGGTGACCTCTGCTGCGGTCAAACTGCCGGGCGGTCACATGCTGAACGCGGGCGCCGCTGCGATTTCCCTGATTGCACTGATCTGGTACTTCAACACAGGTGGCGTTGTCCCGCTGTTGCTGATGACACTGGCGGCGCTGTTCATCGGTTACCATCTGATCATGGGCATCGGCGGTGCTGATATGCCGGTGGTTGTCTCCATGCTGAACAGCTACTCTGGCTGGGCGGCAGCAGCGATTGGTTTCAGCCTTGGCAATGACCTGCTGATCGTCGTTGGCGCGCTTGTCGGCTCCTCTGGTGCCATTCTCAGCTATATCATGTGTAAGGCGATGAACCGCTCGTTCATCAGCGTTATCCTTGGCGGCTTTGGTGGCAGCACTGGTCCCGCGATGGAGGTCGAGGGCGAGCAGGTGGCCATTGATGCCGATGGGGTTGCGGCCGCACTGGAAGAAGCTGACAGTGTCATCATCATCCCCGGCTACGGCATGGCGGTGGCGCAGGCGCAGCAGAATGTGGCCGAACTGACGCGGCGTCTGCGTGCCAAAGGCAAAAATGTGCGCTTTGCTATCCATCCGGTTGCCGGGCGTCTGCCCGGCCACATGAACGTGCTGCTGGCCGAAGCCAAGGTGCCCTATGACATCGTCATGGAGATGGATGAAATCAACGCGGACTTCCTCGAAACCGATGTGGCAATCGTCATTGGCTCCAATGACATCGTCAACCCGGCGGCGCAGGAAGATCCCAATTCGCCCATCGCTGGTATGCCGGTTCTGGAATGCTGGAAAGCAAAGCAGGTCTTCGTCTCCAAACGGGGCCAGGGCACTGGCTACTCCGGTATCGAGAACCCGCTGTTCTTCAAGGACAATACCCGGATGTTCTACGGCGATGCCAAGGCCTCCCTGGATCAGCTCCTTGGCATGATCCAGTAGGATTAGCACCTGGTTCCACCCTGACTAGGCGCGGCGGAGAAATCCGGCGCGCCTTTTTTTTTCCGCTCCACCTGGGCGCGTTCGCCATGGCTTCATTTGGCGGAAAATATCCCGGGGGCGGCCGTAGGCCGGGGGCAGAGCCCCATGTAATGCCAGCCGGTTCCCTGTGGTGTTGGGCGCGCTGTATACCATTGTACTCCGGTAACATGTTGAAATGAAAGAATTCTTTACAGGTTCTTCTGCGCTCGCTATGGTCTCGGAAGTTAGTGGAGACGCCGTTTATGCCCCCGATCCAAGACCACCCGCTGCGTTACGAGCTGGCAAATGAGTTGCACGCGCGTCCCTTTCCGGCGATGCAAAGTCCCAGCACGGTGATCTATCTTGCGGTAAAGCAGCCGCGCCAGGCGGTGCACCGGGATCGCGCGCTTGATATGGCACATCTGACGGCATTGCTGGACCGGCACGGTGCGGCGCATCCAAAGCCGGGTGCGACCCATCATTCGGCTCAGCTGGGGCGCCATGCGCTGAAATGGGAACAGCACACCGAATTTGTCAGCTATACGCTCTATGGCGATGGCGTCAGCGCCCGTGCCTTTGATCCGGCGGATTTTGACGTTTTTCCCAAGGATTGGCTAGAGCAGCTACCGGGGCAGCGGGTGACCTCGCTGATGATGCGGGTTTTGCCCCGGCCGCAGGATGGCGACATCAAGACTGCCCTGCAGGATTGGTTTGTCCCCGAAAGCCTGGCGGTGGCCGAGGTGCTGGAAAACAGCGCGGTGATCGCGGGGGATTTTCGCATTGATCCCGCTGGGCATATGCGGTTTGCGCTCTTTGCCAATGACACGACCGGGGCACAGCGTATCGGCCGTCTGGTGCAGCGTGTCTGCGAGATAGAAACCTACCGGGCGATGTCGATGCTGGGGTTTTCCCGCGCCCGTAGCCTCGCGCCGCCGATTGGGCGCCTGGATAGCGACCTCAGCGGCATGATGGCCGAGATGGCGTCTGACACCGCACCACCGGAACAGACGCTGACGCAGCTTTTGACGGTTTCGGCAGAATTGGAAGCGATGGCAGCGAAGTGTGAATTCCGCTTTGGTGCCACCGGCGCCTATGAGGCGCTGGTCAATCAACGTATCGGCCTGCTGCGAGAGCAGCGCCATGGCGGGTTTCAGCTCTTTGCAGAGTTCATGCTGCGCCGCTACGAGCCCGCCATGCGCACGGTGAAATCCACCGAGAAGCGCATCGCCAGGCTGGCAGACCGGGCCCGTCGCGGCGGAGAGCTGTTGCGAACCCGCGTCGATGTAGAGCGCAGCGGCCAGAATCAGGCGCTATTGGCCAGTATGGATCGGCGCGCCGATCAGGCGCTCCGGCTGCAGCATACGGTCGAAGGGCTGTCGGTGGTGGCGATCAGCTACTATGCGGTCTCGCTGGTGGCCTATCTGGCCTATCCCCTTGCCCTGGCGCTGGGGCTGAGCAAGGGGATGATGACAGCGATGATCACGCTGCCTGTTGTGGGCCTGGTTTGGCTTGGGGTGCGGCGGGTGAAGAAACGGCTTCACTAGCGCCATCGGTGCGCTGTGCATTTTGCAGCAGATGATGGCTGGTGACGCCGCCCAGGGCAATGGCACCCAGGGCTAGCGGCGCGGCGAGGCCAAGGGTGGACATCCCAGCAAGCCCGGCCCCAAGGGTGCAGCCACCAGCCAGAACCCCGCCAAAACCCATAAGCGCAGCACCCAGCATATAACGCCCGGTCTGGCGCGGGCTGTCAAAGCTTTGCCAGGTGAACTCCCCCCGCAGCAGAGCGACCAGCAGCGCACCGATCAGAACACCGGCAACCAGGCCGGGGCCAAAGCTCGCAGGCACGGCACTTGCAGCGATCGTGTAGAACAGGGTCTCGGACATTGGCGCGGTGAATGACAGGCTCTCCATCGCGATGGGGTCGAATTCGTCATATAGCACAAAGCCGGTTGTGACCCAGGCCAGCGGCACCAGCGCACCTATCGTGGCCCCTCCGAGGAGGGCGAGGCCAGAGTTTTGCGATCGCAGCGCCAGCCAGAGTGCGGGCAGGGCGACAAGGGCGCTCCACAACGGCGCACCGCCGGGCAGGGCGGCCAGACTGGCATAGTCGCCCAGCTGCAGGGTCATGCCGCCCAGGCCCGTGCGCAGCGGTGCCAACACGCCCTTCAGCGTCGCATGGGCGGTGATGGCAAAGACGACAAGGCAAAGCAGGGCACGCAGGTTGCCAGTGCCGCTCAGCACGGTCAGGCGCGAAATGCAGCCACGCGTCAGCACCATGCCGACACCAAACATCACCCCACCCAGAACAATCGCGACAATCGGCAGCTCGGCTGCCCAAAGCCGGTGACCGTCAAAGCTGATCCATCCCTGTGCAACCGCTGCCTGGGTGCCTAGCACGGAAACCGCCAGTGCCAGTGCCCAGACCCCGGACGCCTGGCGGCGATCCTCGCCAACCAGGGCGCGACGAAAACAAAACCGTGTCAGCTGCGCCAGGCCGCCAAAGCCAAGGCCAAGCAGAATGGCAAAATATACTGATACCGCGCGCGGTCCTGTCTCTTCAAAGCCGAGGGTCTCGAACATGGGTCTCTCCCGATAGAGTGGAGCTGAACTGGAATGATTTCCCGAAATGAGGCCAATTGCGCCGCACGACAAGGGGGAAGGCGGCGCATTCATCAGAATGCGCAGGAGAGATGTTCTGTTGATGGTGATTTAGGCAGGACCCTGTCCTGCAATGCCCGGCGTGGCAAAAAAATATCGGCCGCCCCAAGGGGCGGCCGGCATTTATTTTCTTATTTGAATATGTCTCAGCGAGAGCCGCAGCAAAGGCCCTGCTGCCCGCTGTTCCTAGCGGCCGCGAATCCGTGGATCCAGCGCGTCACGCAGCCCGTCGCCAAGGTAGTTCACGCTCAGCACCGTCAGAGAAATCGCCATACCGGGCCAGAACACCCGCTCCGGGTGCTGCTGGAGATAGTCGGTGGCATCAAACAGCAGCCGCCCCCAGGTTGGGAAATCGGGCGGAAAGCCAAGACCCAGGAAGGAAAGCGAGCTTTCGGTGATGATCGCGGTGGCGATACCTAAGGTGGCCGAAACCATGATGGGGGACAACACATTGGGCAGGATATGCCGGGTGATCAGCTTGTTGTCGGCGGTGCCGATAGAACGGGCCGCCAGAACGAACTCACGTTCCTTGATGGCCAGTACATCGCCGCGAACGATCCGCGCAGTGGGCATCCAGGAGGTGATGCCAATGGCGCAGACGATCAGGATGAAAATGCCCTGCTCTGGCCCAAAGGCGGCGTTCAGCGGTTCGCGGAACAACAGCATCATCACCAGCAAGAGCGGCAGCAGCGGCAGCGCCAGAAACAGATCGGTCAGCCGCATCAAAGGCCCATCGAGCCGTTTGAAAAAGCCCGCGACAACACCAATGAAAGAGCCGAGAAACAGCGCCAGCATCATTGCCGTCAGCCCGACGGACACAGAGGTGGAGCCCCCGGCCATCATCCGGGCCAGCATATCGCGGCCCAGCTGATCGGTGCCAAAGGGATGCGCCCAGCTGGGCCCTTGGTTGCGGGCCCGGATGTCGATATGGGTTGCATCGATGTCCCATAGGAACGGCCCCAGATAGACCGTTGCCACGATCAGCAGGAACAGGATCCCGCCCATCAGGGCGCCGCGGTGCGATTTGAACTGGTCCCAGACGTCCAGCCACTGGCTGCGCGGTGGTTTGCTTGGGATAGGATTGCTCAGCTCAGTCATAGCGGATCCTCGGGTCTAGAATGCCATAGAGCACATCAGCGATCAGGTTGAACAGCACGATGAGGATGGCAAAGATAAAGGTAAGCGTCTGCACCATCGGCAGGTCATTGGCCTGGATCGCACCAATTAGCAGCTGGCCGATACCATTCACCTTGAACACCTGTTCTGTGATGATGGCGCCGCCAAAGATTGCCGGGATGCCCAGTGCAATCACGGTGACCACCGGGATCATTGAATTGCGCAGGACATGCACCATGACCACGACATATTCGCTTAGCCCTTTGGCGCGGGCGGTGCGCACGTAGTCCTGGTTCAGGTTGTCCAGCATCGAGGCGCGCATGAAACGGCTGAGCTGGGCGGTGATCTGCAGCGCCAGCACCATGACTGGCATGATCATCTGCTGCAACTGATAGACAAAGCTGTCCCAGCTATCCACCACATGGGTGGTGTCATAGATCGACGGGAACCAGCCCAGTTGCACCGAGAAGATCACGATGACCAGCACACCCGAAAAGAAGGGCGGCACTGAAAAGCCGACCATCGATATAAAGGTCCCCAGCTGATCAAACCAGCTATACTGGCGATAGGCTGAATAGATGCCAATGGGCAGCGCGATGAAGATGGCGACCACATAGGCGGTGCCAACAACCCACAGGGTCTGTGGCATCCGCTGGATGACGATATCCATCACTGGCGAACGGGTCTGCCAGGAAATTACCCGCAGATCCCCCTGCGAGAAGGTGGTGCCAAAATAGTGGTCAATCATCACCTGGGGTTCAATCCAGAAGAATTGCACCAGCCATTTCCAGAACCGGATCGGGGCGGGTTGGCCAAGGCCCAGGGCCTCGCGCATTTTTTCTTTGACTTCGGGGGGAACTGTGAGGGGAACCTGCGCCATGGGGTCGCCGGGGGCGAGTTCGAGCAGCAGGAAAATCACGAGACTGATGAACAGCAATGTCGGAACCGACAGGACCAGTCGCCTGATTGTAAAGGTCAGCATAGAGCGTGCGCCTTTTGCAATGTGTTATTGTTGATCCGGAAAGGGCGCGCAGCCCTTGGGTGCGGCCTGTCCAGCGTGTCCGCGATAGAACGGAACGTGGCGCGGATGGCAAGAGGCCCCGGCGAAAACACCGGGGCCCCGTTTCTACAAGATCCGCTTATTTGATGCGGTACCAGTCAGCAGCGTTCCAGAGTTCGCTGTCCCAGACGTTGAGCTTAACGCCACCCAGGCTGTTGGCATGGGCCGAAAGACGACCACGGTGAACCAGTGGGATCATACCACCATTGGTTACGATGATGTCGTTCAGGCGCTTGGAGATTTCGGCACGTGCTTCGGCGCCGGCTGTTTTTGTCAGCTCCGCATGCAGGGCGTCATACTCTTCGTTGCAGAAGCGCGAGATGTTTTCGCCCTGCCATTGGCTTGCAGGCGAAGGTGCCTTGTCGCACAGACCGTTGGCCAGGTAGGACTGCGGGTCGGTGCCGTTGAAGGTATTGGCATACATTTCAACATCGGCATAGAACTTCTGGAAGGTGTCGGGCGAGCCGGGATCACCACCAAAGAACACGGAACCGCTGAGGTTACGCAGCTCGGATTCGATACCGATTTCGCTCCACCACTGTTTGATCAGAGCCTGGAAATCCTGACGCACGGCATTGGTCGAGGTCTGGTACAGGATCTTCATCGGAACACCTGATGGGGTTTCGCGGACGCCGTCACCATCGGTGTCTTTGTAGCCCGCTTCCTCCAGCATCGCGTTTGCAGCTGCAATGTCCTGTTTGTCACAGGTCATGGTGTCAGAGTTCACAGCAGCAGGGGCCGGGACCCAGTTACAGGTGACTTTACCCGCTTTGCCATAGCCGATTTCAACCAGCAAAGGACGGTCGATCGCCAGCGACATGGCGTTGTAAACGGCAGGATCGCCCAAGAAGGGGTGCGGGCGGATCACCGAGCGTTCATCCGGGCCAAGCGCCGGATCGGGGTTGGTGTTGTTCAGCATGATGCGTTCAACCAGCGGGCCAAAGCCTGCGACAGGCGTGCCCTTGCCGGCGGATTCCATCTGGGCCACGACTTCGGGGGCCAGCTGCAGGTTCCAGGCATAGTCGAATTCGCCGGTTTCCATCACGGCACGACCAGCTGCGGTTGCATCACCGCCGCCTTTGAACAGGACCTTGGCAAAGGCAGGCTTGGCCGGGTCGCGGAAGTTGGGGTTGGCCGACAGGGTTATCACATCGTTGGGCTTGAATTCATCCACAACAAAGGGGCCGGTGCCCAGCGGCGCAAAGTTGGCCTCGGTGCATTCGGGGGCCTTGGCGCCCATGCAATCAGCAAACTGAGCAGCCTGAATGATGGGGCTTTCGCCGCCAACAAAGGGGCCATAGGGGAAGGGTGTTGGCTGGGCAAAGGTGACCTTGACCGTCAGATCATCCAGCGCTTCAACCGAAGTCACACCTTCGAATTTGGTAACCTGGGCGCAGCCGCCTTCGGGATCCATGCAGTAATCTGCAGTGAATTTCACGTCTTTCGATGTGAAGGGCGTACCATCGGACCATTTAATGCCAGGGGCGATTTTCCAGGTGATGGTGGTCAGGTCTTCGCTGACGCCGCCATTTTCCACGGTTGGAACTTCGGATGCCAGGAACGGCACCATTTCACCAACTTCATTGTAGCGCGCCAGAGGTTCAATCACCAGAGAGGCAGCCTCGACGTCTTTGGTCCCACCGGACAGAAAGGGGTTCATGATCGAAGGGGCCTGCCAGTAAATAATATTTACCTGACCATCGGCGCCACGCTCGGCAAAAGCTGCCGGAGCGACGGCTGCCGAAGCGATGGCACCCATCAAAAGGGTTTTGAGTTTCATTACACTCTCCTTGTCGAACACGTTACGTGTCTTTTTGTGCCGGGCAACCAGGGCCTGGCTTGTTGCCGCAAAGCTGCGGATACGATGTCGCTCTGCCTCACATTGCGCGGAACAATTTGAAAAACAGACGCTTTTCAAATCACGGGGCCTATGCTGACCCGTCAAGATGGGCAGATACTGAGCATATCGAAACAGAGTTTGAGGAAAATGCAAGTCTTACCAGAGGTTTTTTCCGGCAAGGCTTTCCATTCGAGATTATTAAAGGCAGATTTGACGGCAAGACCAAGATCGACGTAGATTTCGGCAAGGCCCGACACCGGGCCGCATAACATAATAGATACAGGGGGGCGCCAGGTGCTTGATCAACCTATTGCGCAAATCAAAGGCCTGCGGGTTGAGTTTCAAACCAAGGATGGCCCGGTTGTTGGCGTCGAGAATGTTTCCTTTGATGTGAACCCCGGAGAGACCGTCTGCGTCGTGGGCGAGTCGGGCTCGGGCAAATCCGTCTCCTCGCTGTCGCTGATGCGTCTGGTGGAATTTGGCGGCGGAGAGATCACTAGCGGGGCGCTGATGTTTGATCGCCGTGACGGTGGCGAAATGGATCTGGCCCAGGCCTCCAGTGAGGTGATGAAGGATATCCGGGGCAACGAAATCGGGATGATCTTTCAAGAGCCGATGACGGCGCTGAACCCGGTGTTCACCGTTGGTCGCCAGCTCACCGAAGGGCTGCGGGTGCACAAGGATATGTCGCAATCCCAGGCCGAAGAACGCGCTCTGGAACTGCTGCGCGAGGTCCGCATCCCAGAACCAGAACGCCGCCTGAAGCAATATCCGCATGAATTGTCGGGCGGTATGCGCCAGCGCGTGGTGATCGCAATGGCCATGGCCTGTGAGCCGCGCCTGCTGATCGCGGACGAGCCGACAACCGCGCTGGATGTGACCATTCAGGCCGAGATCCTGGCGCTGATGGATCGGCTGAAACGTGAAACCGGCACCGCAGTCATGTTCATCACCCACGACATGGCCGTCGTGGCGCAGATGGCGGACCGTGTCGTCGTCATGTTCCGCGGCAACAAGGTCGAAGAGGGCACCGTCGAAGAGATCTTTGAAAACCCGCAGCATGATTACACCAAGGCGCTGTTGGCTGCGGTGCCAAAGCTGGGCGAAATGCAGGGTAAGGCCTATCCTGAACCGATGAAGCTGATGGGGGTCGAGGATCAGAAGATCGCGCCGATCACTGGCACCAATGAGGTGCTGCTGAATGTTGAAAACCTGACCACCCGATTCGCCGTCAAAGGCGGCTTGCTGCGCCGGACCGTCGCAAATGTGCACGCGGTGGAAGATGTCTCTTTCAAGGTCTTCAAGGGCCAGACCCTGTCATTGGTGGGCGAATCGGGGTGTGGCAAATCCACCGCCGGGCGGTCGCTGTTGCGTCTGGTCGAACCGTTGTCGGGCAAGGTGGAATTTGAAGGGCGCGATATCCTGGGGTTGAACCATGCAGATCTGCACAAGGCGCGCCTGGATATGCAGATGATCTTTCAGGATCCCTTTGCGTCGCTCAACCCGCAGATGCAGTTGCTGGATCAGGTGGCAGAACCCCTGCGCAACTATGGCCTGGCGTCAGGGTCCGAGCTGCAGGATAGGGTTGCGAATCTGTTTGATCGGGTACAGCTGCCGCGCAGTTTCATGCGCCGCTACCCGCACGAGATGTCCGGCGGCCAGCGCCAGCGAATCGCCATCGCGCGTGCCCTGGCGCTGAACCCTAAACTGATCGTCGCAGATGAGGCCGTCTCGGCGCTGGATGTTTCTGTACAAGCCCAAGTCTTGAACTTGATGATGGAATTGCAGGCAGATCTGGGGCTGTCCTTCCTGTTCATCAGCCATGACATGGCCGTGGTAGAGCGGGTCAGCCATCAGGTCGGGGTGATGTATCTGGGGCGTATTGTTGAGCTTGGCCCGCGTGCCCGCGTCTTTGAGAACCCGCAGCATGCCTATACCCAGGCCTTGATGAAGGCGGTTCCCATTGCCGATCCGCATCGCCGCAAGAGCGAAAAAGACCTGAATTTCAAACCTATCCCGTCGCCGATTCACGGGCTGGACTATAAGCCCGAACCTTCGCAGTATCAGGAGGTCGAGCCAGGCCATTATGTGCTGACCACCGATAGCGGGTATTGAGCGCATGGCGACTATTTTGACACCGCTGGAACTGATGCAGCATCTGGTCAGCTTTCCAACCGTCAGCCGTGACACCAATCTGCCGCTGGTGGATTGGGTGCAGGACTATCTGCAGGGGCATGGCATCACCGCGCATCGCTGGGTGGATCCGGCTCAGCCCCATAAGGCGGCGCTCTTTGCTCATGTCGGCCCAGAGATCGAGGGCGCGGTCGTGCTGTCGGGGCATACTGATGTGGTGCCTGTGGATGGCCAGCCCTGGGATAGTGATCCGTTTACCGTGGTGGAACGCGACGGTAAATATTTTGGCCGGGGCACCTGCGACATGAAGGGCTTTGACGCCCTGGCGATCTGGGCATTGGTCGAGGCACATCACCGCGGCGTGAAACGCCCGCTGCAGCTGGGCCTGAGCTTTGACGAAGAGATCGGCTGCACCGGTGCGCCGCCGATGATCGAAGCCATGCAGCCGCTGCTGCCCAAGGGATCGGCGGTGATTGTTGGCGAACCCTCGATGATGCAAGCGGTCACAGGCCACAACGGGGCCTATGCCTACAACACGCATGTGATCGGCTTTGAGGTGCATTCCTCGCTGTTGCCCACCGGGGTCAGCGCCATCATGGAGGGCGCCAAGCTGATCGATTGGGCCAATCAGCGCAACGCAGAAAACCAGGCGCAGGAGCCGGGCGAGATGCAGGCGCTGTTCAACCCGCCCTTTACCACCTGCCACGTCGGCACGATCTCGGGCGGCACGGCCAATAATATCACCGCCAAGGACTGCCATTTCATGATGGGCTTTCGTGTGGTTCCAGGCGAAAATGGCGACGACTGGGAAAAGGCCTATCTGGCCGAGGTCAAAAAGGTCGAGGCCGGGATGCAGGCGATCCACCCCGAGGCGCGTATTGATGTGACCCAGGCGTTTCATGTGCCCGGTTTGGTGCCGGAAGAGGCAGGCGAGGCCGAAACACTGGTGCGCAGCCTCACCGGTGATAACGCAACCCATGTGGTGACCTATGGAACCGAGGCCGGGCAATTCCAGGCTGCAGGCTATTCGGCGGTGATCTGTGGCCCCGGCGATATTGCCCAGGCGCATCAGCCCAACGAATATGTCACTGTCGCACAGTTCAATGCAGGCCATGACTTTATGAAAAAACTGGTCGCGCGGCTGGCGCAATAGCGGCGGATGCATCCTGTGCGGGCGGACATCTTCTTCTTTCTTCTTTGCACCCGTGAAAGGTAGCTATGCAAAATACCGAAAGCGACCTCTTGCAAGAGGTCTATCAAGACGTTGATTTTGCCGTGCTGATACAAATAGCCGGGCGGATGATTGCCCAGCACGTAGAGCTGATCGGCAAGGAAACCGGGCTATCTGCAGGGCATCTCAGCGTTTTGGGGATGATTCTTCGCAAGCCGGGACTGGTGCAGAACGCCTATGGGACGATCCTGGCCATCAATGACGCCACCCTGGGGCGCTATGTTGACAAGCTGGAGGATCACGGGCTGGTCCAGCGGGCGCGCTGTGACGGGGATCGGCGCACCGTGCGCCTGACGCTGACGCAGGCTGGCCAGGACTACATTCGGACGGTCAAATCCCGCCTGACACAGGTGCGCGCAGAGGTGACCGGCGGGTTGCAAGCAGATGATATTTCTCTTCTGCATGAAAAGCTCGTTGTCTTTCTGTCGGCGCAGGGGCGGGACCAGCAAGACCCGTAGACAAGCGTTTTTTATTTTCGTACCAATCATCTCAAGTGAGAGGAGTTGAGCCCGTGCCCATCAAGAATAGATTTGCCGAAATGCAGCAAGAGGTGACCGGCTGGCGGCGCCACCTGCATGAAAATCCCGAACTGATGTATGAGCTGCACAAAACAGCGGCTTTTGTTCAGGAGCGTTTGCACGGTTTTGGTGTCACCGATGTGACGCCCGGCATTGGCAAGACGGGTGTTGTGGCGGTGATCGAGGGCAAGACCAATACCTCGGGTCGGGTGATTGGCCTGCGCGCCGATATGGACGCCCTGCCAATTCACGAGGCTTCGGGGGTGGATTATGCGTCCAAGACGCCGGGGGTGATGCATGCATGTGGCCATGATGGGCATACGGCAATCCTGCTGGGGGCAGCGAAATACCTGGCCGAGACCCGCAATTTTGACGGCAAGGTCGTTCTGATTTTCCAGCCCGCCGAAGAGGGAGGCGCAGGTGCGCTGGCCATGTGCCAGGATGGCCTGATGGAGCGTTGGGGCATTCAGGAAGTCTATGGCTTGCACAATATGCCGGGCAAGCCAGTTGGCGAATTTGCCATTCGTTCCGGAGCTTTGCTGGCCTCTTCGGACGAATTTGAGATCACTGTCACCGGCAAGGGGGGGCATGCCGCTGCGCCGCATGATTCCATCGACACCACCCTTGTGGCCGCGCAGATTGTGGTCTCGCTCCACTCTATCGTGTCGCGCAACGTCAACCCGGTCAAACGGGTGGTGCTGACGGTGGGCACCTTTGAAACCGACAGTACCGCGTCTAATGTGATTGCCCATACGGCCAAATTGCAGGGCACGGTGCGCACGCTGGATACCGAATACCGCGCCCAGGCGGAAGACTGGGTGCGCCGGGTGGCGACAAGCACAGCCGAGGCCTTTGGCGCCAGTGCCGAGGTGACCTGGTCACCAGGCTATCCGGTGACATTCAACACCGAGACCGAGACGGGCCATGCCATCGAGGCGGCGCAGGCGGTCGGGGTCGCTGTCGATGAGAATACATCGCCGATCATGCCGTCAGAGGATTTTTCCTACATGCTGGAAGAGCGCCCCGGCGCCTATATCTTCCTCGGCAATGGCGATACGCCGATGTGCCACCACCCGGCCTACATCTTTGACGACGAGGCAATTCCGCTGGGCTGCAGCTGGTTTGCCGAACTGGTCGAACGACGTATGCCTGCTGCGTAACCTCAACAGGGAAGGACAGGCGCGATGCCCGTTAAGAACCGAATTGCCGATCTGCACGACGAGGTGGCCGCCTGGCGTCGCGATATCCATGAAAATCCTGAAATCCTGTATGAAACCCATCGCACCAGCGCCCTGGTGGCTGAAAAGCTGCACAGCTTTGGCTGTGATGAGGTGGTGACCGGGATTGGCCGGACCGGGGTTGTTGCCGTGATCAAGGGGCGCAGCAATTCCCAGGGGCGCGCCATTGGGCTGCGCGCCGATATGGATGCGCTGCCGATGCAGGAACAAACCGGGCTGGACCATGCCTCTAAAATCCCCAATGCGATGCATGCCTGCGGCCATGACGGCCATACCGCCATGCTGTTGGGTGCGGCAAAATATCTGGCCGAAACCCGCAATTTTGATGGCACCGCCGTGGTGATCTTTCAGCCCGCCGAAGAGGGCGGCAATGGCGCCGAAGCCATGTGCAAGGACGGCCTGATGGATCGCTTTGGCATTGATGAAGTCTATGCCATTCACAATGCGCCGGGGCTGGAGCTGGGCAAATTTGCCATTCGTCCCGGCCCGATCCTGGCCTCGGTGGATGAATTCACGCTGCAGCTGCAGGGGCGCGGTGGCCATGCCGCCAAACCAAATGAAACCGTCGATACCACGGTGATGATGGCGCATATCATCTGCGCGTTGCAAACGGTGATGTCGCGCAATGTCGACCCGGTCTTGCAGGGGGTGCTGTCGGTGACCTCGGCTGAAACCTCTTCCAAGGCATTTAACGTGATCCCGGATCGGGCCGAGGTGCGCGGCACCATCCGCACCCATTCCCCGCAGGTGCGCGCCCTGATCCCAGAGCGGCTGCAGGCGATCGTTGACGGCATCGCCCAGAGCTTTGGCGGATCGGCGGAGCTGTCCTTTCACCTTGGCGTGCCGGTCACGATCAATGATGCGGCGGCAGCAGATCTGGCCCGGGTGGCGGCAGAAACGGTTTCGGGGGTGGGCGCCTGTGAAGAGGTGCCATTGGCCATGGGCGGAGAGGATTTTTCCTTTATGCTGCAGGAACGCCCCGGTGCGATGATCCGGCTGGGCAACGGACCCTCTGCCGGGCTGCACCATCCGGAGTATGATTTCAACGATGCGGCGATCCCAGCCGGTATCAGCTGGTTTGCCGAAATTATCGAACAACGCATGCCTGTCGCCTGACAGGCAATCTGCGCCCGACAGAGACCACCATTCAATAGCCTCCCTCGGACAAGGTGCCGGGGGTGTTACTTCCAAAGGAGAGCTTCCATGCCGGTCAAGAACCGCTTTGCCGAATTGCAAAAAGAAATCACCGAATGGCGTCGTGACATTCACGAAAACCCTGAAATCCTGTTTGAAACCCACCGGACCTCGGCGCTGGTCGCAGACAAGCTCAAGGAATTCGGCTGTGATGAAATCACCACCGGCATTGGCCGCACCGGGGTTGTTGGCGTGATCAAGGGCAAGACCGATACCGCGGGCAAGGTCATTGGCCTGCGCGCCGATATGGACGCGCTGCCCATCCACGAAGCAACCGGGCTGGACTATGCCTCCAAGACCCCCGATGCGATGCATGCCTGCGGCCATGACGGCCATACCGCCATGCTGTTGGGCGCTGCGAAATACCTCTCCGAGACCCGTAATTTTGACGGCACCGTGGTTCTGATCTTTCAACCCGCCGAAGAAGGCGGCGGCGGCGGTAAAGAAATGTGCGACGATGGCATGATGGAACGCTGGGGCATTCAGGAAGTCTACGGCATGCACAACTGGCCTGGGAAACCGATTGGCAGCTTTGCAATCCGTCCCGGTGCCTTTTTTGCCGCCACCGACCAGTTTGACATCACCTTTGAAGGGCGCGGTGGCCATGCGGCAAAACCGCATGAAACCATCGATACCACCGTGATGTCTGCGCAGGCGGTTCTGGCATTGCAGACCATCGCATCGCGCAATGCGGATCCGGTGGACCGGGTTGTTGTGTCGGTGACTTCGTTTGAAACCTCTTCCAAGGCGTTCAACGTGATTCCACAGCGGGTTCAGATCAAAGGCACCGTGCGCACCATGTCGACAGAGATGCGCGATCTCGCCGAAAAGCGGGTCCAGGAAATCTGCGCCGGCGTGGCGGCGACTTTTGGTGGCAGCGCAGAGGTGACCTATCACCGCGGCTATCCGGTGATGGTGAACCACGAAGAGCAGACCGAATTCGCGGCCAAGGTGGCTAGCGGTATTTCCGGTGGCTGCGATGAGGCACCGCTGGTGATGGGCGGCGAAGACTTTGCCTTCATGCTGGAAGAGCGCCCCGGCGCCTATATCCTGGTTGGCAATGGCGACAGCGCTGATGTGCACCATCCGGAATATAACTTCAACGACGAGGCAATCCCGGCCGGCTGCAGCTGGTGGGCGGAAATTGTCGAACAGCGCATGCCTGCGGCCTGATCCGGCAGCCAACCCAAACACCTGTGCAAAAGGCCTGGCGATTGCCGGGCCTTTTGTCTGTCTGGCCCGCCTCTTTGTCTGCTGGGCCGTTGTCTGACGACCGCCGCCATCGGCGCGCCATCTTATCTTGCAGGGCTTAGCCCTTGCTCCATAGTTCTTGGTAAACTGCTTCAATGCCTTCGGCTTCGCGGGTGGCGCTGAAGCTGTTGATGGCAACGTCACGGGCGCGGGCGCACATGGCCTGATGGCGGTCTGGGTTTGACAACAGCGCCAGGGCGGCTGCGGCTGCGGCTGCGGCGTCCTCTAGCGGGACAATCTTGCCGGTGGTTCCCTGGGCGGAAAAGGCGCTGTAATAGCCCGCTTGCGAAGCAATGAAGGGCACACCACTGGCCATGCCTTCCAGCGGCACCATGCCGTAGCCCTCATAGCGCGGTAGCTGCACCACAAGTGACAGGGCGCGCATGATCTGCGGCAGGTCCTGCGGGACCACCTCGCCGGGGAACAGGATACGATCGCTCAAGCCTGCGGTCTTGATACGCGCCTGAAGCCCCTGCAAAAACCGTTGATGTTCGGGGGCCGCGCGGCCCAGCACCAAGGCGGTTGCGCCGGGGAGGTCGGGCAGCAGCTTCAGCATCGCTTCGACAAAGAGATCGGTGCCTTTTTCCGGCCGGATCCTGCCAATACTGGCCAGCCCCAACGCGCCACCATAGCCAAGCGCCCGCCAGGCAGTGGCGCGATTTTCGGCGGGGCAGTAGAGATTGGTATCGACCCCGTGCGGCACCACGGCGCGCACATGGGGCACAAAATCTGCTGCCTTTTCAGTGGTGGCGACCACCGCATCCATGCGCGAAATCAGCCAGCGCGGCAGCGCCGAATGGCGGCGCTGTGCAGCCGAGGTAAAGACAATGCGGATTGGCAGCCGCAGAACATCGCGGCTCCAGATCGCGGCGCGCATTTCAGTGTTGCGACGTACATGCCAGATGGAAAAGGGGTAGTCCTGCGGTGGCTTTGCCGCCAGGCGGCGCGCGGTCTGCAGCGACATCGGCGCCGGGCAGGCGGGCAGCGCACGTCCGATCAGCCGCACCTCATGCAGCGCCATCTGCTGGCGCAGAACATTGGCGGCAGTGGCCGAGACCCCGGTGAAGTTCTTGTTGAAGTTGGTGACATAAAGCTCATTCACGCCGGGTCTCCTAGGTTGAGGCCGGTGATCAGCCGGGTGACCACCTGATCCAGTTGGCCCGATTGCGCCGCAAGATAGTCGCCTGCGGCGTCGCGGGCGGCGTGCAGCACCTCTGGCTGGGTAAGCCAGTGATCCACCGCTGCGGCCAAACTGTCGGCATCCGCCACCTCGACTGCGCCGCCCGCGGCGATCAGCGGCGGAAAGGTTTCGCTGAAATTGCTATAGCCCGGACCGGTCAGCACCGCCGCTTTGGCCTGGGCCACCTCAAAGGGATTATGGCCGCCAATCGGCAGCAATGATCCGCCAAGAAAGACAATCTCGCTTAACGCGTACCAACTGCCCAGCTCTCCCAATGTGTCGGCCAGATAGACCTGCGTTTCACGGGCCAGGGGGGCAGCGCTGCTGCGTTGCGCAAAGGTCAGGCCAGCCTTGGTGATCTTGTCGCGGACCTCGGCGGCGCGGGCCGGATGACGCGGTGCCAGAAGTAGGCAGAGATCGGGGTGATCGCGCAGCAGGGCGCGATGGGCGGCCAGGATGATCTCTTCTTCGCCTTTGTGGGTTGAACTGGCAATCCAGACCGGGCGTCCGGATAGCGCGGCGCGCATTTCGGCCACAAGGGCGGTGTCTTGCGGCAGCGCAGCAGCAGCGGCTTTGAGGTTGCCACTGGGAAATACCCGGTCAGCATTGCCGCCAAGCGAGACCAGATCCTGCGCCACCGCCGGGTTCTGCGCCAGCAGCAGATCAAACAGCCCAAGAATGAAACGCGCCGTTGGCAGCTTTTTGCGCCAGCTGGCAACCGAGCGTGCAGAAAGGCGGGCATTGACCAGCGCCAGCCGGGTACCACGCGCCTTGGCGCTTGCCAGGGTAACCGGCCACAGTTCACTTTCGACAAAGATCCCGGCGTCGGGGCGCCAATGGTCCAGAAACCGCCGTACCGCCCTGCCGCTGTCCAGCGGCGCAAACTGGTGCTGGCAGCCCTCGGGCAGACGTTTGGCTGCCATCACCGCTGATGTCGCCGTGCCGGAGGTCAGCAAAAATCGTGCCTTGGGCAGCTGCGGGCGCAGGCGGTTGATCAGCGTCAGCGCCGCTTGGCTTTCGCCAACCGAGGCCCCGTGAAACCAGATCAGCGCGGCACCCGGTGCAAGAGCAGGGCGGGGTTGGCTGGCCCGGCCAAGTCGCTCGCGTTGGCGCAGTCTGGGAATGCCTTCGGCAGCCAGTTTTGCGGCAACTTTGCGATAGGCAAAGGGCAAGAGCATCGCGGTCAGGGCGCGATAACTGTGAAACAGCAGCGTTGGCGGTGCTGTTTTTTCAGGTTTTGACATGGGCTTCGCTTACCCGCCGGTATGGCTCATGTGGCGGGACATGGTGCCGCCGACTTCTTGCCGGGAATAGTCAAAATCATGGCCTTTGGGTTTGTCGCCAATGGCGGCACGAATAGCATTTTCCAGCAGGTCAGAACCTTCGGGGCTGGCCCGCAGCGGGCTGCGCAGATCAGCGGACCCTTCCTGGCCGAGGCAGGTATAGATCTCGCCGGTGCAGGTGATGCGCACCCGGTTGCAGCTTTCGCAGAAATTATGGCTGAGCGGGGTAATAAAACCGATCTTCTGGCCGCTTTCTTCCAGGCGCACATAGCGCGCCGGCCCGCCAGAACGTTCCGCAAGATCACTGACGGTATAGTGCTTTTCGTATTCCGCGCGCAGCTCTTTCAGGGACCAGAACTGGCCGATGCGATTGGCATCGCCGATGTCTTCGCCCATGGGCATTACCTCGATCCAGGTCAGGTCGATGTCGCGGCTGGCGCACCAGCGGGTGATGTCCGGTAGCTCTGCCTCGTTGAAACCCTTTAGGGCGACGGCGTTGATCTTGACCCGCAGCCCCGCCTTTTGTGCCGCATCAATGCCGCGCAGCACTTGGGGCAGGCGGCCCCAACGGGTGACGCGGGCGAATTTTTCTTCGTCCAGGGTATCAAGCGAGATATTCACCCGGCGCACCCCGGCGGCAAACAGATCTTTGGCGTATTTTTCCAGCTGCGATCCATTGGTGGTCAGGGTCAGTTCTTGCAGGGCACCGCTGTCCAGATGCCGCGACATCGACTGAAAGAAGGTCATGATACCTCGCCGCACCAGGGGCTCTCCGCCAGTGATGCGCAGTTTTCGCACACCTAATTTGACAAAGGTAGAGCAGAGCCGATCCAGTTCTTCCAGGGTCAGCAGCTCTTTCTTGGGCAGAAAGGTCATGTTTTCCGACATGCAATAGACGCAGCGGAAATCACAACGGTCAGTGACCGAGACGCGCAGATAGGTGATTGCGCGGGCGAAGGGATCAATCAATGGTGCATTCATGCCCTATAGCTAAGGCGCAGTCTTGCTCAGGGCAAGAAGAGACTCTGTTTTGGTGCTGGTCATGGCGCTGTACCAGGGCTAGGCTGGCGCTATGAAAAAGCTGATCCTTGCCTTTGCGCCCGCCGTTTTGCTGACTGCTTGCAATACCTTGCAGTGGAACTCTGATATTCTTGGTGGGCCGCGGCCCGACACCGCCCAGGGGAGTGGCCAAACGGCGACTGCAGATTCTGGCGCGCCGCTCTCGGCAATTTCGACCGAGGATGCCCTGGCGTCGGGGGATCTGACGGATAGCCTGGTTGCTGTGCCCTCAACCGACCCGGCGGATGCCTATCAGGGGCGCGCCAGTACGGTGGCCTCGCTGGGGGATCCGGCGATCCCCGGCATGTGGATGCAGACTGACCTTGTGACCAGGCCCCAGGCCGCGCGTCTGCGCAGTGCCAATGGCAAAGAGGTGATGGTCACGCTGAAACCCGCTGCGGCGGGCAGTTCCGGCGGTGGACGCCTGTCGATAGGTGCCATGCGCGCCCTTGGCGCCCCCTTGAGCGAGCTGGTTGAGGTCCAGGTATTACCCGCAGGCTGACCTTCTGGCGAAGACCGGCCTGCAGGCACGCCCCAAGGCGGGGCTAACTTAGGTATTGGTCGCCTGGGCTTTAGCTATCTGCTTTGTCAGCTACCGCCTGATCTGGCGCGTCCTGATCCACCTGATCCTGTGCGGGCTCGGGTTGGGGGAGGTTGGGATAGATGATTGGTTCTTTCAGGTATTTCGCCGCTTCCTTGCGGGCAAAGGGCTTCATCGCTGCGCCATTGGCCATCAGAAATTCCCGGCTGGCGGCGGCGTCATGTTTGCTCAGGTCGCGGACCCACCAGGCGATGGCCTTTTGCAGGAACCAGTTGCGATCGGGCACATAGGAGGCGGCCCAGCCCAGGATGCGGTCGCGCCGTGCCTGATCTTCGGGTTTGAGGTTGTTCAGCTTGGCCCAGGGCAGGCAGGCCACAAGCGCGGCGCGCCGGGTCCACATATTGTCGCTGGTTGTCCAGGCTTCGACATCATCCAGGCGCGTTGGGTCGGCGGTCAGCCGTTTCTGCATGGCCATCGCGGCGTGATCGGCAATCGCCCAGCTGTCAAAATCCGGCAGCCAGCTTTGCAGCAGATCCCAAATCGCGGCATCGTCTTTGATGCGGGCCTGGGTCAGCAGCTTGGCTGCGGCCAGGCGGGCCTCAAAGACGTCACTTTTCCACAGCTCATCCGCCAGGGTGACACGCTCTGGCAGGGTCAGCGCCTGGCGCCAGGCCTTGGTGATATCGTTGATCGCGGTGTTGGGGACGCCCAGAACGATGCGCTTTTGCTTGTGGTAGCTGACCATTTGTTCAGCGCGGCCGGGTTCATTTGCGGCGTTCAATTCGGCCAGGGCATCTTCAAGGATCATCAGGTTACTCCACCGTGACGGATTTTGCGAGATTGCGCGGCTGATCTACATCGGTGCCTTTGGCAACCGCAGTGTGATAGGCCAGCATCTGTGCCGGCAGCGCATAGAGAATAGGGGCCAGGCTGTCGTGAACCTGTGGCATCTGGATGGTTTGCCAGGTGCCGTCTCCCCCTTCCTTAAGGCCCGCCGCATCCGAGATCAACAGCACCTTGCCCTTGCGCGCCATGACCTCTTGCATGTTGGAAACGGATTTATCAAAAAGAGCGTCCCGTGGGGCCAGTACCACCACCGGCATCTGTTTGTCGATCAGGGCAATGGGGCCGTGCTTCAATTCTCCAGATGCATAGGCTTCGGCGTGTATGTAGCTGATTTCTTTTAGTTTCAAAGCGCCCTCCAGCGCCAGTGGGAACATCATCCCACGGCCCAGAAACAGCACGTCGCGGGCTTCGCTCAGCTTTTGCGCTGCCTGGCGTATGGTGTCGTTTTGCTCCAGCCCGGCGGCCAGTACATTTGGCAGCCCGCGCAGGGCCGAGATATGCGCCTGCAGATCCTCAGCCGAGATTTCACCGCGATCCGTTGCGGCCTTGAGCGCCAACATCAACAATACGCTGAGTTGGCAGGTAAAGGCCTTGGTCGAGGCTACGCCAATTTCAACGCCTGCGTGGATGGGCAGGGCCAGATCGCTTTCGCGCGCGATCGAACTTTCCGGCACATTGACCACCGATAGGATCTTATCCGCCTTGCCCGCACAGTAGCGTAGTGCCGCCAAGGTATCAGCGGTTTCGCCGGATTGGGAAACAAACAGCGCTGCGGTCTTGCCCGGGATCGGTGGTTCGCGGTAGCGGAATTCAGAGGCGATATCGACTTCCACCGGAATACGCGCGATCTGTTCAAACCAGTATTTGGCGGTCAGGCAGGCATAGAAGGCAGTGCCGCAGGCGACCAGGGTCAGCCGCTCGATCTTTGAGAAATCAATGCCATCACCTGGCAGATGCACCGCATCTTCGCCGACGGGCAGATAGTGGCGGATGGCCTCTGCGATAACCGTGGGCTGTTCGGCGATCTCTTTCGCCATGAAGTGTTTGTGGCCGGCCTTGTCGACCTGCGCCACATCGATCTGGATGATCTTCATCGCCCGATTGGCCAGCGCACCCTGGGCATCGCGGATTTCCAGGCTGGTGCGGGTCAGGTAGACCCGGTCGCCTTCTTCCAGATAGGTGACACGATGGGTTAGCGGTGCCAGCGCGATGGCATCGCTGCCGACGAACATTTCGCCATCGCCATGCCCCACCGCCAGCGGAGAGCCTTTGCGCGCGGCAATCATCAGATCGTCTTCGCCTTCGAACAGAAAGGCCAGGGCAAAGGCCCCCTCTAGCCGGTCCAGGGTTTTATTGGCAGCCGCGATGGGAGACAGCCCCTGGGCCAGGTGGTGCTGGGTCAGCAGGGCAACGGTTTCGGTGTCGGTTTCGGTCTGAAACTCGATACCGCAGCTGGCCAGTTCAGTGCGCAAATCGCGGTAGTTTTCGATGATGCCATTGTGCACAACAGCAACCGCGCCAGCACGATGCGGGTGGGCATTGCCGACCGAAGGCGCCCCATGGGTGGCCCAGCGGGTATGGCCGATACCGGATTTTCCGGGCAGCGGTTCATGCACCAGCAGGTCGCTTAGGTTGACCAGTTTCCCCAGGGCCCGCCGCCGCGCCAGGGCGCCGTTGTTGACGGTTGCAATGCCGGCACTGTCATAGCCGCGATATTCCAGCCGCTTGAGCGCCTCTACCAGAATGGGTGCCGCTTCATGTTTTCCAAGGACGCCTACGATGCCACACATTATTCGGATCCTTTTTTCAGACGGGTCTTTTTGGCGCGCAGCATGTCCATCAGCTTCTCGGCGTAGCCAGGCTTGTTTTCTTGCCGCGTGCGGGAAATGGCCAGCGCGCCGTCTTCTACATCCTTTGTGACCACGGTGCCCGAGGCCGTCATGGTTTCATGCCCCAGGGTCACGGGGGCCACCAGCAAGGTGTTGGAACCGATGAAGCTGCGCGCGCCAATCTTGGTACGGTGTTTCATCACCCCGTCATAGTTGCAGGTGATGGTGCCGGCACCAATGTTGGTGGCCTTGCCGATCGAGGCATCGCCGATATAGCTCAGGTGGTTGACCTTGGCACCTTCGGCGATTTCGGCGTTCTTGATTTCGACAAAGTTGCCGATATGGGTGTCTTCGGCCAGTTCCGCACCGGGGCGCAGGCGGGCATAGGGGCCGACCTTGGCACCGCGGCTGACATGGCAGCCTTCCAGATGGGAAAAGGCACGGATCAGCGCGCTGCTTTCGATCGTGACACCGGGGCCAAAGACCACATTGGGTTCGATCACCGTGTCGCGGCCAATGACGGTATCAAAGGCCAGATAGACGGTCTCCGGTGCCATCAGGGTGACGCCCAGATCCATCAGCTCTGCCCGTGCTTTCGCCTGAAATACCGCATCCGCTGCGGCCAGATCACTGCGTGAATTCACGCCAAGGGTTTCGCTTTCGTCACAGGCAACAGCGGTGACGCTGCGGCCCGATTTGCGCGCGCCCTCGACCAGATCTGTTAGGTAATATTCGCCCGAAGCATTGTCATTGCCGATCTCGGCAATCAGATCAAACATCAGCGCCGCATCGCAGGCTATCAGGCCGGAATTGCAAAAGCTGATGGCCCGCTCTGTCTCAGAGGCGTCTTTGTATTCGACAATGCGTTCCAGGCTGTCGCCCTGCATCACCAACCGGCCATAGCGGGCGGGATCCGCGGCCTGAAAGCCCAGCACCACCAGATCGGCACTGGCGCGGGCGGCAATCATGCGTTCCAGGGTTTCAGCGCTGACAAAGGGCGTATCGCCATACAGCACCACCACATCACCGCTGAACCCCGTCAGGGCGGCACGGGCCTGATCTACCGCATGGGCCGTGCCAAGCTGTTCTTCTTGCAAGACCACTTCGGCGGTTTCGTCAATCTCGGCAACGGCGGCCTGCACCGCCTCGGCCCCGTGACCGGCGACAACGATCACCCGTTCTGGATCCAGGACGCGGCCTGCAGCAAGCGCGTGTTCTAGCATTGACGCCTGGGCAATGGGGTGCAGAACCTTGGGGATATCCGAATTCATGCGTGTGCCTTTGCCAGCGGCAAGCACGACAAGGGCTATGCTCATAATCAGTTTTCTCTTTGACTTTATTGCCCCCGTTCTATCGGCTAACAGCAAGGGTGCAAGCCAAAGAGCCATCAAAGATGGTTGCGACTTGCAATAAAGGGCAGCAAAAAGACGCCGAGTGGGGGCAAAATGCGAACAGTTATCTTTGATCTGGATGGAACACTGGCGGATACTTCGGGTGATCTATTGGCGGCGGCAAATGCCTGTTTTCGCCAGATGGGGCTGGGGGATATGCTGACCCAGCCGCAGGATGCGGCCACGGCCCTGCGTGGTGGCAAGATGATGCTGACGGCCGGTATGAAACGGGCAGGCGTCTATGATGCGGCGAAGGTCGAAGATTACTACCCGGTCCTGCTTGCGGCTTACCGCGACGCCATTGATCATCACACTTTCCTGTATCCCGGCGCGATGGAGGCGGTAGAGACCCTGAAACTGGCGGGATATGGCGTTGGCATCTGCACCAACAAGCCAGAGGCCCTGGCCGAACAGCTGATGCGCTCATTGGGGGTGCGGGATTCCTTTGCCTCTTTGGTCGGGGCGGATACTCTGCCGGTGCGCAAACCTGACCCCGAGCCCCTGTTCGAGGCCGCGCGGCGGGCTGGCGGGGATCCGGCGAGAACCATTCTGATCGGCGACAGTGACACCGACCGCAACACGGCGGCCAATGCCGGGGTGCCGTCGGTGCTGGTAACCTTTGGTCCGGCGGGGGGGGATATGGCCGCGCTCAAACCCGAGGCCCTGTTGCAGCGCTACGAAGATCTGCCCGATATGGTTGCCCGTCTTATTGGCTAGGGGCTGGCGGCTTGGCGGTGCCATGCTAGGGGCTTGCCGGTGGTAAAGGGGGCTTGCCAAGGGTTTGTTCCCCCTTGACCGCCGCGAAAGGGCGGCTCACAAACCCCTTATGAGCGAGAAATTTACTGGCAGCTTCACCCAGCAAGAAGCACTCTCTGAGGCGGCAATCGAAGCCGCACTGCAGGTTCTGCGCCATGGGCGCCTGCATCGCTATAACGTCACCGAGGGTGAGCATGGCGAGACGGCCTTGCTGGAGCAAGAGTTCGCGGCCCAGATCGGTGCCAAATATTGCTTGGCGGTCGCCTCGGGTGGCTATGCGCTGGCGACTGCGCTGCGCGCCGTCGGGGTGCAGCATGGCGAGTGCGTGCTGACCAATGCCTTTACCCTGGCCCCGGTGCCGGGGGCGATCGCTGCGGTGGGCGCTTCTCCGGTCTTTGTTGGCGTCAGCGAGGACCTGACCATTGATCTGGATGATCTGGTGGCCAAGGCCGATCAGGCGCGCGTCCTGATGCTGAGCCATATGCGCGGGCATCTGTGTGACATGGACCGCCTGATGCAGATTTGTGATGACGCGGGCATCATCGTGATCGAGGACTGCGCCCATACCATGGGGGCGGCCTGGAAGGGGCAGGCTTCGGGCCGACAGGGCGCGGTGGGCTGCTATTCGTGTCAGACCTACAAGCATGTAAATTCTGGTGAAGGTGGCCTGCTTGTCACTGATGATCCCGACATCGCCGCCCGTGCGGTCATGTTGTCGGGGTCCTACATGCTGTATGAACGCCACCTGGCAGCGCCCCCGCCCGAGGCATTTGAGCAGGTGAAATACGATACACCGAATATTTCCGGCCGCATGGATAATCTGCGGGCCGCTATCCTGCGCCCGCAACTCTATGAACTTGACGCGCAGGTGGCGCGCTGGAATGAACGCTACCGGGTTGTTGAATCCGGGCTGCGCGATACCCCCGGCCTGACCATTGTCGAACGCCCCGAGGGGGAGAGCTATGTCGGGTCGTCGATCCAGTTCCTGCTGCTTGATTGGCGCGATGATGCGCTGCAAGAGGTGATCGCCCGCTGTGGCGCGCGCGGGGTGGAGCTGAAGTGGTTTGGCACCCCGGAGCCGGTGGCCTTTACCTCGCGCTATGACAGCTGGCGCTATGCTGAGGCGCAGAGCCTGCCCAAAAGCGACCGCATCCTGGCCGGGATTGTCGATATGCGTGTGCCCCTAACCTTTAGCCTTGAAGACTGCGCCCAGATTGCGCGGATCATCCGGGAAGAAGTAGGCGCAGTCTTCCAGTCTGAGGCCCAGCATAGCAGGGGCCGGAGTGGTTAGGGCGGCAGCGGTTTTGCCCGAATGAAACAGCGTTGCAGTGGGGGCTCCAGTTTGGTGCCCCCTTTTTTGTGTCACGTGCATTTTTGACTTTTCGATCTAATCTTTGGTTTTGCTTGATAATCCCGGTTTCGAGGATTTGTCGCGCCGTCGCCATCGCAGGGCAGGGATTGACCCGAATCAAGGTTGCGCTCTATGAAATGAACAACTGTTCAGATAATTTAGCCAGAACTGTGGGAAAGGGAGCGGGAAATGTTCAATGCGAGCATGCAATTCGATCTTGGAGATGAGGTAAATGCGTTGCGCGATATGGTGCATCGCTGGGCGCAGGATCGCGTCAAACCCATGGCGCAGGAAATCGACCAGAAAAACGAATTCCCAGCCGAACTCTGGGCCGAGATGGGGGAGCTTGGTCTGTTGGGCATCACGGTGCCGGAAGAATTTGGCGGTGCGGGCATGTCGTATCTGGCCCACACGGTCGCGGTTGAGGAAGTGGCGCGGGCCAGCGCCTCGGTCTCGCTGTCTTATGGCGCGCATTCAAATCTTTGCGTCAATCAGATCAAGCTGAACGGCAGTGACGAGCAAAAGAAAAAATATCTGCCCGGTCTGGTGTCCGGTCAACATGTCGGAGCCCTTGCCATGTCCGAAGCGGGCGCCGGGTCGGATGTGGTTTCGATGTCGCTGCGGGCGGAAAAGCGGAATGACCACTACCGCCTGAACGGCAATAAATACTGGATCACCAACGGCCCCGACGCCGATACACTGGTGGTCTATGCCAAGACCGATCCGGAAGCGGGCTCCAAGGGCATCACCGCTTTTATCGTTGAAAAAAGCATGACGGGTTTTTCGACCTCGCCGCATTTTGACAAGCTGGGTATGCGCGGATCCAACACGGCCGAGCTGATCTTTGACGATTGCGAAGTGCCGTTTGAAAACGTGCTGGGCGAAGAGGGCAAGGGCGTCAAGGTGTTGATGTCCGGGCTGGATTACGAACGGGTGGTTCTGGCCGGTATCGGCACCGGGATCATGGCCGCCTGTATGGACGAGATGATGCCCTACCTGAAAGAGCGCAAGCAGTTTGGCCAGCCAATCGGGAACTTCCAGCTGATGCAGGGCAAGATTGCCGATATGTATACGGCAATGAACGCGGCACGCTCGTATGTCTATGAGGTGGCAAAGGCCTGCGACAAGGGCACCGTGACCCGCCAGGATGCGGCGGCCTGCTGTCTTTTTGCCTCTGAACAGGCGATGACCCAGGCGCATCAGGCGGTGCAGGCGCTGGGCGGCGCGGGCTATCTGTCCGATAACCCTGTGGGCCGGATCTTCCGCGATGCCAAGCTGATGGAAATTGGCGCTGGCACCTCGGAAATTCGCCGGATGCTGATCGGCCGGGAACTGATGGGCACCATGTAAACCAACACCCCCCAGCTGTCCGAGGGAGGCCAACTGGGGGGATTGAGGTGTTTGGCAGGCCTGTGCGGGCCCGCCAGTTGATGTTAGAGTAAGGGATCAGAACCTGTGAACGTAGCTGACACCAATGGTGACCGGGTCAATTTCGGCTGTGCCGATAGAGGCGCCGTTCAGGTAGGCATCGGATTCGATGTCCATGTAGCGGACGTTCAGACGCAGCGCACCCTTGTCGGAAACCTGCCAGTCAGCCCCCGCCTGGACCGCAAATCCCCAGCTGTCTTCAAGTTTCAGCACACCAAGGGAAGACTGCTCTTCAAAGAAGGTTGTGTAGTTGATCCCGGCCCCGATGAAGGGTTTGATTTTGCCATTGGTGGGGAAGTGATAGTTGACCGACAGGGTGGGCGGCAGCTGCTTGGATGTCCCGGCAAGGGCGCCGCCGATGCTGATGTCATGTTCAAACGGGGTCGCGGCCAGCAGTTCAATCCCGAGATTGTCGCGGATGAAGTACTCTGCGGTGAAGGAAGCCTGGGTATTGTCGTTTATTGTGGCCGGGCCACCAGCCAGGGTGCCATTATTCGACTTGGGGTTGACGTTGATGACACCGATACCAAAGGTCCAGTCGCCTTGGGACTGTGCAAAAGCCGGGGCCGCTACAACAGTGCAGGCGGTTACCAGCGCGAGAATGGAAGCAGAGCGTTTCATGGGGGGAATCCCTTTTCTTGTATTTACGCCTCCTCTTTGCGCCCTTGTCCGGATGAATGCTCTGATCTGGATCAAGAGAGAACTCGCTTTCCCCTTGGGTATGCAGGAAAATCCCGCATACCTGCCATGCAATATGAGAGTAGCTGCTGATGCGAGAATATCCGGGTTTGACCGCAGGGGGGTCTTGGTCTCTGCCTGCGGGGCTGAATATGGCGGCTCAGGCCATGGCGCATGCGCCAGCGGCGCTGGCGATCATTGATCTGACAGGGCCAGAGCGCCGCGACATCAGCCATGGGCAATTGGCCGAAATGGTCGACGGTCTTGCGCGCTATATGCAGCCGCGCATCCAGGCGGGTGACCGGGTTGGTGTCTTGCTTAGCCAGTCGCCCTGGTGCGCCGCCGCGCATTTGGCCATCTGGAAGCTGGGGGCGATTTCAGTCCCATTGTTCAAGCTGTTCAAACGTGATGCCCTGGCCTCGCGGGCCGGGGACGCTGGCGTTGCCTTTGTCCTGACCGATCCCGATGGGGCAGATCTCTTGGGGAATCTGGCCGAGGCGGTTCTGGTAGACCGTGTCGGGCGCCCCGGTGATCCGGTTGCCTTTGCCGACACGACGCCAGAAACGCCAGCGGTGCTGATCTATACCTCGGGCACCACGGGCAGCCCCAAGGGGGCGCTGCATGGTCATCGGGTGCTGACCGGCCATTTGCCCGGTGTGTCTGTCAGCCATGATCATCTGGGCCAGCCCGGAGACTGCCTGTGGACCCCGGCAGATTGGGCCTGGATTGGTGGCCTGTTTGATGTCTTGATGCCGGGTCTGGCGCTGGGCGTGCCTGTGGTGGCGGCGCGGCTGGATAAATTCAGCCCCGAGGCCTGCGCTGATCTGGTACAGCGCGGCAATATACGCAATGTTTTCTTTCCCCCCACAGCGCTACGCATGCTGAAAGCGGCGGGGCAGGGGCTCGACGGTCTGCGCTCTGTTGCCTCTGGCGGAGAGCCCCTGGGCGCAGAGATGCTCGCCTGGGGCCAGGCGCATTTCGGCCTGACCATCAATGAATTCTACGGCCAGACCGAATGTAATATGGTGGCTTCCTCCTGCGGTGTCGACTACCCGCCGCGTCCCGGCTGCATCGGCAAACCTGTCCCCGGCCATCAGCTGGCAGTGCTGGACGCGACCGGTAATCCGACCACGGATGAGGGGGATGTGGCTGTCCGCCGTGGGTCGGCCTCGATGATGCTGGAATACTGGAACCGCCCGGAAGAGACCGCCGCCAAGTTCTGCGGCGACTGGCTGGTCACCGGAGACCGCGGCATCTGGGAAGGCGACTTTCTGCGCTTTGTCGGTCGCGAAGATGACGTGATCACGTCTTCAGGCTACCGCATTGGCCCGGCCGAGATCGAAGACTGTCTGATGACCCACCCCGCCGTGGCCACCGTTGGTGTTGTCGGTAAACCCGATCCGTTGCGCACCGAGATCGTCAAGGCCTATGTGGTGCTGAAACCCGAGAGCCAGGCTACGCAACAACAATTGCAAGACTACGTAAAAGACCGTCTTGCCCAGTATTCCTACCCTCGCGAAATCTCTTTTCTGGAGGCCCTGCCGATGACAGTGACCGGCAAGGTGATCCGTAAAGAGCTCAAGGCGCGGGCCGCGCAGGAGCTTACGTCGTGAAGGTCGTTCAGTGCATCGCGGCTGCTTTCATCGCCTCACTGGTGCTGACTGCCCCAATGCTGCGGGCGCAGCCCCAGCAAGAGAACATGTTTGACAGCCAAGGGTATCTTGCCGCTTGCAGCAGCCGGGTCTCAAATGGCGCGATGTTGGTTCCTATGCGGCGACTTTGTGACTCGACATCAACCAAGCTTTGCAATCTCAGTCTTGAAATGCGCGGGCGTGGGGACTGCATGGTTTTCGGCTCTTTTTGGCTGGAGCAGGATAGCCCGCGCGTCAAGCAGCAGTATATCGGGGCTCAGACGATGGCGGAGACGTCTTCTGCTTTTCAGAATCGTCAGGTCGCCGACCTGACTTCTACCCAGATTGGCGCCTACCAAACGGCGCTGTTGAAATGGTTCAAACTCCGCGTGGTTGAACTCGACCAGACAACCCGCACCAGGTGATAAGGACGCAGACATGAAACTCAAATCCAAGGCGATGCCTTCCTCCGAAGGTTTCAAGGCAAATCAGGCCGCGCATCTCGATGCGCTGGCGCAGATTTCTGCAGTGGCCGAGGCTGCGCGCCTGGGGGGGGGCGAAAAATCTCGCGCCCGCCATGAAAGCCGGGGCAAGATGCTGCCACGGCGCCGGGTGGCAAACCTGCTGGATCCGGGCTCGCCCTTTCTTGAGATCGGTGCGACAGCGGCCCACAACATGTATGACGGTGCAGCCCCTGCCGCAGGCGTGATTGCGGGTATTGGCCGGGTGCATGGTCAAGAGGTCATGGTGGTCTGTAATGATGCCACCGTAAAGGGCGGCACCTACTACCCGATGACGGTGAAGAAACATCTGCGGGCGCAGGAAATTGCCGAGGAAAACCGCCTTCCTTGTATCTACCTGGTGGACTCGGGCGGCGCCAACCTGCCACAACAGGACGAGGTCTTCCCGGACCGCGACCACTTTGGCCGCATCTTTTACAATCAGGCGCGCATGTCCTCCAAGGGCATTCCGCAAATCGCCGTGGTCATGGGCTCTTGCACCGCCGGTGGCGCCTATGTGCCCGCGATGTCTGACGTGACCATCATCGTCAAGGAACAGGGCACTATCTTTCTGGCCGGCCCCCCCCTGGTCAAGGCCGCCACTGGCGAGGTGGTCACGGCCGAGGATCTCGGCGGCGGAGATGTGCACACGCGGCTCTCTGGCGTGGCGGACTACCTGGCCGAAGATGACGCCCACGCCCTGGCACTTGCGCGCCGCGCCGTGCAGTCGCTCAATATCATCAAACCGCAAACGGTGAACTGGGCCTCCCCCGAAGAGCCCGCCTATGACCCCGAAGAAATCCTGGGCGTGGTTCCTGGTGATCTGCGCACCCCCTATGACATCCGCGAAGTGATTGCGCGCCTGGTGGACGGCTCACGCTTTGACGAGTTCAAACCGCGCTACGGCGAAACCCTGGTGACCGGTTTTGCCCATGTCAAAGGCTGCCCTGTGGGGATCATCGCCAACAATGGCGTCTTGTTTTCCGAAGCCGCCCAAAAAGGCGCGCATTTTGTAGAACTCTGCTCACAGCGCAAAATCCCATTGGTCTTTTTGCAGAATATCACCGGTTTCATGGTGGGACGAAAATATGAAAACGAAGGCATCGCGCGCCACGGTGCCAAGATGGTGACGGCAGTGGCTTCGACCAATGTGCCGAAAATCACCATGCTGGTCGGCGGCTCCTTTGGCGCGGGCAACTACGGCATGGCGGGGCGGGCCTATCAGCCGCGTTTCCTGTGGACCTGGCCCAACTCACGCATCTCGGTCATGGGCGGCGAACAGGCGGCAGGCGTGTTGGCCACGGTGAAACGCGACGCTATTGAGCGCCAGGGCGGCAGCTGGTCGGCGGAGGAAGAAAACCAGTTCAAACAGCCCACCATTGATATGTTCGAAGAACAAAGCCACCCGCTCTATGCCGCAGCACGGCTCTGGGATGATGGCATCATCGACCCCCGCAAAAGCCGAGATGTGCTGGCCCTGTCACTGCAGGCCGCGCTCAATGCAGAAATCGATGAAACCCGCTTTGGCGTCTTCCGCATGTAAATGCCTGCCATTCATCTTGCCAAAAATACCTCGGGGGTCCGGGGGCAGAGCCCTCGGTCCGACGTTGCAGACAAAGGACCATCCCCATGTTCGATAAAATTCTGATTGCCAATCGCGGTGAAATTGCCTGCCGTGTGATAGAAACCGCCCGCTCCCTTGGGGTCAAAACCGTGGCCGTCTACTCCGATGCGGATCGCGCCGCCAAACATGTGGCCATGGCAGATGAAGCCTGCCACATCGGCCAGGGTCCGGCGCCGGCCGACAGCTACCTGTTGGGCGACGAGATCATTGCGCAGGCCCAGGCGATGGGGGCCCAGGCGATCCACCCGGGCTATGGCTTCCTGTCGGAAAACCCGGATTTTGTGGAGGCCGTCGAGGCAGCCGGGCTGATCTTTATTGGCCCCTCGGCAGATGCGATCCGCAAAATGGGTCTCAAAGATGCCGCCAAGGTATTGATGGAGGCGGCCGGCGTGCCCGTGGTCCCTGGCTATCACGGCGCCAATCAGCAGGCTGACTTCCTGAAAGCCGAGGCCGATAAAATTGGCTATCCGGTATTGATCAAGGCCGTAGCCGGTGGTGGCGGTAAGGGCATGCGCCTGGTCGAGGCTGGCAGTGAATTTGCCGAAGCGCTTGCCAGCGCCCAGGGCGAGGCGACAACGGCCTTTGGCAATCCGGATGTCCTGATCGAAAAATACATCCAGCAGCCCCGCCATATCGAAATCCAGGTCTTTGGCGATGGTACTCATGCGGTACATCTGTTTGAACGCGACTGTTCGTTGCAGCGCCGCCACCAAAAGGTGATCGAGGAAGCTCCGGCCCCCGGCATGACGGATGAAATGCGCGCCGCCATGGGGGCGGCCGGGGTACGCGCCGCCGAGGCCATTGGCTACAAGGGGGCTGGCACGGTGGAATTCATCGTTGATGGCTCCGATGGTCTGCGCGCCGATGGCTTCTGGTTCATGGAGATGAACACCCGACTGCAGGTGGAGCATCCGGTATCAGAACTGATCACAGGTGTTGATCTGGTCGAATGGCAGTTGCGCGTCGCTGCAGGCGAAAGCCTGCCAGCCCAGCAAGAGGATCTGGCAATTTCAGGTCACGCCTTTGAAGCGCGGCTTTATGCCGAAGATGTGCCAAAGGGGTTTTTGCCAGCCACCGGCACCCTGACACATCTGCAATTTCCCGCAGACTGTCGCGCCGACAGCGGGGTGCGCGCTGGCGATACCATCAGCCCCTGGTATGACCCGATGATTGCCAAGGTCATCGTGCATGGGCCAACCCGTGACATTGCCCTGTCGCGCCTGTCGCAGGCCCTGGCCGAAACCGAGGTCGGCGGCACGGTCACCAACCTGGCATTCCTGGGCGCGCTTGCGGCGCATGAAAGCTTTGCCGCGGGGCAGGTCGACACCGGTCTCATTGCGCGGGATCTGGAGCAACTGGTGCAGGTGCCGCAAGTGAAATTTGAACACAAGGCTGCCGCAGGCATGCAGGCTTTGGGCCTGGTGGACATGGATTGGGCGGCGGGCTTTACCCTTTGGTCTGATCTGCGCCGCTCGATACATCTCAGCTATCAGGGGGAAGTCTTTGAAGCCACGGTTGAAGTGGACGGGCCGGACCGCCAGATCTGGGAGTTCCCGGGACATCCCGAGGATCAGATCTGCGCCAACCGGGTTGGCGGCACTTGGCTACTGGGCGGTGATCGGTTGCCGCCAATGACCCAGGCGGGCAATTCCATCACTGTCTTTGATGGCTATGGCCAGGTCTTTGAAGTGATCGACCCGCTGGAGCGTGACGCTACGGCGGGCGGCGATCTCAATGTGGTGGAAGCGCCGATGCCGGGCCTGGTCAAGGCAGTCTTCGCCAAGGCGGGGGCCGAGGTCAAAGAGGGCGACCGGCTGGCTATTCTGGAGGCGATGAAAATGGAACATTCTTTGTTGGCCGCCCGCGACGGTACGGTGGCCGAGGTCCTTGCTACCGAGGGCGATCAGGTTGAGGCTGGTGCTGCGCTGGTGCGTCTGGAAGAGAGCTAGGCCGCAACAGGTTCGAGCCGCGCGTTCCGGGGCGCGGTTTGGAATTTAGGTATTTAGGGTAAGATGAAGGAGGGGCGGGGCGTGCAACGGACTGTCGAGATCTTTGAGATGGGGCCGCGCGACGGGCTGCAGAACGAAAAGCGCGCCATCCCGGTGGCCGAGAAAATCGCATTGGTGAATTGCCTGTCGCGGGCCGGGTTTCGCCGTATTGAGGTCGCGAGTTTTGTGTCACCCAAATGGGTGCCGCAGATGGCGGGCAGCGCCGAGGTTTTAGCCGGAATTGGCCGGGTTGCCGGGGTTTCCTATGCAGCTTTGACCCCGAATATGCGCGGCTACCGGGATGCGGTGGCGGCGGGGGCGGATGAGATCGCGGTATTTGCCTCAGCCTCGGAAGGCTTTTCCCGTGCCAATATCAATGCGACCATTGCCGAAAGCCTGGAGCGGTTTGAGCCGATTATGGCGGCGGCGGCGGCGATCAATCTGCCGGTCCGGGGCTATGTGTCCTGTGTAACGGATTGTCCTTTTGATGGCGCGACGGCCCCTGAGCAGGTGGCGCGGGTGGCGCAGCAGCTGCATGAGATGGGCTGCTATGAGGTCTCGCTGGGCGATACCATTGGCCAGGCAACGCCAGAGGCCATCAGCAAGATGCTGGAGGCGGTGAAGGCGCGGGTGCCGGTGTCGCAACTGGCGGGCCATTATCATGACACGGCGGGGCGCGCCCTGGTCAATATCGAGGCGTCGCTGGCGCAGGGGGTGCGAGTGTTCGATGCCGCAGTTGGCGGTCTGGGGGGGTGTCCCTATGCGCCGGGCGCCGCTGGCAATGTTGCCACCGAAGCGGTGCAGGATCATCTGGTGGCGCTGGGATATGAAACGGGGCTGGATCGTGGGGTTTTGACCGAAGCGGCCACTTTGGCGCGCAGGATGCGCGGAAGTGACTGAACAGGGCGGCCTGCCCGGGCAGGCCCCGACGCGGTGTGATTGAGGAAGAGGAAAAGTGATGTACAAGACGGTGTTGTTGGAGACGGATGCGCGCGGGGTTGCACGGCTGACCCTGAACCGGCCGGAAAAGCATAATGCGATGTCTGGAGAGATGCTGCTGGAGATCAAGGCGGCTGCTGCCGAGCTGGCGACGGATGAGCGGGTGCGTGTTGTGGTCTTGACCGGTGCGGGCAAGAGTTTTTGCGCAGGTGGTGATCTGGGCTGGATGCAGCAGCAGATGCAAGCCGATGCGGCCACCCGCGCCGCAGAAGCGCGTATTCTGGCCGAGGCTTTGATGCTGCTGAATACTCTGCCGAAGCCGCTCATCGGGGCGATTCAGGGCAATGCCTTTGGCGGCGGCGTCGGCATGGCATCAGTCTGTGATGTGGCCATTGGGGTGGATCATCTGAAAATGGGGCTGACGGAAACCCGTCTGGGCCTGATCCCGGCCACCATTGGCCCCTATGTGGTGGCGCGTATGGGCGAGGCGCGGGCGCGGCGGGTTTTCATGTCGGCACGTCTGTTTGGCGCGGCGGAAGCTGTCGATCTGGGCCTGTTGGCCAAAGCGGTTCCGGCGGCTGATCTGGCGGCTGCGGTGGAGTTTGAGGTGGAACCCTATCTGTCCTGCGCGCCAGGTGCGGTTGCCGCGGCGAAAAAATTAGCGCGAGATCTGGGACCGCGTCTGGATGATACGGTGATCGATATGACCATTTCTGCCCTGGTGGAGCGTTGGGAGGGCGATGAAGCCCCGGAAGGCATCGGCGCCTTCTTTGACAAGCGCAAGCCGCGTTGGCAGGGATGATACCAGCGCTAGGTTAATCCGCATTTTGAATGTCTGTTTTTCCGGGTGTCGCGAGAGCTCGCGGCACCTTTCCTTATGGAAATAATAAGAAATTAACCTGGGGCGGTCCAAATGGCGCCAAGTGATGCTGCTGGGTCTCGGCGCATGTAGAAAGCCCGGTTCATCCGCATTGGTTCGGTTGACGATAGGGGGGGCGGCGAGTAGACACATGCGCAAGTCAACACGCCAATTGACGGCGCGCGAGAATCCGCGCGCTCGGAAAGGAGCCACTCGTGGAAGAGATGTTGCGGGAATACCTCCCGATCTTGGTGTTTCTAGTTGTCGCGGTCGGCCTAGGAATTGTTCTTATTTTGGCGGCAGTTGTGCTTGCCGTGCGCAACCCTGACCCCGAAAAAGTCAGCGCCTATGAATGCGGTTT
Source organism: Pseudophaeobacter sp. (assembly GCF_048267565.1). Taxonomy (NCBI): domain Bacteria; kingdom Pseudomonadati; phylum Pseudomonadota; class Alphaproteobacteria; order Rhodobacterales; family Roseobacteraceae; genus Pseudophaeobacter; species Pseudophaeobacter sp. The sequence goes on along the minus strand of NZ_JBLWXG010000001.1, from coordinate 980,225 downwards.
CAACGCCTTTGATGACGCGCGCATGAAATTTGACGTTCGGTTTTATCTGGTGTCGATTCTTTTCATCATTTTTGATCTGGAAATCGCCTTTCTGTTTCCCTGGGCCGTTGGGTTCAAGGATATGAGCGATACCGGTTTCTGGTCGATGATGGTTTTTCTTGGGGTTCTGACCATCGGCTTTGCCTATGAGTGGAAAAAGGGAGCTCTGGAATGGGAGTGATGACCGGGGCCAATACCGCTGGGGTGGACAAGGAAGTTGTTACCCAGGCGCTGAATGCAGAATTGCAGGACAAGGGGTTTCTGCTGACCTCTGCCGAAGATATCATCAACTGGGCCCGCACCGGCAGCCTGCACTGGATGACCTTTGGTCTGGCCTGCTGTGCGGTCGAGATGATGCATACGTCGATGCCGCGCTATGATGCCGAACGTTTTGGCATTGCGCCGCGGGCCTCGCCGCGCCAATCGGATGTGATGATCGTGGCCGGGACCCTGACCAACAAGATGGCGCCCGCGCTGCGCAAGGTTTACGACCAGATGCCAGAGCCGCGCTACGTGATCTCCATGGGCTCCTGTGCCAATGGCGGCGGCTATTACCACTATAGCTATTCGGTGGTGCGCGGCTGTGATCGTATCGTTCCGGTTGATATCTACGTGCCAGGCTGCCCGCCCACGGCGGAGGCCCTGCTTTACGGGTTGATGCAGCTGCAGCGCAAAATCCGCCGTACCGGTACCCTGGTGCGCTAAGCGATCTGGCTGGAGAGACATAAATGACTGAAGCACTGCAAGAACTCGGGACCCAGATCGCCGCCAAGCGCCCGGACTGCGTTTTGTCCTGGGATGTTGCCTTTGATGAATTGAACGTCGATGTGGCCCCGGCCAATATCGCCGGCCTGGTTGAATTTCTGAAAACAGACAGCAACTGCAAGTTTTCATCCTTGGTTGACATCACCGCCGTGGACTACCCCGAGCGCACCAAGCGCTTTGAGGTGGTTTACCATCTGCTGTCTATGTACCAGAACCAACGTATCCGCCTTCGGGTCTCCATTCGCGAAGACGACATGGTGCCGTCGATTGTTGCTGTTCACCCTTCGGCCAACTGGTTTGAGCGCGAAGTTTTCGACATGTTCGGAATCCTGTTTTCTGGTCATCCGGATCTGCGCCGCATCCTGACCGACTATGGCTTTCGCGGCTATCCGCTGCGCAAGGATTTCCCCACCACGGGCTATACCGAAGTACGTTACGACGAGGCGGAAAAACGCGTTGTCTATGAGCCGGTGAACCTTGTGCAGGAATATCGCCAGTTTGATTTCATGTCGCCATGGGAGGGTGCCGAGTACATCCTGCCCGGTGATGAAAAGTAAGAGGTCGATCGGATGGCTGAAATAAAGGTAGATGACCGGTTTGCGAAACCCACCACCCTGTTCTTCGGTATCGGAGCACAGAAGGCCGGTACGTCCTGGTTGCATGCCTACCTTGATCAGCACCCGGATGTTAGCGTGCCCCAGGGCAAGGAAATGCACTACTGGAGCTACCTAGAGACGGGCTATTCCTTTCATCACAATCGGCAGAAAGATCGTCTAGAGAAATTTAACACCGCCAAAGGCGTGTTAGGGGATCTTGGCAAAGGAAATGCAAAGCCCCCGCCATTTTTCGCCGACTATGTTGAGATGCGAGAGAAAAAAGACCCATCTCATACTCTGTATGCGAATAATCTGTTTGACGGTTACACGGACCAGCAAGTGGTTGGTGAGATCACCCCAGACTATTCAAGGCTGAGTTCAGAAATATTTGCTCAGATGGCGGCATTGAACACCGATACAAAGTTCATTTTTGTCATGCGTGATCCGATTGAGAGGCTGCATTCCGCGATGCGCATGCGGCTGCGGGCGCAGGGGAATCCGTCGCGCAAGTTGGGACAGGATGAAATTCTGGATGCGCTGAAAGAGGTGGTCTCAACCCCGAATGCCGCGCCGCTGCGTCGCTCGCGCTACGACCAGACACTTGCAAACCTTGAAGCCTCCGTCGCGGCCGAGAAGATCGGCTATTTCTTCTACGAGGATATCTTTGAAAAGCGCAACGTGAATGATGTTTGTGATTTCTTGGGGATCGCCCATCGGCCTGGCGATTTTGATACCCAGGTAAATGCAGGCGCGCCAAAGGAAACAGAATTTGATCCCGCCTTCCGGGCCCTGGCTTTGGCCCATGTGGGGAAGGTCTACGACCTGATGCAGGCACGGTTTGGTGATCGCTTGCCCAGGGCATGGAAAATGCACTTTGACGGCGACAGTGGCCTGGCAAAGGTTGCGGAGAAAGTGGAATGAGAGTGACCTGTAAGACGAAACACAGGGCGGATGCTGCGGTTATGGCCCATGACCTGACTTTGGATCTCCCCCTGACCACGCATAAAAAGGGACAATCTCTATGATGGACGGCTCCAAATTCGATGACGCCCAGACCGGCGAGCAGAAGATCCGCAATTTCAACATCAACTTTGGCCCGCAGCACCCTGCGGCCCACGGGGTGTTGCGTCTGGTGTTGGAGTTGGACGGCGAGATTGTAGAGCGCTGCGACCCGCACATCGGCCTGCTGCACCGTGGCACCGAAAAGCTGATGGAAAGCCGCACCTACCTGCAGAACCTGCCGTATTTTGACCGGCTGGACTATGTGGCGCCGATGAACCAGGAACATGCCTGGTGCTTGGCAATCGAAAAACTGACCGGCGTTGAAGTGCCGCGTCGTGGCTCGCTTATCCGGGTTCTGTACTCTGAAATCGGCCGTATTCTGAACCACCTGCTGAACGTCACTACCCAGGCGATGGACGTTGGCGCGCTGACGCCGCCGCTCTGGGGATTTGAGGAACGTGAAAAGCTGATGGTGTTCTATGAACGCGCCTGTGGGGCACGTCTGCACGCGGCCTATTTCCGCCCCGGTGGGGTGCATCAGGATATTCCGGATGATCTGCTGGACGATATCGACCTCTGGGCGATGGAATTCCCCAAGGTACTGGCTGATATCGACGGGTTGTTGACCGAAAACCGCATCTTCAAGCAGCGCAACTGCGATATTGGCGTGGTGACCGAGGAAGATATCCTGGAATATGGCTTTTCCGGCGTTATGGTGCGTGGATCGGGCATGGCCTGGGATTTGCGCCGCGCGCAGCCCTATGAATGCTACGATGAATTCGACTTCCAGATCCCTGTGGGCAAGAACGGGGATTGCTATGATCGCTATCTGGTGCGCATGGAAGAAATGCGCCAGTCGCTGTCTATCATCCGTCAGGCCATCGTCAAACTGCGTGAGGCCACTGGTGATGTGATGGCGCGGGGTAAGCTGAGCCCGCCCAAACGAGGTGATATGAAGACCTCGATGGAGAGCCTCATTCACCACTTCAAACTCTATACCGAAGGCTTTCACGTGCCCGCCGGTGAGGTCTATACCGCCGTCGAGGCCCCGAAGGGCGAATTCGGCGTCTATCTGGTGGCAGATGGGTCTAACAAACCCTACCGCAGCAAGATCCGCGCGCCGGGTTTCCTGCATCTGCAAGCCATGGACCACGTTGCAAAAGGCCACCAGCTGGCCGACGTCGCTGCCATCATCGGCACCATGGACGTCGTATTTGGAGAGATTGACCGCTAATGCTTCGTCGCCTTCATTCCGAACAACCCGAAAGCTTTGCTTTCACGCCCGCCAACCAGAAATGGGCCGAGGCGCAATTGACCAAATTCCCCGAAGGCCGTCAGGCCTCGGCTGTGATCCCGCTGTTGTGGCGGGCACAGGAACAGGAAGGCTGGGTCTCCAAGCCGGCGATTGAATATATCGCCGATATGTTGGGCATGGCCTATATCCGTGTGCTCGAGGTTACCTCGTTCTACTTCATGTTCCAGATGCAGCCCACCGGATCGGTGGCGCATGTGCAGGTCTGTGGCACCCTGTCTTGCATGATCTGCGGCGCCGAAGATCTGATCGCGGTTTGCAAGGACAAGATTTCTGAAAAACCGCATACCCTCTCGGCGGATGGCAAGTTCAGCTGGGAAGAGGTCGAATGTCTGGGCGCCTGCGCCAACGCGCCGATGGCCCAGATCGGCAAGGACTATTTTGAAGATCTCACCGCCGCCGGCTTTGGCCAGATGCTGGATGATCTGGCGGCAGGCAAGCCTGTTGTGCCGGGGCCGCAGAATGGCCGTTATGCGGCAGAGCCAAAGTCGGGCCTGACCTCGTTGCAGGATTTTGATAGCGGCAAGGCACAGTATAACGCATCGGCACAGCTGGCGACTGATATTGGCGACGGCATCAAGCGGATCCAGGGTGATGAAGTTCCGCTGCTGACCCCCTGGGTTGGCAAGGATGGTGTGGTCGCAGGGCGCGCCTCAGCGGATCAGCCCCCCAAGGCTCCCGAGGCCGCGAAACCGGCCGCCAAGCAGGCCAAAGAGGCCGCAAAGGCACCGGTAAAAAAATCTGCAGTGGTAGAGCCTGCCTCCCCCGAAGGGGCGGCGGCCAAGGTCACCGAGGAACAGGAACCCAAGACGCTGAAAGAAGCGCGCGGTGGACTGCCGGATGATCTGAAACTGCTAAAGGGCGTTGGTCCCAAGCTGGAGGCAACCCTGAACGATCTGGGCTTTTTCCACTTTGACCAGATTGCGGAGTGGGGCGAGGCCGAAGTGGCCTGGGTCGACAACCGATTGAAGTTCAAGGGCCGTATCGAACGGGATGGCTGGATTGCACAGGCTGCCAAACTGGCGGTGGGTGACGAGACTGAATTTGCCACGAAGGCCAAAAAAGACGGCCGCTACGACGACGAATAACCGAACTGGCTGTCCTATTCCGGGGCAGGCAGGGAACAGACATGAGGACCTGAATGAGCGCAGATCTGGATAGGGCGATCGCAGCAAAGGGGCGGCACATCTCATTGGTGATTGCCGGAACCATGCTGGCCTGGTTGGCCTTGAATCTGATCATTGGCCCGGCAATTGGATTGCCTGGCCGCTTTGCGCTCTTGTTTGATTTCGCAGCCCTTGCCGCGATGATCTATGCAGGGGTCAATATAGTGCAACTCTGGCGCATGCGTCAGGCCAGTAAAAACGACAACCAAGGGTAGGCAGACATGCTGAAGGACCAGGACCGGATCTTTACCAACCTATACGGTATGCATGAGCGCACCCTGAAAGGCGCGCAGGCACGTGGCCATTGGGATGGCACTTCAGGGATCATCGACAAGGGTCGTGACTGGATCATCCAGACGATGAAGGATTCCGGTTTGCGGGGCCGTGGTGGTGCGGGGTTCCCCACCGGGCTGAAATGGTCTTTTATGCCGAAAGAAAGCGATGGTCGCCCGTCCTATCTGGTGATCAACGCCGATGAATCCGAACCCGGTACCTGCAAAGACCGCGAAATCATGCGCCATGATCCGCATACGCTGATCGAGGGCGCGCTGATTGCCAGCTTCGCGATGAACGCGCATACCTGTTATATCTACCTGCGTGGCGAATATATCCGCGAGCGCGAGGCGCTGCAGGCGGCTATCGACGAATGCTACGACAAGGGGCTTCTGGGCAAGAACGCAGCCGGATCAGGCTGGGATTTCGACGTCTTCCTGCACCATGGGGCAGGGGCCTATATCTGCGGCGAGGAAACCGCCCTGATCGAAAGCCTGGAAGGCAAGAAGGGCATGCCCCGGATGAAGCCACCTTTTCCGGCAGGCGCGGGTCTATATGGCTGCCCCACCACGGTTAATAACGTGGAATCGATTGCCGTTGTGCCCACCATCCTGCGCCGCGGTGCGGATTGGTTTGCAGGCTTTGGCCGACCTAATAATGCCGGTACCAAGCTGTTTGCGATTTCTGGCCACGTCAACAACCCCTGTGTGGTTGAAGAAGCCATGTCGATCTCGTTTGAAGAGCTGATTGAAAAGCACTGCGGTGGCATTCGCGGCGGCTGGGACAATCTGCTGGCGGTGATCCCCGGTGGGTCTTCGGTGCCCTGCGTGCGCGGTGAAAACATGCGCGATGCGATCATGGACTTTGACTACCTGCGCGGCGAGCTGGGCTCGGGCCTTGGCACCGCAGCGGTCATCGTGATGGACAAGCAGACCGATATCATCAAAGCGATCTGGCGTCTGGCGAAATTCTACAAACACGAAAGTTGCGGCCAGTGTACGCCCTGCCGCGAAGGCACCGGCTGGATGATGCGGGTGATGGAACGTCTGGTCAAAGGCGAGGCGGATCTGGAAGAAATCGACATGTTGTGGGATGTGACCAAGCAGGTCGAAGGCCACACCATCTGCGCCCTGGGCGACGCCGCAGCCTGGCCGATCCAGGGGTTGATCCGCAACTTCCGCGATGAAATCGAAGACCGCATCAAAGCGCAGAAAACCGGCCGCAAAAGCGCCATTGCTGCTGAATGATGGGATGTAAGGGACCAATTTTGATGGGACATGTCAAATTCATGACGGCGACGTTTGTCGTCACCGCGCTTTTGGCGGCCTGCAGCGATAAGGACATGCGTCCTGTGTTTGATGGCGTGCCGTTCCGCACCAAGGCCTCTGTTGTCGATAAGAAAGTCACGCGCGCGCGGTTCGAGGCAGAGGTCTATGATGTTGCGGCCTCGCCCTTGGGCGCGCGTGAGGCGATGCGCTATGCGGGCACCACATATTGCATTCAAAACTACGGCACCTCGCGTATTGACTGGCCGCTGGATCTGGACGACCCAGAAGTGCCGCTGCCGCGTGATGGCGACAATGCTGTGCTGCAGGGGGTCTGCAAGTCGTGAGCGTGATCCAGGCATATTCTGGCCAATTGGCGGCGGCGTTATTGCATAGCGCGGCCGTTTTTGGGCCTTTTGCCTCTCCAAACTTCAGGAGAGACCGATGAAATATGCCCAGATGAAACTGGCCTGGATTGTACCTTTGATGGCCGCAGCGGCGTTTGCTGGTCCTTTGACTGCGGCAGCAAAACCGTCGCTGCGGGATGTGCCGGAAATTGAAAACCCGCTGTTTGCCGTGGCGATGGCAAAAGAGGTGGCGGATCATTGTGACAGCCTTGGTGCGCGCTTCCTTAAAGGCGTGGGCGAACTGCGTAGATTGCGGGCACGGGCCAATCGCCTTGGCTACGCTGACGGCGAAATCCGCGCCTATATCGAATCCGACGTTGAAAAGGCCCGGATGCGGGCCAAGGGCGAAAGACTGCTGGCGGCGCGCGGCGTCTCTTATGGCAATCAAGAAACATTCTGTGCGTTCGGTCGTGCGGAAATCAAGAAAAACAGCGCGATCGGCGCGTTACTGAGGGCGAAATAGACCATGGCTGACCTCCGCAAGATCAACATTGACGGAACCGAGGTTGAGGTGGACGGGGCGATGACCCTGATCCAGGCCTGTGAAGAGGCCGGGGTGGAAATCCCGCGCTTCTGCTACCATGAACGCCTGTCGATTGCCGGCAACTGCCGCATGTGTCTGGTAGAGGTCGTGGGCGGCCCGCCCAAGCCTGCGGCATCCTGCGCTATGCAGGTGCGTGACCTGCGCCCAGGCCCCGAAGGCCAGCCGCCGGTGGTGAAAACCAATTCACCCATGGTGAAAAAAGCCCGCGAAGGCGTGATGGAATTCATGCTGATCAACCATCCGCTGGATTGCCCGATCTGCGACCAGGGCGGCGAATGTGATCTGCAGGATCAGGCCATGGCCTATGGTGTTGATTTTTCCCGCTTTCGTGAACCCAAGCGCGCAGTGGACGATCTGAACCTCGGCCCGCTTGTTTCAACTGCGATGACCCGCTGCATCAGCTGCACTCGCTGTGTGCGCTTTACCTCCGAGGTGGCCGGGATCACCCAGATGGGCCAGACAGGCCGCGGTGAAGATGCTGAAATCACCAGCTATCTGAACGAAACCCTGGACAGCAACCTGCAGGGCAATATCATTGATCTGTGTCCGGTTGGCGCGCTGACCTCGAAACCCTATGCCTTTAGCGCCCGCCCCTGGGAACTGACAAAGACAGAATCCATTGATGTGATGGATTCGCTGGGGGCCAATATTCGGGTTGATACCAAGGGGCGCGAAGTGATGCGGATCCTGCCGCGCAACAATGACGCGGTGAACGAAGAATGGATTTCCGACAAGACACGCTTTGTCTGGGATGGTCTGCGGCGTCAGCGTCTGGACCGCCCCTATGTGCGTGTTGACGGCAAGCTAAAGCCTGCCAGCTGGCCCGAAGCCCTGCACGCGGCTGCCGATGCGATGAAGGGCAAGAAGATTGCTGGCCTGATCGGCGATCTGGTCCCGGTTGAGGCAGCCTTTGCGCTGAAGCAGCTGGTTGAAGCCCAGGGTGGCCAGGTCGAATGCCGGACCGATAATGCGCGCCTGCCGATTGGCGACCGCGCAGGCTATGTTGGCACCGCGACCATCGAGGATATCGACAGCGCCAAGGCGATCATGCTGATCGGAACGGATCCACGCAATGAATCTCCGGTGCTGAATGCTCGGATCCGACGGGCCTGGATCAATGGGGCCACCATCGGCCTGATCGGCCAGCCAGTCGATCTGACCTATGACTATAGCCACCTGGGCACTGATCGTGCCGCGCTTGAAGCGCTGCATTCTGGCGATCACTCTGCTGCGCTGGACAAGGAAACCCTGGTGATTGTCGGGCAGGGTGCCCTGCGCGAAGCCGACGGGCTTGCGGTGCTGGCGCATGCCCAGAAATTTGCCGCTGATACCGGATCAAAACTCTTGGTGCTGCATACTGCGGCGGCACGGGTTGGCGCGATGGATATCGGCGCGGTGACCGAAGGTGGCATGGCGGCGGCCATCGAGGGCGCCGAGGTGATCTACAACCTGGGCGCGGACGAAGTGGAAATCGACGATGGTGCCTTTGTGATCTATCAGGGCAGCCATGGCGATCGTGGTGCGCATCGCGCCGATGTGATCCTGCCGGGCGCGGCCTATACGGAAGAGAACGGCCTTTTTGTCAATACTGAAGGACGGCCCCAGCTGGCGATGCGTGCGGGCTTTGCCCCCGGTGACGCCAAGGAAAACTGGGCCATTTTGCGCGCACTTAGCGCCGAGGTGGACGCAACTTTGCAGTATGACTCGCTGGCGCAGCTGCGTCAGGCCCTGGTCAAGCAGGTGCCGCATCTGGCGCAGGTTGATCAGGTGATCGAGAATGAGGGCACACCGCTGGAACTGGGGCCGCTGGGCAAGGCGGCATTCCTGCCTGCGGTCAAGGATTTCTATCTGAGCAACCCGATTGCCCGGGCTTCCAAACTGATGGCGGAACTCTCGGCCAATGCCAAAGCCCGCCGGGCCGAAAAGATGGCGGCCGAGTGATCCGCGCTGCACTCATATCGTTTCTGACGCTGGCGGCCTGTGCGCCGATCCCCGGCGGTTCAGCGGATGGCGTTGCCCCCCAGTATAACGGGGTCGACACCAGCCTGCTGGACGGCGATCTGGTGCAATTTCATGTCTCTATGTCTGGTGCCGCCTCTGGTGCGGATCTGGATGACTATGCCGAATGTGCCGCTGCACAATACGCGCTGATCCGCGGTTATGGGTTTGCGCGCCACGTGCGCACGAAAATGAAACAAGAGGGTGGCAATCAGATAGCCGATGCTGTCTACACGATCTCGCCCTCCCTTCCGCGCGGTTTGCGCACCATCGATGCAGAAGTCGTGGTCGCCAATTGCGAGGCTAACGGAATACCTACGGTGTGAGGACCTATGGCTGAATTCTTTAACACCCCAGGCGGCATTGCTGTACTGATCCTGGCGCAAGTGCTTGCTGTTGTTGCATTTGTAATGATCTCTCTGTTGTTCCTCGTCTATGGGGACCGCAAGATCTGGGCGGCGGTGCAGATGCGCCGTGGCCCCAATGTCGTGGGCGTCTTTGGTCTGCTGCAATCGGTGGCGGATGCGCTGAAATATGTGGTCAAAGAGGTGGTGATTCCGGCGGGTGCAGATCGCACCGTCTTTATCATGGCACCGCTGACCTCCTTTGTGCTGGCGATGGTGGCCTGGGCGGTGATCCCGTTCAACGATGGCTGGGTGCTGTCAGACATCAACGTCGCCATCCTCTATGTCTTTGCGGTTTCCAGCCTCGAGGTCTACGGCGTGATCATGGGGGGCTGGGCCTCGAACTCGAAATACCCCTTCCTTGGCGCCCTGCGCTCGGCGGCGCAGATGATTTCTTACGAGGTCTCGATCGGCTTGATCATCGTCGGGGTGATCATCTCTACCGGCAGCATGAACTTTGGCGATATCGTCCGCGCACAGGACGGCGACCTGGGCCTGTTGAACTGGTACTGGATCCCGCATTTTCCGATGGTCTTCCTGTTCTTCATCTCTTGCCTGGCTGAAACCAACCGCCCCCCCTTCGACCTGCCCGAAGCGGAGTCGGAACTGGTGGCCGGTTATCAGGTGGAATATTCGGCAACGCCCTTCCTATTGTTCATGGCGGGTGAATATATCGCTATCTTCCTGATGTGCGCGCTGACCTCGCTGCTGTTCTTTGGTGGCTGGCTGTCGCCAATCCCAGGCCTGCCGGATGGTGTGCTGTGGATGGTCGGCAAGATGGCCTTCTTCTTCTTCCTCTTTGCAATGGTGAAAGCCATCACCCCGCGCTATCGCTATGACCAGCTGATGCGCCTTGGCTGGAAGGTCTTTCTGCCCTTCTCGCTGTTCTGGGTGGTCTTTGTTTCCTTTGCTGCAAAATTTGACTGGTTCTGGGGCATCTTCGCCCGCTGGACCGTGGGAGGCTGATCATGACAAACCAGATCGATTACACCCGTGCCGCCAAATATTTCCTGCTGCAGGATTTCTGGGTCGGCTTCAAACTGGGGATGAAGTATTTCTTTGCCCCCAAGGCGACGCTGAACTACCCGCATGAAAAGGGGCCGCTAAGCCCGCGTTTTCGCGGTGAACATGCGCTGCGGCGGTATCCCAACGGCGAAGAGCGCTGCATTGCCTGCAAGCTGTGTGAAGCGGTCTGCCCGGCGCAGGCGATCACCATCGATGCGGAGCCGCGTGAAGATGGCAGCCGCCGTACCACGCGCTATGACATCGACATGACCAAATGCATCTACTGCGGTTTCTGCCAAGAAGCCTGCCCGGTGGATGCCATTGTCGAAGGTCCGAATTTTGAGTTCGCCACCGAAACCCGCGAAGAGCTGTTCTACGACAAGGACAAGTTGTTGGCGAATGGCGAGCGCTGGGAAGCCGAGATCGCCCGCAACCTCGAACTGGATGCGCCCTACCGATGAGCGATGCAAAGAACCCCTTTGAGGCCATGATGGCCCAGGCACAGGCCCAGTATAAGGACATGGTCAAGGCCATGAACCCGGATCTGGCGGCGGGTCTGGATCCGATGTCGATGAAAGGGTTCGAGGCCCTGTGGCCAACCATGCCCAAAGAGGTCATGGAAATGATGTTTGGCAAGACCATCAACAAGGATGGTCTGGATGCCAAGACCCGGCTTTTGCTGACATTGGCCGGGCTGACCTGTCAGGGCGCGCAGGCGGATTCCGCTGTGCGTCAAACCGTGCGCCACGCTGTTGAGGCGGGTGCAAAGAAACAAGAGATCGTTGAAACGATCGGACAGATGTCGGTTTTCGCCGGCATTCCGGCCATGAACCGGGCGCTGGAACTGGCGCAGGAAGTCATGACCGACAAAAGGGACGATGAGACATGAGCGTTTTTGCCTTCTACCTCTTCGCCATCAGCGCCATCACCGGCGGGCTGTTCACTGTGATCAGCCGCCAGCCGGTGCATTCGGTTCTGTGGCTGATCCTGGCCTTTATCTCTTCGGCCGGGTTGTTTGTGCTGCTGGGGGCGGAATTCGTCGCCATGCTGCTGGTCATCGTCTACGTGGGGGCAGTTGCTGTACTGTTTCTCTTTGTGGTGATGATGCTGGATGTGGACTTTGCTGAACTGAAGGCAGAGATGGCGCAGTATATGCCGTTGGCCCTGTTGATTGGCCTGGTCATTCTGATGCAGTTCGTGATGGCCTATGGTAGCTGGGAAAGTGCCCATGGCGCCGCCGAACAACTGGCGCAGCCGATCCCTGCTGATCGCCACAACACCGAGGCCCTGGGCCTTATCATCTATGATCAATATTTCCTTCTGTTCCAGCTTTCGGGTCTGATCCTGCTGGTCGCCATGATCGGCGCCATCACCCTGACCCTGCGCCATCGCAAAGATGTCAAACGCCAGGACGTGATGCTGCAAATGTCGCGCGATCCGGCCAAGGCCATGGAACTGAAAGACATCAAACCGGGGCAGGGGCTTTAATAATGATTGGTATCGAGCATTACCTTACCGTCGCGGCGACGCTGTTCGTCATTGGTATCTTCGGGCTGTTCCTGAACCGCAAGAACGTGATCATCCTGCTGATGAGCATCGAATTGATGCTGCTGGCGGTGAATATCAACCTTGTGGCCTTCTCCAGTTTCCTTGGGGATCTGGTGGGGCAGGTCTTTACCCTGTTCGTGCTAACCGTGGCCGCCGCCGAGGCCGCTATTGGTCTGGCGATCCTGGTCTGCTTCTTCCGTAACCGCGGCACCATCGCCGTGGAAGACATCAATATGATGAAGGGCTAAAGCATCATGGAAACCATCCTCCTCTTTGCCCCTCTGGTGGGCGCGCTGATTTGTGGCTTTGGCCATAAATATATCGGCGAAAAAGCAGCCATGGTGACGGCGACGAGCCTGTTGTTCCTTTCGGCGCTCTTGTCCTGGATCACCTTTCTTGGATTTGACGGGGTTACCCGCCAGATCGAAGTCATGACCTGGATTGAAAGCGGTTCACTGTCTACGTCATGGGGGATCCGGCTGGACCGGCTTACCGCCCTGATGCTGATTGTTGTCACCTCGGTGTCTAGCCTGGTTCACCTCTACAGCTTTGGCTACATGGCGGATGATCCGCAGTGGAAAGAGGGCGAGAGCTACAAGCCGCGCTTCTTTGCCTATCTGTCCTTCTTTACCTTTGCCATGCTGATGCTGGTGACCTCAGACAATCTGGTTCAGATGTTCTTTGGCTGGGAAGGGGTCGGCGTGGCCTCTTACCTGTTGATCGGCTTCTACTACCGCAAGCCAAGCGCAAATGCGGCGGCAATGAAGGCCTTTATCGTCAACCGGGTTGGGGATTTTGGCTTTGCGCTGGGGATCTTTGGTCTGTTCCTGCTGACCGATAGCATCAACTTCTCAGATATTTTTGCCGCCATTCCCACCGAGGTCTCCGGTCAGCAGATATCCTTCCTTTGGGGCGAATGGGACGCAGCGAACCTGTTGGCGGTGCTGCTGTTCATCGGCGCGATGGGTAAATCGGCGCAGCTGTTCCTGCACACCTGGCTGCCAGATGCGATGGAAGGCCCGACACCTGTTTCGGCGTTGATCCATGCTGCGACCATGGTTACCGCCGGTGTCTTTCTGGTCTGCCGCATGTCGCCGCTGATGGAGTTTGCGCCACAGGCAACCATGTTCATCACGGTGATTGGTGCCTCTACGGCTTTCTTTGCCGCAACGGTGGGCCTGGTTCAGACCGACATCAAACGCGTCATTGCCTATTCCACCTGCTCGCAGCTGGGGTATATGTTCGTGGCCGCAGGCGTCGGCATGTATTCGGCGGCAATGTTCCACCTGTTTACCCATGCCTTTTTCAAGGCGATGCTGTTCCTGGGCGCAGGTTCGGTTATCCACGCCATGCACCATGAACAGGACATGATGAACTATGGCGGTCTGCGCAAGAAAATCCCCTATACCTATTGGGCGATGATGATTGGCACCCTGGCCATCACCGGCGTTGGCATCCCGCTGACCCATATCGGTTTTGCCGGCTTCCTGTCCAAGGATGCGATTATTGAGAGCGCCTTTGCCGGTGGATCCGACTATGGGTTCTGGCTGCTCGTGATTGCTGCCTTCATGACCTCTTTCTACAGCTGGCGCCTGATGTTCCTGACCTTCTTTGGCAAGCCACGTGGCGACAAACATACCCATGATCACGCGCATGAGAGCCCGATGACGATGCTTATCCCGCTTGGGGTGCTGGCACTGGGTGCGGTCTTCTCTGGCATGATCTGGTACGGCAGCTTCTTTGGGCATGCCGACAAGGTTGGAAAATTCTACGGCATTCCCGTGGCGGAAGCTTCGGCAGCGGCCCATGGTGAGGCAGCAGAGGGCCATGGCGAAAGCGATGCGCATGGTGTCGAGGCCGAGGCGGGTGAGCATCACTATGTCTTTACCGGCCAGCCGGGAGAGGGCGCGCTGTATTTTGCCGCCGACAACCATGTGCTGGACGATGCACATGCTGCGCCAAAATGGGTCAAGGTCTCGCCCTTTATTGCGATGTCCCTTGGGTTGGTGCTGGCGGTTTGGTTCTACATCGTGAACCCAAGCCTGCCTGGGCGCCTGGCAGAGACGCATCAGCCGCTTTATCTGTTCCTCAAGAACAAGTGGTACTTTGACGAGCTGTACGACGCGATTTTTGTCAAGCCTGCGTTGGCCATTGGGCGTTTCTTCTGGAAACGCGGCGATGGCAATGCCATTGACGGCTTCCTGAATGGCGTCGCCATGGGGATTGTTCCTTTCTTCACCAAACTTGCCGGTCGCGCGCAGTCCGGTTTCATCTTTACCTATGCCTTCTGGATGGTGCTGGGCATTGCAGCCCTGATCACCTGGATGTCGATCGGCGGAGGAGCCCACTGATGGACAACCTTCTATCAATTGTCACCTTCATCCCTGCTGTGGCAGCTGCTGTTATGGCGCTGCTGATGCGCGGCGAGGATGAAGCGGCGCAGCGCAATGCCAAACGGCTTGCCCTGATTACCACCAGCCTGACCTTTTTGGTCAGCCTGGGGATCTACACACAGTTTGACCCTGCCAACACCGGCTTTCAGTTCGTAGAAGAGCACGACTGGGTCTTTGGCTTAAAGTACAAGATGGGCGTTGACGGCATTTCGGTGCTGTTTGTCCTGCTGACCACCTTTGTGATGCCGCTGACCATACTGGCCAGCTGGAGGGTGACCACCCGTGTCAAGGAATACATGATCGCCTTCCTGTTGCTGGAAACCCTGATGCTGGGTGTTTTCATGGCGCTGGACCTGGTGCTGTTTTACATGTTCTTCGAGGCGGGATTGATCCCGATGTTCCTGATCATCGGCATCTGGGGCGGCAAGGAACGCATCTACGCCTCCTTCAAGTTTTTTCTTTATACCTTCCTTGGCTCTGTCTTGATGCTGGTGGCTATGGTGGCGATGTATGCCGATGCGGGCACCACCGATATCGAAACCCTGCTGACGCATAGTTTCTCTGCCACCAGCTTTGATCTGTTGGGCATTCATGTGGTCGGTGGGATGCAGACCCTGATGTTCCTGGCGTTCTTTGCCTCCTTTGCGGTGAAGATGCCGATGTGGCCGGTACATACCTGGCTGCCGGATGCACACGTTCAGGCGCCGACGGCTGGGTCTGTGGTGCTGGCGGCGATCCTGCTCAAGATGGGCGGCTATGGCTTCCTGCGGTTTTCCTTGCCGATGTTCCCGGTTGGCGCGGATGTGATGACCGATCTGATCCTGTGGATGTCCGCCATCGCGGTGGTCTATACCTCGCTGGTGGCGATGGTGCAGGAAGACATGAAAAAGCTGATCGCCTATTCATCCGTCGCGCATATGGGCTTTGTCACCATGGGGATCTTTGCGGCCAACCAGCAGGGGGTTGATGGTGCCATCTTCCAGATGTTGAGCCACGGCTTCATCTCGGCGGCGCTGTTCCTTTGCGTGGGCGTGATCTATGACCGCATGCATACCCGCGACATCAACGCCTATGGCGGCCTGGTGGTGCGGATGCCCGCTTACGGGCTGGTCTTCATGTTCTTTACCATGGGCAACGTTGGCCTGCCGGGCACCTCTGGCTTTGTTGGGGAATTCTTGACCCTGATGGGCACATTCCAGAAAAACACCTGGGTAGCAGCGGTTGCGGCTTCCGGCGTAATTTTCTCGGCGGCCTATGCGCTCTGGCTTTATCGTCGGGTGGTCTTTGGCGACCTAATCAAGGGCAGCCTGAAAACCATTCAGGACATGGATGCACGTGAACGCTTTATCTTTGCGCCACTGGTTGTGATGACTATCCTTCTGGGCGTCTATCCGTCGCTGGTCACCGATATCATCAGTCCATCGACTGAAGCGCTGATCGCAAACTTCAACCAGTCTCTGGCTGCTGCGGATACCTCCGCTGTAATCCAGACCGCGTCGCACTAAGGGAGCATGGGCAGATGATCCAAGCTGATCTCTCCGTAATTCTGCCAGAGATTATCCTGGCACTTTACGCAATGGCGGCGCTATTGGGCGCAGTCTACACTGGCAAAGACAAGCTTGCCTCGGCGATCACCTGGTCTACGTCGGGCCTGATGGTGGTGCTGGCCTTGTGGATTGGCACCAGCGGCAGCGGCAGCACAACGGCTTTTGGCGGCATGTTTGTCGATGACGGCTTTGCCCGTTTTGCCAAGGTGACGATCCTGCTGGCGGCAGCCGCTGTTCTGGTGATGGGGCAGGAGTATATGTTGCGCCGCGGCATGCTGCGCTTTGAATACCCGATCCTGGTCGCGCTGAGCGCGGTTGGCATGATGGTCATGGTTTCTGCCGGTGATCTGATGTCGCTGTACATGGGGTTGGAGCTGCAGTCGCTGGCGCTCTACGTTGTGGCTTCGATGCGCCGCGACAGCGTCAAATCGACCGAGGCCGGCCTGAAGTATTTTGTGCTGGGTGCGCTGTCTTCGGGTCTGCTGCTTTACGGTGCCTCGCTTGTTTACGGCTTTGCCGGTACCACCAAATTTGCGGGCATCATTGATGTAGCCCAGCACGGCGAGGTCTCTGTGGGCCTGCTGTTTGGTCTGGTCCTGCTGATTTCTGGTCTTGGGTTCAAGGTCTCTGCAGTGCCCTTCCACATGTGGACGCCGGATGTCTATGAAGGCGCGCCCACACCGGTAACGGCTTTCTTTGCTTCGGCCCCCAAAGTTGCGGCCATGGGCCTGTTTGCCCGGGTGATGCATGACGCCTTTGGCCATGCGATCAGCGATTGGAGCCAGGTTGTGGCGCTGCTGTCCGTCTTGTCGATGTTTCTGGGTGCGGTGGCGGCGATCGGCCAGCGTAATATCAAACGTCTGATGGCTTATTCTTCGATTGCCCATATGGGCTATGCGCTGATGGGGCTTGCTGCGGGTACTCAGCTCGGCATCGAGGCGATGCTGGTCTATATGGCGATCTATGTTTCGATGAATATCGGCACCTTTGCCTTTATCCTGATGCTGCAAAAGGATGGCCAGCCTGTCACCGATATTCAGGCGCTGAACCAATATGCCCGCCGTGAACCTGGTAAGGCACTGGCGGTTCTGGTGCTGCTGTTCTCGCTTGCAGGTGTGCCGCCGATGCTGGGCTTCTTTGGCAAGTTCTATGTGCTGCGCGCTGCCTATGAGGCCGAACTGGCCTGGCTGGCGATTGCTGGTGTGGTTGCCTCGGTCATCGGTGCCTTCTATTATCTGCGGATCGTCTACTACATGTATTTCGGCGAAGAAGCCGAAGAGCTGGATCGCACCGGGTCGCCTGTGCTCTGGGTCTTCCTTATGGGGTCGGCTGCAGTGATGGTTCTGGGGATTATCAATATGTTTGGTGTCGATGGCGCAGCGGCTGCTGCGGCTGCGGCCTTGGTCCACTGAACGGTTTATCATCTCTGACAAAGGGCCTGGTCCAGCGGACCGGGCCTTTTTGCCTTTAAAGGAATGAGACAATGACGGATTGGCCTGACGGTTACGGCAAGCGGATCTTGCAAGAGGTGGACAGCACCCTGGACGAGGCCAGGCGCATCGCGCCAGAGTTGACGGGGCCGGAATGGATCCTGGCCAAGCGCCAGACCAAGGGGCGTGGCCGCCGAGGCCGCGACTGGAAGGAACCGCAGGGTAATTTTGCCGCCACACTGGTGATGCGCCCAAGCGAGCCCCCGCAGCAGGTGGCGCTTCGCAGTTTTGTCGCCGCGCTGGCGGTCTATGATGCCTGCGAATCCCTGACCGGGCGCACCGTTGGTCTGGCGCTGAAATGGCCCAATGATGTTTTGTTCAACGGCGGCAAGCTGTCCGGTATTCTGTTGGAAAGCTCGGGTGCGGGGCAGGGGCTGAACTACCTAGCCATTGGCATCGGCGTCAATCTGGTGGAAACGCCGATGAAAGAATGGCTGGAACCGGGGGCGGTCTGGCCGGTGTCGCTGCTGTCTGAAACCGGGGTGCAGGTCACGCCCGAGGTCTTTTTGACCGCGCTGGCGGCGGCCTATGCCCGCTATGAACTGCAGTTCACCACCTATGGCTTTGACCCGATCCGCACCGCTTGGTTGGCACGCGCGGCCAAGCTTGGAGAGGTGATAATTGCAAGAACCAGCCATTCTGAGGTAGAAGGCACCTTCGAGACGGTAGACGCGGAGGGCAACCTTGTCCTAAACAGCGCCAACGGTCGGGTATCGATCCCCGCCGCCGATATCTTTTTCTGAGCGCAAAAGGGCATTCCATGCTTCTGGCTGTTGATTGTGGCAATACCAATACCGTCTTCTCTATCTGGGATGGCGAACAATTTATTGGCACCTGGCGCACGGCGACCGATTGGCGGCGCACGGCGGATCAGTATTTTGTCTGGCTCAACACATTGATTCAGGCGCAGGGCATCGAGACGGATATCACGGATATGATCGTTTCTTCCACTGTGCCGCGTGTTGTGTTCAACCTGCGGGTTCTGGCTGATCGCTATTACAACACCCGCCCACTGGTGGTGGGCAAACCGGATTGTCTGTTGCCGGTGGATGTCCGGGTGGACGAGGGCACCGCAGTGGGGCCGGATCGGTTGGTCAACACGGTGGCCGGTTTTGACCACTACGGTGGCAATCTGGTGATGGTGGATTTTGGCACGGCCACTACCTTTGATGTGGTAGCCGAAGATGGTGCCTATGTCGGTGGTGTGATCGCGCCTGGGGTGAACCTCAGCCTTGAGGCGCTGCATCAGGCGGCGGCGGCGCTGCCACATGTGGATATTTCCAAACCCGAGCACGTGATCGGCACCAATACGGTGGCCTGCATGCAATCGGGCGTGTTTTGGGGCTACGTCGGCCTGGTGCGCGAGATCTGCGCCCGGATCAAAGCCGAACGCAATGTTCCGATGAAGATTATCTCAACAGGCGGGCTGGCGCCTCTATTCCAGCAAGCTGCTGATCTGTTTGACGCATATGAGGATGATCTCACGATGCATGGACTGCAGATCATCCATAAATATAATAAGGATAACGGTACTCCTATATGAGCACTGATGAACGTTTGATCTATCTGCCCCTTGGTGGTGCAGGCGAAATTGGCATGAATGCCTATGTTTACGGCTATGGCCGCCCCGGCAAGGAACGGCTGATCCTGGTGGATCTGGGCGTTGCCTTCCCCGATATGGACAGCACCCCCGGTGTTGACTTGATCATGCCTGATATCACCTGGCTGCGTGAACGCGTTGACCAGCTGGAGGCAATTTTTATCACCCATGGCCACGAGGACCACATCGGCGCGGTCTCGCATCTGTATCGTCAGCTGAACGTGCCGATCTATGCCCGTGCCTTTACCGCCAATCTTGCGCGGCGCAAGATGGAAGAGCGCGGCCATGATCCGCTGGTGGTGAAAACGGTTGGTGCCTGGCCCGAAGTGACCAAGCTTGGCCCCTTTACCATCGGTGTCGCGCCGATGGCGCATTCGATCCCGGAAAGCGGTGGCCTGGTCATCGACAGCCCGGCGGGCCGGGTGGTGCATACCGGTGATTTCAAACTGGATCGCACGCCGCTGGTTGGCGAAGCCTTTGATCCTGAAATGTGGGCGGAAATCGCCAAGCCAGGCATCAAGGCCCTGGTGTGCGATTCCACCAATGTGTTCTCCAAAACACCTGGCCGTTCTGAATCGGATCTGCCCGAGGAAATTACCCGCCTGATCGGCGAGGCCAGCGGCATGGTCGCGGCAACCACCTTTGCTTCGAACGTGGCACGGGTAAAGACCCTGGCGGATGCGGGCACGCGGGCCGGGCGTTCGGTTGTCTTGTTGGGCCGCGCGATGCTGCGCATGGTCGAGGCCGCCAAGGAAACCGGCGTTCTGACGGATTTCCCACCGGTCTTTTCCCCGGAAGAGGCAAGGGACCTGCCCCGCAACAACCTGATGTTGATCACCACGGGCAGCCAGGGCGAACGCCGTGCCGCTTCGGCGCAGATGGCGCGTGGTAAATACCGTGGGTTAGAGTTGAAAGAGGGCGATCTGTTCCTGTTTTCCTCCAAGACGATTCCGGGCAATGAGCGCGGTGTGATCCGCATCATCAACCAGTTCTCGGAACGTGGCGTCGATGTGGTGGATGACAGCTCTGGTCTGTATCATGTCTCTGGCCATGCCAATGGACCGGACCTTGAGGCGCTGCATGCGCTGCTGCAGCCCGCGATGCTGGTGCCAATGCATGGTGAACATCGCCACCTACGGATGCATGCCCGTCTGGGCGAGGCCAAGGGTATTCCCAGCATTGTGGCGGTGAATGGCATGATGTTGAACCTGTCGGGTAACCGTCCCTCGGTGCTGGAATATATCGACACTGGCCGCACCTATCTGGATGGCACCACCAAGATTGGTGCGATGGATGGAGTGGTGCGCGACCGCATCCGCATGGCGCTGAATGGCCATCTGGTCGTTACCCTTATTCTGGACGAGGACGATGAACCCCTGGGCGAGCCCTGGTGTGATATCAAGGGGCTGACAGATACTAGCAGCTCTAACGCGGCACTGATCGATGTTCTGGAAGAAGACCTGAATCAGTTCCTGATGCGGGCTGGGGCCAAGACGCTGAAGGATGACGACAAGCTGGAAGGCGAACTGCGCCGGATTGCGCGTCAGACCTGCAACAACGAAATCGGCAAAAAGCCCGAAGTCACCGTGGTGATCAGCCGGATGCGATAAGCATCGCGCTGACATCCTGAATAGAAAAAGCCTCGGCAGATCGTGCCGAGGCTTTTTTGTGGGCGCTGACGGGGGAACCCGTCACTGCGCAAAACAGTGGCAGGCTGCTGCCCTTACGCGGTGCGGGGGCGTTGCAGCAGCGCGACGATTTTCTGGGGCAGGGCGCGCAGGCTGCGGCCAACCGCGCTCATCCCATCAGCCAAAGCCCGGGCGCGCATAGCTTCTGCGCGACGCTGGATGGCATGGATTTCATCAGCGGTGAGAGTAACAGGCTGGTGCTCGGTCATAACGTTCTCGGTCTATTGCGTTTTCGGATGGGCTACATGTAGCGGGGTTTGGGCGCGGTGACATTGGCCAATCTGTCAATCCCGCCATGCTGCAAGTGCAAAGGTCGCCACCTGAAAATTCGGGAAGACCGCGTGACGCACTGGGCCGTGCAGACCGACTGCCTGTGAATTCAAGACCTTTCCCGGCACGCTCTAAAGCGCAAACGCAAAACGGCCGCCAAAGATGGCGGCCGTAAATGGTATTGATTTTATTGAAAAATTACCCGGCGCGACGCTCTGCAAATGAGAGCGCGATAAAGCTTGGCATGTGATCGCCCATGCCAACAACCGTGCGATCGTCACGACGCCCGCCTTGTTTGCCGCCACGGCCCCGATTGTTCTTGGGGGCAGTTTGTTGCTGCGCTGCAGCGTTTTCCTCGGCGACGGGCTTGTCGTCTGGCTTATCGTCTGCCTTGGCCGTGGCCTTGCGCGTCCGCGAGCGGCCTTCGGATTTGGCACTGTCTGCCTTGCGGGGGGCCGATTTGCGTGCTTCGGACTTGTCCGTTTCAGTGGTTTCCTGCGCTTGCAGATCCGCAGATACCTGGTCAGCGCCGGCCTTATCTTCACTGACCTCTGCTTGTGGTGTGGCAACATCCTGCGGCGCAGCGGCGTCCGCCGACTTGCGCGATGTAGCGCCCCGGCGGCTTCGTGTGGGCTTGCCACCGGAATTTTCGGTGTCCTGAACCGGCGTGTCAGTGGATTTCTTGGCAGCGCTGCGCTTGACCGGCTCTGCTTTCTTGGCAGGGTTGTCCATCCGGCTGATTTCTTTTTGCAGCAGGTTTTCAACGGCGGCGAGGGCCTTTTCATCGCGGACAGAGCAAATGGTGATTGCCTTGCCTTCACGGCCCGCGCGGCCGGTGCGGCCAATCCGGTGGACATAGTCTTCGGGGTGGCCGGGCACATCATAATTGAACACATGGCTGACGCTGGGCACATCCAGGCCGCGCGCCGCGACGTCAGAGGCCACGAGAATACGCAACTGCCCGTCGCGGAACCCGTCGAGTGTCTTGGTGCGTTGGCTCTGGTCCAGATCGCCATGAATCGGCGCGGCATCATAGCCGTATTTTTTCAGTGACTTGGTCACAATATCTACATCCGTCTTACGGTTGCAGAAGATGATTGCGTTGGTCAGCTTGTCGCCTTCGCCGTCGATCAATGCGCGCAGGGCGGTGCGTTTTTCGCTGGCTTCGCGATCTTTGCGCGAGGCTTTGAACTGCACCACTTGTTGTTCGATGGTTTCAGAGGCGCTGGCCTGCCGGGCAACTTCGATTCGCTCAGGTGCGGAAAGGAAGGTATTGGTGATCCGTTCGATTTCAGGGGCCATGGTGGCCGAGAAGAACAGCGTCTGGCGGGTAAAGGGCGTAAGGGAGAAGATCCGCTCGATATCCGGAATAAAGCCCATGTCGAGCATCCGGTCTGCCTCATCGACGACCATGATCTGCACACCGGTCAGCAAGAGCTTTCCGCGCTCGAAATGATCCAGCAGGCGACCTGGCGTTGCGATCAGAACGTCGACGCCTTTGTCGATTAGCTGGTCCTGCTCCTTAAAGCTGACACCGCCAATCAAGAGAGCCTTTGTAAGCTTTAAGTGTTTGGTATAAGTGTCAAAATTCTCTGCAACCTGGGCTGCCAATTCGCGGGTCGGGCACAGGACCAGGCTGCGGGGCATCCGGGCGCGGGCGCGGCCACGGGCCAGCATGGTGATCATTGGCAGGGTGAAAGAGGCGGTTTTGCCGGTGCCGGTTTGGGCGATGCCCAGTACATCACGACCTTCAAGCGCAGGTGGAATAGCACCAGCCTGGATCGGTGTTGGTGACTCGTAACCCGCTTCTTCAATCGCTTTGAGGACCTTGGGGTTCAGGTTCAGATCGGTAAATTTTGTCATATGCGTCCGTTTTTGCGGACACTAATTTGGCCCGCGCGTGTTTTGACAAAGCCGGGTCCGCGAGAACAAGCGGTGTGACAACGTCCAGCTTTTGCCGGGACATAGCAAAATCTTGTCCTGCGGTCAATTATTGGCTGGGCTTACCTGGCCGCTATCCGCCTCTGCTGGCGTGCCAAAATACCGGTCACCCCCGCGTCAGGGGCGCCGAATCGTTGCGCGGGGATCACCCCTGCGTGCTGTCAAAACTGGGGAAGTGCTTTTGTCGGGTCGCGGCGCGGTTGAGCATACGGATCCGCAACAGCCCTTCCTGTTCCAGCCGCTGGCGCAGGGCCGGGCTGTCGCCGCAGACTTCATCATAAAAGGCGCGCAGGCCTGGCTCGCCCTCTTCGGCCTCTATTGCCGAGAGGAGTTCATGCAGGTTTATGCCGCCCTTATCCCTGGGTCGTGCGGGCGAGAGGTCGGCCCGGTAAGATCCGCGCTCTAGGCGAAACCGGTAATGCGCCAGCCAGTGGGGCCAATCCCGCGCATGCAGGTGGCACAGCTCAAGCGCAGGCAGTTCAGTCGTGGCGGGGTTTTCCAGCCGGTCCTCTGGGCTTTTGCCAGCGTCTTGGAAAAAGTTATGGATGCGAAAGCTGATATCGGGCAGTCCGGTGCGCACAAAGATCTTGCCCTGCACATGGCTGAGAAAGCCGCCACGCATATGTTCGCCGTAGCGCGGATACAGGCGGCCGACGATTGTGCCGCGTTCAGGCCCTTTGGGGATATGACCTTTGAAGGCAGTTGCATCGCCTGCAAGTGCCTCTATGGGGCGGGCGCGGGCTGCCAGGGTGGTTTGCGGCAGGGCCGCCAGCAGCGTGCCAATCGAGCTATTCGCCCAGAGGAATTCATCAACGTCAATATGGGCTAGCCAGTCCAGATCAGCAGCTTGGCGACGATAGGCACGGGTGGCATTCAGGCTTTGGCGAACCTGATGTTTGGCGGGCTTGCCGCCCTTGCGCCGCCTTTGCCAAGAGGCATCGTCGCAGTCAAAGACGCGGATCTTTGGATGCGCCTTGAGCAGAGGGCGGGCGCCGGGGCAGGGGGCATCGAGATATAGAAACAGACGATGTGCTCCGGCCTCCAGGTGGTAGGCGGCAAAATCGAGGATGTCTTGGGCCGGGGCCTTGATAGTGGCGACGATGCCCCATTTTGCGTTTGTGTCCATTGATGCCCTGCTCTCTGTATCCTTGCTCTGTCCGGTTGCGGGGCAGGGCTGTCTGCGCGGTGTCACGTGGCGCGATACTGCACAGGGTTCCCCCCGTTGGTCCAGTGCGCGCCGGACAGAAGAGCGGCAAAACCTCAAAATGCGGATCGGGCTGCGACCAAGCGGCGGGCCGCGACGTCAACGAAGAATCGCAAAAGGGCGCGCCGGTGATGGCGCGCCCAGATTATGTGAGCTTGTCTATCAGGCTTTGGGGCCGTAGCGCGCAGGCTTTGGGGCCGTAGCGCGGTGCCTCAGACCATCATTTCCTTGGTCGCGGTCAGTTGCAGATCGGGGTAATCCCGCTCTACTCGGTCGATGTCCCACTGCAGACGAGTCAGATAGACGACATCGCCATCATGGTCATAGGCGATGTGTTGTTTGTTGGAATTTACAAACTTGTCCACCGCCGCTTTGTCCCCATTGACCCAGCGCGCCGAGGTGAATTGAGAGCTGTCAAACCGCACCGGTAGGCCGTATTCCAGCTCGATCCGGCTGGCCAGAACCTCAAATTGCAGCGCCCCGACCACGCCAACAATAAAGCCGGAACCGATTGAGGGTTTGAACACCTTGGCTGCGCCTTCTTCGGCAAACTGCATCAGCGCCTTTTCCAGATGCTTGGCTTTCATCGGATCGCCCGCGCGCACGCCCTGCAGCAGTTCCGGGGCAAAGGAGGGAATACCGGCAACCCGCAGGGCTTCGCCTTCGGTCAGGGTGTCGCCGATGCGCAGCTGGCCATGGTTCGGAATACCAATGATATCGCCAGCCCATGCCTCTTCGGCCAATTCGCGGTCAGAGGCGAGGAACAGCACCGGGTTGGAAATCGCCATCGGTTTCTTGGTGCGCACATGGGTCAGTTTCATGCCGCGTTTAAAGTGGCCGCTAGCCATCCGCACAAAGGCCACCCGGTCGCGGTGCTTTGGGTCCATATTGGCCTGCACCTTGAAGACAAAGCCGGCGACCTTCTTCTCTTCGGGGGCAATATTTCGTGGCTGCGCCTTTTGCACCTGCGGTTCGGGGCCGTAGTGGCCAATGCCGTCCATTAGTTCTTTGACGCCAAAGGAGTTGATGGCTGAGCCAAACCAGATCGGGGTCATATGGCCTTCGAGCACCGCCTGCGGATCCAGCTTGGGCAGCAGCTCGCGGGCCATCTCGACCTCTTCCAGCAACTTGTTCAGCAGATCTGCGGGCACATGTTCGGCCAGCTTGGGGTCATCCAGGCCCTCAATCGCGATGCTTTCGGCCACTTTGTTGCGGTCGGCTCGGTCCATCAGCTCCAGTCGGTCGCGCAGCATGTCGTAGCAGCCGATGAAATCGCGCCCTACGCCGATGGGCCAGGCGGCCGGCGTCACGTCAATGGCCAGGTTTTCCTGGATCTCATCAATAATATCAAAGGTATCGCGACTTTCGCGGTCCATCTTGTTACAGAAGGTCAGGATCGGCAGGTCACGCAGGCGGCAGACCTCAAACAGTTTCTGTGTCTGGCTTTCCACGCCCTTTGCCCCATCAATCACCATGACGGCGGCATCCACCGCCGTGAGGGTGCGATAGGTGTCTTCGGAAAAGTCCGAGTGGCCGGGCGTATCCACCAGATTGAAGCGGAAGCCGTCAAAATCAAAGGACATTGCCGAGGCCGAGACCGAAATGCCGCGGTCCTTTTCCATCTGCATGAAATCGGATCTGGTGCGCCGTGCTTCGCCCTTGGCGCGCACCTGCCCAGCCATCTGAATCGCGCCGCCATAAAGCAGGAATTTTTCAGTCAGCGTGGTTTTGCCCGCATCCGGGTGCGAAATGATCGCAAAGGTGCGGCGCCGCGCGATTTCGGGCGGCAGGTCTGGGCGGTTTGCAGCGGTATCCAACATGAGCGCGCGTATAGGTTGGATTGTCGAGGCTGGCAAGAAAAAGCCCCCCCTCGTCGCAGAAAGCTGTGAAGCAGGGCGGCCAGGGGGCTGCGCAGGTATCGCTCCCGATGATGCATCGCAGGCGACTTGTCCACGGAGGCGTCGGTTAGCGCAGCGAAGAGCGGCGCAGCATTTCAACCGCATCTGGGTGGTTCAGCAGGTTTTTCTGTACCTCCAACCCGTGGCTGTCGCGGCGCTGACCTGTGGCAAGGCCAGGGCCGATGCGGCGCAGCAGATCATCGGGCAGGGCGGGCTGGGTAAGGGGGTCCAGAAACAGGCTCTCTGCGGCGATGCCTTCGGCATAGATGATGTGATGCCGGTCAAACAGCAGCTGGAAGTAATCGACAAAGCCGCCATCCTGCACCACAACCGTTGTGCCATTGACCAGGTCACGCGCCCGCACCAGGAGTTCCGAACAGCCGGTGCCCAGCTCATCGCGGCGTTGATAGACCATCAGGCGGTGATCGGGGCTGACCAGCAGATCAGCGGCATTGTTCAAGACCCCGGCCCGGATCAGTACCGGGGCCATACGCCCCACCGCGCGCGATGTGGTCTGGCCAATCCAGCGCAACTCCTGCACCCCGTCGTCGCGGGTCAATACGCGATCGCCGGGCACGAGGTCTTCGATCGGTTTCTGCGCCCCTGTGGCCAGGGTAATCCGGGTGCCGCGGGTGAATGACACACAGGCCATCTGCGCCAGTTTGCGCCGTGCACCGTCCTGTTCCGCCCGCACCAGCGTATAGCTGTGTTGCAGGTTCAGTGGTGCCATGGGCAACAGGTAGATCGCAGCGATCATCCCGTCCGCGTCGACTTCGACCATTACCAGGGCTTCGACGTTATCGCCGGCTTGTGGCATCAGGGTCAGGACGCAGTCCAGATGCAGCCGAGCACCGGGGGTGCCGAGTGCCGTGCCTTCGGCGATGCAGAACTGCCCCTCTGCGTTGCTGGCCAGGGCCAGCCGTTGTGGGTGCGCCGGTGGGCTAAGCTGGTAGATGTCATCCAGCATCAGGTCCTGGTAAAGGCCAATCGGGTCACCCATGTTGGCACCAATTTCCACCAGGAACTGTTCGGCCGGGTAGGCCGGGATGGACTGAATGGCGTGTTCTACTGCTGGCACTGAAGCCCCCATCCTGATTTAGCTGTTGCGACGCAAGGGGTAACCCCTGCCTGGGCGCGCCGCAAACGCAATGGCATGCCCCTGGCTCAGGGGTATAGCCGCGAATTATGGCATGATACCGACAAATACGGGCAGAAATCCTGACAAGCCATTAATTTTACCTATCCCTTTGTGGTGGTGCAGGCCAGCAGCCCAGCCAGCCGGCTCCAATCAGGGGGCCGCAGCGGCCAAATGTATCGGCAAAACCCGGCAGGCCGCCCCTGCGTTTCTGGGCTGGCCATTACCGCCCAAGCGGTGCAGTCTTGGGCAAAATTCAAGCACGACGCAGGGAGCAAAGCTATGGATCTCGGGATTACTGGAAAACGCGCATTGGTATGCGCCAGCAGCAAGGGCCTGGGTCTGGGTTGCGCGGAGGCATTGGCCGAAGCGGGGGTCAACCTGGTGATGAATGCGCGCGGCGAAGAGACCCTCTTGCAGGCCGCGCAGGCCATTCGCGATCGCTACGGCGTTGAGGTCGAAACCGTGGCGGCTGATGTCACCACGCAAGAGGGGCAGGCAAAGCTGCTCGCCGCTGCGACAGGCGTTGATATCCTGGTCAATAACGCCGGTGGCCCGCCTCCGGGGCTGTGGTCAGACTGGGAGCGGGAGGATTTCATCAAGGCGCTGGATGCCAATATGTTGGCACCAATTGCCCTGATGAAGGCGCTGCTGCCGGGCATGATGGAACGCGGCTGGGGCCGGGTGGTCAATATCACCTCGCAATCCGTCAAGGCCCCCATTGCGGTGCTGGGCCTGTCAAACTCTGCCCGCGCCGGGTTGACTGGGTATGTGGCAGGCACCTCGCGACAGGTCGCAGGCAGCGGTGTTGCCATCAATAACCTGTTGCCCGGTATCCATGCCACGGACCGCGCGGTTTCATTGGATAGCGGCGTCAGCAGCCAGCAGGGCATCACCATGGAAGAGGCCAAGGCACAGCGCGCGGCCACCATTCCCGCAGGACGCTACGGCACCCGGCAGGAATTCGGCGCCGCCTGTGCGTTTTTGTGCTCGCAACATGCGGGGTTCATTGTCGGACAGAACATTCTGTTGGACGGTGGGGCCACCAATATGACACTGTAAGCAGTGTCCTGACGCAAGACACGGAGCATCGAATGGCCAGCGGGTTTTCCCTTAAGGACCAATTGTTCAATCAGCAAAAGACCCGCTATCTGGCGGGTCTTTTTGCCCCTGTGGTGCCGGGGTTTCAGGCTGATCAATTTGAAACGGATGTCATGGCGGGCCTGTTGCCGCTGGAATTGAAGGCGCGCATCAGTTGGATCGCCGAGGTTCTGGGCCAGCATCTGCCCGGACCGCTGCCCGAGGTGGCACCTCGGCTTTTGCAGGCGCTGCCGCCACCGCTGGATCCGGGGAAGACGGATGATGATTTCGGCGATTTCATCTTTGCTCCGGTGGGCGAGTTCGTCTTGGCGCGGGGGCTGCACAGCGACCCAGAGCTGGCGCTGGATCTCTTGGCGGAACTGACCCAGCGGTTTTCCATGGAATGGGCCATTCGTCCGTTCTTGAATACGCATCAGGATCTGACGCTGGCGCGGATGCAGCAGTGGATACAGCATCCCAGCTATCATGTGCGCCGCCTGGTCAGCGAAGGCACCAGGCCGCGCCTGCCCTGGGGGCAGGGGGTTGCTTTGGCGCTGGCCGATCCGCTGCCGTTTCTGGACCATCTGCATCAGGATCCCACCCGCTATGTGACGCGATCAGTTGCCAATCACCTGAATGACATCAGCAAGAAAGAGCCGGATCTGGTCCTGGACCGGCTAGAGGCCTGGCGGGCACATGGCGCACAACAGGAAAAAGAGCTGACCTGGCTGATCAGCCATGCCTGTCGCGGCCTGGTGAAATCCGGCCACCCGCGGGCATTGCGCCTGCTTGGCTATGACCCTGAGGCAGAGGTCTCGGTCGATTTGCAGCTGGGGGCGTCGGCCCTGCGCATTGGCGGGGCGCTCAAGTTTGAGGTCACGCTTGCCTCCCCGACGGATTTGCCAGTGATTGTCGACTACCGTGTCAGTTTTGCACGGGCTGGTGGCAAGACCGCGCAAAAGGTGTTCAAGCTGAAGCAAACGAAACTGCGCGGTGCGGCGCTGACCTTGGCCAAACTGCATCGGTTCAAAGGCGATGCCACCACCTTCAAACTGTATCCAGGCCGCCACCAGATTGAAATTCTGGTCAATGGCCGCGTTGGTGCGCAGGCGGCGTTTGATCTGACCGCCTGACCATATGCGGCTTTGACGTAATTCAGGCAAATTGACGGGCTTTAGCGCGCCGGGGCTGAGGACTTGCACGGCGCTCGCCGGGTTGGTATTTGCCGCAAGGACCGATTGCACAATCGGCAAAGCTTGTGAGGCAGAATGAGCACAACACCCCCCAGCGCGCCCCAGTCTGAGGCCGCGCCGCATCCGCGGCTCGAGATCCGTAATATCCATCGCTATTATGATGGCCGTGCGGTGGTGGATGATGTTTCGCTGCAAATTCAGGCCGGGCAGGTTACCTGCCTGCTTGGGCCCTCTGGCTGCGGTAAATCCACCACCCTGCGGATGATCGCCGGGGTGGAAATGCAGGACAGCGGTGAAATCTATGTCGATGGCAAGCTGGTCTGCGACACGGTGTTCCGGGTGCCGCCAGAGCGGCGCGAGATTGGGCTGATGTTTCAGGATTTTGCCCTGTTCCCGCATCTGAGTGTGGCGGATAACGTCGCCTTTGGCCTGAAGGGCAGCAAAGAGGCCAAGCGCGCCCGCGTTGAAGAACTGTTGAAAAAGGTTTCCTTGTCGCGGTTTATTGATGAATTTCCCCACCAGTTGTCAGGTGGAGAGCAGCAGCGCGTCGCCCTGGCCCGTGCCCTGGCACCGCGTCCGCGGATCATGCTGATGGATGAACCCTTTTCCGGGCTCGACAACCGGCTGCGCGATGGCATCCGCGACGAAACACTGACGCTGCTGAAAGAAGAAGACGCGGCGGTGTTGCTGGTTACCCATGAGCCGGAAGAAGCCATGAGGATGGCCGATGAAATTGCCCTGATGCGCGGCGGGAAAATTGTCCAGCAAGGCGCGCCCTATAACGTCTACACCCGCCCGACAGATAAGGCTGCGGTGGCCTTTTTTAGTGATATCAACGTGTTGCATTCGCAAGTGAATGGCGCGCTGGCGGAAACACCCTTTGGCCAGTTTCTGGCGCCGGGTATTGCTGATCGCACCGATGTCGACATCGTCTTTCGCCCGCAGCATGTGCGGATCGATTTTGACCGTGGTGGCAGAGGGCCGCTGCCAACGGCCACCGACGGCGTACCAGCCCGCGCGGTGGTGAAACGGGCGCGCTATCTTGGCCATGAGAGCCTGGTAGAGTTCCAGATGGATTACGACGGCTCTATTCTCAAGGTGACGGTGCCGCGCGTCTTCCTGCCAGAGGTGGGCCGGGTGATGTGGCTGACGGTGCCGCGCAACCGCTGTTTTGTCTTTCCCGCCTAAGGGCAACCTATCAGATGCCAGCTTGACCGAGGCCAGCCAGCCTGAGCCCAACCTTGTTGATCCGGGATGATGTGTTCCAAGGTGGCCTAGGCGCTGTTAGCGCCTGTCACGATGCGGGTCATAATCCGCCAGGGTCTTGCCGGGTTCATCCAGGAACAATTCGGGCAGGGCGCGCACCTCTTCGATCAGATCAACGCGAAAGACCCGGAAATCCGCTCGGGTTTCGCACCAGGCGGTCAGGGTCCAGACGCGGCCCCAATATTCCATATGCAGGGGGCGGATGGTGCGCTCTGTCAGGGTGCCATCTATGCGCTGGTACTGCAGCGCCAGCTTTTGGCGCGATTTGATTGCCGCGCGTAGGGTGGGCATATGACCAAAGCCCCGCGCTGCATCGGCAAAGGGGTAGACGGCAAATTTCCAGGCGTCCGCTGCGGCGATCGTCTCGGTCGGCAAGACCGCATCCACCTTGGCAGCCAGGGACTGAGCGGCGGCCTTCAGATCGGCATCTGCGGCTTCGGCTACGATGGCCATGCCAAGGTTCAGCGCCTCCAGTTCCTCTGCGGTAAGCGTTAGTGGCGGCAGGGTGATCTGTTCACGCACCATATAGCCAAGACCACGTTCGCCTTCGACGGGCACACCCGAGGCAACCAATGTATCCATGTCGCGGTAGATGGTGCGGGTAGAGACCTCAAGCCGGGCGGCAATATCCTGTGCCCGATGGAGTTTCCCATCACGCAGGATCTGGATGATTTCAAAAAGGCGGTCGGTGCGGCGCATGGGGTTACCCTTGGCGCAGAGACAGGGGGGGCGTCAAGCCGGGGCATGCAAGGGTGGTGCCCCGGCCGTCTATAGTGGCAGCGTAGGATTGCGTCACAAAGTCGGGTGGTTAGCTGGGCGCAACGGTCCAGTGGATGGTTTCATGGCGCAGGGTGACCGTTTCTGGTGCAATCGCCGCCATCAGCGCCGGGGCAAAATCCTGTTTGCCAAAACTCTCGGCCACCTGCTGCGCGGTTTCCATATCTTTCCAGATCACGGTATCCGTCCACCGCCCATCAGCGCCACAGCTGAGGCGGCGAAAGATAAAGCCGGGGTTGGCGCGCACAAAGGCCTCGCTGGTTTGGCTGATCTTGACAAACTCTTCGGGGGTGACGCCTGGGTTCAGCTTGAAGGTCACGGTTTCAGCGACGTTTTGGGTCATATCAATCTCCTCTTGTGTTGATGAGGCAGCCCTAGCAGGAGGCAACTGACATAAACCTGTCAGTTGTGTGCCTGGGGGGCGAAAAAAAGCGATTTTGCTGCTGTCTCTCGCCCCAAGACCGCTGCCGCCTCTTTGCTCTGGCGCGGGAGGGGCCTAAAACCTGTGGTCAGAGAATAGTCAGCCGATG
This sequence comes from Pseudophaeobacter sp., assembly GCF_048267565.1. NCBI lineage: Bacteria > Pseudomonadati > Pseudomonadota > Alphaproteobacteria > Rhodobacterales > Roseobacteraceae > Pseudophaeobacter > Pseudophaeobacter sp. Next base: position 947,889 of record NZ_JBLWXG010000001.1, on the reverse strand, counting down.
CAGCGCGCATTGGCAAAAGTGAAGGAGAGATTCACATGCTTAATAATATCGGCCTTCCCGGCCTGCTGCTTATCGCTGTTGTGGTTCTGGTGCTGTTTGGCCGCGGCAAGATCAGCTCGCTTATGGGTGAAGTTGGCAAAGGCATTACCTCGTTCAAGAAGGGTGTGAATGAAGGCACTGCAGAGCTGGAAGAAGAAAAAACTGTCGAAGCCAAGGACGTCACCCCTGCCTCCGGGTCTGCCTCTGAAACAGACAAGGCGTAACGGGGCATGTTTGATCTTGGGCTAACCGAACTTCTGGTGGTTGGCGTCGTGGCGCTGATTGTTGTCGGGCCCAAAGACCTGCCCGTGATGTTTCGCAATGTGGGGCGTTTCGTGGGCAAGGCCAAGGGCATGGCACGCGAATTCAGCAGCGCCATGAACGAGGCTGCTGATGAAAGCGGCGTGCGGGATGTGGCCAAGGGGCTGAAGGCTGCGACCAATCCTGTCAGCACCGCGATGGACGGGGTGAAGGAGGCGGCGCAGGATATGGCCAAATCCATTGATCCGACCACCTATAAGCCCGGCACTGAAACCGGTAAAATGGCAGTGGAACGCGCGCTGGAGGCCAAGAAGATTCAGGCCGCCACCGCGCGCAGTGCAGCAGAACGCAAAGCCCGCGAGGCACAAGACGCCCTGGCCCATGCCGAGGCCGCAGAAGCGGCAATTGAGGCAGGACCAGAACAGCCAGACAACGCGCCCTCCGAAGGAAGTGAGGCCAAGACATGAGCCAGACCGAAGAGGTTGAGGATTCAACCGCCCCCCTGATCGAACATCTGGCAGAACTGCGCACCCGATTGATCCGGGCGGTGATGGCCTTTGCGGTGGGGGTCATTCTGGCCTTTGTCGTGGCCGAACCCATTTTGCAGTTCCTGGTAAAGCCCATCGAGGAAACGCTGCGGGCGTTAGGCGATCCGTCCCCGACGCTGCAATATACCTCGCCGCAGGAATATCTGTTCACGCTGTTCCGCATCTCGATGGTCTTTGGGTTTGCCCTGTCCTTCCCGGTGATCGGCTACCAGCTTTGGCGATTTGTGGCACCGGGGCTGTATAAAACGGAAAAAGGCGCCTTTTTGCCGTTCCTGATTGCCTCGCCCTTCATGTTTCTGCTGGGGGCGACCTTTGCGCAGCTTGTGGTGACACCGCTGGCGATGCAGTTCTTTCTGGGCTTTGCAGATGTCAGTTCGATTTTTGCCAACCTGTTGAGCCAGGCTGCAGGGGCTGTTCCTGATGGGGTGACCGTAGATGCGGCAGTGGTGCCGGAAACCGTCGATGGGGTGAAAATCACCTTCTTTGGGAAGGTGAATGAAAGCCTTGATATCACGCTGAAATTTATCATGGCCTTTGGGTTGTGCTTTCAGCTGCCGGTTCTTTTGACCCTGATGGGCAAGGCGGGACTGGTCAGCGCTGATGGGCTGGGTGCCATGCGTAAATATGCGGTTGTGGCCATTCTGGTTCTGGCCGCGCTGGTAACGCCGCCGGATGTAATCACCCAGATGATCCTGTTTGTGGTGGTCTATGGGCTTTATGAGATGTCGATCTTCCTGGTGCGCCGGGTTGAGGCCAAGCGCGAAGAAAAGCTGCGCGCCGAAGGGTACTACGACGACGAGGATGAAGACCCGCTGATGGCAGAATTCGATGCCGATGAGGGTGAAGACGACAGGTAACCCTGTCTGCAAAACAGAACCGGGGGCGTGTCCAGTAGGGTGCGCCCCCTTTTTTATGTGTTGATTTTCCCGTGACCTGTCAGGACTTGTCCGCCCCGGCGGAACGTGGTTCAAACCTTCCAGCCCTAAACGACCGGAGACCCCCAATGGACCAGATCCTATTGACCCGCATTGCCGAGGCGCTGGAACGGATGTCGCCCGCGCCGCTGGCAGCGCCCGATTTTGATGCTGCTGCCGCTTTTGTCTGGCATGTGGCCCCAGACCGGCTGGAGCCTGTGGCACAGGTCAACCGGATTGATCTGGAACTGCTGGTCGGGATTGGGCGGTCGCGCGATACCCTGTTGGAAAACACGCGCCGTTTTGCCCGTGGTGAGGCCGCGAACAATGCCCTCCTATGGGGGGCGCGGGGCATGGGGAAGTCCAGCCTGGTAAAGGCCATTCACGGCGCGCTCTTGGGGGATCATCCCGATTTGAAACTGGTAGAGTTGCAGCGCGAAGACCTGCCCTCGGTGGCGCGTCTGCTGAACCACCTGCGCCAGGCACCGCATCGCTTTATCCTGTTTTGCGATGACCTGTCATTCAGCCATGATGACCAGCATTACAAAAGCCTGAAGGCGGTGCTGGATGGCGGCATCGAGGGGCGTCCGGAGAATGTGGTGTTCTTTGCTACGTCTAACCGGCGGCACCTGATGCCGCGCGACATGATCGAGAATGAACGCTCTAGCGCCATCAACCCCTCTGAGGCGGTTGAGGAAAAGGTCTCTCTCTCGGATCGTTTTGGCCTGTGGCTGGGCTTCCACCCCTGTGATCAGGATGAATATCTCGATATGATTTCAGGCTATTGCAAGGCCTATGGTGTCGATGTCGATGCAGATGTCATGCGGGCAGAGGCGATTGAATGGCAAGCCACACGCGGGGCGCGTTCTGGGCGGGTGGCCTGGCAGTTCTTTACCGACCTGGCGGGGCGGCATGGGGTCTCGCTGGCCTAGGACGGCACCACAGGATAGCGGCCAAATGAACAGGGGCGGGATGTGGTTTCAACCGCATCCCGCCCCTGCTGTCTGTTCTGGCCTGCTGCTGCGGCCGCGCTGGTATCCGTCTAGTTCAGATAGGACAGCGGGTCGAGGCTGTCATAGCCGTTGCGCACCTCAAAATGCAGCGTCGCGCCCGCGACTTCTTGCAGATTGCCAATCGCCTGGCCGCGGCTGACCTGGTCGCCCTTGCTTACCAGGATTTTGTCAACATTGGCATAGATGGTCAGCAGCTTTGGATCGTGGCGGATCACAATGATCGGGATGTTTTTTGAATCCTTGGTGATGGCGGCAACTGTGCCGGCCTCGGCCGCCGTGACCTGGGCGCCCGCCGCGGCAGAGATATCAATGCCATCGTTGCGCCCCTTGGCGTAGGTTTTGATGATCTTGCCCTGCACCGGATAGGCCATGGCGGCCTGGTTGGGCCGTGAGGGGCTGGGCACATCGACTGAAGGCAGGTTTTCCGCAGCAACGCTGGCCGGAGCCACATTTTCTGTGGGCAGAGGTTTGGTCGCACTGGGCGGCGTTGGCGTGGCCGAGCCCTGGCCGGGGGCGGTGGTAACCACCGCTGCCGGTGTCTGCGAGGGGCGGCTTTGATCCTTGAGGGGGATCAACAGTTGCTGGCCTTCACGTATGGCAAAGTCGCTGCCCAATCCATTCCAGTCCGCCAGGGATTTCACGGGCACCTGATAGAGTCGGGAAATGGTATAGGCGGTCTCGCCTCGCACCACCTTGTGGCGTACGGGTTCTGGCCCGTCCTGCACCGCGACCGGCTTGGTCTGTGGTGTCGGCTGGATCTCGGTGGTGGTCACCGAACCGGGGTTGGGCGAGGTGGTGGGCGCCGCATCAATGGCATTGCCCGCCAAGGACGCAATGTCGACGCCACCGGCACTTGCGGTGCCGACAGTGGCAGGCTGGCTGGCTGGGGCACGGCGGGGCAGAACAAGCACCTCGCCTTGGCGCAGGCTGTCATTGGTCTGCATGCCATTGAAGCGGGCGATTTCAACTGCGGGCAATCCGATGCGTGCGGCCACATCCGCAACCTTGTCGCCGCGTTCGGCCACGGCCACCTGATAAGAGGGGTAGGTGATCAAGCCCCGGCTATCGGGGGCGGGGCGGTTCGCGGTTGCCGTCTGGGCGGCCTGGGTGGTGTTGAAACCACCAATCTGCCCGCGCAGATCATAATCCAATGGCCCTTCGCAGGCCGCAAGAAACAGCGGAGCCACGACCAGGGAAAGGCGCGCGACGATCGGGGCGGATTTCGGGTTTGGGCGGCGCTTGGGGCGGGTACTTGGGCGACCTGTCAGCATGCTGTCCTCGTTTTTTGTCGTTTTTTGACGCGCCGGACGGAGCGCCGGGCTTTGCGCCTGTTGTGCTGGGACCTGCGCCCGGGTCAATGGTTATTTGCACGTCCTGTTCAAATCGGCGCGGCTTTGCCTGTTTTTCAGGTGTCTTTGCCCAAACCTTCGAGCAGGGGCACAAAACGTACCGGGCGCAATTCGTCATAGTCAAGCCCATCATCGGTTTTGCGGACCCGGATCAGGGTTTGCACTGTATCGGACTGGCCAACCGGCACCACCATTATGCCACCGGGTTTGAGTTGCGCCAATAGCGGGCCGGGGGGATCTTCGGCGGCGGCGGTGACAATGATGCGATCAAAGGGGGCCTGATCCGGCAGGCCAAAGCTGCCATCGCCAACCAGCGAGGTGATATTAGGCAGTTGCAGCGCCTCAAAGATCATCCGGGCTTCGCGCACCAGGCGGGCATGACGATCGATGGTATAGACCCGGCGCGCCAGCTTGGCGAGGATGGCCGCCTGATAGCCGGAACCGGTGCCGACCTCCAGGACGGTGTCGCGCGGCGAAATCTGCAGCGCCTGGGTCATCAACCCCACCACAGAGGGCTGCGAGATGGTCTGGCCACAGGCAATCGGCAGCGGCGTGTCCTCATAGGCGCGATCTGAGAAAATGCCACGCACAAAGGGGCCGCGATCAATTTGCTCCATCGCCTCCAGCACCTTGGTATCGGTCACGCCGCGCGAGCGCAGGGCAAAGAGAAACTGCATCTTAGTTTCCGGGTCAGGGCTGCTCATTCGATCTCTTTGAACCCGTCGAGCATCTCGTGGGCGGTTAGATCGGCGCGCATTGGGGTAACGGAGACATAGCCTTCCAGGTTGACGCTGGCATCGCTATCGGGGGCGGTCTGGATATGCTGGTCGCCGCCCTTGATCCAAAGATAGCGCCGCCCATTCGGCGAGAGTTGTTCCTGCGCCGAGAAATGGCTGCCCCGGCGAAAGCCTTGGCGCACAACGCGGGTGCCCTTGACGGATGCGGCGGGGACAGGCGGAAAGTTGATGTTATAAAACAGCCGGTAATCCTGCTGATCCTGCGGCTCTGCTGCCAGGATCTTGCGGACGACCTCGGCACCATGCTGGGCCGCGGCCTCGAACGGGTTGTCGATATCTTTGTTCAGCGGGCCATAATACTGCGAGAGCCCCATGGCGGGAATGCCCTGCAAAGCAGCCTCCATCGCGCCGCCAAGGGTGCCGGAGTAGAGCGCATTTTCCGCCGAGTTATTGCCTCGGTTGACCCCGGACAAGACCAGATCGGGGCGCACATCCTGCATGGCGACATGGATGCCGGCCAGAACGCAATCCGCCGGAGAGCCTTCGGCCGCAAAGCGCCTTGGCCCCAGCTGGCTTAGCATGGAGGGGCGGGTATAGCTGATGCAATGGCCAACGCCGGATTGCTCAAACGCGGGGGCGACGGTCCAGACCTCGCCTGAGGGGCCGGCCAGTGTCTGGGCGATCTGTTCCAGCACCGCAAGGCCGGGGGCGCTGATGCCGTCGTCATTGGTGATGAGAATGCGCATTTTGTCCCCTGGTCGCTGTTTTGATCTGAATAGGCATTGGCATCAAAGGGAGCAAGTGTTTCGGCCCAATCAGAGGAAGGATCTGCTGGCAGCTTGGGTAGCTGTGCCACAGGTCCGGGTCGATAGAAGCTCTGCCTGGGGCGTTGGGCCGAGATTTAGGCGCCTGACCTTGGCGGTTAGGGTACGCTGCGCGTCAAGGTCAGGGAAAGGCAGTGCATATGAGCATAAAAAGCGGGGGTTCCTGCGCGGATCAGGGCTTTTGGCAAAGCCCCTCTCCCCTTGGGCCGGGCAGGCTGCCGCCTGCGGTCGCGTGATTTGGCATGCCGGGGGCAAATCGGTTGGCTTGCACCCGGGGCTACCGACTTAGGCCAGAATCTGCGGCAGCAGGCGGGCGGCTTCGGCCTGGCAGTCGTTCAAGGGGGCGCGATCCTCGCCGGGGAAGAAGCGGGCGCGCAGGGCAGTAGGCATGGGCTGGGGCGTCAGGATCTTGACCTGGGGGCCGGTTTTGATCGTTTCCGCCTGCCAACTGCGGGCCAGAGCCATCTGGGCGGCTTTGCTGGCACCATAGGCGCCAAAGAATTTTTCGCCCGCCCGCGGATCATCAAAGAAAACGGCCCGGCCGCTCTGACCGAGCAGCGGTGCCACATAGGGGATCAGCACCGAAGGGGCCGTGGCGTTGATGGAAATGGATTTGGTCCAGTCCTTTACCGCCACCGAGGGGGCAGGGCTGAGCGGCGCGGCATGGATGGCGCTGTGCAGCCAGAGGTCAAGCTGACCCCAGCGATCATGGATGCCGCGGCACAGGGTCGCCATGGCCTCGGGCTGGGTGATGTCCATCGGTGCCAGGGTGGCAGAGCCGCCCGCCGCCTGGATCCGATCATCCAGCTCTTCGAGCGCGCCAGTGGTGCGGGCGACCGCCAAGATGTGATGCGTGGGGGCCAGGGCTTCGGCCAGGGCAGCCCCGAGACCGCGGGAGGCGCCAGTGATAAGAGCGATTTTCTGTGTCATGAACAGCCTTGTGATCCGCTTGGCGCAGAGGGTCAAGTCTCCATTCTGGCGCAGGGGGCATGGCGCGACGCTTTCAGCAAGCTGAGCTGCCGCCAAGGGCCGGGGCGGCCGGGCCGGAGCTTAGCTGCCGGGCATTTCAATACGCTGGGTATGGCCCGATTTTTCCAACACGATGCCATTGGCATCTATGCCCAGAACACGGCTAAACGATACGCGCGCACCGGCAGAGACCGTTTTGATCCGGCCATTGGGCAGACGCACCATGGCTTGCAGGTTGTCCTTGGCACCGAACAGGCCCAGCAGGCTGAGGCCATGCTGTGGGAGTGCCGCATTCTGGGTGGCCGTCTGGGCGACACGCGCCGACGTTTTGGAAGAGGTGAGGGAATTTGTCATGGTCATCTTTGGTTTGGGGCGGTGGCAAATGGCGGTTTCAAGGCAGGCATTGACCAGAGAAACCTGGGCGAGTGAGTTTAGTCAGGCCTATTGCTCCGAGCCGGTTGCGCCAGGCCAGTTCGCCAGGCAAATCAGGAGAAAACGCCAGCCAGACCCGGTGAGGCCTGCGCAGGCAGCAATGAGAGCGCTGCGGCGGTCGTTCAGGCATGCGCCCAATGGTCCGTGGCACCTGCCGAGGCTGGCATAGGCCGACTGGGCGCAAAGTACGAGGCAAAAATGCGGGCACCGCAGGCACTGGGCCGTAGGTCGGCGGAGCCTTGCGGATCGGCGCGGCACAGTGGCGGGCTTTCGCCTGTCTTGGGGGGCTAGCCGCTGGCTGGCGGAGTTTGGGCGACACCTGGCTGGTTAAGAATCATAGACCAGCGACGCCAGGTCATGCCCATAGGTATGCAGTAGCTCAAACAGTTCTTCCAACTGGGCCCCGGTGTGCTGCAGCGTCGAGAGCGGATGGTTCGCTTCGGAAATCTGCAGTTCCGGGTATTGGCCTTCGGGGCGCATGTGCAACATGCAGGCAACGGGGCTGGTATTGTCCGGCGGGATAGCATTGGACAACCAGGCCGGGCGGCTGCCCAGGCTTTCGGTGTCTTGCATATCCAGCAGATCAAGATAGGCGTCAAAGTCATCCACCCCAAGATTGGCCCAGGTGCCCAGGATGAATTCCTGCCCGTCACTGTCGGCCAATGGCACCGCCAGCACCGCGCGCACAAAACGCAGATCGCCAAGGCGGCAAAAATCATCGGTCAGCACATCGCCCGTCTGGGCCAGAATGGCAGAGTTATCCTGCACCACAAGATCATCGGGGCACAGATCCGGGCGGTCGCAGCTGAGGCTGAGCAATTGCGCAAAGGTCGCCCCGCAGCAACGGCAACGGCGCGAGGAGGTCAGCATACGGGCGAGATGGGCATCCAAAGGGCGGATCTTTCATGTGGCCCGGTCACGGGCGAGAGAGCAAAACAAAGGAAAGGCGCCGATCTGTGTGATCAGCGCCTCTCCCCTATGACGTTGGGGTCGTCTTAACCTGCTTGTGGCGCGAATTCAAACCCCCCGTATGTCGCCCCCACTGACGGTGGATCAGTCGGCCTGTTTCATGCTGTTCCAGGATGCCCCCTGGGCGGGCATGTCTTTGATTTTCTGGCTGACCCGGCCGCTGCTCTCCAGCCCCGCCAGGTAGTCCTGGCTGACACTGCCAGTGACATATTTGCCGTCAAAGCAGGAGCAATCAAACGCTTCAATATCCTTGTTGCCCTCTTTCGCGGCCCAGACCAGATCTTCAAGACGTTGATAAATAAGCGCATCGGCGCCCAGCTCTTGGCGGATCTCTTCTGTGGTGCGACCATCGGCGATCAGTTCATGCTTGGTGGGCATGTCGATGCCATAGACATTAGGGTATTTCACTGGCGGCGAGGCGCTGGCGATATAAACTTTTTTGGCCCCTGCATCGCGGCACATCTGAACGATTTTTTGAATGGTATTACCGCGCACGATGGAATCATCAATCAGCAAGAGATTGAGCCCCTTCATCTCCAGCGGGATAGCGTTCAGCTTGCGGCGCACCGATTTTTGCCGCTCGGCCTGGCCAGGCATAATAAAGGTGCGGCCGATGTAGCGATTCTTGACCAGGCCTTCGCGGTAGCGAATGCCCATGGAATTGGCCACTTCCAGCGCTACGGGACGGGCAGAATCAGGCACTGGAATAATGCAGTCGATATCCAGATCGGCCTCGATGATCTGCTTGGCAAGGGTTTGGCCCATGCGCAACTGGGTTTTGTAGACCGAAATGCCGTCCAGCATCGAATCGGGGCGTGCCAGATAGACATATTCAAAGATGCAGGGGGTCAGGCTGCCTTCGACGGCTTGGAAGCTGTGCATATTGCCGTCAAGATCGATGAGAATCGCCTCTCCGGGCTTCACGTCGCGCAGTTTTTCAAAGCCATTGATGCCAAAGGCCACATCTTCAGAGGCAAAGGCATAGTCGTGGCTATCGCCTTCGGCGTCGCGGCGGGCAATAGAGAGAGGCCGGATGCCATGCGGGTCACGAAAGGCCAGCATGCCAACCCCGGCCACCATGCAGATCACCGAATAGGCGCCTTGGATACGCTCCATCGTCATCTTCACCCCGGCAAAGAGGTTGCGAATCGGATCGACTGTGCCGTTGACCTTGATGCAGTCAGAGATCTTGTCGGCCAGTACATTCAATAGGATTTCCGAATCCGAAGTGGTGCGCAGATGGCGGCTGTATTTTGCGGTGACCTTGGCACGCTGTTCTGCCGTGTTTGTAATATTCCCGTTGTGTACCAGATAGATACCATAGGGCGCATTGACAAAGAATGGCTGCGCTTCGGCGGCACTCAGCGATCCGGCAGTGGGATAACGGACATGACCGATTCCAACTTTGCCACGCAGGGTTTCTGCATCTGCCGCGTTAAACACGTCTTTGACCAGACCATTTGCTTTACGCTCGCGAAAGAATTCGCCGTTGTAGGTCACAATGCCAGAGGCGTCCTGCCCACGGTGTTGCAGCATAAGCAACCCGTCATAAAGTTCGGCAAAAACCTCGTCCTGTCGGCTCGCGATCCCCAAAATCCCGCACATTGAATGGCTCCAATTTCACTGTAGCGTTGCTGTTCGGTTGCTGCAGGCCGGGACGCTGCCTGGACCCTGCTGAGGCTTCCTAGCTTGGATGGCTGGTAGAATACAGAAGAAAGCAGGGTTTTGCTGTGTCATTTTCCGTTCTGGTCGCCATGGCAGGAATATCGCTGCAACCACAGGCACAGAGGGGCCAAGGCAGATCAGTGAAACCGGGTGCGGCTGACCACAGGGCGGGGCTGCCTTTAGGCCGCTTTTGCGGCGGCGAGCAGATCGTTCAGCAGATCAGGGAAGGGCGCGTCGGCCAGTTCGTCTTCCAGTTCGACCGCCTCGGTCAGGGGCTGGGTCTCTTCGCTGGCCAGAACTTGACGGGTTTCCGCCAGGGACAGCTCTTTGAAGGCACTATCAGGGCCACCGGTGCCAGCCTGCATCAGCATGCCGCTTTCGGCCCAGATCAGCTCTTCCTCGGCGCATTCGATGTGAATACGGCCCAGACGTTCGGGGCATTCGGGCTTGATACCCTTATATCCAGCCAGCGAGATCAGCTTTACCAAAGCCAGAGGCACACCGAACAGACGTTCAACCGCGTCGAGTTCAAGGGCAACCATCTGATCGGCCGGCAGGTGCAGGTCGCAGTCATTGCCAAGGGCCCCGGCAGGCACATGCATCAAAGTCGTGAGGCGTGGAACCGCGTGGCGCAGGGTGACGACTTCCTGGCAGCCGCCATCAAAGGTGTAGACCATATCGCCGGGCTTGAGATCACGCGCCTGTAGAAAGCCACGATCGGTCTCAACCAGGGTGTCTGGCAGAAAGCCGCCGGTTTTTCTGCGTGGTGTTGCTGGGGCTTCCGCTTCGCGGCACACCATGGGAAAATCCAACAGAAGTCCAACAGGTTGGAAATCGGCAAAAGCGTTGAAATGATCCAGGAGCATGATGGCGTTCCTTCTGAGCGCAGGGGCGTGTTCGTCTGTGTTGATCCTATCTGGCCCCGGAATTGGGCCGAAAATGGGGCAGGGGTGCGGCCAATTCCGTGCCAGGGCCATTTTGAGGCGACAAAAGCGGATTTTTCGCTGTTTTGTTTACCGGTCGCCATGGGGCGTTTGGGCTTTATTAATAGATTTCCGAAAATTCGCCCTATTTTAAATCGACTCATCAGGCAGTGATTCTCTTCGGCTCTTCAGACCTGAAAAATTGGCGGGCCGCGCAAAGCTAACGTGATCACTATGGCCCCTGTGCGGTTGCACAGAGCATTAAGCGATAAAAAAGGGCGCCCGTAAGGCGCCCTTGCTTTGTCCCTGTACCTACCGGTGGTCTACCTTATCGGACAGATACCGGGCTTAGCTCTCGCAGGTGCCGATCAGCGCCTCGTACTGCTGGGTGACCCAACCCAGGGCCTGCTCGGGATTGCGATCTTCGATCTTGCCGATCATTCGCTCAAACACCACGGCAGAACGGCTTTCATCGACAATGGTAAAGTTCTGGCCGGTCATCACCACATTATAAAGGAAGAAGGCAATCGCCACCAAAAGGATGCCGCGTAGAACCCCAAAGAAGAAGCCCGCCCCCTGATCTAACCCGCCAAGGGCCGAACGCTGTACCAAAGAGGAAAACAGCGGGGTGAAGAAAGACACCACGATCAGTGCGATGGCAAAGACTGCGGCAAAGGCTGCGATGATCGACAATTCACAGCTGTCAGAGATGAACTCCCCAATCACGGGGATCTCTGCCATCAGCGGTTCCACCTGTGGTGCAAACATAAAGGCAAGGATGCCAGCGGCAATCCAGCCAGCAATCGCCATGGCCTCGCGCACGAAGCCGCGCGAATAGGCCAGAAGCGCCGATAATATGATGACCAGGGCCACAACCCCGTCAATAATAGTGAAACCTTCCATGACCCTCGCCCGTTAGCCTGTAAATTATTTCGGCAACCCTAGCCGGCTCCAAAGAATTCGCCAACAAATCCGGCAAGATCCGAAGCTTGGCGCAGGCCAAGACCTCTGATCGAAACGGATTTGCCACCACTTGGAGCTATTGCAGAGGTGAAACCAAGTTTTTGCGCTTCTTTCAACCGGTTTTCGGTCTGTGGAGCAGGTCGAAGCGCCCCTGAGAGCGATATTTCTCCAAAAACTGCCGTATCTGCCGGAAGCGCCACATCTTCGCGGGCGCTGAGCAGCGCTGCCGCGACGGCAAGATCGGCAGCGGGTTCGGTAATCTTCATGCCGCCCGCGACATTAAGATAGACATCCAAACCGGCAAAAGGGATGCCACAGCGCGCCTCAAGAACCGCCAGGATCATTGCCAGTCGCGACGAATCCCACCCGACAACTGCGCGGCGCGGTTGCGAATGCGGCGAGGGGGCCACCAGCGCCTGCATCTCCACCAAGACCGGACGGGTGCCTTCGATACCGGCAAAGACCACTGACCCAGGCGAGGGCTCGCCGCGCCCCGATAGGAACAGGGCTGATGGATTGGTGACTTCGGCAAGCCCGGCGCCGGTCATCTCAAAGACGCCAATTTCATCTGATGGACCAAATCGGTTCTTAACTGCCCGCAAGATGCGAAATTGATGCCCGCGCTCGCCCTCGAAATACAGCACCGTATCAACCATATGTTCCACGACGCGCGGCCCGGCAATCTGGCCGTCCTTGGTGACATGGCCTACCATGATGATGGAAATGCCCTGGCTTTTGGCAAAGGTTGTCAGTTCATGCGCTGCGGCACGAACCTGGCTGACCGAACCAGGGGCGCTGTCGACATGATCGGCCCACATGGTCTGAATAGAATCGATAATGGCCAGCTGCGGCTTTTCGGCCTCAAGCGTTGTGAGAATATCGCGCAGGTTGGTTTCTGCTGCCAGTTTCACGGGGGCCTGCGCTAGACCCAGACGCTGGGCTCGCATCCGCACCTGGGCCGAAGCCTCTTCGCCACTGACGTAAATCGTTTTTACGCCAGCCCCAGCAAAGCGCGCTGCCGCCTGCAGCAACAATGTGGATTTGCCGATGCCAGGGTCGCCGCCAACCAGAATCGCCGAAGCTGCTACCAGGCCGCCGCCTAGTACACGGTCCAATTCTCCAACGCCACAAGTGGCACGCGGCGGCGGCGTTTCTTCGGTCGAGAGATCAGACAGCAAGATGGTTTTGCCACGCCGAATGCCAAGTGACTTTTTAGCGGGCCCAGCCGAGGACAGGCCCTTGTCCTCAACAATAGTGTTCCATTCACCACAGCCTTCGCAACGACCGGACCACTTGGAAAAGCTCGCGCCACAGGCGGAACAGGAGAAGGTATTTGATTTTGCCATATTGCCTTCTGCCTTATGTTCTTTGTTTGTTCAAGGGGTGCGAGGCTCTGCCTCGCGCTCCGGGATATTTCTAGCCAAATGAAGTAGCACCCATCTTCATTTGGCTAGAAATATCCTGGGGGTGAGCGCCATAGGCGCGAGGGGGCAAGGCCCCCCAAGTCATGTCCTGTTCTCCCTGCGGTTCTCCATCAAGCCGAGAACCAGAGAGGTAACAATGCAGGCTGTGAGCATATATAACCCCCAGGCGATTTCGAGTGTTGCATATGAGACGCCTTTGGCGACAGTGATGTAGAGGGCGATCAAAAATATGTCAGCCATGGCAAGCTTACCGAGGACATGCAGAACGGGGAGGGCGCGCGGATCTAACAAGTTCCACTGTATCAATGCCAAGCCGATAGTTTTGAGATAGGGGGCAAAAATTGCAAAGAAGGTGACCGTGAGGGCCAAGAACACGTCACTGCCCCAGAGGCTTTGCAATCCAGTGATAACCGAGATTTCCGAAAGGCCAAAAATTGGTAAGAGACCAGCCCGCATCAAAGGCGCGAACCAGGCCACCGGGTAGAGAATCAGTAGTGAGAGGGTGGCAAGGCGAACTGCGATCATAGGATATCTCTTTGTGGCATTCGCGGCTTAGGGAATCTCCCTGTGAAACTAGGATGCGTTCAGCTCCCAAGGCAAGGAGCCGCGCAATGCGCTGTCCTGGGATTGCGGCTTTTGATGTCTCTTTTGGAGCCGCGATTTGCCAGCAGCATGGTCTTGCAGGCGAGTTCTGGTGTCATTCCCTTCTTGTGGCGAACGGGACGACCAGGCGGCACAGCATTGGTCCTGCGCGGCAGCTAAGTCAAGCTAGCCTCCTGTGGGAGGCTAGGTACCGGGGAAACTGCCGCGAAGTCACCGCACCGCTTCGATCGGGCCTTCGGCGCGGCCATGGATGAATTGGTCGAGATACGGATCGCCGGACTGGTCCAGATCGGCCACCGGGCCGACCCATTTGATCACGCCGTCATGCAGCATGGCGACAGTGTCGGCGATCGCACGTACCGAAGACATATCATGGGTGATGGTCATCGCCGTGGCGCCCATCTCGACGACGATTTCGCGGATCAGATCATTGATCACCCCGGACATTATCGGGTCGAGACCAGTGGTTGGTTCGTCAAAAAAGATGATCTCGGGTTCGGCGGCGATGGCGCGGGCCAGCCCGACACGTTTTTGCATTCCCCCCGACAGCTCTGCGGGAAAGCGGTCTGCGACATCAGATTTCAGGCCCACTCGGCGCAGCTTTTCTATGGCGATCGCGCGCGCCTCGTCGGCGGGGCGTTTCAGGGCGCCGCGTTGCAGGCGAAAGGCGACATTTTTCCAGACGGGTAGGGAATCAAACAGTGCACCGCCTTGAAACAGCATGCCAAATCGCGCCAGAAAGGCATCTCGGTCCCCGGACCCGGCGGGCTTGCCATCGACATAAATCGCGCCTGCGTCTGGTTTGATCAGGCCTAGTATGCTCTTGAGTGCGACGGATTTGCCGGTGCCAGAGCCGCCAATGATTACCATAGAAGAGCCCCTGGAAATCGACAGATCCATGCCCCGCAGGACGCGGTTTGAGCCAAAGGCTTTGTGGATGCCATCCATCCTGATCATCGGTGGGGGGGATTGGTCCTGGGTCATAGCGAAAAGAACACCCCTGTAAGGATAAAGTTGGCTGCCAAGATCAGCACGGCGGCGGCTTCGACCGAGGATTTTGTTGCGCTGCCAACCCCCTGGGCGCCGCGGCCCGATTGCATGCCGTAGTAGCAGCCCATGGTGGCGGCGATCACGCCAAAGAAGGCACCTTTGACCAGAGAGGAAATCACATCCAGAGGCTCTAGAAAATCGACGGTGTTTTTCAGATAGGCGGCAGCGTTGAAATCAAGGTTATGCACTGCAACCGCATAGCCACCGGCAATACCGATCACATCGCCGATGCCGACCAGCAGTGGAACCGTGATCAGGGCGGCCAGCACCCGCGGTGCGACCAGATATTGCATCGGGTTGGTCGAGAGCGTCACGAGCGCGTCGATTTGCTCGGTCACCTTCATGGTAGCGATTTCGGCCGCGATAGAAGAGGTCACGCGGGCGGCGATCATCAGGCCGACCAGCACTGGTCCCAGTTCCCGCACCATGCCAATGGCGACGATTTGCGGCACCACCGCCTCGGCGTTGAAACGTGCGCCCCCGGCGTAGATCTGCAGGGCCAGGGCACCGCCGGTAAAGACCGCTGTCAGCCCAACCACTGGCAGCGACAACCAGCCGATCTGCAGCAGCGACAGGGCAAATTCACGCGGATAATACGGCGGGCGCAGCATATGGGTGAAGGTGCTGATCGCAAAAAGCGCGACCCGCCCCACCGCAGCCAGCGCCCCCAGGGCGAGGCGGCCCAGCCGGGCCAGAAGAGACAGCGGGCTCATCCCTGATAGGTCCGCGCGTAGCGATGGCCCAGCGAAGTCAGGATCTCATAGCCGATGGTATCGGCAGCTGCGGCCAGGTGGTCGACCGTCTGCGCCTCGTTCAACAATGACAGGCTGGCGGGAATTTCTTCCAGCGCGCTGATATCAACGGTGATCAGATCCATCGACACGCGCCCCACAACCGGGCAGGCCTGTGATCCAGCATAGAGCGAAATTCCGTGTTTCATCAGCGCACGTTGCAGCCCATCGGCATAGCCTGCGGCAACAGTGGCGATGCGGCGCGGAGCCGGCGCAGTCCAGCTATTGCCATATCCCACGGTTTCACCAGCATCCACTTCACGGGTCTGGATCAGGGGCAGGTCAAGCTGCACTACAGGCAGGGCATCGTCATAGGGCGCGCCGCCATAGAGACCAACCCCAGGGCGGCATAGGTCAAAGTGATAGTCCCGCCCCAGCAAAATGCCCCCCGTTGCCGAGAGCGAGCGCGGCACTTCGATGCCGTCTGTCATCTCATGAAAGCACTGCAATTGCTGACGATTCATTGCATGGTTTGCATCATCGCTGCAGGCCAGATGCGACATCAGCAGAACCGGGTTTTGCCCCAATGCGATATCCCGCACTGCAGCCCATTCGGCGGGCTCCATCCCCAGACGATTCATACCGCTGTCCAGCTGCACGCCAAAGATATGGCCGGGCAGGGTTTCAAAATGGCGCAGCATCTGATCCAGCGAGTTCAGCATTGGGGCCAGCTGGAATTCTTTCAGCAGCCTTGCGTCGCCTTCCATATGGCCGGAAAACACCGAAATGCCGGGGCCGGGGCCAAGAGCACGGCGTAGCGCCACACCTTCTTCGGCGGCTGCAACAAAAAAGTTACGTGCGCCCGCGCGCATCAATGCCTTGGCCACGCGGCCTGCATCTAGCCCATAGCCATTTGCCTTGACGACGGCTGCGGTCTCGCAGTTGGTCATCGCGTTCAGATTTTGCCAGTTGGTCACCAGCGCATCAAGATTGATTGTCAGTTTACCCGTGCTCATGCCCCTGTTCTTGACATGCGCGGGGCAGGGGTCAAGTGAAATTCGCGGGGAATTCTATGCCTTGTGGCAAGGATCGGCTGCTTGCGGCTTGTTTCTTAAATCCGCGAGGGTCTTGCACAGGAAAAAAGACCGCCGACAGGATGGATATTGGCTGGTTTCAGGCGCGGCGGATCTTGCAGGCCTTCCGCGAAGGCCCGCAAAGCTGTGCATGAAATCAACTGCGCGCTAGAGCGCAGTCCAGAGCTGAAACAGCAGCCCGATGGCAAATGAACCGGTCAGCGCAATGGCAAGATAGAGGGCGAACACCTCTTTTTTGACCAAGGCCCAGACTGCGATTGCTGCCGGGAGCGAGCTGACCCCACCTGCAACCAGAAACGCCAGGCCGGCGCCCGGTGCCATGCCTTGCCCCATCAGGCCGCCGACCAGCGGCAGGGCGGCATAACCGTTCAGATAGGCAGGCACTCCCACAAGCGTTGCAATTGCGATTGGCGCAAGGCCGGTGCCGCCCAGCGAACGTGCAACCAGATCGGCAGGTAACCAGGCCAGCATCAGGCTTTCAAGGATGAAGGCGAGGGTCAGCCACTTGGCGAGAAAAAGCGTGGTCTTGATGCCTTCGCGCCAGAATTTTGCAACACGCGCTTCATCGCGCCAGAATTTCCAGACGACAGGCTGCACCGTGCGAACCTTGGCTCCGCCGCAGCCACCATTGCCGACACCCTCGCGCAGCGGATCGGACAGGCCACCCGCATGGGACAGGACGTGAACGGTAAAACCGCCAAGAACCCCCAGCCCCAGCGCCGCCAGCGTTTTTGCAACTGCAAACTCGAAACCCAGCACGCCGGTGGTCAGAAAGAACATCGAAGGGTCCATCACCGGCGAGGCCAGCCAGAAGGCCATGACCGCCGAAAGCGGCACACCCATTGCCAGAAGCGCGGCGATCAGAGGGATAACGCCGCAAGAACAAAACGGTGAAAGCCCGCCGATCGCTGCAGCGATAAGAAACATGACCACTGGCGATCCGGTAAAGGCCCGCGCGATCAGCCCGTCAGCGCCCGTCGCCCCCGCATAGGCCGCGATCCCGACGGAAAGCGCGAGGAAAGGCGCGACATTGGCAAGGTTCTGCGCCACGAACCCTGCCGTGGTAACACCAAGGGGCGTGGCAAAGATGAACAACAGCGCAAGAATTGCTGCCGAGATCAGCCAGACCCTTTCCTTTGTCCAGAGCCGGTGGAGTACGTCAATCGTCCGGGATCGGACAGTGAGAGAGAGGTCAGTCATGTCTACATCCTTAATTTTATAGTTGTATTTGTCGGTAGAAAAGCGGGGCTTGGCATCAGGCTGCCCCTTTGCTTGCCAGCTTTATCCCCGAACAACATTCCGAGGTGAGGAACGACACGGTTTGATGCATGACATCAAAATCAACGCGGTTGACGATCTGCCGCCCCTGTCGTTCCTGTGTCACCAGTCCGGCGTCCACCAGCGTCTTGAGGTGATAGGCTAGCGTGGATGCCGCCATTCCCAAGTGCTGCCCGATCTCACCAATGTTGAGACCATCGTGACCCGCCCGCACCAGCAACCGAAAGATTGTCAGGCGGGCGTCGTGGCCAAGTGCGGCAAGCGATTGGGCGGCGGAGCTATGTTTCATCATGGGTATGAATAAAACTACACATGTGGTTTTGTCAAGCCGCCCGATGAAATCCATCGCTTTAAAGCAAGGGCACCAGCAATGGCATGGCGGATAGAAAAGTCGACTGGTCTGGTCAGGAAAGGAAAGCGCCCCCGCTCAGATTGCCTGGCAGGGGCGGAGGGCTTAATATTCGTCTTCACGCGGGCCATTTTGCCAGGCCTTGGCCAGATTGCCAAAACGGGTGAATTCGGCGGTGAATGACAGTTCAACCGTGCCGATGGGGCCGTGACGCTGCTTGCCGACGATGACTTCTGCCTTGGCGTGCAGCCGCTCCATCGCGGTTTTCCATTCTTCCATCTTGTCCAGCTCATGGTCGCCTGGTTTTTCGCGTTCCTTGTAATATTCTTCGCGGAACACAAACATCACCACATCGGCATCCTGTTCGATCGACCCGGATTCCCGAAGGTCCGACAGCTGCGGGCGTTTGTCATCGCGGTTTTCCACCTGACGCGACAACTGCGACAGGGCGATCACCGGGATCTGCAATTCCTTGGCGATGGCCTTCATCCCCATGGAGATTTCGGCAATTTCGTTCACCCGGTTTTCGGCCATACCACGACAGAGCTGCAGATAGTCAATAACCAGAACGTCCAGCCCATGGGTTCGTTTCAACCGCCGCGCCCGCGCCGCCAGCTGCGAAATCGGCAGAGCAGGCGTGTCGTCAATGAACAGCGGGCAGCTTTCCAGATCCTTGGCAGCCTGGACAAAGCGGCGGAATTCGCTTTCGGTCATGTCGCCCTGGCGAATCTTGTGGGAACTGATTTCCGAGGCTTCGGCCAGCACCCGGCCCGCCAGCTGTTCCGCCGACATTTCGAGCGAGAAAAAGCCAACCACCCCACCGTCGATCGCGCCTTCGCTTCCGTCTGGTTTGGTGCCTTTCTTATAGGCCTTGGCTACATTGAACGCGATATTGGTCGCCAGCGAGGTCTTCCCCATCGAGGGGCGCCCGGCCAGGATCAACAAGTCAGAGGGGTGCAACCCGCCAAGCTGCTTGTCAAGATCAGCAAGCCCGGTTGAAATCCCGGCCATGCCGCCGCCGCGCTGATAGGCTTCATTGGTGACATTGACCGCTTCGGTGACCGCCTTCAGAAAAGATTTGAAGCCGCTTTCGGTCTGGCCCTGTTCCGCCAGCTGATAGAGCGACTGCTCGGCCTCGACGATCTGTTCCTTTGGTTCAGAGGCCACATCCACCCGGCGCGCCTTGTCAGAGATGCTCTGGCCCAGGGCGATCAACTCGCGTCGGATCGCCAGATCATAGATCATCTGCGCATAGTCACGCACCGCAAAGGCAGAAATGGAGGAACTCGCCAACTTGGCCAGATAGGCCGGACCGCCCAGTTCTTTCAGCCCCTCGTCGTCTTCCATAAAGGCCTTGAGCGTCACGGGAGAGGCAAGCGCGTTCTTGGAGATCCGCGCTGCCGCGATTTCATAGATGCGGGTATGGACCGGATCATAGAAATGGCTGGCATTGATGATCGAGGCAATCCGGTCGTAGACGTCATTATTGGTCAGGATGGCGCCCAAAAGCTGCTGTTCGGCCTCGACCGAGTGCGGGAGCTCAACCGCTTCGGCGGGTTTGGCGGCCAGGGCGACGGCCATTCCCGTTTGCCCCAGGGGGGCCAAGGCCTGGCCACCTGTGGCGGCACCGGGATCCGCAGCGCCTGCGATCATGTCGGGCGACATCTCTTCTGGCATCTCGCTTGAGATGTGATCGGGCATTTCATCGGGCATCGGCGCACTGGGGGCACCGCCGTCATAGGGCGGGGTTTCGTTCATTGCTGCTCTCTTCGCTATTGGCGCCAGTGATAGAGTTTTCTGTCCGGTTTGGGTATCGGGAAATCTTGTGGGTAAGCGCGGCGGGCCTGTGGATAACTGCGCAAATGGTGAAGAGGCCCGGTCGCGAACCCGATCGCGAACCTGGGGCGGGATCGTTTTGGAATGAGGCCTGAAACCCAAGACCACAAAAGGCCGCCCATGCTGTCAGGCGGCCTTGGTCGGTGTGGCAAGGGGCCGTGTTAGCCGGGCTTATTGGCCTCTTGCCAGGCGCGCGGGTCACGCAGGAAGTTTTCCACTTCATCCAGGGTTGCCGGATCAAAGGCTTCTTGCGCCTTGGCTTCGGCCAGTACATCCCACCAGGTGCACAGGTAATGCAGTTCTACCCCATGGTCGCCCAGGCGTTTTGTGGTTTCCGGGAAGATATCATAGTAGAAGATCACCGCGGTGTGGCCACAACTGGCACCGGTTTCGCGGATGGCATCGACAAAGGACAGCTTGGAGCCGCCATCGGTTGTCATGTCTTCCACCAGCAGAACCCGCTGGCCCTCTGACATCACGCCTTCGATCCGGGCATTCCGGCCATAGCCTTTGGGCTTTTTGCGCACATAGGTCATTGGCAGGGCCATGCGCTCGGCCACCAGAGCAGAGAAGGGAATGCCGGCAGTTTCGCCGCCAGCAATATTATCAAAGGCTTCGAAACCTGCGTTGCGCATGACCGTCACGGTCATGAAATCCATCAAGGTGGCGCGAATCCGTGGGTAGGAAATGAGCTTGCGGCAGTCGATATAGCTGGGCGAGGGCAGACCAGAGGCCAGGATATAGGGCGTGTCGGTGTTGAAGTTCACCGCGCCGATTTCCAGCAGCATGCGCGCCGACAGGCGAGCGATCTCTTCACGGGTGGGGTAGGCAGTTGGGATCATGGCGTATCCTTTGGGAACTTGGGGACCCGTGGCGCGGGCAGGAGCCTCCGGCGGAGGTATTTAGGGTAAGATGAAACCGGGTGCCTGATCCCTTTGGGGGCGCTCGGGCGGGCGCGGGTCAGGCAACGGACCAGAAGACCGGGAAGCCGGGATCAAAGACAGTGACGGGGCCGTCATCGCTGTTGATTTTGGCGGGGAACTGGCTGGGTTGGTCGGACTTTACCAGGGTGAGGGTCGTTTGGTTTTCGGGTAGTCCGTAAAAGGCGGGGCCGTTCTTGCTGGCAAAGTGCTGCAACTGATCCAGGGTACCGTCTTCGTCAAAGACATGCGCAAGCAGTGCCATGGTATTGGTGGCGGTGAAACAGCCGGCACAGCCGCAGCCGCTTTCTTTATTGGGGTCCGTATGCGGGGCTGAATCGGTGCCAAGGAAAAAGCGAGAATCCCCCGAGGTTGCGGCGGCGCGCAGGGCCAGGCGGTGCTCTTCGCGTTTGGCCACGGGCAGGCAATAGTAATGCGGCTTGATCCCGCCCACCAGCAGGTGGTTGCGGTTGATGATCAGGTGGTGGGTGGTGATCGTTGCACCAAGGTCGCGGGCATTGGATTTCACATAGTCGACGCCGTCGCGGGTGGTGATATGTTCCATCACCACTTTCAGTCCCGGTGTTGCCTTGCGGATGGGGTCCAGCACACGGTCAATAAAGACGGCTTCGCGGTCGAAGATGTCGATCTCGGCGTCGGTGACTTCGCCATGCACGCAGAGCGGCAGGCCGATCTCGGCCATTTTGTCCAGCACAGATCGCACCTTGTCAAAGTTGCTGACGCCGCTGCTGGAATTTGTCGTGGCCCCGGCAGGGTAGAGTTTGACGGCCTTTACCAGGCCAGAGGCATGGGCGGCGGCAACATCTGCGGGATCGGTGTCTTCGGTCAGGTAAAGCGTCATCAAGGGGGTGAAATCCATGCCATCAGGCAGGGCCGCCATGATGCGGTCGCGGTAGGCGCTTGCTTGCGCGCCGGTGACCACGGGCGGCACCAGGTTGGGCATGATGATGGCGCGGCCAAAATCGCGGGCGGTTTCTGGCAAGACGGCCTGCAGCATCGCGCCGTCGCGCAGGTGCAGATGCCAGTCGTCGGGGCGGGTCAGGGTGAGCGTCTGAAGCGGGGGCTGGGTCATGGCGTCGCGTTAGCATAGCTTGGCACAAAGGAAAAGACGCCGGTCCCGTCTATGGGGCTGGAAAAGGCAGTTTTGCCCCGGTGGCTACAGCGAGGAGGGCAGTTTGAATTCGCCCTCGGCGGCGCGTTGTTCCAGAGTGTTCAGGCGGCGACGAAAGCGCGGGGCGCTGAGCCGCCCCAGAACATTGCGGCACAAGAGGGTTTGCAGATAGGGGCGGTCCAATTGGTCAAGCCGCCCCATCAAGGCCCGCAGGTAAGAGGAATCATCGCGCCGTGCCCGGAACAGCCGGGCAAATGCCATGTAGTCAAACCTTCCGTCGGCTGCCAGCTGCAGGATCTGGTTCAGGAGGCCCATTTTTACCATTCGCGTCTGCACGGCCGCGCCAAGGTTGGGCACCCGCAGGCGGGTAACGCAGGGGCGGTGGAACAGCGCCGCATGCATGGCGTCCAACCGTTCGTAGGGGTCATAAAAGACAAAGGCCTCTTTGGCCCCATCCAGCATATCGGGGGCAAAGCCATAGCGATCACTAAAGGAGGTACGGCGCATTTCGACGAAGCGATCATCCCATTCCGTTAGCCGCGGGTCCAGGGTGGCCTGGGGCTGGATTGCCACCACGGTTGCGCCGGGGGACGCCACGGAAAAGGCCGCCGCCGCGTAGCCACAGGGGCCTGCGCCGTAAAAGATCACCTTGTCAAATTCTTCAAAGAAACCATCGTCGATCAGCTGGTCAATAAAGCCAAAGACCTGCGGGTCGCGAAACCAGGTGTCACCCTTGGAAATAAGGCCAAGATGCGACCAGCCTTCTTGTTTGACCATGTCAAAGCCAAGCGGCTGGGCCAGAGGGGAGAGGTTGTGCAGGCCCTCTTGGGTTTCAAAGGTGACCAGCAGGGTATCGCCCTGATCCAGAAAGGTGGCGCAGTGTTTTTCCCCCAAGGGCTGGAACATGCCCAGCTCTTCGGTGAGGGTAGCAAGGCGGTCCTGCCACTGGGCGGGTTTCAGACCCGACAGGTCTTCATTCAAGATCTCAAGGTTCTCTTGCATCGCCAAAATCCCTTACTCAGGCCGCAGCAGCGGTGGATATCGATAAGATTTAGGCCCGAAATGCGGCCAAATTAGGAAAAACTCTAGTCGCTTTGCTGTCTCCTGCCCAGTTTGCGGGCGCGAGCAGAGCGAGAGGGGGGGGGCTGAGTGGGAGTTTTGCCTGCGCGTCTGGGCGCAGTCCGGCGGCCCGTCAGGGCGCATCCTGGGCAGAGCTTTGTGCGGCACGGCCCATATTGGCGAATTTGGTCAGTGTCTTGGCGGTGACGGCATTTATAGGGCGCGAAGGGGGCGTCATCAGCAGACGGGCGAACAGCGCCCGATAGGGTTCTTGCTGCATCAGCACGCGAAAGTGTTCGTGCCGCCAGGCCACTGATTTTTCGCGCAGATCTGCCAGCGCAGGATCCTGCAAGAGGGTCTTTTCCAGGCTGCGGCGGGCGCTGGCGTAGCGTTCGATCGAGTGATCCGTTTCGGTGTTGAAATTGCGCTCGACCCAATAGTCGACCCCCAGCATGTCCTGCGTATGAACGGCCCGTCCGCGCGCGGCCTTCAGGACGTAGCTTTCCATTGCGCCCAAGGGGTAGTGGTTCAACTGGGCCAGGTCATAGTTGGGGCGACCAAAGTTGGAGAACAGACGCCGGGATTTGAAGGCTTCCCCCAGTTCGCGCCCGCAGCAATCGAACCAGCGGAATTGGTCCAGCTGTTGCGGATCCTTGACCGACCGGGGGCGGTGGATGCCAATTTTTTGATAGGTGCCATTGTTGCGATACAGCGTCTTGAACATCGAGGCGCGCCAGGGCCAGTGGATCACCTCGGGGGCGCAGCGGCAGAACTGCGCGCTTACGGGGGTGTCTTCAAAGCGCAGCACATCATTATTGCCAAACAATCGCCAGGTCAGGGTGATTGCATCGGCTTCGGGCAGGGCGGTCAGCAGGTCTGTCAGGGTGCCGTCGCCGGTCTTGATATTGACAAATTCATCGACATCCAGCGCCAGGATCCAGTCGGCCTGTTGCACCAGGGGGTGGGTATCGGCACGTTTCATTGCGGTGAACTGGATGCCGCCCTTGCCATAGGGACCATCATTGCGCAGGTGGGTCAGCTGGCCAAGCGCCTCTAGGCGGTCCAGCATGGCATCGGTGCCATCCTGGCAATCATTGGAAAACACCAGGAAATCCGTGAAGCCCACAGCCCGGTGATGCGCCAGCCATTCCAAGAGAAAAGCGCCTTCGTTGCGGACAGTCAGGATGGCGAGGCAGCGCATATCTTACCAATCAGAGCGGAACACGGCGACCTTGCCGTGGGACCAGCGCGGAAAAAACACCAGACCAGCCGCATCCAGGCAGCGAAACACCTTTTGCATGCCGATCTTGCCGATCCATTGCGGGTGGGTTTCGATGACGACTGCCCGCAGCCCGGTCAGATCCATCTTGGGCAATAGATCCGCCTCGGCCCCCTCGATGTCGCAGATCAGCACTGTGGGGGAAAGATCGCGGATCACCGCGTTGACGTCACGGGTTGGCACATCGACCTTGGTGCAGTCTGCGCTGTCTTCCATTGGATCCAGAGAGGAGGCCAGAAAATTCTTGCGGATATAAAAGGGGGCGGTGCCGTCGCGCTCACCCAGAACCGCATGGGTGACATGGGCGTTGGTCACCTTATTGAGCGCATGCACCTGGGCAATATAGGGCAAAAGCTGCGGGTTGGCCTCGTAGGAGTGGACCGATTTGGCTGGGGTCTGGGTGGCCACAAGGGTGGACATAAAGCCAATGCCGGCCCCCAACTCCATCACCACATCCTGCGGCTTTATCAGTTTTTTGGCAGCGGTTGCCTCTTTGGCCTCATAGGCATCGTTGCGCAGCAAGGTGCGGATGCGCGGCGGCAGGACGTTGCGGTCCAACGGAAAGCGCATACCACGGCATTTCAGGATCTTTTGCGGCTTTGCCACATCAGACGGGATGGCCCCTGCTGTATTTGCCTGGGGGGCGGCGGGCGTCTCGCTCATGTCTTAGCTCTCCAGATCAAGCGCCAGCGCATAGGCGACGCGTTCGGTTGCGGTCAGTTTGAGGCGCAGCGCCTGTTGAAACAGGTCTTCAAATTCGGCCATGTCATGCAATTCATCGGCCTTGGCGCGGTGCCAGTCCAGCCCCTTTTGGTGCCAGTTGCGCAGCGCCTTGTCCTTTAGAAGGCGATCATATTCAGCCTGCAACCGCGGCAGGTTGCGCTGGATAGTGATATCGCGGTGATCGTTCCAGTCCATACGGATCCAGTAGTTGATCCCGATAGAGCGATCCACATGCAGGGCGCGCCCGCGCTGGCGTTTGACCAGAAAGCTCTCGGCTGAGCGCAGCGCATAGTGGTTCAGCTGGACCAGATCATAGCCGATGGATTTGCGCGAGTTGCGCCAGCCATTGTCAATGGCTTCCCGCGTCATGTCGCGGCCCGACCCATTGACCCATTTCACCTGATCGCGCAGAGGCGCTGTCAGTTTGTTGGGGCGGTGGCAGCTGATCTTTTGATAGGCGCCAATGTTCTTGAACATGGTCTTAAAGCCCCAGACTGTATGCGGTTTGGGGCAATATTTCGGTGCGCAGGCGTCAAACTGGCCAATGACGAACCTGTCATGCAGGCGGTCCACCCCGTTTGAACCAAACAGTCGCCAGGTCATGGCGATATTGCTGGCGTCCGGCACCTGATCGAACAGATCCTGCAGCGTGCCATTGCCACAGCGCACATTGATGAATTCATCCACATCAATATGGATCACCCATTCCGCATCGCGGATCAGCGGCTCTTTCAAGGATTGGTTCAGCGCATGTTGCTGCGGCGAGTTGCCCTTCCAGTCGTCATTGTTCCGATGCTGCACGACACCCAGATCCTGTAGGCGGTCCAGCAGTTCGCTGGTGCCATCTTCGCAGCCATTGGTGTAGATGAGAAAGTTATCAACCCCGATGGCGCGGTGATAGGCGATCCATTCCAGGATATAGGGGGCTTCATTTTTCATGCAGCCGACAATGACATTGCCGCTGGACCCCGGGGTCAGCTGCCGGAGCGGTACTTCGCGATATGGTGATTGAGGCTGGTCTTCGCCCTTTTGACCCAGCGTGTTGTGTGGCTTGAACGCAGAGCTTTGTAGCATGTCGAAGTTTTCCACCGCCAGCGGGGGCATCACGGCCAGGGCGTCTTTGCTGGGCCGGGGGCGCTGGGGTGTTTCGGCCTGGTCCAGATCCTGCAAATCGGCCGCCTTGCCGCGTCTTTCTTCCTTGGTGGCCTTGCTGATGCGGCGCATGAAGGTCAGCAGATACTGCGAGGCGCGATATCCGCGTGTCGTCGCGGCCTCTTGCCAAGGGGGGCTGGGCTTGGTCTTGGCGGAAATGACCCCGAAGTCAACGGCCAGCAGCGCCGGGTGCTGGCGCGCAAGGGCTTGATTGGCATCCGAAAAATACTGTGAGACTGCGGCCAGGCTGGCGGGATCGATCGGCTCACCTTCGATGGCGATCTCGTTCAGAAAACTGCGCCAGAGCGGACGCGGCAGGATCATTTTGCGCTGGGCCAGCAGCTGCAACAGCAAGGTATTGAGCTGTCGGCTGCGCGCCAGCTGGGCGGCAGAGGGCTGTTGCGGCACCTTGGCCTCTGGGCTGCGCCCAATCTGCCCGTCAATGCCAAAGGCGGCGCAGATCTCACTGGGGGCCTCGGTGCCATAGATGCTTGCGGGGGCAAAGGGGCGAAACGACACGGCGCCGGAGCCAAATGTGGCCTCCCAGTGCTGTTGCAAAGCCGTGTAGTCGAGCCAGAAAGGCGCGGCTTGGGTTTCTTCAAACTGCCCGGCCTGCGGGTCTGGCTGTGGCAGAGTGGTCAGCGCGGCCTGCCACCAGCCCATGTCCTGCTCCTGCGCCAGCCTGGCGATCAGCGCCAGTTCCTGGTCCAGCGTGCGGTCGCGTCCCTCGAGGATCTGGGCGCCGTAGTGATGTGCCAGTGCGCAGGCGGGACTATCAATATGGGCGACGATCCTGATATCATCCGACAGCGGCGTCAGCAGGGCTTTCAACCGTTCCAGCTCGCTTTTGCGGTGCAGTTTTGCCCCCAGCTGCGAGGCCGACAGGATCAGCCTGTCTGGCTTGGCCTTGTCCACTTCTCGGTGCAGATCTTCGATCAGCTTCTCGCGCAGGCGTGCCTGCTTTTCCGTCGTGATAAAGCCGCGATTGTAGCGCAGGGGGTCAATATGATCTGCATCGGTGACCGCCATGAACAGGCGCGTATGGTTGCTGGAACCGGGGGCGCGGGGAAACAGGGTGCCCTTGGCCTGCAATTGGGACCGCTTGTCGGCCATGATGCGTTGCAGATGATCCGCGCCAGTCTGTTCCAGCCCGATATGTAGATAGATCCGCATCAGCTATCCTGTGCCTTTTTGTTGACATTGGCCTTGCCCCACCAGGGCAGGTCGCGGTTCAGGTGGCGGCTGACCTGGGCCTGGGCATCCGGGTTGGCGATGTCGAGCTCCAGATACCTGGGATCATCACGAAACCAATGGGCCAGCGCTTCGTAGTGGCCATCAATCCACCGCATCTGTTGATCGGCGGTTTTGCCATAGCCAATCGGCAGCCCCGGAACCGTGCTCGCGGGCAACCGGGTCGTGCCAAGATTGTTCCAGGCCATGATTGATTTTGAATGGCTTGCAGCATCGCGCCTGGTGGCGATGAAACGCGCTTCTGGGTATAGATCTTGCAACACCTTGATCATGGCAAAATCAAACTGCGGCCAGATCGAGAATTTGCCATGAATAAAGCTGATCTCGCTGACCGCGTCATACTCCTGCATATAGGCCATCGGGTCGCCGACCTCATAGAGCCCCTTGTAGAGCAGCGAGCCGACAAAGACGCGGCGCTTGCCGGGGCGGTCTTCCTCGCGCTCTTTCAGGCGATGATCGGCGACATGATACCCCGCCCGCGACAGCGCCCGGTTCAGGGTCGTGGTGCCGGATTTCGGCAGGCCGAGGTTGATGACTTTCAGAACCATGGCGCGCCTCAGGATCCCTGCGCGGGCAACAGGCCCAGATCGGTCAGCAAGGCCTCTTCCTGCGGTGGCAGGGTCGGGGCGGTCAAGAGTTGCTGACGCATCTGCTGATAATCTGGCTGGGCCAACAGCTGATCGCGCCTGTCCCGGTGCCGCTGCAGGCAGATCTCGTGCAGCGCGGCGATTTCGGGGTCCGATTTCAGCGCCTTCAGCGCCTCTTGCAGATCGGGCAGATAGCGCAGGATAGAGCGATCCTCATAGGCGGGATCATTGCGTTCGCGCCAATAGCTGTCGTCAAAGGCGCGGTGCTCGCGGTTGACATCGCCGCGGTCATTCTTGACCAGGTAGCTGTCAAGCGAGCGCAGCGCATAGTGGTTGAGAGTGGCCAGATCGCGGCTGCCCTTGGCGGGGAATTTACGGATGCGGCGGGGATTGTCCGCCACCAGAAACTTTGCTGGCACATCGCGCCCGGATCCATCGCACCAGTGGGGGAACTTGCGGGGTGGCAGGCCTTTCTTGAAGAAAGGCCGGTGCGCGCCGTAGTATTTCAGCGGAAAATCCTGACGCACCAGGGTTTTGACTTCAATTGCGGTTTCGGCACACCAGATATCGGGATTATGAGAGCGGCTGAACTGTGCGATCACCGGCTCATCAACAAATGCCTCTATCCCGTCGTTGGCAAAGAACTGAAAGCTGACGGAAATTGCACCGGGGTTGCCACAGGCCGTGATCAGGGCGGGAATGCTATGATCCCCGGTGTGTATATTGAGAAATTCATCCACATCTGCGATCCAGACCCAATCGGCCTCCTGTACCAGCGGCTGATGGGCGGCATCTTTCAGCGCTTCCATCTGGTAGTTGCGCCCCTGCGCTGGATTGGGCAGATGGGTCAGCAGGCCACGCGCCGCCAAGGCATCGAGCAATTCCGCCGTACCATCGGTGCAGTCGTTTGAATAGAAAAGAAAATCTGTGACGCCGATCAGCCTGTTATAGGCGATCCATTCCAGCAGGAACGGGCCCTCGTTCTTGACGCAGGTTACTGCAGTGATACGCATGTCACATCCCCTTTCATGCGGTGCAGACCGCAGCGCGAGGGATTTCCCGAGGCAGCGTCAGGGCTGCCAAGCGCAAGCCCCCCGCAGCCCCCGAACGAACTGTGTGGCCCGGAACCTGAAGGCCTGGAGCTGGATGTTCGGTGCATCGACCTGTCTGCCTCTATGCCCCGGTTTGTCGGGCGCGTGTTCTTATTGGCGGCAGCTTTGCATTGCCGCCCCTCTGGGTCAATCGTTGCGGGCCTTGGCGTCTTTACTCTGGCCGGTGCTGTTGCAAGAGTGTTGCGCCGGGGCCGGGTCCTTGCTCCGTGCCGCAGTTGCGGCGGCGCTGTGGCTTGACCCGGTGCCATGCCCGTGGCCTCTTGGTTGAAACCCAAAGAGCCCCCGGTAACGAGACCCCGGCAAACAGCCCAAGGAAGGATGCCACGAATGATGCAGGCCGCGACAATTGAGCAGGTGCAGACTGCGCTGGGCGAACAGGGCTATGTCTGTGATCGCGCCCTGGCGGTGGTGGTGTTTCTATCGCTGAAACTGGGTCGCCCGCTGTTTCTTGAGGGCGAAGCCGGGGTGGGCAAGACCGAAATCGCCAAGGCGCTGGCGGCGGCCTTTGGGCGGCGGCTGATCCGGCTGCAATGCTACGAAGGGCTTGATGCTTCCTCGGCGGTTTATGAATGGAACTTTGCCGCCCAGATGGTGGCCATTCGCACTGCCGAAGCAGCAGGCGGCGCTGATCGCGCAACCCTGCAAGGAGAGCTGTTCTCGGATGAATTTCTGATCGAGCGGCCGCTGCTTGAGGCGATGCGCCCGGATGAGAACGGCCCGCCGGTGCTGTTGATTGATGAACTTGACCGGACCGATGAACCCTTTGAGGCCTTTCTGCTTGAGGCGCTGTCGGATTTTCAGGTCACTATCCCCGAACTGGGCACCATCAAGGCACCGGTGCCGCCCATCGTGGTTCTGACCTCCAACCGAACCCGCGAGGTGCACGACGCATTAAAACGCCGTTGCCTGTATCATTGGGTGGATTATCCCGATTTTGACCGCGAGGTAGAGATCTTGAATGCACGCGCGCCGACCTTGGCGGCGCAGCTCAGCCGGGAGGTGGTGGCCTTTGTGCAGAGCCTGCGCACAGAGGATCTGTTCAAGAAGCCCGGCGTTGCCGAAACCATCGACTGGGCCAATTGTCTGCTGGCACTGGATGTCATTGACCTGTCGCCTGCGGTGATTGCGGATACCCTGGGGGCGATCCTGAAATATCAGGATGATATCTCTAAGGTGCAGGGGGGCGAGGCCAAGCGCATTCTGGATCAGGCGCGGGCTAGTCTGGACGCTGGCTGATGGTTGAATTGCCGGATCTCACCCTGCCGGATAATCCCAGGCTGGCGCAGAATATCACCCATTTTGCCCGTGCCCTGCGCAAGGCAGGGCTGCCGATCGGGCCGGGGCGGGTGATTGATGCGGTGGCAGCGGTGGCGGCGGCGGGCTTTACTTCGCGGCAGGATTTCTACTGGGCGCTGCATGCCTGTTTTGTCTCCAAACCCGAACACCGGGTGATCTTTGCCCAGGTCTTTCGGCTGTATTGGCGCGATCCGCGTTTTCTGGAACGGATGATGGCCGCGCTGTTGCCTGCCATCCGCGGCGTGCAAGAGGAACAGGCGGCAAAGCCTGGTGAAAAACGCGCCGCCGAAGCCCTGCTGGACGGGGCCAATCCGCAGCTTGATGCCCCCGATCCCCCTGAGGATGAGGGCACCGAGATCGAGGTGGATGCCAGCTTGACCATCTCGGCCGAGGAACGGTTGCGCAGCCTGGATTTTGAACAGATGAGCACCGACGAGGTGGCGCAGGCCAAGCGTATTCTGGCGCAGTTGAAACTGCCGGTATCGCCGCTTCAGTCGCGTCGCCTGATGGCGGCACAGCGGGGCAGCAGGCCGGATTGGCGTCGCACCTTCCGCGAAGCGGCCCGCCGCGGGGGCGATATCCAGTTCATTGCCCGCGCCAAGCGCCGCACCCGCTGGCCCAATCTGGTGGTGATCTGCGATATTTCCGGCTCGATGAGCCAATACAGCCGTATCGTGCTGCATTTCCTGCATACGGTCAGCAATGCCAAGGGGGCGGGCTGGGCCCGGGTGCATGGCTTTACCTTTGGCACCCGGCTGACCAATATCACCCGCCATTTGGCCACCCGCGATGTCGATGCCGCCCTTGCCGCAGCAGGCGCCGAAGCGCAAGACTGGGAGGGCGGCACCCGGATTGGTGCCTGCCTGCATGACTTCAACCGGGACTGGTCACGCCGGGTCATGGGGCAGGGCGCTGTGGTGCTGCTGATCACCGATGGGCTTGATCGCGATGACCCGGCGGCGCTGGAGCGGGAAATGCAGCGCCTGCAGCTTTCGGCGCGGCGTCTGATTTGGCTGAACCCGCTATTGCGCTGGGATGGGTTTGCCGCCAAGGCGCAGGGCATTAGGGCCATGTTACCCTATGTCGATAGCTTTCGGGCCGGCCATTCCATTGCCGCGTTGCAGGATCTTGCAGAGGTGATTTCGCGCCCCGAGGAGAGCGGCGAAAAAGCCCGCTTGCTGCGCGATTTGTGACGCGCGGGCTCCGCGCCGCTGGTGGTCGCCGCGTACATCTTTTGCCAGGGTAGGGCCGTGTTTTGCCAGGGTAGGGCCGGGCGTCCGGATTTGCGGCTTGAAACTGCAAAGATGACGCGCAAAGCTGGTATCCAAGCGGGCAGGATCTGCCCGACCGGAGGATAGATGACCCAGACTAGTGACAGCCCGCCCGTCTCTGCCGACGTTTCCCCCTTGGCAGCCAGTGCGGCGCAAACCGCGCTGGCGTGGCACCGCGCCGGTCGGGGGGCGGCCCTGGCCACCGTGGTGCAGACCTGGGGATCGGCCCCGCGTCGGGTGGGGGCACAGCTGGTCGTCAGCGGTGATGGCCAGATCGAGGGCTCTGTTTCTGGCGGCTGTGTTGAAGGTGCCGTGGTGCTGGAAGCGCAAGAGGCGCTGGCGGATGGCAAGCACCGGGTGCTGGAATATGGCGTCAGCGATGGCGATGCCTTTGCCGTTGGGCTGGCCTGTGGTGGCACCATTCGCATTCTGGTTGAACCTGTGGGTGGTTCCTTGCCCGTCGCCCTGCTGGCGGATCTGGTAGCGGCGCAGACGGCGCGCGACCAGGTGGCCTATGAGGTGAACCTGACCACGGGGATTGGCGCGGTGCTGCGCGATGCCTACCCCGAGCGGATGCGACTGGACCGCTCCGGGGTCGAAGACGACGGAGAAACCTTTGTGGCAGTGCACAACCCGCCGCTGCGGCTGGTCGTGGTGGGGGCGGTGCATATTGCCCAGGCACTGGTGCCGATGGCGGTGCTGGCGGGCTATGATCCGGTGGTGATTGATCCCCGCGCGGCCTTTGCCACGCCTGCGCGTTTTCCCGGTGTGACCCTGCTGGAGGATTGGCCGGATGAGGCGGTTGCCAAGCTGGGGCTGGATGCGCGCACCGCGCTGGTCTTGCTGACCCATGACCCCAAACTGGATGATCCCGCGTTGGTGGCGGGGCTGCGGCAGCGCTGTTTTTACATTGGCGCGCTGGGGTCCAAACGCACCCAAGCCAGCCGGGTGGAGCGAATGCAGGCCGCAGGCTTTGCAGCGCAGGACATCACCCGCATTCATGGTCCCATCGGCTTGGATATCGGTGCGGCAGGCCCGGCCGAGATCGCCCTGGCTATCCTGGCTGAAATGACAGCCGTATTGCGTGGTAAGGCCAAATGAAGTTCGGTGCCGTCCCTGTCGCAAAGGCCGAAGGCGCGATCCTGGCGCATTCGATGCAGGCGGGCCAGCCCCCCTATGAAAACGCGCTGCGCTACCGGATTGCCAAGGGAACCCGTCTTACGGCGCAGCATCTGGCGGATCTGGCGGCTGCGGGTCATGCGCAGATCACGGTTGCCCGGCTGGAAGCAGGCGATCTGCACGAAGATGCGGCTGCCCTGGCGCTGGCGCAGGCCCTGGTGCCGGATGCGGCGGGCCTGGGTCTTCGCATCTCTGGCGCTGGTGCGGGCCGGGTGAACCTTTATGCCTTGGCTGCCGGTCTTGTCAGGCTGAACCCAGCAGCACTTGAGGCGGTGAATGCGGTTGATCCGATGATCACCATCGCCACGGTGCCGGATTATCACCGGGTTGATGCGGATGGTATGATTGCCACCATCAAGATCATTTCCTATGGGGTCGGGGCCGAGACGGTGAAGCAGGCCGGAGCAGGCGCGGCGGGCGCGCTGCGTGTTTTGCCGCCGGTCTTTACCTCGGCTAGCCTTATCGAGACAAGCGTCAGCCAAGAAATTCCTTCGGACAAAGGGCGGCGCTCTATGGCGGGACGATTGCAACGCATGGGGCTGGAACTTTCGGATCGGGTGGTGGTGCCGCACCAGGAGATGGAGCTGGCGGCGGCTTTGGCGGCGGCACCAGGAGAGGTCTTGTTAATCCTCACAGGGTCTGCGACCTCGGATCCAATGGATGTGGCGCCAGAGGCACTGCGCCGGGCCGGCGGCAGCGTGACCCGCTTTGGCATGCCTGTGGATCCTGGGAACCTGCTGTTTATCGGGGCATTGCAGGGTAAGCCGGTGATTGGCCTTCCGGGCTGCGCGCGCTCGCCGGCGCTGAATGGCGCGGATTGGGTGCTGGAGCGGGTTCTATGTGGCTGCCGGGTGGGTAGTGCCGATATTGCCGCGATGGGTGTCGGCGGCCTGCTAAAGGAGATCCCCACCCGGCCCATGCCGCGTAGTTTGGACTAAGGTTGAATTAAGAGGTGGGTGTTACCTTTTGATTTAACTGAATTTACGACGAATTCAGCCGCCGTTTCTCTGGGCTGGTCTTGGGGTGGCGCGGGCTGGATGCTGCGCGCAGTACCGCAGAAAGCGAAGGCAAAAGCTTGCCAAGCGGCAAGATTGTTTGTGATGGCGCGCTTAAAAGGGGTTCGCGGAGACGCAATCCCGTGCTTAACTTCCCTTAGCCAACAAAAGTAGCAAAAATGGGAGGAATACATGACCAAGGTCTCAATGACCGTGAACGGCAAGCCTGCGCAAGCCGAGGCGGAGGGCCGCACCTTGCTCTCCTCGTTCCTGCGCGAAGAACTGGGCCTGACCGGCACGCATGTCGGCTGTGATACCAGCCAATGCGGGGCCTGTGTGGTCCATGTGAATGGTATTGCGGTCAAATCCTGCACCATGCTGGCCATTGAGGCCGAAGGCGCAGAAGTGGCAACCATCGAAGGCCAGGCCGCTGCGGATGGGACGCTCAATATCATTCAGCAGGCTTTCCAGGATCATCACGGGCTGCAATGTGGGTTCTGTACGCCCGGCATGGTGATGTCGACGGCGGCGCTGCTGCAAGAAAATCCCAAACCCAGCGAGCAAGAGATCCGCGAGTATCTTGAAGGCAATATCTGCCGTTGCACCGGGTACCATAATATCGTCAAGGCGATCATGGCTGCCTCCGGTCAGGATGTATCCGCCATCGCTGCGGAATAAGCCGCCCCCTCCTGGGCCCCATTGGGAGGTGTGGCCCTGGTAGATATCAAGACGCAAAGATCAAACTGCATAACCAAGAGGTGCGCCATTGGATGCACCCTCCAGGGAGGAGATTTGAATATGCCAAAAGATAGTGACCAAATTGACAGCGGCATTGGCGCCAGCCCGAAACGGCGCGAAGATGTCCGGTTCCTGACCGGGACGGGCAATTACACAGATGATATCAACCTGAACGGCCAAGCCTATGTGTATTTCCTGCGCTCGGATGTGGCGCATGGCCGGATCGTTTCCATTGACACCAGCGATGCCGCCGCGATGCCAGGAGTGGTGCAGATTTTTACCGGTGCCGATTTTGAATCCGTGGGCGGTATTCCCTGCGGCTGGCAAATCACCGATAAACATGGCGAAGTCATGCAGGAGCCAGCCCATCCGGTTCTGGCCCAGGGCAAGGTGCGCTATGTCGGGGATGCTATTGCCGCCGTTGTCGCCGACAGTCTTGAGCAGGCCCGCGACGCCGCCGAAGCGATCATGCTGGATATCGAGGAACTGCCCGCCGTCATCGACATGAAGGCCGCCCTCAAGGAGGGCGCCACCAAGGTGCATGACGACCTGACCTCGAACCTCTGCTATGACTGGGGTTTTGTTGAAGAAAACAAGCCCGCAGTGGAAGAGGCCTTTGCCAAGGCCGCGCATGTGACGACGCTGGAGCTGGTCAACAACCGGCTGATTGCCAACCCGATGGAGCCGCGCGTGGCGCTGGGGGATTTCAATCGCGCCACTGGCGACAGCACGCTTTATACCACCTCGCAGAACCCGCATGTGATCCGGCTGTTGATGGGGGCCTTTGTTCTGGGCATCCCAGAGCACAAGCTGCGTGTCATTGCGCCCGATGTGGGGGGGGGGTTTGGTACCAAGATCTTTCACTACGCCGAAGAGGCCTTTTGTACCTTTGCCGCCAAGGCGCTGAACCGGGCGGTGAAATGGACCTCTTCGCGGTCTGAGGCCTTTATTTCGGATGCGCATGGGCGCGATCATGTGACCACCATTCAACTGGCGCTGGACAGCGACAACAACTTTACCGCGCTGCGCACGGATACCCATGCCAATATGGGGGCCTATCTGTCGACCTTTGCGCCGTCGGTTCCCACCTGGCTGCATGGCACCCTGATGGCCGGCAATTACAAGACGCCGCTGATCTATGTGAACGTCAAGGCGGTCTTTACCAATACGGTGCCGGTGGATGCCTATCGCGGCGCGGGCCGCCCTGAGGCGACATTTCAGCTGGAGCGCGTCATCGACAAGGCTGCGCGCGAACTGGGTGTTGATCCGATTGCCCTGCGGCGGCAGAACTTTATCACCGAATTCCCCTATGCCACGCCGGTGGCGGTGGAATATGACACCGGCGATTACAACGCCACCATGGACAAGCTGGAAGAGATTGCCGATCTTTCCGGCTTTGCTGCGCGTCGCGCCAAAAGCGAGGCCCGCGGCCGGGTGCGTGGCCTAGGCGTGAACTGCTATATCGAAGCCTGCGGCATTGCCCCAAGCAACCTTGTCGGGCAGCTGGGCGCGCGGGCTGGCCTGTATGAAAGCGCAACCGTGCGGGTCAATGCCACTGGTGGTCTGGTGGTGATGACCGGGTCTCACAGTCATGGCCAGGGGCATGAGACATCCTTCCCGCAGGTGATTGCCGAGATGATCGGCATTGATGAAAGCATGGTGGAAATTGTGCATGGCGACACCGCCAACACCCCGATGGGCATGGGGACCTATGGGTCCCGCTCGCTGGCGGTTGGTGGCTCTGCCATGGTGCGGGCCACTGAAAAGATCATCGCCAAGGCCAAGAAGATCGCCGCGCATATCCTAGAGGCCTCGGATGCGGATATCGAGCTGAAAGACGGTCAGTTTTCGGTTGCGGGCACGGATAAATCCCTTGCCTGGGGGGATGTGACCCTGGCGGCCTATGTGCCGCACAACTATCCACTGGAAGATATCGAGCCGGGGCTGGAAGAAACCGCCTTTTATGATCCTGCGAATTTTACCTATCCGTCGGGGGCCTATGCCTGCGAGGTAGAGCTGGATCCGGAGACCGGTAAGGTGAGCATTGAACGCTTTGCGGCGGCGGATGATTTTGGCAATATCGTGAACCCGATGATCGTGGATGGTCAAGTTCACGGTGGTATTGGCCAGGGCATTGGTCAGGCGCTGCTGGAGGCGGCGGTCTATAATGAGGACGGGCAGCTGCTATCGGCGTCATACATGGACTATGCCATGCCACGGGCGGATGACCTGCCGTTCTATCAGGTCGATCATTCCTGTCAGACGCCCTGCACTCATAACCCCCTGGGGGTAAAGGGCTGCGGCGAGGCGGGGGCCATTGGCTCGCCGCCGGCGGTGGTCAATGCGGTGGTCGATGCGCTGCAATCGATGGGCAAGGATGTCACCCATATCGACATGCCGTTGAGCCCTGCGCGGGTCTGGGCGGCGATGAATGGCTGAGTGCGGGGTAGCAGCTTGATGGGCGAGGGGCTCTGCCCCTCGCGCTCCCCGAGGTATTTTGGGAAAGATGAAAGGGCCGGGCGAGCCGGTTCTGGGAAGGAAATGCGAAATGTATAATTTCGAGGTCGAAAAACCCACCAGTATTGCGGATGCAGTGGCGGCGCTGGGTGCAGAGGAGGCGCAGGCGCTGGGCGGCGGTCAAACTCTGATCCCGACGCTAAAACAGCGATTGGCCAGCCCCTCCAAGCTGGTTTTATTGAGTGGTATCGCCGAGATGCAGGGGGTCAGACTGGAGGCTGGCACTGTCTGCATTGGCGGAGCAACGCCGCATGGGGTGGTGGCGTCTGAGGCGGCCGCGGCCTATCCGGCGCTGGCTGCTTTGGCGGGCAAGATCGGCGATCCTGCGGTGCGCAACCGCGGCACCATCGGCGGCTCACTTGCCAATAACGATCCGGCGGCCTGCTATCCGGCTGCTGCTTTGGCCAGTGGGGCGGTGATTGTCACCAATGCGCGCGAGATTGCGGCGGATGACTTTTTTGATGGGCTTTTCACCACAGTACTGGAGGAGGGCGAGATCGTCACCGAGGTGCGCCTGCCGGTGCCGGAAGTGGCCAACTATCAGAAGTTTGTGCAGCCTGCGTCGCGTTTTGCGCTGGTGGGGGTCTTTGTCGCCAAATTCGCCGGTGCTGTGCGGGTTGCGGTGACGGGGGCATCTGAGGAGGGGGTATTTCGCTGGAGCGAGGCTGAGGCGGCGCTGAGCCGCAATTTCAGCACCGATGCGCTGGAGGGGCTGTCAGTCGCACCTGAGGGTATGATGGCGGATATTCATGGCTCCAAGGCCTACCGCGCCCATTTGATTGCGGTTTTGACCAAACGCGCGGTTGCCGCTGCTGCCTAGAGCGTGTCATCAAGAATAGAGTGGGGCCTGGGCGGGGAAATCCTGTCTAGGCCCGTATTAGGGGTGGCCATGAAAAAAACGCCCCAGCCCGGATGGGGTGGAGCGTTTCCAGCCAAACGAGGTTTGGTGCTATTTCTGTGGAAGCGGGCCGATCATCATGACCATTTGGCGGCCTTCCATCTTGGGCATGTTTTCAACCTTGCCCAGGTCTTTCACATCTTCGGCGACGCGTTCCAGCAACTGGCGGCCCAGGTTCTGGTGCGCCATTTCACGGCCGCGGAACCGCAGGGTGATTTTCACCTTGTCGCCCGCTTCCAGGAATTTGTAGACGTTACGCATTTTGACTTCGTAGTCATTGGTGTCGGTATTGGGCCGAAATTTGACCTCTTTGACTTCAATGATCTTTTGTTTTTTGCGGGCTTCGCTTTCGCGTTTCTGCTGTTCATATTTGAACTTGCCGAAATCCATGATCTTACAGACTGGAGGCGTTGCATTTGGCGAAATTTCAACCAGATCAAGACCGGCCTCATGTGCCATGTCCATAGCCTTGGCAGGGTGCACGACCCCGACATTTTCGCCATCAGCGCCAATCAGGCGAATCTCAGAGGCGCGAATTTTTTCGTTCGTGCGCGGGCCGGTGTCACGTTGCGGCGGCGCATTATGAGGTCTGCGGGCTATGGCTTTGATCCTTTGATTGTTGCCGAATTTCGAGCTCGAAACCTAAACCTAACCCGGCAAGGTTTCAAGCCGCAACGAGAGCAAGCGGGGTGGAATTCCTGCTGGATTGTCGCTTTTGCCGGTCGCAAATCTGGTTTCGGGGCGATTGGTCGGGGCTTGGACCCGGATTGACCCCGGATTGGCAATGTCAAAGCGATTTTTTGTCCATTGCGCAACTGGCTGAAACGCGCCCGTTCCGGGGTGAGTCTGTCGGCGGGCATTGGCTGATGAGGTGGCGCGCGGGTTATTCCCCCTTGTGATGGTCGGCACAAACGCGCACCTGCCAGCCATCAAGTCTGCGTGGAATGCAGTATAATAGAAGGAGACGGGTCATGAAGCCTATTTTTGTTATTTTGGGTTTGGGTGTGGTTGCTGCAGGGGGCTATTTCTACGTCCAGAGCCAACAGCCGGAAACCGTGGTCAAGGGCGTGGTCGAGATGGCCCCAGAAGCCGTCGTCGAGGAAGAGAACACCGCAGAGCCATCGACAGAGGAACGCGTTGAGGAGGTGACCACCGCAGTGGAAGAGGCCGTCGAGACAGCCAACGAGGCGGCAAGCGAAGCCGCTGATGCTGTCGCCGAAGAGGTTGGTGAGGTCGCGAGCGAGGCCGGCGTAGCGGCCAATGAAGCGGTGAGCGCCGCCGTCGAAGGTGGCGAGAATGCTGCAGGAGCGGTTGCAGGGGCTGCCACAGAGGCAGGCGAGGTTGCGGCCGAGGTGGTAGAGGGTGCAACTGACGCGGTAAGCGACGCGGCAAATGCCACCGCCGAGGCGGTTTCGCAGGCGGTGACAGCTGCCGGTGAGGGCGCCAGCGCCACGACCGAAGGTATGGCGCAGTATCTGAGCCTGGACGGGTTCGACCATGAGAAGGTGATGGCGATGATCGAAGAGTCCGATCTGGATGCCGCCACGAAATCGGTGCTGAGCAGCGCTGTTACCCAGGCCAAGGACAGCCCAGAGCTGCTGGCAGGGGTGCTGAGCCAAATCAAGACTGCACTGGGGCTCTGAGAGCGGCCCTGTTCCGATCTGGCCAGCCTATCTTGCTGGTCGGATTGGTCCCGTTCTATCAGGCCTGACTGGTTTGACTGGCCTGCCTGTTACAGTCGGACATAAAAAAGGGCAGCCTCATTTTCGAGGCTGCCCTTTTTGCATGGGGCGCGTTCTGCTTTGGCCGATGCCAGGGGGTATTCCCGAGGGTATGGCCTGCAGGGGATCCTGGTGTGGAGATCAGTCCAGAAAGGCTTTCTCGACGACATATTGCGCAGGTTTGGAATTGGCACCTTCTTCCAGCCCGGCTGCTTCCAGCATGGCTTTGAGTTCCAGGTTGAAGGCCAGGTTGCCGCAGATCATTGCCCGGTCGTTATCGGGGCACAGCGGGGTGACGCCAAGATCCTTATAGGCCTCGCCAGAGTTGATCAGATCGGTGATACGGCCCATCTTCGGGCTCTCTTCGCGGGTGGTTGTGGGGTAGTATTTGATCTTTTTCCAGAAGCCTTCACCGATCACCTCATTGAGCAGCTCGTCGTCCTTCAGCCCCTCGATCAGCTCGGCGCCATAGGTCAGCTCACCGGCGGTGCGGCAGGTGTGGGTGATGATGATCTCGTCGTAGTCTTCATAGGTTTGGGGTTCGCGCAGCAGCGAGGCAAAGGGCGCAAAGCCGGTGCCGGTGGCAAAAAACCAGATCCGCTTGCCGGGGATCAGCGCGTCATGCACCAGAGTGCCAACGGGTTTTGGGCGCAGGATGATTTCATCGCCGGGCTGAATATGCTGCAGTCGTGAGGTCAGGGGGCCGTCTTCGACCTTGATGGAATAGAACTCCATTTCTTCGTCCCAGCTGGGCGAAGCAATGGAATAGGCACGCAGCAGCGGCTTTACCTTGCCGGTTTTGGGGTCGGGGTCGTTCATCAGCCCGATCATCACAAACTCGCCCGAGCGAAAACGCAAAGAGGCGGGCCGGGTCACCCGGAAGGAAAACAGCTTGTCTGTCCAATGCTTGACCTCTGTTACAGTCTGGGCATCGGGCAGGGCAGGGGCGGCCTTTACAGGCGCGGGCGCGGGCTGGGTCGCAGAATCTGTCACAGGTGTAATCTCATTCATCGGTTGCTCTGCCAGTGGTATCACCGGCACCTCTGATTAATCTTTGATGTAGGTCAGGGGAAGCCCCGGAATGTAGCAAACCCGCAGCGTCAGTTCCACTGGGCTTGCACATTGGGGCCGTCCTGTCGGATCTGGTGGCGCTGGCTTTAGCTGGCAGCAGAGCTGCCACGCAGGCGGGCCTGATAATTATGGGCGTTCCACTTGGCGCGGGCAAGCCATTGATCCTGGGGTTGCCGGGCGGCAAGCTCATCGCTGATTTCCACCTCGTCGAACCCACAGCGGCGCGCCATGGCATATTGATCCGCCAGCACGTGTCCATGGGCACGCAGACGCCCGCCATAGCCCATGAGGCGCAGCTGTCGCGCCAGGGTAAAGCCCCGGCCATCGGCAAAGCTGGGGAAATCAATGCGGATGATTTCCACCCCTTGGGTCACATTCACCAGTGCCGAGGGATCCGCATCAGAGGTCAGATCAAGTGCGTTTTCGCCTTCAAAGCCCTTGGTCCAGGTTTCGGGGCCAAAGCCTGCGTCAGTCACGATTACAGTCATATCATTCATGCTCCTGTGCGGATGAATTGGCCATTCACAATGTGGATGCCGCATTCTTCCTTGGTCTGGTCGCGCCAGCGTCCGGCGCGGGGATCTTCGCCTGCTGCAACGGGCGAGGTGCAGGGCGCGCAGCCGATCGACGGATAGCCCTTGGCCACCAGCGGGTGACGCGGCAGGCGGTTTTCGTCCATATAGGCGCGCACATCCTGCGGTGCCCAATGGGCCAGCGGGTTGATCTTGATGCGCCCGGTTGATCCGGTTTCGGTGGTTTCCACCTCGAAGAAATCAAGCGCAGCGCGGCTGCCGGCCTGAAAGCGTTTGCGCCCGGTGATCCAGCCGTCGAACCCGTCCAACGCCGCCTGTAGCGGCGCGGTCTTGCGCAGGGCGCAGCAGGCATCGGTGTCAGAGAAGCGCAGCGCGCCATAGGGGTCCTTGG
Source organism: Pseudophaeobacter sp. (assembly GCF_048267565.1). Lineage (NCBI taxonomy): Bacteria > Pseudomonadati > Pseudomonadota > Alphaproteobacteria > Rhodobacterales > Roseobacteraceae > Pseudophaeobacter > Pseudophaeobacter sp. Next base: position 906,093 of record NZ_JBLWXG010000001.1, on the reverse strand, counting down.
CTGCGATATCCGCTGCCTTGACGATCTGCACATTCCGCAGCCCCAGACGTTCGCTCACCTCTTGCTGGTAGACCAGCGTTTCGGTGAACAACAGTTCGGTATCGACAAACAGCACCGGCACCATCGGGTCGATGACGGCGGCCATGTGCAAAAGCACAACCGATTCCGCGCCAAAGCTAGAGACCAGCGCGATATGGCCGGCATCCTGCAGCGCGCCCTGCATCACCGCCGTGGCCGAATGATGCCGGTAGCGGGCATTCAGCCCTGCCACCTTGTCAATCAGCGCGCTCTGTGTCGCAGCGGGTTTGTCTGGCTCAAAGCTGTCGGGTTCTAGGTTCACCATGGGGCTATGCCACCTTTTTCTGGGCCTCAGGATAGAGCGCGGTCTTGAAGGGCTCCATGCCGAGACGACGATAGGTTTCCAGGAAGGTTTCCTCTGCGTCGCTGCGCAGGGTGAGATAGGCCTCGATCAGCCGTTCCACCGCAGGCACGATTTCATCATAGGCAAAGCCCGGTCCGGTGCGTTTGCCGATTGCGGCGGTTTCAGTGGCGTCGCCGCCCAGGGTGATCTGGTAGTTTTCCACCCCGGCGCGATCCAGCCCAAGAATGCCGATATGGGCCACGTGGTGGTGGCCACAGGCATTGATGCAACCGGAAATCTTGATCTGAAGATGGCCGATGTCGTGCTCCAGCTTCAGATCGTCAAAGCGGCTGGCGATTTCCTGTGCCACCGGGATCGACCGCGCTGTTGCCAGGGCGCAGTAGTCCATGCCGGGGCAAGCGATAATGTCGGAAATCAGGCCGATATTGGCAGTTGCCAGCCCCTGTTCTTTCAGACGCGCGTGTAGCGCAGGCAGGTCGGATTTATGCACATGTGGCAGGATAACGTTCTGCTGGTGGCTGATGCGCAGCTCGTCATAGCCCAACTCTTCGGCAAGATCGGCCATGGTGCGCATCTGCTCGGCGCTGGCATCGCCCGGGGTGGCGCCATGTGCTTTGATCGAGACGGTGACGATGGCATGGGCGCTGTCGCGATGTTCGGCCAGGTTGGTATCAGCCCAGGCCCGGAACACCGGGTCGGCGTCATAGGCAGCCTGATAGGCATCGGTGCTGCCAGTGCGCAGGGCGGGCGGGGTGAAATGGGTCTTGATCTCGGCCAGAAGCGCCTGATCAGTGCCATCAAATTCGCGCTGACGCTCGGTAAAGCGGGCCTCGACCAGATCGCGGATCTTTTCGATGCCGTTTTCCTGCACGGTGATCTTGATGCGGGCCTTGTACTTGTTGTCGCGCCGTCCCAGCACGTTGTAGACGCTTAGCACGGCCTCGAGGTAAGGCAGCAGATCGGCCTGGGGCAGGAAGTCGCGAATGACCTTGCCGACCATAGGCGTACGGCCCAGGCCACCTCCGACAATGACTTCAAAGCCGATTTCGCCATTCTGTTCCACCATGCGCAGACCGACGTCATGCGCCTTGACCACGGCGCGGTCATTGGGGCTGCCGGTGATGCCAATCTTGAATTTGCGCCCCAGGAACTGGAATTCTGGGTGATCTGTCGACCACTGCCGGATCAGCTCTGCATAGGGGCGCGGGTCTGTCAGCTCATCCGCGGCCGCGCCGGCAAAGTGGTCGGCGGTGGTGTTGCGGATGGTGTTGCCAGAGGTCTGGATTGCGTGCAGGCCAACCTCCCCCAGGGCATCCAGCATATCGGGGATGTCGTTCAGCTTGGGCCAGTTGTACTGGATGTTCTGGCGGGTGGTGAAGTGGCCATAGCCCTTGTCCCACTTTTCGGCCAGCAGCGCCAAGGCGCGCATCTGGGCGGAATTGAGCGTGCCATAGGGGATCGCCACCCGCAGCATATAGGCGTGCAGCTGCAGGTAAACACCGTTCATCAGCCGCAGTGGTTTGAACTCATCCTCGGTGAGAGAGCCGTCAATGCGGCGTTCGACCTGGGCACGGAACTGGGCGTTGCGCTCTGCCAGAAAGGCGGCGTCAAAGGCGTTGTACTTATACATGGGCTTCGGCCTCCTGTTTGCCGTGGCTGTAGTTGGATGGGCCTTTGCGGCGGAAATCTTCGCGGAAATGCACCGGTTCTGGACCGTTGGGGCCGGCCTTGGCATCGGCCAGATAGGCGCCAACGATACGGATGTTCTGTTTTTCCGCCTCCAGCAGGCGCAGCTGCGCCTCGGCTTCGTCTTCGATCAGTTCGGCCTGGGCCAGATCACGGGTCCAGCTGTTGTCTGCCATGAAGTAGATGACATCGCCTTCCAGCAGATCGTTGGCGGTGATGACTTTGGGGGTGAAGGGGCGGGCCATTATGCAAGCTCCATGTTCAATGCGGTGAGGGCAGCCGCGCTGTGGCGCGGGGCAAGCCCCAGAAAGGTGAGGGCGGGGCCGTCAAAACCCGCAGCAGCAAGATCCGTTGGCAGGCGATCCAGTGTGGTTTCCAGCACCCGCTGATTGCGGCGTGAGGCATTTTCGACCAGGGTCACCGGCGTTGCCCGGCTGGCGCCGTGCATGATCAGGCGGCCCTGCACAAAGCGGGCGGATTTCTTGCCCATGTAGATCGCGGCAACCTCGCCGGGGCGGGCCAGAGCGGCCCAGTCCTGATCGGCGAAGCCGCGCATGTCATGCCCGGTGAGAAAGCGCACCGAAGAATTGCGCCCGCGCTGGGTCAGGCTCTGACCTATGCCAGCCACCGCTGCGGATGCGGCGGTGATGCCGGGCATGATCTGATAGGCGATGCCAGCCTCTTCACAGGCGGTCAGTTCCTCATCCAGGCGACCAAAGACGGTTGGGTCACCGGATTTCAGGCGCAGCACCTTTTTGCCGGCCTGGGCATGGGCCACCATCCGGGCGCAGATCTCTTGTTGGCTCATGGAAGGGCCGAAGCCCTCTTTGCCGACGTCTTCCAACTGGGACTGCGCCCCGGCGAGCGCGAGAATCTCGGCGCTGACCAGGCGATCATACAGGACCACATCGGCCTCTTGCAGCGCCTTGGCGACCTTTAGCGTCAACAGGTCCGGATCGCCCGGGCCAGAGCCTGCAAAGGCCACATCGCCGCTGACAAGGCAGCACATACCGCTGCGGCTGGGCGCGGGGACTGTGGTGTTCTGTGTCATGGGACCGGTCATGGCGGCGGCTTTCTGTTGTTTGACTTGCTGTTAGATATAGGAAATATTCCCGCCATTGCGCTATATGTAGAACCAAATAAGGTTGTTTGTTCTATCTGCCGCCATACCCGGATAGAATGGTCCTGAAACAGGGGGAATTTGAGAATGACAGTGCGGATCGATGCGACGGACCGGAAAATTCTGGCAGAGCTCCAGCGGGATGCGGGGCAATCCTTGGATGAAATCGCCCGTCAGGTGGGCAGTTCCAAGACGCCAGTGTGGAATCGGATCCGAAAACTGCGCGAGGCCGGGGTCATTGGCCAGCAGACCGTGGTGCTTGATGCTGAGGCTCTGGGTTTTGAGGCCTGTTTCTTTGTGCTGATCCGTACCTCGGAGCATGAGGCCGAGTGGCAGCAGTCGTTTCTGAAGGCGCTGCACGACCGCCCCGAAGTGCAAGAGGCGCATCGGCTGGCCGGGGATATCGATTATATCCTGAAGGTGCGGGTGCAGAACGCGCGGGCTTATGACAAGTTTTACCAGGCGCTGATTTCAGAGGTGCGGGTGCATAATGTTACCGCGCTCTTGTCGATGGAAGAGATCAAATCCACCACCATGCTGCCGTTGGAGGGCTGAGGCATATCGCAAAAGGCGTAGGACAAAGGAGCGCTACCGCGCGCCTTGATCTGACAGATGAGGCGTGACGGCAGATCGTAGGTGGGGCTCCGGGGGCTAGGTTTGTGCAACAGACCTGCTGAGAAGCGCTTTGGCGGCAGGTCTGCCCCAAAGACGCCTGAACAAGTCTGACTGGGTTTGGCGCGTAAAGGACAAGCCCTGCGATGCAGGGGGGCCTTTGGCCCTCCTTGACCCGCAGGTCAGCCTGTGACCTGCAGCCCTGTCAGCCCGTGGAAATGGTAGCTGTTGCTATAGCGTGGTGCGGCGGCGAGTTTCAGTTGCGGGCAGCGCTCAAACAGGATCGGCAGGGCGACCTGCATTTCCAGTCGTGCCAGCGGCGCGCCAACGCAGAAATGCAGACCGCCACCAAAGGCCGCATTGGTGCGGGCCGGGCGGGTTGGATCAAAACGCTCCGGTTCGTCTTCGGCGGCAGGGTCGCGATTGGCCGCAGCCAGCAGCAGGGCGACCTGATCGCCAGGCTGGAATGTATGGCCCATGACCTCGATCTCTTCGTAGGCGTAGCGGGTGAACATATGCAGCGGCGGATCAAAGCGCAGGATTTCTTCGACGAGGTTTTCGATGCCTTCCGGTGCCAGCCAAGCGGGATCCCAGCCCTGTTGCAGTAGCGTTTTCACCCCATTGCCCAAGGCGTGTACCGTGGCCTCGTGCCCAGCGTTCAGCAAGAGAATGCAGGTGCCGATCAACTCATCCGTGCTGAGGCTGTCGCCTTCTTCTTCGGCCAGGATCAGGCGGGTGATCAGATCATCCTGCGGATCGGAGCGGCGTTTGTCGATGTAGCCTGAAAGGAAATCGCTAAAGTCCTGCGCCGCCGTGGCGGCGGCCAGTTCATCGGCATGAGTCTTGCTGGCCTGATACATGGTGACCATCGCATGGGACCAGTCCAAGAGTTGCGGTGCCATTTCGCAGGGCACACCAAGTAGACGGCAGATGGTGATGACCGGAACCTGGGTGCAATAGGCTGGAAGCAGATCAAAGGGTTCGGCGGGAAAGGCATCAATCAAGCTGTGGCACAGCGCCGTAAGATCGGCTTGCTGCGCCTTGATCTCGCGCGAGGTGAAGGCCCGCATCACCAGTCGGCGCAGGCGGGTATGGCGGGGGGGCTCTGCCTCTAGCATCGAATGAGCTTCGACCGCGAGAAAGGGCGCAAGATGCGCTGGAGTTGCAGTGGCAATACCTGGTGGTACTTCGCGGCCAAATCTGCGATCGCGCAGGATGGCATGCACTGCGGCGCGGCGAAAGGCGGCTGGCATGTCATAGTCCTGCCAGTAGCACAAACCGCCAAGGCTGCGGCAGTTTTGGTAAAAGCGATAGGGGTCTTGCACAAAGGCGGGGTCGGTCGGGGACTGGATGACTGTTTGCATGGGCTGACTTTGCCGCGATGACTGGCCTTTGCAAGCCCAGTCTTGTTAGACTGGGAAAAAACACAAGCGCAAGAAAGCTGGTACAGGAATGCACAGATGGGCAGTGTTGCTGGGGTTCGCTCTGGCGGTAATCGCAATTGGTGGGGCAACATGGGTCTACGGCTACCGGCAAGCGTTGGATTCCCTGGCCGAGCGCAGCGTTGCTGATCTGGCGCTGGCCTCTGATCGCGTCAGTACACAATTGCAGATATATCAAGAGCTTGCGGTATTGATGGCGGATCATCCTGCGCTTGAACAGTTGGATGGCCCTGCGCGGCGCGGCGCGGCGCAGCACCTGCTACGCGGGGTGGCAGATAAGACTGCGGCTTTGGATGTGCTTTATGCTGATGCCGATGGTCGGGTGCTTGCCTCTGCCGCAGGTGTGCTTGGCGAAGACATCGCGGCTGAGGGCTATTTCCGCCGCGCCTTGCAGGGGGCGTTGGGCACCGGGGCGGCCGTATTGGCGGACAATGGCCAGCGCGCCTATTTTTACGCCGCGCCGAATTTCTCGCCTGATGGCGGTATTTCTGGGGTGCTGGTGGTCGTGGCTGATGTCGAAGATGTCGAACAGACCTGGCGTGGTTCTTTGCCGACTGTCTTTTTCACCAAGGCAACAGGCGAGGTCTTTATTTCCAACCGGCCAGAGTTGCTGTTTTGGCAACAGACCGGGTCTGCTTGGGGTGCGGCAGGTACGGGGGAAACTGGTGGCGTGCTGCGCGACGGCAGCTCTTTGTCCTATAGGGTATCCAGGACTGGTGAACATGAAATCTGGCACCTGTCTGAACGACCCTATCTGCCCCGGCGCGCGCTGCATTTAACGGTGGTTTTGCCGGTGATTGGCTTGACCGGGCAAATCCTGGTTGATGTTGCGTCGGCCTGGCGGCTGGCGACACTACAGGCTTTGGCCTTGGCGGCGCTGTGCCTGGCCTTTGGCACCTTCCTCTTTCTGGCACTGGAACGTCGTCGCACCCTGGCCGAGGCCAATGCGGTACTGGAAAGCCGGGTCGAGACCCGCACCCGTGCCCTGCAGGCGACCAACAGCCAGTTGCGCCGCGAAGTGAGCGAGCGCGAGGATGCCGAGGCGGCCCTGAAGAAGGCGCAAGAGGAACTGGTGCAGGCGGGCAAGCTGTCGGCCCTGGGGCAGATGTCTGCCGGGATCAGCCACGAGCTGAACCAGCCCTTGATGGCGATCCAGCAATATGCCGAAAACGGCGATGCCTTTTTGCGGCGCGGTCAGGTGGATCGGGTCGGTGAAAACCTGACGCGGATTGCTGGAATGTCGGCGCGCATGGCCCGCATCATCAAAAACCTGCGGGCCTTTTCGCGCAATGAGAACGAGCCCATGGCGCGGGTGGATCTGGTGCAGGTGATCAATACCGCAGTAGAGCTGACCGCCTCGCGTCTGGAGACGGATGAGGTGGCGCTGAGCTGGCAGCCGCCTGACGGCAGTGAGCCGATCTATGTCTGGGGCGGAGAAGTCCGGCTTACTCAGGTTTTTGTTAATCTTATCAATAATTCAGCTGATGCCATGCTGGATCAGAAGACGCGGTCCATCGGCATCACCCTAGAGGCTGGCGATCGGCTCTCGGTGGCGGTGCGCGACATTGGTCCTGGCATCAAGGAGCCAGAGAAGATGTTTGATCCGTTCTACTCTACCAAGGTGGTCAGCAGTTCTGAAGGCATGGGGCTGGGGCTGTCGATTTCCTACGGGTTGGTGCAGAGTTTTGGTGGCAATATTCATGGCAAGAACATGGAACGCGGCGCGGTCTTTACCGTAGAGTTGGAGCGCTGGAATGACGGTGGCGCGACATGACAACCCGCAAGGTTCTTGTGGTAGATGATGATGCGGCGCTGCGCGAAGCTCTGGCGCAGACACTTGAGCTCAACGACCTGGTGCCCATCACGGCAGGCTCTTTTGTGGCGGCCAAGGATCTGATTACCGCTGAATTTGACGGGGTGGTCCTGTCGGATATCCGCATGCCGGGGCGGGATGGGTTCTACCTGCTTGACTATGTGCGCAGCGCTGATGAGGACCTGCCGGTGATCCTGCTGACTGGCGAGGGGGATATTCCCATGGCAGTCCAGGCGATGTCGCAGGGGGCCTTTGGGTTTCTGGAAAAGCCCTGCGTGACGGCGGATCTGCTTGCCGCGCTGCAGCGGGCGCTCAAGACCCGCCGTCTGGTGTTGGAAAACCGCAGTTTCAAGCAGAAGCTGGAAGAGGGCGACCCGGCGGCGCGCATGTTATTTGGGACCTCGCCGCAGTCGGATGCCTTGCGCGCGCGGGTGCGCAGTGTGGCGCCAACCCTGGCCGAAGTCCTGGTGTCCGGTCCGGCGGGCAGCGGCGTTCCCAAGGTGGCAGAGGTCATTCACCTGATGTCGCCGCGTGCCCAGGCGCCCTTTGTCAAATCCCCCTCTGCCGGGCTTAGCGTCGCGGATCTGGCTGAACTTTGTCAGCAGGCGGCAGGTGGCTCGCTGTTTTTGGATGAAATCTCGGCACTGTCCGAGGCGCTGCAATATGCTGTGTTGGAGCGGATCGAACAGGGGGATGGGCCGCGTCTTATTGTCGGCAGTACCGCCGATCTGGCTGCTCTGGTGGCGGCGGGCAGCTTTGGTGCCGATCTGTATTACCGCCTTGAAGGGATGCGGGTGCGCATTCCTTCGCTGGCGGAACGCCCCGGTGACATCCCTGTTCTGTTCCGTCTTTATGTGGCCCAGGCTGCTGAACAGGCGGGAATAGAGTCGCCGGAAATCAGCCAAGAGCATCTCGCCGGGCTGATGGCGCAGGATTGGCCGGGCAATGCGCGATCCTTGATGTCGGCGGCCATGCGCTTTGTGCTGGGCATGCCAGATGAGGTGAGCGCGGCAACCGATCTTGGCCTGGCGGAACAGATGGCCCAGGTGGAACGCTCTTTGTTGATTGCCGCCCTGGGACGACAGAATGGCCGGGCCGCCGCCGCAGCCGAGGCGTTGAAACTGCCGCGTAAAACCTTTTATGATAAGTTGGCCCGCTACGGTATCCGGCCGGAAGACTACCGGCGGCCCTAACGGCTGTTGCTGGCCTAGCGGCCCTGTGCAGTGCGATCAGGCGGGGGTATCTGTTCGGCGATTCCTTGCGCATAGGCGGCTGCCAAATTGTCGAACTCTGTGCGGATTTTCGCACAACACCCCGGAAACCCTGTGCGAAATTTCGCACAACACTCCAGCTGTGGGATATCTTGGGGGAGTTGATGTCGATGTAAGTCACTACGGAAGAATGCATAAATTTGAAATCCGCCCAAATTTGAAACAAATCTTGAGTGGCCCCGCACAACTGGCAATTCTATGGCGGAGGCCCCGCCGCAGGTGGGGACATCACCAATTCTGGGAGGATTGAAATGAAATATGTAACTGCTGCTGCCACCGCGATGGCGCTGACCGTATCCGCTGGTGCCGCACAGGCGGCCTGTGACGAAGGTGAGATCGTCGTCAAGTTCAGCCATGTCACTAACACGGATAAGCACCCCAAGGGGATTGCGGCGTCGTTGCTGGAACAGCGGATCAACGACGAGATGAATGGCACCATGTGCCTGGAGGTCTACCCCAACTCGACCCTGTACAATGACAACAAGGTGCTGGAAGCCATGTTGCAGGGCGATGTGCAGCTGGCCGCGCCTTCGCTGTCCAAGTTTGAAAAGTTCACCAAAGAATTCCGTCTGTTTGATCTGCCGTTCATGTTCAAGAACATCGACGCGGTTGATGAATTCCAGGCCTCGGAAAACGGGCAGGCCCTGCTGGATAGCATGCAGCGTCGCGGCCTGCAGGGGCTGGCCTATTGGCACAACGGCATGAAGCAGATGTCCGCCAACAAGCCGCTGGTGGCACCTACGGATGCCAATGGCCTGAAATTCCGGGTGCAGTCTTCGGATGTTCTGGTCGCCCAGATGGAAGCCATCGGCGGCAGCCCGCAGAAAATGGCCTTCTCTGAGGTGTACGGCGCGTTGCAACAGGGTGTTGTGGACGGACAGGAAAACACTTGGTCCAACATCTATGGCAAGAAGTTCTTTGAAGTGCAGGACGGGGTGACGGAAACCAACCACGGTATCATCGACTATCTGGTGGTGACCAATGTGGATTGGCTGGAAAGCCTGGAGCCTGCCGTGCGGGAACAGTTCCTAACTATTCTTGGTGAAGTTACCGCAACCCGCAACGCGGAATCGGCGCAGGTGAACCAAGAGGCCAAAGAGGCCATTATCGCCGCCGGTGGTGTCGTGCGCAGCCTGGATGCCGACCAGCGTCAGGCCTGGGTCGAAACCATGATGCCGGTCTGGCAGCAGTTCGCGGGCGACGTTGGCCAGGACAAGATCGACGCGGCACAGGCGATCAACGCCAATCACTGATTGGATCTGAAACAGGCGCCCGTCTCTTTGTGAGCGGGCGCCTCCGGGGCGCCGATCCAGATGATCTGGGCGCCCCGGAGTTCAGGCTGGGTATGGATCCGCAGTCTGCGTTTACTCTTTTCTCAAAATCATCGGGGTGACCAATATGTCGGGGGCAAGAACCGGCCCGTCTGGGTTTATCAACACCCTGGAAGAAACGCTGATTGCGCTGCTTCTAGGGCTGATGACCGCCATTACATTTTCCAATGTGATCGCGCGTTTCGTCTTTAATTCCAATATTCTGTGGGCTCTGGAGGTGACGGTATTCCTTTTTGCCTGGTTGGTGCTTCTGGGCGCGGCCTATGCCGTGAAGACCCACGCACATCTGGGCGTGGATGCCATCGTCAATATTCTAAACCCAGGCGCGCGCAGGGTCGTGGGGCTGATTGCTTCTGGCTGCTGTCTGGTGTTTTCGCTGTTGCTGCTCAAGGGGGCCTATGACTACTGGGCAGTTTTTGCTGATCTGCCGCCGACCTCGGGACGGTGGTTCCCTACCGGGTTTGATTTCAGCGCGCGCTCGCAGAGTTTTTATGAGGTGCAGGATGTACCGATGGTCGGGGTCTTCCGTTTTCTGGAAGAGCTGATCAACTACGGCGATTCCTATGAGAAGCTGCCAAAGGCGGTGCCCTATGTGGTGCTGCCGCTGTCGATGCTGTTGCTTGTCTTGCGGTTTGCTCAGGCGGCGCGGCAGGTGTGGCGCGGTGAGGCAGACCGGCTGGTTGCCAGCCATGAGGTCGAAGATGAGCTGGACGAAGCCCGGGCCCGCGCGACCGAGGGAGAAATTTAATGGACGTGATTTTCCTGTTTGCCATGGTCATTGGCCTGATGCTGATCGGTGTGCCGATTGCGATCTCGCTGGGGCTTAGCTCTGTTCTGTTTCTGCTGATCTATTCGGACAGTTCGCTGGCAAGCGTCGCCGGCACCCTGTTTGAAGCCTTTGAGGGACATTTCACCCTTCTGGCCATTCCGTTTTTCATCCTGGCTTCAACCTTTATGTCCACTGGCGGCGTGGCGCAGCGGATCATTCGGTTTTCGATCGCCTGTGTTGGCCACTTTCAGGGGGGGCTGGCCATTGCGGGCGTCTTTGCCTGTATGATGTTTGCCGCCCTGTCGGGATCCTCGCCTGCAACCGTTGTGGCCATTGGCTCTATCGTTATCGCAGCCATGCGCCAGGCCGGGTATACCAAGGAATTCGCCGCTGGGGTCATCTGTAATGCCGGCACGTTGGGCATTTTGATCCCGCCGTCGATCGTCATGGTGGTCTATGCGGCCTCGGTTGATGTTTCGGTTGGTCGGATGTTCCTGGCGGGGATCATTCCGGGGCTTTTGGCTGGTTTGATGCTGATGGTGACGATCTATGTGATCGCCCGGATCAAGAATATGCCCAAGGGGCAGTGGGCCGGTTGGGGCGAGGTTGGTGCCTCTTTCCGCGAGGCCTTCTGGGGCCTGTTCCTGATCGTGATCATCATGGTCGGTATCTATGGCTATCCCTGGTATTCGGCGGAACTGGGGCTGTACAAGGAAGCGGCCATCTTTACGCCCACCGAGGCGGCGGCTGTGGCCTCTGTCTATGCGTTCTTTGTGGCCTGCTTTGTCTATCGCGACATGGGACCATTGGCAGAAACCGAAGGACGCAAGCGGCGTTCTGTGTTGCAGGCACCGACGGCATTGCTATCGGTTTGGGTGCACCGAGACACCAAAAAAGCGCTGTTTGATGCGGGCAAGCTGACCGTGACGCTGATGTTCGTGATCGCCAATGCGCTGATCCTGAAGCATGTTCTGACGGATGAGCAGGTGCCACAGCATATCGCCAACGCGATGCTGTCGGCCGGTTTCGGCCCGGTGATGTTCCTGGTGGTGGTCAATGTGATCCTGCTGATCGGTGGCCAGTTCATGGAGCCGTCGGGGCTGTTGGTGATCGTGGCGCCACTGGTGTTTCCGATTGCAATCGAGTTGGGCATTGACCCGATCCACCTCGGCATCATCATGGTGGTCAATATGGAGATCGGCATGATCACCCCGCCGGTTGGGCTCAACCTCTTTGTGACCTCCGGGGTTGCGGGCATGCCGATGATGGCGGTGGTGCGGGCGGCTTTGCCCTTCCTTGCCGTGCTCTTCGTGTTCCTGATTATGGTGACCTATATTCCATGGCTCAGCACGATGATCCCCAATGCGCTGATGGGGCCTGAGATCATAACCAACTAGCCCGCCTGGGAGCGATCCCTGAGGATGCGATAAATAGGAAACGCCCCGGTTTTACCGGGGCGTTTTGTCATTGCGGGATAGATATGTCAGCTAGGGGCGCTGCCCCTCTTGGCCTCTGGCCAATTCACCCCGAGGTTTTTTCGGTAAGATGAAGCCGTTCTGACGAGGCACCAGGATGCGCGGGGGTCAGCTGGCGTCGAGGGCGGAAATGATCGGGATAAATTCCTCTGCCGTGAGGCTGGCACCGCCGACCAGAGCACCGTCAACATTGGAGACGGCAAAGATTTGCGCGGCATTGCCGGGCTTGACCGAGCCACCGTAGAGCAGCCGGGTGGACTCTGCCATTTCAGCGCCGAAGCGGGTGGTGAGCTCTGCGCGGATGAAGTTATGCACCTTGGCGATCTGCGCCAGGCTTGGCACCTTGCCGGTACCAATGGACCAGACAGGTTCATAGGCAAGGACCGTGTTTTCACCGGTGGCCCCATCAGGCAGAGAGGCCTTGAGTTGGGCCGCCACGACATTCAATGTATCGCCTGCTTCGCGCTCTGTCAGGGTTTCGCCGACGCAGATCACGGTCATGAGGCCAGCCTCCCAAGCGGCGCAGACCTTGGCGCCCACTTCTTCGCTGCTTTCTGCATGGTCGGCGCGGCGTTCCGAATGGCCCAGGATCACCGCGCTGGCGCCGGCGTCCTTGAGCATCTCTGCCGAAATGTCCCCGGTATGCGCGCCAGCGGTTGCGGCGTGGCAGTTTTGGCCACCAATTGCAATTGAGCTGTCTTTAACCACATCTGCGGCGCGCGACAGCAGGGTGGCGGCTGGGCAGATCAGTATCTCGGCGCGTGCTGCACCCTGTGCCGCTGCCAGGGCCTGAAGCTCGGCCAAAGCCGCGCCTGTTCCGTTCATTTTCCAGTTGCCCACTGCCATTTTTTGCCGCATGTGCCGTTCCTTTTATGGTTTCTGGCCACGTGGTAACATCCGCAGCTGTGCGGGGCAATCAGACAAAAGGGGCAGGCCGCCGCTGGCCGCGCTTGTCATATATCAAGCAAAGCGGTGGTCAGAGGTTCGGCACATCCTTGAAACTGATGGATTCGCCACAGCCGCAAGCCTCTGAGACATTGGGGTTGTTGAATTTGAAGCCGCTTTCCAGCAGCGAGATCTCATAGTCGATTTCAGTGCCAAAGAGAAACATCTGTGCCATGGGGGCAATCAGCACCCGAGCGCCATCCTGTTCGACCACCTCGTCGTTGCTGTCGGGGTCATCGACATATTCCATGGTGTATTCCATCCCGGCACAGCCGCCCTTTTTGACGCCAATGCGCAGGCCTGCATGGCCACCACTGGCCATCAGCTTGCTGATCTGGGCCGCAGCCTTTGGGGTGATTGTCACAGCCTGTTTGCCAGGAATGCCGAACATGAGTGTCTCCAATACGCGCGTTACACCCTATCTAGGGCGGCTGGGGCGCAGGCTCAAGAGGGGGGCGTGAAATCGCGGGCCACAGGGAAGGGGGAGGCCGGGGGTGTGGCCCGCGATGATCTGGTGCGCGGCAGGCGGTTATAGCCCCATGCAGTTGGCGTAGTAGGTGACGGTTGCGGGCCAGTCGGAGAAGATCCCGTCGATTTTCACGTCCTGTGCCAGCACATCCAGAACTTCGTAGTAGCTGGAGGCATTCTGCACCGCAGGCTGCACGGACTGGAAGTACCAGCCGCCGCCATCGTTCAGCGGGCCAGAGCGTTCCAGGGTCCAGGTGATCAGGTGCAGCCCGGCAGCCTTGGCTTCAAGGGCGTAGGCCGATGGCACCATCTTGCCATCTTTCATCGTGAGCAGGAACCAGAGCGGCGGCGCGATGTAATTCACGCCCATATCAGCCAGGTCCTGCATCGAGGGTTGAAAACTGTCGGGCGCGTTGGGATCAAGCGGCGCGCTACCCTGGTTGCGCCCATCAAGATAGACTGCCTGGCGGCCGAACTCCGGTTCATTGTCTATCCAGTATTTCACCACCTCGAGGTTGAAACTCTGAGGCCAGACATCGGCTGCAGGGATACCTGCCGCCTTGTAGTCGTCGATCAGTTTTTGGGCATAGTCTTGCAGGGTAAAGCCGTTGAAGGGCATCTCGACCACAGGGGATTTGAGTTCGGGAGTGAACTTTGTCCCGAGAGACTTGAACAACGCGATGGATTGCGCATGGGTCATGGCGGTGGCGCCATCCTCGTATTGGGTGCTGCGCCAGGGCGCGACCCCGCCCTGTGAGGCGGCGGCGCTGGTGGCGGTCTTGTCAAAGCTGTCCATCTTGGGGGTGAGGCTTTGAAACTGTGCCAGGGTGATATCGCTGCTGCGGCACTCTGCCTTGGCGGGGCTGTCTGGCGTTGCAGGGGTAAAGGGCTGGATGCAAGTCTCGGCCAGATCGGTGGTCAGGATATTTGTGGTTGTGTGAAGATCGTTTTGGGCGTGGCGGCAGATCAGCTCCAGGTCCTTGGTGAAGGTGACATCGCATTCCAGAATACCTGCCCCCATGCGCGCGGCGGCCTGGTTGGATTGCACGGTATGTTCGGGAAACATCAAAGGGGCGCCCCGGTGTCCGATCGAAAAATCGCTGCGGCGCGGGGGCTGCGCCGCGCAGGACTGCAACTTTGTTTTCAAATCACCCTCGGGCAGCATCGCAATCAGATGGGCGGGGCGGGAGCCATAGCTGAGGCCAGCGTCGGAGTCTGCCTCCGGGGTGGCGGCAGTGACCGGAGCAAAGACGCCAAGAAGCGGCAGCGACAGGGCGAGAGCAGGGGCAAGAGCGTAGCGCAAAGGAGATCTCCAATGAAATGAAATACAAAAGAAAAATCGCGACGAAAGGTAACCCCTTTGCCGCGATCCTGTGACGTTTTTATGATCTCTTTGCTGCCGCGAGGCCGCTACATGAAGCCAAGCTCAAGCCGGGCTTCATCGGACATCATTTCCATGCCCCAGGGTGGTTCCCAGGTTATTTCCACGTCGACATCCTTGACCCCGGGCACCGGCGAGACCGCATCGACAATCCAGCCGGGCATTTCACCCGCAACAGGGCAGCCCGGCGCGGTGAGGGTCATGATGATCTTGACCTCGTTCTCGGCATTGATGTCGATGGTGTAGATCAGCCCCAGTTCATAGATGTTGACTGGAATTTCAGGGTCATAGACTGACTTGCAGGCATCCGCGATCTGATCAAACAGCGGGTGTTCGACGGAAGACGGTGCGATGAGGGGGGTACCTTCAAGCGGTTCGGAAGCGTTGGTCATATCGGTCCCTGACTGTTAATCCGACTGTTTATATAGGGAACCAGGCGGGGAAGGTCCAGTGCCTGTACGGGTCTGGCGACAATTTGAACCGGGCGGTGGCACCGTCATGAATGCTGTCTGGAGCCGACAAAAACTGCCCTGCCATCACCCTGTCGTGACTGTATATGTTGCGAATGCCGTCGCGCAGAGCAGAGCTGATGAGATGCGCCATTTAACCCCGATTTAGGGCCGGGGTGTTTTTGTCGGCTCTACTGGGGGGGGGGGCAGCCAAGTCTGCCAAGTTCGCGTTGAAAAGTGATTGAGCAAAGAAGAGGCCTGCGGCTTCATGCGCAGGCCTTTCCGTTTCTTGAGGCTTGGTACATCGTCAAAGGCTGGTCCGGTGTCCGGGCGGGACGGATTTGTTGTCAATCGTTGATGTCGTGGTCGAAGTTCTTCACCTGACCAGACGGAAGGGCAAAATAGCGACGCATCAGCAGCCAGGAGACCAGCGATAGTCCGGCAAACAGAAACAACAGGGCAGGCAGGCCTGGCCCGGCGCTACCAAGGATTGCCAGCAATATGCCACAGGCCAGGGCACCCAGGGCAAAGCCCAGAAAGACAAAACCGGGGACCAGCACTTCGAGGATCGCCAGGATCAGTGCGCCAGCGCACCAGACCCACCAGAGCGCCCAGAAGGGGGTTGCGAGCTCCATCATTTGCCACCTTTCAGAAGTTTGAAGGCGTCGCCAAAGGCTTCGAGTGCATGGGCGGGCAGAATGATGGTCTGCTTGCCAGCGCCATTGCCAAGCGCATTCAGGGCTTCGACCTGTTTCAGGGCAACCTGATATTGCGCGGCTTCGAGGCCGTTTTCCTGGATCGCCTTGGCAACAACTTCTGTGGCATAGGCCTCGGCGTCGGCCTGAATGCGGCGGGCCTTGGCGATCTGTTCAGCGGCGTAAAGCTCCCCTTCGGCGGCCAGTTCAACGGCGCGTTTAGTGCCTTCGGCCTCGGTAACCTGGGCGCGGCGGGCGCGTTCGGCATTCAGCTGTTGCAGCATGGCGTCGCGGGTGGCCTGATCAAGGTTCACATCCAGGATTTCTGCGCGGGTGACCTGGATTCCCCAGTCATCAACAGCGTCTTCAACCGCAGCCTGAATCTGGCCAATCAGCTGGGCGCGGTTGGATTGGACCTCGTCCAGGTCCATCTTGCCGATCTCGGCGCGGACAATGCCCGCAACGGTAGTCGCAATGGCGCCATCCACATCGCGGATCCGGTAGACGGTTTTTTCGGGCTCAAGAATGCGGTAGAAAACAGAGGTATCTATCTGCACCAGAACGTTATCTTTGGTGATGGCATCCTGGGCGGCATTGGGCAGTTGGCGTTCCAGCACTGAAATGCGATGCGCGACGCTGTCCAGCAGCGGCACGATAAAGTTGATGCCAGGCCCCAGAACCGAATGCAGGCGGCCAAAGCGTTCGACGACAAATTTTTCGGATTGGGGGACGATATGAACCCCCTTGAAGATAATGATGATCAGGAAAATTGCGCCAAGCAGGTATATGGCGTTTTGGGAAATCAGTCCAATGAGGATGTCTTCATTCATCGGGGGCTCCTAAAGTAATGTGTGCTATTGTATACAGATGTAGCCACCCAGAGGCCGTTTCAAGGCGCTGCGGGCAGGGGGGGGGCTTGCCGGATCTTATGAGCTGTACCTTGCGGGCTGGCAAGACGGCTTGAGACGTGCCAAAAGGCGTGCACTCAGGCAAGTGCAATGGCTTTGGCAGGCGAAGGATAGCAAACAATGGCACCAAAAATCACCTTTGATTTGAAAGCCCGCGATGGCAAGGCCCGCGCCGGGGTCATCTCAACTCCGCGTGGCGATATCCGCACCCCGGCCTTTATGCCGGTTGGTACTGCTGCCACGGTCAAGGCGATGATGCCGGAAAGTGTGCGCGAGACGGGCGCTGATATCCTGCTGGGCAATACCTATCATCTTATGCTGCGCCCCACCGCCGAGCGGATTGATCGGCTGGGCGGTTTGCACAAGTTCATGAACTGGGACCGGCCCATTTTGACGGATTCCGGTGGCTTTCAGGTGATGTCCCTGGCGGGGCTGCGCAAGCTGACCGAACAGGGGGTGACTTTCAAAAGCCATATCGACGGTTCCAAACATGAACTGACGCCGGAACGCTCGATGGAGATCCAAAAGCTCTTGGGGTCTGACATTGTGATGTGTTTCGACGAATGCCCAGCCCTGCCTGCCACCCGTGACCGCATCGCCGAAAGTATGCAGTTGTCGATGCGCTGGGCGGCGCGGTCGAAACAGGCCTTCGGGGATCGGCCAGGTCATGCGCTGTTCGGCATTATGCAGGGCGGTCTGGAACAGGACCTGCGCGAAGAGAGTGCCGAGGCGCTGAAAGAGATCGGTTTTGATGGCTACGCGGTAGGGGGGCTTGCCGTGGGCGAGGGGCAGGAGGCGATGTTTGACTGTCTCGACTATGCGCCCGACATGCTGCCGCAGGACAAGCCGCGCTATCTGATGGGCGTTGGCAAGCCTGACGATATCGTGGGCGCGGTGGCGCGCGGCATTGATATGATGGACTGCGTCCTGCCCTCTCGTTCGGGGCGCACTGGTCAGGCCTTCACCCGCCACGGAGTGGTCAACATCAAGAACGCGCGCCATGCGGATGATCCGCGTCCGCTGGACGAGAATTGCAGCTGCCCGGCCTGTTCCAAATACAGCCGCGCCTATCTGCACCATGTGTTCCGCAGCAACGAGATGATCTCTGGTATGCTGCTGACCTGGCATAACCTGCACTATTTCCAGGACATCATGGAGGGCATGCGCGGTGCTATCGCGGCGGGTAGTTTTGATGCCTGGCAGCAGGATTTCCACGCCAAACGGGCTGAGGGCGATATCGCACCGCTTTGAGGTTTGGCCTTTGGGCGCGCTCTTGCGGCCCTGGGGCTGGCGTGGCCTTGATCGGGGCATGCATGGTGGGCGTGGCGCAACAGGCCGGTTTCGCAGCACTTACCCATCTGCAAGATGGCCCTGCCGACGAGAACATGGCGGCCTTCGGCAAGCAAATGGTGAGTCCGCAGTCAACTTTGGCGACCTTTGGTCAGGCCCGGCCGCGGCTGAGCTGTGCGACTACTGATGCTTGTACCCGCAAACAGAGCCTGAAAAACAGGCTCTGTTCCTGATACGGTGATTTGCACTGCATTTGCCAAAAGCGCTCTTGTGGTTCGGCGGTGCTGCGGGCAATGTGGACCCCAAATTTCAGGCACTGTGGTTGAAAAATGTTAACCGCTCTCCCAGATAATAACCATCAAAGAGGAGACTGCCGCGGCTGCCGATAATGGGGCCTGGTGGACTTGCTAAGTAAAGGACGAAGTATGAACGAGCCGCTTAATTCCTCCTACCCTGTACTGCCGCTGCGCGATATTGTGGTTTTTCCACATATGATTGTGCCGCTGTTTGTCGGACGGGAGAAATCTGTGCGCGCCCTCGAAGAGGTGATGGCCGATGACAAGCAGATCCTGCTGTCCAGCCAGATTGACCCGGCCGAGGACGAACCGCAATCCGATGGCATCTACCCGACAGGCGTTCTTGCGAATGTGCTGCAACTGCTGAAACTTCCAGATGGCACCGTAAAGGTGCTGGTGGAGGGGCACGCACGGGTCAAGATCACCGAGTTCCTGGAAAACGAGAACTACTTTGAGGCCAGAGCCGAATATCTGACCGAAATCCCCGGCGATGCCACCACCATTGAGGCACTGGTGCGAACCGTGGGCGATGAGTTCGAGCGCTACGCCAAGGTGCGCAAGAACATCCCCGAAGAGGCACTTACGGCGGTCGGCGAAACCGCAGAGCCCGCCAAACTGGCGGATCTGGTCGCAGGTCATCTCGGGATCGAAGTTGATCGCAAGCAGGAACTGTTGGAAACCCTTTCGATCAGCGAACGACTGGAGAAGGTATACGGCCTGATGCAGGGCGAAATGTCGGTGCTTCAGGTTGAGAAAAAGATCAAGACCCGTGTCAAATCGCAGATGGAAAAGACCCAGCGGGAATACTACTTGAATGAGCAAATGAAGGCCATTCAGAAGGAGCTGGGCGATGGCGAAGAAGGGGCTGGCGAAATTGCCGAACTGGAAGAAAAGATCGCCGCTATCAAGCTGTCGAAAGAGGCCCGTGAAAAAGCCGATGCAGAGCTGAAGAAGCTGAAGAACATGTCGCCCATGTCGGCCGAGGCTACCGTGGTGCGCAACTATCTTGACTGGATTCTTGCAATCCCGTGGGGCGTGAAATCGCGCGTCAAGAAAGACCTGGGTCGGGCTGAGAAAATCCTTGATGAGGATCACTATGGTCTGGAAAAGGTCAAAGAACGCATTGTTGAATACCTCGCGGTGCAGCAGCGTTCGGCCAAGCTGAAAGGCCCGATCCTCTGCCTTGTTGGCCCCCCTGGTGTGGGTAAAACCTCGCTTGGCAAATCGGTGGCCAAGGCAACTGGGCGTGAATTCATTCGCATTTCCTTGGGTGGCGTGCGCGACGAGTCCGAAATTCGCGGTCACCGCCGGACCTATATTGGCTCGATGCCTGGCAAGATCATTCAGGCGCTGAAAAAGGCCAAGACAACGAATCCTCTGATCCTTCTCGATGAAATCGACAAGATGGGGCAGGATTTCCGGGGTGATCCGGCCAGCGCCATGCTGGAAGTGCTTGATCCGGAACAGAACGCCACCTTTGTGGATCACTATCTTGAGGTCGAATATGACCTCTCGAATGTGATGTTCCTGACCACCTCGAACAGCTACAACATGCCTGGGCCACTGCTGGACCGGATGGAAATCATTCCGCTGTCTGGCTATACTGAGGACGAAAAGCGCGAAATTGCCAAGCAGCATCTGATCTCGAAACAGGTGAAAAACCATGGTCTCAAGGCCAAGGAGTTTGAGCTGACAGACGAAGCCCTGAACGATATCATCCGGGTTTACACCCGCGAAGCCGGGGTGCGGAACCTTGAGCGTGAAATCGCAAAGGTCGCCCGTAAGTCATTGACTAAGATCGTCAAAAAAGAGGTCGAGAGCGTCAAGGTTACCTCTGAAAATCTTGATGAATTCCTTGGCGTCGCGAAATACCGCTACGGGCTGGCAGAAAAAGAAGATCAGATCGGTGTTGTCACCGGGCTTGCCTATACTTCTGTTGGCGGTGAACTCTTGTCGATCGAAGCGCTGCGCCTGCCGGGCAAAGGTCGGATGAAGACCACCGGCAAGCTGGGCGACGTGATGAAAGAGTCGATTGAAGCGGCGTCGAGCTACGTGCGCTCTATCTCGCCCCAGATTGGGATTAAGCCGCCGAAGTTCGATAAATGGGACATTCACGTCCACGTGCCGGAGGGCGCCACCCCCAAGGATGGTCCTTCCGCAGGTTTGGCCATGGTGACCTCGATTGTTTCGGTGCTGACAAAGATTCCGGTGCGCAAGGATATCGCGATGACTGGCGAAGTCACCCTGCGTGGCAATGCGCTGGCGATTGGTGGTCTCAAGGAGAAACTATTGGCGGCGCTGCGCGGTGGTATCAAGACCGTGTTGATCCCGCAGGAAAACGCCAAGGATCTGCCAGAGATCCCGGACAACGTGAAGGAAGGGCTGGAAATCATCCCGGTCAGCCATGTTTCCGAGGTTCTGAAATACGCTTTGGTGCGCCAACCTGAAGCCATTGAATGGGACGAGGCCGCAGAGGAAGAAGCGGCCGCTGCCAAGGCGGCGCTGGAAACCGAAGGTCGTAGATCAGGCGCGCCGGCTCACTAGGGCGGGGGTGCCAATCAATCGCAGATGCGCGAGGGGCCAATTGGGCAGGCGTGCGTCGCAAGACACAAACAGAAAGGGCGGCCCGTCAGGGTCGCCCTTTTTTGTTGCGATCTTGCTGCTACCGCGTTTCTGGCGCGCGCGGATCAGGCGGCGCTCTGTGCGGCCATATGGGCCTGGACGGTGCTAATTGCCACCGCATCGGGGCTTTGATCCGTCGCCTTGGCCTGGGCCAGGATGGTTTCCAGCGTGACATCCAGTGCCCGCAGTTTTTCCGTGACAAAGGTGTCCCGGTCACTGATCTGTTCGATTTCGGTAGCGACGTTGATGATGCCGCCGCCGTTGGTGACAAAGTCCGGCGCATAGAGAATACCGGCTTCATGCAGGGCCACAGCATCGGCCGGGCTGGCCAGTTGGTTGTTGGCCCCACCACAGACGATCGCAACTTTCAGCTGCGGAATGGTTTTGGCATTCAGAATGCCGCCAATGGCGCAGGGGGCAAAGATATCGGCCTCGACGCTGTAAATTTCATCGGGGGCGACGGTCTTGGCACCAAAGACCTTTTGGGCCTTGTTCAGTTGGTCCTGGTTCACATCCGTTACCACCAGACTTGCCCCGGCCTGCGTCAACAGCCCGCACAGGCTCCAGCCGACATGGCCCAGCCCCTGCACCGCGATCGTCAACGCCGAGAGATCCTTGCTGCCGCTGATATGCGCCTGACTGGTGCAAATGGCATTGAAAATACCGCGTGCGGTGATCGGAGAAGGGTCGCCACTGGCAAAGTCTCCCTCGGCCAAACCGGCAACATAGGGGGTTTCTTCCGCCAGAATAGCCATGTCGGCAGGGCTCATGCCCATGTCTTCGGCGGTGTAATAGCGTCCGTCAAGGCTATGAATGGCGCGGGCAAAGGCCCGCAGCAGGGCGGGCGTCTTGTCGGTCGCCGGATCGCCAATGATAACCGCTTTGCCGCCACCAAGCGCCAGGCCCGCAGCGGCGTTCTTGTAGGTCATGCCCTCGCTTAGCCGCTGCACATCAAGCAGGGCTTCGGCTTCGCTCGCATAGGGGCGCATCCGCAGGCCGCCCGCCGCAGGCCCCAGCTGGGTGGAATGCAAGGCAATAAACCCGACCAACCCAAGGGTGGGCTCTTCGACGCGATAGATCTCTTCATGTGTTGTTGAGGGGAGGGCGGTGATTGTCATGTATCTGGCTCCTGCTGGGGGACGCATTATTCTAGCCTGCAGGGGCTGGTGTTTTTCCCTAAATATGACTGTTTGAGTGTTCGTGGTTGGTGCTATTCTCTACTCGCGGAGGTAATCTTGGGGGAAATCACTATGGACGCTATGGATCGCAAGATCGTCGCGATATTGCAGACCGATGGGCGGATCAAGATGGCCGAGCTGTCAGAGCGGATTGGACTGTCGCCAACGCCCTGCGCGCGCCGTGTGGCCCTGCTTGAACAGGCCGGGGTGATCTGCGGCTATTCGGCCCGGGTGGATCAGGCCAAGCTTGGCCTGCCTGTCACAATCTTTGTGGCGGTTGAACTAGAGAGCCAGTCTACCGATGCCCTGCAGAGTTTTGAGCGCGCGGTGAGCAAGTTTGACCAGGTGATGGAATGCTACCTGATGACTGGCACCCGCGATATCTTGTTGCGGGTGGTGGCGCAGGATCTCACCGATTTTGATCGCTTCCTTGAAACCCGGCTGATGCGGGTGTCAGGTATTCGCAATACGCGATCCAGCTTTACCCTGCGTACGATGATTGCCCGCAATGCCCTGCCGCAGTTCTAGGGCGCTGAAAGCCGGGTCGCATCTGCATGTGCGGGGGCGACAGCCAGGCCCAGGAAACCACCAAAGAAAGTGAAATGCGGCAGCGATTTCTTTCCACCGCCCTCTTGCGCCAGCTCTGGGCTAAGGGTAATACCCGGCCTTGAGGGTGATTAGCTCAGTGGTAGAGCGCTTCGTTCACATCGAAGATGTCAGGAGTTCAAATCTCTTATCACCCACCATCCAGCCACCTTTAAATTATGGTTCCCTGCGGGGATGTGGGTCATTTATACAAAGTGTTCCTTGGTTCTCTGAACCTAACTCGATATCATCTGACTTGTCGTACTTGGGTGAAATCCAGAATTTCTGCAGCATCTTGCAGGTGATCCGGTGCAAATCTGGCATAGGTTTGACAGGTGATCGCCACGTTGGAGTGCGCGAGGTATTGGGCAACCTTTTCCAGCGTAACTCCATTTGAAACCATGGCCACAGCACTGGAATGGCGGATCGTGTGGACTGTTACGTTTTCCAGTCTGGCCCTCTCGCATGCCGCCTTTCCTGTAGACGCAGCCACTGGAGCGTCCGTGGGGCCGCTTTGGGCTGTAAGCCGTTATTAGCGGCTCTTTCTGGTCAATCCCCTCTATTGAAAATCAGGGCAATCTCTTCTCCAGTAAGGAGCCGCCATTCCCGAGGTGCCAAGCCATCAGGGAGTGTTAGGTCGCCTAGGCGCTCGCGGTGCAGTCCCACGACGTGGTTGCCGGTGGCAGCAAACATGCGGCGCACTTGGTGGTATCGGCCCTCGGTTATACTGAGCAAGGCTTCGGTTGTCGAAACCACTTCCAATTCAGCGGGCGCTAATGGCTTGGTTTCACTGTCCAACATCAGGCCCCCAGAGGCAAACAGATCGCCTTCGGTGCCATTGAGTGGGCGGGCCAGATTGACCCGATAAGTTTTCTTCACGAAGCGCTTGGGGCTGATGACTTGGTGCAACAGATCACCATCATCCGTTAGCAACAAAAGGCCAGAGGTTTGTTTGTCCAAACGACCGACAGTTGAGATCGCAGGAGTGCGCGACCTCCAGCGCTTGGGGAGGATATCATACACCAATGCTCCGTCATTCTTATGCGAGCAGGTCATGCCTATAGGTTTGTTTAATAGGATAACCATGTGCGCGAGAGGATCGAGAGCCTCGCCGCATATCGTCATGCGCGCTGGCAAATCCGGAGTGACAGCAATACGTTGGGTAACGTCCAAGAGTGAGGCTGCGTCTAGAATAATGCCGCCGGCCTTGGCTATGCGTGCGATTTCTTTGCGCGAGCCGTAGCCCATAGAGGACAGCAGCTTGTCGATGCGTGAGGTTGGAACCCTAGCCATTAACTTGGCTCCTAATTGGAAGTCTAAGACTTGGACTGCAGAGTGACGGTTTGAGATTTTTGGATCATCTCTTGGGCCATCTGCATTCACCGCTGAGACAGGACCTGGCACCACACGAGAAGGGCGCGCCCTCGTCGGTGGACCGGCGCCCCCCCCAGGCTGACGGCTTCAGGCGCTATCTAAATGGCTCTGGATTGGTCATGCCTGAGGAAGGTAATCACCAGTTTGATCGGAGATTTCAGTCTCACGTGTTTGGCTGAGGTTGTCTCACCTCAAGGACCGTCAACGTCCGCCGCTGATCATCTCGCGTGTCCCAGTAGAAGCTGCTCCCTTCAGACAGCCCCAGGAGCGCGATACCGATGGGCGTCATGACCGAAACACAAAGGTTCGTGATATCGGCCTCTTCAGGATAGACGATCGTTACGGTTTTTTCGTGTCCGGATACTTCGTCCCGATAGGTTACGTTGCTGCCCATCGTCACAATATTGTCCCGCAATCTGGCGGGGGCCACGATACGGGCGCGGCCCAGCTCTTCCAGTAGCCGGTCTGCCAGTGCAGGCTGACGTCGCATCATGCCGTCAGCCAGCCCTTCGAGGTGGGCCAGATCATCTGTGCTGATCACAATTTTAGGTTTGCGCTTGGATCGTTTTTGGGTGGTTTCTGTCGAGGTCAACATAGGAGGAGTTCCTTCAGAGGAAGCAATGGTGCCGGAATGGTCGCAAGGATTTGAACAACGCGCGACCCTGTGAGAATAGGCCCGTCGGTGGTCGCAATGTGGGAAAGGTTCGACGCTGAACGTCATCTATCCACCAGCGATAGTCTCGCTAGATCCACGTTTCAGGACTGTAGGAATACCCCGGAAGGTTAGGCAGACGCGAACGCGCCTAAGCCGCCCGGGGAAGGGGGCGGTTTAGCAAAGGGAACCGGCAATGATTTGCATACACCATCATGTCTATAGAGCTAGGCATGACCTGCTCGATAGTCAATCTCGATAACAAAAATTAGAGTGCGCAATGTTTTTGTGGCATTTAGGGCCCATTAACCGCATTGGGCAAGACCTGGACGCGCTGACAGATCACCCGGCCTATCTGCTGGTCCATGACGAGGCGAACGAATGGACACATGCGGCTGTTCGGTGCGGGTGGGAAACAGGGCCGCAGCAGGCTAAAGCAGCTGCCGCTTGGCCAGGTTTTTCATCAGTGCCCCCGTGCCAAAGCTCCAGGCGGGGCATTTGTTCGAGAGATTGATCCGATTGCACAGCGTTCCGAGCAGCGGGGTTGAGATGGTTACCTGATCGCCCAGTTTATGGGTGAACCCCTGGCCAGGTTCATCGCGGTCCTGGATCGGCGCGAACATGCTACCCAGATAGAGCATCAGGCCGTCTGGATACTGGTGATGCGGCCCCAGGGTTTGGGCAACGATGCTTTCGGGCTGGCGGCTGATTTCGCGCATGGCGCAGCTTTCTTCCAGGCTAAAGCCATCTTCGGCGCCCTTGATCCGTAACAGGATTTCGGCCTGTTTGATGTCAGTCAGGTCAAAATCCTGATCAAATATTCGGATGAAAGGGCCGATCGCGGCAGAGGCATTGTTGTCCTTTGCCTTGCCCAGCAATAGCGCCGATCGCCCCTCGACATCACGCAGGTTCACGTCATTGCCCAGCGTCGCACCGCAGATCCTGCCATTGGACGAAACCGCCAGGACAATCTCTGGTTCGGGGTTGTTCCAACCAGAGTCAGGATGCAGGCCGATCTCGGCGCCAGTGCCGACAGCAGAAAGCGGCTGCGCCTTGGTAAAGACCTCGGCGTCGGGGCCGATCCCTACCTCCAGATACTGTGACCATAGGTTTTCAGCCTCCAGCAGGGCTTTGACCCGGGCGGCGGCTTCGGATCCGGGGGTGATGTCTTTCAGAGAGCCGCCAATAAGATCAGCAACCTGGGTGCGGATTTCACTGGCGCGGGTGGCATCGCCTGCGGCGCGTTCCTCGATCACCCGTTCGATCATGGATCTTGCAAAGGTGACGCCGGCAGCCTTGACCGCCTGTAGGTCGCAGGGGGCCAGAAGGCGCAGCCGATCCTGCGGCGCGTTCCGGGCGCAGGTACTGTGCTCCAGCTCTGCCAGGGTGCAGACACGCGTGCCTTTCACGCCGTTGACATAGGCGGCAATATCCTCTGCTTCCAGCAGCGCCGAGAGCGTCGCTGCTGCCGGACTGGTGATATCCCAGACCTCTTTTTCACGCAGGGTGACAAGGCAGGGTCCAATGCCGGGCCGCCAGAGGCGACCAAGGTAAAGGCCGCTTGGGTCCAGTCCGAATTCCAAAGGGGGCATTTGCATTGCTTTCAATGTGGTTTTGTCGCTTTGGTGTCCTGCCTAGCATCCTAGAGTTGTTTAACCAAGAAAAAGGGCGCAATGATCATCATTGCGCCCTGTTCAGATCTTGCCGTATCGGCCGTGTGTTAGGCGAAGCGCGCCTTAGAAGTGGGCCGAGTTTGTGGCGGATGGGATCGCCAGAGGTGGTGCAAACTTGGTCAGGTCAATGCCTTCAACGGCGGCCTTGTATTCGTCAATTGTTGGTGTGCGGCCCAGAATGGCCGCCAGCACAACAACCGGGGTCGAGGCCAGCAGGCTTTCGCCTTTCTTTTCGGCGGCATCTTCTACCACTCGGCCCTGGAACAGCCGCGTCGAGGTGGCCAGAACGGTATCACCCTTGGCCGCTTTTTCCTGGTTGCCCATGCAGAGGTTACAGCCGGGGCGTTCGAGATAGAGAATGTTCTCATACTCGGTCCGGGCGTTGTTCTTGGGCATGAAATCGTCGAATTCAAAGCCAGAGTACTTTTGCAGAATTTCCCAATCGCCTTCTGCCTTCAGCTCATCCACGATGTTGTAGGTCGGGGCTGCAACAACCAGAGGCGCGTTGAAGGTGACTTTGCCTTCTGCCTTTTCCAGGTTCTTGAGCATCTGCGCCACAATCTTGATATCACCCTTGTGCACCATGCAGGAGCCAACAAAGCCAAGATCCACCTTTTTGTTGCCGCCGTAGTAGGAAACAGGGCGGATGGTGTCGTGGGTATAGCGCTTTGACACATCGGCGTTGTTTACATCCGGGTCAGCGATCATCGGTTCGACCACTTCGTCCAGATCCACCACGACTTCGGCAAAATACTTGGCGTTGTCATCGGGGGTCAGGGCGGGCTTTTCACCGGATTTGATCTCGCCAATCCGTTTGTCTGCAATGTCGATCAGCCCCTGCAGGGTGCCAGCTGCATTGTCCATACCCTTGTCGATCATGATCTGGATCCGGCTTTTTGCGATCTCAAGCGATCCGATCAGCGTCTCGTCTTGCGAAATGCAGATAGAGGCCTTGGCCTTCATTTCCGCTGTCCAGTCGGTGAAGGTAAATGCCTGGTCTGCCAGCAGCGTTCCGATGTGCACCTCGATGATGCGGCCCTGGAAGACGTTATCGCCAAACTGCTTGAGCATCTGCGCCTGGGTGGCATGTACCACATCGCGGAAATCCATGTGATCTTTCATGGTGCCCTTGAAGGTCACCTTGACGGATTCAGGGATCGGCATTGTGGCCTCGCCGGTGGCCAGAGCCAGGGCAACGGTGCCGGAGTCGGCGCCAAAGGCGACGCCCTTGGACATACGGGTGTGGCTGTCGCCGCCGATGATGATGGCCCAGTCATCCACGGTGATGTCGTTCAGCACCTTGTGGATCACATCTGTCATGGCATGGTATTCGCCCTTGGGATCACGTGCAGTGATCAGGCCGAATTTGTTCATAAAGCTCATCAGCTTGGGGATGTTCGCCTGGGCCTTGAGATCCCAGACCGACGCGGTGTGACAGCCCGACTGATAGGCGCCATCCACCGACGGAGAGATCACCGTCGCGGCCATGGCTTCCAGTTCTTGTGAGGTCATCAGGCCGGTGGTGTCTTGTGACCCCACGATATTGACCTTGACGCGTACATCTGACCCGGCATGCAGTGGCGCATCCGACGTCAGCCCACGAGCGTTTTTGTTGAAGATCTTTTCAACTGCGGTCAGGCCCTGGCCTTCATGCGAAATCTCTTTCGAGGGGGCAAAGGCGGATTTCAGCTCCTGGCCCAGGGCCTCGGCGGCAAATGTTTGTAGTTTTTTGCCAAAGACCACAGCGTAGGAACCGCCGGCCTTGATGAATTCGGCCTTTTGTGGCGTCAGCGAGGCGGAGATATCCACCAGCTCTTTGTCGCCTTCATAGAGCTTCTTGGTCTTGGTGTTGATGGTCAGCACCTTGCCGGTTTCAACCGAATAGCTCTGTTCCAGCACCGGGTCGCCATTGGCATCCAGTACGGGTTTACCATCTGCGTCCAGTTTCTTGACCCAGTTCTTCAGGTCGATACCAATGCCGCCGGTCACGCCGACGGTGGTCAGGAAGATCGGTGAAATGCCGTTTGTCCCGGCCACGATGGGGGCATAGTTCACGAATGGCACATAGGGGCTGGCGGGCTTACCGGTCCAGAGGGCAACGTTGTTGACACCGGACATGCGCGAAGACCCAACGCCCATGGTACCTTTTTCTGCGATCAGCATCACGCGGGCATCGGGATGGGCAGCCTTCAGGGCTTCGATTTCGGCCTGGGCCTCTGGCGTGATCATGCACTTGCCATGCAGCTCGCGATCAGAACGCGAATGCGCCTGGTTGCCGGGAGACAGCAGGTCGGTGGAAATATCACCTTCGCCGGCGATATATGTGACAACTTTGATTTCTTCCTCGATCTCGGGAAGCGTGGTAAAAAACTCTGCCTTGGCATAGCTTTCAAGAATGTCACGGGCGACCGCATTGCCATCAGCCAGCGCGGCGGCCAGCCGATCGGTATCGGCCTCATAAAGGAAGAACTGCGTCTTCAGCACTGCGGCGGCCTGCTGCGCGATGGCTGCATCAGTGCCCAGTGCCAGATCCAATAGCACCTCGACCGAGGGGCCGCCTTTCATGTGGGACAGCAGTTCAAAGGCAAAATCAGGGGTGATTTCGGCCACTTCAGCCGCGCCCAGAATGATGTCTTTCAGAAACTTTGCCTTCTTGTCGGCAGCGCTAGTGGTGCCGGGCAGGGTGTTGTAAATAAAGAATTTAAGGCTGTCCTCACGGTGGGGGTTTGCCGGATCTTTGATCTGTGTAATCAGCTCTGCCACAAGCGCGCCGTCATCAATGGGCTTTGGGTGCAGGTCCTGGGCTTTGCGTGTTTCGATTTCTGCTAGATAGTCCGTGTACAAGGTCATGCTATTGTCCCGCCGATGAGTGTTGCGCATAGCTTGAATGACGGGTGTCAGAAAGGTCTGGCGAGTCGAAACAAGCTGGTTGTATGCGGTGGTATACTTTTTAGTTCTGCTTTGCAAGATGCCCAATATCGGCCCGGCTGCGGCGCGGGATTGGTGCTGTCCCAAGCCAGAGCATGCAGGTGCCGTTACAGCATCAAGTTTCCTGCGCGACTAAGCATGATTTTGCCGTGGTGGCAACAAATGCCGCAGGGTGTTTCTACGGCATTTGTTCCCGCGCTGCCGCGTGGTCAGCGGTGGGCGACTGCCTGCATGAAACGGGTGCGGATTTCCACCGGATCCATGGTGATCACCGGCATCTTGGCATTGCCGCTGTCACATTTGACCACCAGGACGGTGGCCTGCTGCGCTGCCAGCGCTTGTTGGAGCGCCGGGCCTGTGTGGCGATCGCGCACCTCAACCACGTTGTCACAGCCTGCCGCCCGCGCCATGCCTGCCAGGCTGGTTTTCTTGCCGGTATAGGTCGGTTGATCCCCGGTAGAACCATATGAGCCATTGTCGATGATCATCAGGATGTAGTTTGCCGGGGCATTGTTGCCGATGGTGGGCAGGGTACCAAGATTGGTCAGCACCGAGCCATCGCCGTCGATCACGATGACGGGTTTGGGTTGCGCCAGCGCCAGGCCCAGACCAATGGACGAGGCAAGCCCCATGGTGCCAAGCATGTAGAAATTGCTTGGTTGGTCGTCGATTGCGTGCAGTTCCTGACTGGGGATACCGATATTGCAGACCACCAGCTGGTCGCGCAAAATGGGTGCGATTTCGGTTAGGATTTCAGACCGGATCATTGATCGCCATAGCCTCCCCAGAAGGTGGCATCCGTCAGGATTGCCACGGGTTTGTTGCACATGAAGGTGTATTTCAGGATCGTGTCGAACTCTGCCACGTCGCTTTGCTGGTGAAAGTGATAGGTGGGGATATTGAGCTGCGCCAAGAGCGCCTTGGTGTGCAGCGCCATTTCCACCTGACAGGCGACAGGTTCGCGCAGTTCACCGCGATAGGAAATCAGCATGGGCAGCGGCATCCGGTAGTATTGTATCAGGGTGGCCAGGGTGTTTATGGTCACGCCGATGGCGGTGTTCTGCATGATGATCGCCGGGCGCTTGCCACCCATCCAGGCGCCCGCACACAGGCCCATGCCTTCGTCTTCCTTGTTGGCTGGGATATGAAAAATATCATCGCGCTGGTCGATTTCCTTGATCACTCCGGCCAGCTGTTTGCAGGGCACGGTGGTTACAAAAGAGATATCATTGGCGACCAGATCATCGGCGATCCGTTTGTCTATATTCATAGGTGCGGGCCTTTTTGCCGGAGATCTAACAGGCGGGGCTGCGGCGAATATGCACTGCACACCACCAAGCTGGCAACAGCTGCCTTGTGGGCATTGGCCTGGCAGCGGGGCTGCTGAATAGAAAAAGGGCGGATACTTGCAGCCAAGCATCCGCCCCCTGTTGTTGACTAAGGCCTGTACCTATTGATTTTCGGCGTGCTCATCGCGCAGCCCGCGTAAGATGCAATAGCACATGACCAGCAGCACCACAGTGAACAGCAGGCCGGTGGAAATCACCATGGATTGCAGGGCTGCAAGCCCTCCGCCCAGCAGCAAGGCAACGGCAACCGCGCCTTCAAAGATGCACCAGCACACGCGCTGTGGCACCGGGGCGTGAACCTTGCCCCCGGCTGTGATGGTATCAATCACCAGTGAGCCAGAGTCCGAGGAGGTGACGAAGAAGACAATCACCAGAACAATGCCGATGAACGAGGTCACAGACGACAGGGGCAGCTCTCCGAGCATCTGGAACAGTTGGCGCGGCAGTTCTGCGCTCTGCGCTCCGGTGAAGTTATCGGTGATCACCTGATAGATGGCGTTGCCACCAAAGATCGACATCCAGGCGACGCAGACCAGCGATGGGATCAGCAAAACACAGACGATGAATTCGCGTACTGTCCGACCGCGGCTGACACGGGCGATGAACATGCCGACAAAAGGTGACCAGCTGATCCACCAGGCCCAATAGAAAGAGGTCCAGCCTTGGCTAAAGTTCACGTCCTCGCGTGCAAATGGATTGGCAAGGGCAGGTAGGTATTCAACATAGGCCGTGAGGCTGTCCCAGAAGAATGTAAACAGGAATGCGGTAGGCCCTACCACCAGTGTAAACAGGGCCAATAAACCTGCCAGCCCCATGTTGATTTCAGACAGGACCTTGACCCCGCCATCCAACCCGCGCAGCACCGAGACCAAGGCAATAGCGGTAATGCCGGTGACCAGCACCACCTCTGTTGTGCTGCCCATCGGTATGCCAAACAGCTCGTTCAGCCCTGCGCTGGCCTGTTTTGCACCAAATCCCAAAGAGGTCGCCAGACCAAACAATGTGGCAAAAACGGCCAGAATGTCGATGACATGCCCCGGCCAACCCCAGATCCGTTCACCAAAGACTGGATAGAAGGCAGAGCGGATCGTTAGTGGCAGGCCTTTGTTGTAGCTAAACAGGGCCAGCGCCAAGCCGAGAACCGCATAGATCGCCCAGGGGTGCAGGCCCCAGTGATAGATCGTGGCCGCCATGCCCAGGCGGATTGACTCTTGCCGATCATCCTGCGCCCCGGAAAGCGGCGCCCAGTCTGTGCGTGCGCCTGCTTCGCCTGCGGTCCCACCGAAGGAGGAGGAAAAGTGGGAAAGCGGTTCGGAAACCCCATAAAACATCAGCCCGATGCCCATGCCGGCGGCAAACAGCATCGAGAACCAGCCAATATAGGTGTAGTCTGGTTGCGCGCTAGACCCGCCAAGGCGAACGCTACCATAGGGAGAGACGATCAGGCACAAGGCAAAGAGGACCACCAGATCGGCAGCTCCGATCAGGAACCAGTCAAAGTTCTTGGTGGTGAAGTTGAACATGCTTTTGAAGATTTGCTCAGCCTCTTCAGGCAGTGCCAGGGTGAAGAAGACAAAGGCCAAAATGGCGGCGCCGGAAATGGCAAAAACCGGATTGTGAATGTCATAGCCAAACGGACCAAGAGAGCCGTCTACATTGTGCTGCCCTATTTCGTAGTCCGTCGCAATGACATCCGCTACGCCTTCTGGCGCGGGGATACCATGTTCGGGTGTGTCGTCAGACATCAGGTGCCTCCTCTTTGAGAGTGTTCATAATTGGGCCTCGTCCGCGCAGGGTAGGGCCTTGAGAGACAGACGCATTTGGCAGGCGTGGCAACACGCCGCCTTGCGACCGTTTTGTGCGCAATCGCGCCAGCAGGGCGGTGCGCGCCCGGGATCAGCCCGGGCTACTGGCATCGCCGCCTAGTGTGGGCGGTCCTATATGTGTCTTTGCACGAATATGAAAGGCGTGCGGCGGGGCGCATGTAATCGACCGTGTTTCGCGGTCTGTTGCAGCAGGCCCTGTTGCCTGGGGACGACGTCGAAACCGTGAAATTGTCAGGTGGCAGTCGGGGGCGTACAGGCAGGGGATGATGCCGCCGCTGAAGGTTTTGCACAGCTTGGGGATGTGGTGCCCTCTTGCCCGGCCAATACACCGTATCGGGATCAATCGTGCGCTGAAATGAACTGATTTAAGAAGTTGTTTTTATTTTCTTTGTGGCCCTATCTTCTGGTGACAAATTTAGCGAGGAGAGCACCATGGCCTGGATCAAGACAGTTCCATTCGAAGAGGCGACCGGCAAACTGAAGACACTCTATCAACGGGTGACCGGGCCGGGGAACAATGTCGACAACATCATGATGGCGCATTCCCTGCGGCCGCATTCGATGGAAGGGCATATGGCGCTTTACAAGAACGTGCTGCACCATAGCGGCAACAAAATTCCCAAATGGTTCCTGGAGGTTCTAGGTGTCTGGGTCTCGTCGCTGAACAATTGCGGCTATTGCGTTGAACACCATTTTTCGGGATTGCAGCGTCTGCTAAGGGATGAGGAGCGCGGCCTGGCCATTCGCGCCGCGATTGAAGCGCGCAGTCCGGCGCAGGCTCCGCTGGATGCGGCGCAGCAGGCGGCGTTGCTCTATGCGCGCAAATTGACTGATGCCCCCGCCTCCATAGTCGAAAGCGATGTCGAGGCGCTGCGCGCAGTTGGCTATGATGATGGAGAGATCCTGGAGATCAACCAGGTCAGTGCCTATTTTGCCTATGCCAACCGTACGGTTCTGGGGCTTGGCTGTTCGACCAAGGGGGATGAGCTGGGGTTGAGCCCAAGTAATTCCGACAATCCTGATGACTGGGGACATAAATAATCACGGCCAGGGGCGGTGCGGGCAAAGTGGCTGTCTGACGGCGCTTGCCGGGGGCGCAGTACCTGCTAAGACTGCTGCATGACAGATCAATTGACGCCCCCTAAATCCACCCCGAAGATGAACACAGGCGGCCATGTGCGCGCGCTTTCTGTGCTTGGCCTGCCGTTGGTAGGCGGCCATGTGGCGCAATTTGCCATTGGCATGACGGATTCTGTCATGTTGGGGTGGTATGGCGCCGCGGCGCTGGCCGCGGTGACGCTGGCGGGGTCCTACTTCTTTGTGTTTTTCCTGATGGGCGCGGGATTCGCCATCGCGGTGATGCCGCTGGTGGCAGCGGCTGCCGGGGCAGGCGAAGAGCGCCAGATTCGCCGTGCGACCCGAATGGGGCTGTGGCTGTCGCTGCTCTATGGCGTGGCGGCGATGCCGCTCTTGCTGTTTTCCGAGATCATTTTGCTGACCCTGGGCCAACCCCCAGAGGTGGCTGGCCCGGCCGCGACCTATCTGCAACTGGCGGGGTGGGGGCTGTTTCCTGCGCTGCTGGTCATGGTGTTCAAATCCTATCTGGCGGCGCTGGAGCGCACGCAGATCGTGTTGTGGATCACTATTCTTGCCGCCGTGGTCAACGGCCTGGTGAACTATGCGCTGATCTTCGGCAACTGGGGTGCGCCCGAGCTGGGCATCGCCGGTGCGGCCTATGCCTCTATCACCACGCAGACGGTATCTTTGCTGGCGGTTGGCGCCTATGCGCTTTGGGTATTGCCGGAACAGGAAATCCTGAAGAATTTTCATCGCCCCGATTGGGAGATGTTCGCGCGCGTCTTCAAGCTGGGCATGCCGATTGGCCTGACCAACCTGAGCGAAGTCAGCCTCTTTGCCGCCTCGGCGATGATGATGGGCTGGCTTGGGACCATTCCGCTGGCGGCGCATGGGGTGGCGGTCACCCTGGCGGGGCTGACCTTCATGGTACATCTGGGGCTAAGCAACGCGGCGACGATCCGGGCTGGCAATGCCTATGGGCGCGGCGACCGAGAGCACATGGCCCTTGGGGCGCGGGTGGTGATTGTGATGTCGTTGGTCATGTCCTTTGTTGGCATGGCTGTCTTTCTGCTGCTGCCGGATCAGTTGATTTCGCTGTTTCTTGATGCAGAGGATCCCAACAAGCCTGAAATCCTGCTGGTGGGGGCCGGGCTGCTGGCGATGGCGGCGCTGTTCCAGCTGACCGATGGGATGCAGGTTGTTGCCCTGGGCCTGTTGCGCGGCGTACAGGATACCAATTGGCCGATGCTGATTGCGGCGTTCAGCTACTGGGCGATTGGGGTTCCGGCCTCGTATCTCTTTGGCTTTACCTTTGGCTGGGGCGGTATCGGGGTCTGGTCGGGGCTGGTGCTGGGGCTCAGCTTTGCCGGGGTGTTCCTGATGCTGCGGTTCTGGCGCCATACCATCAAGCAGACAGGCAAACAGGCCCGCAGGCCGAGCGCCGCCATCTAGTCGCCTTTTGGGGCCTGTTTCATTAGTCGATCCGCCTTCTTGCGTACCAGCACGCTGCGCAGATCGTGCATCGCCAGCAGCAGATCATCGGTCACAGCCTCCAGCTGGTCGGGGCTGGCCTTGGTCTGGGCCCAATGGGCGGTGAGGCTCAGGTGATCCACCGCCCGTTTGATATCGTCGATGTCGCGGGCGGCCAGCACGGCGCTGCGCTCAGTCATCCAGGATTTGATCGCCGCCAGGTCCTGGTCTGACAGGGCCCGGCCACCATGCGGTTTGATCTCTCCGTTGCGGATGTTCACCGCCGCGATCTGATCCATATCGATGCGCCGCTGCCGGTTTTCGGTATCAACCCGAAACACAAAAGCACCGTTTTCACGGATGCGAAAGAAATACTCGGGCAGCGATGCAGCCATCGGGTGGGATCCTTTGACTTAGGTAAGGGAGGCGCAGAAATCCGCGATGCGGCTGCAGGCCTCGGTGAGGGCCGCATCCGAGGTTGCATAGCTGACGCGGAAGTTGGGCGACAAGCCAAAGGCCGCCCCAAAGACCACCGCCACATCCGCCTCGGCCAAGAGCGCGGTTGCAAAGGCTTTGTCATCCTCGATCACGGTGCCCTTTGGGCTGGTCTTGCCAATCAATCCCTGGATCGAGGGGTAGACATAGAACGCACCTTCAGGGGTGGGGCAGGTCACCCCGTCGATGGCATTGAGTTTTTCGACCACCAGATCACGACGGCGTTTGAAGGCGATGTTATTGGTTGCAAGAAAGTCCTGCGGCCCGTTCAATGCCTCAACCGCGGCCCATTGGCTGATGGACGAGGGGTTGGAGGTCGATTGCGACTGTACCTTGCGCATGGCGGCAATCAGGTGCTGCGGTCCGGCAGCATAGCCAATGCGCCAGCCGGTCATGGCGTAGCCCTTTGAGACCCCATTGCAGGTGAGGGTACGTTCATAAAGGCCGGGTTCCACCTGGGCGGGGGTGGCGAATTCAAAGCCGTCAAAAACCAGATGTTCATACATGTCATCCGACATCACCCAGACATGCGGGTGGCGCATCAGGACATCGGTCAGCGCCTTCAACTCGGCGCGGCTATAGCCGGCCCCGCTGGGGTTGGAGGGCGAGTTGAAGATAAACCACTTTGTCTGGGGGGTGATGGCCGCCTCCAGCTGCTGCGGCGTCAGTTTGAAATTCGTTTCCAGACTGGCCTCAACCGGCACCGGCGTGCCGCCCGCCAAGAGCACCATGTCCGGGTAGCTGACCCAGTAGGGGGCCGGAATGATCACCTCGTCGCCGGGGTTCAGGGTGGCCATCAGCGCATTGTACAGCGTCTGTTTGCCCCCAGTGCCGACGGAAACCTGGGCCGGTTCATAGGACAGGCCATTCTCGCGCTCAAGCTTGTCGCAAATCGCTTGTTTCAGCTCGATAATTCCATCCGGGGCGGTGTATTTTGTCTTGCCTGCGGCGATCGCGGCCACCGCTGCATCCTTGATGTTCTGCGGCGTGTCGAAATCGGGTTCACCGGCGCTCAGCCCGATGACATCGCGGCCAGCGGCCTTCAGTTCTGCTGCCATGGCAGTGATCGCGATTGTCGGCGACGGTTTTACGCGCTCGAGGGTCTTGGAAAGGAAAGACATGGCGACTGGCCCCTGTTTGAATGTTCTTGGCAACTGTCATAGGGTGCCACCAAATCTCGATCAAGCAACATTGATAAAGACCGGAACGGAGATGGCATATGTCTGACGAAACAACGGATTGGTTCGGGCCAGAGGCTGCAACCTTCGGCGACCGCGTGGCCGCCGCCCGCGAAGCCGCCGACATGACACAGGCGCAACTGGCACGCCGCCTTGGGGTGAAAAAATCCACCCTGATTGGTTGGGAACAGGATCTGTCAGAGCCACGCGCCAACAAACTGTCGATGGTTTCGGGCCTGCTGAATGTATCGATGTCCTGGCTGCTGACCGGCGAGGGGGAAGGTATGTCCGAGCCTGGCGACGTTGAGCTTGAGGTGGGGGATTTTGCCGGTATACTGCAAGAGCTACGGGCGCTGCGCAATGATATGCGCAGCAGCTCTGAGCGCGCCGCCCGGTTGGAAAAGAGACTGCGCACGCTGATCCAAAGCGCTGCCAGTACATGAGGTCAAGGTGATGACACAAGCGCCTGAAAGTCATGAGCATCGTTTGAAGCGCCTGAAAATGCGCTCCATGCGTCGTGGCATCAAAGAGATGGACATTCTCTTGACTGCCTATGCTGACGCCAATCTGGGTTTAATGGATGGCCCGAGGCTGGATCTCTATGATCAGCTTCTGCATGAAAACGATCAGGATCTTTATCAATGGGTGACCGGCCAGGTCACCCCGCCCAGCCCCTATGCAGATTTGATTAACCACGTCGCCCAAACGCATCAAACTAAATAAAAAACCAGCTTAACGCATTTTTGGGAAATTTTCTGCATTATCTCCTGAGCAAACTCGAGTCGGAGACGCGTATGAGCATGGAATTACCAATTGGCCAGCAGGACCGCAAAGGGTTCATGACTGGCTACCTAGAAGCGCTGGCGCTGGTGGAACGTCTTCACCGGTTGTTGCTGGATGTTATCAAGGATGAATTTGAACGCGTCGGCGTTCTGGAAATCAACGCAGTGCAGGCACTGCTCTTGTTCAATGTCGGCGACAATGAAGTCACCGCCGGTGAACTCAAGAGCCGTGGGTATTATCAGGGCAGCAATGTCAGCTATAATCTGAAAAAGCTGGTTGAGCTGGGCTATATGCACCATCAGCGCTGTGAAATTGACCGTCGTTCTGTTCGGGTTCGTCTGACACCGCGCGGTCGAGAGATCCGCGATATTGTTGCGGGCCTCTTTGCACGCCACGCCGACGGCCTGGAAGGCAAGGATGTTATCAGCCGCGAAGGCATCGCTGACATCACAAGCTCGCTCAAGCGGGTGGAACGGTATTGGTCGGATCAGATCCGCTATATCTACTGAACACAGGCTTTGGGGCGACATGTCCCATGGCACAGACAGTATGGCAACATGCTGAAGGTCATATTGGGCAGGCGCAAGAATTGCTCCGTTCAACACGCGATACGACCTCGGATCAGCTGGGAAACAGTTGAGTCCAGACTTGAAGAATTCGGGTTCGCCACAAGACGCACCGCCTTGGTCCTGAGGGGACCGGCGGTGCGTTTTCATATCTGCGATAGCGCAGGTACTGCCACCCAATAATCGCAGCAGCAATGGGGGGCTTTTGCACCTGGCCTGGGCCTTACCAGTGGCCAGTGTTTTCCATGCTGGCCCAGGGTTCTGCCGGCTCCAAAGATTCGCCGTTTTGCAGCAGCTCGATTGAGATATTGTCGGGCGAGCGGATAAAGGCCATATGGCCATCACGCGGCGGACGGTTGATGGTGATCCCATTGTCCATCAGGAACTGGCAGGTGTCATATATATTATCGACACCATAGGCCAAATGGCCAAAATGACGGCTGTCGCTTGGCAGCCCATCATCGCCATCCCAGTTGTATGTCAGCTCCAGCGGGGCTTCTTCCTGACCCGGAGGCGCCAGATAAAGCAGCGTGAAACGCCCTTTTTCGCTGTCATAGCGGCGGGTTTCGCGCAGGCCGAGCAGTTCGTAGAACGCCATGGATTTTTCCAGGTCTTTCACCCGAACCATTACGTGCAGATAGGTAAGCGCCATATGCGGTGATCCTTACAAGTTGGAACACCCGTTTCTGCAGTTGTTCTTGATCTGACAGAATCGGGGGTGTGCTGTAGTTTTCTAAAACTATCATAACTATAGGCGAAGACAGATTGATTCGCAGGGGGGGCTGGAACCGGGGCGCCGCATTGACAGGCCAATCAACTTGCCTTTGGCTGACAGGCGCAGCTATAGCTGTCCCATCTAGTGATGAGCGTCAGAAAAGGGGATCCCTGTGCAGCAATATCACGCGGCCTTGCGGCAAATTCTGGAAACCGGAGTGTCCAGCAGCGACCGCACCGGCACTGGTACTATCTCTTGTTTTGGCATGCAGGCGCGCTATCCGCTGGAGGATGGGTTTCCACTGGTCACCACCAAAAAACTGCATCTGCGCTCGATCATACATGAGCTGCTTTGGTTCCTGTCGGGCGATACGAATATCAAATACCTCAAGGACAACGGGGTTTCGATTTGGGATGAATGGGCCGATGAACAGGGCGATCTCGGGCCGGTCTATGGCCATCAATGGCGGCGCTTTCCCAAGCTGGAGCTGATCCCGGGCACGACCGGGGATGAGCCAGTCTACAGGGCGGGGTCTGTCGATCAGATCGCCGATCTGGTACAGATGATCAAGACCAGCCCCGACAGCCGCCGCCTGATCGTTTCCGCCTGGAACCCGGGTGATGTGCCGGATATGGCGTTGCCGCCCTGCCATACCCTGTGGCAGGTGCGTATCCTGGGGAACAAATTGCATTTGCAGCTTTATCAGCGCTCGGCAGATATGTTCCTTGGGGTGCCGTTCAATATTGCCTCTTATGCCTTGTTGCAGCTGATGCTGGCCCATGTCACCGGCTATGAGCCTGGGGATTTCATTCATACCCTTGGCGATGCGCATATCTATTCCAATCACCGCGAACAGGTGGCCCTGCAACTGTCCCGCCAGCCAAAGCCCCTGCCGCAGATCCGGATCAAGCGGCAGGTCAGCTCTATTTTTGATTTCACCTATGATGATTTTGAAGTGCTGAACTATGATCCCGACCCAGGGATCAAAGGCCCCGTCGCGGTTTGACCGCCCGCCGGGGTATTGCCGCCATCCCATATACCACGCACCGGTTTTAACCGGGTGCTTCAGCTTCAAGGCAGACCAGCACGATGATTACCCTGATTGTTGCCCGCGACCGCAATGGCGCCATTGGCAAGGACAATACCATTCCTTGGCACGCTCCCGAAGATCTGAAGGCCTTTCAGCGCGAAACCCTGGGTGGCGCCTTGATCATGGGGCGTAACACATGGCAGAGCTTGCCGGTCAAGCCCTTGAAAAACAGGCTGAACCTGGTTGTGTCGTCTGACCCTTCTGCCGCTGACACGGTCCATGACAGTGTAAGTCGCGCGGTGGCAGCGGCCTATGCCCAGGGCTATCGCCGGATCTATGGCATTGGCGGTGCCGGGATCTACCAAGAGATGCTGTCCCTGGCAGATCGTTTGTTGATCACCGAGGTTGATCTGGCAGTTGCTGAGCCCGACACATTCTTTCCCGAGTTTGCCGAGGCGGATTGGCAGCGCCTAGGCGAAACAAAACTACGCCCAGCCGATCCTGCCTGCGTCATGGTGGAATACCTGCGCCGCATAACGACGGGCTAGGCCTGTCGCGTGCCGTCGCAACGGTGGCTGGGGAGCATTAGAACCTTCGCGGGGGTGCTTAGGCAGGCCGGATTTCGCCTGCCATTTGCCGACCATCTCGCCCCTCGGTCAGTTCATAATCGACCTTCATGTTATCTGCGAGCCCAGTTAGGCCGGATCGTTCGATCTGCGAGATGTGAACAAAAACGT
This sequence comes from Pseudophaeobacter sp., assembly GCF_048267565.1. Classification (NCBI taxonomy): domain Bacteria; kingdom Pseudomonadati; phylum Pseudomonadota; class Alphaproteobacteria; order Rhodobacterales; family Roseobacteraceae; genus Pseudophaeobacter; species Pseudophaeobacter sp. Next base: position 865,522 of record NZ_JBLWXG010000001.1, on the reverse strand, counting down.
CACTGCCGCCGTCTTTGGGTGTGATAAAGCCAAACCCCTTGCTGGTGTTAAACCATTTCACGGTGCCACTTGGCATTTGCCGTGCCTCCTTCTAACTTATGCGCTGTTCTGGTGCGATCCCAGGACCGATCCAGAGGTAATCTGGGCTCTGTGATACCAGCGACCTATACGCGTAATGCTGCGAATGGCTTTGCAGGTGACCCCGGATGCAACTTTTGCATGTGGAAAAAATAAATCAAGTGGGTAAGTTTCATGCTTCTTAAGATAGATCCTTTCCCCGACCAAAGAGAGATCGAGCAATGATCCTATACGGATTGAAAAACTGCGACACCTGTCGCAAGGCGATGAAACAGCTGCCGGATGCCAGATTGGTTGATGTCCGCGCCGAGGGCGTGCCGCCCGAGGTTCTGGCAGCAGCCCTGGCGCAGTTTGGTGAGCGGCTTGTGAATACGCGCTCAACCACTTGGCGCGGGCTCAGCGCTGAAGAACGGGCCAGCGCCCCGCTGGAGCTGCTCCAACAGCATCCTGCCCTGATGAAGCGCCCCTTGATCCAATCCGGATCAGAACTGGCCCTTGGCTGGGACGAAGCCACCCAGGCAGTCCTGGGGCTGGCCTGAGGTGAAGTTTGCCAAAGGCGCCGCTGCGGGGGCAGGGCGCCTTTGGGGTGTGGTTCTGCTCGTGGCCTTAGCTCGGGTCGGCGGGGATCAGGCGGCGCAGTAATGCATCTAGTGACAGGGGACCCGCACCCTTGACGATCAGGACCAGCAGTAGAAAGCTCCACATCAGGCGTTGGTCAACCAGGCCAATGCTGCTGTCGAACAGACGGCCCAGCTCAACCCCGTGGCCGGTGACATCCACCAAGGTTTGCACCCAGATGAAACCAAGGGTGCCAAGCGCCGCAAGGCGGGTGATCAGCCCCAGCAAGATCAGCGTCGGCAGCACATATTCCGCCAGCGTACCGGCAAAAATGATCAGTCGTTGAAGCAGGTTCAGCTGCGAAACATCATAGAGCGCCGCCTCGGCGGCCTTGGGGAAAATCTGCGCAAAGGCCCCGGCCGATGGCGAAAAGATCGACCCTTCGATCTTAAGCCCGGCTGAATTCCAGTAGTAAATCAGCAGCACCGCGACAAACACCAGTCGTGCCAGGGTGGGAAGGATTAAATCCGCAGACCGATCCAGCCGATCGGCCTGGGTCTGATATATCGAGACAACTGCGTGCATGTCTTTACCTTTTGCTTTCTAGTCCGGTGATGGCACCGCCCTGCAACAGCAGGGTCAGCGGCAAACTCAAATCAAAATCGGCGTCTGTCGCAGTGGCACGCTGCAGTGCGGCACCAATGCTGGCCCCCTGTTGCATGGCGTCCAGCCAGACTGCGCCTGCGGTGGATAACAGATGCGGTACCGGATCAAATTCCGGCCGCGTAATCAGCACCGCCTGCGCCCCGGCCTGGGGGGCAGGGGCCTGCGGTTCGGTGTTAAAGCGCCAGATCGCCTCTATGGGCCAGGGCGATTGCAGCAACCGCAGGGCTGGGGCAAAGATAAGACGGCTTGCCAGTAGCGCGTCTTCTGACAGGTTGGCCAGAATCTCGGGCGCAATTGGTGTTGCATCGGCTGCGTGGTAGGCGTGGCGCAGGGCCAATTCCAGGCGGGCCACATCGCCGAGATAGCCGAGATGGCTAAGCTGTGGCATCTCCTCAAGGAAACTTGGAAATTCAGCGCCGTAAAACATCATCAGCGGCGAACTGGGGGGATGGGCGCGTAGGAAAAGCCGCGACAGTCCGTTCATGTTTTCCGTTCCCAACAGTTTTGTGATGACCGGAAAGGCGCTGTGCATCGCCTCGCGAAGCGAGACGGCGATATTGTTGCGATAGACGGAAAACCGCCGCCCGGCGCCGCCGCCGTCCTGATCCACCAGACCAAGGGGAATGGGCAGGCTTGCATCCCGCATCGCCCGGGCAAAGGCATCTTGGGATACCATAGCCGCAGGGGCGTGGCTTTGCTTGCAGCGGCTCATGCCCGGACAGCCGGTCTGCTGGCTGCGGCGGGAAGATGCCCCAGCGCAAAGGCAGCGCGCTCGGCTTCGGCGGCCAAAAGCGGCCAGTCGGGCACATCGGTATCCCATTCTATCAGTACGGGTTTTGGGCCAGTGCGTTCCAGAGTGTAATCCAGCAGCGCCCAGACCGGATCGACAACCGCGCAGCCGTGACTGTCGATCAACAGTGGGCGCCCCTGATCATCCGTGTCGCTGTCATGGCCGCCAAGGTGAATTTCCCCCACTCGCTCCAGGGCATAATCATCAATATAGCCCTGTGGTGAAAAGCCGAGATTATTGGCTGAGACAAAGACATTATTCACATCCAACAGCAGCCCGCAGCCGGTGCGGCGGCTGATCTCTGTCAGGAACTCGGGTTCTGACCAGGTGCTCTCGGCAAAAGCGAGGTAGCTGGAGGGGTTTTCCAGCAGCATCGGCCGACCAATTGCAGCCTGCAACTGATCAATATGATCGCAGACGCGGCTTAGCGTGGCACCGGTATAGGGCAGTGGCAGCAGATCATTGTAGAAATGCCCCTCATGGGTCGACCAGGCGAGATGTTCGGAAAAGCTGGCGGGTTCCAGCCAGGCCAGCAGTCGTTGCAGCCGGGCCAGGTGGGCTGTGTCCAGTGCGGCCTCGCCGCCGATCGACAGGCCAACCCCATGTACTGAAATTGGAAATATTTCGGCCAGATGACGCAGTTGCGCCAGTGGCCGCCCGCCCTCGCCCATGTAATTCTCGGCGTGGATCTCCAGCCATTGCACCGGGGCGGCATCTGCCAGAATTTGGGAAAAATGCTGCGGCTTGTACCCAACACCAGGGGCGGCTGGCAGGGCGTTGAGGGACGGGGCTGGGGAGGTGGCAGCTGTCATGGCGGGGCTCGTGTTGTGGCTGCGGCAAGGGGGCCGGGGCGGATCCTTGGGGAGCGGCAGATGGTTGGCCGTTTCGCACGACAAGGGGGGATTAGGTGAAAAGGGCAGCATCCCTGCGCTGCCCTTTTGTATGTTGGTCAGGCGATATGTTGTCTGGTCAGCCCTTTAGGCCGGCAGATCGCGTTCCAGCGGTTCCAGAGATCCACTGCGTTCGGTGCCATCGGGCGCGGCGGGCAGGTCGAGATCTGCGCAGGTGCCGGCATCGACCAGCGTCCACGCGTTGCCTTGGTAGTCGACAGTAGAGGTGCCTGCACAGGTGGTGCCGGGGCCTGCTGCACAGTCATTCTGACCGGCAAGCGAGACGCCATAGCATTTCTCCTTGGTTGCAGCCGCTGCAGGCAGGCTGGAGGCCGCGGTGAGGGCAGCTGCGATGGCTCCGGCAACGGCGAGAGACTTGGATGGGTTCGACATCTCTTAAAATCCTTCTGGTTGGTGACGACATGCAGAGCCTAACTCGTTGTGAGAACGAGCTTAAATCACGAGAGCGTGTCTCACGGCGGCGTCAGGCACTGTGAGGGGATTGTAACAGATTATTACCTGAAAACAGGAGGAATCTGCGGCCTGAACAGCAAAACGGCCCCCGATTGGAGGCCGCCTCGTGGTCAAAAGGTGTTAAATGTTACAGCAGATCCGGGGCGGTTGCCTCCAGCGCCAGCGCCTTTGTAACATTCTCGAGACTGTCGACCCGGGTTTGCTTTTCCCCCAGACGGCGGATCGATACCGTGCGCTCTTCGACTTCACGGTGGCCAATGGCCAGGATCACCGGCACCTTGCCAACCGAATGTTCGCGGACCTTGTAGTTGATCTTTTCATTGCGAATATCGGCCTCGGCGCGCACACCCACGGCCTGCAACTGGGCGACGACCTCTTGCACGTAGTCATCCGAATCCGAGGTGATGGAGGCGACAACAACCTGACGCGGTGCCAGCCAGAAGGGCAGCTTGCCCGCGTGTTCTTCGATCAGGATACCGATGAAACGTTCAAACGAACCAAGGGTCGCGCGGTGCAGCATAAAGGGCCGGTGCTTGTTGCCATCGGTGCCGATGAAGTTGGCCTCCAGGCGTTCCGGCAGGTTGGGATCCACCTGCAGGGTGCCGCACTGCCAGTTGCGGCCAATGGCATCCGTGAGGGTGAACTCCAGCTTGGGGCCATAAAAGGCGCCTTCGCCTTCCAACAGCTCATAATCATAGCCAGCGGCCTTGCAGGCATCGCCGAGGGCCTTTTCGACCAGATCCCAGCTTTCGTCGCTGCCAATGCGTTTTTCGGGACGGGTCGACAGCTTGATGGTCCAGTTGTGGAAGCCGAGATCGGCATAGACCTTGGACAGGAAGGCGATGAATTTTGCGGTTTCGGACTCGATCTGATCTTCGGCGCAGAAGATATGGCCGTCGTCCTGGGTAAAGCCGCGCACCCGCATGATACCGTGCAGGGCACCAGAGGGTTCATAGCGCGCGCAAGAGCCGAATTCCGCCATGCGCAGGGGCAGGTCGCGGTAGGATTTCAGACCCTGGTTGAAGACCTGAACGTGGCAGGGGCAGTTCATCGGCTTCAGCGCGTTCACCGCCTTTTCGCGTGCGTGGTCTTCGTCGACTTCGACGATGAACATGTTTTCCTGGTATTTGTCCCAGTGGCCAGAGGCCTCCCAGAGTTTGCGATCCACAACCTGCGGGGTGTTGACCTCGACGTAGCCGTCACGTTCCTGCATGCGGCGCATATAGTCCTGCAGGGTGGTGTAGATTTTCCAGCCATTGGGGTGCCAGAAGATTTGGCCCGGGGCCTCTTCCTGCATGTGGAACAGCTCCATCTCGCGGCCCAGCTTGCGGTGGTCGCGTTTGGCGGCCTCTTCCAGCATGTGGAGATGCGCCTTGAGCTTTTCCTTGCCGGTGAAGGCAACACCGTAGATCCGCTGCAGCATGGCGCGGTCACTGTCGCCGCGCCAGTAGGCACCGGCGATGGACATCAGCTTGAAGGAATCGCCGGGCAGCTGGCCGGTGTGCTGCAGGTGGGGGCCGCGGCACAGATCCTGCCAGTCACCATGCCAATACATGCGCAGGGGTTCGTCGCCGGGAATGGCATCGATCAATTCGACCTTATAGGGTTCATCATTGGCGGTGTAGAAATCAATCGCGCGCTGGCGATCCCAGACCTCGGTGGTTACCGGTTCACGCTTGTTGATGATCTCTTTCATCTTTTTCTCGATCACGCCGAGATCTTCAGGGGTGAAGGGGGCTGCGCGGTCGAAATCATAGTACCAGCCGTTGTCGATCACCGGGCCGATGGTGACCTTGGTGTCGGGCCAGAGTTCCTGCACGGCGCGGGCCATGACATGGGCCAGATCGTGGCGTATCAGCTCATTGGCCTGCGTCTCATCCTTGAGAGTGTGCAGGGCGATGGTGCCGTCACAGGTGATCGGCCACTGCAGATCCCAGTGCTGATCGTTGAAGGTGGCGGAGATCGCTTTCTTGGCCAGCGAGGTCGAAATATCGGCGGCCACTTCGGCGGCGGTGATGCCGTCTGCATAGCTGCGCGCGTTGCCATCGGGGAATGTGAGAGAGATTTGGGCCATGGTTTGGCTGCTCCTCGTCGGTTTGGCGCCCACTGAACGCCCGGTTGCGGGTTATGTGATTATGGGCTGATTTCGCAGGTGCGCGTTCCACTGTCAAGGCGGCGAGGGGCCAGCCCCTCGCGCTCCCCGGGATATTTGCGGCCAAATGAAATGGAATAGGCCTGTGCTGCTTTAGTCTGGCTGTGGGATGGGGACGCCCTGCCGGATCATGCGGGAATAGTCGGCAGCAATTCCATGTGCCTGGGCGCGGGCGGTGATCCGGCCTTTTTGGGTGAGTTCAGACAATGGCAGCGCGGTGGCCAGAACACCCATGTCATAGGCATATTCCGGCAGGTAGCCATTGGCCATGATGCGCCAGTCCAGTGGTACTTCGCCCAGGATGGTACGGATCAGCTGAAACACCACGGTGGTACAGTTGGTCGAGAGCGAGTTATACCAGCGCGGCGTCTCCGCCAGTTGGTTGGAGGCCGCCACATATTGCAGCAACAGCGCGCGGGCCTGTTTGGGGCCTGTGTTGAGGCGGTAGAGCTGGACGTCTTCGCCGCGGGCATTGGTGCGGGTGCCGACGAGGTCGCGTTCATCTGCGGCTATGATCGCCAGGGTATTGGATTTGAACATATCCGCGAGGGGAGAAAAGGCGCCGTCCTTTTGGCGCCGGACCTCTACGGACCAGGCGATCTGTTCGCCATTGGCAAAGCCAAAGCTGACGATCATATGCGCGATTGTCTTGCCAGCCCAATAGGACATGAACAGATCGACGGTGTCTAGCGTATCGAGATCATAGTGGCGCTGTTCCCAGTGTGGATCAAAATCTGTTGGGCTGCGCCAGGTGAAATTGCGCAGGTTGGTCAGCGTCAGCTGGGAGCCCTTTATTTCGCCGGTGACTTGGCGCGCCACATCCGGGGCCCAGTCGCGGCTGGCAGGCGGAGTGAGGCTGATCCACCAGGTCAGCACCGCCGCCAGGGCCAGGCAATAGGTGGCCAGGGCGCGTAGGCGGCGGGGGCGAAACAGGCCGCAGATCACCGCCAGTCCAAGTAGCGCAAAGCCAACCGCCAGCCCCAGCCGCAGGCCTGGCGCCAAGGGGAGCCGATACCACAGGGCCAGCACCGCCCAGGCGCTGGAGAGGGCAATGGCAAGAGACAGCAGAACCAGAAAACTGTGGTGGAGTATGCGTGTCATGGGGCCCTCCGGGCGGTCGCAGGTCAATCGCCGCAGCCTAGGGGCAGGCCCGTTTGGGGGCAAGCCCGTCAGCGCATAGGTGATTTTGGCAATTGCAGCGCTGTCGCCTGCATGGCACATCTTGGGCACTGAAGGGGAGACGAGGAATGGCTGGAACAGAGTTTCTGAAGACCGCGCAGGGGCGTCAGATCGCCTATCACAGGCATGCGGGGGCCGGGCCGACGTTGGTGTTTCTGGGTGGGCTGAAATCTGACATGCAGGGCACCAAGGCACTGCATCTGGAGGCCTGGGCCCTTGGCCGTGGCCTTGGGTTCTTGCGCTTTGATTATTCGGGCCATGGGGAGAGCTCTGGCAGTTTTGAGGCGGGCTGTATTGGCGATTGGCACCAGGATAGCCTGGCAGCGATTTCGGAGCTGACGACCGGGCCATTGCTGATTGTGGGGTCTTCCATGGGGGGCTGGCAGGCGCTGTTGCTGGCACGGGCCATCCCGGAGCGCATCTGCGGTATGGTAACCATCGCGGCGGCCCCCGATTTCACCGAAGATGGCTATTGGCAGAGCTTTAGCGCAGCGCAGAAATCCGCGCTGGAGAGCCAGGGCTATGTTGAAATGCCCAGCGACTATATGGAGCCCTTCCGCATCAGCAAACGGCTGATCGAGGATGGTCGCGATCATCTGGTGCTGCGGGCGCCGCTGGATCTGCCCTTTCCGGTGCGCTGCTTGCAGGGCACGGCGGATACGGCTGTTTCCACCGAAACTGCATTGCGCCTGTTGCAACATGCCAGCGGAGCTGACATCCGTCTGACCCTGGTCAAGGATGCCGATCACCGGTTTTCGGACGAGACTTGTCTTGCCCTTATCGAGGCTTCTGTCGCAGAGTTGCTATAGGTTCGCCGGGCCTGTCCTGCCGATCTTGGCCGAGGGCCCGGGTGGATGAGTTGGAGTTTGAAAATGACCATGGAGCAACGCATCAGCCTGATCACCCTGGGGGTGCCGGATCTGGACCGGGCCGCAGCATTTTATGCGGCTTTGGGGTGGCAGCGCACTGAGAGCCCGGATGGGGTGGTGGCCTTTGATCTGATCTCGCAGACCCTGGGGCTATACCCGCTGGAGAAGCTCGCCGAGGATATCGGATTGCCGCTAGAGGCGCTTGGCACCGGGGCGATGACCCTGAGCTATAATACCCGCAGCCCAAGAGAGGTCGACGACGTGATGGCGCTTGCGATGGCGGCGGGGGCCGAGGTGCTACGCCCGGCGGGCGAGGTCTTTTGGGGCGGCTACATTGGCTACTTTCGCGCCCCCGATGGCCATATCTGGGAAGTGGCGCATAATCCCTTTTCGCCGCTGTCGAAACAGGGCGCCTTTCGTTGGGATGGATACTGATGGCCCTGCCGGGCCTTGCTGGGGCTCTGCATGAAATGGCCCTTGCCCTCGGCGGGCCTGGGCTGCACAAACCCCTATAGGGAGAGTTGTGCAGGATCGGCTCTGCCATATCGTTTGGCCGGATCGTATCCGGCGGGGGTTGCAGGTGCAATCCCGGCACAGAAAGGGCAGAGGCATGGGGCAGGGCGAGAACTTAGGCGCAGAACCGGTGGTTTTTCTGCCGGGAATGATGTGCGATGCGCGGATCTTCACCCCGCAAATTCTGGCGCTGTCAAAGCAGACCCCGGTCATGGCCGCAGCGCTGTTCGGCGGCGAGACGGTGGAACAGATTGCCAGCCATTTGCTGGAGATGTTGCCTGCGCGCTTTGCCCTGGTGGGGCTGTCGATGGGGGGTATTGTGGCGCTGGAAATCCTGCGCCGAGCCCCGGCGCGCGTCTCTCGTCTGTGTCTTATGGCGACGACCCCGCTGGCTGAAACGCCGGATCAGGCAGCGATGCGTGAGCCGCTGATCATCAGCGCCCGCACCGGAGGGCTGGAAACGGCGCTGCAGCAGTCACTGCCGCCAGAGGTGCTGGCACCGGGGGCGCAGCGGCTGGAGATCCTTGGTCTGGTGCGCGATATGGGGCTTGATCTGGGGGCAGAGCTGTTTGTCGCGCAAAGCCGCGCCCTGCAACGCCGCATAGATCAGCAGGCGACGGCGCGGCGCTGTCGGGTGCCGACCTTGATCCTATGCGGCGAACATGATCGCCTGACCCCGGTAAAGCGGCATGAATTCCTGGCTGAACTGATCCCCCATGCGGGGCTGAAGATCATTTCCGGGGCAGGGCATTTGCCAAGTCTGGAACAGCCGGAGGAGGTCACTCAGGCGCTGCTTGGCTGGCTCTCTGTCCCGCATGAACGCCCCGGTGAGCGACCTGTTGAACCTCTGATAGAGAGCTGAGGGCGCGGGCACGGTGCCTGCCCACCTGGCGTTCCGGTTTTAGGGGTGCAGACCGGCCCGTTCTTCTTTGCTCAGCACCTTGGCTTTGGTCACGGGCTGGCCGGATGTGCTGTCAAAAAACGGAGTTTGGCGCCACATGCCCGAAAGGCGTGCGGTGATCATCCGGGAAAAGATGCCGTAGACCATGCGCATCATTCCCTCGTTGCTGGGGGGCTTGCCTGGCTGGGGAACGGCGGATCGCGCCCGCACCTTGCCAAGGCAGTCTGGGTTTTCAAACAGATCTGAACGCATCCCGGCAAAGGCCAGTTGCGGCTTGGCCAGTGTATTGGCAAAGGGTGTGCCGCAGCAATCGGCATACCAGCGATACAGTCCCTTTGGCCCCAACCGCATCAGTTGCAGATGTTCGGCGCCTTGGGTCAGGGTGATGGCATGGGGGGCAAGTTGAAACAGATCAACCCCATCCACCGGATCGGGCTGATTATGATACAGTTCTGCCGCGCGGCAATCTTGGCAAAAGCAAAGTAGCCTCAACCCGGATTTTCGGCCCTCAGCCGAGATATGCCCGGCCAGACGACCACAGTTGCAGGAAAACGTGCAGGCCTCGTCGCTCATGGATTAGGCTTTACGGGCTTGTGTCGGGGTCTTTGCCTGGCCTGCCGGTTTGGGGCTGGTTTGGGTTTTGGTTGTGCTTGCGCCTGCCGCCGGATTTGCCTGTGCCGTGGTGGATTTGCGGGTGTTTGCATCCATGAAATCAATCACCAAGGGGCGGATATTGTCGCGCCAGCTGCTGCCGGCAAAGATACCGTAGTGACCGGCGCCAGGTTCCACATGGCTGGCTTTCTTGCTGTCGGGCAGGCCGGTACATAGATCAAGCGCGGCGATGCATTGTCCGGGCGCAGAAATATCGTCATTGGCGCCTTCGACGGTTTTGACCGCCACATCGGTAATTGCCCCGATATCGACCTTGTGGCCATCGACGACGAATTCGTTGCGCGCGATCTCGCGCGACTTGAACACCCGATCCACGGTCGAGAGGTAGAATTCCGCCGTCATATCCATAACGGCGAGGTATTCGTCATAAAACCGGTTGTGGTGATCATGATCCGAGGCATCCCCACGGCTGGCGCGCTGAATTTGGTTGCTGAAGGCCTGGGCGTGGCGTTCCATGTTCATCGACATGAAAGAGGACAGTTGCAACAGGCCGGGATAGACCTTTCGTCCGACGCCTTTGTACTTGAAACCAACCCGCTGGATCATGGTTTCTTCCAGCTGGCCCATGGTGACGCGGCGGCCAAAATCTGTGACCTCGGTCGGGGTTGCATCTGGATCCACCGGCCCACCGATCAGGGTCAACGATGAGGGCTGCGCCTTGGGGTCCTGTTCTGCCAGATAGGCAGTGGCAGCCAGAGTCAGCGGGGCGGGTTGGCAGACGGCGACAACATGGGTTTCCGGACCCATTTCGCGCATGAAATCAACCAAATAAAGTGTGTAGTCTTCGATGTCGAACTTGCCGGCGGAGACAGGAATGTCGCGGGCATTGTGCCAATCGGTGATATAAACTTCGCAGTTCACCAGCAGGCTCTTGACGGTTGAACGTAGCAGGGTTGCGTAGTGGCCGGACATTGGCGCCACGATCAGAACCTTGCGGGGCTGCTCCTTGCGGCCGGACACCCGAAAATGGATCAGGTCGCCAAAGTCGCGCTTCACAACCGGGGTGACCTCGACAAGATGGTCCTTGCCGTCTTCGCAGGTGAAGCTGTGGATGCCCCAGTCAGGTTTTACCGTCATGCGGTGAAAGCTGCGCTCGGTGACTTCGCCCCAGGCAGCCATCCAGCTGAGCGCCGGATTGGGGAGCGCTGAAAAGATGGGATATGAGCCTATGGACTGAGCACTGGCGCCGAGCCATTGGTTCATGTTCCGGGCCGTTTCCATCAGGTCGTAGGACATCATATAACGCATAAGGCTTTCCTTTTTAACTGTTTGCCGCAGGGGCGTTCACGCAAGACACTGCAACTTTGGGCAGTAAATTACACAGGGCCTCGGACCTTTCGTCGCTTTGGCGTAACATGGTTAAACCAGTATTCTGCACAGCAGAAAGAGTATGGGGGATTCCTTAAGATGACAACAAGTGACGCAGTCGACCATGGCACTTCTCCGGAACACATTGAACGGCTTAAGGAAAATATGGAGCGTGTCGACCAGCTCTCGCAGAAATTGATCGAGATTATGGCCAACAAGAAGGGCCATCACCCCGGATTGGATGGTCCGAATCAAGATCTTTTCGCACGTGCAGCAACGTCTTACTGGGCTGAAATCCTGCAAAACCCCGCAAAATTGATGGAACAACAGGTCGAGTTCTGGGGCAAATCGGTGCTCAACTTTGCCGAAGCGCAACAGATGCTGGCAACGCAGGAGGTTGATACCCCAGAGGCCGATCACGTGGAGGATCGCCGCTTTGGTAATCCGATGTGGGAAAAGAACCCTTATTTCCACTATGTGAAGCAACAGTACCTGACCAACGCACAGACCATTCGCACTGCGGTTGAAGGGGTCGAAGATCTGGACGCGATTGATCGACATCGGCTCAGTTACTTTTCTGATCAGATCATCAACATGATGGCCCCGACCAACTTTTTGCCCACCAACCCGGATGCGCTGGAAAAGGCCCTAGCAACCGAGGGGCAATCGCTGGTCGACGGGCTGCAGAACCTGGTGGATGACCTGGAAGCCAATAACGGCGAGCTGGTGGTGCGTCTGGCGGATGAAAGCGCCTTTGAGATCGGGCGCAACATCGGCACAACTCCGGGCGAGGTGGTGTTTCGCAACCGGATGATGGAGATGATACAGTATCGCCCCACCACAGAAACCGTGCACGAAACCCCCATCGTGCTGTTTCCACCCTGGATCAACAAATTCTATATTCTTGATCTCAAAGCGCAAAACAGCCTGATCAAATGGGTGACCGAGCAGGGCTACACGCTGTTTGTGGTCTCTTGGATCAATCCAAATGGCGATTACGCAGATGTGGGGCTGGAAGAATACGTCGAAGAAGGTTTCCTGACGGCAATCAACAAGGCCAAGGAGATCTGCGCGGTCAAACAGGTCAATGCCATCGGCTATTGCATTGCAGGCACTACGCTAAGCCTGACCTTGGCGCTGATGAAGAAACGGGGCGATAAATCGGTGAAGTCGGCCACGCTGTTTACTGCGCTGACGGATTTTTCCGATCAGGGGGATTTCACCCCCTTCCTGCAGAATGATTTTGTCGATGCCATCGTCGAAGAGATTGGCGAAGACGGTATTCTGCCCTCTTACATCATGGCGCGAACCTTTTCCTATCTACGGGCCAATGATCTGGTCTATGGGCCAGCCATTCGCAGCTATATGCTGGGGGAAACCCCGCCGGCCTTTGATTTGCTGTACTGGAACGGTGACGGTGCCAATCTGCCAGGTAAGATGGCGCAGCAGTATCTGCGCCGGCTCTGTCAGGCCAATGAATTTGCGACCGACGGGTTTGAACTGTTTGGTGAGACATTGCATGTACGGGATGTGGATATTCCGCTGATGGCCGTGACCTGCGAGACAGATCACATTGCCCGCTGGCGCGATTGTTATCGCGGGGTGCAGGCCATGGGCGGGCGCAGCAAGACCTTTGTGGTCTCCCAGTCGGGTCACATCGCGGGGATCATCAATCCGCCCAGCCGTAACAAATATGGTCATTACACCAATGACGACCTCAAGCTGTCGCCCGAAGCCTGGATGGAGGGCGCAGCCTTTCACGAAGGATCCTGGTGGCCCCGCTGGGAAGCCTGGCTGAAAAAGCGTTCTGGCAAGCAGGTTCCCGCGCGGGAACCGGGTGATTCGAACAATCCCCCGCTAGAACCGGCACCGGGCAGCTATGTGTTGCGTCGGGCAAGCGATTGATTTTCTTTGATTTGCGAAATTTCTCTGCATCGCAGCATGAAAAAACTTGAAATGCTGCGATGCAGAAAGTATCTTTTCCTCATGCTGAAACGCGGGATGGTCCCGAGTTGGCAACGTAAGGAACCAGTTCAATGGCTAAGACCCAAGATTTTACCGCAATGATGAAAGACATGATGGGCGCATTTCCGGTGGATACCTCCGCTATGGAAGATGCCTTCAAAAACACTGCCGCACTGAACGAAAAGCTGAGCGCTGTTGTTCTGGGCGCTGCTGAGCAGTCCTCTGAGATCTCCAGCAAGTGGACCAAAGACGCCCTGGCCAAAATGTCCGGCGTTTCCAAAGTACAAAGCGACCCTGCCGAATACGCAAAATCCGCCACCGATTTCGCAAGCGCCTCTGCCGAGGTTGCCGCTGAGAACCTGGCCGCTTTTGCTGAAATTGCAAAAAAAGCTCAGATGGAAACTGTTGAGCTGCTGATGTCCGCTGGCAAGGACATGGGCGAAGAAGCAACTGCCGCCGTCAAAAAGGCCACCAACGAGGTGACCTCTGCTGCGAAAAAAGCCGCTGCAAAATAAGCAGTCGCAAGGCTGAGCACCAAGCGCGGGATCAACACGTCTCCTCCCTGATGTTGAACCTAGGCTATGGTGTTGAAAAGGACAGATCCCCGGGATCTGTCCTTTTTTGTATGTTCAGGCCCTGCGCTGATAGGGCTCGTTCACGCTCTGGCAGGGCGATAGGTCAAAAGGCCGCCTGGGTGAAATCCGCGACTTCGGGTTGCCAGCCGCAGCTTTGCCGGATCTTTTCCGCCCGCATCTGCTGGTCCAGAGTGGGGCCCTCGGCCCAGGCACCATATTTGAACATGACATATTTGCGGTTGCGCACCAGATAGGCCCCATCATGGGGGTGGCGTGTCAGGATCTCTGCCAGGATGTCACGCACGGGTATGCCGGATTGTGCCGCCACATTGAAATGGCCGGTCAGCTGTGCTTGCTCGGCCAGCATGCGATAGGCGCGGGCCAGGTCGCGGCGGTGCACCAGCGGCCAGCGGGTGTGAATGCTGCCCCAGACTTCGAGCGGCAGACCTGCGGCGGCCTGGTCCAGCATTCGGGCAAAAACCCCACCGCCATCTTCGTGATAAACCATGGCAGGATGCACCACTGCGCAGCTCAGGTTAGGGGCCCTGAGCAAAAGACTGGCAGACACCTGCATCCAGGAAAAGGCCGGAATGGGGCGCTGCGGGCTGGTCTCGCAGGCCGCGTGATCGCCGGTTTCGCCATAGATCCAGCAGCCCCCGGTATAGATCACCCGCAGCGGCTGATTGCTGGGGCGCACCCTGGCTTCCGCCCGCAGGCAGGCCATCGCTGCGGCATCCACTGACGCCATATCCGTGCCAAATGTGCTGGCTAGCTGGGTGACCACATCCACCCCGGCAAGTGCGGCCCGCCAACTGCTTGGAGCCCGCAGATCCCCGCGCCAGGGCTGGCCACCAAGCTCTGATAGCTTTCGCGCCGAAACCTCAGAGCGGCACAGGCCAATAACCTGGTGTTGATGCGCCACCAGATCTGCGGTGACGGCGCTACCGATGGAGCCGGTGCCCCCAAGGATCAAAATTTTCACGTTATCGCTCCTGTGGTCTGAGGGGATCCTTGTAAAACCTCAAGTCTGGTTTAGCTCAAGCGAAATCTGCGGTTTATTTCATGGCAGTTGAAATTCAGGTACGATGGTGGAACCATTCTGCAGGCTTTTCTTTTGTTCTGCACTCGCATAGGATTTTCTGCGATGCATCATGTCCGGGGAGGGACAGTATGGCCGACCAGGAAAAAGCCCTGCTTATCAAGCGTTACGCCAGCCGGCGTTTGTACAACACTGAGACCAGCGACTATGTCACGCTTGAAGATATTGCGGGGTTCATCCGGGAAGGGCGCGAAGTCCAGATCGTCGATTTGAAATCTGGTGATGATCTGACGCGCCAATATCTGCTGCAGATCATCGCCGAGCATGAAAGCCGTGGGGAAAACATCCTGCCGGTCAATGTGCTGAATGATCTGGTACGTAGCTATATGCAGCCCGGCGGCGGGGTTATGCCGCAATTCCTGCAGGCCTCTTTCGATATGCTGCGCGACAGCCAATCGCAGATGGTGGAAAATATGTCAGCGATGAATCCGATGGCGCAGATGCCCGGTTTTGACGCGATGAAGGCCCAGCAAGAGGCCTTCTTGAAGGCCATGACTTCTGGCCTGCCCGGCGGTGTCGGCGGTTGGGGCAGTGCAGCCGAAGAGACAAAGGCCAAAGATGCGGATGAGGGCGAGGATCTGGATGCGATCAAGCGCCAGCTGTCAGAGCTGCAGGAAAAGCTGTCCAAATTGAAATAGCATTCCCCGCTGGGGCCAGTCGCAGACCGGATCGGTACAGGCGGCAGGCTCGCGGATAAGCAAAATGCGGCACCTCCAGAAGGGGTGCCACGTTTTGATGTCGGGCTTTGGTCGGGGCTTAGCCTAGGCCGCGGCGCGCTCCATGGTAGAGGTGACGGCTGTCACCAGAATATCGGCCACGAGGTCCAATTCTGACTGGGTAAGGCGGACCGGCAGGCGCACGTCACAGGCCTGCATCAGCATGGCGCGGGTCTGTGGCAATTCTGGCAGATCCGGAATGAACTGCCAGTTCCAGAAGGCACGGGCATTGTCGGCAGAGCGGCCAAAGATCTGCACCTTGACGCCGGCCTCGGCCGTGGCTTCGGAAAAGGCGGTGATCTGCTCGGCTGTCATTCCCACCAGGTTGAACTGGATCGAATCCGGTGCGCGCTGTTCGGGGGCGAGGGGGGCAGGGACATAAAAATAAGGCGAGGCATTCAGCTGCGCTGCGACATAGTCGTGGTTTTTCAAGCCGTCCGTCACCCGGCGGGCCAATTCGGGCAGTTGCGGGCGAATGACCACGGCGGATAGGTTGCTCATCCGCAGGTTATACAGCGGCAGCTGGTTCTGCCATTTGGCAAAGGCATCCGCCAGGTCTGTGCTGTTGTCGCCCATTGGGCCTTTGTGCTTTTTCCAGTTGTGTTCATAGGCACCGGACATGATGACGGCGCGGGCCACCAGATCAGCATCATCGGTGATCAATATGCCACCTTCGCCGGCATTGATCATCTTGTAGGACTGGAAGGAAAAGCAGCCAATCCGGCCTAAGGTTCCGATATTGCGACCATTCCAGGTGGTGCCTAGCGAATGGGCTGCATCCTCGATCACCGGAATGTCGCGCGCCTCACAGAGCGCCAGAATCGCATCCATATCAGAGGTATGGCCGCGCATATGGCTGATGATGACCGCCTGAATGTCGCTCTCCAGCCGGGCTTCGAAATCCACCAGGTCAATGCGGTAGTTGTCGCCAACCTCGCACAGGACGGGCAGACAATCGGCATGGAGCACGGCAGAGGGCACGGCGGCAAAGGTAAAGCCAGGGATCAGAACCCTTGCATCGCGTGGCAGGTCCAAGGCCTTGAGAGACAGAAACAAGGCTGCAGAACAGGAGGAAACCGCCAGTGCATATTTGCTGCCCAGAAGGCTAGCAAATTCCTGTTCCAACAGGGCAACCGGGGCATTTTCTGGCGCGGTATAGCGAAACAGATCGCCAGATTGCATCAGCGCATCAATTGCCTCGCGGGCTGCTGAGGGGATCGGTTCCGCAGCATGAACATTGGGGGCCTGAGTCATATTTCAAATTCCTGAATTATGGATTTGATAAATATAAAACAATTGGCACCTCCTGCCAAGTCGCAGATGGATTTTGTCGGTGGCTTTTGGCGTAATTTCACAAATCCGTTGCGTTGGGACGTGCCGCTGGGACGGTCTTGGGCGGCAAGGCGGGGGTGAAACCGGGCACAGGGGCGAAAATGCCCCCTCCAGCGGTGCGAAAGGGAGCATATCCAAAGTCAGAGATTTGGCAAATGAACAGAAGCGGCCCGCGTTCAGATGCCGATCCGGTCGCGCAGCGCATACCAGCTCATGGCGAGGGCCAGCAGCGGCGAGCGCATGGCGGGGCCGCCAGGGAAGCTGGGCGCCGGAACCTTCGCCATGGTATCAAACCCTTCGGCCTCTCCCCGGATGGCATGGGCCATCAGCTGCCCGGCGTGGACGGCGGTGCCGACCCCATGGCCGGAATAGCCAGAGGCCGACAGCACATTGGCGCTGAGCCGTGCCAAATAGGGCATGCGTTTCATGGTGATCCCAAGGGTGCCGCCCCAGGCATAGTCAACCCGGACGTCTTTTAGATGCGGAAAGATCTGGGTCATGGGCCGACGTACCACGGCCTCGATATCGGCGGGAAAACGATAGCCATAGCTTTCACCGCCGCCAAAGAGCAGCCGTTTGTCATGGCTGAGCCGAAAGTAGTTGACCACGAACCTGCCATCGGCCACGGCGATGTCGCGGCTCAGCACCCTGGCGGCATCATCGCCCAAGGGTTCGGTTGCGACTACAAAGTTGTTGATCGGCATGACCTTGCTGGCGACCTGACGGTTCAGCCCACCAAGATAGCCATTGCAGGCCAGGATCAGGTGATCGGCGCGCAGGCTTCCCTTTGCGGTTTTCACCCGCACCTCGGGGCCTTCGCTGATCTCCAGCACTTCGCTTTGTTCGTGCAGGGTGGCCCCGGCTGCGGCGGCCGCACGGGCCAGACCAAGGGCGAGGTTCAGCGGATGCAGATGGCCAGCGCCATGGTCCAGAATGCCGCCCTTGTAATCGGGCGAGGGGCAGATTTCCTGGCAGGCCTCGTCTGATAAAAGGTCAATCTGGTCATAGCCATAGCGATCTTGCAGGTGACGGCCATAGTCATGCAGATGGGCGACATCCTTGGCGTTGGAGGCGGTCCAGGCAACGCCTGGGCGCAGGTGGCAATCGATCTGATGCTTGGCAATCAGGGACTTTACCAGATCCTTGGCGTCCTCGCCCAATTGCCACAGCTTTTGCGCATCTGGTATTCCGACAAAGCTCTCCAGGCCTTCTTGATCCAGGCGCTGACCGCTGCCCAACTGGCCACCATTGCGCCCCGAGGCACCAAAGCCCACCCGATGGGCTTCTAGCACGACAACCTTCATCCCGGCTTCGGCCAGGTGCAGCGCGGCCGAGAGGCCGGTAAAGCCGCCGCCGATGATGCAGACGTCGGCGCGCTGGTCACCCTGCAGCGGTGCGAATGGCGCTTGCGGTGTAGCTGTCGCCGCATACCAGCTGGTGGGATAGCGCCCTTTTTGATCGTTGGAATGCAGCAGGTTCAAAGTCATTGGGGTCACCCTCTTGTCAGCTGTCGTTCGCCCCCTTTTGCCGCACCAGCCTTGGGCTGGGCAGAGAAACCTCTGGCGGCGATGCCTGCAGGGCAAACGGGGGCGGCTATTGGCGCGGCCACCGCCAGTCGGGGGCGGGTGCCGCGCGGGTCAGATATCGCCTTAGACGTTCATCAGCAGATGCTCGCGCTCCCAGGGGGAGATCACCTGCAGGAACTCTTCGTATTCGGCCCGTTTCACGATGCTGTAGACGCGGGCGAAATCAGGGCCGAGCACCTCGTGCAGTTTGGTTGCTTCGTCGAACAGATCCAGCGCGCTGCCCATGACATTGGGAATATCGCCTTCGCCTTCATAGGCGTTGCCCTTGAACTGCGTGTCTGGCTTTTGTTGTTCCAGCAGACCAAGATAGCCACAGGCCAGCGAGACAGCGATCCCGAGATAGGGATTGCAGTCCATCCCGGCGAGGCGGTTTTCAACACGGCGGGCCGCAGGGCTGGACAGTGGAATGCGAATGCCGGTGGTGCGGTTGTCACGCGCCCATTCCAGATTGATCGGGGCTGCGTGGTCTTTCACATAGCGCCGGTAGGAATTCACATAGGGTGCCATCACCGCAATCCCCGCAGGCAGGTGGTTCTGCAACCCGGCGATAAAGTGGAAAAAGGCATCAGTTTCACTGTCGTCATCGGCGGAAAAGATGTTCTTGCCAGTTTTCAAATCCAGCACCGAATGGTGAATATGCATCGCCGAGCCGGGTTCATTCTCGATCGGCTTGGCCATAAAGGTGGCAAAGCAGTCATGGCGCAGGGCAGCTTCGCGGATCAGTCGTTTGAAGTAAAAGACCTCATCCGCCAGCTTGACCGGATCGCCGTGCAGCAGGTTGATTTCCAGCTGGCCTGCGCCGCCTTCCTGGGTGATGCCGTCGATCTCAAAGCCCTGGGCCTCGGCGAAGTCGTAGATATCGTCGATTACCGGGCCAAATTCATCCACCGCTGTCATCGAATAGGCCTGTCGCGCCGCCGCCGGGCGACCAGAGCGCCCCATCATCGGTTCGATCTTTTTGCCCGGATCAATGTTGCGTGCGACCAGGAAGAATTCCATCTCAGGCGCGACAACCGGCTGCCAGCCCTTGTCATGGTACAGCTGAACTACGCGTTTCAACACATTGCGTGGGCTATAGGGGATCGGCGTGCCGTCACGGTCCAGCGCATCATGAATGACCTGCAGCGTCCAGTCCCCCGTCCAGGGGGCCGCCGTCGCAGTGGACATATCGGGTTGCAGGGTCATGTCTTTTTCAATCCAGCCGTCATCATCGGCGGCCTCGGCCCAATCCCCGGTGATGGTCTGGTAAAAGATGCTGTCCGGCAGGTGAAAGAAATCCTGCTTGGCGAATTTGGATGCCGGCACCGCCTTGCCCCGGGCGATACCGGGGAGGTCCGAGATAACGCATTCAACTTCGTCGAGACGACGGCCCTCCAGATAGGTTCTTGCCGCTTCGGGAAGGTCGTCAATCCAGGATGACATTAAGTCCTCTCTTTCTTCATAAAATCTGCGAGGAAGGTTGCAATTTCGGGGGCGTCTACAGAAGTGTCGAGATCTTGGCGGGCCTGATCAAGCAATGCGTCGGGCACCACGCCGCGACCGCGCTTTTCGATCAATCCGCCGGTGAAGGCATTGCTGAATTCGGGATGCGGCTGCAGGGTCCAGATATGGTCACCATAGGCCAGGATGCCGTTTTCACAAAATGCATTGCCAGCCAGAACGCGGGCCTCGGCCGGGCGTTCGATCACCTGATCCTGATGCCAGGCATTCAGGGTTATGGGCTGGCCATCCTGTTCATAGGTGACATGGCCCACCGCCCAGCCGCCGTCAAATTTGGCCACCTTGCCGCCCAGAGCCTGGGCAATGATCTGATGACCAAAGCAGATCCCGGCAAGCGGTTGCTTCCTGGCGTGAATGTCACGGATCAGATCTTCCAGCGGTGGGATCCAGGCGTGATCTTCATAGGCCCCATGGCGGGAGCCCGTGATGATCCAACCCTCTGCCGCCTGCGCATCCTTGGGGAATTGCCCATCCACAACCGCAAAGGTTTCAAAGGCAAAGCCGTGGCCCGCCAAAAGGTCGCAAAACATCTGGTCGTAGTCGCCTGCCTCTTGGATAAGATCCTCGGGGGCGTGGCCGGTTTGCAAGATGCCGATTTTCATAGTTCACCAGATTTGATCAAAAGATAGAGCCCAAAGCAACATGCTCCTGGCTGGCTGAGGTCATACCGCTTCCAGCCAGCTGAGCCAATGTTTCTCTGGCGGCAGGGCTGCAAAGCCGACGTGTTCCTGTCGCTTGGTCATCGTCAGATTGCGGATCATCATCTTTGGCAGGATCCGCGCCATCAGCGGGTCTTGTTCGAACAGGGAAATGGCGCTTTGCCAATCGTCGGCCAGCTGCGGCAGATCGGGAATGTCGTAGATATTGCCAGAGGATGCAGGCGGCGGCACCAGGGCGTCTTCGATGCCCAGCAGGGCGGCGCCAAGCACGACGGACAGCATCAGATAGGGGTTGATGTCGCCGCCAGCGGTCCGGTGTTCGATGCGTCGTGCCTTGGGGTTGCCACCGGGAATGCGGATTGCAGCGGTGCGGTTTTCATAGGCCCAGGCGGCGCTGGTTGGCGCATGGGCACCAGGCACCAGTCGTGCATAGGAATTGCCATGCGGAGCAAAGATCAGGGTGCTGGCTGGCATGGCGGCCAGGCAGCCTGCCACGGCCTGCTGCAACAGATCCGATCCCTTCTCAGAGCCATCATCAAAGACGTTGTTGCCGTCCCTGTCGACCACCGAAAAATGCACATGCATGCCATTGCCGGCTTCGTCCTCATAGGGCTTGGCCATAAAGGTGGCGGCCAGATCGTGCTTGCGTGCAAGTCCTTTTACCAGCGCCTTAAACAGCCAGGCATCATCCGCGGCGCGCAGCGCATCCTGATGGTCGAGGTTGATTTCAAACTGCCCCAGACCGGCCTCTGAAATAGCGGATTGGGCGGGGATGCCCATCTCTTCTGCACCGTTGTACAGATCGGTGAAAAAGGCATCGAAAGCGTCCAGCTCTTCGACCGAGAGCACCGATTGCTGCACCAGTTTGCGCCCGGTGTGCGGGTGCGCGGGGGGGGTAGGTTGGGGACCGCTGTCATCAACCAGATTGAATTCCATTTCAGTGGCGGCCATCACCTGCCAACCGCGTGCGGCGTAGCGGTCCAGCACCTGGGCAAGCACCTGCCGGGGGTCACCCAAAAAAGGCTCACCAGCTTCGGTTTCCATCACCATCGGCACCAGCGCCGAAGGGGTCGCAAGCCAGGGCATCGGCACTGGCCCCCGTGAGGAAGGTGTGAGAATTCCGTCGGCATCACCGGTTTCAAACACCAGCGGACTGTCTTCGATGTCCCGGCCCCAGATATCGACGTTCAAGGCCGAGAGCGGCATTCTGGCCGCGCCGGTGGCCAGTTTGGCCATCTGCGAGGCAGGCATCCGTTTGCCACGCATCTGCCCGTTCAGATCGCAGGCGGCGATGCGGATGGTTTTCAGCTGTGACAGATCCATGCTCTGATCTCCTTGATCGCTATGACAGTGTTGTACTGCAGGATCGCGAATGAGCCAAGGAAATTTGATCAAAAGTTTCAGTGTTCGCCTGTTTTCCGCCTAAGTTTGCATAAAAATAGGCCCCAGAGGGGCCCATTTTTCTTGCAATTATTTGATCTTTTAGCGGATGAGGTTCGGTTTGAACTTTAGCTTTGGGCGCTTGCTCTGGGGCAGATGCCGATTCAGCCATGTGTTGACCCGGCCAAAGACGGCGATGATCACCAGGGTCAGCAGGATGAAATAGAAGGCCAGGATCGGGTAGGGTACAAAGGGATTGAAGGTCTTGTCGGCGAAATAATTCGCATAGTACAGCGCATCGCCCTTTTGCTGCCAGGCGGGAAAGCCGGAAAAGAACACCAGAGTAGTGGCATGGAACAGAAAGATCGCTTCGTTGGTATAGGCAGGCCAGGCCAGACGCATCATGGTGGGCCATTCGATGCGCCGAAAACGTGTCCAGCCGGACAGCCCATAGGCATCGGCCGCCTCTATATCGCCCTTGGGGATCGACCGCAGCGCACCATAGAGGATTTCGGCGGAATAGGCCGCTGTGTTCAGGAACAACACAATCAATGCACCTGCCCAGGCCGACGACAGCGGGTTGAAGAAGCTTGAAACGCTTTTCAGGCTGAGAAACAGGAAATAGGCAAAGAAGAACTGGATAAACAGCGGCGAGCCGCGGAACAGAAAGATAAACCATTCAGCCGGTTTGCGCGCCCAGGCCGATTTGGAATTCTTGCCAAGCGCCAGAAAATTGGCAAGGACAAACCCGGTGGCCACGGCAATGACGCCAAAGTAGATGTTCCACAACAGCCCCGATCCAATCAGGGTGAACTGTTCACACAGGGTAAAGTCGCTGCGCGGCAACATGCGTTCGCCATAGCCAAAGGCGCGAAAGGCATAGTCTTGTAGAGTTTGATAGCAGCTCATGCGGCTTTCCTTTGCGCTTCACCATCCACGGTGGCTTGGCCATGGGCCAGGCGGGTGGTGATCCGGTCCAAGACCAGTTCCGAAACACGGGTAAAGACCAGATAAAACACCAGAAGCCCCAGAAAATACCACATGCGCCAGTCCGGATGCGGATAGTCGGTGAATTTGGCGGTCTTGGAGCCGCCAAGCTCGCGGGCCCAAAAGACGATGTCTTCGACGCCGAGCAGGAACAAGAGCGGCGTTGCCTTGATCAGTACCATCCACAGGTTTGACAGGCCGGGCAGGGCATAGGTCCACATCTGCGGCACCAGAATACGCCAAAAGGTCTGCCGGTGGCTTAGCCCGTAGGCTGCGGCGGTTTCGATCTGGGCATGTGGCACGGCCTGCATGGCCCCAAACAGCACATTGGCGGCAAAGGCACCAAAGACGATGGCAAAGGTCAGCACCGCCAGGCTGAACCCATAGGCTTCATGCAGCCACTGTGGTGCATCGCCAAGCGGCATCTTGGCAATACTGCAGACCAGGAAATCATTGCCCTGGCGAATGGGTGCATCCCAGTCGGGGCATTTCACCTTGTGGCGCAGGTATTCGATGCCCTGATCCAGCGCGATGACGAAGAACAGAAAAAAGGCGATATCGGGCACGCCGCGCACGACCGATATATAGATCTTGCCGAGCCAGGAAAGCGGGGTAAACCGCGCCCGAGCCGCCATGGCACCGCCAAACCCAAAGAGCAGGGCCGTCGGTGCCGTCACCGCCAGCAACAGCAACACGGTGCCAAAGGACATGTAGAAAGCAAGGTGCTTTCCGGTGGTCAGGTAGCAGCTATACCACTGGATACCCTCCAGCGTGGCCGGGTCAGAGCAAAAGGAAAAAATGGTGGACCTCGTCGGGATCGGGACCGGAGACAAGAAACAGGGCTGTCTGGTCAGGGGCAAAGGGGGGCAACCGCCCCCCTTCATTATTGATCAATGGGAAGGCGTGTTTCAGAACTTGCCTTCGATTTCCCATTTGTCGAGCATCGTGTTCAGCGTGCCGTCTTCTTTCATCGAAGCGATCGCGGCGTCGAACTTGGCAATGACGTCGGTGTCGGACTGACGGAAGGCCATGCCGATACCTTCGCCGAGGAAGACATCGTCGCCAACAAACTGCAGCTCGGTTTCGCCAACGATGGGCAGCAGGAAGTCCTTGTCCGCCATGACGGCGTCGACTTCACCCGAATTTACCGCAGCAATGGTTTCATCCGGTGTGGGGAATTCAACCAAGGTGGCACCAGTGCCGGCAACATGCGACGACTGAATGGTGGAGGCCTGAGCCGCGATCACGGCGCTCCCTAGATCAACGTCAGCCGAAAGCGCCGCATAGGCCGAAGGCGATGGGCGCGTGTAGCCTTGGGTGAACTGCACAACTTCCTTGCGCTCTGGGGTGATCGACATGCCGGCGATGATGGCATCGTAGTTGCCCGACAGCAGGTTGGGGATGATCGAATCCCAGTCATTGATGACCCACTCGCAGGTCAGCTCGGCGCGTTTGCACAGCTCGTCGCCCAGCTCGCGCTCAAACCCGTCAACTTCGCCATTGTCGTTGAGGAAATTATAGGGAGGGTAGGCGCCTTCGGTGCCAAGACGCACGGTGTCGGCCAGGCCCATGCTGGCGGTCAGGGCCAGGGCTGCGGTGCTCAGAATAAGTGATTTCATTGTGGTACTCCCAGTTTTTTGATTGGTATTTTGGTGTCTTGTCTTGGTTTTGTCCGGTGTTTTGCTCTGCTTCAGGGGCGTGTGCCCCCTAGGTCAAAGCCCGAATGTGGTGTGTCGGCCTATCCGTTGCGCGCACTTCGGCTTGGCGAGAGGAAACCGCGCAGACGTTCCGATTGTGTGCTGCCAAACACAGCGTCTGGTGTGCCCTGTTCTTCGATCAGCCCTTGATGCAGGAACACAACCGAATCAGAAACATCCGCCGCCAGGTTCATGTCATGTGTCACGATCATCATGGTCCGGCCCTCGGCGGCAAGATCCTTGATCACCTTGATGACCTCCTGTTCCAGTTCGGGGTCCAGCGCCGATGTGGGTTCGTCAAACAGCAGCGCCTCTGGCTCCATGCACAGGGCTCGCGCGATGGCGGCACGCTGTTGTTGCCCCCCGGAGAGCTGCGCCGGATAGGCATCGCATTTGTCGCCAATGCCAACCTTGTCCAGATAGGCGCGGGCCGAGGCTTCGACGGCGGCGGGATCCAGCCCCAGTACGGTTACCGGGGCCTCCATCACATTTTGCAAAATGGTCATATGCGCCCAGAGGTTAAACTGCTGAAAGACCATGGACAGATTGGTACGTATGCGCAGCACTTGCTTGGGGTCGCAGGGGCGGCGGGCCAGCCCGGTTCCGCTCCATTTGATGGGCTCTCCCTTGAACAGGATCTCGCCCTCCTGGCTGTTTTCCAGCAGGTTGCAGCAGCGCAAAAGGGTTGATTTCCCCGACCCGGAAGAGCCGATCAGCGACACAACGTCACCGCGGTTTGCAGTGATACTGACACCTTTGATGACCTCCAACTCGCCATAGGATTTATGCAGGTCGCGGATCTCGAGTACAGGTGTCGAATTGGTCAAAGCGGTTTCGCCCGATTAAGAAAAACTGGTTCTAAATGGACCGAAAAAATGGCTGAATGCAACGCTAAAACCGGAAGCTTTTGGCCTGAACATGCAAAGCGGGTGAAAAAACGGTCAAATCGGAAGGTGCGGCGACCTACCTGCGAGCGGCGATCTTTAGCCCTGTCAGCACGGGCCCCGGAGGGGTCGGGACAGAGAGATATTCACTGATCGGAATCTGCAGGATTCCGGTCAGATGCAGTGCCGCCCGTGTCGTCGGGTCAAGGTCTTTGATCGCGTCGTCAATGGCCTGATAGATCTGCACCGGATCCTGCGAGAGCGCAGTAATAAAGGGCAGGCCAGGGGTTGGGGCTGTCCGTTCAAAGACACAGAGCTGGTCGGCGAAAGCATCGTATTTCTGCATCAATTCCCAAGACAGGATATCCAGCGCGGCAAAATCGGCGCGCCCCTCGGCAACTGCCAGGGCCGAGGCCCGGTGGCCACCGGTTTCGACCAGTTCGCCCGGCAGAACGCCACGATCCTGCATATGGATCAGGGGTGCAGCCCAGCCCGATTGTGACAGTCCGTCATTATAGGCAAAGCGGGCGCGATCAAAGTCTTTCAGCCCGGGCAGCGGCGTCGCGGCCTTGGCAACAAAGACGCTGCGATAGTATCCCGGCGGGCAGTCGGGCAGGCCATAGTCGGGGGTGCCTACCAGATCGACCTCGCCATAAAGCCGGGTGCGATACGGGCACCCACAGGTCTGTGCCAAGAGGAGATCTGGCGCATTCCACGCCTCCCAAGGGTCGATGTCCCGGTTCAGGATCTCTGGTGGTTTTTCTGGTCCCAGATCAAGGTTGCTGCGAATGGCCGCCCAGAACAGATCATTGGCCTCTGCGGTTTCTGGCCTGTCATACATGCCGAGATAGGCGATCATACAGTGGTTTCCACCCGCTTGCGGGCCTGGGCGCTGTCGATATCGCTGACGCCGAGCAGATTTGCTGACAATCGCATGAGGGCATCTTCGCCCTGGTCGCGACGGCCATCCGCCAGCACCACCTGCCACATGGCCTCTACCACGCCGATACGATCTTCATAGGCGACGGCCTCTTTGATGGCGCGGGTGAAGCGGACGGTATCGGGGGCCTCTGCCTCCATGGCTTCGGCCTGTTCGCGCAACAAGATCGCGCCACCGATGTCCTGGCCATAGCGGGTGCAGATGATACGGTCGATGCGATCTTTTTCAACTTCGGAGTAATTGTGATCAGATCGGGCAATACGCACCAACAGCGCAGTCAGAGCCAGACGCGCGCCTTCATCGTTCAGCGGGGCTGGGGCCGGGGCCAGCAGGTGGGCAAGCAATTCCTTGAACATTACTCTTCTCTCTCCCGCTTGGCGGCAATTTTCGCCATGGCCTTGCTGCGTGCCGCTTCGTTGTCGGCAAAGGACAATCCCATGGCCTTGTAGGCCTCTTCGATGATGCGCACTTCGCCTTCATGTTCGTTGTGATCTGCCAGCACCACCTCCCAGAGGGCATCCAGCGCGGCAAGCCGTTCGTCCAGGCCTGTGGTTTCACGGATCAGTCGGCCAAAGGTATCGGTTTCTGGTGCCGCCGAGTGCAGCTTTTCGCAGGTGGCCCGCACCTTTGCGGCCTCAATCGCGTCGTGCTGGTACAGCCGCGACAGGATGCGATCAATCAGGCTGATCTCTTCCAGTTTATATTCGCGGTCAGACTGTGCCACCCGCACCAGCAGGGCGCCCAGGGCCAATTCCGCGTCGGGGTCAGGCAGGGCTGGCGGGTCGGTGGGCCGAAAGGCCTGAAAGAACTTCTTGAGCATGCTTGGATACTCCATCTCTCTGAGCGTCGGTGCTTGCAGCCACATGTTGCTGGGCCGACTGTTATGAACCTTTGGGGCGGGCTGCGGAACGGACCCGATTGGCGCGGCGCATGTGCTGTAGGGCAAGACGCCGGCCCGGTTTTCCAGGCAGGGCCCAGCCAGTCTGTGGCTAGCCGTCGTAGCCTTCGACAATTGCCATATCGCCGTTGGCAACCGGATCCCGCAGCGCCTTGGCATCTTGATAGGCGATACTATCATAGCAGGATTTTGCGGTTTCGAAATCTTTGAATTCAATCACCACGGTCCGCGAACGCATGGTCCCTTCGCGGATCTCCTTGGTGCCGCCTCGCACCAGAAACCGGGCACCATATTCAGCGAATGGTGCGGCATTGGCAGCGATGTAGTCCTTGTAGCGCTCCATGTTGTCAACATCGACATGTGCCACCCAATAGGCCTTTGGCATTTTGTGAGCTCCTTCAATTTATCGGTGCCAAGCTGATACAGAACTACCGCAAAGGCAATGGTGCGCGGGCAGGGAATTTCCCCGTAAGCAAATGATCTTGCCAAGAGTTATTGCAAAACCCGTCCCGTTGGCCAAGGGAAAACACCCAAGGCTGCGGCAGGGGGCAGGACCGGGAACCCAAAAAACGCCCGCGCAAAGGCGGGCGTTTGATGCCGTGACAGGCCGGGAAGCGGACTATCCTTACGGGTCAGCCGATTTCCTGCAGGCGCGCCAGGGCGTCTTTTATCTTGGCTTCTTCCTCTTCGCGCAGGGCCAGGTTTTCGCGGGCTTCTGCCACCACCTCTTCGGGGGCCGAGGCGGCGAATTTGGGGTTTTTCAACCGCCCACGCAACCCGCCCAGCTCCTTGGTCAATTTGCCAAGGTTCTTTTCCTGACGTGCCTTTTCTGCGGCAACATCAATGATATCGGCCAGAGGCAGCGCAAAGGAGGCCCCCGGAGCGGCGATTGAAATACAGCCCTTGGGCAGGTCCTTTGCCTGGGTCAGGCTTGCAATGCGGGCCTTGTTCAGGATCAGCTCTGCGTTGCGATCCCAATAGCCCTGTGCCGCTGCGTCCATTTCGGTGACCAGCATTGGCACGATGGAACCCGACGGCACGTTCAGCTGCGAGCGGGCCGAGCGCACATTGCCAATCACCGCGATGACCCAGTTCATTTCGGCCTCGGCCTCGGCGTCTACCAGATCGGCGGCGCGGTAGCTCGGCCAGGCGGCATGGGCCAGCATCTTGGAGGCCTCGCCCATCTTGACGCCGCGCCCTTCGGTGGCATTCCACAGCTCTTCGGTGACAAAGGGCATGATCGGGTGCATCAGGATCAGCGCCTGATCAATCGCCCAGGCAAAGGTGGCGCGGGTTTCTGCCTTGGCAGCCGCATCCTCGCCCTGGAATACCGGTTTGGTGAATTCCAGATAGCGGTCGCAGAAGGTGTTCCAGAAGGTGGCATAGATCGCATTGGCGGCGTCATTGAAGCGGAAGCTTTCAAAGCCCGCCTGCACATCGTCGCGCAGCTTGGCGATTTCGCCAATGATCCAGCGGTTCAGCGGCAGTGTCGCTTTGGGCGGGGTGCTGTCGCGATCAACCGAGAAGGCATCAATCTGGCTGTCGCCATAGGAACAGGCCTGCCAGATCTTGGTGACAAAGTTACGATAGCCCTCGATCCGCTTCATGTCGAGTTTGAGCACGCCGCCAAGCGAGGCCATTGCCGCATTGGTAAAGCGCAGCGCATCGGCGCCGTATTCGTCAATGATTTCCAGCGGGTCGACGACGTTGCCGGTGGATTTGGACATCTTTTTGCCCTTGGCATCACGTACCAGCCCATGCAGGTAGACGGTGTCGAATGGGATGCGTTCCTTGACCGGCAGGTCCTGATCCAGAACCGCCAGCTGCATCATCATCATCCGCGCAACCCAGAAGAACAGGATGTCCTGACCGGTGACCAGCGTCGAGGTCGGGAAATACTTAGACGTCTCCTCGGTCCATTCCGGCCAACCCAGGGTGCCAATCGGCCAGAGGCCGGAAGAGAACCAGGTGTCGAGCACGTCGGGGTCGCGGTAGAGTAGAACGGTCTTCTCTGTCCCATCAAATTCCAAAGCGCCGTAGGCGACGTTCTCTTGGCGTTTGCGAGCGATAGAGTCGCCGGTCTCTTGAACAGAAAACTTGTATTCGGAGCCATAGTATTCAGAGAGCTGACTTTGCAGAGCGTCTGTGGAAGAGGCGCAAAATGCTACTTCATCTCCTCGTGCAGATAGCCTTTCTGGAATCTTTGTTCCGGGTTCAGGTTCGGTCGAAAGCCATTCCATGAATTTGATTTGATCTTTTGACGGCCCGTACCACACTGGGATCTGGTGGCCCCACCACAGCTGGCGTGAGATGCACCAGGGTTCGATGTTTTCCAGCCAGTGGAAATAGGTCTTTTCGCCCGACTCCGGCAGGATCTTCACATCACCATTGCGCACGGCGTCGAGCGCCGGGCCGACGACCTTTTCGGCGTCGACGAACCACTGGTCGGTCAGCATCGGTTCGATCACCACCTTGGAGCGGTCGCCAAAAGGCTGCATGATCGGCTTGTTCTCAACCATCGGCACCGTCTCGGTAACCTCGGTCTCGTTGCCGTCCTCGTCTTTGACCACCTTGGTGACGGTATGCATCACGGCCAGACCTTCGGCGGTGATATCGGCCACCACGCGTTTGCGGGCCTCAAACCGATCCAGCCCGCGATACTCTTCCGGCACCAGATTCATCGCGGCGATGCTGGCCTCGGTGAAGTCCTGTTTGCCATTGGCGATGGCTTGGGCGATGGCGGCCTCTTCCACATATGGCGCGCCATCGGCGCGCATATTTGCCTTGGTGTCCATCAGGTTATACATCGGAATGCCGCCGCGTTTGGCGACCTGATAGTCATTGAAATCATGCGCGCCGGTGATCTTCACCGCGCCAGAGCCAAAGTCCTTATCGGGGTATTCATCCGTGATGATCGGGATCAGGCGGCGCTGCGCCTTGGGGCCAACGGGGATTTCGCAGAGCATACCAACGATGGGCGCATAGCGTTCATCCGAGGGGTGCACCGCAACCGCGCCGTCGCCCAGCATGGTTTCGGGCCGGGTGGTGGCGATGGAGATATAGTCACGCTCTTCAGTGAGCGTAACATTGCCGTCCTCATCCTTCTCGACATAGGTATAGGTCGCGCCATTCGCCAGCGGATATTTGAAGTGCCACATGTGGCCCGCGACCTCGATATTCTCGACCTCAAGGTCAGAGATCGCGGTCTCAAAATGGGGATCCCAGTTGACCAGACGCTTGCCGCGATAGATCAGCCCCTTGTTGTACATCTCCACAAAGACCTTGATCACGGCATCGTGGAAGTTGGGCGAGTTCTCGTGGCCGGTGCGGGTGTCACCTGCTGCCCCCGCCATGGTAAAGGCGGTGCGGTCAAAATCGCAGGATGCACCAAGGCGTTTCAGCTGTTCGATGATGGTGCCGCCCGACTTTTCTTTCCATTCCCAAATTTTGGCAAGGAAATCAGGGCGTGCAAAATCGGTGCGTTTCTTGCCTTCTTTCGCCAGTTCGCGTTCCACAACCATCTGCGTCGCAATCCCGGCGTGGTCGGTGCCCGGCTGCCACAGGGTGTCAAACCCCTGCATACGCTTCCAGCGGATCAGGATATCCTGCAACGTATTGTTGAAGGCATGGCCCATATGCAGCACCCCGGTCACATTGGGGGGCGGGATCATGATGCAATAGGTCGAGGCCTCAGGCTTGGCATTGGCGCCTGCCTTGAAACAGCCAGCCTCTTCCCAGGCCTTGTAAAGGCGGCTTTCAGCTGTGGCCGCGTCGAATGTCTTGTCCAGTGCCATGAGGGTCGTCCTGCGTCGATTGAATTCGGGGTTGCTGCCTCCAATAACGAATGGGGGGGCAAAGGGGAAGGGACCGCGCAAACCAGCCTGAAAAATCCGGCAGCGGTGGGGCTGGGGTGGCGATGCCCAAGGGCAGTCTAAAGGCTGCGGTCCAGCTTGGTGGCCAGGTGGATCAAGCTTTCGGAGGAGCGGACGCCACGGGCCTCGCCGATCCGGTCGATGGTTTCGTCCAGTGCGGTGGTGGTCTGAGCAACCACCTGGGCCAATAGATCAAACCTGCCGGATGTCGTATGCACCACCTCTACCCCCAAAAGGCTGCGCAGGCGCGACAGAACCTCGGGACCGGAGCGCGGCTCGATCGAGATCAGCACCGTGGCCTGTAGGGGCGCGCGCTCAACCGCGGATTGGCGCAGCGTATAGCCTGCGATGACGCCGCTGCGTTCCAGTCGTTCGATACGTGCCTGTACCGTGGTACGCGCCAGCCCCAGGGCGCGGCCCAACTCTGCCACCGGGCGACGGGCGTTGTCACGCAAGAGGGCCAATAACTGTTGGTCTGTTTCGTCGATTTTCATGTTTTTGCCTGCGATCTGGCGAAATGTTTCGTCACTTTAGGCAAACTGCCGGGCGAAAGCGATGCAAAATCAGCGCAAAATAGTCAAAACAATAGAGGCTTTCCCGATGCAGCAGATTTCCCCGCTTTGGCTTGACCCTGAAACTCACCTGGCGCGCCGTCAGCCGGATCACCCGATCCTGTATTTTGCCCCCCAGGTGCTGCACCAGACGGCCAAGCGGTTCATGGCGGGCTTTGACGGGCTGGTGACCTATGCGGTCAAGGCCAATCCGCACCCGGCTGTATTGTCTAATCTGGTGGCGGCGGGGCTCAACGCCTTTGATGTGGCCTCCCCCGGCGAGATGGCAGCGGTGCGCGCAGCCAGCCCTGATGCGGTGCTGCACTACAACAATCCGATGCGATCCGAGGCCGAGATCGCGGCCGGTATCGCCTATGACGTGGCCAGCTGGTCAGTGGATGAGCTGTCCGAGCTGGAAAAGCTGGATGCGGTGCCGCGGGATCGCGAAATCGCGGTGCGCTTTGCCCTGCCAGTGGGGGGGGCTGCCTATGATTTTGGCAGCAAATTTGGCGCCGCCCCGCAAGAGGCCATCGCCTTGTTGCAGAAGGTCGCGGCCGGGGGCTGGACCCCGTCGCTGTGCT
Organism: Pseudophaeobacter sp.; assembly: GCF_048267565.1. NCBI lineage: Bacteria > Pseudomonadati > Pseudomonadota > Alphaproteobacteria > Rhodobacterales > Roseobacteraceae > Pseudophaeobacter > Pseudophaeobacter sp. The sequence goes on along the minus strand of NZ_JBLWXG010000001.1, from coordinate 833,250 downwards.
TTCACCCCGGCACCCAATGTGAGGATGCGGCGGCCTGGGTTGAATATATCCACGCCGCCAAACGCATTATTGATGAGGCGGGGGTCCCTGTTGCCCGGCTGAATGTCGGCGGTGGCTTTGCGGCCAATCGCGATGGGGTCGCGCCAGATTTGGAGGCCGTTTTTACCGCCATTCGCGCCGCAACAGCCGCAGCCTTTGGAAGCGGCGCGCCGCAGCTGATCTGCGAGCCGGGCCGGGCGATGGTGTCAGAGGCGTTTACTCTGGCGGCACGGATCAAGGGCCTGCGCCGGGATGGCGAGGTGGTTTTCCTCAATGACGGGATCTATGGCGGGTTGGTCGACATCCGCGACATGGGGTTGCCGGGCCGGGTCGCCGTGGTCAGCGCCAAGGGCGAACACCGCTGCGCACCGGGGCGCCCAAGGGTGATATTTGGCCCCACCTGCGACAGCCTGGACCGTTTGCCCGATGGCCTGGAACTACCGACAGACAGCCAGATGGGCGACTATGTGCTGTTTCCTGGGCTTGGCGCTTATTCCTCCGCCATGAGCACGCAATTCAACGGCTATGGGCTGTCTGACGTTGCAACTGTGATAGAGCTCTCTGGACAAGCGCTACGCTAGGGCTAAGGTCCCCTAAAAGCACTAGCGTAGCGCGAATAGGGGGCGAGCATGGAAAAATTTGGAAAGAGTCAGCCGGTCAAACGGGTTGAAGATGTTCGGTTCCTGACCGGCCATGGGAATTACCTGGAAGACTGCGCCCCGGATGGGGCGCTGCGTGCCTGGGTGTTGCGCAGCCCCGTTGCCCATGGCGAGATTACGGCGTTGGATGTCGCAGAGGCCCGCGCCGCTGAGGGCGTGCATATGGTTGTCACCCTGCAGGACCTTCAAGCGGCGGGGCTGATCACGACCATGGATGCCACCGTGGTGAAAAATCGTGACAAAAGCGATGGCGCGGCGCCGGAACGCCACATGCTGGCCAATGGTCGGGTGCGTTTTGTCGGCGAACCCATTGCGGTGGTGGTTGCCGATACCCTGGAACAGGCCCGCGACGCCGGAGAGCTGATCGAGGTGGATATCGCGGATCTACCGGTCAAGCTGGACCTTGAGGCCGGGGGCGAACCACTGCACGCCGAAGCGCCAGACAACAAAGCCTTTGATTGGGGCATGGGGGACGAAGAGGCCACTAAGGCAGCCTTTGAAACCGCGGCCCATACTGTATCGCTACAGGTGGCGGACAACCGGATCATTGTGAACGCGATGGAGCCACGCGGCTGTTTTGCCAGCTGGGAGGCGGAGCGGCTGCATTTCACCTTTGGCGGCCAGGGCGTCTGGGGGGCCAAGAGCCAGCTGGCCGCCAAACTGGGGCTGGAAGAAGACGCAGTGCATGTGATGACGCCAGATGTTGGCGGCGGCTTTGGCATGAAGGCCATGACCTATCCGGAATATTTTGTCGTCGCCCATGCCGCCCGCACCCTGGCGCAGCCAGTGTTCTGGATGTCTGACCGTACCGAAGCCATGCTGAGCGACAATGCCGGGCGGGATCTGACCTCGCTGGCGGAACTGGCCTTTGACGCGGATCTCAAGATTACTGCCTATCGGGTGCAGACCCGTTGCAACCTTGGCGCCTATAATTCGCAGTTTGGCCAGCCCATTCAGACCCAGCTGTTCAGCCGGGTGCTGACCGGGGTCTATGATATCAAGACCACCTGGCTACAGGTGGAGGGTATCTATACCAATACTACCCAGGTGGATGCCTATCGCGGTGCGGGCCGCCCCGAGGCAATCTATGTGCTAGAGCGGCTGATGGACCGGGCGGCGCGGGAGCTGGGTGTCGACCCGTTCGAGCTGCACCGGCGCAACTTTATCGCGCCAGCCCAGTTCCCCTATGCCACCGCCACCGGCGAGAGCTATGATGTGGGTGATTTTGCCATGATCCTGTCACGGGCCTGCGAAGAGGCGGATATGCAGGGCTTTGCTGCTCGCCGCAGTGCCGATGTGGCCAATGGAAAACTGCGCGGCGTTGGCCTGTGTTACTATATCGAAAGCATTTTGGGCGACCCTTCCGAAGGTGCGGAAGTCGAATTTCTGGAGGACGGCAGAGTGAATATCTACGTGGGCACGCAAAGCAACGGGCAGGGGCATGAAACTGTCTATGCCCAGTTCCTTGCGGATCAGACGGGTATTCCGGCCGACAAAATCACAACCATTCAGGGCGACAGCGACCGCATCGCCAAGGGCGGCGGTACCGGTGGGTCGCGTTCGGTGACGACACAGGCCAATGCGACACTGGCCACGGTCGAGGTGATGGTTGCGGCCTTTGCGCCCTTTCTGGCTGATGAAATGGGCGTCGAGGCAGAGGCTGTCCACTTTGATGGCGAGACCTTCCGTGCGCCGGGATCCAACCTGACACCATCGCTGCTGGAGACAGCAGAGATGGCCCGCGCGCAGGGGCGCGTTGATTTGCTACGTCACACAGCGCGGGCGCAGCTGCCGGGGCGTTCCTTTCCAAACGGGGCCCATATCGCCGAGGTCGTGATTGATCCCGAAACCGGGGTTTCCGTGGTGGACCGCTACACGGTGGTTGATGATTTTGGCAACCTTATCAATCCGATGCTGGCTGAAGGTCAGGTGCATGGCGGCGTGGTGCAGGGCTTGGGCCAGGCGATGATGGAGCATGTGGTCCATGACGAAGATGGCCAGCTTCTTACCGCGACCTTCATGGACTATGCCTTGCCGCGTGCGGCCGATGTGCCCATGATTGACTTTACCTCCGAACCGGTGCCCTCCACCCAGAATCCAATGGGAATGAAGGGCTGTGGCGAGGCGGGGACCGTTGGTGCCCTGGCCGCTGTCGCCAATGCGGTGCAGGATGCCACCTGGGACAAGGGGTTGCGGCAGGTGGATATGCCGTTCACCCCACTGAAACTATGGGAAGCGTTGAGGAATGGGACTAAAGCAGCTTGCGAATGATCTGCGCAGATGGCTGGGGCTTGGCTGGCTTGGACGGCCCCTGCGGTCCGAGCATTCTGGCGAGGCAAAGCTGCGCGGGCCGCAGGCCCATGTGATCATTCTGGACGGCACCATGTCGACGCTGGAGCCCGGACAAGAGACGAATGCCGGCCGTCTCTATCAGATGTGCCTTGAAATGAGTGGTGAGGTGTCCGTTTTCTATGAGGCGGGCGTGCAGTGGACGGGCTGGGCCAGCGCGCCGGATGTCATGATGGGCCGGGGCATCAACCGGCAAATCCGCCGGGCTTATGGCTATCTTGCGTCGCGCTATCGTCCGGGCGACCGGATCTATCTGCTGGGGTATTCACGCGGTGCCTATGCGGTGCGTTCACTTGCCGGGGTGATCGGCGAGGTTGGCCTGCTCAAGGCGGAACATGCGACCGTGCGCAATATCCGTACGGCCTATCGCCACTATCAACAGGCGGGGTCACCGCTGGTGGCAGAATCTTTTCGCAAGGCATATTGCCACCCTGAGACCCAAATCGAAATGATTGGTGTCTGGGATACGGTCAAGGCGCTGGGCCTGCGGTTGCCCCTGCTGTGGCGCTTGGCAAAAAGCCGACATGCCTTTCACAACCACGAACTGGGCGCGCATGTCAAAAATGGCTATCAAGCCCTTGCGCTGGACGAGACGCGCAATGTGTTCCAGCCGGTGCTCTGGGTCGGCTCGGAGCGCTGGAAGGGGCATGTCGAACAGGTTTGGTTTCACGGCGCACATGGGGATATTGGCGGTCAACTGGGCGGATACGAAGAGGCGCGCCCCTTGGCCAATATTCCGCTGGTCTGGATGCTGGAGAGGGCCGAACATTGCGGCTTACCCCTGCCGCGGGATTGGCGCATGCGCTTTCCGGTGGATCCAAAGGCGCCGTCGGTTGGCACCTGGAACGGGTGGGGCAAGATCTTTTTGTTGCGGAGCAAACGGCAGGTGGGGCTGGACCCTAGTGAACGTCTGCACCACAGCGTGCGCGATGTTACGCTGTCAAAAAAGCCGACAGGCTGGTTTGCCGGGCAGACTGGAAACGCGCCTTAGCGCTACCCGATCCCCCGGCGACCTGCGCAGTCTGCGCTGCCGCAGGCCGTATGTATAGGCGGGGCCCGGCAGGTAATGTACGCTCAGGTCTTTTTGCCAGTCATATTCATCACAATGCAGGTGGTCGATCCGGTGGCGTAAAGCTTGCCGTCGTCAACGCCGCGCAGTTCCCCATGGGCGACCCCGGTTGAGCGGCCAACATGGTCGATAACGCCAATGCAATCCACTGTGGTGCCCAGCGGAACAGAGCGCAGGATATTGATCTTGTATTCCAAAGTTGTATAGGCTGAACCCTTTGGCACGGCTGTCATCACCGCGCAGGCCATGGCGCTGTCCAGCAGGGTGCCGTACCAACCGCCATGCACCGTGCCCATTGGGTTGGTGACTTCAAACCGGGGCGTGCCGCGAAATACCGCGCGTCCTTCGCTTACCTCATGCAGGGTATACCCCATTTGGGCGCCAATTGGCGGGCCGGGCAGGCGGCCATCCAGAATGGCTTGCATGAACTCCAGCCCCGAAAGCTGTACGATCTGGTCCATGGTCGGAAGGTCGGCGGGTGATTTTGCGATCGGCATGGCGTGCCCTCTGTATTTACAGCTGAAGAAGCTGCGCCCCAGGGGTAATCCCCTAGAGCACATAGCTTTTTCAATGACAGTATCGGGCAGGAACGATCGGCAACAAGCCTTACGCTACGTTCTCGAGCGAGACCTTGGGAGAGAGCCCGAGGGCAAAGCAGACATCGCGGGTCAGCTCGGGGCGGTTGAGAGTATAGAAATGCAGTTTCTTCACCCCTTCGTCGAGCAGATCAGAGCACAGCTCGCTGCAGATCGCCGTGGCCAGCAGATCCGCGCGGTTGTCGCGGGTGGCTTTTTCAAAGGCGTCATCGACCCAGGCCGGGATCACGGTGCCGCAGCGTTTTGCAAAGTTGCGCGCACCTTTCCAGTTTTCGATCGGCAGGATGCCCGGCACCAGCTTATCCCCATCAATGCCGGCCTTCGCGCAGGCGTCACGGAAACGCAGGAAGGTCTCCGCCTCAAAGAAAAATTGGGTCAACGCCTCATCGGCACCGGCGTCCAGTTTACGCTTGAGCCAGTCAACATCCGCCTGGGCATTTGCCGCTTCTGGATGCGGATCAGGATAGGCACCAACGCGCAGGGAAAATTTGCCTGTGGCGGCCAGCGCCTCGATCAGGTCCACCGAATTGGCAAACCCATCAGGATGGGGCACAAATCTGCCGGTATCCTTGGGGGGATCACCGCGCAACGCCACGATTTCGGTGACACCCACTGCGGCAAAGTTTTCCGCGATTTCCAGTGTTTCGGCGCGGCTTGCATCCACACAGGTCAGATGCGCTGCCACATTGAGCCCAGAGCTGCCATGCAGGGTTTTCACAGCGTCGCGGGTCAGGTCGCGGGTGGTGCCGCCCGCCCCATAGGTGACCGAGACAAAGCGCGGATCCAGCGGTGCCAGGGTCTGTACCGTATCCCAAAGTCGAAAAGACGCCTCCAGAGACTGGGGGGGGAAAAATTCAAATGAAATCTCAGGGCTCGTCATTGCTGTGCTCTCCGTAGGATTTGCCTCTTGTTGCACGTGCAGCATTGTGAGACAATTTCATAATTCTCAAGAACAACATGAGTAGATCTGAAGTCATGCATATCGAGTTTCGCCACCTGCGTACGATAAAGGCCATCCACGAGGCCGGCGGATTGGCTCGGGCGGCTGAGCAGCTCAACATCACGCAAAGCGCATTGAGCCATCAAATCAAAGGCCTGGAAGATCAAGCTGGGGTCGAACTTTTCAAACGCCGCTCCAAGCCGATGAAATTGTCGGCGGCGGGGCTGCGGTTGCTGCGGCTGGCCGAACAGGTGCTGCCCCAGGTTGAGGCGACCCTGGCAGAGTTTTCCTCTCTGCGCGACGGCCACACAGGACGGATGCACATCGCCATTGAATGTCACGCCTGTTTCGAGTGGCTGTTCCCCGTACTGGAAGCCTTCCGCCAGAGCTGGTCGGATGTTGATGTGGATATTCGTCCCGGTCTTGCCTTTGACGCGCTGCCAGCCTTGCAAAAAGAAGAGGTCGATCTGGTGGTCTCGTCCGATCCCGAAGATATACCAGGTGTCGAGTTTATCGAGCTGTTTGATTACAAAGCGGTGTTTGTCGCTTCTGCACAGCACCCGCTGGCCCAGAAGTCTTTTGTCGAAGCCGAGGATTTTCTTGATCAGACATTGATCACCTATCCGGTTGAAAAATCGCGGCTGGATGTGTTCAGCCAGCTGCTGACCCCGGCGCGGGTCGAACCGGAAAGCATTCGTCAGGTAGAGCTGACTGCAGTCATCTTGCTGTTGGTGGCGTCGAACCGGGGCGTTTCGGTGCTGCCGGACTGGGTGGTGCGCGAGGTGAAATATTCCTCGGATTATGTCACTCGCCCGCTGACCAAGGCCGGAATTACCCGCCGTCTTTATGCGGCGATCCGCAGCGAAGATCGCGAAAAGCCTTATATGAAGGAACTCATTCGCCTGGCGAAGGTCGAGGCCCGCAAGCTACAACAGCAGTAGCTGGCGCGCTCCTTGAATTGGCTGCGGACACCAGGGCCCCCGGTGCCCGCAGAGATTTTCTGTATCAGATCAGTTTGACGATCTGCTTGCCGGTGTTGCCGCCGTTCAGCATCGCCATAAAGGCGGCTGGGGCGTTCTCCAGCCCTTCGGCCACATCCTCGATAAAGCGGATCTCGCCTTTGGCGACCATCGGGGCGACCTCTTTTAGGAACTCGGGGTAGCGATCAAAGTGGTTCGAGATGATAAAACCATTCACGGACAGGAACTTGACCAGTATATTGCGCCAGATGTTTGGCCCGGTAAGCCCTGCTTCCTTGGCACCTTCGCCCAGCCCCCCGGCGTTGTACCAGGCAATCATGCCGCAGATCGGAATGCGGCCATTTGGATTCATCAGCGGCAGAACTGCCTCTAGCACCTTGCCGCCGACATTCTCGAAATAGATGTCGATGCCATTGGGGCAGGACTCTTTCAGGTCCTTGCGCAGGGCGCGGGCATCGGCATAGGCGCGGTGATCGAGGCAGACATCAAAGCCAAAGGTATCAACGGCAAGCTTACATTTGTCGGCACCACCGGCAATGCCCACAACCCGCAGTCCGGCCTGTTTTGCCAGTTGCCCGACCATTGAACCCACCGGCCCGGTTGCGGCGGCCACCACCAGGGTTTCGCCTGCCTGCGGGCGCCCATAGGCGGACAAGCCATGCCATCCGGTAAACCCTGGCATGCCCAGAACGCCAAGCGCCGCCGTGATTGGCCCCTGTGCGGGATCAATTTTGCGCAGCTCTTTCGCGGGCAGGCAGCCGTGGCTGGCCCAGCCAAACATCCCAAAGGCAAAATCACCAATCTGGAAATGCGGGCTGTTTGAGGCAATGACCTCGCCGACGGCACCGGCCTCCATGCGGCCACCGATGGGCACCGGGGCGGCATAGGATTTCGCATCGTCCATACGACCGCGCATATAGGGATCCAGCGACATATAGTGCAGCTTTACAAGCACTTCGCCTTCACCGGGTTCGGGCAGGGCGACTTTTTCCAGCCGGAAGTTTTCTGCCACTGGTGCGGCCTCGGGGCGGCTGGCCAAAACGATCTGTTGCATTTCACCGGTCATCTCTGTCTCCTTATTGTGGTCGGGCGCAGCTGTCGCCTGCGCCGAGAGCGTTTTTTGAACTCTGTCGTTCAGTTTGGCTTTTGACAACTGTAGAGCTACTGTGACCCAGCGGAAAGCCCGACTGGGATCTGGTGCAGCCAGGGCCTCTGAGCTTGATTTGATGCGCTATTGACCCTTGGCAAATGGAGGCTTGCCGCGTATAGGCACGGTTTGACCGACATCTCCCCGAGCACAACAGGATCCAGCAGACATGATTGGCAGCGCAAACCTCAATGTGATGATCAAAGCGGCCCGCAAGGCTGGCCGGTCCCTGGCAAAAGACTTTCGTGAGGTTGAAAACCTGCAAGTCTCCCGCAAGGGCCCTGGAGACTTTGTGTCCAAGGCGGACATCGCTGCCGAAGCGATCCTGAAGGAAGAGCTGATGGGCGCGCGCCCTACTTATGGCTGGCTGGCGGAAGAGGGCGGCGAAATTCCTGGCGACGATCCAACTCGTCGCTGGATTGTCGATCCGCTGGATGGCACCACCAACTTTTTGCATGGTCTGCCGCATTGGTCGATCTCCATCGCGCTGGAACACAAGGGCAAGGTCATCGCTGGGGTGGTCTATGATCCCAGCCGGGATGAGCTGTTCTTTGCTGAAAAAGGCGCGGGTGCCTGGATGAACGAAAGCCGGATCCGTACCTCGGGTCGGCATCGTCTGATCGAATCCATCTTTGCCACCGGACTGCCTTTTGCGGGCCGCGCTGACCTGCCCGATACCCTGCAGGATCTGGCCCGCCTGTTGCCCGCCTGTGCCGGTGTGCGCCGCTTTGGCTCTGCTGCATTGGACATGGCCTATGTGGCTGCAGGTCGTTACGATGGCTTTTGGGAACGCCGCCTGAATGCCTGGGATCTGGCCGCGGGCATCATCATCGTGCAAGAGGCTGGCGGTCTGGTTGAAGCCATCAACCCAAGCGACAGCATTGTGGAGTGCGGCGAAGTTGTCTGCTCCAACGAGCCGATCTTTGAAAGCTTTGCCAAGGTTGTACGCGCCTGATTGCTTGCTTTTTCGCCCAACCACTTTGGCGCTCCATGGCTATGCATAGTGCGGGTTTTCCGAACCTGGCGAAACAGAGATGAAACCTATTACAAAAGCGCGCCCTTTGAGGCGCGCTTTTTCGTTGTATGCTGCCGGGACTATTTCCCCCAGGGGCCGGGACGCCGCCGTTTGCGGGGCAGGCGCGGGATGCGACTGGCACTATAGGTATACTGGGTTGGCGGATTGGGCGGCAGGCCATGGGTGCGCGACCAAAAGGCCGGTCCGCCAAGGCGTAACCACAGCGGCAGCATCAGCACTAGCCCCACCGCAAACCCACCGGCATGGGCCCAATAGGCAACCCCGCCCTGGTCGGGATCCGAACCCAATCCGCCAAAGATCTGCAGCGCCAGCCAAAGCCCCAGCATCAATGCGGCAGGCACGGTGACGACACGGAAAAAGATGATTAGGATCAGTAGGATATCGACACGCGCCTTGGGGAAGAGCAATAGGTAGCCCCCCATTACCCCGGCAATGGCCCCCGAGGCCCCAACCGTGGGAATCTGCGAGCCAGGCGCGGCCAGCACATGGACCAGCCCGGCGCCGATGCCGCAGGCAAGGTAAAAGGCCAGAAAGGGTAGGTGCCCCATCTCATCCTCGAGATTGTCACCAAAGATCCAGAGAAACAGCATATTGCCGCCCAGATGCATCAGCCCGCCATGAATGAACACAGAGGTAAGCAGTGTGGCAGCCCCTTCACCACGGGCAAGATTGGCAGGGATGATGGCGTAGCTCTGATAAAACTGCATCAGGGCGCGGGGATCATTGCTCAGGCCGGAATACATCAGATAGGCCAGAACATTGGCGGCAATCAGCCCATAGACCACATAGGGTGTACCGGCTGAAGGGTTATGGTCACGCAGCGGAAACATGCCCCGACGCTGAGCCGATTTTGGCCCAGCGTCAAGGGGTTATCAGCGCACCAACCCGGAACTGGGGGTCAGGCTGCGCCGCCCAGAAGCGCCGCATTCCCGCCCGCGGCAGTGGTGTCGACGCAGACATGGCGTTCTGCCAATACGCGGGCGCGATCCGGCAGACCGGGAATCAGGGGTAAAATGGGACCGTCCCGCATTGCCAGGCTGCGCTCGATCTCGGTAGCGGTTTCGCTGTCACCCCACCACAGAACCCCTGCGATGCCTTCGACCTGTTGCAGCTCTTGCACGTTCAGCGGACCCTGTGCCTGCAGCGCGGTACCGCCAAGATCGATTACCGCCTGCACCTGCGCAGCCACCGTCTGCACCCCAGGCCCCAGACAGAGCAGCGGTGCGCGGGGCAGGGTGGTCAGCCGGTTCGATTCCCCCGTGGGGCCGGGCAAGGTGGTGGTGACGCTGGGTCCCGGCGTGCCGGTTGGCTTTGCGCGCGACAGCGGCACTGGGGCGGTCGTCTCCCAGTCATCACTTGGCGTCTGGCGGTCTGGTGCACAGAACCTGGCCAGGTAGTTTGGCCCCCCTGCCTTTGGGCCGGTGCCCGAGAGACCTTCGCCGCCAAATGGTTGGCTGCCGACAATCGCGCCGATCTGGTTGCGGTTCACATAGACATTACCAGCGTGAATGCTGTCGCAGATATGTTGCACCCGATCATCAATGCGGGTGTGCAGGCCAAAGGTCAGCCCGTACCCGGTGGCATTGATATCAGCGATGACCCGGTCCAGATCTTTTGACTTGAACCGCGCCACATGAAGGACCGGGCCAAAGATCTCTTGTTCAAGGTCGCCAATACGAGAGACCGAAATCAGCGTCGGGGCAACAAAGGTGCCAGCCTGCGGGGTGTTCACCTCCTTGAGCACCCGACCCTCGGCGCGGGCCTGGTCGATATGGGCCAGGATGACCGCGCGGGCATTGGCGTCGATCACCGGGCCGCTGTCGACCTCCAGGTTCCAGGGGTCACCGAGGTGCAGCAGATCCATCGCGCCTTTCAGCATGGTCAGCACAGCGTCGGCGATGTCTTCCTGCAGGTAGAGACAGCGCAGTGCCGAACAGCGCTGGCCCGCAGATTGAAAGGCGCTTTCGACGATGGCCTGTACCGCCTGTTCCGGCAGGGCGGTGCTGTCGACGATCATCGCGTTCAACCCGCCGGTTTCAGCGATCAGTGGTGCACCCGGTTGCATGTGCTCTGCCATGCTGGAACGGATGCGCAGGGCGGTCGCGGTGGAACCCGTAAAGGCGACGCCATGCACCCGGCGATCTGAGGTAAGGGCGGCACCGACAACCGCACCGGCACCGGGCAGAAATTGCAGGGCGGTGCGCGGCACCCCGGCTTCGTGCATCAGGGAAATGGCGCGATGGGCGATCAGTGGTGTCTGTTCGGCTGATTTGGCCAGCACCGCATTGCCAACGGCCAGCGCCGCTGCGATCTGCCCCGAGAAAATCGCCAGAGGGAAGTTCCAGGGTGAGATACAGGTGAACACACCGGCGGGTTCCGCATCGGGAATGCGGGCGGCGTAGTAGCGCAGGAAATCCACCGCCTCGCGCAGTTCGGCCACGGCGTCGGGCAGGCTCTTGCCGGCCTCGCGCGCCAGGATCGCAAAGAGCTCTGCATAGTTTTCCTCAAACAGATCGGCAGCGGTATTGAGAACCGCAGCCCGCTCTGCCGCGCTGGCCTGCCATGGTGTGGCGGCCTCAAGGGCGGCCTCTACGTCGGCGGCGCTTGACGGGGTGACCTGGCCGACATTGGTGAAATCCGCAGGGTTGGACACGTTTTCGGGCTGTGAGGGGGTTATCTCGGCGGCAATCAGCGGCTCGGACAGCCAGCTGTGCTGACGCCAGGGGTCGCGGTCTTCTTCGATCCGGGCGAGGGTCGGGGCATGGCCCAGGTCAAACCCGATGGAATTGGGGCGTTCCGGCGCGAAGAGTTCAGGCCCGGTGGGAATGGTATTGGCGCAGTCCGCGGCGTCCAGAAAGGGATCGGCCGCGACGATTTCAGGCGCCACATCTTCATCGACGATCTGGTTCACAAAAGAACTGTTGGCGCCGTTTTCCAGCAGACGCCGCACCAGATAGGCGAGCAGATCCCGGTGCGCGCCCACGGGGGCATAGATGCGGCAACGGGTCTGGTTCTGTTCCAGCACCATATTGTGCAGGGTTTCGCCCATGCCATGCAGGCGCTGGAATTCATAGCTGTCGGCATCGCCTGCCATGTGCAGAATGGCGCTGACAGTATGGGCGTTGTGGGTGGCAAACTGCGGATAAATCCGGTCTGTCATACCCATCAGTTTGCGGGCATTGGCAATATAGGACACATCGCTCAGCGCTTTGTTGGTGAAGACCGGAAAGCCATCGACGCCCTCGACCTGGGCCAGCTTGATCTCGGTATCCCAGTAGGCCCCCTTGACCAGGCGGACCATAAAGCGGCGGTCGTGTTTTTCCGCCAGATCATAAAGCGCATCAATCACCAGCCCGGTGCGCGGGCCATAGGCCTGTACCACGACACCAAAGCCTTCCCACCCGTCCAGCGATGGTTCGGAGACCACCGCCTCTATCACCTCAAGCGAGAGCGACAGGCGGTCTGCCTCTTCGGCATCGATGTTCAGCCCCATATTGGCCGCCTTGGCCAGCAGTGCCAGCGCTTTGACGCGCGGCACCAATTGTTCCATGACGCGGCCTTCCTGGGCCAGCTCATACCGGGGGTGCAGCGCCGAGAGCTTGATGGAAATGCCGGGATTCTTGCGAATGTCATCGCTGTCACAACCGGCCGCAATTGCCGAAATCGCCTTGGAATAGGCCAGATGATAGCGGGCGGCATCCGCCTCGGTCCGGGCGGCTTCTCCCAGCATGTCGTAGGAATAGGTGTAGCCCTTTGCCTCCATGCCGGCGGCACGTTTCATTGCTGATTCAATGGTTTCGCCCAGAACGAACTGGCGGCCCATTTCCCGCATGGCGCGGGCTACGGCAGTGCGGATCACCGGCTCGCCCAGGCGTTTGATGGCGCCGCGCAGGGCTCCGACCGGGCTGCGATCTTCATCCAGTACCTTGCCTGTCAGCATCAGGGCCCAGGTCGAGGCATTGACCAGCGAAGAGGATGAATGGCCCAGGTGTTTACCCCAGTCAGAGGGGGCAATTTTATCCTCGATCAGGGCGTCGATGGTATCGGCATCCGGCACCCGCAACAGGGCTTCGGCCAGACACATCAGGGCGATACCTTCATCGGTGGACAGGCCATATTCCGCCAGGAAGACCTCCATCAAGCCAGGGTTGGAATGGCTACGGATGTCGCGCACCAGGGCAGCGGCGCGGGTGCAAATCGCCGCGCGATCGGCCGCGCTAAGCGCGGCGGTACTACACAACTGATCAAACATATCCTGTTGATTGACATAGGTTCCGGCATCAATCCGGTCACGCAATTTGCTGTGCAGGTTCATCTTGAGGCTCCATTCTTTTGCGGAGGGTGTTTTGCTAGCTTTACTGTCTTTTATTCGGGACAATCTCCCGAAGGTGTGGCAAAACGGGATCAATCGTATCGCAATTTTGGTCAGAGGCAGGCTGAATGGATTTATCTGATCTGGATCGGTTCGACCGAGAGATTCTCAATGTACTGGGGGGCGATGGGCGTCTCTCTATTGCTGATCTAGCGCGCCGGATCGGCCTGTCAAAATCGCCGACCCAAACCCGGCTGCGTCGGCTGGAGCTTGGCGGCATCATCACCGGGTATCGGGCGCAGATTGATCCCATTCGGCTGGGGCTGGATCATATCGCTTTTGTGGAGGTCAAGCTGGAAGACACCCGCGAGGCGGCGCTGTCAAAGTTCAACGCTGCCGTGACCCGCATCCCCGAGATTGAACAGGCCTATCTTATGGCCTCTCATTTTGACTATCTGCTGCGGGTACGCACGCGGTCCATGTCGGCCTATCGGCAGGTGCTGGGCGAAAAAATTTCCTCTCTGCCCTATGTGGCTGCAACCTCGACCTATGTTGCGATGCAGGCGGTCAAGGAGGACGCGGGCCTGGCACCGATTTAATGCCTGCCTGCGCCCGGTAGGTGTGACGCAGCCTGATCGAGTAGATCAACCCAGGTGGCCATCTGTGCAGGGCAGGCCCGCTGGCATATCCGTAGCTTTGCGCGCAAAAAGTTGATTTGCCAGCCCAGGCTTGGTTTTGCAGTCTGTCTGTATGACCTGTGCTGATGCTCTTTCCGCTCTGTTGTCTTGTCCAGCAGCTTGGCTGCGCTCTCGTCTCGTGCCGCGCGGGCAGCCTTTTTGGTCCTGCTGCCTCTCTCTCTTTCTTGTGGCGCCTGTTCTGACGGCAACTGCGGGGGCAGGGCTTGCCCGTTGCCCCTCTGCCCAGGATCATTCCGCCGCCCTGGATGCGCTGATTGCAAAGGTGCAGCGTGCGTCTGATGAGGCCGAGGCCCAGGCCCTGTTCAATCAGATGTGGGCATTTTGGGCGGATGCGCCGGATGCCCAGGCTCAGGCGATCCTGGATCGCGGCATGACGCGGCGCGCTGCCTACGATTTTGTCGGTGCGCTGGCGGATTTCGACAGGCTGATCGCCTATTGTCCTGCCTATGCCGAAGGCTACAACCAGCGGGCCTTTGTGCATTTCCTGCGCCAGGATTTTGCCGCCGCCCTGCTGGATCTGGATCGCGCGCTGGCCTTGTCACCGCGCCACGTTGCCGCCCTTAGCGGTCGCGCCTTGGCGCTCTATGGTCTGGCCCGCCTGCCAGAGGCGCGGGATGCCTTGGGGGAGGCCCTGCGGTTAAACCCCTGGTTGGCAGAGCGCAGCCTGGCCCTGCAAGGCGGCCCCCTGGCACCGGAAGCCCTTGACAAGGTGACGCCCGAGGGCAGCGAGCTTTAGGGGGGGGGCTCGCCCAGGCTCGTCGATCCCGCTCGGTGTGTTTGCAGATAGGCTTTGCAGCAGTACGAAAAATGCTCGTTCTGCGAGAAAAACGAATTGTGCCGCAAGGGTTAGGCCGTTAGATATTTGAACCAAGGCGCAGACTTGTTCTGTGCCTTGGTTGCGGGCGTGATGGAATGGTAGACATACCAGACTTAAAATCTGTTGGGCCTTGTGCCCGTGTGGGTTCGAGTCCCACCGCCCGCACCAGCATCTAAACTGATATGAACGGTTTTGAATGTTTTTCCTTTTAAAATAAGTGTTTTGCAGATGTGGCGGCATCGGGTAGCTGGCCATGATGTGCAGGAATGTGTATTCGTTTACGCATATGTTCCGCACGGCGCGTAATTCGTTGCGTCCATTCGGAAGCTTAAATCAGGATACCGGGCCGAGGTTGTCCGCAACGATATCCGAAAGTCAAAGGTATTTCCGACAAAGCAAGGGGCCAAAGATTGGGCTCTTCGGGCGGAACGCGAGATTCTGAACAGCGATAAGATGGCAGCCAAGCTGACATTGGGCGAGGTCTTCAACCGCTATGCGTGCGAGGTTTCGCCCTCCAAGCGCAGTCACAGGTGGGAAGTCATCAGGCTGGAGAAGTCTGGGCGAGACCCTATTGCCAAAATTCGCCTTGAGGATCTGTCTGCGAAGGATTTTGCCAACTGGCGAGATCGTCAGTTGCAGGACCTCGCCCCGGCAAGCGGTATTCGAGAAATACCGCTCATGCCTTCAGTTCTGACTGTCGCGCGGCGCGATTTGGAGCTGATTTCAATAGACCCCAGAAGTGATATGTCCGTAAGCCCTTCAAGCCGCCGCCGCGCGCGCGAATGTCCGCGTTTTCCCAACCAAGGGACGCGCGTCGCTTGGAGTACCGCAGCTTCAAAATGTCAGCTGGCCGTTTTCCCGCCGTCTCGATAACGCGACAAAGGTCTGACGTGATGTTCAAGATGCTTTACGATAATAGAGGCCAAGTCCTTTCCAGACGTTCGCTCAATTCCTTCAAGTCCCGGAGATGAGTTTACCTCCAGCACTTTGGGGCCATCCGAAGACTGCAACATGTCAACTCCGGCCACGGACAAGCCCAATTCTTTGGCAGCTCTCTTGGCTGTTTCCCGCTCTTCCTTAGAGATCTGAACGGATTTTGCTGTTCCGCCTTGGTGAAGGTTTGAGCGAAAATCACCGTCAGCCCCGACACGCTTCATTGCGCCCACAACTTTGCCGCCGACGACAAAGCAGCGCAAATCTGATCCAGAGGCTTCTTTAACGAACTGCTGAACCAGGAAACTGGCATCCAAACCGCGAAATGCATCTACAAGACTTTCTGCCGCTTTCGCGGTTTCTGCCAAAACAACACCTTTGCCTTGCGTCGATGACAACAGCTTCACAACAACCGGGGCTTTCCCCGCGAGTTCGATAAGGCTCTTGGTGTCTTTTGGTGAACTGGCGAATGTCGTAACTGGCATTTGTATCTTTGCCCGCGCCAATATTTGATGGGCCAGCAACTTGTCGCGAGAGGCACCAATTGCTTCTGCTGAGTTCAGGCAAAATGCTCCGGTTGCCTCAAACTGCCTCAAGACCGCCATTCCGTAACTTGTGACCGATGCTCCAATGCGCGGGATAACGGCGTCAAATCTTGGAAGCACTTTGCCATCAAGGTGGATCTCCGGGGTAATGCCTCCGATTTTCATATAGCAGCGGGTCGTATTGATGACTTCGACGACATGGCCCCTTTCCTGGGCTGCCTCAATAAGGCGCTTGCTCGAATAGCTACCTGCTTCACGTGTAAGCAAAGCAATGCGTAAAGGACGCTTGACCGGGCGTTTTCGCGGCAACCCTCTGTAATCGGAGAAGGAAAGTCTGGGCTGGGCAAAAGAAACATTGGGGTCGACAAGCATATCATCCTGAATCGCCGAGCGGCCCAGCAACATGCGATAAGCCATGGTTTCCCTGTTGGTCAAAGTGACCTGGATCGGCCATTCCCGACCGCCCACCAGAACCTGAGTTTCGATCACATAACGTAGTTCAATCTCTCCGTTTGAACTCGTAACCTGCCGACGATCAACGACTTTCGCAGAACAGGTGATTTCGAGGTTCTCGTCGTCCGGGTTCGGCTGCACGACAAACCTGACCTGGGGCGCATCGGCGGGGCCAAAGGGTTCGATTGCAACGGCATGAAGGGCAGAAGTTTTTGCCCCGGTGTCGACCTTCGCTCGAATAGCGGGAAGGCTCAGCCCAGGCAAACTCAGCCATTCTTCCCAGCCGAGACAAAATACGTTTTCCAAGCAATCGACTCCTCGGATGTTTGGCGATATTCAATTCGCGCTATCAAGTTTGAGCGCCCGGAGCTAGCCTAAATAGGACTGCCGACTTGCCAAATTTTGCACAGTATGTTGCGTGGCGTATCGCTTGCTCCGGGGCGGACGCTGACATTTAACACTCACCAGCATTCCGCGCTTTGGGCTCAATCCGGACTTGCGGCGGTGAGGCACGCGAATCTTGGCCTTGCAGGCCTCGCCGCGTCAAGCGTCGCCCACGTCCAGCACAACGAGGGTGTCAATTGACCCGTCCTCGCGCAGTAGGGGCATTCTTTGCAGCTTTCGCATCCCCAGCATTGTCGCCCCCAAAAACGAGGTGACCGGGATGCAACCCAGGTTCTCGCCCGGCACCATGGTGATTTTGCCGTTGCGGGCCTTGCCGCCGGTGGTCATGAACGAAACCTGGCGCCCGGCCACCACGAGGTTTGGGGGCGCCGGTTCGGGCGCACGCCGGGCCAGACGTAGCTTGTGCCGCAGAAAGCCTTCGATCAGTGTCGGGTTTGGACATTTCGCCGAGAGGCCAAGACTTAGCAATCGCTCGATCCCAATCCTGTCGGCTTGGATCAGTTGATAGCTGCCTCTGAGTGGCAGGCATTTGAATGACGGTTGATATGCACTGCCCGCAGGCAAGTGCATCGGATCGGTGATGTGCATGATGGTCCCCCGGAAAGGATCGCAGTCTCAATGAAGGGTTTGAGATGGCCCCGGGGGTTGAAGAGACGCCTAAGCGTGCGCCACCCGGGGACGGGGGCGGTTCAGAAGCAGAAACCGGAAATGATTCTCATGCATAACCATAAGTTGAGCCTACCCTGTATCTTTGGCTTGTCAATCTGCCGATGACAGGGACCATGGGCCAACGTTGTCTTCGGCAAATTTGCCGACGATGGGACGTCATCGACAACAGGGTGAACCTGGAACCGATCGTCAACCAACTACAGCAGCGGTTACGATAATTTCCACTCGCAAATCTGCATCCGCCAGTTTGGCTTCTCCACAGGCGCGTGCCGGTGCTGCACCTTGGGGTATCCAAGCGTCCCAAATTGCATTCATCTCGTCGAATTCCGCCATATCAGCGAGCCAGACAATCGCCTGCAATATATGTGCGCGCGATGACCCTGCTTCGCAGAGCAGCTTGTCGATGCGTCCAAGACAGTCTTCGGTCTGCTCGGCCAGAGTTGTCCCGCTGCCGACCTGTCCACAAAGATAGACGACACCGCAGTGTTTGACAATTTTGCTCATGCGTTGATTGGTGTGGATGCGTTCGATCATGGTCATACTCTTTCAGGGGTCGGGAGGGAGGCCGCGTGAGGCGCGATGCCTGTGTCGCGACGGGTCAGATGGCGTAGGTAGCGGCGCTCGAACCTGCGGAAGGCCCATGTGATGCACAGCACGATCAGGAAATAGAGCACGGCGGCGGTGATGAAACCCTCGTAAGCGAGGTAATAGCGCCCGTTCAGCCAGCGCCCTACGCCAAGGATGTCCTGCAAGGTAATCGTGCTGGCAATGACTGAGCCGTGCAGCATGAAGATGACTTCGTTGGAGTAGGCCGGAATCGCGCGGCGAAAGGCTGAGGGCAGGATGATCCGGCGCATGCGGCTGCGGTAGGAATGGCCGGTAGCAATGGCAGCCTCCACTTCGCCGGTGGGGGTGTCCGCTATGGCGCCACGCAGCAGCTCGGTCGTATAGGCGGCGGTGTTGAGTGTGAAGGCGATGAGCGCGCACCACCAGGCGGAGGACAGAACAGGGTCCCACAGAAAGCTTGTGCGGATCACCTCAAATTGGCCGACGCCGTAATAGATCAGGTAGGTTTGCACCAACAGCGGCGTGCCGCGAAAGACATAGGTGTAACCCTGCACCAACGGGTTGAAGACCCGGTGTTTCGATGCGCGGGCGATTGCCATGGGGATCGACAGCAAACCGCCCAGCAGCAGCGACAGTAAGGTCAGGTTCAGTGTCACCCAAACCCCATAGAGAAAGCGGTCAAAGTTCTCGGCGATCAGGGCAAGGTCGAGTGGGATATAGGACAGCAGGGTTTCCATGATCACGTCCTTACCGCGCCGCGGTTGTAATGACGTTCCACCGCACGCAGCAGTAGGTCGGATACGCCAGTTAGCAGCAGGTAGATGACAAATGCGGCCGCCATAAAGGTAAAAAGTTGATCCGTCGAGCGACCGGCGGTGAAAGCATTATAGACCAAGTCTTGAAGCCCGATGACTGAAACCAACGCCGTAGTCTTGAGTTGTACCAGCCAGTTGTTTGTGAAACCCGGCAAGGCAAAGCGGACCATCTGCGGCCAGATGATATGACGGAATATCAGCGATTTGCGCATCCCGCCGCTGATACCTGCCTCTATCTGACCACGCGGGATTGCCATGATGGCGCCGCGAAACGTTTCGGTGAAGTAGGCGCCGAAGATCACGCCGATTGTGCCTGCACCCGCCGCGAACTGGCTGACCTCGACATAGCCCCAAAGCCCTGTCGCTGCACCGATGTTGTTAAGCGTTACCTGACCGCCGAAGAACACCAGCAGGATCAGCACAAGATCAGGCACCCCGCGCACGATGGTGGTATAGGCTCCGGCCAACCGCCGGGCCAAACGGTTGGCGGAAAGTTTCGCCCAAGCACCGAGCAGGCCAAAGGTCAAGGCGATGACCAGCGATGTCAGCGCCAGTGTGATCGTCATGATCGTGCCGTCGATCAATTGGGTTTGATATTCCAAAAGCAGGTTCATGGCGTATCCTTCATTGGATCATAAGGGCAGCGGTGGGTCGCCCTGATGAAGTGTGTCAGGTCTAAGATCAGTCGCCCGCAGGTCGACCACCGTAGATATCGAAGGGGAAGTATGTGTCGTTGATCTCGGCATATGTGCCGTTCTCGCGGAGTGCTGTGATGGCCTTGCTCAGATCCGCGCGCAGCGCATCTTCCCCCTTGCGCACGGCAATGCCGACGCCTTCGCCATAGCATTCGACGTCGGTGTGATCTCCGCCGAGGAAGGCATAGTCGCCACCGGCTTCTGCGCTGAGGAAGCTCTCTTGTGCGATCAGGCTATCAGAGAGCTGCGCATCCACGCGGCCAAGCGCCAGATCGCGAAAGACTTCGTCCTGCGAGCCGTAGAGCACGATCTCGGCATCGGGGAACATCTTCTCTGCGTAACACTGGTGTGTCGCACCGCGCTGCACACCGATGCGCTTACCGGCCAGACCCTCGGGGGTGCCTTCGAAATCGGCGTCCTTGGGAGCCACCAGCCGCGCCGGGGTCTTGTAGTATTTTTCAGAGAAATCAATCTGACGCCTGCGCTCTTCCGTGATCGACATGGAAGCAACGATGGCATCGAACTTGCGGGCTTTCAGTGCGGGGATCATGCCGTCCCATTCCTGCTCGATCAACTCGCAGTCGCGCTTCATTTCCGCGCAGAGCGCCTTGGCGATCTCGATGTCAAAGCCGATAAGTGTGCCATCGGACTCCTTGGAGGAAAACGGAGGGTAAGCGCCTTCGACGCCGATGCGCAGCGTGTCTTGTGCAGCAAGGGGAAGGGCAAGTGCGCTCAGTGCAGAAGCAGCGACGGCACTCAGGATGGTTCTGCGAAACATGGGTTGGTCCTCTCTGTGGGTGATTAGTTCATGCGTGACAAAAACGCTTGAAACTCGGGGGTTTGCGGGTTGGAAAACAGCTCTGCAGGCGGGCCCTCTTCGCAGACCTCGCCTTGGTGCAGAAACACGGTTCGGGTGGAGACATCGCGGGCAAAACCCATCTCGTGAGTCACAACGAGCATTGTGCGGCCCTCATCGGCCAGATCACGCATGACACCCAGCACTTCGCCCACCAGTTCGGGGTCCAGTGCCGAAGTCGGCTCGTCAAACAGCATCACGTCAGGGTCCATTGCAAGCGCGCGGGCAATTGCCACCCGTTGCTGCTGGCCGCCCGACAGATGCGCGGGATAATAGTCCGCCCGATCCGACAGGCCGACCTTGGCAAGCAGCGCCTCAGCTTTCTCTCGGGCCTGCGCCGGGGGGGTGCCCTGAACGTAGAGCGGGCCCTCCATGACGTTTTCCATCACGGTCATATGTGACCAAAGGTTGAAACCCTGAAACACCATCGCCAGACGGGCGCGCATGCCTTCGACCTGTCGCAGGTCTTGCGGTACGATCTCGCCCCGGCGGTTCTGCGTCATTCGCATCTGCTCGCCTGCCAGCCAGACCTCGCCGGAGTTCGGCGTCTCGAGCAAGTTGATGCAGCGCAAAAAGGTGCTCTTGCCAGAGCCCGATGCACCAAGAATGGCAATTACCTCGCCCTTTTGCGCCTCAAGGGACACGCCTTTGATGACCTCATGTGCGCCAAATCTCTTGTGCAGGTCTATGACTTTCAGGGCTGCGGGGGCGGTCATGTGGTTTCCTCCTGAAGGGGTGAGAGTGCGGCCAGCTCGCCTAACGCAATCGGTTTGATTGGTGTACGGGCGCGGGGCGGGGAAATAGCTCGGTTTGTGGTGGCCTCAGCGCTAAGAAGGCCGCGCAGCGTGGCGTCGCACATGCGGCCCTGACAGGGGCCCATGCCACAGCGCAGGGATGTCTTGATCTGGCGGTGGCCCTGGGCGCCTTCACGTATGGCATGCCGTATGGCCCCGGCAGAGACTTCCTCACAGCGGCAAACGATGGTGTCGTCTGACGGGGTGAGTATTTCGGCGGGTGGCGGATAGGCAGTATCAAGGAAAGGCCGAATGGCGCGGGCGCGGAACAGAGCAGCGCGGGCACGGGCGGCGCGCTGATCGCGGGTTTCGGTGCTATGGTGGCCAGTTTGGCACAGGATGTTCAGCGCCGCTAATTCACCCGCTGCCGCTGCGGCATCCGCCCCGCCGATCCCGGAACTGTCTCCGGCCACATGCAGGCTCGGCTGATCGGTAGCGCCCCAAAGATCATGTTCGGGCTGAAAGGCACCCTGCGCGGCGTTCCACTGATGCGGGATGCCCGCAGCCCGCGTGATATGGGTGCCGGGGATCACGCCCTGATGCGTCAACAGCAGGCCACAGGTGAGGCTTCGATCGCGCCCCTTCACCCGGAACCGAAAACCAATGTCGCCGTTTGCTTCGGCACTGGCTCGGAAATCCGAGGCAGCGGTATAGCGCGGCACACCTGCTGCGCGGATTTTGGCAATCAGGGTCAAACCCTTCAGCAAGGTTGGCGCGCCGAACATTGCGCGCGGCAAATGTGACAGCGCGCGCAGCATCTGGCGGGGCGTCTGTGTCTCGACCAGGGCCTGTGGGGCGCTTCCAGCGTCAATCATCTGCGCGGCAATTAGGTAGAGCAGGGGGCCGGAACCCGCGAGAACGGCATTCTTGGGCAGCAACCCTGCGGTCTTCATCAATATTTGCGCGGCGCCGGCAGGCATTACACCGGGGAGAGTCCAGCCAGGAAACGGAACCGGGCGCTCCTGCGCACCGGTCGCCAGCAGCACATGATCAGCCGAGGTTGTCTGGCTTATGCCGCCGCGCGACCAAGTGACGAACGGTCCTTTGTCCAACCGCCAAACGGTCGCGCCGGATTGAATGGTGATGCCAGGGTGTTTAAGCGCGTCAACAAGGCATGCCCCGGCGGCATAGGATTGCCCAAGCCAGCTGCGATTGCCTCGGTTTTGCGCGACGTTCCGATAAATTTGTCCACCGGGTTGCGGCTGTTCGTCCAAAATCAACACCCGGATACCGTCACGGGCCGCCACGGCGGCCGCTGACATACCAGCGGGCCCTGCGCCAATGATGATGAGGTCGACATCAGCCATTCTGACCCCCTTTCAGAGCGGGGAGCCCCACCTGTCGACGGACAATCATGCCTTCGCGCAGAGGGGTCATGCAGGCTAGGGTGTTGGGCGTACCATCGACCTCAACCAGGCAATCGAAACAGACACCCATCATGCAAAAGGCCGTGCGCGAAGTGCCCTGTGCGGTCTGTCGCGTCCAATCACCCGAATGGGCCAGTAGCGCCGCTGCCAGTGTGACCCCAACTGGGGCCGTAACCGGTTTGTCATCAAGGGTGAACCGCATGCGATTTCCGGTCTCAGGCAGCATGAGAAAGCGCGAATCGACACTCATCGAAAGCCTCCAGATTAGGGGTGGGGGACGTGTTTAAAATCCAATGAGCCAGAACGCTGGCATGCAGGGGTGCAAGCGTGACACCGCTGTGGCAGGTCACCAGAAATGCGCCGGGATGCGCGGCGGATTTGGCATAGACCGGGTAACCGTCCGGCGACATGACCCGCAGCGCGCCCCAGGCCCGGATAACCCGCACATCGGCAAGCGCCGGGAATACCGTAACCGCATGGCGCGCGAGCCCAGCGATGGCGGCCAATGACGCATGATCGTCGAACCCTGCATCGGCCTTGGTACCGCCAATCTGTACACCGCCTTCGTCGACCTGGCGGATAGTGCTGGACAGGAAGGGAAGGCGGCTCCCCAGCTTTTCGGTGATCAGTAGCTCGCCAAGCTGCGGCTTGACCTGTGTAACAAAGCCAAGATTCCGGGCCAAAGTGGTTGCGCCAAGACCGGCGCAAAGCACGACCTGCTCGGTGTGGGTTACTTCCCCATCGGCCCGCGCAAGCGCAAACCCACCCCCAGGCTGTGGCGTGATCGCAGCAACGGTGGCGCCCATAGTCACGCGCCCGCCCATCGCCTGAACCGCACAACGCAGGGCGCGAAGAAAACGGAGCGGATTTACATGGCCATCGCGTGGCGAGAAGCTTGCGCCGACAACCTTTGCTCCGACATCAGGCAGATGGCTGCGCAGGTCATTGCCGTTTAGCATCTCATAACTAGCACGGTGGCGCAGATATCCGGCTTGCTGATCCAACTCTGCTTTGAAGCATTCCATCTCTGTTGGATCGGTAAAAAACTCATAGCCTCCGGATTGGACCAATGCCACGTTGATGCCTGACAGCTCCTGCAACTTCTGTGCAAAGCTTGGCCAAGCGTCCAGCGCATCCATCGTCCAGTTGGCATAAGGCGCGAAATTCCAGCCCTTGCCTTGCCCCCAGACGAGACCAAAGTTCCCCTGTGAAGCCCGAGCATCACTGTCAGCCCCATCCAGTACTCGCACGCGCGATCCGGCCAACAGCAGGCCGAGTGCTACAGACAGGCCGACAATGCCGCCGCCGACGATAGTGATTTCAGGGGTGCGTTGCTGCATGTGATTCCTCCACCGTCAAAATCGCAGCTTTGCATTCATAAGAATAATTGTATTATTTTCTCAAATCATTCTCTGAGGCTATGAATCTTTATGCTCCCTCGACTTACTCATCGTCAGATCGAAGCGTTTAGGGCCGTGATGGAGACCGGCAAGGTCACTTCCGCTGCTACGGTGCTCGGCACCACGCAGCCATCGGTCAGCAAACTGATTGCGGATTTAGAGCGCGCTGCCGGTTTTGACATGTTCGAGCGACAGGGCAGGCAGGTCGTGCCCACCTCTGAGGCCCGCGCCCTTCATGAAGAGGTTGAGCGGGCCTTCGTGGGGATGATGGAAATTTCCCGCGTCATCGAGGACATTCGAGACTTTCGGACCGGCAGCTTGCTTATTGCTGGCATGCCTGCACTCGCTCTGAAGCTCTTGCCCGACGTCATCGCGGAGTTCATCGCAGAAGAGCCCGGAATCACCGTCTCTTTGCGTACACGAAGCTCTCAGGCGGTGCTGCGTCATCTTAGTTCGCAACAATTTGATCTTGGGTTTGCTGCGTTGGACAATGACCATCCCGCCGTGCTGCGCCGCGAGCTGTTCACCGCGCCGATGCTGGCTGTGCTCCCTCCGGCCCACGAACTCGAACAAAAAGCGGTGCTCGCGCCGGAAGACTTCGATCAGCGCCCCTTCATCGCTCTGGGGGCGGAAATCGGAACCCGTTCGGAAACAGATGCGTTTCTATCGGCAGGCGGCGCCCGTCCCCGGATCGTCGCCGAAGCGCAATTGTCTGCGTCGATCTGTGAGATGGTCTCAGCCGGGGCTGGTATTTCGATAGTAGAGCCGGTGACGGCAACACATTTTGCCAATCTCGGCCGGATCTCGGCGCGCCCTTTGTTGCCTGCACAGCCATTTCGATATGATCTGCTTCTGCCGACCACCAGAAAGCCGTCGCGCGTAGCAGAGCAGTTTTTGAAACTGGTTGAAGCGCGTTTTGATGCGCTTCTTGGTGTCTAAGTATAGCGTATCGGGCGATTTTTTTGTCTCGACGAATTCGCGGGTTGAACGGCATATTTTGGAATGCCGCGCGGCTGCGAGGGCAGGTCAGTCAAATGTCCTGGTTGGGCTGGACAGGCCAATCCGGTTGCCCAGGCATGGGCCTGCAAGACAATCCAGCAATCGCCCGCTTTGCTGTCCCTGACGAGGGAGGCACCTGTATGAGTGCTATTAGAAATGCTCAGCTTGCCGATGCGAATAGCTGCTTTGAGAGCGAGACCTCTGCCTACGAAGGTGGAGAAGCCGCAACCGACGCCAAATCTCTAGTTGATGCCGCAACGGTAATCAGAAAGAATAAACGCATGTGACCTCCGCCATAGCTGAATTGATTTCTATCAGTTACGCGCGCCTGAGCCCAACCTGCACGGTGCTCGCCCCAAAGGTGAGCTTGTGTTAGACGGGTCGGTCAGTGCGTCGATGACCTTAGTCTGCGTTCCGTTTCCCCTGAATTGTACGACGTCATCTGCAATTTGCCTCGACAAACTGCTGTTCTCTATGAGCTACGGCCCGCGCAAAGAAATCGCACGCATACCCCGGTCAGGTTCAGCAGTCGCCGTGCAACAAGCGCCTGCATCGCGTGTCGCCCCCCAGGTGCGTTGCGGCCAGATTGACCGCTGCACACCCGGGGGACAAATGCCAGGTTGCCTAGCCCAAGACTGTCGTCACGGCGCGTTTGGTGGCGGCGACGACGGTATCGACTTCTTCCCGGCTGAGACAGAAGGGCGGGGCAAAGCCGAGGATATCCCCCTGCGGCATGGCACGGGCGATGACGCTGTCCTGCGACAAGAGCGTGGCCGAGACCTGCGGACCGATCTTGTCAGCGGCATCAAAGAATGTGCGGCTGTCGCGATCCTTTACGAATTCCACCGCGCAGAGCATCCCTTCGCCACGGATATCGCCAACATTGGCGTGATCGCCCAGGGCTTCTTGCATGGATTTCTGCAGGTAGGTACCCGTGCTTCCGGCGTTTTCCACCAAATTCAGCGAGTCGATCAACTGCAGGTTGGCAACCCCGGCTGCGGCGCCGATGGGGTGGGCGGAATAGGTCCAGCCATGGCCGATGGGGCCATTTTCATCCGTGCCCTGTTCCAGCACCTTCCAGACCTTGTCCGATACAATAGATCCAGACAGCGGCGCATAGGCCGAGGTCAACCCCTTGGCGATGGTGATGATATCAGCTTCAAGCCCGTAGTGATCAGAGCCGAACATGGTGCCGAGACGGCCAAACCCGGTGACGACCTCATCCGCGATCAGCAGGATGTCGTGCTTTTTCAGCACGGCCTGAATCGCGGGCCAATAGCCTGCAGGGGGCGGTACGATACCACCGGTACCCAGAATGGGTTCGCCAATAAAGGCGGCAATGGTATCGGCACCTTCGCGTTCGATCATCGCCTCCAGTTCGGCCACGCAATGGGCGACGAACTGCTCTTCTGTCTGGTCCAGATTGTCACGGCGGAAATAATAGGGCGCTTCGGTGTGCAGCACCTGGGCCAGGGGCAGGTCGAACTTTTTGTGAAACAGCTCAAGACCTGTCAGTGATCCGGTCACCAGACCCGACCCATGATAGCCACGCCAGCGCGAGATGATCTTCTTCTTCTCGGGACGGCCAAGGATATTGTTGTAATACCAGATCAATTTGACGTTGGTTTCATTCGCGTCAGAGCCGCCAAGGCCAAAATAGACCTTGGACATATTGGCGGGGGCGCGGTCCAGAATCATCTTTGACAGGGTGATCGATGCCTCGGTGCCATGCCCTACGTAAGAATGATAATAGGCCAGCTCTTTCGCCTGCGCGGCAATCGCCTCGGCGATTTCCTGGCGGCCATAGCCGACATTGACACAGTACAGCCCGGCAAAGGCATCCAGCAGCCTGTTGCCGTCGCGGTCTTCGATATGCACTCCGCTGGCGGTTTTGATCACCCGGTTCGGGCTCTCACCACGGGCGTGCTGGGCCAGATGGGTAGAGGGATGGAAGAAGTTCTCGCGGTCCCATTGATCAAGTTGGTCGTTTCTCAGCATTTTTCTCTCCTCATGCCCAATCGCGGCAGACGTATTTGATTTCTGTAAACTCTTCCATGCCCCGACGCGCACCTTCGCGCCCCAGGCCAGACTGTTTGGTACCGCCAAAGGGAATGGGGGCACCGGTGACCTTGGTGCGGTTCACCGCAACCATGCCAAATTGCAGCGCACGTGACATCCGGTAGATGCGGCGTGGATCATGGCTGTGCAGATATGCAACCAGCCCGTATTCGGTGTCATTGGCGCGGGCAATCACCTCTTCTTCGGTGTCAAAGGGCGCGATGGCCGCCACCGGGCCAAAGGTCTCGTCCGACATAATGGCGGCCTCTTTGGGGACATCTGTCAGAACCGTGGGCTGATAGAACAGCGATCCCAGCGGATCGCGGGCGCCACCACAGGCCAGCTTGGCGCCTTTGGCCAGGGCGTCGGCGACGTGCTCTTCCTGCTTTAGCACCGCCTTTTCATTCATCAGCGGCCCGATATCGGGGTCATCCATGCCAATGCCCAGCGACAAGGCGCGGGTTGCGGTGGTAAAGCGGGCGCAGAAGTCATCATAGATGGCGCGTTCGACAAAAATCCGGTTGGCACCCAGGCAATCCTGTCCTGACGTGGCGAATTTGGCTTTGATCGTTTCAGTGACCGCCACGTCCAGATCCGCCCCCTTGAACACGATCACTGGTGCATGCCCGCCCAGTTCCATCACCAGTTTTTTCACGGTGTCGGCGGATTGACGATAAAGCAACCGCCCGATCTCGGTCGAGCCGGTGAAGGAGAGCGCCCGCACACGGGTGTCTTTTGTCCAAGGCCCAACCACGGTAGCGGCGCGGCCGGTAACCACGTTGAACACACCCGCCGGAACGCCTGCCTTTTCGGCCAGTTCCGCCAGAGCCAGCGCCGAATACGGGGTTTCCCCGGACGGGTGGGCGACAACGGTACAGCCGACTGCCATGGCTGCGGCGGCTTTCCGGGTCAGCATTGCGGCAGGAAAGTTCCAGGGGGTGATCATGGCCACCACACCGACCGGTTCCAGCCAGACCTCGACCTCCGCATCGGGCAGGTGGCTGGTGACCCCTTCGATATTTGGGCGCTTGGCTTCTTCGGCATAGAATTCCACGAAGGAGGCCGCATAGTCGATTTCGCCGCGTGCTTCCGACAGGGGCTTGCCTTGTTCCAGCACCATGATCCGCGCCAGGTCTTCCTTGTGATGCAGGATCAGGTCAAACCAGCGGCGCAGAATGGCAGAGCGCTCTTGCGGCAATAGACCGGACCAGGCGGGAAAGGCGGCCTGTGCCGCATCCACAGCGGCAGAGGATTCCTCTGCGCAGAGGCTGGCCACTTCGCCGATAACCGCGCCAGTTGCCGGATCGGTCACGCGGATGGTGTCACTCGAGGCAGCAGCACACCATTTCCCATTTACATAGGAAAAACTGCGCACCAAGGATTTGTCAGCGATATCATCGCGCGCAGACAGGGCAGTGTTTGTCATCGGGCTCTCCTTTGTTGTCTGCCATTGTTGGCATTTTGACCCAAGGAAAAGACCAAATATCAAAGGCTAAGCAGAGGTTTTCTCTGCCTGGCCCGTCGCGGGCAGAGATTTACTCTTGGTGCCCTGCGATGAGCGAAAGTGGCGGTACCCCATGGCCTTTTACAGGCTTGGTGACCACATAGGTGAAATAGCGTGCCAGCCCGATACGGGAATCGAGCATTTCGTCGATCAGGCGCTGATAGGAATCGATATCGCGGGTGACAATCTGCAGGATGTAGTCAAACCCGCCGCCAAGCGCCCAGCAGGCCGTGACCTCGTCATAGCGTTGCATCGCGGCCTCAAAGGTCTGAAAACTGGCCGCAGTATGATCCGAGAGTTCGGCGGCGACAAAGATTGTCACATGGGCACCAAGCTTTTGCAGGCTGATCTCGGCCCGATAGCCTTTGATCAAGCCGGCTTTTTCCAACTTTTTCAACCGCTCCCAGCAGGGGGTGGGCGATAGGCCAACACGGGTCGCCAGGGCCGTTTTGGTGATACGTCCCTCGGTTGACAGGACCTTCAGAATATCAAGATCGCGGGCATCAAGCCGCATGGTGTCACCTCCGGAGAACGCGATTAAGCACCTAACAACCCGATCA
Organism: Pseudophaeobacter sp.; assembly: GCF_048267565.1. Lineage (NCBI taxonomy): Bacteria > Pseudomonadati > Pseudomonadota > Alphaproteobacteria > Rhodobacterales > Roseobacteraceae > Pseudophaeobacter > Pseudophaeobacter sp. The sequence goes on along the minus strand of NZ_JBLWXG010000001.1, from coordinate 803,988 downwards.
CCGCTGTGCAATCACGCGCATGGACAAGTCCGGGAAAATAACCGGCGGGGCTGCGCGCAACAGGGGCCAATTTTTCCGCGCAGGCCTTGCCGATACCGATTTTGCGGCGGATGGCAGGGCAGCATTGGGGCAGGGTCAGCTGGTAAAGCTGGAGCCTTTGCCTGCGGCCATGGCCCGTTGTTTGGCAAGGGTGGCGATGGCCGTGTCTTGCACGCCGGTGCCGGTCAGGTCTGCGATGATGATATCGCTGTCAGACTGACGGCCAGCCGCCTTGCCGGAGGTGACATCACCCAATTCGGCAAACTGGCGATCAGCCGGGAAAATGCCCGCGTCAATGGCGCTGCGCAGCTCGCCCTTGATGGCACATTGCGCCTGCGCATCGGGCAGGTACAGCGTTGCCTTGGCCAGGCATTCCGGGGCCAGCTCGCCTTTGTGTTCTTGATCCGATCCCATGGCGATGACCAGCTGTCCGGGCCGCAGCCAGTCCGCCCTGATCACAGGTTCGGTTGCAGGCGTTGTCGTGACAACAATATCGGCCGAGGCAACGGCAGCTGCCGCATCTGTGCTGGCGGTGACCTCAAAGCCCAGTTCATCACTCAGGCTGGCCGCCATGGCTTTGGCCTTTGCGCCGTCCCGTGCCCAGATCACAGCACTGTTGATGCCGCGTACGAGGGTCAGCGCCAGGAGCTGAAGCCGCGCCTGAACGCCAGCCCCGATGACGCAGACACGCGTCGCATCTGCGCGGGCAAGATGCCGTGCCGAAACCGCCCCCGCAGCAGCCGTGCGCACATCCGTCAAATACCCATTGTCCAGCAGCAGGGCTTCCAGCATGCCGGTTTTGCTAGAGAACAGTACCATCAGCCCTGATGTGCTGGGCAGGCCAAGCTTGGGGTTGTCGAAGAAGCCGGGGCTCATCTTCATGGCGAAACTGTCGATGCCGGGGACATAGGCTGATTTCACGCAGACCTCGCCGTTATGATCCGGCACCATCAGTGTCATGATCGGCGGCATGACAACGCCGCCCTGCGCCAGGGTTGTGAACCCCTGTTCGATGCAGTCCACCGCATCGATATCCAGCGGCACCAGATCGCGCAGGTCGGCTTCGGTCAGTATCTTGATATCGGGCATTTATGTTTCTTCCATTACATCAACATCTTCGCCGGAAATGATCCGGTGATGCAGGGCCATGTCGATATTCTGCCCTGAAATCAGGGCAACACAGCGTCGCGGGTCTTTGATTTTGCCGGCCAGCAGCGCAGCAATGCCTACGCTGCCAGATCCTTCAATAACCTGGCGTTCCTGCCAATAGGCGTGGCGGATGGCGGCGGCGATTTCACCCTCGCTTACCAGAACCAGTTCATCAACATGGTCGCGCGTCATGGCAAAGGTATGCTGGTTGTCCAAGCCAATCCCACCGCCAAGGGAATCCGCCAGGGTTGCCAGTTCCGGCACCATGACCGGCTTGCCTGCCTGCTGGCTTTCATACATGGCCGCGCCACGCTCCATCGAGACACCGATAACCCTGATTGATGGATTTACCGCCTTCATCACCATTGCGACGCCCGAAATCAGCCCGCCGCCCGACAGGGGCACCAGGACGGTTTCAAGCTCTGGGAACTGTTCCAGCATCTCTAGCGCGACTGTGCTTTGGCCTGCAATGATGTCGCGGTGGTCAAAAGGCGGCAGCATGACCATGCCTTCTGCCACCAGCTTGTCGACTTCGGTCTGTGCATCATCCTGGCTGCGCCCGACAATACGCACTTCGGCCCCCTGTGCCCTGATGCCTTCTACCTTGTTTTGCGGCACCAGTTCGGACATGCAGATGATGCAGCGTACCCCGGCGTTTGCAGCCGCATAGGCAAGGCCGCGCCCGTGATTGCCGGTGGATACCCCAACCACACCCTTGGCGCGCTGCGCATCGCTGAGTGACAAGATTGCATTTGTCGCCCCGCGCAGTTTGAAGCTACCGGTGATCTGGTGCTGTTCCAGCTTTAGGCGGATATCGCCGCCACTGGCCTGGCTGAGCCAGTCTGATGGCACTGTCGGTGTCACCCGTATTGCCCCGGTGATCCGTGCGCGCGCAGCAAAGCTATCCTGAAATGTGACTTCAGAGTTCATCGTGTCATCCTGACGTTTTCTTAGGTTTTGAACAGCGTGCCGCCAACGGGAAAGTCGCCGGTCAGCCCGAGGTGTCGCATACAGCGCCAGACCATCGCCTGATTAGAGGTGATCACCGGCTTGCCCAGGCGGGCCTCTAACTGTGCCACGCAACTGGCTGCGCGCAAGGCGGTGCAGGAGACGAAAAGCGCATCCGCCTGCGCGGCGCAGGCAGCAACCCCGCCGTCGATGATGCTGTCCAGAGAGACACGCGCCATGTCGCGATCATCGGACAATCCAAAGCACTCTGCACTCACCACCTCGGGGCCGTGCTCTGCGAAATAGCGGACCAGTGTGTCCGTCACATCCTTTGCATAGGGCGTCAGGACGCTTATCTTTTTGATCCCCAGTGCGGCGAAGGCATCAAGTGCCGCTGAACTGGGGGTGACACAGGGCGTATCCGGCTTGGCGCGGTTCATATACTCGGCCACCTTGGCATTGCCCAAGACAGCCGAGGCGCTGGTACAGCCATAGACCAACACATCCAGTGGCTCATCCGGTAGGATATCTGCCGCAGCAGCGGTCAGACGGGGGCCGGTCCGCAATAGGCTTTCGTGGGTTATCGGGTTTTCAAATTCGATCCGGTTTACGTAAACCCCGACATCATGCCCCTGCAACATGCGGGCAAAATCGGTCTCGGTGGTGTGATCCGTTGCCAGCGCAACAAGCCCGATGCGTTTGGCAACCGGTTGCCGATCCAGCCGGGCAGTCACAGATGAGGCGGAAGATCGCAAGTCCAGCGTCATCACCTTCTTCACACCAACAGAACCGGACATTGCGCAAGGCTTGTGACTTTATGAGAAACGCTGCCGAGCAGGTATCCCTCAATTGATCCCAGTCCGCGACTACCCATGACGATCAGGTCATTGTCGTGCTCTTTTGCGAAACCGACGATTGTACGCGCCGTCGGCCCGCCTTTGACAAAGGCGCGGATCTTTTCACAGCCTGCCCGCCGCGCGAGCGCCGCGCCGCCTTCGGCGGTTGTCTTGGCATGATTGCTCATGATTGCATCAACATCATCGGGCTGATCGGCATTGGTTACATACATCGATCCCTCTAGCACCGAATGATGGCGGTACATGGTCAAGATCGTCAATTCTGCACCGCACAGTATGGCCAATTCGGCGGCCTTGGAAAGCGCGGCCTCTGATCCTTCGGAGCCGTCAAAAGCGGCAAGTATGGATTTGAACATGTACTGTGCCTCCTATTTGTCAAAAGCGATATCGCGCAGAAACAGTGCAACCTGCGGGAAGAAGATCATCAAGATCGAGACACTGAGAAGCATGAAGACAAATGGCGGTGTGCCTCTGATCACTTCCAGATAGGGGCGTTTGAATACCGCGACTGCGGTGAAGATATCGCATCCGAATGGCGGTGTCGCCGAACCGATAGCGGCCTGCAGTGTGATCAAGGTGCCAACCAAAATTGGATCAAGTCCGGTTTTTTCCACCACGGGGGCAAAGATCGGAACAAAGATCAGGATGACCACAATCGGATCCACGAACATGCAGCCGATGAAGAAGGCCACGGCGATGGTGAACAGCACGCCGATCTGTCCCATTTCATCAATGCCAAGCGCGCCCAGTATCTGTTGCGGAATCTGTGCAAATGACAGAACCCAGGCAAAGGCGGCCCCTGCGCCCACCAGAATGAACACCACTGCCGTGACCATGCCGGTTGACAGGGCAACATGATATAGCTCGGTGATCTTCATCGTCCGGAAAACCAGTACCTCCAGAATGACCGCATAGGCCACGCTGATCGCTGCTGCTTCAGTTGGGCTGAAGATGCCAAAGAAGATGCCGCCGATGATCAGAACCGGAAAGCCCAACGGCCAGAGGGCGCGTTTGACCGCCTGCGCACGTTCGCTCCACGATGCGGCGGGTTCGGTCGGTACATCATTCATCTTGGCGTAGATCATGCTGTAGATGGAAAACATCACAAGGATCAGCAGGCCCGGGCCAATTCCGGCGATGAATAGTTCTGGGATAGAGGCCTTGGCGACCACGCCATAGATGATCATGCCAATGCTGGGCGGGATCAGAAAGGCAATATCGCTTGAATTGACGATCAGCGCCAAAATAAAGGAATCCTTGTAGCCACCTTTGAGCATTCGCGGCCTTAGCGGCGTCCCGACGGCCACAACCGTTGCCTGGGTAGAGCCGGAAACCGCCCCGAACAATGCGCAGGCTGCCGCAGTGCTGACGGCCAATCCGCCGCGCACATGGCGCACAAAGGCCATGACCATATCAATCAAGCGTCCAGCGGATTGACCACGTGTCATGATATCAGCGGCCAGAATGAACATTGGCACCGCGATCAATGACGAGGGCCGAATGCCCCCCAGCATCTGCTGGATCATAAATTCGGTTTTATCAACCGTGCCAAACAGTTCGATCACGCCGATCAAGGCGCCGGCGATCAGGGGAACCATCATTGGAAACCCGAGAAGCAGCAGGACAACCATTGCGGAAAACATCACGAGTGCCATGGTTAAAGCTCCAATTCCAGTTCTTGCGCATCTGCTTCACACAGATCCGTGGACAGGTAAATTTCCCGTTCCTGCAGGTTTTTGATGAAGGTCAAAGCATACTGAATGCCTGTTACGAACAGGCCAATGGGCACCCAGAGGTAGCTGATATAGACAGGGATCCCAAGCGCAGGATAGACCCGTCCCTTGCTATACATGCTCATGATGTACTGCACTGCGTACCAAGCCAAAACCAGCAGCAGCACTGCTGTTACAGCCGAGATCAGAAGCATGAGCAGTTTGCGTGCCCGTTGCGGCAGCGCGTCCGAGATTGCCGACATTCGGATATGCCGACCATGGCGCGCAGCATAGCCAATGCCGGCAAAGGTCACCAACAATATGAAAATGCTGTTCAGCTCTTCTGCGAAGATGATGGAATGGTTGAAGACGAACCTGCTGATGACATTGGCGATGGTATTCACCGCCATCAGAATGACCCCGATGGCCATGATTGCGCGTTCAAGCGCTGCGATGCCTTTGTCGATGCCATCAATCAGCCAAGTCAGGCCCGTTTTTTTTAGTGGCGTATCGCTCATGCGTCCTCCCCAGGATCGTCGCAAATCTGATTGTTATTTCTTGTCATTTTCCAAAGCGCGGCCCCCAACACCCGGTCAGGGTCCGCGATGGTTTGGTGTTTCGGGGGGGGCGGATGCCGACATGCGTGCCCCTTACACGCGTTACTGCTGTGCAGTAAGAAGATCCGCTTTCATCTGTTCCAAGATGGCCGCGCCACGTTCACCCGCACGTTCAACAAAGGCTGCTTCGACAGCTTTCGCACGTTCCTTGAATGGCGCACGTTCTTCTGCGGTCAGACGGTTGATGATGTAGTCCGGGTTGGTTTCCTTGATTTTCGCCAGACCGGTTGCATCCAGCTCGACGGCCACATCAAGAATATAGTCAAGCGCTGCCTGTGAGGCGTTTTGCACAAGCTGTTTGTCTGCGTCGCTCAACCCGTCGTAGAAATCGGCGTTGGCCATCACCGCCGTGGTATATTGACCGTGACCTGTGTAGGTCATGACATTTGTAAGGTTGTCCAGATCATAGGCTTCGATCCAGATCGTGGGGTTTTCCTGCCCATCGACCATTTTTGTTTTCAGCCCGCCGATCAGCTCGCCCCAGGGCATGGCAATCGGCGAGGCGCCAAAGGCTGTGTAGGTTTCCAAAAGCAGGGGCGAGGTCATGGTGCGGATTTTCATGCCTTCCAGATCGGCAGGGGTCCGGAATTCCTCCATCGTGGTGACAACCATTTCGCCTTCGGGGAAGACTGACAGCAGCTCCAGGCCTTGCTCACGATAGATCTCGTGGAACATCTCGTTTACCGCGACGCCTTCCTTGAAGAACTTGCGCACAACCTTGGGGTCGGTTGGCTGTACATAGGGCACCAAAAACGCTTCGGCTTCCGGGATCAAGGCACCGGTAAAGCCTGGTGATTGGTCGATGAACTGCAGCAAGCCTGCCTGCGCCTGCTCCATCGCATCTGCCGATTCACCAAGGGTGCCAACAGCGTAAATTTGCACCGTGTGATCCGAGTTGGCCTCAATTTCTTCTTTGAACTTCGTCGCATAGAGGCCCTGTGGATCTTCCAGGCCCTCTTCCATGGCATAGCGCCAGTTATCAGCATAGGCCGCAGTTGTGGTCAGCAGCGCTGCGACCAGGGGCGCGCCGACGCGCAGGGCGAAAGGTGTGGCAACAGTCATCATATCCTCCCAGATATTCCAGTGTTTTGGGTTTTGATGCCATATCACTTTCCGAAGAATGACCTGTGAGTCAATTATTATATTGTTGTGCTACATTCCTAATAGGCGAGTTGCGGCAGCGGCTCACGCGGGCGGGTCAGCAACCCTGACAGCAGCCTCAGCGCCTGGCGAAAACGGTCTGTTTCACGGATGCTCCCAAGCGCAATACGCACCGCATTGGTTGGCAAAGCCTGGGGAGGAAGGAAGGGGCTTTCCGGCGATACCGCCACGTTCAGTTCGCGGGCATGGGCAACAAAGCTGTTGGAATCCCAATCAGGCGGAAGGTGTAGCCACAGATGCAAACTCGCCGGGTGACCGGTCCAGCTGAAACCGGCAAGCTCTTGCGTTGCAATGTGATACCGCTTGCCGATTTCGACGCGCTGCCAGTCTGCCAATGCCTGCGCCGTGCCATCCTCTACCCAGCGTGATGCGAGTTCGCAGATCAGTGGCGTCGCCATCCAACCGAATACGATCAATCGTGCTGTCATGGCTGGTAGCAGATGGTCCGGAACCACAGCATAGCCTGCGCGCAAGCCGCTGACCGTGCATTTGGTGAAGGTCGTCAGGTAGACGGAAAGTTCGGGCGCAAAGATCGACACAGGTGGCTGTCTATCCTCGGCTACTGGGCCAAACGCATCGTTTTCGACAATGTGCAGCCGATGTTTGCGGGCGATGGCAGCAATCTGGCGCCGCCGCTCTTCGGGCATCATGTGGACATTGGGGTTTGCCAGTGATGGTAGCAAATACAATAGCTTAGGTGACTTTTCTACGCAGGCCTTTTCCAGGGCATCGGGCAGTATTCCCTGCGCGTCAGTTTCAAGGCCAACATGCTGGTAGCCAAAGTAGGCGGCGCTTGAAACCAGCAGGTGGTGGGTGATCATATCCGACAAAATGACATCCCCAGGACGCAGGATCGCCGACAGTGCCGCCGACAGGCCATGGGTCACGCCATTGGTCATCAGGACAGAGCCAACGCTGGTCTCAAGCCCGCAATGCGACAGCCATTTTACACCGGTTTTGCGATGCGTTTCATGGCCGATGTTCGGACGAGAGGACAGATACAGGGCCGGATCGAGATCTGCCTGCATCGACTTCAGGGTAGATTGCATGGCGTCGACATGCAGGCGATTGAACAGCGGGTGCGAAATCGACATGTCGAACAGGTTTTGCGAATCGACCTCTGGTTTAAAGGGCTGGTGATCGGGCTTGCCGGGGTCCACGACATAGCTCCCACGCCCGATTTGGCCCTCGATCAGGTTTTGGCGGCGCAGAATATCATAGGCTTTGCTCACTGTATTTACACTGAGCCTCAGATCGTCAGCCAGTTTGCGATGGGGCGGGAGCTTCTGTCCCACTGACAAGCTGCCATCTTTGATCGCTTCGGCAATCGACATGGCGAGGCTGGTGTGCAGCGGCGAGCTCAGTGAATTTCGGGAGGGGATCCAATTTGTCATGCGACAATTGTAGCCAATTCAAATCCGCGGACAAGAAGATCTATCACCGGGCGTTTGGCGGGTATTTGAAACGCCGACAGTAAGGCGCTGACCAGCTGGCAATCAGGTGCTTTTTGCCCAGATGTTCTGATGTCCGGTGCATCAAAGAGATCAGCCACCAGATGGTTTCCTGTGCGTTCAAACGCGCACCCGCACCGAGATGAGTGGGGGGCGTCAGAAAAGCTGCCACCACCGGGCGGGCAGGGTGTCGCGGACCAGCCGAAAGCCGAGATGGTTTGGCGGCAGGCCAACGGCACAGCCGCCAACGCTGGCATCGCGTATGAAGCTTACGATTGCCGCGCGGTGAATGCCCCCGGCAATGCGCACCCAGCAATAGGGTTCGCTCTCTGCGACGGCTCCATCTGCGCGCAGGGAGCCGCTCTGCATGCAGCCATCGGTCCACTCCCAGACGTTGCCGGAGATATCGGCCAGGCCCAGCGAGTTTTCCCCAAAGCCCCCGGCAGGGCGCAGCGCCGGGCTGGCGGTGCCGCGCAGCAGTGTGCCAGCGGAATACTGCGCCAGCATCCGCTGGCCGGGATCCAGTTCAAGCGTATCCGGTGCGGCATCGCCATAGCGTTCTGCAGCGGCCAATTGCCATTCCGCGTCGCTGGGCAGGCGCCAGTGCTCGCCGGTTTTTTGTGAATACCACCGGGCGTAGTCGTTGGCATCTTTCCAATTTACATAGGTCTGCGGGTAATCGCCACCGGTGGTGGGTACGCTGGCACAGGGACCATCGGCGACACAGGCGGCATATTCGGCGCGGCTGACCTGATACTTCATGATGGTGAAACCGGCGACCTCCAGCTTGTACGCGCGCGGCGAGCGTGATTTTCCCTTGGCGACAAAATTGCCAAAAGGGCGGTAGTCGATGGTGCCCGCCGGGATATTAACCAAGTCAACTGATGCGGCGCTGCCGGGCGCTGTTTGCGGCCTGGTCAAACCCAGTCCGATTGCAAGACTGGCGATAAGGCCGACACCAAGGCCCGCCACAGCGATAATTTTCACAACCGGTTTCATGTTTGTTCTCCTAAGCGGTCCAAAGGCGGCCAGTGGCCCGGCCGCCTTTGGTGATCTTGTCTCTGCGGTGCCGTGGCGACCTATGGCAGGGCAGATTTACCTTCGTAGGCGGCATCGTATGCAGTTGGTGCCTCGACCTGTTCCATCAGGTCATTGTTCCAGTCACCATCGACCACCACGTGCGCGGTTGCGCCCAGGTTTACCGCTTCGATCAGGTTGTGGTTCACATAGGCATAGACGCCCGGCTGCAGGAATTCATACAGCGCCGCCCCGGCAGAGCCGCCGCGAATGAACCAGGTTTCCAGGTCGCGTTCCGGTGTGTTGTTGAACTTGCCGGTTTCCCAGACAAGATCGCCATGACCACCGATCAGGTGTGGGCGGCTGTCGCGGTTCGCCTGGCTGTGCACAAAGAGCACCTTTTCCCCCTGCGAAGCGTGCAGAGCATTGTCGCCGGTCAGCGCTCCAACCTTGCCGTTAAAGACAACGTGGCTTGGGATCAGGCCGTTCATCACCTCCAGGGTATCAGGATAGCTGGCCCCGACATCTTCAAAGCGCTTGTAGTCGCCGTTTTCATCTTTGGGGATGTAGAAGTCGTTTTCGCCGATGTAGTAGACGCGATCATAGCTGACGGGTTTGCCATTGTGATCTTTCAGCCCGTCACGGGGCAGAACCATAATGCTGCCGGACATACCGCTGACAACGTGCCATGGGATCATGGGGCCGCCTGGGGCGCAGTGGTAGACAAATGTCCCTGGACGGGTCGCCTTGAAACGCAGGGTGGTCTTTTCACCGGGGTTCACCAGTGTCAGCGACCCACCGCCAAGCGCACCTGTCGCAGAGTGGAAGTCGATGTTGTGCTGCATCAGATTTTCAGGCGAGTTAAAAAGAGTGAGCTCGACATAGTCGCCTTCATGGACCACCATCATCGGGCCAGGGATCGAGCCATTGAAAGTCATCGCCTGCAGATGGGCACCGCTGTCAATTTCGACTTCCTTTTCGACAATCTGCATTTCGAATTCGACGATCCGTGGTTCCGCCGGTGCGACCTGTTCGTGTTCGTGAACCATGGGGGGGCGGACAAGTTTATGCTTGATCCGCTTCAGGGTCGACAGATCGACGGGCGCGGCCCCCGAGGTATCCATGATTTCTTCTGCTTTGGCGGTTTTGATCAACGCTGGAAGGGCAGCAGCCCCTGCGGCGGCCATAAGTGCTGCGCGTCTGGTAAGCATGTCTTCTTCTCCTTTGATGAATGTGTTTGTTGGCCAGACGATAAGCAGACCAGAAAATTCGAAGGTTGATCTGAAACAACATTGGCGGGGTATTCGTCGCTTTTTTCCGGCTTTTTTCGCCCCCACCATACGGAGGCATTATTTTCGGTTTTCTGCATTCCCTGGCAAACTGGTTACAGCTGGACGGCAGTGTCACCCGCGCGAGACTCGGCGTTGCGGGCGGCAGGCCAAGCGATGGAAAGCAGCAAAAGCAGAACCAGCGGACGTTCAGTCGGAAGTTTGATCCAGAGCAATAATCGCCATGCCAAAACATTTGATAAGCGGGGCGCAAACAAACACAGACCGAACCCGTGAAAGGAAATCAGATGTTCAAGAAAATTGGTTGTGCCGCGATCTTTGCTTGTGTGGCCACCCTGGTCCAAGCCGAGACTTTTGAGGTCAAGATGCTCAATCGGGGCGAAGCAGGGGCGATGGTCTTTGAACCGGCCTTTGTCAAAGCCGCGCCGGGTGACGTGATCCATTTTGTCGCCACCGACAAAGGCCACAATGTCGAAAGCGTCAAGGGGATGTTGCCTGAAGGCGTGGAGGCGTTCAAAACCAAGTTCAACGCTGACTTTGAGATGACTGTCGATGCGCAAGGCGTCTATGGCGTCAAATGCACCCCCCACTATGGTATGGGCATGGTTGCGCTTATTCAGGTTGGCGAAGCGGTGAACCGAGAGGCAGCCGAGGCGGTGAAGCAAAAAGGCAAAGCCAAGGGCGTCTTTGCAGACCTGTTTGCCCAGGTGCAGTAATTCAGGGAACGGCCACAGAATTGTCGGCCAATTGCCCTGACAGGCGGCGCCATGATGGGGCCGCCTTTTCCATTCGCAATCGCAGGAGTTTAATATGTCCCGCCCAACTCCCTATACTGGACCCGCCTTTTTGTCCTATGGGTTCCGCCCCTTCTTTATGGCGGCCTGCCTCTTTGGGCTGGTGGCGATCCCCTTCTGGATGCTGATCTGGCAGGGAGAGCTTAGCCTTAACAGCGCGCTGCCGCCGGTGGATTGGCACAGTCACGAAATGATCTTTGGCTACGGCGCTGCGGTGATTGCCGGATTTTTGTTTACGGCTGTGCCGAACTGGACTGGCGGGATGCCAACACGGGGGCGGCCACTACTCTTGATGCTGATCTTGTGGCTCAGTGGTCGCGTTGCGGTCTTCGGCCTGCTGCCGCTGCCCTGGTGGGGCGTTGCGCTGATCGATAGCGCCTTTTTGATCGTGCTGGCCATTCTGATTGCCCGCGAAATCATTGCTGGGCGCAACTGGCGCAATCTGATGGTGCTGATCCCCGTCAGCCTATTGTCGCTGGCCAATCTGTTCTTTTTCGCCGAGGTCGCCCGGACTGGCGAGGCTGCGGTTGGTCGCCGCCTTGGTCTGGCGCTGCTGATATTCCTGGTCCTGCTGATTGGCGGGCGTATCCTGCCCAGCTTTACCCGCAACTGGCTGAACAAGGCGGGGCACAGCCGTCTGCCCGCGCCCTTTGGCGGGTTTGACAAGCTGAGCCTGCTGGTATCCGCGCCTGCGCTGGTCATCTGGGTGATCTGGCCGCAGGCGCCGGTGGCAGCGGCGTTTATCCTTATGGCTGGGCTTCTGCAGTTTATCCGGCTGGGGCGCTGGTGCGGGTTTGCCACGTGGCACAATCCGATATTGGCCATGCTGCATGTCGCCTTTTTCTTTGCCCCTCTGGGGATGATTGCCAATGCGGCGGCGGCAATGGGGCTGCTCTCTGCTGATGCGGGGCTGCATATCTGGGGCATCGGCGCGATTGGCGGGATGACCGTTGCTGTGATGATGCGGGCGACCATGGGGCACACTGGCCGCGCTCTGGTCTCTGGACCGGTGTTGAACCTGGCCTTCGCCGGGCTGGTGCTGGCCTTGATCGGGCGGCTGTGGCGCTATGTTGAATTGCCTGCTGGCCTGACCGGGCTGGATCTGGCGGCGTTGTTGTGGACGACTTCCTTTGCGCTCTTGTGTTGGCGTCTGGTCCCCTGGCTGGCATCTGGGCGGGCCGCACGCAAAAAGGCCAATCAGGTGCGGGCTGACTGATCTGGCCGACTGATCTGGCCGGCGTCCCGAATAGAACTGACAAGACAGCGCGGGCAGGGTTTCCTCTGCCCGCGCTGTTTTACCTGTGGTCTTGAAGTCATCAGCAGTGCCCATGGGGACAGGCTGATTGGAATAGGCCTAATGCGGAAACGGCCAGACGCCAATCACCGGGCCATGCAGATGCAGCGCCCCGGCCCAAAGCACCAGCCCGATCGCTGTGCGGATCAACACAGGGCGGGTATTTCTGCGCCACCAGTCAGCGTTCAGCAGGGGGCGCAGCGACAGGATAGGAGCGGATTGCAGCTGCTGAGCGCTGTAGGTTTTCATCGCACGGCGGTCAAAGGCCCAGATCGCCAACAGCGGGAAGGCGGCAAACAGACCAAACAGCACCACATGGGCCAGGTCGCCATTTGGTAGCACATGTGCCCCGGCCCAGAGCGCCAGCGCCAGCAGCAGCGGATGGCGGCTGATGGCCGAAAATCCGGGCTGGCCCGGATCAAAGGTGCGCTTGCGACTGCCGCCAAGACTATCGGGCAGCGGGCTGCCGATCCCACAGGTGGTCAGAACAAAAACAAAGGGGGTGAGCAAGAACGGCGCCCAGCGGGTCCAGGCGGCCTGATCCCAAAGCGCGACATAGGGGGCGCGGCCAGCCGCCACAATGACCCAGGCTAGCAGCGCCAACGACAGGGCTCCGTATAGGGCAAAATACACCCGTCGGCCCATGGCTTGTATCAATCTGTCACGCAGGCCGCCGATCCGCGGGACAAGGTGACTGAGCATAAAAGCGCCAAGCGCCAGGGCGAATTCTTGCCATCCGGTCATTTCCTGTCTGCTTGCTCCATCAGGTTTTTAATATGGCAGGCAAAGACCCAGGTGACAGGCACCCCCAGAAACGCGCCGATCAGCACGCTTATCTGCGGGGTCAGCACCTCCCATCCCAGCCAACTGCCAATCAGCGCGGCAAAGAAGACATTGACCGCCGCCGCCCCCGCCCCAAAGGGGTAGAGACAGGCGAACAGCTTGAAAGAGGGGCGGGATGTCATCGCCGTTTCAACACGATATGCACCGAAACCAGCGCTGCGATCAACAGGATAGAGGCGATCATAAACCAGAACTCGGCGACATCTGTCTGGGGCTGCGGGATCGGGCGCTCAAAGCTATCGGCCATGGCGGCCAGGGGGGCAAGGCAAAGGGTAAGCGCGCAGAGGGTCTGTTTCATGTCAGTGCTCCATGGTGAGGGATTGATAGATTTCAGGCAGGGCGCTGGGCAGGCGGGCCGGATCGGGCAGCAGTGTAAAGCCCGCGCGCCCAAAGATGCGGGCAAACCAGTCCTGGCCATCCGCGTCGATCACCACTGCATGCACCGCATGGCCCAGGGCGCGGGCTTCGCGGACGGCCATGCGGCTGTCTTCGATACCGTGAATGCCTTCATAGTGGTCCAGGTCGTTGGGTTTGCCATCTGTCAGCACCAGCAGCAGACGCCGCGCGCTGCCTTCCTCGGCCAACTGGGCCGAGGCATGGCGGATGGCGGTGCCCAGTCGGGTGTAGTGGCCGGGTTTGAAGCCTCCGATCCGGGCCGTGACCTTTTGGTCCATCGGTTGTTCAAAGGTTTTGGCGCGGGTCAGGAAGACCCGGTCGCGGCGCAGCGAAGAAAAGCCCCAGATGCCCAGGCGATCACCGGCAGTGGCGATGCCCGCAGCCAGGGCGGCCAGGGATTCGCGGGCGGTGTCGATCACTGGCCGGTCCCCCACGGTGGCCTCGGTCGAGCGCGAGCAATCCATCAGCACCGCAACGCTGAGGTCACGGGCCATCGGGCGGCTGGCCTGCCAGACACGGTCGCTGCCCTGCTGGCCCATCGACAGATCAACGCGGGACTGCACCACTGCGTCCAGGTCCAGATCGTCGCCGTCCAACTGCCGGGGCAGCATCACCCGCTTTGGCATCAAGGGGGCAAACTGGCGCTGTACCCGTGCCACCAGTCGCGCATCGGGGCTGAAATCCATTGCCGGTTCGGCCTCGACCTCCAGCACGCGGGTATGATCGGGCATATGCTGGCCGAGGCGGTGGTTCCATTCGGGGTAGGTGTAGCGATCCGCCAGCCGTTCGTGTTCGGCGTCCTGCGGTGACAGATCCAGCGAGATCCGCAGCCGCGAAGCCGCCCGCTTCATGTGCTGCGACAGGGTGATGCTGTCCTGATCTTCGGCGGCCTTTTCGGCGTGTTCATTATCGTCATCATCGACCATGCGGTTGATGTTCAGGCTTTCGGCCCAGGACAGGATCGATTCAAAGCGGTGGATGATGAAGCTGTCCTTGCGGTTGGCCTGTTCGCGGTCTTCGCGCTGGCCCGCCTTGCGGGTGGCCATGGCCAGGCTTGGGGCCTCGCTTTCTTCGGCATCTGGGGCAGGGGGGCGGCTGTTGCCGCAGGTGGGCAGGCGTAGCCAGATCGGCACCGCCAGATAGCTGCGATAGCCGCGCGGTGCGGTGTTGCTGCAGGGGGCAACCGGCGCGTAGGGCGCGCCGAGCTGATCCAGAATCCGGCGCTCGATCTGTGCCTCGAAGCGGGGCAGGCCGCTGCGTTTGCGATTGGCGGTAAGATGGGCCGATAGGGCGCCATAGCCCTGGCGCAGCCCTGGGCAGGCGGCAAAAGCGCGGTCGGCGGCCTGCGCATTGGCGGTGATTTCTGCCTGATCTGCCTGATAGGGGGGCAGGTTGGGCTGTGGCAGGTCGATATGCGCGGCCATGGCGGCCAGCCACAAATAGGCCTGACGGTTGAGCGCGCGGCTGGGAAAGGCTGCCATCACCGGCGGCAGCCGCAATCGCTCGCCGTCAAAACTGGCGCGATAGCCGGTTTCGCGGGGGGTGCCGAGACGGCGCAGCAGGTCCGGACGGTGGTCCATCGCAGTGGCCGGGGCTTCCTGGATTTCGACACCGCTGCGGCCGCCAAGCGCGCGGAACAGGGTGGCGACACTGCTTCGGACCTCATCGTAGGACACCGCCTCGCCGGTATTGGCGCCATCGGCGCCAATACGTGTGGAAATGTCATGCCACAGGTTTCCCACGGTTTCTTCGGGTTCAAGAAGGTCGCGCGCATGTATCATGATGTCACCCGTAAACCGATGCTGCCAGATCGCGCAGCGCCTGACAGACATCGTCCTCGTCGCTGAGCGGTGCAATGATCGCAGCCTCCAGCGCCTGATCCACGCGCATGCCCTTGGCGATCAGCGTGGCTGCATAGATCAGCAGGCGGGTCGATACGCCTTCCTCCAGATCCATGCCGGAAAGTTTGCGGATATGACCCGCCAGCCGCACCAGGGCGGCAGAGCGGCTTTCATCCAGACCGCTTTCGGCCGCAACCACGGCGGTTTCCAGCCCTGGCTCGGGGAAATCGAAGCCGATGGAGAGAAAGCGTTGCCGAGTGGAGGGTTTCAGCTTTTTCAGGATGTTCTGATAGCCGGGGTTGTAGCTGGCCACCAGCATGAAGGATTTGGGCGCTGTCAGTTCTTCGCCAGTGCGGTCGATCACCAGACGGCGGCGATCATCGGTCAAGGGGTGCAGCACCACGGCCACATCCTTGCGCGCCTCGATCACCTCGTCGAGGTAGCAGATGCCGCCCGTCCGTACCGCACGGGTTAGCGGGCCATCGACCCAGACGGTTTCGCCGCCCTTCAGCAGATAGCGCCCGATCAGGTCGGCCGCCGAGAGGTCATCGTGGCAGGCAACGGTGTGGAGTGGCAGCCCAAGCCGGGCTGCCATATGTTCCACAAAGCGGGTTTTGCCGCAGCCGGTGGGCCCCTTCAGAAGAAGGGGCAAACCGTTGGCTTGGGCCATTTCAAAGACCGATATTTCGTCTTTGCTGGCCTGATAGAAAGGCACTGCAGGAGTGTTGATCGCATTCATTTTCTATTCTCCTGGGGTTGCAATCGGGCCGGGGGCGATGACTTCACGCCGGACCACCAGTTGGCTGTAGATAAAGAGCAAAGCCCCAAGAACCACCGCAGCACCTGCGCCAAAGCGCATCATGTAAAAGAGGCCAAGTTGGTCCTGCACATCCATGTAGTAGTCCCCGACGATGCGCTGCATATGCGTCTGGATGGTGCCGGCAAAGGTCAGCACAAAGGTCATGAAGGCCATGCCGCCGGTCATCAGCCAGAAAGAGGCCATGTTCAGCACCTGATTATAGGGATCGCGGCCCCGCAGCTGCGGCATCGCATAAGAGAACATCGCCAGGTTCATCGCCACATAGGCACCATAGAAGGCCAGGTGACCGTGGGCGGCGGTGATCTGGGTGCCGTGGGTGTAAAAGTTCACCCCGTGCAATGTGTGCAAAAAGCCCCAGACACCGGCCCCAAAGAAGGCCACGGTAGAGGCCCCGAGCGACCACAAGAGCGCCGCCTTGTTGGGGTGGTTCTTGCGGCCCTTCCAGACCATGACAAAGGCAAAGCTCATCATGGCGAAGAACGGGATCACCTCAAAGGTGGAGAAGATGGAGCCAACCCACTGCCAGTAGCCGGGGGTGCCAATCCACAAGAAGTGGTGGCCAGTGCCAAGGATGCCGGAGAACAGCGCGGTGGCAACGATGACATAGAGCCATTTTTCAACCACCTCGCGGTCAACGCCGGTCATCTTCAGCATCAGATAGCCAAGGATTGCTGCCATCACCAGTTCCCAGGTGGCCTCCACCCAGAGGTGAACGACAAACCACCAGTACATTTTATCAAGGCTGAGGTTGTCGGGGTTGATGAAGGCAAAGATCCACAACAGGGACAAGAGCCACAGCCCCATCAACAGGATATTGGTAATTGCGGTCTTGCGCCCGGCCAACACGGTCATCGAGATATTCACGAGGAAAATCACCGCTGCGACCAGAATGCCGAATTTCACCCAGAGCGGCTGCTCCAGGAACTCGCGGCCGCCGTGGATCCCTACGAGGTAGGAAACAACCGCGCCCAGGGTGCCGACGACCAGGATCGCAAGCTGGATATAGGCCAGTCTGACCGAGAAGAGTTCCCGCTCGCTTTCTTCCGGTACCAGATAGTAGGCGGCGCCAAAGAAGCCGAGCAGAAGCCAGACGATAAGCGCATTGGTGTGCAGCATACGCACAACGTTAAAGGGCACTAGCTCGCTTAGCGTGTTTGGCGATACATAGATCCACCCGGCCAGCAACCCGCCCAGAACCTGAATCGCGAACAGGGCCATTGCCACGAGAAAATAGGCGTAGGCCACTTTTTGTGATTGATATTTCATAGTATTTCTCCCTTAGCCCGCATCATTGGGCGGCCAGTCCTGGGTGTCTGTCTGATCGGCCCACCGCAGAAATTCTGCGAGCCCGCGCATCTCCTCTTCGGTGATGTCAAAATGGGGCATCTGACGGCGTCCCTCGATTCCGGATGGCTGGGCCTGCATCCAGCCATCAAGCATTTCATAGGCGCCTTCCGGGTCGTCCAGAACGCCCCAGCGGGTCATCACATTGCCCACTTCGGGCGCAAAATAGGCGCCTTCGCCATGCAGGGTGTGGCAGTTGATACAGGAGGCGCGTTCCCAGACGTGCTTGCCGAGGCGCACCTCGTCCGTTAGCGGCATTCCTGCGGTGGAGGTTTCGACGATATAGCGATGGCTATGCACGGTCATGGCCACGAATACGACGACGAAGAACAAGGATCCTCCGTAGAACACATTCCTGGCCCGCGATTTGGTGAGTATCTCTGACATGTCGCGGTCCTGAGTACAGTTGCGGATGTCTGATGAATAAAAGACTGCGCCTGCCGAATGTTGTGCCAGCGCAAAGTTCGGATCTGTTCTTGAGTGCAGAATGCATCAAAAGGAGGATCTGCCCATGGCCGACCATGACCCGGAAGACCCGGATCTGCCGCTGTCTGTGCTATTTGCGAATTGGCCGGATGTGGTGGATTTGTTTCTCGCGCGCGACATGCTGTGCCCGGGCTGTCCGATCGCCCCGTTTCACACGGTCATTGACGCCTGCGAGGAATACGCCCTGGATGAAGACGAATTTCGCGCTGAACTGCGCCAGAAGATCCGCCAGAAAGGCGGCTGACCCCAGCTGATCCCCGCAGACGCGCAGCGGCCGGGACTATTATGCGCGATTGCCGCAGGCCTAGCCTTTGGGCTTGCTCAGCAGCACCAGCCGATGCGGATCGGTCACGACAATATGCTTGCGGGTGGATTTGACCACGCCGTCACGTTCCCAGGCGGATAGCAGGCGGCTGACCGTATGCAGGGTTGTTCCGGTCATTTCCGAAATATTCAGACGAGTGATCGGAAAGGCGATCTCCAGCCCCTGATCGGTCTTGCGTCCGGACTGGTTGACCAAGCGCAGCAAAGCGGCTGCAATTCTTTGTTCAACGGCCTGTGTTGCCAGCTCGGTGATCCTGCTTTGCATTTCCTCCAACCGTTGCCCCAGTGTCTTGTAGCTTTCGGTGGAAAATCCCTTGTAGCGGCTGGTGAAGTCATCCCACAGGCGGACGGGCCATGACAGGGCGATGGATTCCGCTGCGGCCACGGCGGTTGCCGGATAGGTGGTACGGCTAAGCGCAGGGGCAATTCCGAACAGCTGCCCGGGCGCAATATGCAGCGCGATGATCTGCTCGCCGGTGGGCGTGTTCTTGATCACCCGGATGAAGCCATCCAATAGAAGATAGAACCGTTCCGCATCGTGGCCCTCGTGAAACACTTCGGCCCCTACGTCGATCCGTTTGCTTGTCGCCTGATCCAGAATCTCGCGGATCTCTGTACGCTGCAAAAGACAAAAGGGGGGCAATCCCGTCAGCAGGCTTTCATCAAGATTTTTCAAAGGCGCCTCATGCTGGCTCATGCTGGTTCGGTTTCGTACCCCCTATCAGAAACTGTGTGGATATACATGAGGTAAATAGCACCGCAGCCGACTGTGTTGCCGATGAGCGGCGGCGTGAATCCTGATGACGGTTTCTTGGCGGCGGGATGATCCTGATCAAAGTGGCCAGGGCCCCGTGCGTTTATATAGGGCGTAATTTCCAGGCCTAGACCTTAAAGGAGGTTCACATGCTACGCCTTGCATCCATTTTGTATTCTCTCATTGGCAGCAGCCTGGCCGGGGCGGGCGTTATTGTCGTTCTGGTTGCTGGATTTGTTTCTGTCCAGGCAATCTTGACTGCCGCCGCGATGGGGGCGCTGCTGGGGATGCCGGTCGCCTGGTTGGTGGCGCGCCAGCTGTATCAGGGGGCTGCTGCCCATAGCTAACGGCCTGCTGGGCAGACGCCCGGGCTGGCCGATTCTTATCTGCCAATGTTGATCAGGCGTTCAGGAAGGCACGCGCGTTGGCCTCAAATTCGCGCGGCTTTTCGGCATGCAGCCAATGGCCAGCGCCGGGAATTTTGGCAAAACGTGCATTGGGAAACCGGGCCAGGGTGACGTCGCGATCTGCGCGGCGCACATAGTCAGATTCGGCCCCTGCCAAAAACAGCGCAGGCCCGGTCCACTGGGCCTCGGTCTGTGGAAAGGACATAATGTCCGGCATGTGCCGGGCCAGGGTGTCTAGGTTCAGTCGCCAGCCTTTGTTTGCAATATCAAGTGATTGGGTGAAGAAGCTCTGCAAGGCAGGTTCTACCCCGGCGGCGGCCAGCTGCGCCTCGGCATCGGGGCGGCGTTCCACCCGCGAAAAATCCACCGCGCGCATGGCCTCGATGAATTGGATCTGGCTGTGGCTATAGGGCACCGGGGCGATATCGGCGATGATCAGCCGATGCACCATGGTCGGGTGGTTCAGGGCCAGCATCATTGCGGTCTTGCCCCCCATGGAATGACCGATCACATCCATCTGTCCACCAAACTGCGTGATGACCTCCGCCAGATCTTCGGCCATCTCGGGATAGCTGTGGCTCTGGGTCCAGGCGCTTTGGCCATGGTTGCGCAGATCAACCGCCACCACCTGGCGTTCATCTGCCAGCCGTTTGCAGATCACCCCCCAGTTGCGGGCAGAACCATAGAGCCCATGGGCAATCAGCAGGGGCGGTTTGTCGGTGGCTTGGCCATGTAGGATGTAGTTCAGCATGGGCGCAGTGATAGCGCCCCGCGCTTTGCGGCGCCAGCCCCATTGAGACACCGCCGCCCTTGCGCTACTGAGAGGGGCAGGACATTTTTGGGGCGCAAAATCATCGTGGCCCCGCAGCGCGGAGCACAGCTATGGCCCAGGACATCTTTGCCGATATCAAAGAGGTGCAAGACCTGCTGAACTCTCGTGCCGAGGCCTCTGGCGATCTGGCAGGGGCCCTGGCCAAGGCGCGCCGTCGCCTGCCGCGTCGGATTTACAAACAGGGGATGCGCCTGGCCGAGGCGCTGCCGCTGCTGGAACATCCAAAACTGCGCCAGATCCAGGACGAAGAGTCCCTGCGAAAGGCCGCGCGCGAAGTGAAAAGACACCTGAAATCCATTGATATCGCGGATCGACGCAAGGGACGCCTGCTAGAGATGCTGGCAGGAATGGTGTTTTCGCTATTGGTGGTCTTTGTGCTGCTGGTTGTGGTTCTGCGCTGGCGTGGCTTTGTCTAGGTCCTGAACCATCTGATGCAGGAGAGATGTGGCCGGGGCGGAACCGCGTCGGTGCTGGGTGATCTATTCGAAGGCGCCAAGCGGCCTGCGACATGCGGGTTAGAACACTGGGAAACAGAATTGAAAAAGCCGCCGCCGGGGTATCGGCGACGGCTCTGTTTTTGTTAAGATCCAGCCTTAGAGGTTTGGATACAGAGGGAATTTTTCGCAAAGGGCTGAAACCTTGCCGCGTACGGCAGCCTCTACCTCTGCGTTGTTTTCTTCGCCATTGGCGGCCAGCCCATCAACCACTTCGACAATCAGCCGCGCGATTTCGCGGAACTCCGCCTCGCCAAAGCCACGGGTAGTACCCGCAGGGGTGCCCAGGCGGATCCCGGACGTGACCGTGGGTTTTTCCGGGTCAAAGGGGATGCCGTTTTTGTTGGTGGTGATATGGGCGCGGCCAAGGGCTTTGTCGACGATGTTGCCGGTCACGCCTTTGGGACGCAGGTCCACCAGCATGACATGGGTGTCGGTGCCGCCAGTGACGATATCAAGACCGCCTTTGATCAACTCATCCGCCAGGGCAACCGCATTGGCGCGCACCTGCTTTTGATACTCTTTGAATTCGGGACGCAGTGCTTCGCCAAAGGCAACAGCCTTGCCTGCGATCACATGCATCAGCGGACCACCCTGGATACCGGGGAAAATCGCCGAGTTGACCTTCTTTGCGATGGCTTCATCGTTGGTCACGATCATGCCGCCACGGGGGCCGCGCAGGGTTTTGTGCGTTGTGGTGGTGGCTACATGCGCATGTGGGAAGGGCGAGGGGTGTTCACCCGCAGCAATCAGGCCAGCGATATGGGCCATATCAACCATGAAATAGGCGCCAACGGAATCGGCAATTTCACGGAACTTGGCAAAATCAATCTGACGTGGGATGGCAGACCCACCAGCAATGATCAGCTTGGGCTGGTGTTCGGTCGCCAGCGCCTGGATCTGGTCATAGTCGATCAGGTTGTTGTCTTCGCGCACACCATAATGGATTGCGTTGAACCATTTGCCCGACTGGTTTGGCCGCGCGCCATGGGTCAGGTGACCGCCCGCAGAGAGGTCCATGCCAAGGATGGTATCGCCGGGCTGGATCAGCGCCTGAAACACCCCCTGGTTGGCCTGGCTGCCAGAGTTGGGCTGCACATTGGCAAACTCGCAGCCAAACAGCTGCTTGGCGCGGTCGATGGCCAGGTTTTCAGCCACGTCAACGTGCTGGCAACCGCCATAGTAGCGACGGCCAGGATAGCCCTCGGCGTATTTGTTGGTCAGCACAGAACCCTGTGCTTCCATCACCGCGGCAGAGACGATGTTTTCAGAGGCGATCAATTCGATCTCGTCGCGCTGGCGATGCAGCTCGTCTGTCATGGCACCAAAAAGTTCGGGGTCACGTTCGGCCAGGGCTTCGGTGAAAAATCCGGGATCACGGGGGGTCGCTGTCATGATGGCTCCGCTTAGGTAGGAGGTGGCAGGTTTGGGTGTTCTTGCGAATTTCCTATCGGAAACTTCACAGATCTTAAAGGCTGTAAAGCGGCAATCATCGGCGTTAGAGCGGCAAGTCTGGTCTTTGTGGTTCAGCTGTGCTTGTTTCGGAACAAAATGGCTCACACCGGAAACAGGGTTTAGAGACAATGAGAATCGCCTTTTTGGCCAGTGATGCCCCGGTGGCACAATTGGCCCGTGATGCTTTGGTCAAACGGCACGGTACGGTCGACGCCTCCGAGGCCGATGTGATTGTGGCCCTGGGCGGGGATGGCTTCATGCTGAAAACCCTGCACGAGATGGTCGATCTTGCGGCGCCAGTCTATGGCATGAACCGCGGCACCGTTGGTTTCTTGATGAATGAATACCATGAGGACGGTTTGATTGCCCGGCTAGAGGCCGCCAATGAAGAGATCATCAATCCGCTGTCAATGACAGCCATGGGCAGGGATGGGGCCGTCCACAAGGCCCTGGCGATCAATGAGGTCTCGCTGCTGCGGGCAGGTCCGCAGGCGGCGCGGCTGAAGATATCGGTGGATGGGCGGCAAAGACTGTCAGAGCTGGTCTGCGACGGGGCGCTGGTCTCGACCCCGGCGGGATCCACCGCCTATAATTATTCGGCGCATGGGCCGATCCTGCCAATTGGGTCGGATGTCCTGGCGCTGACGGCGATTGCCGCCTTTCGCCCCCGCCGCTGGCAGGGCGCACTGTTGCCCAGCAGCGCCAAGGTACGCTTTGATGTGCTGGAGGCAGACAAGCGCCCGGTGATGGCCGATGCGGATTCCATTTCCTGCCCCGATATCCAGTGGGTTGAAATCCAGACAGAACGCAGCATCCGCCACAAGATCCTGTTCGATCCTGGCCATGGGTTGGAAGAGCGCCTGATCTCAGAACAATTTACCTGAAAGAGGAGGGGGCCTGGCCGGGCTGCTCTTTGCTGCAGGTGCGCGCGATATACGATCACGTTTCTGTGATAGGGCTGGTCTTGTCGCCTGTTTCTAAGGCACTCTTACCCTACGGCAGGTCAAAGTTTCTGTGGTCATTCCTAGTCTTCTGGATGGAGCCTGCCTGTGTAGTGAGCGACAAATTTGGCCCTTTGGCGGAAGGCAGTCGTGTATCAGCTAGTTTTCATGGTCTGAAAGGAGCCGGGAGAGGGGCAACCCCTCTCCCGGTCTTCTTTTGTGTGCACAGTCTTGCGGGCGCCAAAGCGCCGCCTAGGCCATCTGATCCCACAGTTGTGGGCTAAAGCGGCCAACCCGCTGTTCGATTTCGGCGCAGGCATCGACCGCCATGTCTTCGCGCCAGCGCCGGGCCACAATCTGAACATTGATCGGCTGCGGCCCGGTTGCCAGGGGCGCCAGTCGTGCGGGCACGCAGCCCGCTGGCAGGCCGAGGTAATTCATCGCGTAGGAATAGACCGCACAGCCCAGCACTTCATGCACGCCCTCGGCACCTTCGGTGTCGCGATCCGGCTTGAAGAACGGCTGCGGCAAAAACGGCGTCAGCACCAGCGGATAATCCTGCATGAACTGCGCCCATTCGCGGGCGTAGTGGCTGCGTTTGGCCATCATCTGCAGCAGTTCCGTCCCGGCAAAGGGGGGGAATTCCTGAAAATAGACCTCAAAAATCTGGCGCACGGTATCAGACCCGGCAGCGTCAATATCCTGCTTCATCATGGCATAGACTTCGCCCATCAAGGCACGATAGCCGGTGCGACCAGCGTCAAAGACATCTGGCGTTTCGACCTCTTCCACCACATAGCCTGCATCCGACAGCGCATCGCGGGCGGTTTCCAGTGCCAGATTGACCTCGGGGTGCAGATCATAGCCATAGGTGTTGCGGGTAAAGGCAACCTTGATGGGGCCATCCAGCGCCGCGCCGCGCCAAGGCAGGGGCACATGAAAGGGATCGCGGTGATCGGGGGCAATCAGGTTGGGCATCGCCAGATGCAGATCTGCCGCCGAGCGGGTGATCAGACCCTGCACCGACATGGATTGCGCCAGGATGCCGCGTTCGGCTTTTTGGCTGGGGTTCCAGGCGGGCACACGCCCCAGGCCGGGTTTCACCGTCACCGCACCATTTGCGGCCGCCGGAAACCGCAGCGAGCCACCAATGTCGTTGCCATGCGCCAGCGCGCCAATGCCTGCCATGACACTGGCACCCGCTCCGCCAGAAGACCCGCCAGCCGAGATATGTTTGCCCCAGGGGTTATGGGTGCGGCCATGCAGCGGGTTGTCGGTGTCCGCGCGAAAGGAAAACTCGGGCGTGTTGGTGCGGCCGATCACAACCGCGCCGGCCTTTTGCAGGTTTGCCACCACCGGCGCATCGTCGGGGGCGATCAGATCCTTCAGCGCCACCACACCGTTTGAAGTGGCATGGCCTGCTTGATCAACGTTGATCTTGATGGTCACGGGCACCCCCTGCAAGGGCCCCGGCGTCGCGCCAGCAGCGCGGGCCTTGTCCAGATCTCGGGCCCGGGTCAGGGCCTCGGTGCTCAGGTCTTCCACCACCGCGTTCAGCGCGGGGTTGACCGCCTGCATGCGGTCAATCGAGGCCTGAACAGCGGTCTCTGCCGAGAGGTCGCCGGCCCGTGTCAGGGTGGAAAGTTCGGTGGCGCTAAGGCGCCAGATATCGTCTGTTTTCATAATGCTCATCTCCTGCCGGGCAGGGTAGAGCGGCACAAATCGGTTGCAAGGGAAACCCGCCCATAGTTCGCGCGGATCGATTAGATTTTTTGGGTGTTTCCTGGTTTTTGCGGCCGTTGTGCGCCATGCGGTCAATCTATCGCCGCGGCGGCGCTTGCGGGGCGGTCAGGGGGCGTTGCCGCCCCCCAAAAAAGGCCAGCGATCTGGTGTCAGGCTTTGGCAAAGCCAAGGCTTTGCAGTGCTTCGGTGATTTCATCCAGAATCACCGGGTCATCAATGGTCGCCGGCATTTTCCAGGCGGTGCCATCTGCGATATTCACCATGGTGCCGCGCAGGATCTTACCGGATCGGGTCTTGGGCAGGCGGTCGACAATCACCGCCGTCTTGAAGGCCGCCACCGGACCAATCGTGTCGCGCACCTGTTTGACCACCTCGGCGATGATCTCATCCGGATCGCGGTTGACCCCGGCATTCAGGCAGAGAAAGCCCAGCGGCATTTGCCCCTTGAGCGCATCGGCCACGCCAATCACTGCGCATTCCGCCACATCCGGATGCGCGGCCAGAACCTCCTCCATCGCTCCGGTTGACAGGCGGTGCCCGGCCACGTTGATCACGTCATCGGTACGCGCCATGATGTAGAGATAGCCGTCTTCGTCCTTCATGCCCGCATCTCCCGTTTCATAATAACCGGGGAAGGTCGTCATGTAGCTTTTTCGAAAGCGCGCCTGGGCGTTCCACAGCGTGGGCAGGGTGCCGGGGGGCAGGGGCAGCTTGATGGCGATGGCGCCGAGTTCTCCGGCGGCGACGGGGTGGCCGCCTTCATCCAGAATATCGACTTCATAGCCGGGCATTGGCAAGGCGGGCGAGCCCAGTTTGGTTGGCAGCTCTTCAATACCAAGCGGGTTGGCGGCAATCGACCAGCCGGTTTCGGTTTGCCACCAATGGTCGATCACCGGCACCTTGAGCTGGTTTTGCGCCCAGGTGATGGTGTCTGGATCGGCGCGCTCGCCCGCCAGATAGACCTGTTCCAGGCAGCTCAGGTCGTATTTGCCGACGAATTCCCCCTTGGGGTCTTCACGCTTTACCGCGCGAAAGGCGGTGGGCGCGGTAAAGAAGCTTTTGACCTTATGTTCGGAAATCACCCGCCAGAACGTGCCCGCATCCGGGGTACCGATGGGCTTGCCTTCAAACACAACGGTGGTGTTACCGTGGATCAGCGGACCATAGCAGATATAGCTGTGGCCTACGACCCAGCCCACATCCGAGGCGGCCCAGAACACATCGCCGGGATCGACGTTGTAGATGTTCTTCATTGTCCAGTTCAGCGCCACCAACTGTCCTGCAGTATGGCGAATAACCCCCTTGGGCTGACCCGTCGTGCCAGAAGTATAGAGGATATAGGAGGGGTGATTTCCCTCAACCGGGAGGCAGTCGGCGGGTTCGACCCCGTATTGAAAGCCATGCCAGTTGAAATCCCGGCCCTCGACCAGCTGTGCCACTTCCTGTTCGCGCTGCAGGATGACGCAGAAATCCGGTTTATGCGTCGCCAGCTCAATGGCGCCGTCCAGCAGTGGCTTGTAATGTACCACGCGGCCCGGCTCTACCCCGCAAGAGGCGGCGATAATGGCTTTGGGGGTGGCGTCATCAATGCGCACTGCCAGTTCATTGGCAGCAAAGCCGCCAAAAACCACCGAATGCACGGCACCGATACGGGCACAGGCCAGCATGGCCTCCAGCGCTTCGGGGATCATTGGCATATAGATGATGACGCGATCACCCTTTTCGATGCCCTTGGCACGCAGGGCGCCGGCCAGATTTGCCACGCGATTGCGCAGCTCCACATATGAAATTTCGCGTTTGGTATGGGTGATCGGGCTGTCATAGATGATCGCCGTCTGCTCGCCGCGCCCGGCCTCAACATGGCGGTCCACCGCGTTGTAGCAGGTGTTGACCTTGGCATCGGCAAACCATTCAAAAAGCCCCTCGCCCTTGGTTGTCAACGCCTTGCTTGGGGGGGTATCCCAATCAATGGCTTCGGCGGCCTGCATCCAAAAGGCTTCTGGGTCGGCTTTCCACTGGGCATAGGTCTCTTTATACGACATCGGCGTCCTCCACGCGTTTTGTGTTGAAACGAGTTAGGCGCAAGCCCGCCGTCTGAGCAAGCAATCATAGTGACCCCGCGTCACAGAGACGCAATAAATTTGCACCCTGCGGCCAAGAGTGACTGCAAAGTTTTGCAAAGTCTCTATATAGATGGGTTTCACAGCAAGTTTTCCTTGGTTTCGCAAACTTGCTAATCTGAAATGGCTAATCTCCGCCTGCCGGGTGCTTTCTGGCTTGGCGGTTCTGGGGGTGGTCTGAAATCAGCCAGCTCTTTGCGGTTTCAAAATTTTCCGCGTCAAAGAACCGGGTCTCTGCCCCCACGAACTGCGCGCCGATCTTTTGCGCCATTTTCTGCCAGGCCCGGTCGCCAACGATGGCCGCCTTGTCCAGCATCCCGACGTGGCCACGCGCAAGCGACATATGGGCCGCCATGGCCGACAATCCTTGCCAGCCATCAAATTCGCGCAGATCAAGCAGCAAGCGAAACCCGTTCATTTCGCGCAGCTTTGCATCTAGATCGCCCTGCGCGATTGCGTAGTCCTCGGGGCTCACTTTGCCGATCAGTTCAATTTGCACGGCTGGGCCGCCCAATGTGCGCAGGTGAATGGCGCCAAGTGACTCTCTGAGCCAACGCCGGGCTGCGTCTTCGTCTTTCAGATCAAAAACCTGTACCGGGCAGGGCATGAACGGCGCAAAGGCGCGAAAGCTGTTGGCAATCCAGCCAGGGGCCGCGCAGACCGCCAGCCGGTCGAAGCCGCGCCAATGACTGAGGCCAAGTTTCATATCGGCCCAGACGGCCCCGACTTCAAAATTCACATCGCCACTAACCACAATCAGCAGGCGCACCGCGTCAACTTCGGTTAGCGCCGCTTCAAGTGCTGGTGTCAGTACGTATTCATAGTCCTCGGATGAGATGGTTCCGCTCATGCGCATCTCAAGCTGGCCTGCGGTGCCAGTATCGCTCATTTTGATCATCGTGAAAGCCTTCGGTGTTCCCAGAATGATTAGGATGTAGATTTTCACTGGTGCATATCAAATCGGGACTGTCCGCATGGGCCACAAGCGAGACGGGGCGCGCGCATAACGGCAATGCGGCAGCCCCGTGCTGCCGTTATCGCAGGTCGTGCAGCATCTTCTTTTCATAGGCGATCAACCGATCCCCCTGGCCAGCGGCCACCTGGTTTGGCCAGTCGGGGTTGGCGATCAGGGCACGGCCAACGGCGACAAGGTCAAATTCGTTCCGATTGGCGCGTTCCACCAGACGGTCGAGGCTGGCGGGTTCTGCCGCCTTGAAATCGGCGGTGCCATCTTCCGGCAGGAAATCGGCGTTCAGCCCGACACTGCCCACGGTGATGGAGGGCTTGCCTGTCAGCTTGCGCGTCCAGCCCGCCAGATTCAGGTCGCTGCCGCCGAATTCGGGTTCCCAGAACCGACGGGTCGAGCAGTGAAAGATGTCGACGCCTGCCTTGACCAGTGGGGCCAGAAACGCCTCCAGCGCCTCGGGGGTGTCACAGAGCCGGGCGGAATAGTCCTGCTGTTTCCACTGGGAATAGCGAAAGATGATCGGGAAATCCTCGCCCACGGCGGCACGCACGGCAGCTATGATTTCTAGTGCAAAACGGGACCGCTGGGCGAGATCGCCACCATAGCCATCGCTGCGCTGGTTGGTGCCCTCCCAAAAGAACTGGTCGATCAGATAGCCATGCGCACCGTGCAGCTCAATCGCGTCAAAGCCGATGTCCTTGGCGTCGGCTGCGGCCTGGGCAAAGGCGGCGACCACTGCGTCGATATCGGTTTGGGTCATGGCGTGACCGGTGATCTTGCCGGGGATGGCCATGCCGCTGGGGCTGTGGCCGGGGGTGTCGCCGCCTGGGGTGACGCCGGGGCGACGGATGGCACCTACATGCCATAGCTGCGGCGCGATCTTGCCACCCGCCGCATGCACCGCATCGACAACTTTTTTCCATCCCGCCAAGGCCGCATCACCATAAAAGGCGGGCACATTCGGATAGCCGCTTGCGGCCTCGTGGTTGACAAAGGTGCCCTCGGTGATGATCAGCCCAACGCCGCCTTCGGCCCGGCGACGATAGTAGGCGACCACTTTGTCATCAGGCACATTGCCGGGCGAGAAGGTGCGCGTCATCGGCGCCATAGCGATCTTGTTCTTCAGGCTGAGCTTGCCCAGGGTGACGGGGGTAAACAGGGTCTCGACAGGGTCCATGGTCATGTCCTTTTGTGCTTCGGTGTGGGCGCGTGCTTTCTGACCGCCCAGGCGTTGGGGATATGAAACAGCAGGTAGCGGTTACAGGGTAGGGGTTACTTTGGGTCGTGAGGGACTGTGACCCAGCGTTTTTTCATCCGGCGCCTTCTGTGGGGCTGGGGCCTGCAAAGCTCTGGCGCGCGGTGGTTTCATGTCTTGCGGCGGCGCTGGGGTCGGCCACTATTGCCTGGGCTTTTGGTCTTGCATGTCTTGGGTATGCGCACCGCAGGCTGGCAGGTGCTGGGAAAGGTCGATACAGCCGGGTGCAGAATTGCCGATGCAGCCTGCTGTTGCTTGACCCGCGCGGCGGGAAAGACCACTTTGGCGCAAAACCTTGAGCAGGAGCCAGCATGGCCACGACCCCCCCACCTTTTGCGCGCTTTGAATGGATGATCGCCTGGCGCTATTTGCGAGCCCGCCGGGCCGAAGGGGGCGTGTCGGTGATGACCTGGATCAGCCTGATCGGCATTACCCTGGCGGTCTTTGCCCTGATTGCCACTCTGGCGGTGCGGTCTGGGTTTCGCTCGGAATTTGTCGGCACCATTCTGGGGGCCAATGCGCATGTCACGCTTTATTCCCACGGGGCCCTGAATGCGGCAGGCCAGATGGAGCGCAGCCTGAAAGATTTTGATGCCATGGCCGCGCGGGTGGCCAAGGTGCCCGGCGTGATCCGGGCGGCACCGCTGATCAAGGGGCAGGTCATGGCCAGCGCCCGCCAGCGTAATTCCGGCGTCGAAGTCTTCGGCATCGCCAAAGAAGGTATTCTGACCATTCCCGGCGTGGCCGAAAGCGACGGTGCAATGGGGGACCTTGCCCGCTTTGAAGAGGGGGTCGCCATTGGCTCGGGGGTGGCGCGCGAACTGGGCGTCAGCCCCGGCGACCGGATCAAGCTGATTTCACCCGATGGCGTCAAGACTGCATTTGGCACCAGCCCACGGGTCAAGGCCTATGAGGTGGTCTATATCTTTACTGCAGGGCGCTATGACATTGACCGCACCCGCCTTTACATGCCCTTTGCTGAGGCGCAGAGCTTTTTCAACCGCGAAGGTGTGGCCGATGAAATCGAGGTCATGGTCGAGGCCCCGGAAGAGGTGGATCTGATGGTGCTGCCGCTGCTGCGCGCTGCGGCAGGGTCGATCGGCGTCTGGACCTGGCGCGATGCTTCGGGCGGGTTCTTGCGCGCGCTGGAGGTCGAAGACAATGTAATGTTCATCATCCTGTCGATCCTGGTGCTTATTGCGACGATGAATATCGTCTCGGGCCTGATCATGCTGGTGAAAAACAAGGGCCGCGATATCGGGATCCTGCGCACCATCGGGCTGAGCGAAGGCTCGATCATGCGCATTTTCTTTATCTGTGGTGCCTTTACCGGCGTGTTGGGGACGCTGTTCGGGGTCATTCTGGGCTGTCTCTTTGCCAGCTATATCGATCCGATTTTCTCTTTTGTGAACTACCTCATGGGGGGCGGTGTCTGGGATCCGTCGATCCGCGGCATCTATGCGCTGCCGGCCGAGCTGAACCTGCCCGATGTGCTGTCGGCTGTCGGCCTGTCGCTGGGCCTGTCCTTCGTGGTGACAATCTTTCCCGCCCGGCGCGCAGCCCGGCTGAACCCGGTAGAGGCCCTGCGCTATGAATGAAGCCGTTCTGGAACTGAAATCCGTCACGAAGTCCTACAATCAGGGCACTGCGGCGCAGATTGACGTGCTGCGCGGTGTTGATCTGCGCCTTGCAGCCGGAGAGATGGTGGCCCTGGTCGCGCCCTCGGGGGCGGGGAAATCCACCTTGCTGCATATCGCGGGGTTGCTGGATACGCCGGACGGTGGATCTGTTCATGTGGCCGGGCAGGGGGGCGATGGCAAAGGCGATGGCAAGCGTACCACCCTGCGGCGACGCGACGTGGGGTTTGTCTACCAGTTCCACCACCTGTTGCCGGAATTCACTGCGCTGGAAAACATCGTGCTGCCACAGCTGGCCAATGGCACTCCGCAGGCGGCGGCCCGGCTGCGGTCGCTAGAGCTGTTGTCTCTGGTGGGCCTGTCGAACCGCGCCAATCATCGCCCTGCGGCGTTGTCGGGTGGCGAACAGCAGCGTGTTGCCTTTTGCCGTGCCCTGGCGAATAGCCCGCGTGTTTTGCTGGCGGATGAACCCACAGGCAATCTGGATCCTGGCACCTCGGATCAGGTCTTTGCCGCGTTGTTGGATCTGGTCTCGGGCACGGGCCTGTCAGCGCTGGTGGCGACCCATAACCCCGATTTGGCGGCCCGGATGGACCGCCGCGTCAAGCTGGAGAACGGGCGGCTGGTGGATTTCTAGCCAGGTCAGGCCAGCTGGGTAATCCAGACGCCAGGCGCCACGGGCAGGCCGGTTCTTGTCGCAAGTACCGGCCTGAGCCTGCTGTGGAGCAGGCGCAAGAGACAAGGCGTAAAGCGCGCGCCGGTGTTTCTACCCGGAGGGCGGTATCGATGGGGCCTTCGACTAGCCGCAGATCCCCGCCAGTTCGACCTCTTTCCACGGCAGATAGACGCCGCTTTCGCGGCTGGCTGGCAGATCCGACACCGGCATGACCGCCTTGAGCATCGCATGCAGCCGCTTGCTGCGGGCGGCCTGTGGTGCCAGGGCACGACAGCAAACATATTCTTCGACGATGGCGCCCTGCTGTTCATAGCCGTAGCTGAGAAAATCTGGGCTGCCATCCAGCGCAAAGAGATAGGGATCGGGGCTGCTGCCATGTTCGGCGGCGGCGCGCAGCGGGTGATAGCCGGTCTGGGCGCGGTTTTGCCATTGCCAGACATGGGTCATCTCATGCGCCAGCAACATGGCCTCTACCAGATAGAGCCGCTCTGGGTAGGCGGGCATGTAATCCTCGGTATACCAGTCTTTGACAAAGAAGATGCGGTTGAACAGGGCAATGGCGGCTGGCGAAGAGGTGACGACGGTTTCTTCCTCTATGGGGGGTAGGATACGTTCCCGGCAGGTTTCGCGCGGGCGCGGTTTGCGGCGATAGGTGACGGGGGCGACCGGCGCGCCCCGCACCAGGCGCACCCGGTCCAGATCGATACTTTCGCCGTGAATTTCGGCCAGAAACCCCCGTTCCGCCTGGCTGACCGGGCGGCCACAGGACAGCAGAAGCGGCCCAAGAAGCACAGAGAGGACCAGGCCGATGCGCAGTCTCATGCGGCATAGAAGGTGGCAGTGGCGGTGGCGACCAGCTTGTCGCTGGTCTCTTCGCGCATATCAGCGCGGGCAAAGACCAGGGCCTTGCCCGCCCGCACCACCTGCGCCTGACACAGGATGGCAGAGCCAACGCCCGGACGCAGGAACTGTGTGTGCAGATCGGTGGTGGCAAACATCCGCAGGGTGCCGGCATGGGCAATCGCGGCCAGTACCATGGCAGTATCGGCCAATGCAGTCAGCGCCTGACCTGATACAATACCGCCGACCCGTTCCAGATGCGGGGCAAGGGGCATATGTAGTACGGCCTCGGTCGGGGAAAATGTGGTGACCGTCAAATTCAGGGCGCGCACCCATTCGGCAAAGTTTTCATCCAACAGGCGTTGCGCGTCTGTGACGCTCATCAGGTCTGGCTGAGTCATTTTGGTCTCATCGCTGTGGGGTCATGCAGAAGCCTAGCTGTGCCGGGCGGTCAACTCCACCCTGGATTTCGCGGCAGCAATTCTCCCGTCAGGGGGGATCGGGTCTGCCAAGTATACTGCCCTTGACTGCAAGAGCGTCAGGAAAGGTTATTCACAGCCCCTAGGGGACCTCTTTCACAAGGCCACAACACCTGCCATAATGGCCGCAACCAAAACAAATGAAGAGCAGCCCCCGCCGATGGCAAACGACCTCCTCAGTACTCCCGACGCCGACATCTATGACGCCTCCTCTATCGAGGTGCTGGAGGGGCTGGAACCGGTTCGCCAGCGTCCCGGCATGTATATTGGCGGCACCGATGAAAGAGCGCTGCACCATATGGTGGCCGAAATCCTCGACAACTCGATGGATGAAGCGGTTGCCGGCCATGCCAACCGGATCGAAGTTACGCTGAATGCCGACTATTCCATTACCATTTCGGACAACGGGCGCGGCATCCCAATTGATCCGCACCCCAAGTTCCCCGATAAATCAGCGCTGGAGGTGATCCTTTGTACCCTGCACGCAGGGGGCAAATTTTCGGGCAAGGCCTATCAGACCTCGGGGGGGTTGCACGGGGTTGGTTCTTCGGTGGTGAATGCGCTGTCCGACAGCCTGGTGGTGCAGGTTGCCAAGAACAAAGAGCTGTACGAGCAGCGGTTTTCCCGTGGCCTGCCGTTGGGTCCGGTGGAAAAGATCGGTGCCGCGCCGAACAAGCGGGGCACATTTGTTACCTTTCATGCGGATGAACAGATCTTTGGCTCGCACCGGTTCAAGCCCAAGCGCCTGTTCACCCTTGTGCGGTCCAAGGCCTATCTGTTCTCCGGCGTTGAGATCCGCTGGAAAAGCGCCATCAATGATGGGGAAACCCCGCAAGACGCCACCTTCCACTTTCCCGGCGGCCTCAAGGACTATCTGACCGAGGTGCTGGGCAAATCCTCTGTCTATGCCGACGCGCCCTTTGCCGGGAAGGTCGAGTTCCGCGAGAAATTTGGCGTGCCGGGCTATGTGGAATGGGCGATCAACTGGACGCCATCGCGTGACGGGTTCACCCAAAGCTACTGTAACACGGTGCCCACCCCCGAAGGCGGCACCCATGTTGCCGGGTTCTGGGCGGCGGTTCTTAAGGGGATCAAAGCCTATGGTGAGCTGGTCGGCAACAAGAAGGCGGCGAGCATCACCCGCGAAGATCTGACGGTTGGGGGCTGCGCGCTGGTCTCTTGCTTTATTGCCGACCCGGCCTTTGTCGGCCAGACCAAGGATCGCCTGTCGACCGAGGTGGCCGCCAAGATGGTGGAAAATTCGGTGCGCGACCATTTTGATAACTGGCTCGCGGCGGATACCAAATCGGCCGGTGCCATCCTTGATTTTCTGGTGCTCCGGGCCGAAGAACGCCTGCGCCGCAAGCAGGAAAAAGAGACCCAGCGGAAAACGGCCACCAAAAAGCTGCGCCTGCCGGGCAAGCTGACCGATTGTACCTCCAAGGATCGCGCGGGCACCGAATTGTTCATCGTCGAGGGTGACTCGGCTGGTGGTTCGGGCAAGGGGGCGCGCAACCGGGTGAACCAGGCTTTGCTGCCGCTGAAGGGCAAGATCCTCAACGTGTTGGGCGCGGCCTCGAACAAGTTGGGCTCCAACGCCGAGATCAATGATCTCTGCGAGGCGCTGGGCGTCGGCATGGGCAGCAAATTCATGCTGGATGATCTGCGCTATGACAAAATCATCATCATGACGGATGCGGATGTTGACGGTGCCCATATTGCCTCTTTGCTGATGACGTTTTTCTTTACCCAGATGCGGCCCTTGATTGACGGTGGGCATCTTTATCTTGCCTGCCCGCCGCTGTTTCGCCTGACGCAGGGCGCGCGCCGGGTCTATTGCCTGGATGAAGCAGAACGCGACGCCTGGTTGGAAAAGGGCCTGGGCGGCAAGGGCAAGATTGATGTCTCGCGCTTTAAAGGTCTGGGCGAGATGGATGCCAAGGATCTGAAAGAGACCACCATGGATCCGACCACCCGCAAGCTGATCCGCGTCACCATTGACGAGGATGAACCGGGCGAGACGGGCGATCTGGTGGAACGTCTGATGGGTAAAAAGCCTGAACTGCGCTATCAATACATCCAGGAAAACGCCAAATTCGTTGAAGAACTGGACGTTTAACCTGCCCAGCCCCTGGTTTTGCTGCGGCTGCCCCCGATGCTGGGGGCAGCGGTGCCTGGTCTAGTCGTCAAAGCCCAGAAAGCGGGTGGTGTTTGCGACTGGACGCCTGCGTGAGATCACGGAATTTGCCACAAAATCCTCATCCGGCCAGCCAAGGGCCACACAGGTCAGAATGATCTGATCCTCGGGAATATTGGCAACCTCACGCACCACCGGGCTTTGCATGATGCCCTGGCCATTGATCACTGCGCCCAGGCCCTTGCTCCAGGCGGCCAGAACCAGGCCGTAGGTCAGGGCGCCGGTGTCGAAATGGGCAATGGTATTGTCCAAAAGACTGCGATCAAAGCAGACCACGATTGAAACTGGCGCGTCAAACTGGCGAAAACCGCGCATGACCCAGTCTTGCCGACGCTCTTTATCGTGGCGTTCAATCCCCATGGCCTCAAACAGTTGCACGGCGATTTCGATCTGGCGGGCACGATGTTCGCCTTCATAGGCGGCATAGTCTTCGATGTCGCGGCTGGGGGGCGTGCCGTCCAGCATCCGTTCGGTATTGCCTCGGCGCACCTGTTCCAGCGGCGCGCCGGTCAGCACATGCAGATGCCAGGGCTGGGTGTTCATCGAAGAGGGGGCGCGGTTCGCCAGTGCAATGATTTCTTGCAGCAGTTCTTTTGCGACGGGTCGATCGGTAAACCCACGGATAGAGCGGCGCTCTTGCATTGCCTGTTCAAGCTTCATCATTGGCCCCTTTTGCACCTTGCTTGCATGATCGCCCACATCGCCCACCTGCGCTGACGGGGCGGATGCGGCAGCTGGGCACCTCGACCCTTTTCGGATCGGGGCACCCATGTCAGCGATCTTAGGTGGCAAATTTCGTCCTTTACAGGGGGTTTTGCGCGCGTGCCGCAGCGGCACTTGGGCCCCGCCTGTGGCCTGTGATCTATGACGCTTGGCTATCTAAACTGGATCTCGCTGATGGCGGTGTCGCGGTAGCGGCTGCCCGGATAGACATCCTGCAGGGTCAGGGTGATCCAGGTGACGGGGCCCAGTGCGGGGATATTCAGCCGCTGCATGGCGCCTTGATCCAGCAGCCGGACGGTGCTGTCATAGCCTGTCGAGCTTTGCACGCGCAGGGCGCGCACCCGGCTGTTCTTGGTAAAGATGCTGGGGCTTTTGGTGTAGCCATTGGCCAGCAGGATGGCGTTGATCTGGGTCGGGGCCTGAAAGGCAAAACGCAGGGTCTGGCCGATACCATCGCCGCGCTCGCCTTCGATCCAGGCGGTTTCGGGCCGATTGTCTGCCAGATTGCCGCCGGCGTAGCTATTGCCGGCCTGCGGGGCCAGCAGTGAGGAGACGCAGAGCTGGGCACTGGGCGCGGCGGCGGGGCCGAACTGCCGGTCATAGCAGTCGCGAATGCGCATCTGTGGAAGGGGCCAGTGGCGCAGCTTCGGCGTTGTCGGCCTGATAGAGGGCTGCGCAGGGGCAATTGCAGCCGCCCCCTGTGAAAGCTGCGCCAAGGCCTCCAGCGCCAGGGCCATGTAAAAACTATCGGGATAATCCTGGTATTCTTTGACAAAGATGCGCCAGGCTGCCGCGCTGTTCAGCCGCAGGGCCAGGTCATATTTGCGCGCTATCTCTTCCTCGTCCAGTGGTTGCACGGGATTGGTCTGCGGCGCAGGCATGGCAACGATCTGCTGTGGCTGCTGCGGCGTGGGCGGGGCTGCACCGGGCGTGCTGGGGGTTTGGTGAAAGTAGAAATCACCGATGATGGAGCTGGTTTCCCAAGGCACCTGCTGGTCATCGGTCGCAGCCAGAACCTGCCGTCGGGCGGTCTTGAAAATGGCCTCGATGGTGCGCCCGCCACCTGATGCAATGGCCGCGCTCAGCGCCTGGGTATAGGGCGAATTCTCCTGGGCGCCATCCAACGCCACATCGCCGGGCGCGGTGGCATAGGCAATCAGGGTGCCCTTGGGGGCATCCACCGGCGCCAAGCCCCGCGTGGCCGAGCGCGCGCTGCTGGCAAAGGGGTTGTTGCGACAGGCATCCAGAATGACGATGTTGATATCTGCGTTGGAAGAGTTCATCACCTGCAAGAAGCTGTTCACATTGATGGCTTCAAAATCGATTTCATCTTCGCTGGTGATATTGGCATTCACTGGCACCAGATAGTTTTCACCGCGTAGCTGCACCCCGTGGCCTGCATAGTATAGCAATCCGGCCTCGACTGCAGGGCCACGCAATGCCCTGCCAAATTGCAGCAAGGCCCGCTTCATGCTGGTCTGATCCGCATCAATCAGTCGGGTGACGGTAAAGCCAGCTGCGCGCAGGGTGGCAGCCATGGTCGTGGCATCATTGCCAGGGTTTGCCAGTGGCGAGGTATGGGCGTAGCTGGCGTTGCCGATCACCAGCGCGATGCGCTCTTTCGCCTGCAGCGGGGCGCAACTGGTGAAAATCACGATGATGAAAACAGCCAAGCGCCTGTAGACAAGCGTCGCCTGCCCAACCATTCCCTGCCCAAACATCGCAGTCCTTTCTGTTTGCCCCTCACTCTTGTCATACTGTGGCAGAGAACGCGGCGCAGGTCACCATTTTGTCCAAACCGCGCAGTTTGCCGCGCTGCGGCGCTTCTTGGATTGACGCGGTGGCGCAGGCAGAACAAGTTTGCACATGTCTGATTGTTTGCACATCACCCGCTTGCCACGCCCCTATGATGCCGCCCTAGGGGCCGAAACCCGTGATCTGGTCGCGGGGCTAGCGCCTGAGGAGGCGGAGCTGATTGCTGGCACTGCCGGATCCAGCCCCTATCTGCGGCGCCTGATCGAACAGGAAGCCGACTGGATCGGGGGCGCATTGGGCGCGCCCAAATCGGCCCTGGCAGAGATCTTTGCCAGCTGTCGCAGCCTCGCGCCGGATCAGCTGAAGCCGGGGCTGCGTCAGGCCAAGCGCCGGGTGGCGTTGCTGACGGCGCTTTGTGATCTATGCGGCGGTTGGAGCCTGGAGGAGGTGACCGGCGCGCTGACCGATTTTGGTGCGCTGAGCGCGGATGTGGCGATAAAGGCGGAAATTGCCGCCCTGATCCGGCGCAAGAAACTGCCAGGGCTAGACGAGGCGGATATTGAAACCGCAGGCGGGCTGAGCATCCTCGCCATGGGTAAGATGGGCGCGCATGAGCTGAATTACAGCTCTGATATTGATCTGATCTGCCTGTTTGATGAAACCCGGTTTGAGCCGGATGCGTTCTTTGAGGCGCGCCAGAGCATGGTGCGGGCGACCCGCAATATGTGCGCCACCCTCAGCGATCGCACCTCTGATGGCTATGTGTTCCGCACCGATCTGCGCCTGCGCCCGGATCCGGGCGTCACCCCGGTCTGCCTGGCGATGGAGGCGGCAGAGCGCTATTATGAAAGCCTG
Source organism: Pseudophaeobacter sp. (assembly GCF_048267565.1). Lineage (NCBI taxonomy): Bacteria > Pseudomonadati > Pseudomonadota > Alphaproteobacteria > Rhodobacterales > Roseobacteraceae > Pseudophaeobacter > Pseudophaeobacter sp. Next base: position 765,476 of record NZ_JBLWXG010000001.1, on the reverse strand, counting down.
GGTCGCACCTGGGAACGCGCCGCCTATATCAAGGCGCGCCCCTGTGCCGGTGATCTGGCGGCGGGCGAGGCCTTTTTGAAAACCCTGCGTCCCTTTGTCTGGCGGCGGCATCTGGATTTTGCCGCCATTCAGGATGCGCATGACATGCGTCTGCGTATCCGCGAAAACAAGGGGACCGGCGGTCCGATCACGGTGCCAGGCCATGACATGAAGCTGGGCCGTGGCGGTATCCGCGAGATTGAATTCTTCACCCAGACCCGTCAGCTGATTGCAGGGGGGCGCGACGAAAGCCTGCGTCTGCGCGGCACGGTCGAGGGGCTGCACGCCCTGGCTGCCCGCGGCTGGATCCCTGACGATGCCGCGGCGAGGCTGAGCGATCATTACCGCGCCCATCGCGACGTCGAGCATCGGATCCAGATGGTCCATGATGCCCAGACGCATAGAATGCCCAGTGCAGAAGAGGGCATCGCCCGTGTGGCCTGTCTGATGGGGCAGGATCAGGCAGAGCTGCAGCGCGACATTCACCGCCGTCTGGTAGAAGTGCATGAGCTGACCGAAGATTTCTTTGCCCCGGACGCAGCCGCGCAGCCACGCCCCGAACTGCCCGTCGAGATGGACGAAAGCATCACGGCGCGCTGGCGCACCTATCCGGCGCTGCGCTCGCAGCGGGGGGCGCAGATCTTTGAACGTCTGAAACCGGATCTGCTGGCCCGGCTGTCGCGCACGGCAAAACCAGCAGAATCGCTTTTGGCGCTGGATGGGTTCCTGGCCGGGCTGCCGGCTGGGGTGCAGTTGTTTTCACTGTTTGAGGCGAACCCGCAACTGCTGGATCTTTTGGTTGATATCGTCGGCACATCACCCGCGCTGGCGGGGTTTCTGTCGCGAAACTCTGGCGTGTTTGACGCGGTGATTGGCGGCTCGTTCTTCGAAGACTGGCCGGGTGGGGCGGTGCTTTGCCAAGAGATGGAGGCGGTTCTCGATCTGGAAGAGGACTATGAGGCCCAGCTGGACGGGGCCCGGCGCTGGTGCAAGGAATGGCACTTTCGCATCGGGGTGCATCACCTGCGTGGCTTGATTGATGGGGCGACAGCGGGGGCGCAGTATGGCGAACTGGCCGAAGCCGTTATCAAGGCGCTTTTGCCACGGGTGATCCGCCAGTTTAGCGTCAAGCACGGCCCGCCGCCGGGCAGTGGTCCGGTGGTGGTGGCCATGGGTTCTTTGGGGGCGGGGCAGATCAACGCGCAGTCGGATTTGGATATCATTGTTATCTACGACCCCGAGGAGGTGGAGATGTCCGAGGGGCGCAAGCCGCTTGGCACCCGCGCCTATTACGCGCGCTTGACCCAGGCGTTGATCACCGGGCTGTCGGCCCCGATGTCGCAGGGGCGGCTCTATGAGGTCGACATGCGGCTGCGCCCCTCGGGGAATATCGGGCCGGTGGCAACCAGCTGGTCCGCCTATAGCCACTATCAACAATCAGAGGCCTGGGTCTGGGAACACCTGGCGCTGACGCGGGCGCGGGGCATCGCCGGAAATCCAGCCTTGCAACAACGCTTTGAAACCTTTCGGCGCAGCCTGCTGGCGCAGGAGCGCGAGGTGCCGACCGTATTGGCCGAGGTCGCCGCCATGCGCCAGCGTCTGGCGGCCGCAAAACGCCCCTCTGGGGTTTGGGATGCCAAGACAGGGGCAGGGCGGATGATGGATATTGAGCTGCTGTCGCAAGCCGGGGCCTTGCTGGCGGGGCGGGGCAGCCTGGATTCAGGCGCTGGTGGCGAGGTGGCCCCCAGCCGTGATGTCGTAGGTGGATTGCAGCAGGCGGTCGCTCGTTGCTGGCTGGATGCCGCAGATGCGCGTCGGTTGCACCAGTCGTATGATCTATACTGGTCGGTACAGACAGCCGCGCGACTGATCTCTCAGAGCCCCCTGTTGCAGGAAAATCTGGGCGAGGGCGGTGCGCAGTTTCTGTGCAGCAGTGCGGGCTTTGACTGTCTGGAAGATCTGGAAGCGGCGCTGGAGGCGGCGTATAGGGGCTGTGACGCAATCATTGCGCAGACCTTGCAGGAGGGAGTTGACCATGCAGAGCCTGACAGGGCTGGACGATAAGCAGCTGATCCGCGAGGCCTACCGGATCGAAGGCATCACCGAAAGCCAATGCCGCAGTATTTTTCTCGACTGGGCGCTGAGCCTGCCCACCGGGTTGGATCACCGCAGTGCCATCACCCAGATCTTGGATCACTATAGCGGGGCCCCGGCAGATCATCCGATGACGCAGGTGCTGCGTCAGGGGCTGACTGACATCGGGGAACCACGCCGCCGCGGCGGCTGGCGTACCCGGCCGCGCGACTGATGTGACCGGGCGGGACTGGCCCTGCCTGCATGGTAGTGCCTAGGCAGACCCCTGATGCTGGGGCATGGGCTTTGGTAACAACCACAGCCGTCTGTCCACTGATCTGGCGGCTGTGGCGGCGGGCTGTCACGCCGGTTGCCCCCTTGCCGCGATGGGGATAAGAGAGGGCATGACAGCCTCATCCTCGGCGCCAGAGCGCCCCCGCGTAAAACTCCTGCCCAAAGCCAATGCCCGTGCCCTGCGCCATGGCTTTCCCTGGGTCTATGCCAACGAACTGGTCACCGACCGGCGTACGCGCAAACTCGCGCCCGGCAGCCTGGCCGTATTGCTGGACGAAGCCCAGACACCGATGGGCACGGTGGCGGTGAACCCGACCAGCAAGATCATATGCCGGATGCTGGACCGCGACCCGGATGCGGTGATTGATCAGGCCTGGTTCCAGGCACGGATATCTCAGGCGCTTTCGCTGCGTGAACGCCTTTATGATGCGCCCAATTACCGGTTGGTCCACGCCGAGGCCGATGGCCTGCCGGGGGTGGTGATCGACCGCTTTGGCGAGGCCTGTGTCGTGCAGCCCAACGCCGCCTGGGCCGAGGCCCATCTGGAGTCACTGACCGCAGCCCTTGCCGCGGTCACAGGCTGCACCGTGATCCTCAAGAATGCCTCGGGGCGGACCCGTGGTTTGGAAGGGCTCGATGATGAGAGCCTCACTCTGCTGGGGGAGACCCCGACGGCGCCGATGCCAGTGCAGATGAACGGCGCCACCTATATGGCGGATCTGACCGGCGGACAGAAAACAGGGCTGTTCTATGATCAGCGCGACAACCATGCCTTTGCCGCGCGTCTGGTGCCGCAGGGGGGCGATGTGCTGGATGTGTTTTCCCATGTCGGCGGTTTCGGCCTGGCGATGCGTGCCGCTGGCGCTGGCTCTGTTACCTGTGTCGATGGCTCGGCAGCGGCGCTGGATCTGGCGGCACAGGGGGCGGCTGCGGCGGGCTTTGGCGACAGTTTCATTGCGCGTCAAGGCGATGCCTTTGATCAGCTTGCCGCCCTGGCCGAAGAAGGTCGGTTGTTTGATGTGGTGATCTGTGATCCCCCGGCCTTTGCCCCGTCAAAACAGGCGCTGGAGGCGGGTTTGCGCGCCTATGAGCGGATCGCCAAGCTGGCGGCGCCGCTGGTGGCACCCGGTGGCTATCTGGGCCTGTGTTCCTGTTCGCATGCGGCGGATCTATCGCGCTTCCGCAATGCCTCTGCTCGCGGGATCGGTCGCGCGGGACGGCGTGGGCAGCTGATCCACACCGGCTATGCCGGGGCGGATCATCCGCAATTGCCGCAGTTGGCGGAAAGTGGCTATCTCAAGTCTGTTTTCTTTCGCCTGGACTGACCCGGCACCATGAAGTTGCTGCTGGATACCTGCGTGCTCTACCCCACCGTGATGCGCGAAATGCTGATCGGCGCGGCACGGATGGGGGCGTTTACCCCCCTATGGTCAGATCGCATTCTGGAAGAATGGCGCCGTGCGGCGCTGAAACTTGGCCCGGAAGGCGCGGCCCAGGCCGAGGCAGAGGTGGCGCTGATACGCGCCGCCTGGCCGCAGGCGGTGGTGCCGCCTGCGCCGGGGGTCGAGGCCCGGCTCTGGCTGCCGGACCCAGCTGATGTCCATGTGCTGGCCGCCGCGATTGCGGGCCATGCCGATGCCATTGTGACGTTGAACAACAAGGATTTCCCCCGCCATACCCTGGCGGAAGAAGGGCTGGATCGGCTGGGGCCGGATCAGCTGCTGTACGATCTTTGGCTCAAGGACAACGCCAGAATGGAGGCGCTGGGGGCACGGGTTCTGGACGAGGCCAACCGCCTGTCTGGCGGCGGCTGGGAGATCAGGCCCCTGTTGAAAAAGGCGCGGTTGCCGCGTCTGGCCAAGGCGCTGGCCTCGGGCCAGAGCTAGAGCGTTTTCAGCACCTCTGCCGCAATTTCAAAAGAGCGCAGTCGGGCCGCATGGTCGTGGATCTGGCCGGTGATGATCACTTCGTCCGGCGCATATCGCGCGACGATCTGCGACAGCTCTTGCCGGACGGTATCCGGGCTGCCGGTAGCAGAGATGGTGAGCGCCTCATTCACACCCGCCAGCACCGGGGGCGACAGGTGGTCGGCAATATCATCCACCGGGCGCGGCAGTTTTCCGGGCTGGCCAAGGCGCAAGCGGGCAAAGGCCTGCTGCATGGTGGTGCGCAACCGGATTCCTTCGGCGTCGGTCTCGGCAGCAAAGACATTTGCCGCGATCATCGCGTGGGGTTTGTCCAGATAGGCGGAGGGACGGAAATCGCGGCGATAGATCGCCAGCGCGTCCTCAAGCGCCTGCGGTGCAAAATGCGAGGCAAAGGCATAGGGCAGCCCCAGTTGCGCCGCCAGTTGCGCGCCATAGAGGCTGGAGCCAAGAATCCAGACCGGCACATTGCTGCCTTGCCCTGGAAAGGCGCGCACCCTGGCCGCGGGGTCCAGCGGACCAAGAAACCCTATAAGTTCAACCACATCCTGCGGGAAGTTGTCGCCATGTGCAGCGCCGCTTGCCATGCCGCGACGCAGGGCGCGAGCGGTCTGCATATCGGTGCCGGGGGCGCGGCCCAGCCCCAGATCAATCCGGTCGCCATGTAGGGCTGCAAGGGTGCCAAAGGCCTCGGCCACCATATAGGGCGCGTGATTGGGCAGCATGATGCCGCCGGCGCCAACGCGGATGGTTTTGGTCTGGCTGGCAATATGGCCGATCAGAACGGCGGTGGCGGCGCTGGCGATGCCGGGCATGTTGTGATGCTCTGCCAGCCAGTAGCGATGATAGCCCCAGCCTTCGGCCTGCTGCGCCAGATCGGTGCTATTGGCAAGGGACTGCTGGATTTCGCTGCCCTCGGGTACCGGGGCAAGATCAAGAAGAGAGTAGCGCATAAGGGGGTCCAATTCAGCGTCCAGGGATCAATAGGCTTCCAGTTACAGGAGTGTCTGATCTGGGATGCCTGACGCGTAATGACAAGGGGGCAAGACAAGAATGACGTTGTGTCAGAAACGGGCCAGTCCTCGGGGGCTTGCGCGCCGGGCCGCTGTACTTGCGCCTGCACAGAGCAGGGCGGAAGGCGCGCTGCGGCGGGCAGATGTCATCAGTGCTTGTTCCAGCCTGCTTCCAGCCGTTCCAGCGCCGCGATGCGCTCTTCTGTTTTGGGGTGTGACATCAGCCAGGCCGGAGCCATGCCAGCCCGTGATTCGGTCAGGGCCGCAAGTTTGACAAAGAGGCTCTTTTGCGGCTCTAGCCCGATGCCAGCCTTGGTCAGCAGTGCGGCGGCATATTCATCGGCCTCATATTCATCACCGCGCGACAGTCGCGCGGCAAGCAGATTGGCCAGCAATCCGGCGATCCAGGGGCCAACAAAGGGGATGTAGCGTCCAAGTATCATCATCAATGCAGTGCGAAGGGCGTTCTGGCCTGAGAAATCAATGATGCGTTTCTTGGCGTGTCCCAGCGCCACATGCCCCATTTCATGCGCGATGACCGAGGCAAGCTCGGCGTCGGTGACCTCGCCGCTTTGGTATTTGCGGTAGAACCCACGGGTGATGAAGATCCGCCCATCCGGTGCTGCCAGCCCGTTGACGGGATCAACCTCGTAGATGAACACCGGAATGCGATCAATTTCGAGCGCAGCGGCCATGCGATCGGTCAGGCGGCGCAGCCTGGCATCGGCCAGCTCGGTTGAACGCGCGTCCAGCTCGCGGTGGGTGCGCCAGACCGAAATCCGGTACATGACAAGGCCATAGATCACGGCCAGCAGGATGGGGGTAAAACGCAACATGGGTCAGATATGGGCAGAAAATGCGCGCAGGACAAGAGAGCAGCTGCATCCTGTGCGGTTCGGTCGCCGTGAAAACCACCCTGGCGCTTGGCGTTTTCCTCGGCACTGGTTCCTCGGCACTGGGGGGCAATTGGCGCGCGCGATGCGGGGTATGGCACCGATTGCGCAGCCTCGCTGGAGTTTTCACGGTTGCAGACTGGCCTTGGGTAGGGAAGGGTAGGTGTAGGAATAATCCAAAACCAAGAGGGTGCCGGTGCCTGATCCAGATGATATCGATGGCCGTTTACATGGCGAACAGTTTGAACCGGAGGAGCAGGAAGGCCTGCTGACACGGTTGCTTTATATGATCCTGATCGCAGTGATGATTTCGGTGGCCCAGACGGTGCTTGCCACTGCGACGGTGCTGCAGTTCATTGTACTTGCCGTCACCAAAGAGCCAAACGAGCGGCTGGCCGATTTTGGCACCGATCTGGGAATCTGGATCGCCAAGGCGGCGCGCTATCAGATGGTGGCGAGCAATGTGAAACCCTGGCCCTGGAGCGATTTGGACTGACGGATTTGGACTGACAGACCCGGACTGCCCGATCTGAGCTGGCGGCCAAATTGGCTACCGCGCTCTGTTGCGGCGGGGGATCACGTTGGCAATACTGGGGGGCTGGCCCTATTTGGTCAGCTCTTTCATGCCGCGTTCCAGGCCATCCAGCGTCATGGGCACCATGCGATCCTCGAATATCTCGCGGATCATGCCGATGGAATGGGTATAGTCCCAGTGTGTTTGCGGTACCGGATTGATCCAGAGATGCGATTTCCACTGGTCGCGCGCCCGTTCCAGCCAGACCTGACCGGCCTCTTGATTCCAATGCTCATTGGCACCGCCGGGATAGGCGATCTCATAGGGTGACATCGAGGCATCGCCGACAAAGATACATTTGTAATCTGGACCATAGGTGCGCAGCACCTCATGGGTGGGCATCTGCGCGTCCCAACGGCGGCGGTTGTCGCGCCAGACACCTTCATAGAGGCAGTTGTGAAAGTAGAAATATTCCAGGTGTTTGAATTCGGTGCGGGCGGCTGAAAACAGCTCTTCCACCACCTTGATATGCGGATCCATCGAGCCGCCAACATCCAGAAATAACAATACTTTTACGGCATTATGGCGTTCGGGGCGGGTTTTGACATCCAGGTAGCCATGTTCCGCGGTAGAGCGAATGGTATTGTCCAGGTCCAGCTCTTCATGCGCGCCTTCGCGCACCCAGCGGCGCAGGCGCTTCAGCGCCACCTTGATGTTGCGGGTGCCAAGTTCGACATCGCCATCCAGGTTCTTGAACTCGCGCTTGTCCCAGACCTTGACCGCGCGCTGATGGCGGCTTTCTTTCTGGCCGATACGCACCCCTTCGGGATTATAGCCATAGGCGCCAAAGGGCGAGGTGCCGGCGGTGCCAACCCATTTGCTGCCCCCCTGATGGCGGCCTTTTTGTTCTTCCAGCCGCTGTTTCAGGGTTTCCATCAGCTTTTCAAAGCCGCCCATGGCTTCAATCTCGGCCTTTTCTTCCGGCGTCATGTGCTTTTCAGCCATCTTGCGGAGCCAGTCTTCGGGGATGTCCACAGCGTCCATTACGGCGGAATTCGGGATCGATTCCAACCCTTTGAACGTGGCGGAAAACGCGCGGTCGAACTTGTCGATATTGCGCTCATCCTTGACCATGGCGGCGCGGGCCAGAAAATAGAAGGCTTCGATATCGTAGGTCACCAGCCCCTTTTTCATCCCCTCCAGAAAGGTAAGGTATTCGCGCAAAGACACCGGGATTGCCGCCTTGCGCAGATTTTCAAAAAAGGGCTGAAACATGAAAGAGGCCTTTCGCGACGGTTTAGGCCAGCACGCGATGGATCACGATGGTGGCGATGACCCCGACAATACCAAAGGCGATGGCATAGACAGCGGCATATTGCAGCAAATCGGCTGTATTGCCGCCACGTTTCCGGGCGTTATAGACCCCCAAGAGGATCCCCAGCAGCACTGCACCAATTACGATCATGTCTTCTCCGCCTGTTTTTGCCGCCGAGGGCGCGCCGATATCTGTTGCCTGTTCAGTTGTCCGAGGGGCGCAGTTCCGCGACTTCGCGGATCTTGGACTGCACTGCCCAATCCGGGCCAAAGCCGTAGCGCGCCCATCCCAGGCTGTCCAGTCTGACCGTGTTGGCAGTGGCAAATTGGCCCAGTAGATCCAGGGCCTCGGCCTTGATCAGCATGGCGGTGGCCAAAAGGGCGGCATTTTCCGAGCGATTAGCAGCCGCAAGCGTCGGGGTGATCTGTTCCAGGGCTGCAGCGCCATCGCCACGGGCAATCTGATAGGCGGCCATACGCGGATTGATAATGGCCTGGTGCAGCGCGCTTCCGCGCTGCGCGCGCAGCACATTCAGCGCGGTCTGAAAATGGCGCTGCGCCAGATCTGGTTCATCGGCCTGGATCATCCGCCCCAAGACATAGTGGCTATAGGCGCGGCGGTGATCGGACCAGCCTGCATTGCGCGCCAGGATGACCGCCTGATTGGCGGCCCGTTTGCGCATCCCAAGGCTGCTGCCAGGTCCCAGCGCCGTTTCGATCGCGGCGATCCAGCTGCGCGGGGTCGCGGGCAGGGGGCGGGCGGCGATAGATTCTCCGGCTGGGTTCAGCCGGGCCAGGATCTGGGGCAACTGTGCCGCCACTTCGCTGCGGCTCATGCCGGTGTGCAGTTCAGGCGCATAGCTGGCGCGCAGCACCAGCATGTCAAACCCGGTGAGCACGGTATGAACGTTGTCGTCGTTAAATACAGAGTCGGACAGGCGGTAAAGATCGTTCAACGGACCCACAGCCTGGGCCAGCTCTTCGTGCAGGCAGTCGCGGGCTTCCTGCGGGCTGACGTCTATCGGAACAAAGACGGCAAGTCTCTCGCGGCTGCGCAGGCGCGACCAATCGGTCTGCGGGCTGCGCCGCTTGCGCCGCAGTTCCGCCAGAGAGCCAACATTGGGCACCACAAAACAGGCGGCCTGTGGCAGGGCGCGGTGGATGTCCCGACTGGAAACCGCCTGCACGGTGATCTCTGCCGGTCCGGTGGTGACGCGCTTGATGCTGACCCCGGCCTCCTGGCGTAGGCGGGCCAACAGCCGGTCGAGATCTTTCAGGAATATCTGGCTTGGTCTGCCGGTCACGTGCACCCGGACGGGGCGTTCGAAACGGGTAAAGACGGGCAGCACAGTGCCGCCTTCCAGCTGGAAATGCAGATCCAGAAAATCACGCGCGATATCGCGATTGGACCGCTGCGGCGGCTGCGGGCTCGAGGATGTAAAGACCTTGGCCGGGGGAAGGGTTCTGTCGTTCAGCGCTGCCCGGCTGGCGGGTGTTGCGCCACTTTGCATCTGACCGGCGGGCAGGCCGCAGGCCGCGACAATAGAGCAGAGGGCCAACACTGTGGTGCTGCGACGCAGGCAAGCAGCCCAGCGTTTGGGGCCTGTATTGCACAGCAGTCCGCAAGACCGCGGGGTGGGCGACAAGATCGGGGTGGTCGGTTGAGATGTCGCGATCACCGCAGGGTCTCCACTCAGGGGGTAAATGCTTCAGAAACGGCGAACAAGGCCCCGGACAGACAGGCTCTTTTCCAATTGTTAGGGCAAGAACCGCAAGATTTGAAGAGGCGAAGCGCTCCCCGCTGTCGCCTGCATAAAAGCGTGACCATCTCGTAGCAGCGAAATCAGTGTTTCACAGGAGAGATCGGCTGATCCCCCCTGCAAATCAGATGTCGCCTGGCGCCGCAACAGGCGTTAGCGGCGGCCGCGTGCCATAAAGGCAAGGCGCTCAAAAAGATGCACGTCCTGTTCGTTTTTCAACAGTGCCCCGTGCAGTTTCGGCAGGGCATCGGCGCCGTCACGGGCCAGATCCTGCGGGGTCAGATCCTCTGCCAAGAGCAGTTTCAGCCAGTCCAGCACCTCTGAGGTGGAGGGCTTCTTCTTCAGGCCGGCCGTGTCGCGAATTTCATAGAACTGCGTCAGAGCCGTCGTGAGCAGCGCCTCTTTGATATCAGGGTGATGCACCGCGACGATTTTTTTCATCGTTTCGGCATCGGGAAACTGGATGTAGTGAAAGAAACAGCGGCGCAAGAAGGCGTCCGGCAGCTCTTTTTCGTTGTTAGAGGTGATGATCATGATCGGCCGATTGACCGCGCGGATCGTTTCGCCGGTCTCGTAGACGTGGAATTCCATCTTATCAAGCTCTTGCAGCAGATCATTGGGGAATTCGATGTCGGCCTTGTCGATTTCGTCGATCAGCAAGACCACTTTCTCATTGGCCTCAAAGGCCTCCCAGAGTTTGCCTTTTTTGATGTAGTTCTTCACATCATGGACGCGTTCTTCGCCCAGTTGGCTATCGCGCAACCGGCTGACGGCGTCATATTCGTACAGGCCTTGCTGCGCGCGGGTGGTGGATTTGACGTTCCACTCAATCATCTTGAGCCCCATGGCGTCAGCCACTTGCCGCGCCAGCTCTGTTTTACCGGTGCCCGGTTCGCCCTTGACCAGCAAGGGGCGTTCCAGCGTGACAGCGGCATTGACCGCAATTTTTAGATCGTCCGTGGCGACGTAGTCTTTAGTGCCCTGAAATTGCATAGTTATAGTCGATCCCCTGCTAGCATTGCCTCGATTTGGCATATTTAGCACGGTTTTAACCTGTGTGCGTCATGATTGTGTAGTGACAATTGGCCTTTCAGGGGATAAACGCAGCGGCATGGGGAGCCAGGATGTATGGCGAAAATTAATGAGACCTACAGAATGAGCGAGACCGAAGGAGCCGAAATGAAACAAGAAATGTTTCTGCCGGAAGATTACCGTCCGGCCGAAGATGAGCCTTTCATGAATGATCGGCAGCTTGAGTATTTCCGTCGCAAACTTCTGAACTGGAAGCAGGATCTGCTCGCTGAAAGCCGCGATACGATTGAGGGCTTGCAAGACAACACTCGTAATATTCCAGATGTGGCTGATCGCGCCAGCGAAGAAACCGACCGGGCACTGGAACTGCGCACGCGGGATCGCCAGCGCAAACTGGTTTCCAAGATCGACGCTGCGATCCGTCGCATTGCCGAAGGCGAGTATGGGTACTGTGAAGTCACCGGCGAGCCGATTTCGTTGAAGCGGCTGGATGCCCGTCCCAACGCCACCATGAGCCTGGAAGCCCAGGAACGTCATGAACGGCGCGAAAAAGTACACCGCGACGATTGATTATTTCGTCAAAGTAAAAAAACCATAGCGCCGGGGCCTGTTGCTCCGGCGTTTTTCGTTTATGGAACCTGTACAAGCGCAACGCAGCGGGCCGCAATGACACTGGAACATTTGAAGATCACGATTGTTGGGGCCGGCATTGGTGGTCTGGCGGCGGCTTTGGTTTTGCGGCGACTTGGGGCGCAGGTCACAGTGCTGGAGCAAAGCGAAGCGGTCTCGGAAGTTGGGGCTGGACTGCAGATTACCCCCAATGGCATGGCGGTTCTGCGGGCGTTGAAGCTGGATGATGCGCTGGCCTGGTGTTCCCAGCGTGCCCGGGCGGTTGTGCTGCGCGGGCATCGGCGCGGGCAAGAGGTGCTGCGCCTGGACCTGGACCAGTATGCTTCTGATCTGCGTTACTATTGCGTCCATCGGGCCGATCTGATCGGTCTGCTGGTGGATGGCGCGCGGGATGCCGGGGTGCAGGTGCGCCTGTTGCAAAAGGTGGATCGGATCACGACCACGGCAGGCCGCCCGATAGTGCATCTTGCCAATGGGGCGCAATGTGGTGGCGATCTGGTGATCGGTGCCGATGGGCTGCACTCTCAGGCGCGCAGGGCGCTGAACACCCCGCAGACGCCTCAGTTCACCGGCCAGGTGGCCTGGCGGGCGATCGTGCCCAATCACAGCGGTCTGCCGCCCGAAGCGCAGGTCTTTATGGGGCCGGGGCAGCATTTGGTGGCCTATCCATTGCGCGATGGATCTTTGATTAATCTGGTGGCGGTGCAGGAACGCCGCGCCTGGGCCGATGAGAGTTGGAATTTTGCGGATGATCCGGAGAACCTGCGCCGGGCCTTTGCCAGCTTTGGCGGGGTGGCGCAGCAGTTGTTGGCGCAGGTGCGTGACTGCGCCCTGTGGGGGTTGTTTCGCCATCCCGTAGCAGCATCTTGGCATCAGGGGGGCGTGGCCCTGTTGGGAGATGCGGCGCACCCGACGCTGCCATTTATGGCCCAGGGGGCCAATCTGGCGCTTGAGGATGCCTGGGTGCTGGGCGCTTGCCTTGAAGAGGCCGCGGCGCAGGGGCGTGATCTGACGGAGGCATTGGCCGCGTATCAAAGCCAGCGCCAAAATCGCGCCGAACGGGTGGTGCAGGCGGCCAGTGGCAATGCCTGGAAATACCACCTGCGGCCCCCGCTACAGTGGCCCGCGCATCAGGTTCTGAAACTGGGCGGCGCACTCGCGCCGCAGCGTATGGTGGCGCAGTTCGACTGGATTTATCGCCATGATGTCACGGCACAGGCTGCAGCGGCACAGGGCTGAAAGGCCGATTTGCGATGGGGACGGCCTGCCTAGATGTCCAATTCGACCCAGATCGGCACGTGGTCCGATGGTTTGTCGCGGCCGCGAATTTCCTTGTCGATCTGACAATCCAGCAGCAGGTCGGCGGCCTGGGGGGTGAGCAGGAAATGGTCGATGCGAATCCCGTCATCTTTGTTCCAGGCACCAGCCTGATAATCCCAGAATGAATAATGCCCCGGCCCCTGATGACGGACACGAAAGGCATCGGTAAAGCCAAGATTGAGAATCCGCTGATAGGCGGCGCGGCTTTCGGGGCGGTACAGCGCGTCCTCTGCCCAGGCCTCGGGGCGTTTGGCGTCTTCTGCCTGGGGAATGATATTGTAATCGCCAGCCATCAGCGCCGGCATTTCATCTGCCAACAGCGCCTCGGCGCGGGCCTGCAGCCGTTGCATCCAGGCCAGTTTATAGGCGTATTTTCCACCTGGTACTGGCTCGCCCGCGTCGGTGAGTTCAACCGGGTTGCCATTGGGCAGGTAAAGACCGCAGATGCGGATTGCCTGCTGGCCGACAACCGTGGCCTCGATCCAGCGCGCCTGAATATCATCCTCATCGCCTGGCAGGCCCCGGCTGACATCCTCTAGCGGCAGCTTTGACAGGATCGCCACCCCGTTAAAGCCCTTTTGGCCATGGGTTTCCAGATTGTAGCCGCGATCTTCAATCAGCTCGCGCGGGAAGGCCTCATCCACTGACTTGATCTCTTGCAGGACAACCACATCAGGCTGCGCCTCATCCAGCCATTGCGGCAGGGCGGTGGCGCGGGCCTTGATGCCGTTGATGTTGAAACTGGCGATCTTCATGGCTGCGTCTCCTGCCTCGGCAAAGGGATTGGGGTGGCCGATCTATCGCTGAATAGCGCGATAGGAGCAAGGGGGGCTGCCTACATGGAAAACGAGGTGCCGCAGCCGCAACTGGAGGATACATTGGGGTTTTCAATGGTGAAGCGGGCACCGATCAGCTCTTCGGTAAAGTCGATGACGGCATTTTCCAGAAAGGGCAGGGACACGGTATCAACCACAACCTTTTCGCCCTGGCCTTCCAGCACCAGATCATCCGGGTTGGGCGCGTCCAGGCCGATTTCGTATTGAAACCCGGAACAGCCGCCACCTTCGACCGCAATGCGCAGCGCCTGGCCCTGCGTTGCAGCGCCAATTTCGGTCAGGCGGGCAAAGGCCCGGTCGGTCACTTTTGGTGGCAGGTGCATGTGGTCTCTCCCGATGCTGTATTGCAGCGCACCTCATTATATAGAAAGGTGCGGCCCAGACGACAAGATTTCACTAGAGAAAGATTAGTCATGCATGCCTCTTATGCCACCAAGCCTGACCAGAGCCGGGGCAGGCTGATCCCTGAGGAGGAAAGCAGCTTTCGCTCACCCTATCAGCGAGATCGGGATCGTATCATTCACGCCAGCGCCTTTCGCCGTCTGAAACACAAGACCCAGGTCTTTGTCGAACACGAAGGTGATAGCTATCGCACCCGTCTGACTCATTCGATCGAGGTGGGGCAGGTGGGGCGCACCATTGCGGCGGCGCTGGGGCTCAATCAGGAACTGACCGAAGCGGTGGCGCTGGCGCATGATCTGGGGCACACGCCCTTTGGCCACACCGGCGAGGATGCGCTGCATGCGCTGATGCAGCCCTATGGGGGCTTTGACCACAATGCCCAGGCCATCCGTATTGTTACCTGCCTAGAGCGCCACTATGCGGAGTTCGACGGCCTGAATCTAACCTGGGAATCCCTTGAAGCCATTGCCAAACACAATGGGCCGGTGCAGGGGGTGCTGCCCTGGGCGCTGGCGGAATGTAACGCCGCGATGGATCTGGAGCTGCACACCCACGCCAGCGCCGAGGCGCAGGTCGCGGCCCTGTCGGATGACATCGCCTATAACAATCACGATCTGCATGATGGGCTGCGCGCCGGCCTGTTTGAGGATGCGGAAATCACCCATCTGCCCATCATTGGCGCGGCCTATCGCGCCGTTGATCACAAATACCCAGGCCTGGAGCCGCTGCGTCGTCGCCATGAAGCCCTGCGCCGGGTCTTTGGGGTGATGGTGGCGGATGTGATTGAAACCACAGGTCAGAACCTAGCCGACAGTGGGGTGGCCAGCGTCGAAGAGGTACGCGCCCTGGGGCGGCCTGTGGTGGCCTTTTCGCCAGAGATCTGGCGCGATTTGAAAGAAATCCGCGCCTTTCTGTTCCGGCGCATGTATCGGGCGCCATCGGTGATGGAGGTGCGCGCGCGCATGGCGGCAGTGGTCGAAGCACTGTTTCCGTACTATATGGCCCATCCCGATCAGATGCCGGGGCGCTGGCATGGCGATATTGCCGCCGCGCCAGACCAGGTGGCATTGGCGCGGATTACCTCGGATTACATCGCCGGGATGACCGATCGGTTCGCCCTTCAGCAATACAAGGCGTTGCGCGCCGCTGGCCTGATATCCTAGCGGCCTGACCTGAACCGCATGATTTCTGGGCGACCTGCCGCTCTGGCGTTACCTCTGGTGCTGACTGGCCCTATGATCTGCGGCTGGCTTGCCGCTTTTTGTGCAAAACATCGGGCAGAGGGTACAATGACGGGAATAGCAGTAAGGCAGTGGCGCGTGACCTTTCAGGATGCCTCTGACATGGGCCGGATCCG
Source organism: Pseudophaeobacter sp. (assembly GCF_048267565.1). Taxonomy (NCBI): domain Bacteria; kingdom Pseudomonadati; phylum Pseudomonadota; class Alphaproteobacteria; order Rhodobacterales; family Roseobacteraceae; genus Pseudophaeobacter; species Pseudophaeobacter sp. The sequence continues at coordinate 750,074 of NZ_JBLWXG010000001.1, read as the reverse complement.
GGCCGATAAGGCGCGCCGTGCTGCCCATATCGCTTTTGTGCGCAGCCGGGCCGAGTTGCAGATCGGTGGGCCTCTGGCGATGCGGCCCATGCAGGATTTTCCCGGTGCCATCTGGACGGTCTGTGCCGAAAGCCGCGCCGATGTGGAACGCCTGATCGTCTCTGATCCCTATTATGTGGCGGGTCTGCGCCGCTATGTGATTGCGGCCCAGACCGAAGGGGCTATTGGCGCGTCGGCGGGGTAGCCTGCGTCCAGCTTGGGGGCCGGTCGTGTGTCACGATGCCGGTTTGCGCCTGTTTCAGGCCGCTTCAGGGCTGGCCGGATGCCATAAAGGTTGACCCTTGGGCTAGGCATGATAAGCGCAAAGTCAAACCATCAAGCCGAACCAATGGGACGCCCCGAGATGAACCTTTTTTCCGATATCCGCGCACTGGTGATTGACAGCCTCACCGCGATGACCGCCGAGGGCGCGCTGCCCGAGGGGCTTGATTTTGTAAATGTGGCGGTTGAACCGCCGCGCGATGCGGCACATGGGGATATGGCAACCAATGCGGCCATGGTGCTGGCCAAGCCGGCCAAGATGAAGCCGCGCGACATTGCAAGCGCCCTGGCGGCCAAGCTGGATGCGGACGAACGGGTTGCCTCGGCCGAGGTTGCAGGCCCCGGGTTTCTGAACCTGCGGTTGGCCCCGGTTGTCTGGCAGTCGGTTCTGGGCGCGGTGCTGAAGGGCGGGCTTGATTATGGGCGCGCCGATGTCGGAGCGGGCAAAAAGGTCAATGTGGAATATGTCTCGGCCAATCCCACCGGGCCGTTGCATGTGGGCCATACCCGCGGCGCGGTGTTTGGCGATGCGCTGGCCTCGCTGTTGGCCTATGCCGGCTATGACGTCACCCGTGAATATTACATCAATGATGGTGGCGGTCAGGTCGATGTATTGGCGCGGTCTGTCTACCTGCGCTACCTGGAGGCCCACGGGCAAGAGATTGCCTTTGCCGATGGCACCTATCCCGGTGACTATCTTGTGCCGGTGGGGCAGGCGCTGAAGGACAAGGTCGGCGATGCCTATGTGGGCAAGGGCGAAGAGGTCTGGCTGGCGGATGTGCGGGAATTTTCCACCGATGCGATGATGGCGCTGATCCGCGAAGATCTGGCCATGCTGGGCATCAAGATGGATGTCTTCTATTCGGAGAAATCGCTGTACGGCACCGGTAAGATCGAGGCTGCCCTGGCAGAGCTTGAAAGCAAGGGGCTGATCTATCAGGGGGTGCTGGAGCCGCCAAAAGGCAAGAAGCCCGATGATTGGGAACCGCGCGAGCAAACCCTGTTCAAATCTACTGACCATGGCGATGATGTTGATCGGGCGGTCAAGAAATCCGATGGCACCTGGACCTATTTTGCCCCTGATATCGCCTATCACTATGACAAGGTCAGCCGCGGCTTTGATGAGCTGATCGATGTTCTGGGTGCCGATCACGGTGGCTATGTCAAACGGATGAAGGCGGCTGTCGCGGCCCTGTCTGATGGCCGGGTGCCACTGGATATCAAGCTGTGCCAGCTGGTAAAGCTGTTCAAGGATGGCCAGGAGTTCAAGATGTCCAAGCGGGCAGGCACCTTTGTCACCCTGCGCGATGTTGTGGATGCGGTTGGTTCGGATGTGACCCGCTTTATGCTGCTCACCCGCAAGAACGACCAGGGCTTCGATTTTGACCTGGACAAGGCGCTAGAGCAATCCAAAGACAACCCGATTTTTTATGTGCAATATGCCAATGCCCGGATCTGTTCGACCCTGCGCAAGGCTAACGAGGCAGGGATCGAGACTACGGATACGGTTCTGGACGGTGCGGATTTGGCGCAGGTCACCCATCCGGCGCAGCTCGCCGTGGCCAAGAAACTGGCGGAATGGCCGCGTCAGATCGAGATCGCGGCCCGCACCCATGAGCCGCACCGGGTTGCCTTCTTCCTCTATGATCTCGCTTCAGAACTGCACGGGCTGTACCACCTGGGCAAAAGCGAAACTGGTTTACGATTCGTTAACGAGAGCAGCCAATCGGCAACACATGCCAATTTGGCGCTGGCGCGCAGTGTTTCCATTGTTATTTCCGCCGGTCTTGGTATTCTAGGGGTGAATCCGGCGCAGGAGATGCGGTAACAAAATCGCCCAAACCGTCGGACTGAGGCAGTTCAAGAGACCCGAAAGCAATCAGGCGAGTTTTGGCGCGCCGATTGCATGGGCAGTGAGGCGGATTATGGCGTATTTTGCGCAGGCGGGCTCTGGTCAGCCCTATTCCCACGATAGCACCCGCGACGAGGGGGCTTCTGATCAATTTGGCCCGGCGCGCACTTCAGCCGGGGCAGTGGGTGGTCAGGCTGGTCCAATGGCCAGCGTGCAGCCGCAGATGACGCGTCCCGCCCCGGCGGCGCTGCGTGCCTCTGCGGCCAGCCCGTTTCCGGCGGAAGGCCCCGACCTTTATTCAAACTATGCGGCAAGCGAAGCCGGTCATGATCTGGGCCGGGGCAGGGCCTCTGTCGATCCGGTTGCCTTTTCTGCTGGTCAGCAGGCCCAGCCACGATTGCAGGACTACGTCAGCGATGACTACAGCGTTCCCGGCATTGGCGCGCAAAGCTATGGTGGCCAGCATGCCATTGATCAGGCGTTTCCCGGCGAAGGCTATGCCAGCCAGACCTTTCCCAATCAAAACCATCCCCTGCAGGACAGCCCGGCGGTAAACGCGCAGCCGCTGAACACCACGCGGGATCAAGGCTACCATGACCTGGCCTATAGCGGTCCCGGCAGCGATGACCACGACGCCTATGGTGGCGCGGCTTCCCAAAGCTATGGCTACGATTATGCACAAGAGACCGCGCAAGACGGCTATGGCGATGCCGACTATGTGACATCCCCCGCCAACCCGGGCACCAGCATGGGCCGCACCGCCAGCCTGCTTGGTGCGGCGGCCTCATTGGCATTGGTGATCGGGATTGGGACCTGGGGCTATCAGCTGGTTATGCGTGATGTCAGCGGTGTACCGGTTGTGCGCGCAGTCGAAGGCCCGATGCGGGCGCAGCCTGATAATCCTGGTGGCCGTCAGGCAGATAACCAAGGGCTTGCCGTGAATTCAGTTGCCGCCAATGGCACTGCGGAAGCCCCCGCCGACCGGCTGACGCTGGCGCCGAAACCCATTGAACTGGCACAGGATGACCAGCCGATGTCGCGGCTGACCGCGCCAGAGGCGGATTTGCCGCCGCAAGAGATAAATCAGGCCGCAGCGGAGGCAGAGGCAAAGATTTCAGAGGCCTCGGTTACGGCCTACCGGAATGGCGATATTGATTCCCTGGTGGCGGAGCTCACCGATGGGGTCCAGCCGCTTGGCTCTGCCCAGGAGACCGCTGCCGCAGCGGCACCTGCGATTGTGCAGCCAGCTCCGCTGAAACCCGTTGAAATCGCGGCCATTGGTACGGCAACTGCGCCGTCTTCGGCCCTGTTGAACGCCCCCGGCGTCAAGGTGTCGCTGCGGCCCAACCTGCGCCCGGCGCGTTTTAGCCCGGCTGCTACCGCCTCTGCCAGCCCTGCGGCGGCACGGACCACCCCAGAGGCCGATCCCAAGAGCCTGGAGCCGGGCACGCGTCTGGCCCAGCTAGGCGCCTATGAAAGCGCTGAAGTGGCCCGGGCCGAATGGGATCGGATCTATGCCCGCTTTGAAGATTACCTAGAAGGCAAGACGCGGGTGATTCAGCGCGCTGAAAGCGGTGGGCGTACCTTTTACCGGTTGCGCGCCATGGGCTTTGAAGGGCTGTCTGACGCGCGCCGCTTTTGTTCCACTCTGGTCGCGGGCAAGGCCGACTGCATTCCTGTGACAACCCGCTGATGGCGGTGGGCGCAACCATTCTGGATGCCGAAGGGCTGGTACTGACCGCGGCCGAGAAGGCGTTTTTCCGCGATGCCGATCCTTTTGGCTTTATCCTTTTTGCCCGCAATATCGAAAGCGCGCCGCAGCTGCGGGCCCTGTGTCAAGAGCTGCGCGATGCGGTGGGTCGGAACTGTCTGATCACCATTGATCAAGAAGGCGGACGGGTACAGCGCCTGCGCAGCCCGCTGGCGCGCAACTGGATGGCGCCACTGGATCATGTGATACAGGCCGGTCCGGGGGCCGAACGGGCGCTTTATCTGCGTTATCGCCTGATTGCTGCTGAACTGCACGCGCTTGGGGTCGATAGCAACTGCGCCCCGGTCGCTGATTTGCTGACCGCGCAGACCCATCCTTTCCTCAAGAACCGTTGTTATGGCGACAGTGTCGAACAGGTGGCGCGTCTGGCGCGCGCAGTTGCAAATGCCCATCTGGATGGCGGGGTCCTGCCAGTGCTGAAGCACATTCCCGGCCATGGCCGGGCCACCGCCGACAGCCACAAAGACCTGCCACGCGTCGCTGCCCCACTGGCTGAACTGCAGGCGCAGGATTTTGCCGTCTTTCAGGCGCTGCGCGACTTGCCGCTGGGGATGACGGCGCATCTGGTCTATCAGGCGCTGGACAGTCAGCCTGCAACGATCTCGGATACTGTGATGGGGATGATCCGGCGCGACATTGGCTTTGACGGGCTGATCATGACGGATGATATCTCTATGAAGGCGCTGGCTGGCGCTCCGGCTGAGAATGCCGCCGCCGCCCGTGCCGCAGGCTGCGATCTTGTGCTTTATTGCAATGCCCCGCTGGACGCCCGCCGCGCGGTAGCCGAGGCCGCAGGCGAAATGGATGCGAAGGGGCAGGCCCGTGCCGCAGCGGCCCTGGCACAGCGGCTGCCGCCCAAGCCGCTTGACACAGAGGCTGTTGAAGCCGAACTTACCGCCTTGATGAGCGGAAAGGTCTATGTCTGAACAAAATCTGTTTCACGAGGTCACCGCGCAATCGGTCGAAGAACGGCTGGCGGCCGAGGCGCTTATTGTTGATGTCGACGGATATGAGGGCCCGCTTGATCTGTTGCTGACGCTGTCGCGCACCCAAAAGGTGGATCTGCGGCGAATTTCTGTCCTGGAATTGGCGCGTCAGTATCTGACATTTGTAGACCACGCCAAGGAACTGCGGATTGAGCTGGCGGCGGATTATCTGGTGATGGCGGCTTGGCTTGCCTATCTGAAATCCCGACTGCTCTTGCCGCCTGATCCCAGCGAGGAGGGGCCTTCCGGGGCCGAACTGGCGGCGCATCTTGCTTTTCAGCTGGAACGTCTGCAAGCGATGCGCGATGCGGCGGCCCGGTTGTTGGGGCGCGATCAGTTGGGGCGCGATTTCTTTTCCCGCGGCCAGAATCAGGATGTTCAGCGCATTCGCACTGTCACCTATTCTGCCAATCTGCTGGATCTGATGCAGGGCTATGCCCGTATCCGTACCAAGGATGACTTTCGCCCCTTTGTGATGGATCGCGACAGTGTCTTTACCATGGAAGAGGCCTTGGAGCGGATGCGCGCTCTCATCGGCTTTACCGGCAGTTGGACCGATATGCTCAGCTATCTGCCGGATGGCTGGCACAAGGATCCGGTCAAGCGGCGCTCGGCCACGGCGGCGACCTTTGCGGCCTCGTTGCAACTGGTCAAAGAGGGGCGGCTGGAAATCCGTCAAAGCGATAATTTTGCGCCTATTCAACTGCGCAGCCTGGATGAGGACCCTTGATGGAGACCCCGACCGCCCACAATACGCCAGAGCCGCCGCAGGACAGCGACAGCCTGTTTGACGCGCCTCCCATTGCCGAACAGGAACGCATGGTCGAGGCGGTGCTGTTTGCCAGTGCCACCCCTGTCACCCTGCGTGATCTCGAATCGCGGATGCCGCATGGCTGCGATCCACGCGCCGCCATTGAGCATCTGCGCAAACGGTATGAGGGGCGCGGAGTGCGGGTTGTTCGCGTCGGTGATGCCTGGGCCATCCGCACTGCACCTGACCTTGGCTTTTTGATGCAAAAAGAGATCGTCGAGACCCGCAAGCTCAGCCGGGCGGCGATCGAGACCCTGGCGATCATTGCCTATCATCAGCCAGTGACCCGGGCCGAGATCGAAGAGATTCGCGGCGTGTCGGTGTCGCGCGGCACCGTTGACCAACTGCTTGAGATGGAATGGATCCGCATTGGCCGCCGCAGGATGACACCAGGGCGGCCAGTTACCTTTGTGGTGACGCCGGTGTTTCTGGATCACTTTGGCCTTGAAAGTGCCCGTGATCTGCCCGGGTTGAAAGAGCTACGCGCCGCTGGATTGCTGGAAAACAGACCACCGCCCGGATCGCTTCCCATGGGCGAGGGGAGCGATGAGGACAGCGAGATGGGCGAGCAGCCGGAGCTGTTTGGCGACTAGGGCGTGGCGTGCAAAACGGCACCCGCCTTGCGCGGCTTGCTTTGGGCCTAAGACGATCCCCAAAGGTGGTTGGCTGCGTCAAGGAATTGCCCGATTTGCTTGTTAGGTCGGAGGGAACGCCGTCAGGCAGAGCCAGCCCGGACATGGGGCTTGAGCCGAACACAGGAGAGCCGGGATGAACCTCGATATGATCGTGAAAATGGTGATACGCCGCCTGCTGGGGAAGGCCGTGAATGCCGGGGTTGATGCGGGCCTTGGCGCGTTTTCAGGGCGAAAACGGCGCCGTGGGCGCCACGCTGCCTCTGATGACCGGATTGAAACACCCGCCGAGGCAGAGGCGCGGGCTGAACGTGACCGGATTCGCGCCATCCGGCAGGCACGCCGGGCAAAGCGCAATCAGCAGGGGTAATCCTGCCCTTGGCACCACGCTGACGGCCGCCGCAAAATTATTGCGGTGATTTAAAGTGCTTGGACAGTTTCAGCCCCTGGCCCTGATAGTTCGACGCAATGTCGGCACCATAGAGCTGCTCTGGCAGGCTGGCCATACGTTCATAGACCAGGCGGCCCACCACCTGGCCATGTTCCAATACAAAGGGAGCTTCGTGGCAGCGCACCTCCAGCACCCCGCGAGAGCCACTGCCGCCCGCCGCATCATGGCCAAAACCGGGATCAAAGAAGCCGGCATAATGCACCCGGAATTCACCGACCATGGCAAGATAGGGGGCCATCTCTGCGGCATAGGCAGGGGGAATCTGTACCGATTCGCGGCTGACCAGAATGTAAAAGGCACCAGGGTCCAGGATGATGCGGCCAGAGGTGCTGTGCACTTCCTCCCAGTAGTCCTGCGGATCGTATTCGCCGATGCGATCCAAATCAATGACCCCGGTATGGGGCTTGGCACGGTATCCCACCAGATCGGTGCCTGGCAGCCGCAGATCGACCGAAAAGCCTAAGCCGTCCTCGATCACTGCTGTGCCATCCACCAGCGGGCTTTGGGCGTGCAGTTCCGCCAGCTCATCGTCCGTCAGAACGGCCTGGCCCTGGCGGAACCGGATCTGGTTCAACCGCATGCCAGGGCGCACCAGCACCGAGAAAGAGCGCGGGCAGATCTCGGCATAGAGTGGTCCGGAATAGCCCGGTTTGATGCGGTCAAATTCAACCCCGCCATCCGTGATGGTACGGGTCAACAGGTCCAGCCTCCCGGTTGAGCTTTTGGCGTTGGCCACTGCAGAAACGCCATCGGGCAGGCAGAGCGCCTCCATCAGGGGCACCAGATAGACGCAGCCCTTTTCCAGCACGGCGCCATCCGACAGGTCAATGCGGTGCATCTCAAATTCGCTGATGCGATTGGCAACACTGCAGTCCTTGCCGGCGAGAAAAGAGGCACGCACCCGGAAGGCAACCGTACCCAGCCGCAAATCAAGACTGGCGGGCTGGATCTGCCCTTCGACCAGCGGGATCGGGCTGGTGATCTCAGCTCGGGCAAACATCTGCTCAATGGCTTGGCTGGGGAGAACGCCGGTCATGATCCATTTTCCTTTTGGTCGGGGCTGCCGATATGCCAAGCGATAGCAGCAATCAAGAGATTTTGCAAAACCTTGCAAGGCTAGGAAAGGAAAAGCAAAAAACCGCCTGAGTGATGAACACTCAGACGGTTTTTGGTCGGGCTAGCAGGACTCGAACCTGCGACCTTCCGTCCCCCAGACGGACGCGCTACCAGGCTGCGCCATAGCCCGCTGAGGACGGGTTCTACTGTATTTCGCGGCAGGGGCAAGGGGGTAATTTCGGTTTTTTTCCTGTCCGGCGATTATTTTAGCGTTGCGACGCGATTGCGCGCAGTTCGTTCAGGCAGACTGCGGCCTCGTCTTGTACATGCGCTGGTAGAGACTTGGTTTGCGCCAGCAAGATCAGCACATCGGCAAACGGCGAGGGCGGCAGCTGCTCTGTTGCGGCACCAAGTACCAGGTCACCATGCAGAGGCACATCAGATGGCGCGTTGTCCAGCCCCTGCGCTTGCGGCTGATCCTGGACTGGAGCAGTCTCTTGCTCTGCTACTGCGGCGTCCGCCTCTGCCATCTGGTCCAGATTTGGCGCATCCACTGCTGCCGCAGCGGCGGCGCTGTCATGGTCCACAGGATCTGGTTCAGCTGCCAGGCTGTCTGGCGCTACTGCATCAGCGGCCGGGCTGTCAAAAACGGGGCTGTCGAAAACGGGGCTGCCAGGCCGGGGCGAAGTGTCAGAGTCTTGTTCTACATCAAGAATTGGCAAGACGGTCTCGGCAGCAGGCGCTTCGATCGGTTGGGCCGCTGGGGCGCCGGGCTGCATGGCTGTGCTGTCCAGGGGGGCCTCGGCTGGTTCGGAGTGGCCATCAGGCACCGGTGCCTCTGCACCGCCGTCTTGTGGTGCCGATTCTAGGGGCGCACCTTCAACAGCGGCTGGCATTGCGGTTGCTTCTGAGGCTGCCGACGAGTCGTGCAGCGGCTGCTTGGGGGGCTCTGTGAGAGAGGGCTCTGGCTCTGGCGACGCGGGCGCAGCAGGGGCAGGCGTATCGAGCAGCATATCCATCTGTTCAGTTTCGGCAGCCGACGATACTGGCTCTGCCCCAACGGGGGCGGGCGTGACATCAGGCATTTTCCCGGCGACTGACCTTGGTTCCGAGGCATCATTGGTTGTGGTTGCCTTGGATGTGGATGCTTCGGAGAGACGCGCCCATTCTGTATGCGTGGAAGGGGTAAAGGGGGGGCTGACTGTCTCAGACGGGGCACGCGTCTGAGCTTCATCGCCCAGGTTCGCCGCCCTTTCGGGCGGGGTTGCTGCGGCTATGGGGGGGGCGGTATCTGATTCTGCGCTATTCCCAGCAGTGGCGGAACCTGCCTCCTCGGATGGCGGCCCATCTGCGTCCAGCCCATGGGACAGCTGGCTGACATGGCCAATGCCAAGATCACGCAGGATTGCCTGCACATCTTTGATCGACAGGCCATCTGTATGCAGAAGTTTTCGGATGCCACCCAAAAGCAACATGTCGGCAGGCCGGTAATAGCGCCGCCCACCGGCCCGTTTTACCGGCTTGATCTGTGTGAATTTGCTTTCCCAAAAGCGCAAAACATGGGCCTGCACGCCGAGCCAGTCCGCGACTTCGCTGATCGTGCGAAAAGCGTCTGCTGATTTTGACATCTTGATGGTTCCAATGATCTTTGCTCTGGGACGAGCGTGTTTAACCTGGTCCTACCCGGAGCCCCGGAGCAGACAGGGTAGGCCGTATCTGTATCCGTCGTGTGGCGCAGCCGCGCAGCGTTACTTGCGGTTGCCGTCTGCCACCCGGTCCTTCATCAGGTGCGACGGGCGGAAGGTAAGCACGCGGCGGGGCTGAATCGGGACTTCCTCTCCGGTTTTGGGATTGCGGCCAACGCGGGCAGATTTATCCCGCACGCTGAAGGTGCCAAAAGATGAAATCTTGACTTGTTCGCCCTTCACCAAGGCATCGGACATGTGTTGCAACATGCTCTCTACCAGCTGCGCACTTTCGTTTCGAGACAGGCCGACTTCACGGAAGACAGCTTCGCTCAGATCCATTCGTGTAAGAGTTTTTTCGCCCATGCTAATCCCCATTGTTTGTCAAATCATAGGGGCAGGGGAATTTCCCTGTCAATATCAATGAATTGCAGCCGGCTTGTTTCCCGGCTCATAGGCTACCAGCGCAACACCACCGCGCCCCAGGCCAAGCCACCGCCAATTGCCTCGGTGACGATCAGGTCTCCGGGCTTGATTTGACCGCGTGATTTGCCCACTGAGAGCGCCAGCGGAATAGAGGCTGCAGAGGTGTTTCCGTGGTCCTGAACGGTCACCACCACATTGTCCATAGACAGGCCCATCTTTTTGGCAGTGCCTTGAATAATGCGGATATTTGCCTGATGTGGCACAATCCAATCGACATCGGCGGTTGTCAGATCAGCACGCTCCAGCGCGGTTTGGGCTGTCTTTGCCAGCTTTTCTACGGCATGGCGAAAAACCTGGTTGCCCTGCATCCGTAGGTGACCGGTATTTTGGGTCGCGACGCCGCCATCCACATAGAGCAGATCTTTATAGCGACCATCGGAATTGAGATCGGTTGAAAGAATGCCGCGATCATCCGTGTCGCCTGGCTGGTCTTGGGCTTCCAGCACCAAGGCACCCGCGCCATCGCCAAACAGCACGCAGGTAGAGCGGTCGGTCCAATCCATGATGCGGCTGAAGGTTTCAGACCCGATGACCAGGACCCGGTTTGCCTGGCCGGATAGGATCAGCGCGTTGGCATTGGTCAGCGCATAGACAAAACCGGCGCAGACGGCCTGCACATCAAAGGCAAAGCCGTTGGTCATGCCCAGATTGGCCTGCACCATGGTCGCCGCAGAGGGAAAGGTCAGATCCGCCGTCGAGGTCGCCAGGACAATGGCATCCACATCCGACACATCCAGATCGGCGTCTTTCAGCGCATTGAGCGCCGCGGCAGTGGCCATATCAGAGGTGGTTTCGCCTTCGGCAGCAAAATGACGCCGTTCAATGCCAGAGCGCGAACGAATCCATTCGTCGCTGGTATCCAGAGAGGCCTCGAACTCGGCGTTTTCCACGACCCGCTCAGGGAGATAATGTCCTGTGCCAACCACTACTGCACGTCGCGTCATTCTTTGCCTGCCTTTTGGAATTATTTGGAGGGATGTTCGCCATCCGAGGTGAGATTACCATCTTGGGTAAGCTCGACGGCAGATGCAACCCGCGCAGCCAGCTTTTCTGCAAAGCCCTGCTGGGCAAGCAGGAATGCGAGCTTGACCGCTGCGGAAACGCCTGTGGCATCTGCGCCGCCGTGGGATTTGACCACTGTGCCGTTCAGGCCCAAAAAGACGCCACCATTGACGTGGCGGGGATCCAGCCGTTTGGCCAGCCGTGCCAGCGACGTATAGGCAAGTACCGCAGCAATGCGTGACAAAATCGAATATTCGAAAGCTTCACGCAGGGAGCTGCGCAGCATGCCTGCCGTGCCTTCGCCGGTTTTGATGGCGACATTTCCGGTGAACCCATCAGTGACGATCAGATCAACCGCATCGCCAGGAATGTCGCTGCCTTCGACGAAGCCGACAAAGTCATAATCTGCCGTGGCGGCCTGGGCTGCGATCAGGGCATGGGCCTCTTTCAGCTCGGCGTGGCCTTTGTGTTCCTCGGTGCCCACATTCAGCAGGCCCACACGAGGGCGGCGAATATTCATGGAATTGCGCACGTAAGAGGTGCCCATCAGAGCATATTGCAACAGATCCTGTGCATCGGCGCGCACATCGGCGCCGACATCCAGCATCACGTTGAACCCCTGCGGATTGCGCGAGGGCCACAGGATGGCGATGGCCGGGCGATTGACGCCTGGCATCTTGCGCAGACGCAGCATCGACAGCGCCATCAGCGCCCCGGTATTGCCACAAGAAACGGCGCCGGCGGCCTCACCCTGTTTGACCGCCTCTAGGGTGGACCACATAGAGGTGCCCTTGCCATTGCGCATCACCTGGCTGGGCTTGTCGTCCATCGTGACAACCTTTTGGGCATCACGCACTTCTACCCGCCCCTGCAGGATGCGACGTTTATTGACCAGGGGGGTCAACTCATCGGCGGGGCCATGCAGCAGAAACCCCAGCTGGGGATTCTTTTCCGCAGACATGGCAAGGCCGGCCACCACAACAGCAGGGCCGGCGTCTCCGCCCATGGCGTCAACCGAGATCACAATGCGGTCGGCTTTTGTCACTGATTGATCGGGTTTACCCGTCATGCAAAAGTCCGCCCCGCAAGATGTGTGATCGTCGCGATCTTATGCCGCGTCTTCGTCGATTTCGACGTCGTCATTCATGGCAACAATTTCTTTGCTGTCATAGTTGCCGCAGGAGGGGCAGACGTGGTGGGGACGCTTCAGTTCGCCGCAGCTTGAACATTCGTTTGGATTTGCAGCAACCAGAGCATCGTGCGCGCGGCGGTTGTTGCGGCGCGACTTGGATACTTTATTCTGTTGGACGGCCATGTCTCAACCTTCGTATTTTGGGGCCTTGGGGTCATGCCCGCGGCGCGTTTCACATTTAATCGTCTTGATCGGTAGGCGAGCGTTTAGGCCGCAGCCTCTCCGATGTCCAACCAAAAATTTCGATGAGCGCGCGAAAATACTTAGAATCTCCGACGGCGCAAGCTGTTTTTTAGGCCAGTCGGGCGGCCGATGCCACCCGCAAAACCACTATTTTCGAGTTTTTTAACCCTTATCTTCTGGCGACAGTTGTTTCTTCAAGGACGCGAGTCCAGCAAAAGGTTTGGTGTCTTCGTCGCGCAGGGGGATAACCCCAGGTTGACTATAGACAGTTTCTTCCAGCTCGGCACCTTCCTTGCGCGGATAGGCGGGAATCAGCAGCGATAGCGCCTCGATCATCACCGCATGCGGATCAATTGTCTCGCCAAGCGGCTCGATCCGTTCATCCGCGACCATTTCTACCTCTGGATCATCGGGTTCAGAGAAGTCAGAGACAAAAAAGCGTTCGACCTTTTCATCGATTCGGGTGGTGACAGGTTCCAGTGTCACAACGCAGTCCTGCTGAACGGTGGCACCCAGATGCGCACTAAGCTGCCAATCGTGCCGCCCCTTGGTGCTGATCGTGCCGGTAAAGCGCAGCTTTCGCAGGGCCTTGATATCAAGTTCATCGGCAAGGGCCTTCAGACTTGCTGTATCGGGGCTCAGATCAAAGGTGGTGGCCCTGTTCTGTGGCAGTTCGGACACCCTCAGGGCGGTGCTATCAGTCATGGTTAGAACTTTCGTTTCTTGAACAGGAGGCTTGCATTAGGTAATCGGGTTCCAAGGCGTGTTCAAGCCAGAGGCGAGACAGTGGTGTGGGGAAGATGATGAATGCACAGAAAAATAGGCTGAAATCGGTGGGGAAATACGCTGCCTGGGTGCTTGCAGCCGCAGCCCTCACAGCCTGCTCCGCGATCTACCAGAAACATGGCTACGTGCCGACCTCTGAGCAATTGGCCGAGGTGGTCGTTGGTGTGGATACCAAGGATTCTGTTGCGGAAACCATTGGTGAGCCAGGCGCATCGGGCGTTTTGAACGATGGCGGTTACTACTATGTCGCGACCCTGATGCGCACCCGCGGGGTGAGCGCAACCAAACCGGTGTCGCGTTCCCTGGTGGCGATCAGTTTTGATGACAAGAATGTGGTTTCCGGTGTCGAACACTACAGCCTGGAAGACGGGCGGGTGATTCCGCTTGAGCGGCGCGTCACCAGTTCCAGCGTGCAGGACAAGACATTCCTGCGACAGCTGCTTGGCAGCCTTGGGAACTTCTCGCCTGGCTCGTTTGTCGAATAAACGGCAGGGTTTTGGATCCGGGGGGCGACTGAATGGATTTCACCCTGGGCCATTCCTTGCCTGAACCTCGCCTCACCCCCGGCAGGCTTTGCCTTGGCAGAAGGAGCCTGCAGGGTGGCTGAGACAGGTTTGGGGCGGCCTTCCGGTATGTGCGGGGGCAAAGAAAATCTGCTGTTGCAGCGCAGCGGCTACCGTGCGCGTTTTGCCATCGGGGCGCAAGATTTGATGGCGGCCCGGCAGCTGCGCAGCCGGTGTTTCCAAACCGATGGGCTGGACGGCGATGCCTATGATGCTGTGTGCCAGCATATCCTGATCGAACACGACCGCACCGCCGAGCCTGTCGGCTATTTTCGCAGCTTGCTGCTGCCGAATGGCGCGCAGATCGACAAGAGCTATTCGGCGCAATTCTATGATCTTGCAAATATTTCCAGCCGCGATGGCGCCGTGATGGAGTTGGGGCGCTTTTGTATCGACCCGGATTGCCGGGATGCGGATGTTGTGCGCTTTGCCTGGGGCGCGGTGGCGCTGTTGGTGGATCGCCACGATGTTGGTCTGCTTTTTGGCTGCACCTCGTTTACCGGCACCGATCCTGGCGCCTATCTGGATGCTTTTTCGCTCTTGCAGCAGCGGTATCTGGCGCCGCTGTCTTGGGGGCCGGGAGCAAAATCGCCTCGGGCGCTTGGGTTTGCGCAGGTCTTGCAGGGCCGTGCCGCGCTGGCCGCAACGGATCTGCACGCGGCGCAGGCACAACTTCCGCCACTGTTGCGCAGCTATCTGGCAATGGGGGGGCGGGTCAGCGACCATCTGGTGGTCGACCATGACCTGGGCACCTGCCATGTTTTCACGGGGCTGGAGGTCGACGGGGTGCCGAGGGTACGACAGCGCCTGCTGCGGGCGATCACACAAGGGCACTGAACCGTGGCACTGATCTGGCGTTTCGACCCAACAATGGCGCGGAGCGTTGACCTCAGGCCCGTCGCGGTTTAGCTGGCTGTCATGGCACGTATTCCTCTTTTACAGATGACCGGTATCTCCCTCACCTTTGGCGGCGATCCCATCTTTTCAGACCTGGATCTGGTGGTGCAACCTGGCGACCGTGTTGCCCTTGTTGGCCGCAACGGATCGGGAAAATCCACCCTTATGAAGGTGATGGCAGGGCTTGTTGAAGCCGACACCGGCAGCCTAGTGGTGCCGTCTGGCCGCTCGGTCGGCTATATGGAGCAGGACCCGCAGATGGGCGGGTTTGCCACCCTTGGCGAATTTGCCGCCTCGGAACTCGACCCGGGCGAACTCTACAAGGTAGAGCGCGCCGGTGAGGGGCTGAAATTTGATCCCGACCGCCCGGTTGCCACCGCCTCAGGCGGGGAGAAACGCCGGGCAGCCTTGGCCAAGTTGATGGCCGAAGCGCCGGATCTGATGCTGCTGGACGAGCCGACGAACCATTTGGATATCGAGGCCATCACCTGGCTTGAGTCCGAACTGAAATCTACCCGCGCCGCCTATGTACTGATTAGCCACGACCGGGCGTTCTTGCGGGCGCTGACGCGGGCAACTCTGTGGGTTGATCGGGGCCAGGTCCGGCGACAGGAAAAGGGATTTGAAGGCTTTGAGGCCTGGCGCGACAAGATCTGGGAAGAAGAAGATCAGCAGCGGCACAAGCTCAACCGCCTGATCAAGAGCGAAAGCCGCTGGGCCGTTGAAGGCATTTCTGCCCGCCGCAAGCGCAATATGGGCCGTGTTCGTGCCCTGCACGAGCTAAAGGACGAACGCGCCGGCCAGATCAAACGCCAGGGCGCGGCAGAGCTGGCGCTGGAGGCGGGGCCGAAATCCGGCCGTAAGGTGATCGAAGTCGACGGGTTGAGCAAAGCCTATGGCGACAAACAGATTGTGCAGGATTTTTCCCTGAAGGTTCAGCGCAGTGATCGGGTGGCTTTTGTCGGGCCAAATGGCGCGGGCAAGACCACCCTGCTGAAACTGATGCTGGGGCAGGTGGAACCGGACGCCGGGTCGGTCAAGCTGGGAACCAATCTTGAAATCGCCCTGTTCGATCAGACGCGCGATCAGCTGGACCCCAATGCGACGCTTTGGGAAAATCTCACTTCGGACCCTCTGCTGGGGATTTCCGGCAAGGCCGATCAGGTCATGGTGCGCGGCGTGCCAAAGCATGTGGTCGGCTATCTCAAGGAGTTCCTCTTTGACGAGGCCCAGGCCCGCGCGCCGGTACGTTCGCTTTCGGGCGGTGAAAAGGCGCGTCTCTTGCTGGCGCGTCTGATGGCGCGGCAAAGCAACCTGCTAGTGCTGGATGAACCGACAAACGATCTGGATGTGGAAACGCTGGACCTGCTGCAAGAGCTGCTGGACAGCTACGAGGGCACCGTGCTTTTGGTCAGTCACGACCGTGATTTCCTGGACCGGGTGGCCACCACCACCATCGCCATGGAAGGCGATGGCAAGGTGACCGCCTATGCCGGTGGTTGGAGCGATTATATCAGCCAGCGCGGTGGCCTGCCCGGGGCTGAGAAGGCCGAGAAATCGCAGAAAAACAAAGGGCAAAGAGCCAAAGCTAAGGAGGATGCCGCAGGCAGCGGAGCCAGCGGCAAGGACAAGCTCTCCTTTAAGGAAAAGCACCGCTTAGAGGCCCTGCCAGCAGAGATCGAGCGGTTGGAGCAAGAGATTGCCAAGCTGGAACAGCTAATGGCGGATCCTGCGCTCTTTACCCGCGAGCCGGTGAAATTCAAAAAGGCGACAGAGGCCATGGTGGAACGGCAAGAGAAGCTCGCCGCTGCCGAAGAAGAATGGATGATGCTTGAGGAGAAATCCGAAGGTTGATAGGTAAGGTTGTTAATTAACAATGTGTTAAGTTCCAACCTTGATCTTGATTTGCCCTCGGGCGATGGGCAGGCCGACAGTGATTGCCGGGCCTGCCCATTTTGTTTGGGCCAGTTTGTTTCAGCCTCAGCGCATGCGCAGGGCGCCGTCAATGCGGATGACTTCGCCGTTGAGATACCCCATCTCGGTGATAAAGCCGGCCAGGCGGCCATATTCCGCCGGGTCGCCCAGGCGCACGGGGTTGGGCACATCTGCAGCCAATTGCTGCTGCACCTCTTCGGGCAGGCCTGCCAGCATGGGTGTCATGAAGATACCCGGCGCAATGGTCATGACCCGAATCCCCGAGGACGCCAGGTCACGCGCCATCGGCAGGCACATGCCAACCACGCCTCCCTTGGAGGCCGCGTAGGCCGCTTGGCCCTTTTGCCCATCATAGGCAGCGATAGAGGCGGTGTTGATGATCACCCCACGGGCGCCATCGGCTTCGGGGGTGTTCTTGGCGATCTCGATTGCGGCCAGGCGGGCGACATTGAAGGTGCCAACCAGGTTGATGTCGATTGTGCGTTGATATGCATCCAGCGGATGCGCACCGTCACGGCCAATGGTCTTGATGCCATAGGCGATGCCAGCGCAGTTCACGCAGGCCGAAATGCGCCCCATCTTTTCCACCGCAAAGGCGATGGCGGCAGTAACAGACGCCTCATTGGTGACATCGGTTTCAACAAAATGGCCGCCAATTTCTGCTGCCACGGCTGCGCCGCGTTCGGCGTCGCGATCCAGGATGGTGACCTTGGCGCCGTTTTCAGCAAAATGGCGTGCGGTTGCCTCTCCGAGGCCTGATGCGCCCCCGGTGATGATGGCGCAGGTCTGTGAAAGTTTCATGAGTGCGGGTCCCTTGGTTATCTGAACGTCTGTTCAATAACTACCAGACCTGTTTGCCCTGTCTAGTCCGTCCTCTGTTCGGGGCTTGTTACGGCGCGTCTGATGGTGCGCGCATCCGGGCACGATCCAGCGCCGCGATAGGTCGCAGCAGTCGCCCCATAGGTGGCCAGAGCAGCCAGGTGCCGCCCAGCTGACTCAGCTGCGCCCCTGTGCCCAGCTTGAAACGGGCAAGACCTGGGGCTTCTTCTGTGTTGATCACCCCAAGGTCGAGCTGTTGGCAGCCCTCGCTCGCAAGCCACGCCATGGCTTCCCAGATCAGCAGGTTATGCGCCGAGAGTGTCTTGCCTCGTGCCGTGGCGTGGGCGATGTGGTAGCTGGCGCTGTTGCCATGGCGCAGGATCAAGATGGCGGCGATGGGTGTGCTACCCTCAAAGGCCTGAAACAGCTTTGCCTGCCCCTTGTTTGCTTTGGCATAGGCCAGGGTCAGCGCAGTGGGCCAGCTGCGATAACCGCGCTGTCGCTGCTGCGCGGCATCGGCGGTGAACAGCCAGTGGTTGGGGGCATGCGGCATCGCTTGACGGCGAACCTGTAGCCCAGCGGATTGTGCCCGCGTCAGGCGGTTGCGCCATTTCTGATGCAGGGCCGCATGGCGGATGGCCACGGGCTGTGTCAGGTCGAGCAGCGCCACGGCGGCGGGGCTGATCAGCGGCAGGGCGCCGATCTCGATCAGATTGGGGCAGGGGTGGTCGGGCGACAATATGACCGGGGTGCGGCCCAGACCGTTGTCCCGTAATGTTTGGCGCAGATGCTTGATCTCATCATGGCGCGCACGGTTGATCATTGCGAGTGTAAGGCCGGGGGCAACGCGACGCCTGGTGACCAGCATGTTGCCCTGTTCAGGCAGCCGAAGCGGTGCCTGCCCTGTTGCCAGCAGTGCGCGATGAAAGGCATCAGACTGTGCCAAGGGCGCAAGGCCCTTCGGGGGAAGCGGCGCGGGCGTCAGCGTCATATCAGGCAGGGGTTGGTCAAGCATGGTCCCTGTTTACCAATCAGAAACCTAAATCATGGTTAATTCAGGCATGAAAACGTCAAAACCTGTCCTTGGGCGCATTGCCCCGAATCCGCGTGCCACGTTGACCGCCGCTTTTGTGCTGGCAAGCCTGTTGTCGATCCCGGTTTTTGTGGTGCTGACGCTTATTGATCTGTTGCTGTGGTAGCAGCGCTGCGGCGCTGGACGGGCGGCAAGGGGCTGTCAAACACGGCGATAGCCCATAAAAAACGAGGCCAAAGGGCCCCGTTCTATATCTTGTGTTCCGGGATTGTAGATCAATCGACCAGCTGCACTAGTGCGTGGCGCTTTTTGCCAGCGCTCAGCTTGGTTTGGGCGCGCAGGCTGTTGATTTCTACAAAGGGGAAATCCTTGCGTACGGGCGCGTCGTTGATCAGCGCGCCGTTTTCAGAGATCAGCCGTTTGGCATCCTTGCCGGTCTTGGCCAGCTTGGCCTCAACAAAGAGTGCCGGGGCAGAGAGGAACTGACCTTCGCGCTCCAGCGTTGTGCCGTCGATGATGTTCAGATCCCCAAGCTTGAGCGCAAAGCTGGGCAGGTCATCCCCGACGCCGCCCTGTTCAAAGACCTGGCGCGCAGTGGCTTCGGCGGTTTTGGCCGCTTCGGCACCATGCAACAGGGTTGTTACCTCATTGGCCAGGATCACCTTGGCGGCGTTCACCTCTGATCCTTGCAGCGCGCCGAGGCGCTCGCATTCGTCCACCGGCAATTCGGTATAGAGCTTGAGAAAACGGCCCACATCGGCATCGGTAGTGTTGCGCCAGAACTGCCAGAACTCATAAGGAGACAGCATCTCACCGTTGAGCCAGATCGCGCCACCTTGCGATTTGCCCATCTTGCGACCATCAGAGGTCGTAAGTAGCGGCGAGGTGAGGCCATAGACCTCATGGTCGATCACCCGTCGGGTCAGGTCGATGCCGTTGACGATATTGCCCCACTGATCTGATCCGCCCATCTGCAGGGTGCAGCCATAGCGGCGGTTCAGCTCCATGAAGTCATAGGCCTGCAGGATCATGTAGTTGAATTCCAGGAAGGACAGCGACTGCTCGCGGTCGAGGCGGGATTTCACGCTCTCAAATGACAGCATCCGGTTCACCGAGAAATGGCGGCCGATGTCGCGCAGAAACTCGAGGTAGTTCAGGTTGTCGAGCCATTCCGCGTTGTTCAGCATCAGGGCGTCGGTGTCACCGTCACCATAGGTGAGGTAGTTGGCGAATACCTTCTTCATCCCTGCGATATTGGCGTCGATCTGTTCAGGGCCCAGCAGCGGGCGCTCGTCCGAGCGGAACGAGGGGTCGCCCACCTTGGTGGTGCCGCCGCCCATCAGGGTGATCGGTTTGTGACCGGTCTTTTGCAGCCAGCGCAGCATCATTATGTTCAATAGATGCCCGACGTGCAGCGACTGCGCCGTGGCGTCATAACCGATATAGGCAGGCTGAACCCCCTTTAGCAGCGCCTCGTCCAGGCCCTGATAATCGGTGCAGTCGGCCAGATAGCCGCGTTCCATCATGACTGCGATGAAATCCGATTTGGGGTGATAGGTCATAGTATACCTCGGTTTTTGGTTTGCGACGTGGTGTATAAGCCGCAAATCGGTTACATGGAACCTGTTTTACCGACTAATTTCAGGCTGTGTTCAGCGATCCGGCAGGCCGATATGTACAGCAGACGAAACCGTGAGTATTTATCGGTGGTTTCAGGTCTGGCGACGGGGCGTGAACAGGGTAGAATAGCAGGCCGCGACAGCAGGCCATAGGGATGAGGCGCAGGATGAGCAAGGCAATCGCCAAGACGGGTGTGGTGCGCGCAATGGGCGCGATGAGCGGCACCTCGCTGGATGGGGTAGATGTCGCGGTGGTGGAAACCGACGGGTTGTCGATCCACGGCTTTGGCCCCAGCCGCTATCACCCCTATAGCGAGGCCGAGCGCAGTACCCTGCGCGCCGCGCTTGGACTGTGGCACGGGCCCGAGGTCATCGCCGCCACCGGCGTTGTTGACGCTGCGCATGAGGCTGCGCTTGCCGGGTTTGAAGAGGTTGATTTAGTTGGCTTTCATGGTCAGACCCTGGCCCATGCTCCGCGCCTGCAGGGCACCCTGCAGGTGGGCGATGGCTCCCGGCTGGCAGCGGCGCTGAACCTGCCGGTTGTCTGGGATTTTCGCAGCGATGATGTGCGTCTGGGCGGCGAGGGCGCGCCGCTGGCACCGTTTTTCCACTTTGCCTGCGCCAAGTACATCAAGGCCAGCGGTCCGATTTGCTTTCTAAACCTCGGCGGGGTGGGCAATCTGACCTATGTGGACCCCCGCTTTGACAGCCCCGAAGCGGCGGGTGCGCTCTTGGCTTTTGATACCGGGCCAGCCAATGCGCCGATCAATGATCTGATGCAGACTCGTCTGGGGCAGCCCTTTGACAAGGATGGGCGCATTGCCAGCAAGGGCGTGGTCGAAACCGGTGCACTAGAACTATTCCTGGCCGAGCCTTATTTCACCAAGATGCCTCCTAAGTCCTTGGACCGGAATGATTTTGCTGAAATGATTGATCTTGTCGGCGAGCTGAGCGATGCAGACGCCACTGCGACCCTGACGGCCATGTGTGCGGCATCTGTGGCGCAGGGGATGGAGCATTGCCCCGAGCCGCCCTCGGTGGTTCTGGTGACCGGTGGTGGCCGCCATAATCCAGTCCTGATGCAGATGCTTGAGGTCTCGCTTGATTGTCCGGTGAAGCAGATCGAAGAGGTCGGGCTGGACGGCGACATGCTTGAGGCGCAGGCCTTTGCCTATCTGGCAGTGAGGGTGGCGCGGGGGCTGGCGACCTCTGCCCCGGGCACAACGGGGGTCGGCGCCTGTGTCGGTGGCGGCGTGGTCAGCATGCCTGACCGCTGAACCACCTGCGCCCGCGCAGGGAGCTTGCAGGGGGCGCAGGGGCAGATCTATCCGCGCGGAATGTCGAAACTCGGCGCGGCAAGCTCAAAGCCGTCGAATTGAAAACCGGGCGAGACGGTGCAGCTGACCAAAGTGTAGTCGCCGGTGCTGCGCGCCGCCTGCCAGTGCCCCTCTGGCACGATGAGCTGCGGCTGCCCCTTTGTCATATCCGGGCTGAGCAGATGATCCTGCGCCGGGCCGGTGTCGTCTGGCGACATGGACAGAACCAGCGGCGCGCCCGCATGGTAGAGCCAGATTTCGGTGGCATCGACCCGGTGCCAATGGCTGGTTTCACCGCCGCGCAGCAAAAAATAGATACAGGTGCCGCTGGCACGTCCCGCATTTTTCGCCACCCAGGTCTGACGGTACCAGCCGCCTTCAGGGTGGGGGGTGAGCTGCAGTTCTGCGATGATTTCATCTGCGGTCATGATGTTCCTCATATTGACACAGGCCGTACATTAGCACTGGCAATTCTGCATTTGCAGCATATCTTTGCGCTATGGCTATGCACATCCCCTTTGACAACACATATGCCCATCTGGGCCCCCTTTTTTACAGCAAGCAATTGCCGGAACCGGTGACCGCGCCGCAGCTGATTGCCTTCAATCAGCCGCTGGCGGATTTGTTGCAGGTGTCTGGCAGCAGCGCGCAGGAACAGGCACAGGTCTTTGCTGGCAACCAGATGCCCAGTGGTGCGGATCCGCTGGCCCAGGCCTATGCCGGGCATCAGTTCGGCACTTATAATCCGCAGCTTGGCGATGGCCGGGCTATTCTGCTGGGCGAAGTGTTGGGCCAGGATGGCAAGCGCTATGACATTCAGCTCAAAGGTTCGGGGCGCACGCCCTATTCGCGCCGGGGCGATGGCCGAGCCTGGCTTGGGCCGGTGTTGCGCGAATATGTGATCTCAGAGGCGATGCACGCACTCGGGATCCCAACCACCCGGGCGCTGGCGGCGGTTGCCACCGGCGAAACGGTCTGGCGCGAAGGCGGGATGCCGGGCGCCGTGCTAACCCGCGTGGCCGCGAGCCATCTGCGGGTAGGCACCTTTCAGCTGTTTGCCGCGCGCGGTGAGATCGCAGCGCTGCGCCAGCTGACCGATTATGCCATCAACCGCCACTATCCGCAGGCGCAGGGGCCCATGGGGCTGCTGCGGGCGGTACGCGATGCGCAGGCCAGGTTGATCGCCGCCTGGATGTCGGTGGGCTTTATTCATGGGGTGATGAACACCGACAACAGCAGCATTTCCGGCGAAACGATTGATTATGGCCCCTGCGCTTTTATGGATCACTACCGCGCGGATCAGGTGTTTTCTTCGATCGACCGGATGGGGCGCTATGCCTATTCGAACCAGCCCAGCATTGCGGTGTGGAACCTGGCGCAGCTGGCCACCGCCTTGATTCAGCAGCTGGATGATCCGCAGCAGGCAGTGGATGAGGCCACCGAGATCGTACATGCCATGCCCGCCCTGATTGAGGCCGAGTGGCTGCGCCTGTTCCGCCGTAAAATCGGATTGGAGACTGCGCAGGACGCGGATATGGAGCTGATCTCGGAGCTGTTGGAGCTGTTGGAGCAGGGACAGGCGGATTTCACCAATGTCTTTGCCGCCCTTGGCGACGGCGATGCCCGCGATCAGTTCCTGGCCCCCGAAACCTTTGATGGCTGGGAACGGCGCTGGCGCCAGCGCTGCGCGCAGGAACAGGATCCAAAGGCGGTGATGCGCGCCGCAAACCCAGTTTATATCCCGCGCAACCACCGGATCGAAGAGATGATCGCAGACGCAGTGGCGGGGGATCTTTCCTTGTTTGAACGGATGCAACAGGTTCTGGCCAATCCATTCACGGTGCAGGCAGATGCAGAAGATCTGCGCCGTCCACCACAGGAGAACGAGGTCGTCGCGGCGACCTTTTGCGGCACCTGATCCGTGGGGCGGTTTTTATTGTACTGACAACAGGAAAGGCGCGCTGCACAGAGCAGCGCGCCTTTTAATTCAGGTCATCGCATTTGGCCTAGGCCTTTACAGGTGGGGCCTATGTGGCCTGACGCCGCTGGCCACCGGGCTTGCCGCCGGAGCGCGCACCGCCACCGCCACCGCCCTGGGATTGGCCGCGTCCGCGTCCGCCGCCACCGCCGCCGCCGCGACGGCGATTGCCACCCCCGGGTTTTCCACCGGGGCGACCACCACGGGACGCACCAGCAGGATCTGGCATCGCCTCCCATGGGGAGCCAGAGGCAGTTGGAATGGTGATTTTCATCACCTTCTGGATTGCCTTCAATTCGTCCATCTCATCGGGGGCGCAGAAAGCCACCGCCTGGCCATCCTTGCCAGCGCGGGCGGTCCGGCCAATCCGGTGCACATAGGCATCTGCCACATTGGGCAGTTCGTAGTTGTAGACATATTTCACGTCAGGAATGTCCAGTCCGCGGGCGGCCACATCAGTGGCAACCAGCACTTTGATCTGGCCGGATTTGAACGCGGCCAAGGCGCGTTCACGCTGCCCCTGGCTTTTGTTGCCATGGATCGCCGCAGCTGAAAAGCCGGATTTCTCCAGTGTCTTCATTAGCTTTTCCATGCCGTGTTTGGTGCGGCCAAAGACCAGCGTGCGCTCATCCTTGTGGTCTGCAAGCAGTTCCTTCAGCAGGCTCAGCTTTTCGGCCTTGGCGATAAAGTGGACCGACTGGGTCACCTTGGCGGCGGGCTTGCCCGGAGGCGTCACCTCGATACGCACGGGGCGCTGCAGGTAGGAATTGGCGATCTCGTTCATCTGCTTGGGCATTGTGGCCGAAAACAGCATGGTCTGGCGCTCGTCTGGCAGCAGCGCCGAGATCTTGCGCAGGGCGTGGATGAAGCCCAGATCCAGCATCTGGTCGGCCTCGTCCAGAACCAGAAAATCGCAGGACCCAAGATCCAGCGCTTTGCGGTCGAGAATGTCGAGCAGGCGGCCAGGGGTGGCCACCAGAATATCGGTGCCGCGTGAAATCCGCTGGATTTGCGGGTTGATCGAGACGCCACCAACCACCAGGCCAATTTTCATTGGGGTGCCTTCAGTCAGCGCCTTGAGGGTGGCGGCGATCTGGTTGGCTAGCTCGCGGGTGGGGGCCAGTACCAGGCCACGCACTGTATGGGCGGCGGGCTTGCGGCCATAGTCCAGCATCCGGGCAATCAGCGGCACGCCAAAGGCGGCGGTCTTGCCGGTGCCGGTCTGGGCCAGACCCAGCACATCTTCGCCGTTCAGTGCATGGGGAATGGCGCGGGCCTGGATTGGCGTTGGATCCTTCAGACCCATTTCAGCCAGTCGAGAAAGTACCTGTTCGGGCAGGCCCATTGTTGAAAATTCAGTCACGTATCGTCCTTTCGCGGCCCGGTGCCATGGCAGAGCCATCGGCATGTGCCGTCTGTGCCAGTCGCAAAAGGCGCTGGCTTTTTGTTGGGGCAAAGCCCTCGAGCGGCAACAGGCGACTGCCCGGCCACTGGGATTTGCGAGTGCCCCACGCGTGATTTTGGGAACCTTGGAACTTCACTAGACAGCGGGTCTGTCGCGCATATTGCGCGTTCGGCTGTCTCTGCTCACGCGGCAGGGAAGTATACCTGCAGCCCACATGGGATGTTCCGACGCCAAAGTCAATGCGATGTCTGAGTGGAATTCCGGTTTTCGTCGGCGCGTTGTTTGGCTACATAGGGAACCCAGATCAGTGGACGAAAGTAATACGTGATGACGATTATTGCGCGATGTGAGGCCAAGGGCCTGCGGATGACCGGTCAGCGCCGGGTGATTGCCCGTGCCTTGCAAGACAGCCCGGATCACCCCGATGTGGAAGAACTCTATGCTCGCGCCAGCGCCCTGGATGCAGGGATTTCCCTTGCAACCGTGTATCGTACCGTCAAACTTTTTGAAGAGGCGGGAATTCTGGATCGGCTGGAATTTGGCGATGGGCGGGCGCGATATGAAGACGCGGATCGTGAACACCATGATCACCTGATCGACATCAACACCGGTGCGGTGATTGAATTCTGCGATCCCGACATCGAGGCGCTGCAGGAAAAAATCGCCGCAAAGCTTGGCTATCGGCTAAAGGGGCACAAGCTGGAGCTCTATGGTGTGCCGATGAAGAAGGACGCGGCACCCGACGGAGAGTAGCCGCAGATTGCTTGGGTGTCTCACTCGGAAAAATGCCCAGCGTAGAGCCCCCTGGCCCAGAGAGAGTGTGATTTCACTGTACCTGCCCAGGGTTGCAGGGCTATCGCGCGACGTACATCAATTTATGTGATGCCTTACCCCACAACTTGTTGCGCCCATTGTCGCAAAGAGGCTTGCAGCCGGGGCTGCTTCGCCGCATCCACGGTTGGGTCGTCGGCGCAATTGCTACAGCGCAAATCCTGGCGACAGACGCGTGCGGGCATTGGGAACAGGGGGCATAGGGGCCATCTGCATCCTGCCCGATTTCAGGAGGACGCCCATGAACAATCTCAATGGAATTCTATTGGTTATCGCCTCGATGGCGGCCTTCACGCTGGAAGATATGTTTATCAAGCGCCTGTCCGGGGATATTCCGGTGGGCCAGATTCTGATGATGTTGGGGGCGGGTTCGGGGGCGGTTTTTGCAGTAGCCGCCATTTATAAGCGCGACAATCTGTTTGCGCCCGGAGCCTGGCGTGGGCCGGCAATCCTGCGCACCCTGGCCGAAGCCATCGGGGCCATGGCCTTTGCCACGGCACTGTCGCTGGTGGATATCTCTACCGTTGCGGCGGTGTTTCAGGCGTTGCCGCTGGTCATCACCATGGGCGCCGCCTTGTTTCTGGGCGAACAGGTGGGCTGGCGCCGCTGGAGCGCGATCTGCGTGGGCTTTGTCGGGGTCTTGTTGATTGTTCGCCCGGGGCTTGCCGGGTTTGACCCTGCTGTCTTCCTGGTGTTGCTTGCGGTTCTGGCCATCGCGGCGCGCGATCTGCTGACACGTCTGGTGGATGTGTCGATTTCCTCTGCGGTAGTCAGCTTTCAGGCCTTTGCCTCGCTGATTGTGGCGGGCGGGCTGTTGCTGCTGTCGACAGGCGCAGACCCGGTGTCGGTGGATGGATCACAGGCGCTGATGATGCTGGGTGGCATCATCTTCGGCGTTGGCGGTTACTATGCGATCGTGATTGCAACCCGCATTGGCGATGCCTCGGCGATCACGCCGTTTCGCTATAGTCGGCTGTTGTTTTCGATCCTTGTCGGGGTGCTTGTTTTTGGCGAACGTCCCGATGCGCTGACGCTTGGTGGTGCGGCGCTGATCATTGCCTCTGGGCTTTACACCTTTGTGCGTGAACGTCGGCTGGCCCGCGAGATGGCCCGTGAAATCGCGCTGGCATCTGGCCCGACGGCAGGGGATAGCGTAGCGGTTGTGGCGCGGTAACCGGGGCGGTCTGGCGATGCGGGTGTCAGCCCTGGCCAAACCGGCATCGCTACCGGTGGCGCAAACAGTGAGATGTTAGCCCTAACCTCGTGAATTAAACGCCGTTAGCGGTAACGAGAGATGTTTACATTTGCCCCCCGGCTGCTATGACGCAGGCATCTTTTGTTACAGTCAGGGACCGTCCAAATGAGCACGATTATCGACATTCACGCCCGCGAAATCCTCGACAGCCGGGGCAACCCCACGGTTGAGGTTGACGTGATCCTTGAAGATGGCACCATGGGCCGCGCCGCAGTGCCATCCGGGGCTTCGACCGGGGCGCATGAGGCGGTTGAACGCCGCGATGGCGACAAGGATCGCTATCTGGGCAAGGGCGTTCTGGAGGCGGTTGCCGCCGTCAATGGCGAGATCGCCGAAGAGTTGGTCGGCTTTGACGCAACCGATCAGGTCGCGCTGGATCTGGCGATGATCGACCTGGACGGCACCCCGAACAAGGCGCGCCTTGGTGCCAATGCTATCCTGGGTGTGTCGATGGCTGTTGCCAAAGCGGCTGCTGATTTCACCACCCAGCCGCTGTTTCGCTATGTGGGCGGTACCTCTGCGCGGGTTTTGCCCGTGCCGATGATGAATATCATCAATGGCGGCGAACACGCAGACAACCCGATCGACATTCAAGAATTCATGATCATGCCTGTGGCTGCAAACAGTATCCGCGAGGCCGTGCGCATGGGCGCAGAGGTGTTCCACACCCTGAAGAAAGAGCTGTCGGCGGCAGGTCTGTCCACCGGGATCGGCGATGAGGGTGGCTTTGCCCCCAATATCGCCTCGACCCGCGAAGCTCTGGATTTCATTCTGAAGTCTATCGAAAAAGCAGGCTACCGTCCGGGCGAGGATATCTATCTGGCGCTCGATTGTGCCGCGACCGAATACTACAAGGATGGAAAATATGTGCTGTCGGGCGAAGACAAGGTGCTGAGCTCGGAAGAAAATGCTGATTACCTTGCAGCGCTGGTTGCCGATTACCCGATCATTTCCATCGAAGACGGCATGTCCGAGGATGACTGGGACGGCTGGAAGCTGCTGACCGACAAGATTGGCGACAAGGTACAGCTGGTGGGTGACGATCTGTTTGTCACCAATCCCGCGCGTCTGGCCGAAGGCATCAAGCGCGGCAGCGCCAATTCGATGCTGGTCAAGGTGAACCAGATTGGCACCCTGACAGAGACCCTGAAGGCGGTGGATATGGCGCATCGTGCGGGATTTACCAATGTGATGTCGCACCGTTCGGGTGAAACCGAAGATGCCACCATTGCCGATCTTGCAGTTGCCACCAACTGTGGTCAGATCAAAACGGGTTCTCTGGCGCGGTCTGACCGGCTGGCGAAATACAACCAGCTGATCCGCATTGAAGAAGTGCTGGGCGAAGTGGCGGAATATGCAGGTCGTTCGATCCTTAAGGGCTAGGGCGTAAAAGTAACGCGCCGCCAAATCAAAGGCCCCGAAAATTCGGGGCCTTTGTCGTTTTCTGCGAATGTCTGATTGCCGCGCGGCGCGGTGATCAGGGGGGCTACAGTACCTTGGTCATCAGCATATATTGGTCGCGCGGTTCAAACCGGGTGCGCTGGTACAGCCTCTGAGTCTTTTCATCCTGCCGGTCTACCTCCAGGTGCAGCGCCTTGACCCCGGCTGCGCCAAGGGTTTTTGGCAGCTCGATCAGCACCTCGGTGGCAAGGCCACGGCCGCGCACGGCCGGGCGGATGTAGATTTCATCGACAAAGCCATCCATGCCGCCAAATTCCACCGACCAGCCAAAGGTGACGACGATATAGCCAATCGGCGCGCGGGTGGGGCCAATGATATAAACCGCCCCGTAGGGCATGCCCGCCAACAAAGGCACGATGCCTGCCTCGCGCTGCGCGGGGCTGGTGTCCAACCCGGCCTCGGCGTGAAAGGCGGCCACCATGGGTAACAGCTTCTCTTGATCCTCGGGGCGGGCCAGATGCAGTGCGGCGCTCATAGTCTGGCCAGTCTCTGGGTGATCAGCGAAAAGAATCCGTCGGCATCGACATCACCAATGAACAGTGCATTTTGCGGGCGATCCGTCACCCGCCACCAATCGGCCACAGTCATGCCCAGGGTCAGGTCTGACTGGGTTTCGATCTCGACATTGATCTGGCGCCCGTTGAACAGATCGGGCTGGATGAGATAGGCGATCACGCAGGGGTCGTGCAGCGGGCCACCTTCGGAGCCGTATTTTTCCATATCGAACCGTTCAAAGAAGTCGAGCATTTCGGCGGCAAACTGGCCAACCCGACTGTTCAGCGCGAGCAGCGCGTCGATGCGCGGGCGGGTGATCAGCGCCTTATGGGTGACATCCAGTGGCATCATGGTGATTTTCACGCCGGACTTCATCACGATATCAGCGGCTTCCGGGTCAACATAGATGTTGAATTCAGCGGCGGGGGTGATGTTTCCCACCTCAAAATAGGCGCCGCCCATCAGCACGATTTCTTGCACCCGGTCCACGATATCGGGCGCTTCCTGAAAAGCGGCGGCGATATTGGTCAGTGGGCCCAGCGGACACAGGGTGACCGTGCCGGTTGGTTCCTGGCGCAGGCAGTCGATGATGAAGTCAACGCCAGGTTGGGTTTGTAGTGGCATTCTGGGGGCAAACAGTTCAGGCCCGTCCAGCCCGGTCTTGCCATGCACCGCTTCGGCGGTGACGAGAGGGCGCGACAGGGGGGCGTCACGGCCGGCAAAGACCTTGACTTCGGGGTGGCCTGCCACCTCGCAGATGATGCGGGCATTGGTTTGGGTGCGCGCCAGCGGCACATTGCCTGCCACGCAGGTGATGCCCAGCAGATCCAGCTCCTCTGGGCTGGCAAGCGCCAGCAGGATCGCGATGGCATCATCCTGGCCCGGATCGGTGTCGATGATGATTTTACGAGGCGATGTGCTGGTCATGAGGGATCTGTCCTGAATTTCAAGCTACCAGCCTTGCAGTCTGGCTGGGGATTGTCCAGTGCAGCGGTTGTCACGTGGAATACGGTATTTCTTCAATCGCTTTCAGGGATTGCAGCACGTTCATCGCGTTTCACCGCATCCCAGAGCAGATCCATTTCAGCCAGATCGCTATCGCCTGGGGTTTTGCCTTTGGCGGCCAGCTTGCTCTCGACGCCTTCAAAGCGGCGGATGAATTTGGCATTGGCTTTGCGAAGCGCGGCCTCGGGTTCGACGCCCAGGTGGCGGCCCAAATTGGCCATGACAAACATCAGATCGCCAAACTCTTCCTCGACCTCAACCTGGCTCAGCTCGGCGCGGGCCTCAGCCAGTTCGGCGCTTTCTTCGGCGATCTTGGCGATGACATCATCAATCACCGGCCAGTCAAAGCCCACACGGGCGGCGCGTTTTTGCAGTTTATAGGCACGCAGCAGAGCCGGTAGCCCCACGGCCACCCCGTCAAGCGTGCCATCCTGCTTCTGCCCGGCGCGCTCGGCTGCCTTGATAGCTTCCCAGTCGGCTGTCTGCTGTTCGGGGCTTTTGTCGCGATTCTCATCGCCAAAAACATGCGGATGTCGCGAGACCATTTTGTTCGACATGGTGGTCACCACATCCTGAAAGCTGAAATGCCCGGCCTCGGCGGCCATCTGGGCGTGAAACACTGATTGGAATAGCAAATCGCCCAGCTCTCCCTTCAGTTCATCCCAGGCCTTGCGCTCGATCGCATCGGCGACCTCATAGGCCTCTTCGATGGTATAGGGCGCAATGGATGCAAAATCCTGCTCGATATCCCAGGGGCAGCCGTGATCGGGGTTGCGAAGGGCTTGCATGATCTCCAGAAGTCGTTCTATTCCAGCGCTTTCGTTGTGGATCAGCGCAGGGTCATAGGGGGGCGGTAGCGGTGTGTCAGGCATTGCGGCGGCTCTTGTTCCAGTGTCTGATGCATCAATCCCGAGTCTCACACAGGAGTCCACCCCATGCCGGTTGTGAACCGCATTGCTGATTACGCGACAGAGATGAAGACATGGCGTCAGCATCTGCACCAGATCCCCGAACTGGCGCTGGATCTGCCCAAAACTGCGGCCTATGTGGCCGAACGCCTGCGCGAGATTGGCGTGGATGAACTGCACGAGGGCATTGCCACCTCGGGCATGGTGGCCATCATCAATGGCCAGGGGCCGGGGGGGACCATTGGCCTGCGTGCGGATATGGATGCGCTGCCGATCCCGGAAGAAACCAGCGTAGACTATGTTTCGCAACATGCGGGCAACATGCATGCCTGTGGCCATGACGGCCATACAACCATGCTGCTGGGGGCGGCGAAATATCTGGCCGAGACGCGCAATTTTGCCGGCCGGGTGGCGCTGATCTTCCAGCCCGCCGAAGAGGCCATCGGTGGTGCCCGCATCATGGTGGAAGAAGGCATCATGGATCGGTTCGACATTCAGGAGGTCTATGCACTGCACAATGCCCCCGGCCTGCCTGTGGGCACCTTTTTGACCGCGCCCGGCGCACTGATGGCGGCGGTTGATACCTTTCATATCAATATCCAGGGGGTGGGCGGTCATGGCGCGATGCCGCATGAAACCCGTGATCCGGTGATGGCAGCCTGTGGCATTGCCCAGGCGATTCAGACCATCATCAGCCGCAATCATCACACATTGGAAGACCTGGTGGTTTCGGTCACGCAGATCCACACCGGCACGGTGGACAATGTGATCCCCGATACCGCCTATATCAATGGCACGGTGCGCAGCTTTAACCCGGAGGTGCAGAAAATGGTGATGCGCCGGATGGAGGAAATCGTGGCAGGCCAGGCGGCCAGCTATGGCGTCACCGCCGCGCTGGACTATGAACTTGGCTATCCTGCGACCGTCAACCATGCCGATAAGGCCGCCTTTGCCGCTGACGTGGCGGCCGAGATTTCAGGCGCTGAAAACGTCGAACCAGACGGCGAGCGCGAAATGGGTGCCGAAGATTTCTCTTACATGCTGAAGGCCCGTCCCGGCGCCTATCTGTTCCTTGGTCAGGGCGAAGGCGCCGGACTGCACCACCCCAAGTATAATTTCAACGACGACATTGCGCCGGTGGGGGCTTCGTTCTTTGCCCGGCTGGTGGAACGGGCGTTGCCATTGCGCTGATCTACGGAAAAAGGTGACAGGGGCGGAAAAAGCAGCTATTTCCGCCCTATAATATGATCAAATTATGCCTGCCTTTGGGGATCACGCAAGCATCGTGCCTCGTTTCGCACGGATTTGACGCCGGGCAGGCGGCTGCAAGAGGGATAGACCCATGGCACTGGAAGACGCAAAAACGCAGGTGGATCAGGCATTCACACGTGATGATCTCAAGGGGCTCAGCTTTGAGAACAGTTTTGGCGGGGCGCTGTCCTTTCTGCGCCGCAGCTATACCAAAGACCTGACGCATGCTGATATTGCCATCACCGGCGTCCCCTTTGATCAGGCGGTGACCAACCGCCCGGGCACCCGTCTTGGCCCGCGCGCCATCCGCGAGGCCTCTAGCCTGCAACCTTTTGATCCGCCCTATGGCTGGGGCTATGATCCCTTAAGCGAACTGGCGATTGCCGATTATGGCGATCTGGCCTTTGACTATGCAAATGTCGCGGCCTTTCCGGATGCGCTACGTGATCATATTCGCGGCATTCTGGCCACTGATACTGCCTCGGTGACGCTGGGGGGCGATCACTATATCAGCTTTCCGATCCTGCAAGCCTATGCCGAAAAATACGGCCCGCTATCGCTGGTGCAGTTCGATGCCCACCCCGATACCTGGCCGGATGATGATTTTGACCGCGTCGACCACGGCACCATGTTCTACAAGGCGGTGAAATCGGGCATTGTCGATCCGGCCACCTCGGTGCAGGTGGGCATTCGCACCACGGTCGAGGATACGCTTGGGGTCAACATCATTGATGCGCCCACCGTCCACGAGATTGGCCCGGTTGAGACCGCAGCCCGGATCAAGGCGATCGTCGGGGACAAGCCGACCTATCTTAGCTTTGACATCGACGGGCTGGACCCAGCCTATGCCCCCGGCACCGGCACCCCCGTTTGGGGCGGGCTGACCTCGGCCCAGGCGGCGCGCATCTTGCGCGAGATCGCAGGGATCAATATCAAGGGCGGCGACGTGGTGGAGGTTTCGCCTCTATTTGATACCACAGGGGCGACCGCAGTGGCCGGGGCGCATGTGGCAATGGAAATTATCTGCCTTCTGGGCTGGAATATGAGAGAAAATGGCTGAGTTTAATCAACCGATTAGTGGCAATGATCTGGCGCGGTTTTCCGGACCGAGCACCTTTATGCGGCTGCCGCAGGCAACCTCGCTTGATGGCTTGGATGTGGCCTTTCTGGGGGTGCCGATCGATATTGGAACCTCCTGGCGTTCTGGCACCCGTTTTGGCCCGAAACAGATCCGCGCCGAAAGCGCGATGCTGCGCCCCTATAACATGGCGACAGGGGCGGCACCGTTTGACAGCCTGAATGCCGGGGATATCGGCGATCTGGCAATCAATACCTTCTCGCTGAAGGAATCGCTGCGCATCATCGAAGACAGCTACAATGCCATCCTGGCGGGCGGAGTGATCCCGATGGCCATGGGGGGCGATCATTCGATCACCCTGCCGATCCTGCGGGCGATTGCGGCCAAATACGGCCCCGTTGCCCTGGTGCATATCGATGCCCATGCGGATGTGAACGACGATATGTTCGGTGAGCGAGAAACCCATGGTACGGTGTTTCGCCGCGCCTATGAGGAAGGGCTGATTGTCGCGGATAAAACCTATCAGATCGGCATTCGCGGCACTGGCTATGGTGCGAATGATTTCACCGAGGCACAGGGCTGGGGCTTTCAGCATTTCCCGGCACAAGAACTTTGGGGGCGACAACTGCACAATATGGGCGCTGAGATTCGCCGCGATATCGGCAATCGCCCGGTTTATATTTCTTATGATATCGACAGCCTTGATCCGGCCTATGCGCCCGGCACCGGCACACCAGAGATAGGCGGGCTGACCACGCCCCAGGCGCTGGAACTGATCCGCGCCATGAAGGGGCTGAACATTGTCGGCTGCGACCTCGTCGAGGTTTCGCCGCCCTATGATCCCTCGGGGAATACCGCGCTGACTGCGGCGAATTTGCTGTATGAGATGATGTGCGTTCTTCCTGGTGTGAAATCAC
This sequence comes from Pseudophaeobacter sp., assembly GCF_048267565.1. Lineage (NCBI taxonomy): Bacteria > Pseudomonadati > Pseudomonadota > Alphaproteobacteria > Rhodobacterales > Roseobacteraceae > Pseudophaeobacter > Pseudophaeobacter sp. The sequence continues at coordinate 716,094 of NZ_JBLWXG010000001.1, read as the reverse complement.
GCTAAGCTGCTGCGCATGGCCCATCCATTGGGGGGCACATCAGGCAAGGGGGCGGGGCCGCGATGGGTAGGATCATGATACTGGCTTGGGTGTTGTTGGCCGCAGCCGTGGTTATTGTGGGCTTTATCAGGCTGGCCCCGGTTGATCCTTTTGATTGGAACACCCAGCCAGAACTGACCGAAGACAAGGAATTTCGCGGCGGGGTGTTTCGGGTGGTGCGTACGGGGCCGGATGGGCTGCGCCAGTTTGATCGAATTGCCTCGGGCGCGGCGCGCACCAATCTGCTGTCCGGATCGGTCGAGGACGGGCAGGCGACCTATGTGACCCGTACCAAGGTCATCGGCTTTCCCGATTATACCACGGCACGCCAGGATGGCGATCTGCTCAAGGTCTATGCCCGGCTGCGGTTTGGCCGTTCTGATCTTGGCGTCAACAAGGCGCGGATTGACGCCTGGCTGTCCTTGATGCCCAAGCTTGCAGACTAGAGCCTGTCGCATTTATTTGCAGTCACGCCGCTGGGCCTACGCGTCTGATTTCGCATATTCTTGCCGCATAAAACCTGGTGGCCACGCTGGCTGGCACCATGCTTTGGCTTGTTGCCAGCCGGGGGCTGGGCCTTGATCCGGCGGTGGTTTCAGCCTGTTCGCGGCGCGCGCCGCCTAGTTGCCCGGTTGTCGCAGCCGTTATGCTACAGGGCGGGCAGCGCCCCACGCGGAGCAGTGTGTTGCACTGCGGTTTTGCGTGCAGAACCCGACAGGCTCGCCGAGAGGCAGTTCGCCTGCACCTCGCGCCACATCGGCACGTTTAGCGACATCTGGCACTGGGCCATGAATCGGCGCCCATCTACGTTCAGGCAACGTAGTTCGCCCAGCTCAACCCTGGCGCCGCTTTTGTCGGTACAGTAGCAATCAATAACCGTGCCGCCTGGCCCCTGAACATCCGCAAACGCGGGGAGGGCAAGGCAGGTGAACAGGAATGCGATAAGGGCACTGGCATGTTGCATGCGGCTAGCATATCACAGAAGAGATCTTTATGCCAAAGCGGCAGGACGATACCCCAAAGAGGATGAGACACGGATGATCCCCGAAGAGCGGCTAGAGCAGATCCTGCAACGGTTTCAGTATCTTGAAGCCGCGATGGCAGAGGGGGCAAGCGGTGCCGAGATCGCCAACTTGGCGCGGGAGTATTCCGAGATCAAGCCAGTGGCCGAACAGATCACCGCCTATCGCCAGTTGCTGACAGATCTGGACGACGCCAAAGCAATGCTGGCGGATCCGGATATGAAGGAACTGGCGGAAGAAGAAATCCCCAGCCTGCAGGCGGCACTGCCCGAGGCAGAGCAGGCGCTGCAGCTTGCGCTCTTGCCCAAGGATGAAGCCGATACCCGCCCGGCCATGCTGGAAATTCGCCCCGGCACCGGTGGCGACGAGGCCGCGCTTTTTGCCGGTGATTTGCTGCGGATGTACCAGCGCTACGCCGAGGCGCGCGGCTGGAAGTTTGATATTATCGAAGAACAGGCCACCGAACTGGGCGGCATCAAGGAAGTGGTGGCCCATATCAAAGGCGAAAACGTCTTTGCCCGGATGAAATACGAAAGCGGCGTCCACCGGGTGCAGCGGGTGCCCGTCACCGAAAGCGGTGGCCGGATTCACACCTCGGCGGCCACCGTGGCGGTGCTGCCCGAAGCCCAGGAGGTCGATGTGATGATCGACCCTGGTGACATTCGTATTGATACCATGCGCGCCTCTGGCTCGGGGGGGCAGCACGTCAATACCACCGATTCCGCGGTGCGTATCACCCATATTCCCACCGGCGTCATGGTGGTGAGCGCCGAGAAATCGCAGCATCGAAACCGCGAGATTGCGATGCAGGTTCTGCGCGCTCGGCTTTATGATCTGGAGCGCCAGCGCATTGATGGCGAACGATCCGCTGATCGCGCCAGCCAGGTCGGTTCGGGGGATCGGTCGGAACGGATCCGCACCTATAACTTCCCCCAGGGGCGGATGTCTGACCATCGGATCAACCTTACCCTTTATAAGCTGGATCAAATCCTTCAGGGGGATCTTGATGAAATTATCGACGCGCTGACGGCAGACAATCAGGCGCGGCTCTTGGCTGAGATGGGGCAGTGATGGAAGGCACCGCTGCCCAGGCCATGGCCGCTGCGGCGGCGCGGCTACGGGCCGCAGGGGTAGAGGATCCGGCGCGCGATGCCCGTATTCTGCTAGCGCATGCCGCCCGCATAGAGGCCAGCCGCGTCACCCTGATCGCGCCAGAGGAACTTTCCCCCGAGGTGGCCGACCGCTACGAGCAACTGATAGCGCTGCGCGCGGTTCGGGTGCCGGTGTCGCATCTGATTGGCGAGCGTGAATTTTATGGCCGCCGTTTCAAAGTTTCCAAAGATGTGCTGGATCCGCGCCCGGAAACTGAAACCCTGATCGAGGTGGCCCTGTCGCAGCCGTTTGAACGGGTGCTGGATCTTGGCCTTGGCTCTGGCTGCATTCTGGTGACGCTGCTGGCGGAAAATCCGCGCGCGTCGGGGCTGGGTGTGGATCTGAGCGAGGCCGCCTGTCTGCAGGCCAGCGCCAATGCGGTGCTGCACCGGGTGGAGGCCCGCATTGATATCCAGCAGTCGGACTGGTTTGCCAATGTCAGTGGTGAATTCGATCTGATCACTGCTAACCCGCCCTATATTGCCTTGGACGAAATGGCAGGCCTGTCGCCCGAGGTGCGCGGCCATGAGCCCGATATGGCGTTGACCGATGGTGGCGATGGTTTGGGCGCATATCGCGCAATCGCCGCCAGGGTGATGGCGCATCTGCGCCCAGGCGGGCGGCTCTGCCTTGAAATTGGCCCTACTCAGGGCCAAGCAGTGGTGAAATTGCTGCAAGACGCGGGCCTGGTCGATCTGCGCATCCTGCCTGATCTGGATGGGCGCGACCGCGTTGTTACCGGCCAAAGGCAGGCCTAAAGTGGCATTTTGTTGCGAAAATTTCTATTTTTGAAAGAAAATGTGGGAAATATGAGGTGCGCCCCTTGTCTGGGGCGGTAGAAAGTGGTTACTCAAAGTGTCGCTCAATAACGGCGAGGTTTCTCTACCTCCCAGCGACACCAAGCCCAAAATAGTCGATCATCCGGCGCCGGGATGCGCTGCATTGGATCCATGACACATGAAATTAAGGCTGACGTTAGGCATATGAGATCGTCAAAATCACGTTCGCGTTCCAAGTCGAACCGGAACCGCCCCAATGGGGTCAATGTTGTAAATCGGGTCTTCGATAGCTCCGGCCCAGAGGGCAAGGTGCGCGGGACCCCGCAACAAATAATCGATAAATACAATCAGTTGACTCGCGATGCGCAGCTCAGCAATGACCGGGTGGCGGCTGAAAACTTTCAGCAACACGCGGAACATTACCTGCGGTTGTTGAACGAAGCGCAGCGCGAAATCGATGCGCGGCGTGAAGATCAGGAACGGCAAAACCGCGAGCGCCAGGCAGAGCGGGATCGCGAACGCGCAGAGCGTCTTGAACGGCAGGAGCGCGAAGCCTCTGCCAATCAGCAACAACAGCAGCAACCTGCCGCAGCCCCCCGCCGGGAGGCTGGTGACTCCGCCAATGCGGATCCGGCCAACGCGCCGCAGCCCGAGGTCCTGGACCCGCGCGACGCCGCACGGGCGCCGGTCGATAACGGCGTCGATGCTTCGGCACAGGAGAGCGGCCTAGTTGAAACCCCCGAAAGCCAGGGCCAGCATGGTCAGGGCCAGCAGGGGCAAGAGCCAGCGGGCGCCGGGAAAAAACCGGCCAGCCGCAAACCGCGCAGCCGCAAACCTGCCCCCAAACAGGGTGCAAGCGGCGAGGGGGACGACCAGGCGTCTTCTGCGGAGGAGGTCAAGGAAGTCAAGCCCAAACGCGCGCCACGTGCGCGGGCAAAGCCCAAGGCCAAGCCAGAGGATGCACCGGAAGCGGCTGAATAAGGCCTCTTCTGTTTTGCTGATCTATTTGAACAGCCCAACAAAAAACCGGCGTCCTTTCGGGCACCGGTTTTTTTGTGTCTGATGGTTTGCTAGTCGCGATCGTGTCCGGATCAGCTGCGGTGCCGGATCGGGGGGGCTAGTCCAGCGGTTTGATGCTGCGGGCGAGGGCGCAGAATTGCTCTAGGCTGACCTGTTCGGCGCGCTCAGTCGGGGCGATACCTGCTGCGCGCAGGTGGTCCTCGATGCCGGGGGCGACGCTTTTGAGGCTGGCACGCAGCATCTTGCGCCGCTGATTAAAGCCTGCAGCAATCACCCGCGACAGGGTTGCGGCATCAGCCGGAAAGCGCGGTTCGGCCAGCGCGGTCAGATGCACCACGGCGCTATGCACTTTGGGTGGCGGGCTAAAGGCTTCGGGGGGCAGCGCCAGAACGATACGCGCATCAGCGCGCCACTGTGCCAGGAGCGCCAGGCGGCCATAGGCCTTGGTGCCGGGCTGGGCAACGATACGTTCGGCCACTTCGCGTTGAAACATCAAGGTCAGGCTTTGCCAGAAGGGCGGCCAGTCCTTGGGGGTGAGCCAGCGCACCAGAAGTTCGGTGCCGACATTGTAGGGCAGATTGGCAGCAACCCGCACCGGAGGCGTCAGATGTTGCAGCGGGTCGATCTCTAGCGCGTCGCCATTGATCAGCTCCAACCGGCCGGGATAGGCCGCAGCGATTTCGGCAAGCGCCGGCATGCAGCGGCTATCCTTTTCCACTGCCAGCACCCGCCGCGCTCCTTCGGCCAATAGCCCCCGTGTCAGCCCGCCGGGGCCGGGACCGATTTCCAGCACGTCGCAGCCGCTCAAATCGCCAGCCTGACGCGCGATCTTGGCGGTGAGGTTGAGATCCAGCAAAAAGTTCTGCCCCAGCGACTTGCGCGCCAGAAGCTGATGGGTGTCGATGACCTCGCGCAGCGGAGGCAGGCTGTCGATTGCACTCATGTCAATATGTCCAGGGCGCGCGACCTTGCGGGGCGCCAGTCAAAGAGAGGGTTGGGCCGGGATAGGCAGTGGGATGTAACGCGTCAAGAGGGCGCGGTTGCGCGCTGCGCCATGCTCTGGGCAAGTTTCAGCGCCTCGATCAGACTAGAGGGATTGGCCTGGCCGGTGCCCGCGATGTCAAATGCGGTGCCATGGTCCGGCGAGGTGCGGATAAAGGGCAGCCCAAGGGTGACATTGACGCCGCGGTCAAAATCCAGCGTCTTGATCGGGATCAGCGCCTGATCGTGATACATGCAGATGGCCGCATCATAGCGGGCGCGGGCGGCGGCGTGAAATAGCGTATCCGCCGGATGTGGCCCGGTGAGGGTCAGCGCTTGGCTCTCGGCATCAAGCTTTGCAACCAACGCATTGATCCAGAGCAGTTCTTCCTGGCCCATGGCCCCACCTTCGCCGGCATGTGGGTTCAACCCGGCGACGGCAATCCGCGGCTGCGCAATGCCAAACTGCTGGCGCAGCCCCTGGGCCGTGATCTCGACCACCTCTTGCAGCAGTGCAGGGGTCAGGGTGGTTGCCACATCCGCCAGGGCGATATGAATGGTGGCAGGCACCACCCGCAGGGCCGGGCTGGCCAGCATCATCACCACGCGGGCGCGACCTGCCAGATGGGCCAGAAACTCGGTATGGCCGGGAAAGGCGAACTGCGCGCCGTCAATCAGCGCTTTCTTGTGAATGGGGGCGGTGCACAGCGCGGCGGCCTGCCCGGATTGCACCAGCTCTACCCCGCGCTGAATGGATTGCACCACTCCGGGCGCATTGGCCGGATCGGCGCGGCCCTTGGTGGTATCGCCGGCAAACTTCAGCGGCAGAACCGGCAGGGCTCGTGCCGCATGGGCCAGCGCCTCGTGTGGGTGCGAGATCGGCTGCACTGGCAGACTCGCAGGTAGATGGCGCGGATCGCCAATCCAAAAGAACGGGCAACTGTCTTTCAGTTGCTGCCAGGCCATGGCGGCGATTTCCGGGCCAATCCCGGCGGGTTCACCACAGCTGAGCGCCAGCGGGGCCAGCGCTCTGGGGGCGGCGGAGGCCCCAGAGCCCCCCTGGATTGCAGGAGTCATTTCTCGATGATCAGCGCATCTGCCCGCAGCTGTTCCAGAAAGCTGTCAGCGGAGGAGGCAACCCGCTGTTGGGTCAGCGCATTTGCGACCGTTTCACGGGATTCGCCTTCGCCGAGTTCGGCGCTACGCCCGCAGAGCATGAGCAGCATCAGCGTCTGACCCTGGTTGCGGGTCAGGGTCAGCGAGGTTTCATTTGGGTCCAGCTTGGCCAGCTCAATGGCGATGTCCTGGGGGACTTCACTAGGGGGCAGGCTTTTGCGGTCCAGCACGGCGGGGTCCTGACCCTTTGCAATACCGTAAAGATCATCACAGCTGTCAATGGAATTGGCAATCTTCTGTCCCTGGGCCAGGGCCTCGGGGCTGCGGCCGCCCGGAATGTAGTAGGCGGCATATTCGATCGCCGAGTATCGCTGGCTGCCGCCGGTTACTTCGCGCACACCGCGCATCTGGAACATGGCAACGGCGCCTTGCAGTGGCAGCGGTTCAGTGATTTCGCCCGGATCAAGTGCAAGCACCACGGGCTGCAACTGCGGCGGCAGTTTGGTTAGGTTCATCCAAGGCAGTTTGCCCCCGTTGGCGCGGCTGTCAGAGGCGGAGTACTGGGCCGCGGCGGCGGAAAATGCGGCTTGGCTGGTCAATTGCCCGACCTGATCGGTCAGTTCCTGCACCTGCTGGACGTTCTGCTCGTTGAGCGGCACGATCAGTTCTGAGAGCAGCACCTGTACCCCGCCTGCTCCGGCCTGGCCCATGGCGCGGTCGATCTCTGCCTCGGTGGGGCGGGCACGGCCCAAAAAGCGCGAGCTGATATATTCCCGCCAACCCAGGCCTACCTTGGTAAAATCGCGCACTGTTTCCGGCTCGATTCCGTTTTCGCCAAGCACCTTGAGGAATTCATTCAAGGTCAGATTGGCCCGCCCAGCCAGTTCCGTTATGCCTGCAGTGATCTCTTCTTCGCTGGGAGATATGCCAACCCTTGCCATTTCCGCCAGTTTGAGCCGATCATTGATCAGCTCCTTGCGGGCCATGATTTCTGGGTTGCCGGGGGTGCGCAGGATGCCCATGAACAAGGCGCGCTGCTTCAATTCGTAATTGGTGATGACGGCACCATCCACGGTAATAGCGGGCGAAAACAGCCCCTGCGCCACCAGAGGCGTGGCCGTGGAAACCAGCCCAAGCGCCAGCGTGGCGGCGGCTGCGGTTCTGGAAAAGCTTCGCATCAGGGAAGCGGAGAAGGCCTGGGTCAAGAGTGTCTGCATGATCGCCTGTACTGTTTGCTGCCGTTATTGATTGAGAACCCGTTCATGGAGATTGAGAACCCAAAATCCGTTGAGGGATCGACGCTTGTGGTTGAGGTATAGCGCCGGTTTACCGAAAGGTCGACCGTCACACATTCATTGCTGTAGGCAAGGCCAATGCCGGCCCGGGTCGCCCGCGCATCCGAGATATCGTAGCGCAGGTTGGCACTGGCCTCCCAGTTGGCTGAGACCGCGTAAGAGCCATCCAACCAAATTTCAGAGGTTTCGGTATTGCGGCTTTCGGTGGGGTCGGTGCCAAGCCAGAGATAACTGCCGGACAGTGACAGATCATCGCGATACCAGTCGCCGCGCACCTCAGCCTTGGAGAAGTTGAGGGAATCATTCAGCAAGCCGCGCGCCGTCAGCGCCATATCGTCGCTGAATTTCAATTGCCCGGCCAGCAACAGGTTTGACGTGATCCCTCCCAGCCCCGAGCTTTCGGTAAAGCGGGGATCGCTGTCCTGGCGCAAAATCTGGCCGAGTGTGGCATAGGCCTGCCAGCCGCTGCTGGCAAAGCGGGCCCAATTCACCCCGTAAGCCAGTGACAGCCCATCTTCGCGGGCATCCGCCGCCGGAAACCGCGAAAGCGACAGCAGGTTGCCCTGGTCAAATTCGACAAAATTGCTCTCATCGCGGGCGGTATCCTCGCCGATGGTATTGCTCCAGCCCAGTTGCACGATGGGCTCCAGGAACTGCGCGGCACCGCTGGCATCCGTTTTGGACATTGGCAGGCGCAGGGTCAGGCGCGACCGCGGGGTAAGTCGTGAGCTGTGTTCATCATAGTAAGAATCGTCATAGGTGGTGAAGCCGTCGACTGCGGCCCCCACGGCCCACTCGACCTCTAGCCCGCCTGCGAGCTGCCAGTGGCGACGCCAATCGACATCGGCGGTAATATGGCCCTGATCGCGGCCATTGGTTTCGGTCCGGTTCCCTTCGATGTCCGAGGTGCGACTGTGGCCATGCGCTTCCAGTGTCAGTCGTGTCTCGCCACCGATGGAGATCGGGAAATAGCGCTTCTGGTAGTAGATTTCACCAATGTTCGAGGGGAGAAGATCCTGGTCTTCGCTGTCACGCAGGGTCTTGAACTTGATGATGCCGGCGCGCAGCAGGCTGTCGCGTCCTGCGCGGGTCAGGGTGATTTCAGACCGCAGGCGATCCTGATCGGGCAGGCCGTAATCGGCAATATAGGCATTGTCCGAGACGGACTTGAGGTCAAGTTCCAGCTGTAGATCGTTCTTTAGGTGAAACTGGCCGGTCGCAAACAGATAACCACGGTCATCGCCGGGCTGAAGATCATCGCGTGTGTAGGCCCCGTTCAATTCAATAGTTCCGCGACGAAAGGCTTGGCGGTAGCGTGCATCCAGGGTGCGGGTGCTGCCGGAAATATAGGGGGCCAGGGTCAGATCCCGGCTGTCGCCCAGGGTAAAGAAGTAGGGCACCTTGATCCCGGTTCCCAGGTTCGAGGTGCTGCGCGTCGACGGCACCAGGAAGCCGGTGCTGCGTTTCAGCGAAGGGTCCGGCAGGCGCACGGCGGGAAAGTAGAAGACGGGTACATCCAGCACCCTGACCTGGGCACCTTCAAAATAGAGCTGCTGTTCGACCTGATCATGGATCACCCGCTCGGCCCGAATCTGCCAGAGTGGTGGTTCGCCGTCATCGCAGACATGGCAAGACGTCACAGAGGTCTTGTAGAGCTGGGTATACCGCCCGCCAACTCGGGCCATTTCGAGCGAGGCCATTTGCAGTTGCTGCTTGAAGACCATGCGGGCACCGGTCAGCAACCCATCGCGCAGATCGCGGTCCATCTCGGCGGCGTCGGCCAGAATGGTGATATCGCCGCCTTGATCAATGCGGATTGGTCCCTCGATCTGCAGGGTACCAGAGCTTTCTTCAAAGGTGATCTGCCGGGCCTGTAGGCGGACATCGCCCCTGAATGCTTCGACATTTCCCTTGGCAATCAGCTGGCGTTCCGGGGTGATGAACAGCTGATCAGCAACCAGGATTGCTGGCTGCTCTGCAACGGGAAGGGGGCCGGTGCCCTGTGCGATTGCAGGCTGGGCAGCGACCAGCCATGGCAGAACCACCGAGAGCAATAGGGCGCGGCGCATATTATCCGTCCTCAGCATGTAAGAGCAGTCCCATCGTCAGCAGAATAGAGGCCACCGGCGGTGCCCAGGCAGCAAGTGCTACCGGGATCTGGCCGTTCTCCCCCAAGATTTGCGCAAAATTGCGTATGAAGTACAGCCCAAACCCCAAGAGCACAGCGGTCAGCACTGCCAGCCCAGTACCACCAAAGCGCACATGGCGCATGGTAAAGGCAGCCCCCACCAGAACCATGGCGATCAGGAACAGTGGCCGGGCCAGTTCTACCTGATACCAGACCTGATAGCGTTTGGTGGAAAACCCTGCCTGCGACAGGTCGCGTATGGTACTTGGCAGATCATAGATCGAAATCCCATCGGCCGAGCCGAGCCTGTCGCGGATACGATCCTGGGTTAGCGAGGTCGGCAGGCGCAGTGTTTCATGGGTGGTGGCCGATTTTTCCGGATTGATGCCACTTGCCAATTGCCAGGCTTTGGCAGAGCGCAAGAGCCATTCTTCCCCATCTAGCTTGGCGCTCTTGGCGATGATCCGCCGCACCGGCCCCTTGTCCGTCGCATATTCGATAAGGGTCACGTCATAAAGAATGATGTCATCCTGCCCACCACCGTATGAGGTGGCATGGATCACCGCTTGCCCAGTTGTGCTGCCCTGGCGCAGCCACAGTCCCTCGCCAGAGAGCGACAGCACAGCAGGCCCGCCGTTGCGGTAGGTATCGGCCAGGGTTTTGTACCGGTTGGTGGTGGCGGCAACAATCGGGTTGAGCGTGCTGACCGCCAAGAGCCCCAAGAGCCCGGCGACCAAAACTGGGGCAGCCAGCGCCCGGATGCCAGAGCGCCCAATCGCCCGCGTCACCACCAGTTCACTGCTGCGGGCCAGCCCGACAAATAGCACAATTGTGGTCAAGATCATGATCAGCGGTAGAAATTCGCTTAGCGCGGCGGGCGCATTCAGCAGGGTCAAGCCCAGGAGCTTCCCGGCGCCAATGTCAACGCTGTCAAACCGGCGGAATTGTTCGTTCAGGTCGATCAGCATGACCAGGGTCATCAAGACACCGCAGATGATGGCGAACCACTGAAAAAAGCGTCGCGCATAGTAGAGATCCAGCTTCATGACCGGGCCTCCTGTTTGTTTGCAGCCGCGATTCCGCGCCGTTGCAGCACCGGCGGCCGCGCCGCCAGCTGTAGGAACCCCATCGCAATGGCAAGCCCGGTCAGTGCGGGCAAATAGATCAGCGGCCAAAGGTCAGGGTTTTTCATCACGGGTTCCGAAACCACGCCGCGCAGCCCTTCGATCAGGATCAGCAGCAAAAAAGCCAAGAGCGCCTGACGCCAGACGCCAAAGCGCGAGTAGGATCCCAGCATCAGCGCCGAAAACCCGATCATCGCCACGGCAACACAGATCAAGGCACGGGCAAAGCGCAGGTGGAATTCCTCTGCCAAGGCACCGGGGGTGTAGCCGTCCGATTGGGGGAGCAGGTCACGGTTTTGAAACAGTTCCCAGCTGGGAATCGCCCGGATATTGCGATTTGACACAGAAGAATTGTTAGTCAAAGAGCTGATATCATAGGAGAAATCAGAAAACTTTGTGGTCGAAAGCTGCCGTTTCTTCAGGTCCAGACGTTGTGCCATTCCATCAACCATAATGAGGTGGGTACGCTCTGCGTCGCGTACGAGAAAGGCGCGGGCGCCAGTGTAGGTGACGCTGTTATTCGGGTCTCGCCGGTCGGATAGAAAGACATCATTCAGGGTGCCGTCAGTGTTGATCTGGCGGATATAAAAGGTCACGCCCTTGGCGGGGTGCAGAAAATTTCCTTCGGTTAGCAGCTTGGCGGTCACATTGCGGGAGACTTCCTGTTCGCGCAGCGCCAGCTGATTGATCGAACTGGGCAGCAGAAAATGGGTCAGGACCGACATCATCAGCCCGGTGATCAGCCCAAAGACCAGCGCAGGACGCGCCATTTGCCAGGGGCTGGTCCCCGTGGCCCGCAGAACCGTCAATTCGCTTTCACCCTGCAACCGGTTGGTAACCCAGACTGCCGATGCAAAGACCGCCACCGGCAGTACCATGCGTATAAGGTTGGGCAGCGCCAGGGCGGTGAATTCAAAGAACACCATCGCTGTCTGGCCGTCGCCGATCAGGCGATCAAACAGGACAACCGCCCGGTTCACCCAGAAGACGGCAACTAAGATAAGCGCAAAAAAGCTGAATAACAGCAGATATTGCGACAGGACGTATCTGTCGAAGCGTGACACTCGATCCCCCCAGACCCTGCCATTATCATTTTGCCAAACCATAAAGGAATTGTTCTGCGGGGAAAACTGCAATTTGGTCCAATTCCGTGTTCTTGCGAAGCTTTCGCGCCAGGCACGCCCCGACAGAGCGCAGAGCAATCAGGCAGAGCGGCACCCGCCGCCGTGAAGGCCCTATGCCAAACCCCAATTGACACTGCGTTTTGTGCTCTTGCCTGTGGGGGCTGGCCATTGCGCGGGGTGCAAGCTACCTATTGGCGAAGCAATTCCAGATTTGATCCCGACAGGAGCCCTAGACATGAGCACTTTGCCCGCCATCCGCTTTGCCGAGTATGATCCAAAAGAGCTGTCGGGTATGACCGGACATGTGGCCGTTCTGGTGACCCCAGGGGGCGTGATGGATCAGGCCGCGCGCGCGGCCAACCGGCTGACCAAGGGCGCTCTGGCGCGGTTGATCGCAGCCCCTGGATTTCACAAGCACAAGCCTGGAAAGGTTATCACCTTGGCCTGGCCGGCTGGTTTGATGGCCGAAGCCCTGCATGTGTTGGTGTTGCCACGGCGCGTTTCCCCAACCGAGGCGCGCAAGGCAGGGGCAAAGCTGGCGGCAGCAGCACCAGAAAAAAATCTGACGGTGATGGCCGGTGCCATGTCCAAAGCGGCAGAACTTGCGATGGGCATTGCCCTGCGCAGCTATGGTTTTGACAATCACAAATCGCCCAAAGACGATGCGCCGACTGATCTGCCGACGATCACGGTCGCGCATAAATCGGCCGATGACATGGCGTCCGCCTACGCGCCGCTGGCCGCTGTGGCGGAAGGGGTGCATATGACCCGCGATCTGGTGAACGAGCCTGCAAATGTGCTTACCACCGTCGAATTCGCGCGGCGTATCAAAGAGATGTCCGCACTCGGGCTTGAGGTGGAAATTCTGGATGAGGCCGCACTGGAAGAGCTGGGCATGGGGGCTTTGCTCTGCGTCGGACAGGGCTCTGATAGCCCCTCTCATGTGGCTGTGATGCAGTGGAAGGGCGGCGCCGAGGCCGCAGCCCCGCTGGCGTTGGTGGGCAAGGGGGTGGTGTTTGACACTGGCGGTATTTCCCTGAAACCGGCGGCGGGCATGGAAGATATGACCATGGATATGGGCGGCGCTGGTGTTGTGGTTGGTACCATGAAGGCGCTTGCCCTGCGCAAGGCCTGTGCCAATGTGGTTGGCCTGGTCGGGCTGGTGGAAAACATGCCTTCTGGCAATGCCACCCGTCCTGGGGATGTGGTGAAATCCATGAAGGGTGACACCATCGAGGTGATCAACACCGATGCCGAGGGGCGTTTGGTGCTTTGTGATGTGCTGTGGTACGCGCAGGAACGCTTTAAACCCTGCGGCGTCATTGATCTGGCGACATTGACTGGTGCGGTGATCATTGGCCTGGGTCATGAAAAGGCCGGGGTCTTTTCGAATGATGATAGCCTGTGCAATGGCTTCCTGAAGGCGGCCGAGGCTGCGGATGAAGGGGCTTGGCGCCTGCCTCTGGCGCAGGGCTATGACGATCAGCTGAAATCGCGCATTGCCGATATGAAAAACGTTGGTGGCCGCCCGGCGGGCTCTATCACTGCGGCGCAGTTCCTGAAGCGATTCATCAAGGAAGACATGCCTTGGATCCATCTTGATATCGCCGGTGTCGCCTCGGTGAAATCGGCCACCTCCTATGCGCCAAAGGGGGCAACCGGCTGGGGGGTCATGGCATTGGATCGTCTGGTGCAGGACCAGTTCGAGACCGAAGAATAACCGACAATGGGAGCCGCCTATTTCTACCACCTGACCCGCCGCCCGCTGCAAGAGACACTGCCAGTGTTGTTGCAAAAGGCGCGCGGTGCGGGCTGGCGCATTGCAGTGCGGGGCCAGGACGTCGGGCGCATGACCTGGCTGGATGAAACGCTATGGCAGGGGCGGGCTGATAGTTTTCTGGCGCATGGCCTGTCGGGCGGCGCCCATGATGCGCTGCAACCCATCCTGCTGACCACCAGCCAAGCAAGCCCAAATCAACCTGATTGTTTGATGACTGTGGATGGCGCGCCGATCACCCCAGAAGAGGTGCAGGCCCTGCAACGGGTCTGCATCCTGTTTGATGGAACCGACGAAAGCGCGGTGCAACAGGCGCGTCTGCAATGGAAATCACTGACGGGTGCCGGCTGTTCGGCGCAGTATTGGTCCGAAGAATCGGGGCGCTGGGAGATGAAGGCAGAGGCTTGATCCTGAACCGCCGCGCCTGATGTCAAACCCCGCTATCTGCCATATCTGATTATCTTTGCCGCGTTGCGCGGATTCTGCGGCGGCCGTTCTGACAGAGACCGAAATTTTCCGCGCCTGTGTGCCTTATTCAACGTATCTTGCCGCCCCTGTTTTCCCAACAGTTGATGCGCCAATTGCAAGCGCATATGCGCAAGAAAAGGTTGAACTTTGCAGATCACCCGGTGATCTGGCGGCCGCCTAGCGGGTTAAAACCAGCGCGCCGTTGCGGATTTCGATGCTGGACCAGCGCTGTAAATAGGTCATCCCCAGAAGTGATTTATCCATCTCTCCTTGATTGACCCAGGCCCGCAGATTTTGGTCGCGAATGGGGCCAAGGGCCAGCTCCTTGATCCGGATCGGCGCCGTGCGCACCTCGCCATTGGCGGTTGTGGCACGCCCCAGATAGGCCAGAGTTTCCGGTTCAAACCCGGCGCGGCGGGCGTCTGACGCGCTTAGCACCACCTCAGAGGCACCAGTATCGACCAGAAACTCTATCGCGGCGCCATTCACGGTCAGGGTCAGATAGTAATGCCCATCCGGTGCCCGTGGCACCGTGACCTGCCCGGCGGCTCCCATGACGGATTGCTGCGGGCGCAGGGTGTGGCGGATGTCGCCCCACAGCCCATAGGCCGCAATCACGCCGAGAAAGATGAAACCCCAGATTGCCAGTTGCTGCACGGTTTTGCTTAGGCCCTGACGGTTTTGCACAAAGACCCAGGAGCCAACCGCGCAGAGCAGCAGAACCAGATAGATCAGGCGACCAAAATCAAGATTTTCCACGCGTGTGATCCTTTGTTGGTGATGACTTATGGGGTGCTCTGGGCTGGCTGATGGGGCGTCTTAGGTGGCAAAGCCAAAGTCGCGCAGCCCGTCCAGCACGAACTGCACACTCAGCGCTGCCAGTAGCATCCCCAACAGGCGGGTCACCACATTGATGCCGGTTTTGCCAATCGCGCGTTCGAACAGACCAGAGACAAGGAACATCAGCAGCATCAGCGCCAATACGCTCAGCACCACGCACATCACCAGGGCAAAGCCTTCCAGTCCTGGTTTTTGCCCCGATAGCAGGATCACCGTCGCAATCGAACCCGGGCCTGCAATCAGCGGAATAGACAGCGGAAAGACGGATGGATCCTCTGCCGCAGTGGCCTCTTCCCCCTGATGTTCGCGCCGTTTGGTGCGCCGTTCAAACAGCATGTCCAGCGCTGTGAGAAACAGCAGCACACCGCCCGCCACGCGAAAGGCGGCCATGGAAATGCCGGCAAAGCCCAGCACCGCCTCGCCAAAGGCGGCAAACAGCGCCAGCAGCACCATGGCGGTCAAGGCGGAACGCAGCGCAATAGAGCGACGTTCCTGTGGGGTGGCCCCCTGTGTCAGCGCCAGAAAGATCGGAGTAAGGCCAATGGGATCAATGATCACAAAGAGCGTCACAAAAGAGGTGATCAAAAAGGCGGTGTCGATCATAGGGCCTCGGCTTTTTCCAGTTTTTCCAGAGCCCGCATCCAAAGCAGTTCTGCGCGTTCCAGCGCCACGATGACTTCGCTATGTTTGCCCTGCCAAACCCGAGCTTCGTCTTTTTTCTCGGGTTCGTAAAGCTCCGGATCGGCCAGCTTCACATCCAGTTTGTCCTTCATCTGAGTGAGCTTGTTGACCCGTTCCTCAGACTTGCGCGCCTCTTTGCGCAGGGCCAGAATCGCCTCACGCGATGGGCGTGCGGCTTTCGGCTTGTCTTTTTTAGCGGCCTTGGCGTTGGGCTTGGGCGCGGGCTTGTCTTTCTCCAGAAGCAGCGCCCGGTACGAGGCAAGATCGCCCTCGTATGGTTTGACGGTGCCTTTGGAAACCAGCCAGAGCCGGTCGGCCACCAGGCTGAGCAGGTGCATGTCGTGGCTGACCAGAATAACCGCGCCGGTATAGGCGGTCAGCGCCTCGACCAGAGCTTCACGGCTTTCGATATCAAGGTGGTTGGTCGGCTCATCGAGGATCAGCAGATGCGGCGCATCCAGGGTGGCCAGCAAGAGAGACAGGCGCGCCTTCTGCCCGCCCGACAGACGGCCCACTTCGGTATCGGCCTGGTCGGCCCCAAGGCCAAATCCAGCCAGACGCGCCCGCAGGCGCGGCTGGCCCTCACTGGCGCGCTCGCGCATCAGGTGCTGTAGCGGGGTTTCATCGATATACAGCTCGTCCACCTGGTGCTGGGCAAAGAAGCCGATGCGCAGCTTGCTGGACTGCGCCATCTTGCCCCCCATCGGTGCCAAACGGGCCGAGAGCATTTTCGACAGGGTCGATTTGCCCTCGCCGTTTTTGCCCAGCAGCGCGATGCGATCATCCTGGTCGATGCGCAGATCCAGATTGCTCAGGATCACCTTGTCATCATAGCCGACCTTGACGCCCTCGGTGGCGATAATGGGCGGCGACAGCTCTTCCGGGGTGGGAAAGGTGAAAACGGTGCGCGCGGCATCTTCGGGTGCGCGGATGGTTTCCATCTTTTCCAGCATTTTGACGCGGCTTTGCGCCTGTTTTGCCTTGCTTGCCTTGGCCTTGAAGCGGTCGACGAAGCTTTGCAAATGGGCGCGCCGGGCGTCTTGCTTTTTCGCCTGAGCCGCCTGATTGGCCCGGTTGGCTGCGCGCTGGCGGGCGAATTGATCATAGTTGCCGCCATAATAGGTCAGCTGTCGGTCTTCCAGATGCAGGATGCCGCCCACGGACCGGTTCAGCAGTTCCCGGTCGTGGCTGATGATGATTACAGTGTGCGGGTATTTGACCAGATAGGCCTCAAGCCAGAGTGCGCCTTCGAGATCAAGATAGTTGGTCGGTTCGTCCAGCAGCAACAGGTCGGGTTCGGAAAACAGCACCGCCGCCAGGGCAACCCGCATCCGCCAGCCACCTGAAAAGTCAGAGCAGGGGCGCTGTTGTGCCTCTTCGTCGAACCCCAGACCTTTGAGGATCGAGGCGGCGCGCGCTTCGGCGGACCAGGCGTCGATATCGGCCAGCCGGGTCTGCACCTCGGCAATGCGGGTCGGATCTGTTGCGGTCTCGGCCTCGGCCATTAAGGCGGCCCGTTCGGTGGCGGCAGCCAGCACGGTGTCGATCAGCGACACATTGGACGAAGGCGCCTCTTGCGCGATGCCACCGATCTGGGCCTTTGACGGCAGGGTGATCGACCCCGTCTCAAGCGCCAGCTCGCCGCGAATAAGGCGGAACAAGGTGGTCTTGCCGGTGCCGTTGCGCCCCACCAGCCCTACTTTGTGGCCGTTGGGAATGGTGGCACTGGCCTCTTCGAACAGAGGGCGGCCTTCAACCGAATAGGTGATATCCTGAATACGTAGCATGGGGTCATCCACTGTCGCAGTGTCCGCGCCTTGTCAATGCGTCTCGGGTGGCATTTGTGGGTTCAGTCACTTCTTGGGCCTGGCTGGCGCCGATTGTCACCTTCTAAATCGCTGCGGCGCGGGCTGCGTCACGCGACGGATTGGCAGGGCTGGTCTGGCGCAGGGCTTGCTGATAGCAGGGGGACACCTAGCGACAACTTTCTGGTGAAATAATGCGGGCTGCGCAGAGTGCTCCTCATCTTGTGACGCTGATCGTCAGCACCGCGTTGGCGGTTTTGTCACTGAACATGTTCCTGCCATCGCTGCCACGGATCGCGGCCGACTTTGACAGCAGCTATAGCCTGGTGAACCTGTCGCTTGGCGGGTATCTGGCGCTGTCGGCAGTTTTGCAGCTGATCATGGGGCCGCTGTCGGATCGCTATGGGCGGCGGCCGGTTCTGCTGGCGTCGATGCTGGTATTTGCGCTGGCCTCGGTGGGTTGCGTGCTGGCAGAATCAATCTGGGTGTTCTTGGGCTTTCGCATGTTGCAGGGCGCCGTGGTGGCGGGGCAGGTGCTGTCACGTGCGGCCATCCGTGATATGTACTCTACCGCAGATGCGGCCAGCAAGCTGGGCTATGTCACCATGGCAATGGCGCTGGCACCGATGCTTGGGCCGATGCTGGGCGGCGCATTGGACATCGCCTTTGGCTGGCGCTCCGGCTTTGTGCTCTATGCGGTTCTGGGGCTTGGCGTGCTCTTGCTTAGCTGGAGCGATTGGGGCGAAACCAATCACCAGCGGGCTGCCACATTCGGGGCGCAGATGCGCAGCTACCCAGAGCTGCTGCGCGCGCGCCGGTTCTGGGGTTATAGCTTCTGTCTCGCCTTTTCCATCGGGGGGTTTTACGCCTTTATCACTGGGGCGCCCTTGGTGGCGGCGGCCTGGTTCGATTTGAACCCGGCGCTCTTGGGGGTGGGGATCGGGATTATCACCTGCGGGTTCATGGTTGGCAATTTTGTTACCGGCCTGCTGGCGCGGCGGGTGCCGCTGATCTCGCTGATCCTTGCAGGGCGTCTGGCGGCGGTTGTTGGCCCGCTGATTGGATTGAGCCTGTTTCTGGCCGGGCAGGGCGCGACGCTGGTGTTCTTTGGCTCTGCTATTGCGGTGGGCTTTGGCAATGGTCTGACTGTTGCCAATGCCAGCACGGGCCTGATGTCGGTGCGGCCGCATCTGGCAGGCAGTGCTTCGGGCCTGTCGGGGGCCATTGTGGTGGCGCTGGGGGCGCTTATGACCACCGGAACCGGCTTTTTGGTGACGCCTGACAATGCACCATTCATGGTCTTGACGATCATCCTGCTGTCCAGCTTCTGCGCCCTGGCCGCAGCCCTTTATGTCCGCTGGCTGGATATCCATGAGCCGCTGGAGGAAACCGCGTAAGGCGGTTGCCTTTTTGACCTGGCGCGCAACTCTCCCTCTTCCCATGTGCCTACAGGCATGGTAGGCGGCGCGCGATCATATGGCGCAGAATTTCTGGCGCCGGTTTTAAATGGAGAACTCCCGATGGCTCTGCAACGCACTTTTTCGATTATCAAACCCGATGCTACCCGCCGCAACCTGACTGGCGCGATCAACGCCAAATTTGAAGAAGCTGGCCTGCGCATCGTCGCACAAAAGCGCATTCAGCTGACCAAGGCACAGGCCGGCAAATTCTATGAAGTGCACGCCGAGCGTCCCTTCTATGACGAACTGTGCGAGTTCA
Source organism: Pseudophaeobacter sp. (assembly GCF_048267565.1). NCBI lineage: Bacteria > Pseudomonadati > Pseudomonadota > Alphaproteobacteria > Rhodobacterales > Roseobacteraceae > Pseudophaeobacter > Pseudophaeobacter sp. The sequence goes on along the minus strand of NZ_JBLWXG010000001.1, from coordinate 697,024 downwards.
TGTCGTCCGAGCCTATCGTTTGCCAGGTTCTGGAAGGTGAAAACGCCATCGCGAAAAACCGCGAAATCATGGGCGCCACCAACCCAGCCGATGCGGCACCCGGCACCATCCGCGCCGAATTTGCTGAATCCGTTGGCGAAAATTCGGTACACGGTTCCGACGCACCTGAAACAGCTGCTGTTGAAATCGCCTACTTCTTCTCTGGTCTGGAGCTGGTCGGCTAAGCCACCGCTTTGGTCTTAGGACAAATTCGGGTCGCATCGGTCTAGTGCCGGTGCGGCCCGTTTTTTATGGCGATGTCGCCTTTGGCTGGATAGGCCCGGCGCTAGGCGTTTGCGGGTTTCTCGATCACGCCTATCTGATCCAGGATGCGCTCAAACTCTGAAAGCCCTGTGTCAAAGCTATGCGCCTTGATGGCGTCAAACCGTTTGCGCAGGGCCTTTTTCTCTTCGCCTTTGCAATCGTTCCATGGCCGTCCCTGCAGTGCCATGACCAGCACGTAATAGCCAATGAAATGCGGCTTGCTGCCATTGGCCAGCAGCCGTGCATAGGCGCTATCCGCACCCAGGCTGCGCAGCTCTTCTGCGCTGTGAATACCGGCGCGTTTACAGGCCTCTTCATAGGCGGGGCCAAGATTGCGGATGGTTGAAATCGGTGTGGACATAGGGCGAACATAGACCGGGTTTGCCGGGCTGTCACCCGAAGGTTTTGCCAATTCGCGGCCTCTGTCAGCGCCGGATGTGATTGACAGTTGCGGTTTGGTGGCGGACCCTGCGCGCAGTTCTATCGGAGGAGCCACCTTGCCCATATCCGCAGATTTCACACCGGTGATTGACGTCAGAGATTTTGATCTTGCTGCGCCCTTTGACGGCTTTGTCGAAGATCCCTTTCCCATCTATGATGCGCTTTTGGCGCAGGCGCCAGTGCTACCACAAAAGGATGGGTCCTATGTGGTCAGTCGCCATGCGGATCTTGACCGGATATACCGCGATACGACCTTGTTTTCATCCGACAAAAAGGCGGCCTTTGCCCCCAAATTTGGCCCGGAGTCCGAACTTTTTGAGCATCACACCAGCTCTTTGGTGTTTTCCGACCCGCCGCTGCATACGCGGGTGCGCCGGGTGATGACATCGGCCTTGACGCCGCGTGCCATTGCGCGGATGGAGCCAGGGTTGATTGTCGCAGTAGACCGGTTGCTGACGCAGATGGACAGCCGCGGGGAAGTGGACCTGATTGAGGATTTCGCGGCCTGCATTCCAATCGAGATCATTGGCAATCTGCTGGATGTCCCCGCGGATGAACGCGCCCCGCTGCGCGATTGGTCTCTGGCCATTCTGGGCGCGCTGGAACCCGCGCTCAGCGCTGAAACCCTGGCGCGCGGCAATCGCGCCGTTGCCGAGTTCAAGGCCTATCTGGGCGATCTGGTGGCGCGGCGACGCGCGGCGCCTGGTGATCCCGAAACCGATGTGCTGACCCGGCTGATCAATGCCGAAACAGGCCCGGACGGGGCTGAGGGGCTGAGCGAAATAGAATTGATTCAGAACTGCATTTTCATTCTGAACGCGGGGCATGAGACCACAACAAATCTGATCGGAAACGGACTGGCCCTTTTGCACGACTATCCGGTGCAAAAGGCGCGACTTCTGGCGCAGCCAGAGTTGATGAAAACCGCAGTCGAAGAAGTGCTGCGCTATCGCTCGCCCAATCAATTGGGCAATCGTGAAACCACGGATCAGGTAGAGATTGGCGGGGTGACGATTCCGGCGGGCAGCAATCTGCATCTGGTGATTGGCGCGGCCAACCGCGACCCAGAGGTTTTCGTCGAGCCCTCCAAATTTGACATCGCGCGCAAGCCAAATCGCCATCTTGCTTTTGCGGGCGGGCCGCATGTCTGCGTCGGGCTGACATTGGCGCGGCTGGAAGGCAGAATTGCGCTGGAACGCTTTCTTGCACGCTTTCCCGACTACAGCATTCTGCCGGGGCGGCGGGATGGTGGGCGCATGCGTTTTCGCGGCTACGCAGCCTTGCCGACGCGCTTGTCCGGGACAGATGGGCACCCCGCCGAGGGATGACCTGGGCCAGGCAGATGGCCTGCAGGCGGGCGCAGTGTCTAAAACAGGCCGGCCTCTTTGGCAGCCATCGCGGCCTGGGTGCGGTTTTTTGCATCCAGCTTGCGGCACAGGGTGCGCATATGCAGTTTGATCGTCACTTCCTGCAGATCCAGGTCGCGGGCGATTTCCTTGTTGGCCAGGCCTTTGCAAAGCCCTTCCAGCACCTGAAATTCACGCTGGCTGAGCTTCTCTGCCAGCGGATGGGTTGATGGTGTGGCCTCTTCGCGCATCAGATCAACCGGAACATAGACCTCTCCGGCGACCATGAAACGAACCGCATTGAGAAGTGACTGCGCCCCCATGGTTTTGGGAATAAAGCCAATTGCCCCCAGTTTGAGCGCTTCTTGCGCGGTTTTGGCCGGAGCACTGCCGGACAGGATGGCGACACCCTTGCCGCCATTGGCTTCGATCGCAGCACTAAGCCCCACCAGCCCGTTCATTCCGGGCATCTGATAGTCCAGCAACACGAGATCAAACGGCCCCGCATCGCGGATTGTGCGCAACGCCCCGTCGATGTCGGTGGCCAAAGCAACGATCGCGTCGCCTTTGCTTTCGAGATAGGCAGAGATGGTTTCGCGGACCATATCGTGGTCGTCTGCTAGCAGGATACGCATGAATTTCTGTGACCTGTTCAACTGGGTTCACTCAGAACGTACAACTAGAAGTCTTTCAATTCCATAAAGTTTTCAGGACAATTCTCTGCGCTTCTTTGCGGGCGAGCAATCTGTGCTCTGACTGTGGTTGTAGAGCGGGGTGTTGGTATGGGCAGTCATATAATGTGGGGGAGTTGGCGACCTTTATAATCTGCCAAGGTTGTCGATCTTTCCTGGTCTTTCTGGGTGTCGGGTACTGGCCCTATACGGAAGGATAGGCCCGGTATCCTGAGGCGTGGATGAGTGTTCGCACCAGATGTGTCAGGGTTTATGACAGATAAACGTCTGGCCCCTAGGCTGCGGCATCAGGTGATGCGCAAACGGGGCCGTCGGAAAGTTGGAGAGAAACATATGAAACGCTGGAAGATGATATTTTCGTTGGCCTTTTTGTGTGGCCTGCTTGGCCTGTCAGCAACAGGTGACATTGGCATGGCGCGGGCAGAGACCCAGTCCGGGCAGGAACCTGTTTTGCTGACAGTGGCCCAGGAAGGCGGCACCTCGCCGCTGCTAAGCCTCTCTCTCCAGGATCTGCAGGGCTTTGACATCGAGAGCTTTACAACGGCGACAATTTGGACAACCGGACCGCAAGAATTTACCGGGGTGCCTTTGGTCGATATCCTGGCACGGCTGCAGCAGGAACAGGGCCTCAAGACCACCAGTATCAAGGCGCGTGCGGTGAATGATTATATGGTGGAAGTGCCAGTATCGGATGCCGTTGAGGGCGGCGCGATGATTGCCTTTCAACGCAATGGCAAGCTAATGTCTTTACGAAACAAGGGGCCGTTGTGGGTGGTTTATCCCTATGACAGCAATGCAGCCTATCGCAGTGAGGCAACCTATTCTCGCAGTGTCTGGCAACTGGACCGGCTGATTGTTGAGACGACGCTGCAGTGATCATTGGAACTGGCTGATGCTGCGAGACGCAGGTCGCCTGACAAGAAAGGCCAAGATGGCTGAGTGATATGATGCAGACCAGCCGACAGGCCCAACAGACGCGCACCACAGAGACTGTCGCCCCCGCAGGATTGCGCGGGGTCTTCTCTGCAGCTTGGCCTTTTGGTCGCAAGCCTGTCGTTCTGCTGCCAGGGGGCTGGCCTCGCATCACCAAGGTCTTGTTTTTTCTTGCGCTTGTGATCTTGCCGCTGCTTGCAGTGCAGGCCGTGAGGATGGGGCTGGAGGTGGTGCAACGCCTTGATGGCCTGTCCGCTGCAGCCACCGATAATATGCAATGGGTTTTGTCGCAGGCCGAGGTCGAGCACCTGAAGCTGCAATCCGAAACGCTCTTGGTGGTGGAACCCGCAGATCTGGCGAAGGTGCGGCGGCAATTTGATATCTATTACAGCCGTATCAATACCTTTGTTGAGGGGCCGCTTTTTGCGGATATGCGCAACAGTGATCGGGGGGGCAGGGTGCTGCACCGCCTTGAGGCCCGGCGCGAAACCCTGGTGGAATTGATTGACGTGCCGGATGCAGAGTTGATGCAAAACCGAGCTGAGATCCTGGCGCAGTTGCAGGGCAACGGCGATGAGGTACGCGAACTGGCGCTGCTCGGCGTGTCCATGCAGGTCAAAGGTGCCGAAGGCAAGCGCTTGAATCTTTTTGCCCTGCTGTCGCGTATGGCGTTTGTCGTGGTGGCGCTTGTTGTTGCTTTGGCTATCACCGCCTTGCTCTTGGGGGGGATGTATCGCCGGGGTCGAGCCCTGGCGATGGAACGCAGCAAGGCGCTGTCTCGGATGGAGGCGATGATCTCTTCTTCGCTGGACGCCATTCTCGTGGTGGACCGGAAGGGGACGATCCTTGCCTTCAATGGCGCTGCCGAGACAATCTTTGGCTACAGCCGCGACGAGGCGATTGGCGCCAACATGGAGCGCCTGATCATTCCGCCGCATCTGCGGGCAGCCCATCGGATGGGAATGGATCGCTATTGGCAAACCGGCGAGCCGCGCCTTGTCGGCAACGGCAGGGTGCAGCTGGACGCGCTCCGCAAATCCGGCGAGGTCTTTCCGGTCGAGCTGTCTCTTTCGGTGAGCCGCAGCCAGGCGGATCTGGTGGTTGTCAGCTATATTCGTGACATTTCCGATAGGATCGCTGCCGAAGAAGCGCTGCGGCGCGCCCGCGATGATGCCCTGGCGGGGGAACAGGCCAAGGCCAATCTGCTGACAGTGATGAGCCATGAGATGCGCACACCGTTGACGGGCATTCTGGGGGCGGTTGATCTGCTGCATCTGACTGACCCCGATGAAGAGCAGCTGCGCTATTTGAATGCAATGCAGGTTTCCGGAGAGCTGCTGCTGAACCACGTCAACGATATCTTACAACTGTCGAGCCTAGAGGCCGGGGTTGCCTCCGAAGAGGCCAGCGCCTTTGATCTGCGGCAGATCCTTGATGGCCTGGTCGAGAGCCAGAAGGCCTCGGCGTCTAACCGGGGCAACCAGTTGGTCCTGAACTATAATATAAAAGGCGGCGATTATGTCGTGGGCCGCGTGCGGGCGCTGCAGCAGGCGCTGCTAAATCTGATTGGCAATGCGATCAAATTCACAAGCGACGGGCAGATCACGGTCGATGTTGAACACAGTACAAGCCCCGGCCAGATTGCCTTTCATGTTTCTGATACCGGTGCTGGGATAGCACCGCAGGACCAGAAACGGATCTTTGAGGATTTTATCACCCTTGATGCCAGCTTTGGGCGCGGCAGCGAGGGAACCGGCCTTGGCCTGGCCATCACGCGCCGTATTGTCGATTCCCTGGGCGGCAACATCACCTGCGAGAGCGAATTGGGCGAGGGCAGCCTGTTCACCCTGACCCTGCCCTTGACGCTGGAGGCCAAGCAAACCCCAGAGCGTGCACAGGACAGGCCTGCGCTGGAGTGCAGCTTCAAAATCCTGGTGGTGGAAGACAACGATATCAACCGCGAATTACTGCAGCAGATGTTGCAGAGCCAGGGGCATCAGGTTACCGCCGCCGCTGGTGGGGCGCAGGCGGTCGAGGCCTGCCGCATGCAGAAATTTGACCTGATCCTGATGGATATCAGCATGCCAGAGGTGGACGGGATCGAAGCGATCCACCGAATTCGTGCCGGGCAACTGGCCGAAGGGGTCGAGATCGTCGCGCTGACCGCCCATACCGGGCCAGAGGACCATGCCCGGATTCTTGCGGCAGGGTTTGCCGAGGTGGCGACCAAACCAATCAGCGGGCTGGATTTGGCGGCGCTCGTGCTGCGCCGCGCGCAGGGTTCGTCCGCTTTGATCGCGTCGGCTCCGCAGGCTACAAGCGCACAGCCAGCACGCGGCCAATCCGATATTACCCAGTTTTTCGAAACGCTTGGCCCCGAACGTGCCCAGGCATTCCTGCAGACCTTCATTGCCGAGGTTACGCAGTTCATCACTCAGATTCAGGCTGGCTCAGCATTACAAATGGCGCAGCGCAAAGAGGCCCATCGCCTCGCGGGATCGGCAGCTGTTCTGGGGCTGGCAGAGCTGCGCAGTGCCCTGAGTGACATCGAGATGCTACCAACTGACGCGCCACCCGCCGCTGCCGCGCTTGAGAGCAGCTGGCAGATGGTAGAGCCGATGTTGCAGGCGCATCTGACACAGCCCGCCCATACGGCGTAGTGTGCGCGCTTGCCCAGGCCGTGACCGTTCGCGCAGTTCATCGGCTGCACATCAGCGTTGGTACCGCTGGATCAATCAGGCCAGGTGAACACCTGTAATTCAGAACATGAGGTGCGCTTGAATGTTCGTTTCCCCGGTGTCCCCAAAATAGATTAAGGGCCTAGAGGCGTAGCCTCTAAGCCCTTGAAATCTTTGGCTCCGGCGGTAGGGATCGAACCTACGACCAATTGATTAACAGTCAACTGCTCTACCGCTGAGCTACGCCGGAATATGTGCCCGATATAGCTTTGCGGTTTTTGCGCGTCCAGAGGAAAACCGCATATGTCGAAAGTTTTTTTCCAACCTCTTTACCAGGCGCCACAGGAGAGGGCCGCGGCCTGCGGTTTTGGGATGGTCATGCGGTTGCAGTGCAAGCGCGTTCGCGGCGTTCGCAGGCGACTTGCGCAGAGAAGCGTATTGCATCCCTGGCTGTGCCCTGACGCTGAACCGCAAAAGCATTGGCTGTTCGGCTGTTTCCTGCGGATGTGTGCCATCAGGTCTGCGCCGCCCACAGCGCCTGCCGTATTCCCTGTTCAATTGCATCATGGTTCAAGATAGGGTCTAACTGACCTGACCTCGCCAAGGGGATCTGCTATTGTAACCCTCTGAAAGGCGAGCAGGATAGTAGAGGCTTTGTCGCGTTGCGCGCGGTCAGGCCCCTGCAAACAGAGCAATGTTCGCCAACAGTATCACGATGATGTGGGGCTGTTTCATGCTGAAAATATTGGCGCATCTGTCGCCATTTCATCTGCCAAGAGAAAGTTCCATGCCGTGGTAATTGCACCCAAACCCCCACTTCTGGCCGTCCTGATCGACGCGGACAATATCTCTGCCAAACATGCAGAGGTCATGTTCGAAGAGATCGCCTCGCTTGGCGAGGCCAGTATTCGCCGTATCTATGGTGATTTCTCTGGTAACGGTGCGCAGGGTTGGACCAAGGAAAAGCTGGCGGCTTTGGCCATTGTTCCGCACCAGCAGTTCGCCAATACCACAGGAAAGAATGCCTCGGATATTGCTTTGGTCATTGATGCGATGGATATCCTGCATTCCGGTCGGTTTGACGGCTTTGTCCTGATTTCCTCTGACAGTGATTTTACCCGGCTGGCCAGCCGAATACGCGAACAAGGCGTGGATGTTTTTGGCATGGGAATGCGCAAAACCCCGGCTGCATTTGTAAAGGCCTGCAAGCGTTTCATCTATGTCGAGAACCTGACGCCTGAGCCAACAAAGACATCACAAAAACCAAAGCCGCAAAAGGAAGAAGCCCTGGTTGGCGCGCCGGCGCAACTGGAAGACCCAAGCAAGCTGGTGAAGCGCGCCATGGATGCAATCAATCAGGATGACGAATGGTTCACACTAGGGCAGATCGGTCAGTATATCAGCGCCGCTGCACCTGATTTTGACACCCGCAGCTATGGCAAACGTAAACTCAGCGATCTGATATCAACGCTGAAAACCTTTGAAACCAGACGCGGCGAGGGCAACCAGATCTTGGTGCGCCGGTTGGACTGAGTTTCTGACCATTTCATGCCTGCGCCAAACCGTCAGTGCACCGTGACCACCGTGCAATCGGCCTGCTGATTGACTTTCTGCGACACGCTGCCTTGGAAAATGCGTTTTATCGGTCCCAGCCCTCGGTGGCCGATCACGATCATGTCTGCACCAACCTCTTTTGCCATGCCGAGAATGCCGTCATCGTAATTGCCATTCACTACACGGGTTGAGACGGTCTTGGCACCCAACTCTTTGGCATGGCTGGCAGCGCGGGCTGCGATTTCGTCACCGATCACCGCGATTACTCTCTCGCGCTCTGCGCCTGTGAGATCATTGGAGAACAGGGCATCCATGTTGGATGGAATGTCACCCAGGTGAAACGGCTTTTGCGATTTGACATGGTGTACCAAGTGCTCAACTTCAGCCATGCGGCTCAATTCTTCTACCTGCGCACTATGCTGCAATACGTGACCGACAGTCAGCGGGACACTAAGCTTTGCGGCAAGCTCGGCTGCCAAACCAACCGCTCGGTCCGCCGTTTTTGAGCCGTCCGTTGCGACGAGGATACTGGAAATCATGTCTCCCTCTCCCTTTTGTGTGATGAGAGAGAGACTAAAGAGCGCGGTCTTCAGATGCATTGATGCCGGTCAAGACCCGGCACATATTCCGAAGACCTGCATTGGGAAACAGCTTTCCCCCATGATCTGAGGTTGGCGCAGCGGTGGGGTTCAGGTGTTCTTTTGCAGGCTATGGCGCGTCACCGCGGCTGGTGGTGGCTGCTGTTGGGGCGGGCCGATCGACAGATCAGTGATCTGAGCTTTTCCATTTGTCCGGGGTCACATAGACGATGTTATCATCAACACTGACCATCACTTCACCGTCCTGAATATTGACCTGCAGCCGCATTGAACGACTTGCGAGTTTTTCCAGGTTGCGGGTGTCGGTCTCGGAGAAATTTATAACCTGAAGATTATCAAACCGAGTGGTGCTGTTTTTGATCTTCTCCCACCACATCTCAGCGGGTTTGCCGCCGTAGCAATAGATAATCACCTCGTTGGCTTTGCCGCAGGACTGGCGCACGATCTTCTCGCTCGGCAGGCCTAACGCCACCCATAATTCAAGCTCGCCGCTCAGGCTTTTTTGCCAAATGTCTGGCTCGTCATCCGTTGACAGGCCGCGCGTCAGTTCCAATTGTTCATGCGCATTCAGCGCAAAAGCGAGAAGGCGCACCATCAGCCGTTCGTCTGTTTCGGACGGGTGTTTGGCAACGGTCAGTTTGTGGGTCTCGTAATAGTGACGGTCCATATCGCAAACGGAGAGTTCAACTTTATAGATGGTGGATTTTTGCGCCATGGTCTGTCCCAAATTTGCGTAGATAGGGATGCCTAGTGCGTCTGGTGGCTTTGTGAAAGCGATAAAGTGACATGGCCAACAGAAGGGATGCGGCAGCGATGGGGTTTTGTTCGGACGACATCGCTGCCGCGCAGGTGCTGCTAGGCCACTGCAATGGGGGCAATCATCAATGTGCTGCCTTGCTGTCAGACGGCGCTTCGTCGCGGTCATACAGGCCGTAGTCCCGGATGACACTGGCGATGCGCAGGCGGTAGTTGGCAAAAACGCCGTCTCGTCCCTGCGATTGCGCAGCGCGATGCGCGTTCAGATTGCGCCAGCGTGCAATTGCGGCTTCATCCTCGAAAAACGACAGGGACAGGATCTTATCCGCATTCGTCAGGCTCTGGAACCGCTCGACGGAAATGAAACCTTCGATCTCGTCCAGCATCGGGCGTATCTGGGCAGCGATGTCTAGATAATCGCCTTTGCGCCCCGGCGCTGGTTCAACCTCAAATATGACTGCAATCATTGGACCGCACCGGGCCCGTGCGGCGTAGATACGCATTTCAGGAATGTCCTGTCTTCGCGCAGCAGGAACTTCTCTTTCTGCGCGAATTCGTAGTTTTCCCGTCCCAGCGGGTCCGCCGCAAGGCGCGCTCGGTAGGCTTCATAGTCTGCAAGGCTCGCCAGGTTGTAGATGCCATAGGCCAGCGTCGAAGATCCTTCATGTGGGGCGTAATACCCGATCAGATCAGCGCCGCAGCGCGGGATGGCCTGCCCCCAGTTTCGGGCGTATTGCGCGAACTGGGCCTTTTTTGTCGGGTCGATGTGGTAGCGAATTATACAGGTTAGCATGGCTGTCTCTTTCATAGGTGTCGTGCCACTACGCTAGTCGATTGCGCGGCCTGAATGTTTCGACTAGGGTCGAAGTATGAAAGAAGGTCCAGATATTGCCCAGGTCGCCACGCTGATCGGCGACCCCGCGCGCGCCAACATGCTGACCGCCCTAATGAGCGGTAAGGCCCTGACGGTGAGCGAACTGGCGCAAGAGGCCGGAGTTACGATCCAGACCGCCAGTTCGCATTTGTCAAAACTGGATGCCGGTGGGCTGCTACGCCCGCGCAAGCAGGGGCGGCACAAGTATTTTTCGCTTGCCAGTGATGAGGTCGCCCATGTTCTAGAAGGGTTGATGGGGCTGGCGGCCGGCGCCGGACATCTACGGAAACGCACGGGTCCGAAGGATGCGGAACTGCGCAGGGCGCGGGTTTGCTACAACCATCTCGCCGGAGACATGGGGACGCAGATGTTTGATAGTCTGATCGCTCAGGGGCATCTTGTTCTGGAGGGCGCAGACCTGGCGCTGACCCAGTCAGGGCTGGCTTTTGTATCAGATTTTGAGATTGACGCAGAAGCATTGCAGCGGGCGCGTGCTCCGCTCTGCCGAGAATGCCTGGACTGGAGCGAGCGACGGTCGCATCTGGCGGGCAGCCTTGGCCGCGCGTTCCTGACCCGGTTTGAAGACCTGACCTGGGCTAAACGCGATCAAAAGACCCGTATCGTTTCCTTTTCGGATCCGGGGGCTGTCGCCTTCCATCGCCTGTTTCCGGTCGCTCACCCCTAGCGGGACCTGTCCCGTGGTGCAGGGCGCGCGTAGACAGGGCCTGCGCGCGACAAGAAATCTCGCCATGCTATCGCAACTTCGTAGGTGGAAGGCTGGAAGAGGCGGTCAAAAGCCTACTTCCAGGCTCGCTGTCCTGACGGGCAATGATAAGTCCAATCCCTTCAGGAAGAAGATCGTCCCGCTTACCGGACAAATTCAGCAGTATTTAGAGCATTTCTTTTCCCTGAACCAGAATAGGGGTGAAATAGGTCTTGGTCCGGCCGCCAATAGTGATCGGATCAATCATTTCAACGCAGGTTTGGTAATGTGCGGTTTTGCGGTGCTCATCCAGCGCCGCTTCGCTTTCAAAGATCTCATAGACGAAGAAATTGTTTGCATCCTCGGGGTCGTGCAGCAGGTCGAAGCGGATATTGCCCGGCTCCTCGCGGGTGCCATTGCAGTTGATGGTGAAAGCCTCAAGGAAGGTATCTCGTGTGCCGTCCTGTACCTTGATGTTGACCAGTTGAATAAGCATGGGAATCCTTTCGGGAGTTTTCTGAATGGGTGCGGCGTCAGGTGCCGGGGGCCTGCCACATGGAGGTTGTTACATGTGAGGTAACAAGTTCGCGCTGCACCGCATAGGCCTTGGCCCAGCGGGCGCTGGCGTCGGAATAGAGCGCGTGAAGGTCCGGGTTTGGGGTAAACTCGGCCTCTATCTGGGACCAGGCATTTCCGGCTTCGCGGAGCGAGTAAAACAGGCCCGCGCCAGTTGCCGCTGCGGCGGCGCAGCCCTGCGCGGTGGCTTCCTTGACGCGCGGGGTGGCCACGGTCAGCCCGGTCACATCTGCAAGGATCTGCGACCAATGGGCCGATTTTGAGGCTCCACCGGCAAAGATGATCCGCTGCGGACGTCGGTCAGTCAGATCAAACACCGCTTCGAGGTTGCGATGCGCGACGATGGCGGCGTTTTCCTGCAACGCGCGGAAGATTGCTTCGGGGCCAGCGCGTTCCGGGTCGATCGACAGATTCAGTAGCGACGGCGCGGCATGGAACCATTCACCATAGCGCATCACGTCGGAGAAAATCGGGATGATACCGTAGGCGCCTGGTGGTACGGATTTGGATGCGGCTTCCAGTTCGCTGTAGCTCTTGCCCTGGCCAAAGGCATCGCGGAACCAGCGCATCACCGCGCCAGTGAAAAAGCTGATCGCCTCGGCCTGGTTGAGGTCAGGCACCACATGCGGGTTGATCCGCAGGTTCATGGTCGGGTCCGCCAGGCTGAGAGGTACATTGACCACCTGTTGCCAGAAGGTGCCGCCCAGAACGGCACAATCGCCTTCATTAACCACGCCCAACCCCAGTGCGCCGGTTTGGCAATCGCCACCGCCTGCAACCACCAGTGTGCCGGGCGCAAGACCGGTTTCTTTGGCGGCGGCTAAGTGTACCTCCCCGATGACCTCGCCGGTGCTGACCGTGCGCGGAATTAGGCCCGCGGGCAGGTCCATGCGATCAAACACATCGCGCAACGGGGCACGGTTTTGTAGGCCAATCAGGCCGGTAGTCCCTGCATTTGACGGCTCCGAGGTGAGTGCGCCTGAGAGGCGATACAGCACCCAGTCTGATAGCATGGTCAGGGACTGAGCGCGCTCCAGCACCTCGGGCATATGTTTGCGCAGCCAGATCAGCCGCGGCAATGCGCCAAGCGCGTAGGTCTGCCCAGAGCGTGCATAGATGTCCTGTTCCAGATCCGGATGACCTGCCTTGAGCGCGCGCACCTCTTGGCTGGCGCGGGCGTCGACATTTGCGCAGGCCCAGATTTCTGCGCCTGTCTTGTCGTGCAACACAAAGGCTTCACGCATGGCGGTGGCACTGACGGCCTTGATATCCTTGGGGTCGATGCCGGACTTGGCAATCACTTCACGGCAGCAACGGGCGAGCGTGGCCCAGTTGCCTGCAGTGTCGAAATCCATTGAGCCGGGGTAGCGCGGGTCTGAGGCATGCCACCATTCTTGTCCCGATGCGCAGATTTCTGCGCCAGTGTCGTCGAACAGGACTGCGCGGCCGCTCCCGGTGCCTGCGTCAATTGCCAGATAGTATGTCATGTTCAGACCTCTGCTGCGTCGAGAAGGGCGAGGGCGGTGGGTTCATCCGTGACCAGAATGCTGACGATCTTGCCGCGCAGGGCGGACAGGATCGGGCCCACCTTGGTGGCGCCACCTGCTGCACCGATGACCTGGCTGGAATTGCGCAGCTGGTCGAGATCCACACCGATCACGCGTTCATGCAGGGGCAGGGCGAGGCCTGCGCCACTGCGGTCATAGAACCGGCACAGGATATCACCGCGCGCGCCGCCGCGGCGCAGCGGGTCAATTTCGCCCGGTGGGATATAGCCATGGCTGACCACGGTTGCCGTCTCGCTGATGCCGCCGATGCCGACGAGTTTGTAGTCCGCCTCAAGCGCCTTGGCCATCAGGGTGGCCACAGTTGGTTCCTGCATGAGCGCCTGCGCCAGTTCGGGGGTGGAGACCACCAGCGGTGCGGGGATGATGTTTACATTGCGGTGCCAGTTGGCCTCGCGCATGCCTTCCACATAGGTCTGCACGCCACCGGTCAGGGAGTACAGTCCAACCCCACGCTCCTGTGCGGTGTAGCCCAGCATGCGGATGGAATGGGTGACGGTGTCGCCCCAGCCAACCGACAGGCTGTCGCCGGGAGATAGCTTCTGCATCAGATACTGCGCTGCAGCCTGACCGATGCGCATATTGGTATCGTCGATGGGGCTTTCGGGAATGACGCGGCAATCGCTCAGTCCGAACTGCTGCTTCATGCGGCTTTCCAGTTCCAGGCACCCACGCTGCCGCGAATTGATTCGCAGCTGGATCAGCCCGGAGGTGCGCCCGGCATCCAGCAGTCGCGAGACCTTGATGCGGGACAGGTTGAGGATCTCACCGACTTCGCTCTGGGTGAGGCCGTCGTTGTAGTAAAGCCAGGCCACCCGTGCCAGCAGCGCTTCGTCAGCGTCGTTTGTTGTCTGGTCGGTCATAGGGGCCTTCCTCCACGGCTCACAAGATCATTTAACTAATGACAGATCATTTGTTCAAGTCAATCCGCTTCTTGTTGGGCGGTTCAGGTGAGTGAAATTGCAAAATTTGCGATTCAAGGCGGTTGACAGGATTTGATTATGCTGAACAAATGATGAGGTCGCTAACAGATGATCAAATTGGCGAATCCAGATAGGGGTTCCGGATCAGCGCTTCAGCGGCAGAGCCGATAACGTTGAGGAGGCGTTATGGAACCTGTGCTTGCAGAGCTGGACTCTGTGTCAAAAAGCTACGCTGGCGTCCCGGTGTTGAAGCGGGTGAATTTCTCGGTGCGTGCCGGGGAAATTCATGCGCTGTTGGGCGGCAATGGGGCGGGCAAGTCCACGTTGATGAAGATACTCGCAGGGCTGGTGCAGGCCAGCGGTGGCGAGGTGCGGATTGCCAATGCTCCACTGGAGCCTGCGACCCCCGCGCAGGCGCTGGCGATGGGGCTCTATCTGGTGCCTCAGGAGGCACATATTTTCCCGAACCAGTCGGTGCTTGAAAACATCTGTATCGGCCTGCCCAAGCCTTCTGCTGCCTATCGCGCACGGGTTGAAGAGCTGATCGCGCAGATTGGCGTGCCCCTGTCGCCGGATACCAAGGCCGCAACGCTGGAGATTGCCGACCGGCAGATCGTAGAAATCCTGCGTGGCCTCATCCGCGAGGCGAAGGTGCTGATCCTGGATGAGCCGACCTCAGCCCTGACGCCGCATGAGGTGCAGACCCTGTTTGCGCGCATGCAGGCACTGCGGGCTGCGGGTCACGGGCTGGTTTTCATTTCACATAAGCTGCACGAATTGCGCGCGGTCTGTGACCGGATAACGGTGCTGCGCGACGGCAATGTGGTGTTGAGCGCTGGCATGGACCAGAGCACGGACGCCGATATTCTGACCGCGATGAGCCCGGGTGTGACAGAGCTGGAAACGCGCGGTGCTGGCAAGCAGATCTCACGCGGGGTGGTGTTGTCGCTCGATGCGCTCAGCGGTGAAGGCTTTGTCGATATCTCGTTTGAGGTGCGCCGCGGTGAGGTGTTGGGGCTGACTGGTGTGGTCGGGGCAGGGCGCACCGAGCTGGCCGAGACCCTTGTTGGTCTGCGCCCGCGCGGTAGTGGAGATGTCATACTTGAGGGGCAGGCATTTCTGGCAAACTCCCCCAGTGACGCTGTGCGTCAGGGCATTGTGCATCTGAGCGAGGATCGGCAACAATACGGGCTGTTTCTTGCGGCACCGCTGTTTTGGAATGCCTCGTCCTTTGTTCATGACCGGCTGCCCTTCTTCCTGCGCCCCAATGCTGAGCGCAAGCGCTTTGCCCAGTACCGCGACATGCTGGGAATTAAATGTGCCAGCCCGGATCAACCGGCAGGAAGCCTTTCGGGTGGCAACCAGCAAAAGGTTCTATTGGCCAAATGCCTTGCGGCCGAACCGAAGCTTTTGATTCTGGACGAACCCACCCGCGGCGTCGATGTAGGCGCGCGCAACGATATCTACCGCATCATCGAAGAGCTTGCGGCCCAGGGCACCTCGGTGCTGCTGATCTCGTCAGATTTTGACGAGGTGGTGCGCCTGTCGGACCGGATCACGGTGATGGCTGGCGGTCATGTGGCGGGAGAGCTGCCCGCTGGGGCAACCCCGGATGAAATCTCACAACTGGCCTTTGAGGCCCAGGAGGCCGAGCATGTTTGAGCGGATCGCCCGCGACCGTGTCGCGACCCTGTTTCTTGTCACCGTGGCCGTACTGTTGCTGGTCGGGCTGGCCGCGCCGGGGTTCCTGTCGGCCGGGACGGCCACCATCATCTGGTCCAATGGGCTGGTGCTGATGCTGGTTGCCTTGGGGATCTTTCCGGTCATCCTGACGCGCAATATCGATGTCTCGGGTGGTTCCATCCTTGGGCTGTCTGCGGTGGTGCTGGGGCTGGCTCTCAACGATGGGTTTGCGCTGCCGCTGGCGCTTGGCTTCGCGCTTGGGGCAGGGATCTGTGCCGGGGTGGTGAATGGTCTGCTGGTGGCTGGGCTTGGTGTACCATCCATCGTGGCGACGCTCGGCACGCTTGGCCTGTTTCGCGGGGTCATGCTGATTGCTACCGGAGGTGAGTGGATCGAGGAACTCCCCGAGGCGCTCAAGTCGCTTGGTGCGAAATCCTATGGCGGGCTTTCCATCATGGGGATTATCACCGCATTGGTGGTCGTCGCAGTCTGGTGGTTCTTGCGAAGCAGGCGGGGGCGCTGGGTGATGGTGACCGGCGACAACCGTGAGGCGGCGCATCATCTGGGCCTGCCGGTACGGCGGATTGAGCTGTTGGCCTTTGCCTGGGCGGGCGCGATGTATGCGCTGGCCGGGATCACTTTTGCGGCGCAGATCGGATTTGTGCCCAATCAGGCTGGCAGCGGGATTGAGCTGCGTGCGATTGCGGCGCTGGTGCTGGGTGGGATCAGCCTGCTGGGCGGGGTTGGTTCCGTTGGTGGAGTAGTGATCGGCGTGATCTTTTTCACCTCGATCGACACCTCTCTCGTGTTCCTGAAAATACCGGCCTACTGGAACGACCTGATTGGCGGTGCGATGCTGCTGGGCGTTTTGTTGATCGATGGACGGCTGCGCATCGCGCTGGAGGCCCGCGACCGGGCCGCACGCTATCGCCGAGGCAGCAATACAGAACAGAAATCCCAACCGCTGGAGGACGCAGCATGAAACGCTATGTGATGCGGTGGGAGGTGCTCCTGCTGGCCATTCTGGTGGCCGAACTTCTGATCTTTGGCATGATCAACCCGCGCTTCCTGCGTCCCAGCTCTTTGTTGTTTGGAACCTCGGACTTTGTGCAGGTTGGCATCGTCGCCGTGCCGTTGACGCTGGTGATCATCGCAGGTGGCATCGATGTGAGCTTTGCCTCAACCGTGGGGCTTGCTGCGATTGCGTTTGGCATCGCCAACTTCTTTGGTCTGCCTTTGCCGCTGTCGTTGCTGGTGGGCTTTGCCACCGGGGCGCTTGCAGGTGTTCTGAACGCCACCATCATCCGGTTGACGCGGTTGCAGCCGCTCGTGGTGACGCTGGGGTCGCTCTACATGTTTTCGGGCGCGGCGACAGTTCTGTCCGGTGTTGTGGGTGCAAATGGCTACGAGGGGATCGGCGGTTTTCCGGCAGGGTTCACCGCGCTTGGCTATGCGCAGGTGATGGGTCTGCCGATGCCTCTGTTTGTCTTCCTGTGCTTTGCGGCGGTGCTGCTGGTATTGCTGCACCTGACCCGCTTTGGGCGTCTGGTTTTCCAGATCGGCCTCAACGAGAATGCCGCGCGCCATTCCGGCATGCCGGTGTTTCGGGTGCAGCTTATGACATACGTGCTGACCGGCCTTGCTGCTGCGCTCGCCGGGATCATGCTGTCGGCCTATTTCGGCTCGGCGCGGGTGGATCTGGGCAGCGCGACGCTGCTGCCCGCGATCACCGCCGCGGTTCTGGGTGGTGCGTCCATCTATGGCGGCAAGGGATCGGTGCTGGGCACGGTCATCGCCACATTCATCATCGGATATCTGCAACAGGGCCTGCAAATGAGCGGTGTCCCCAGCCAGATTTCCAGCGCGCTGTCCGGGGCGTTGCTGGTTCTTGTCGTTGCGCTGCGCCACGGGGCTGCGCTGCTGCGAGAGTTTTTACCGGAGCGCTCGGCGCAGGCCAACTGATCCGGGCACAGGTTCCAATGGAGGAGGAAACCACAATGAAGACCACTGCAAAACTGCTCAGCACAATCGCGGCTGGCCTGATGATGACCACGGCAGCAACCGCTGCGGACATCGCCTTTGTTCCCAAGCTCGTCGGTGTCGGCTTCTTCACCTCGGGCGGCAATGGTGCCACCGAGATGGGCGACAAGCTGGGGGTCAATGTGACCTATGACGGCCCGACCGAGCCGAGCGTGTCCGGCCAGGTTCAGTTCGTGAACAACTTCGTCAACCAGGGATATGGCGCGGTGATCCTGTCGTCGGTCTCGCCCGATGGTCTGTGCCCGGCACTGAAGCAGGCAATGGCGCGCGATGTTCTGGTGATGACTTGGGATTCCGATGTGAACCCGGAATGCCGCTCCTACTATGTGAACCAGGGTACGCCGGCACAGCTGGGTGGCCTTCTGGTGGACATGGCCGATGACGGTCTGGAAGGTAAGGAAAACGCCAAGGTTGCCTTCTTCTACTCCTCACCGACCGTGACCGATCAGAACGCCTGGGCCGAAGCGGCCAAGGCCAAGATCGCCGCCGAGCACCCCGGTTGGGAGGTTGTGACCACGCAGTACGGGTACAACGACGCTCAGAAATCGCTGCAAACCGCGGAAAGCATCCTGTCCGCTTATCCGGATCTCGATGTGATCATCGCGCCCGATGCCAACGCACTTCCGGCCTCTGCGCAGGCCGCTGAGAATCTGGAGCGTGGCGGCGATGTGACCATCGTGGGCTTTTCCACCCCAAACGTGATGCGCCCCTATGTAAAGCGCGGCACGGTTGAGCGGTTCGGCCTGTGGGACGTGACCCAGCAGGGCGCGATCTCGGTTGCGGTTGCGGCACATGTGCTGGCAAACGGCCCGCTGAATGTGGGCGACAAGATTGACGTGCCCGGCATCGGCGAAGTTGAGGTCTCGCCGAACGCGGTGCAGGGCTATGACTACGAAGCCGAGGGCAACGGCATCGTCCTGCTGCCTGAACGCACCGTGTTCACCGCAGAAAACATCGACAACTTTGACTTCTGATCGAAGTCATAAATACAATCAGCAGGGGTGCGTCATGCATCCCTGCGCAGACTTTCAGGGAAACCGATATGCAGTCCAGATGGAATGACACCGAGGCACAACAGTTCATCGATGCCGCCGAGGCACAGGGCCAGCCCGCCGCGCTTGGCTTGCGGGTCTACAGCTCGCGCCTGATTGGCCAGGAGCCAGATCTGGTGCTGCACGGGGGCGGCAATACCTCCGTCAAAATTCCCGACGCCGAAGGCGGGGCGATCATTCATGTGAAAGGCTCCGGCTGGGATCTGGGTGACATCGAGGCACCGGGCTTGCCCGCGATGTGGCTTGCACCGCTGCTGAAGACCCGCGATGTCGCGCATATGTCTGATGAGGACATGGTGGCCTATCTGCGCCGGTATCTGCTGGATCAGGACGCCCCCAACCCATCGATCGAGGCCTTGCTGCATGCTTATATGCCGCATGCGTTTGTGGACCACACCCATGCGACCGCAATCCTTGCCCTGGCGGATCAGCAAGACATGGAAACGGTCGTCGCAGAAATTTACGGCGGTCGCGTTGGGTTTGTGCCCTATGTGATGCCGGGCTATTCGTTGAGCCATGCCTGCAAGGATGCGCTGGCGCGCGACCCCTCGGTTGAGGGATTGTGGCTGGAGCAGCATGGCCTGTTCACCTTTGCCGAGACCGCGCAGGCCAGCTATGAGCTGATGATTGCCTTTGTCACCATGGCCGAGGACTATCTGGCTGAACGCGGCATTCAGGTGCCCGGTCCCGAAGTGACAGACCGTGATGCGCCCAAGGGGTTGGCGGAAACCCTGCGCGGCGCGCTGGCGACGCGGCGCGATTTGGGGGCAGAGCCTGCGATGGATTTTCGCACCGGCCCATCCATCCGCAGCTACCTGTCTCGGGGCAACCTGGCAGAGCTGTCGCGCCGTGGCACCGCAACGCCGGATCACGTTATCCGTATTAAGCCCTTTGGCATGATTGTTGAAGAAGGTGCCGACCTTGCCCAGGTTGACGCGGCGCTGGATGCCTACGCGGAAGAATATGCCGCTTACTTCAATCGCAACGCCCCCAATGCATCCGAGCCGAAAGTCATGCTGGATACTACGCCGCGCGTTGTGTTGGTGCCGGGGCTTGGGATCTTTGGCCTGGGTGCCAACGACAAAGCGGCGCGTATCGCGGGCGATCTGTTTGAGCAGACCGCGCGGATCGTGAATGCTGCGGAAGATTACAAGCGCTTTGCCCCGATCTCCGAGGCGGACCTGTTTGATATGGAGTATTGGTCGTTGGAGCAGGCAAAGCTTCAAAAGTGACTTGGAGCAATGCAGGTGCCGGTGCGAAGGGAACGGTACCTGCTCCGGCCGACCAGTCCTTATGCGGAACTTGCGTGAAGCACCGAAGCTGTCCGACAGAAAGTCCAGCGACCACCGCGCATTTGGGCGCGCCGCCTCCGACATCGGTGTGCGTGTGCCACGGGCCCGCTTGCGGTCACGTCGTCGCTTCACCGAGAGCCCTTCCTCCCGGTAGAGCCGATACAGCTTCTTGGGGTTCATGATCATGCCCTTGCGTTCGAGCATAACGCCGATCCAACGATAGCCGAACCGACGCCGCTTGCCGACAATCTCCTGCATCTCCTTGCGGATATCTGCGCAGTCCGGCGGGCGTTCTCGCCGGACTGTCTTGGGATCGACACCAACCAGCCTGCACGCCCGGCGCTGCGAGATGTCATGATCCCGCATCACCTGGAGCGCCGCATCTCGCCGCTTGATCAATGTCGTCAGTTCTTTCCCAGCAGGTCTTTCAACACGACGTTGTCCAGCATGGTGTCCGCCAGCAGGCGCTTCAGCTTGGCGTTCTCATCTTCCAGCGCCCTTAGCCTGGCCGCCTTGGACACTTCCATACCGCCATACCTGGCCTTGAGCTTGTAGAACGTCGCCGTGCTCAGGCCGTGCCTGCGGCACACCTCCGCAGTCGGCATTCCAGCCTCCTGCTCCTTGATCATCCCGATTATCTGCGCCTCGGTGAAACGGCTCTTTCGCATGTGTCTGCTCCTTCAGAGTTGGCGCAGACTCTACATCACAATGAGGGATTTCGCGGGGGGCAGGTCAACATGAGTAAAATGCTCACCGGGCGTTTGAACAAGGAAGAGGCTTGTGAACTGCGCCCCTGCGCCAATCGAGATCGAAGTCAGATGCCAGCCAGAAAGCTAACAAGTATTGCCTCGGTGTAGTTCCTACATAACAACAACCCCAATCCAAAAACCAACTCCGCGGAAATTCACCATCGCCCCAAACACCGGGGTGCGAATATACCCACGCTGTAGGGCGCCAGAAGGACCCACGAATTCATTTGCAGAGGTCCAGGAGTGTATGGATGGCGAACCTTCGTTTGGGCGCAATAAATGGAGAGATCAACGGCTGCGAGCCGCGGAGTTAATCTTAGCTCTAGAACTTGACGACCACGCGGTAGCTGAGGGCTTCCTTGCGAAGATTTCTGACAGCCGATTGTGTGGAAAAACAATCGGCGGTTCGGTCATTCGCTGCACATGCGCGGATCAAGCCACAGCGTGACGATAGCAGCCATTCATAGGTCGAAAGGCAATACAACTATGCTGCTATGCTGCGGCTCGCACCAAGTGCAGCTATGCGCAGAAAGCGCCCTTTGCAAACTCGGCCGTTTGATGCAACCAGCAGAGGGTTTCTGCTGCGGCGCGGCCCGCCGTTCCGGCCATTCGCTGCGGCTGCGAGGTTTTGGAACCTGTGAGCTCACACAGTGCCGGGCTGCTGCTGTTCGCGTCATCTCTGGTAATGACGCCTCCGCGGTCGAATGCTGCCTGTCCGGAAACCTCAGCGGCTTGACTGGTTACGAGAAAAGCAATAGGAGCGCCCCGAAACAGCAGCTGGGATCCCATGAAACTTATCCGTTAGCAAAGATCGAAGATCGATCATTACCGGCCGTCCGGCAAATGACAGGCCGAACGTTCAACTGCTTCAATCGGAGCGTAAGAGGACACCTCTTGCGGGTAAATTTTTATGGAAAAATATGACAGCGTCCAAGGGCGCATCCACCGGGATGGCTACGCGCTCGGCTACACGATCGAGGGGGAAGGAGAACCACTGCTGATCATTGGCAGCCACGTCTTCTATCCACGCACATTTTCAGCAGGCTTGCGCAGCAAGCGAAAGCTTATCTTCATTGATCACCGCGGCTTCTCTCATGCCGACCGCGGTGTCGAGGCGCGTGACTGCAAACTGGTGACCATTACCGATGATATCTCTGCGATGTGCAGCGCACTTGGCCTTTCACGCCTGGATGTGATGGGGCACTCGGGCCACGGCTACATGGCACTGGAGTTCGCCCGCCGCAGGCCGGATCTTGTCCGGAAAACCGTGGTTGTTGCAACCGGACCAAGCCATTCGTCGGAGCACATGGCATACGTGGAGCGGATCTGGGGTATGCTTGCGGCTCCGGAACGCAAGCACCGTTTGGCACAGGATCTGGAACGGATGGCTGCGAAGATCGATGCCGAACCGGAAAAGAGGTTCATCTGGATGTGCCTGGGGCTGGCCGCCCGCAGCTGGTTTGATCCATGTTTCGATGCTTCCGATCTTTGGCAGGGTGTCCACGTTAATATGCCGATTTTCGACAGTTTGTGGGGGGACGTGTTTCGCGATTTCGATCCAGGCACAGCGTTGCAGGAGATTCAAACCCCGCTTCTGATTTGCATGGGGCGGCATGACCATTTGGTTGCGCCGCTGGAAACCTGGCTCCCCCTTACCCCGGAAAATCGACAGCCGGTCTTTGCTCTTTTTGAGAGGAGCGCGCACACCCCGCAACTGGAAGAAGCAGAGCGGTTTGACGAAACCCTCCTGAACTTCCTAGCCTGACGCATGCCCCGTGTGATTATAGACCGCGCGGGGTATTGCAGGAACTGACCTGATTCACCGGGTCCGCTCCGCTGACCGGTCCCGGCATTAGAACTTACTCTGGCATCCGACACTTCGGACTCAGATCTGCCTTGCGGCACCGCAGCGGGCTGATCACCGGCCTGGTAGGTTGCCGTCGCTGTCGCAGGTAACCCCAGCAGCCCCAAGCGGCCGCATGCCTGGTGACCCGTTTGGCGGGCCTGCACATGCAGGTCGGGCGGTGCGGTCACCAACGACGGTGAAGATATCCGTACAGACCAGCGATCAGCACTCTGCACCGCCTCAAGTCGGCTTCGAGCCCACTTGGGCTGGCTGCAGTCATCTGGGTTTAGTACGAAGTATCCATAGGTTCCCTGAACTAAGCTGAACCGGTCTGTTTTGCATGAATGGCGGAAAACACTAGAATAAGAAGCGGTTTAGCTGCACATGCAGCGGTGCAACGCTGCCGACAGGCCACTCTGCGGACTGCGTCGACTTTGGCGCAGCCACAGCTCTCACCTATCGGGCCATTCACCCAGTTCCGGTTGGCTTGCTATCTGCTGCTCATCAGCGTCTTGATGCCATCGCTGAAGCTCGAGTCATCCTGGCTCTTGCACGCGTCCAACAGGGGCTTGGCATCTGCGCCCAGACGGGAAGCGCAAGCGGTCTCCGGTCTCATTAGCGACGTCCCAGATGACCTTGGCCACCGTTTCGGCTGCCAAGGGGGGGGCCAGTTTATCGAACAGGCGACCGATCGCCTCGACGGTCGGTGCATAGTCAGAATGACCTATGCCTGCTTCGTGCGCGCGGCGAGCTTCAGACCCCTAGCGCAAAAGTTGCCGAGACCGCCTTCGGCGTTGGATCCGCCCGTTAATTTGACTAGTCACCGCGGCAAGACTGCCAACCAGAACCAGTTGAATGAAAGGATGACTGTGGCTCACCGCCTTTTTTCTTTGGCCTTCGCAGCCGCCGGTATTCCGGTTTTCTGGAAGCGAAATGGAACGCAGGAAAGCTCTATTCAGGGGCTGGACCATGGCAGGCTGGTTGGGGTGATATGTTTGGCAGAAAGGCCCGGTGTATATCATGCGCGCGATGTGGAGCGTGATACGATTCCCGCGCGATTGACTATTTGAGGGAAACAGTTCCTCGTATTTTTCGCAATTGGTTCCAATTCGGCCATCCGTTTGCCGGGGCGGATATCACGCGGGCTCTCTGTGTCTGCCAGGGTGGGTGGGGCCTGAAGGTTGCGTAACTGGAAACAACCCTGCGCTGAATGGGTGGCTTTTGTCTCTGTTAGTGGTCGCTATTCGTGCTCTTGCACCGAATTGATGTTGATTTGAGAACAATCGCGACTTTCCGCCTGCTGCTCAATTTTCAGGTCTGGGGCCAGTTTCAGGGCTGTCTGGCAATTTATTAAAATTTCTGACGGTTTTTTCTCTTTGTTGAAATATATTCATCCGCTATTCATTACTCACCCACTGGGGGGTATATTTTCTAGGGTGTTACGAGACCAGATCTGGCGCAGCCTGCTATCAAAGGCGCCGCGTGAACTGCCTTCACGTTTGATCCAATTTCCGTACAACCTGAATCGGCGCACTCTGTCCTGTTGTACGGGATAGAACACGTAACGCGTGGCTAGATAGTGCTGTCTCCTCAACTTCGGGCATGAATTTGGAACTGCGGTTTTGCGGTTGATTTTATTTCGGATTGAACGCTTCGAGCGACGGGGCGCGCTGACTGCGGCGCCACACCGATAAGGAGAACGAGATGGCTGACAATTTTGACAACCCGTATTCGGCCAATCTGGTTGGTCTGTGGGACTTTCGCGACGGGTACACCACCGATGACAGCGGTCTTGGCGATGGGATTGCCCAGGATGGTGTCGGGGTTGGCGGTGCGACCTATGCGGGCGGCTGGATGCTGGGAAATGGCAGTGACAGCCAGTTCAATGTAGCAGGCGACCAGGACGGGCCGTTTGATCTTGCAACCGGTTCCCTGATCACTTCCTTCAAGGCCACTGCGGTGCCGGGAAGCGGTGAGCAAACAGTCGTAAGCCGAGGTCTGTCATCGCAGGATGATGCCGACGGTGAGAGCTTTGTCATTCGGGTGAGCGAAGAGGGTGTTGTCAGCCTGAGCCACGCTGATGATGGCAATACAGTGGATTTTGCAAGCGATCCCGGTTTCTTTGCTGCGGGTGATCTGCTGACCGTTTCCTACGGCTGGAGCCCCGGCGGCGTGACTCTGGTGGTGGAAAACAGCACTCAGGGGACCAGCTTTACCACCGGCGATGATGTGGTTGGAATGACCCTTGATGTGACTGCGGATGGCGAAGATAGCTTTGTCATCGGGGCCGATGGTGACGGTGGCAATGCCTTTGAAGGCAGCATCGACTATGTTGCGGTTCTGGACGATAATGTAGTGCAGCACAATGGCGGTGGGCTCGACGGTATCGTCGAAGGCAGCACTGGAGATGATCTGATTGATACCAGCTATTTGGGGGATCCTGAAGGCGACCGTATCGACAATGGCGATGCGATCAACCCGGCTGACGGACCCGACGATGACCTGGTCAATGCCGGTAGCGGCGATGATACTGTGCTGGCAGGTGCTGGTGATGATACCGTACATGGCGGCAGCGGGGCAGACAGCCTGAGTGGCGGCGCAGGCGATGACCTGCTGCAGGGCGACACGGATGTTCCCGGTGGTGTGGGCGGTGGTGGCACCCGCGAAGTGTTCCAGTGGGATCTTGCGCCTGATCCGGATGGCGGCGACCCGGTTGATCCCGGCGATGACCTGACGGCGGGATTCTCGCAGGATACCGGCTCGGTTACTGTTGATTTTTCGGTTGTCACCAGCACCGGTGCGCCGACCAGTGACTTTACCGATGTGCCGCAGTTTGTTGGCAATATCAACACCGGCGGTGTGGCGGCAGATCCGCAAAGCGGCTTGAATTCGGCAGCCAGTGCTGATGCAAGCAGTGCCGACTATCAGCTGGATTTTTCGGGACCGGTTGGTGATGTCTCTTTCCGTGTCAGCGATATCGATGCTGACAGTGTGGTCAATATTACTGCCTTTGATGCGGCCGGAAACCCGGTGGTGGTGAACCTGGCGGGTGGCCCTGGCCTGACGATGACAGATACCGATGCTGTTCCCGGTTACGACACGGCCGCCGCCAAGGATGACGACACCTTCACCAGTGACGACAATCCCAATACATCTATGTTGGTAACCATTCCCGGACCGGTTACATCGATTGTGATCACCCATAGCCAGGATGGCAACATCTCTAGCAGCGTGGTGGTTAGCGATGTCTTCTTCGACGCCCTTGGAACCCCGCCTTCCGTTGTGCCGGGCGATGACACAATCGATGGTGGCGACGGCGATGATATCATCCTTGGCAATGACGGGGATGACTCGCTGATTGGTGGCGATGGTTCTGACAGTGTTGATGGCGGCGAGGGCGATGATGTCATCGACACCTCTTCGGATGACCTGGCACCTTTGCCGGACCGGGGGTTTGATGGCTATACGGGCACCACGCCAAATATTCCTTTTGTGCCGGCGGATGCTGATCCCTTCAATGATCGCGATACCGTCGATGGCGGTGCCGGCGATGATCTGATCACCACCGGCGATGACAATGACCTGATCGCTGGGGGCGCGGGCTTTGATACCATTGATGGTGGTATCGATGATGATACCATCGATGGCGGGACTGATGATGACGTCATCACTGGCGGTGAAGGATCCGACAGCCTGCTTGGCGGTGCGGGTGATGATACTCTCTATGGTGGGCTTGACCCGGCGTTTCCGGATGCGCTGAACATCATGGATGATGGCGCTGACGGGCGCCCGGTTGATCCTGATCCCACCAATGGCATGGATACCATCGACGGCGGCGCCGGAAATGATGTGATCTATGGCCAGGATGATGACGATCTGATCACCGGCGGCAGCGGCGACGACTTCATTGATGCGGGCATCGATGATGATACGGTTGATGGCGGTGACGGGTCGGACATTGTGCTGGGCGGCCATGGCGATGATCTTCTTGCAGGTGGCGATGGCGTTGATCTGGTGCTGGGTGGCAGCGGTGATGATGATATTTCCGGCAACGCGGGGATTGATATCCTTGGCGGTGGCGAAGGTGACGACACCATTGATGGGGGGGCCGATACAGACCTCATGTTTGGGGGAGAGGGCAGCGATAGCCTGACCGGCGGTGCTGACAGCGATCTGCTGGTTGGTGGCGACGGGGATGACATCCTGCATGGGGATGTGAATGACGGTGACGAAGGCAACAGCGTCGATGGCGCTGCTGATATTCTTCTTGGTGGCAGTGGCGATGACACGATCCTTGGTGGCACCGGCGGCGACCTGATCGACGGTGGCGAAGGCGCTGACCTTTTGGTCGGTGGCGCCGATGAGGATGTCTTTATCGAGGTCGGCCCCGGCGATGTGATCGACGGCAGCGAAACGGGTATCGACAATGATACTGTCGTCATCAACGGGCCTGCGGTGATCAACTACGATCCGGCGAACCCGGAAAATGGCACGATCGATTTCTATGACCTGACAACCCAGACAGTGATCGGTACCGCGACATTCTCGAATATCGAGAACGTGCTATTTGTTGAGGATGTGATTAACCCGACCTCGCCTTTGCCGGCGGCACCTGCTCCGCCTCCTTCTGGGGATGATGTGCCTGCGGCACCCTTGCTTCCCGGAGCGCGCCCGCTACCCGGTGATGGTGTCGTCGAAGGGACTGCGGGGAGCGATGTGATCGACACATCTTACCTTGGCGACCCGGACGGCGACCTGATCGATGCCGGTGATGCTCTGTTGCCCGGTGAAGTCGGCGACGATGATATCGTCCTTGCCGGCGATGGCGGTGATACCGTGATCAGCGGCGCTGGCGATGATGAGGTCTTTGGAGAAGGTGGCGATGACCTTATCGAAGGTGGCAGCGGGGACGATGTGCTGCGCGGTGAAAGCGGTGCGGACACGGTTTACGGTGAAACCGGCGAGGATGAAGTCTCTGGCGGTCTTGGCGATGATCTTCTTGGCGGTGGCGCAGGCGATGACGTCGTTTCCGGCGGTGAAGGCAACGACACGCTGACAGGCGATGACGGCAATGATCTGGTCGCAGGCGGCGCAGGCGACGATAGCTTGTCGGGCGGCGAGGGCAACGATCTGTTGTCCGGTGGTGCGGGTGCAGATACCGTTGGTCTTGATAGCGATAGCGGTCTTGATCTGGCCTTTGGCGGCATCGGTTCAGATAGTTTCACGGGTATGGGCCAAGGCGATACGATCTATGGTGGCGAAGATGCGGATGGCTCTGACATCGACGTGCTGGATCTTACCGGTGCAGCCGAAGCGCAGAACGCCGGTGGCAGCCTGACCGTTGATCTGGATGACACCAACCCGGAAAACGGTGTGGTGACGTTCTTTGATGCCAGCGGTGCCGAAACGGGGACTGCGAACTTCTATGAGATCGAGACAGTCGTAGTGCCCTGTTTCACACCGGGAACCCGTATCGCCACCCCAGAAGGTGAGCGCCGGGTGGAAGATCTGGCTGTTGGGGATCGGGTCATCACCCGCGACAACGGCATTCAGGTCATTCGCTGGCTCGGGACACGCAGTCTGGAAAGTTCCGATCTGAAACAGGCGGAACATCTGCAGCCGATCCTGATCCGTGAAGGCGCCCTGGGTAATGGTCTGCCGGAACGCGACATGATGGTCAGCCCCAATCACCGGGTGCTGGTGGCCAATGACAAGACCGCACTGTATTTCGAAGACCGCGAAGTGCTGGTCGCAGCCAAGCACCTGACCGGGCTGGTGGGCATTGACGCGGTAGAGACCAGTTCGGTGACCTATATCCACTTTATGTTCGATCAGCATGAGGTGGTCCTGTCGGATGGTGCCTGGACCGAGAGCTTCCAGCCGGGGGATCAAACTCTGCGCGGGTTGGATAACACCCAGCGCAACGAAGTCTTTGAGCTGTTCCCAGAACTCAAGTCAGAGCAGGGCCGCGTCGCCTACAGCTCTGCCCGACGGTCGTTGAAACGCCACGAGGCGCGCCTTTTGGTGCACTAAGCGCATCAACGATGTGACAATGATGAAATAGGGGACGGTGCCGCTGGGTGCTGTCCCTTATTATCTTCTGCCAAGCTTTGGATAACGGAAGTCAGATTTCTGGCTGTGCCTGTCGTTGCGCGGCGCGCCACTTCGCCCAGGCCTCAGGGGTATCCAGATCGGTCACCGCGCGCTGGCCGGGCAGGGCGACGTGCTGCACAGTTTCCTGGCGCAGCAGTGCGCGGGCCCCTTGATCGCCGGTGATCTGGCGCAGACCGGCAAAGCTGCGGCGCGGAAATAGCACGGGATGACCGGGGGTGCCGGTGCTCGTGGTGGCGCGCAGCACCGGGCTGTCTGGCCCGTGAAACCGGCGCGCCAGGTTCAGTAGATCCTCGGTCTGTAGATCCGGCATGTCGCAGGGTAAGATCATGACCGCATCGATCGCGTCTGGCAGGGCTGTCACTCCTGCGCGGATCGAGGCGGCCATGCCCTCTGCCGTATCAGGAACCGGAACAATCTGCGCTGCACCGATATGCGCCGCGCGCGGGTGGGTCTTGCTTGGCAGGGTCACATAGCAGGGCAATCCGGTGTTGTCGGTGCGCTGGCAGATCCGCGCCAATAGGGGCTTGCCGTCGATCCGCTGCATCAGCTTGTCCTGCCCCGCCATCCGCGAAGACGCACCGGCTGCAAGCAAAAGAACCGCGATATTATCCATGGTGCCCCCTGGGCTGGTGAATGACCGTGACGTGTTGCGGGGCAGTTTGGGAACATTGCCTGCGAATGACCAGTGGAAATGCCCGGTGTCATCCCCTTGGCAAGGGGATGACATTGCAACGCAGCCGACCGGGTCAGCCGCGCATGCGGGTGCCCTCTGGATCAAACAGCGCCGTGGTGATCAGCCGCGCCTTGTGCATCTGGCCCAGGATTTCGATCTCGACCTCCAGCCCCTCTTGTACATGCTGGGCCGGGACAAACCCCAGGGCGATGGATTTCTGCGCATGATGGGAATAGCCTCCCGAGGTGCAGAACCCCACCACTTCACCGCCCAGTGAGATTGGTTCATAGGCCGTGATATCGGCATCCGTGGCCGCGACCTCAAAGGCGCAGAGCCTACGGGCGGGCCCTGCTTTTCGCTCGGCTTCGACTTTGGCACGGCCGATGAAATCCGCAGTCTTTTTGAACGAGATAAACCGGTCCAGCCCGGTTTCCGCCGCAGTATAGTCTGGCGAGTACTCCCGCATCCAAGAGCCAAAGAACTTGTCCAGCCGCAGCGACATCATGGCCCGCATGCCAAAGGGCCGCATGTCATGGGGTTTGCCAGCCTGCCACAGGCTGGACCAGAGCGCGCGCTGGCTGGGCAGATCACAGTAGATTTCATAGCCCAAATCGCCAGTGTAGCTGATCCGCTGCACCAGGCAGTCGACCATGCCGATGGTCATTTGGCGCAGATCCATGAACCGCATGTCAGAAATGTCAGTCCGGGTGCAGGCTTGCAGCACCGCGCTTGCCTGGGGGCCGGCAATCTGAAACCCGTTGCGACTGTCTGAAACGTTCTGAATATCGACGCCCGCGACCTGATGCTGCAGGAACCAGCGCATGTGATAGGCTTGGGCCCCATAAGATGCCGTGAGCTGAAATTCTTGCTCGCTCAGGCAGGAGATGGTGAAATCGCCGATAAGCCGACCTTGATGCGACAGCATCGGCGTGAGGCTGATACGCCCAGGCTGCGGCACCCGGCCTGCCATGATACGATCCAGCCAGGCCCGCGCCCCGCTGCCGCTGACGCGGTATTTGCCAAAGTTATGCACCTCATTGATGCCAACGCCGCCACGTACCGCCTTGACCTCACGGGCGGTGGCCGCAAAGGCGTTGGAGCGGCGAAACGATGGTGTTTCAAAACGGGGTTCATCGCTATTGGCAAAATAGTTCGCAACTTCTAGCCCGTATTGTTGGCCCCAGACCGCGCCCATCTGATCAAAGATGTCATACATCGGCGTGGTACGAAACGGTCGGGCTGCGGGCAGTTCTTCGTTGGGGTAGGCGATGGAGAAACGCTTTTGATAGTTCTCGATGACCTTGGGCAGGGTATATCCAGGGGTGATCCAGTCACCAAAGCGGGCACAGTCCAGCGCCATGGTGTCGCGTTCTGGCTCTCCGTCAACCATCCATTGCGCCAACATCAGCCCAACGCCGCCGCCCTGGCTGAACCCGGCCATGACGCCACAGGCGGACCAATAGTTGCGCACTCCGGGCACTGGCCCCACCAGCGGGTTGCCGTCGGGTGCAAAGGTGAAGGGGCCGTGAATGACGGATTTTACCCCAGCTTCTGCCAGGGCCGGGAAGCGTTTGTAGGCAAAATCAATCGAGGCTTCGATCTTGTCAAAGTTATCGGCCAGCAGTTCATGGCCAAAATCCCAGGGCGTGCCATCCACCGCCCAGGGTTTGCAGGGCTGTTCATAGAATCCGATGCACAGCCCGCGGCCCTCCTGGCGCAGATAGCTTTCTCCGGCCGGGTCCATCACATGCGGGTGTTCGCCGCCGTTGTCGATGATTTCGGCAATTTGTGGTACCTCGTCGGTGACGATATATTGGTGCTCCATCGGATGCAGCGGAAAGTAGATTCCGGCCATTGCGCCGACCTCGCGTGCCCAAAGCCCGCCGGCATTGACGATATGTTCAGCATGGATTGTGCCCTTGTCGGTCACCACATTCCAGCTGCCATCTGCACGCTGGTTTGTCTCGATGACCTTGCAGTGGGTTTCAATGGTTGCACCGCCCATCCGGGCCGCCTTGGCATAGGCATGGGTGGTGCCCGAGGGATCAAGGTGACCATCAAGTGGGTCATACAGCCCCCCCAGGATGCCATCGATATTGGTGACCGGGGCGATCTTGGCGATTTCTTCGGGGCCGACGATTTCGGTCTGTAGCCCCATGAAGCGGTGTTTGGCGCGCTCTGCCTTGAGCATGTCAAAGCGTTCCTGGCTGTCGGCCAGTGTGACGCCGCCGACATGATGCAGACCGCAGGACATGCCGGTGATCTTTTCCAGCTCGCGGTAGAGCGTGATGGTATATCCCTGCAGCGCCGCCATATTGGTATCGCTGTTCAGGGTGTGAAAGCCCCCCGCCGCGTGCCAGGTCGAGCCAGAGGTCAGTTCGGATCGTTCCAGCAACATGACATCGGACCAGCCCAGTTTGGTCAGGTGATAAAGGACCGAACAGCCGACAACGCCGCCGCCGATCACAGCCACGCGGGTGGTGGTCTTCATGAGGCTTCTCCCTGGTTGTGTCAGATTTATTCTGGACAGTTGTGAACAGTAGTCCAGCAAAAAAGCGACCAGGCATGCTGCTGGTGGGTAAAAACACGCCCGAACATCAAACACTCATGGTGGTGGGCGGGGCGCAGTCTGCCAATGGGGAAGGGAATGCCGCCTTAGTCGGTGCTGCGCAGCCGACTGATTTGCACCAGCACAACGGCGCTAAGCGGGATCAGCAGTTTAAGCAGGGCAACCGTGATCAGCAAAAGGCCGAGCTGGTTGTAATCTGCCGGAGTTGAAACCTGACCGCTGGCATTGCTGACCTCTCGGGTGACGACAAAGAATTCGTTCAGGTATTTTGTCCCCAGGCTGGAGGCCGAGAGAGCCAGATTGGTAAAGGCTGCCATCACCGCAAAAAAGGTTGCCTTCAGGTTGCTGGGCGCGTTGCGGGCGATCCAGGCGAGCATCGGGATCATGGCGACCTGCCCCAGGGGGGATTCAACCGCCGTATCGACCAGTGCAATGAAGCGGGCATCCACCACACCACCAGTCAAGGGGGCAGTCCAGTTCTGCAGGCCATAGTAGAGGCCGATATTGGGCAGGCTCAGCATGGCCTCGCTTAGCGCGAGAAATATGATGATCCAGGCGATGGTGTTGTTTGCGATCAGCGGCCGCAGCACCACCATGCCAAAGAGCGTCAGTAGCGATGAAATCAGCGAGAGCACAGACAGAAACTGCTGGTCAAAGCTCAGCACGTCGATTTCAAACCAGGTGGCAGCAGCCCCGGTCAGGGGCGTGGCGCGATAGGCAAAGATGATAATCGCGGTACCGATCAGGGCACGCGCCTGTGCTGGTGTCAGAACCTTGATCAACTGACGCATCAGCAACAGCACAATAAGCATAGATCCCGCAAAGACCAGCTCTTGCCCCTGTTCGATATCATTCAGGCCAATGCCAAG
This sequence comes from Pseudophaeobacter sp., assembly GCF_048267565.1. NCBI lineage: Bacteria > Pseudomonadati > Pseudomonadota > Alphaproteobacteria > Rhodobacterales > Roseobacteraceae > Pseudophaeobacter > Pseudophaeobacter sp. The sequence continues at coordinate 664,194 of NZ_JBLWXG010000001.1, read as the reverse complement.
GGTCAGGGCCACAAAAGCACCGCCGCCGATGAAATACCACCAGTTCACCGAGACCGGATCGCGGGGCAGGGTAAGGCGGGCTTTGATGTCAGCAGTCGATAGCCCCATACGGCGCAGCCTGGCACCAAGCTGCAGGCGCTGAAACAGCGCCACGGCGATTCCCGTCAGCGACAGCAGTGGCACCAGCTGCGCCAAGAGAAAGACCTGGGCATATAGCGCGCCCTTGTCTGCCTGCGTCAGGGCGTCGGCGCCGTCAAACAGCCAGACATTCAGCGCCGCCGCAGCGCTGAAACCACCAATCAGGGCAATCCGGCCCAGGGTCTGCATCGTGGTATGCAGCACACGGGTTTCTGCCGCGGTAAACTCGGCTCCCTCTGCATCATAACGGGGAACGGCTTCGACAGACATTGCATCCGCCACGATATCTTGCAGCACAAACCCGCAGGGCGCGAGCAGGGCCGAAGTCACATACCAGGCATTGGGGGGCATCACCGCAGCCATCACATCAGGAATGAGAAGCAGGCTGGCGAGAATGCCATAGCTTGTCGCCATCAGCGCAGCGCCCAGCACGATGAGCAGATATTTCCAGCGCCACATCAGATCGACCAAATGGCCCAGCGGCATCTTCAGAGCCCAGGGCAGCCCGACCCAGAACCCCAAACCAGCAAGAAATGCGGCATCAAGGTCCAGGTATTCCTTTACATAAAAGGTCCCCGCCACAGAGGTGACGCCCTGCACGCCATAGGCAAAATAGATCAACAGTGGCGGCAGGAAGCTCCATCTCAATTGCCGCAGCAGGTCCAATAGGACCTGGTCGAACCATATATAGGCCCGGTTCATGTCAGCGGGCGCACCTTGAAGGCGGTGATCCGGTTGCCTTCTCTGCCCGTGACCTCAAACCGGAAGCCGTGGAAGGAAAACACCTGCCCCTTGGTGGGGATCATCTGGGCCTCGTGGATGACCAGGCCGGCAATGGTATTGGCCTCTTCATCCGGCAGGTTCCAGTCGGTGGCCCGGTTCAGATCGCGGATGGTGGTGGCGCCCTCGACGATAAAATTGCCATCGGATTCCTTGCGCACCAGTGACTCTTCGGCCGGGTCGAATTCATCGGTGATCTCGCCAACGATCTCTTCCAGAATATCTTCGAGTGTGATCAGCCCCTGCAGCGCACCATATTCATCCACCACCAGGGCAAAATGGCTGCGCATGCGCAGGAACTGCCGCATCTGATCGTCCAGCGTGGTTGTTTCAGGGACAAAATAGGGCGGTTTTGCTACCGTTGTGATCTCAAAATTCCGTAGCGCGCTGGCGTCGCCATCCGGGCCACCGATCTGGGCATACATTTCGCGCAGCAGATCCTTGGCATGGACAATGCCGATGATGTTTTCCTGTTCGCGCTTGAAGACGGGCAGGCGGGTATGCGGCGAGGTCAGGCATTGTTCCAGAATATCCGCAGGCTCTGCCTCGGCATCAATCATCTCGATATGAGAGCGGTGCAGCATGACCTCTTCTACAAAGCGATCCGATAGATCCAGCGCGCCAAGAATACGGTCGCGATCTTCCTTTTCGACCACACCTTCGGAATGGCCGATCTGCAGCGCGCCGGCGATTTCCTCCCGTACTGCCATGATATGGCTGTCAGGGTCGATCTGGACGCCAAACAGGCGCAGAATGCCCCGCACCAGAAAGCGCACGGCCGACACGATGGGGGCAAGAATGGTCACCAATACGCCAATGATCGGGGCCACCGCCGAGGCGGCCTTCTCTGCGTTGGAAATGGCATAGGTTTTTGGCAGAACCTCGGCGAAAACCAGCACCAGCAGGGTCATCACCAGGGTGGCAAAGGCCACACCGCTTTCGCCAAAGGCACGGGTCAACAGGGCCGTCGCCAGGGATGTCGCCAGGATATTTACCAGGTTGTTGCCCAGCAGAACCGACCCGATCAGCCGCTCGCTGTCTTCGGTCACTTTCAGGGCGCGTTCTGCGCCATGCGATCCCTTGTCGGCCTGGCTCCGCAATTTCCCCCGCGAGGCGGCTGTCAGGGCCGTTTCCGAGCCAGAGAAAAAAGCCGAGAGAACCAAGAGCAGCAGGATGGCCCCGGCTGAGATCCAGAATGCGCTGTCCAAAACGGTTTGGGCGGTGTCCATGGTGGGTCCAAATTCTGTTTGTGTCGTTCGATGTTATGGGCCGTAGCGGCCTATCAGACAAGTCCTGTTCAGGGTGTCCAATCTGGCGCAAAGGCAAGCGATACAGGGAGCAAGACAGGCGGGTAGCTGGTAGAGGAGCCGGGCCTGTCAGGGTGCCTGGTCCTGGCTTTCGTTCTGCGCAGCCTCGCCTTCGCCTGATTGAGCGCCGTCTGTTTCGGTTTCTGTCGCGCGCGATAGCGGGTGGTGTTGCAGCACCAGTTCGCTCAGCCGCGCATCCAGCACATGGGTATAGATCTCGGTGGTTGCAATATCGGCGTGGCCCAGCAGCGCCTGAATGGCTCGCAGATCGGCACCATTGGCCAAAAGATGGGTGGCAAAGGCGTGGCGCAGGGTATGAGGCGTGACTTTTTGCGGATCTACCCCGCCGCTCACCGCCAGGTCTTTGATCAGCAGGTAAAACCAGTGGCGCGTCAGGTGCCCGGATTTGCCGCGCGACGGAAACAGGAACTTTGATCCCGTGTGATCGGGGCGGGTCTGTTTTTCGGCCTGCTCGCTGTCGCGATGTTTCAGCCAGGCCCGCAGGGCAGCACGCGCCGGGGGCGATAGTGGCACCAGGCGTTCTTTATGGCCCTTGCCCATGACCAGCAGCATATTGGGATCGCCGCGCGCCGCCGCCAGCGGCAGCGAGACCAGTTCGCTCACCCGCATGCCGGTGGCATAGAGCAGCTCCATCAGGCAGGTGTTGCGCAGGCGGTCCGCAGGGCTGCGCCCCGTCTGGCGGGCAGCGTCAAGCAGTCGGTCGACCTCAATCACTTCCAGCGTCTTGGGCAGCGATTTGGCCCGTCCCGGCCCTTTGATCTGGATTGCCGGATTGTCGGCGCGCCAGCCTTCTTCAAAGGCAAAATGATAGAGCTGACGAATGGCAGATAACCGTCGGGCCCGGGTGGCGCGGGACAGCCCTTCGGCATCGCAGCTAATCAGATAGGCCTCGATATCGTCCCGGCTGGCGGCATCAAAGGCCCGGTTGCGATGGTGCAGCCAGGTGGCGGCATCTTTCAGGTCACGCCCATAGGCGAGCAGAGTATTGCGCGCCGCGCCCGCCTCGGCGGCCTGGGCCTCCAGAAAGGTAGAGATCCACTGCAGGTCATCGCGGGGCGCGGCCATTCAATCGCGCTCCAGTAGCATCAATTGTAGGGTGGCGCGCCGTGCGGTGTCTTCCAATCCTACTGCCCGTAATGCGGCCAGCGACTTGCTCAGCGCACCCAGGTTGCCCTGCGCTCCGCGCGCAAAGAGATCCATGGTTCGCAGGATCGCTTCGCCCAATTGCCCGTTGTCCAGCAGGGTACGGATTTCTGTAGGCACCTCGGCGTCTTCGTCAAACCCCTGAATGATCGATTGCATCAGGGGGGAGCTATGACGCAGGGATGATCCCTGCCGCGGTGGCGTGGCACCGTCGTTGGGCATTTCCTCTGTTGTTTCCACGGTATCCTGTGCCGCAGGGCTGGGGCGCTGCGCGATATTGCTGCCGGGGTTCCCGGGGGTACCCTGGGCCAGCGCGGCCAGAAATTTGTTTTTGTCGCTGTCCTTTGGCGGACTGTGAGACGCGATTTCATAGGTGGGGGCCAGCAGGCGGATCTGCCAGGCCAGTTCTGCTGCCGGGCCACTCAGCTTGAAACGCGCCAGCTGGGTCGAAAACAGATCGGCAAAGCCCACCTCCAATCCGGCCTGCTGCATCGCGGTCCAGACGGCGGGCAGGGCGTTGCCAACCTCGGCGCTGCTGCCACTGTTCAGGGCCGCCTCGAAATGCTGCAGAGCTGCGACCCGATCCCAGATCCCACCGGAGGCGGCAGGGCTGCGATCAGTATAGAGCCCCAGGAGCTGATTTGGGTTCAGCGCCCCGGCGCGTGTCAGACGCTCTGCCGCTTCCAGCTGGGCCTTCCAGCCAGCCAGGTCGCGCAGATCTGCCGCCGCAAAGGCCCGTGGCAGCGGCGCTGTGGGCAGCGGCTCGCCAATGGATTCGAACAATCGAAAGGTCAGCGGGTCGGGATTGCTTGGTCGGGACAGCGGCGGCGCCAGCTCGAATATATCGGGGTTGAGAAACCGGTCGAGCAGATCAAGCTGCGCCTTCGGCAACAGATCAAGCGCATGGGCCGATTCCAGCATCAGCGCCGCAGTGGGCCAGTCGCCACGCCGCGCCGAGCAGAAAATGCGCGCCCGGTAGTCGGGGGCAAGGTATGGCTCCGCAATCAGGGCGGTGCAGCTGCGGTCCTCACTACCGCTTAGCAGGGCGGTAAAGAACCAACGCCGAAACCGTGCCGGGCTGGCTGTCGGGCCTGCCTGTTCCACTAGTGCCTGCGCCGGGTCCGACGCCCCAAGGCTGATCAATCGATCCAGCCGCGCCAGCAAAACGACATCGCCCTCGGCGCGCAGTGGCCGACTTTCCGACAGCAGCAGGGTAAACAGCAGCGATTGCATCGCCGGATTCCCCCGCACCGAAACTGATCGGATCAGTCGGGAAATGACTTCGGGGTCGCTGCCGCGCCACAGGTCCACCGGCAACCCGGTTGCAGATGGCGCGACCAGCCCGGTTGGCGGCAGCAGCGCCTGCAGGGGCGTTACGGTGATATGCGGATGACTGGCGCTGCCGGTCACCGGTGGCTCTAGCAGGACGGTGCTGGGCAACGGACCGGTACTGCTTGGTTGCCCCAGCCAGTCAATAACGGTGAGCGGTGCCTGACTGTGCCCCTGGGCCTCTAGCGTACCAAAGGGCAGAGAGATCGCCAGGGCAGTGAAAGCAAGAGTGGCGAAAGAGCGATTCTTTTTCCGCTGTTTTTTGCCCCGGTCAGTTTGCATCTAGGACGACCGGTTTTCGGACTTCTTCAATGGGGACACTGAAATCAGCCCCGAACCATGGGCCGAGATAGGCATAGGCTATCAAAGCCACTGCCGCCAGAACCCCAAAAATGACAAGATATTTGATCAATCGCACCATTGCACACCTGCTGCCTGCTTCTTTGTATTTTGACCAAGTTATATATGGCCTTTTTTGCAATATCACGTCATTCACTGAAGAATGAGCGAAAAAGAGCAAATGACCGAGGCAGATGCCTCAAAGCCCGATCCCGGACGCTTGAAAAAGACTGTTGTCATGGTTGGCATGATGGGCGCAGGAAAAACGGCAGTTGGCCGCGCCCTGGCCGCGCGGCTGGGGGTGCCCTTTCTGGATAGCGATCACGAAATCGAAGCCGCCGCCAATATGACTATCCCCGAGATTTTTGCCCGCGATGGCGAGGCCTTCTTTCGTCTGAAAGAGCGCCAGGTCATTGCCCGGCTGTTGACCGAGGAATGCGGCGTGCTGTCCACCGGAGGCGGTGCCTTTCTGGCGGCGGAAAATCGTGAAACCATCACCCGAAATGGTGCCTCGATCTGGCTGCAGGCCGATCTGGAGGTGCTGTGGAACCGGGTCCGCCACCGGGATACGCGGCCTCTGTTGCAGACCGCTGACCCCCGCGCCACCCTGGCAGAGCTGTATCAGCAGCGGGTGCCACTTTATGCCAAGGCAGATATCGCGGTGGTATCGGATGGGCGGGCGTCGATTGAACAAATGGTAGACCGGGTGCTGCTGGCCCTACAGGCGCGACCTGACGTATTGGAGAGCTGATAATGGAACGGATCGTACATGTTCCCCTGGAGGGGCGCGCCTATGATGTGGTGATCGGGCCGGGGCTGTTGCAGCACGCCGGGCAGCGAATTCGGCCCTTTGTGACGCGCCCGCGTGTGGCGGTGATCACGGATGAAACGGTTGCGGGCCTGCATCTGGATGCCCTGCGCGCCGGGCTGGCCGACGCCGGGATTGAAATGGTCTCTCTGGCCTTGCCGGCGGGTGAGTCAACCAAGAGCTGGCCGCAGTTTTCGCGCGCGGTGGAATGGCTGCTGGAGCAAAAGGTAGAGCGCAACGACGTCGTCATCGCCCTTGGCGGTGGGGTGATTGGTGATCTGGTCGGATTTGCCGCCTCTGTGCTGCGCCGTGGCGTAAGGTTCGTACAGATCCCGACCTCGCTGTTGGCGCAGGTCGACAGCTCTGTCGGTGGCAAGACCGGCATCAACGCGCCCCAGGGCAAGAACCTGATTGGTGCCTTTCATCAGCCTACATTGGTGCTGGCGGATACGGCGGTTCTGGGCACGCTTAGCGCGCGCGATTTCCTGGCCGGCTATGGCGAAGTGGTCAAATACGGCATGCTGGGCGATGCGGATTTCTTTTCATGGCTGGAAGAAAAGGGGCCAGATCTGGCCTCGGGCGATATGCAGGCGCGGGTCGAGGCAGTGGCCCGTTCGGTGCAGATGAAGGCGGATATCGTGGTCGAGGATGAAACCGAACTGGGCAACCGCGCGCTCTTGAACCTGGGCCATACCTTTTGCCACGCGCTAGAGGCCGCAACCGGTTATTCCAACCGACTGATGCACGGCGAAGGCGTGGCCATTGGCTGCGCGCTGGCCTTTGAGCTGTCGTCACGTTTGGGCCTGTGCAGCCAGGAAGATCCCAGCCGGGTACGCGCCCATCTGAAAGCCATGGGGATGAAAACTGATCTGTCGGATATCGACGGCAGCTTACCCGATGCCGAGACCCTGCTGGAACTGATGAGCCAGGACAAGAAGGTGGTGGACGGCCAGTTGCGCTTTGTCCTTGCCCGCAGCATTGGCGAGGCCTTTGTCACTGCAGATGTGCCCCAAGAGGTGGTCTTGTCTGTCTTGCAGGACGCCTTGGCGGATCGCCCTCAGGCTTAGATCCTGCTGGGTTGGGCCAGTTAGCGCGCCAAGACGAACAGTAGAAACCTAAGAAAAAGGGCCAGCAGATGCTGGCCCTTTTCTGATTGCCCGGACGTATGGTTGTCTTGCCAGTTTCACGCGTGTTTGTCCGGCCTGGCCTTTTTGCCTTTGCAGCCGGACATGCGCGATTGGGGAGTTTAAAATGGGATCTCGTCGTCGTCGATGTTGTGCGACGGGCCGCTGCTGCCGCCGCCATAGCCACCACCCTGCTGGCTGCCGCTGTCGTAGCCACCGCCACTGCCGCCACCATAGCCGCCACCCTGTCCGCTGTCTTGGCCGCCGCCAAAACCACCGCCGCCTTCGCCACGACCGTCCAGCATGGTCAGCGTGGCACCAAAGCCCTGCAGCACGACTTCGGTGGAATAGCGGTCATTTCCGCTTTGGTCCTGCCATTTGCGGGTCTGCAACTGGCCTTCGATATAGACCTTGGAGCCTTTGCGCAGATATTGCTCTGCGACCCGGACCAGACCTTCGCTGAAGATTGCAACCGAATGCCATTCGGTGCGTTCACGGCGTTCGCCGGTGTTGCGGTCTTTCCAGTTTTCGGAAGTGGCAATGCGCAGATTGCACACTTTGCCGCCGTTCTGAAACGACCGGACTTCTGGGTCGCGGCCCAGGTTGCCGATGAGGATGACTTTGTTGACTGAGCCGGCCATTGGGGTCCGTCCTTATTTCTATCTTATGTTGTAACGCGTGCGGGACTACGAGCGAATCTCATCCGCAAAGTTGGGGGGAGGGTATAGACCTTGGCGCGGGGTGAAAAGCGCTGCTCTGATCCTGATGGGATTTCTGTGTCTCAATACCTTGCAGCAATGGCGGTAAACCGCAGAGCCCAGTCGGCAGGATCGCTTTCATTTGGTAAACGTTTCGTTATAGTATGGCAAAATATTTGCAGGGTTAAGGGGGGGAGCAATGCGGTCACAGAGATTTGGGATGTCATGTGCCTGTCTTGCAGGTGGGCTTATGCTGGCATCCAGCGCATCTGCGGATATGTTCAGCACCAAGAGCCGACGTGATTTATTTGCGTCGCACACGCGAATTCTGGATACCCGTGCCGCGCAGCAGTATGAAAACTCTGTCCGTTTGCAGCCAAAGCCTATTCCCGGCCTGACCTCAGCCAGCCCGCGCTACAGCGGCAAGTATCGCGGTGAATACCTGGCGATGGCGCGCCGGGCTGCACGTAAACATGGGGTGCCCGAAGATCTGTTTCTGCGGCTGGTGCAGCAGGAAAGCAATTGGAACCCAAATGCGAAATCCCACAAAGGAGCTATGGGGCTGGCGCAGCTGATGCCTGCCACGGCGCGCAGGCTAGGGGTGGACCCGGCTATTCCGAAACAAAATCTTGAAGGTGGCGCGCGCTATCTGGCCAAACAGTTTCGCAACTTTGGCTCCTGGCGTCTGGCGCTTGCCGCCTATAATGCCGGGCCGCAGGCGGTGCGCAAATATGGCGGAGTACCGCCCTACAAAGAAACCCAAAACTACGTGGCCGTCATCTGGGGCAGCTGATGCCTGCGCAGGCGAGGGGCCAGAGCGGTGCCTGGATGCAAAGCATCCAGATTGCGCGGGCGTGTCAGATCGTGCAGACGGGGCTGACAGGATGTCTGACCAGTCCATGCGGCCATCCCGTCGCGCCAGCACGGATCGCGTTAACGAGATCGTAATTTTGCTTAACGCCCTGTTAACTCCGCTACGTTGCCACCAATCGGCCTTAATTTTTTATGATCTTGCCTGCGATTTCAGGAGGAATTCACGTGACCAGCAGAAGCTTTGAAGACCGGCTAGAGCGCATTCAATGGACACCTGGCGTGGTGCCGACACATGACATGATTGATAGCGTATTGGGCGGGCGCGGACTGGCCAAGGCCCGCAGCGTCGGGGCAACTCTGTTTGGTGCGATTTTTGGCATTACGATTGGGTTTGGCGTCAAGGGTATAACGCTTGCCGAGTCCCCCTGGGGGCCGGATACTGGTTTGCCGGGGCTGGTCGGTGGTGGGCTGTCGCTTGCGGCGATGGGCGTTTCGATTGTTCTGGCGCTCTATGTCGCGCTGCGCAGTCGGCGTCACCCATGGTTGATGCAGTTTTCTTCAATGAATCTGCTTATGATTGTGGTGCTTTTGTTGAGCTAAGCACTGATTTTACCATTGGAAATTGCGCTACATCAACGATCGCAGTATGGGGATGGGGAAACTACCGGCATCGCCCCTCATTCCGGAGCCCATGATGAAGCCCGCTCAATCTTCTATCCGTTTTACGCTTGCCGCGCTTTGGATCCTGTGCGGCAGCGCAGGTCAGGCGCAGCCGCCCTTGGAAGAGTTGGGCCTGGAAGAGCTGGGAGAGGCGCTGTTTCACGATCAGGATCTATCGCTAAATCGGACCCAGGCCTGCGCCAGTTGCCACGCGCCGGAAATGGGCTTTAGTGATCCGCGCCCATCGGCGCGCGGCGCATTTTCTTTGGGGGATGACGGCCATTCCCTGGGAAACCGCAACGCGCCGACCGCTTCTTACGCGGGCTTCATCCCGCCCTTTCAGAAAAACGCAGATGGTGCCTGGATCGGTGGCCTGTTCTGGGATGGCCGGGCGCGTGATCTGGAAGAGCAGGCCGGTGGCCCGCCCTTGAACCCGGTCGAGATGGGGTTGCCGGATAAGGCGGTTCTGGTGCAGCGACTGCGGGAAAAACCTGCCTATCAAGCGGCCTTTGCCGGGCTGTTTTCGCCCGATGTTCTGCAAGATCCAGATCGGGGATTTGCGGCTATGACTGCGGCAATTGCCGCCTTTGAACGCAGCGCAGAATTCGCTCCCTTTGACAGTAAGTATGACCGCTACCTTGCTGGAAAGGCACAGTTTTCGAAAGAGGAAGAGCTAGGCCGCACCCTGTTCTTCTCCGATCAGTTCACCAATTGCAACCAATGCCATCAGCTGCGCCAAAGCCCGATGGACGCGCAAGAGACCTTCAGTGACTACAGCTATCACAATATCGGTGTGCCGCAAAATCCCGCAGTGCAGCAAGAGGTCGGCCTGGCAGCTGACTATGTCGATGACGGGTTATTGGCCAATCCGGCGGTGACGGATCCGGCCGAGCGCGGAAAATTCCGTACCCCCACCCTGCGAAATGTCGCGGTGACCGGCCCCTATATGCACAATGGGGTGTTCCAGGATCTGCGCAGTGTCGTGTTGTTTTACAACCGCTATAACAGCAAGGCCGCCGCAGCGCAGATTAATCCAGAAACCGGCCAGCCCTGGGGCGACCCAATGGTGCCCGGTACGCTGTCGCAAAAGGAACTCACCCATGGTCCTGCGCTGGATGAACGCCGGGTGGCGGCACTGGTCGCCTTTTTGAAGACGCTCACAGATCAGCGCTATGAATCCCTGCTAGAAGACTAGCGCCGGTATCCCGGCGCTGGCTCAGTTCCGCAATGTAGCGATCATTCTGCGGCAACCGTGATCACCGGCGACATCCGTGCCAGCATCTCATCGCTCAGGTGGCATTTGATCTGATGGCCTGCCTGCATCTCGCGGGTGGGCGGCACAGTGGTTTCACACAGCCCGCCGGGCACTTCGCTCTTCCAGCGGCAGCGGGTCTGAAACGGGCAGCCAGAGGGCGGATCCATCGCCGAAGGAATATCCCCCTCCAGCACGATATGCTGCTTTTCGACCGAGGTATCAGCGATAGGCACAGCGCTTAGCAATGCTTCGGTATAGGGATGATAGGGCGGGGAAAAGACCTGATCGGTATCGCCCAATTCGACCACATGGCCCAGATACATCACCATCACCCGATCGCTGAGATAGCGCACAATTGAAAGATCGTGGCTGATGAACAGCAGGGTGGTCTTTTCCTTGCGCTGAATTTCCATCAGCAAATCGGTCACCGCCGCCTGCACCGAGACATCAAGCGCCGAAACAGGCTCATCCGCGACCACAATGCGCGCGCCACCAGAAAAGGCCCGCGCAATGCCGACCCGTTGTTTCTGACCGCCCGACAATTGGCGCGGCATGCGGTTTGCAAAGGCCCGTGGCAGTTTCACCAGATCCAGCAGCTCTAGCATGCGCTGTTTCCGGTCCTGATCAGAGCTACCGAAATCAAACACCTCCAGCGCGCGGATGATCTGGCGACCAACCGTCATAGAGGGGTTGAGCGTATCAAAAGGGTTCTGGAACACCATCTGCACATCGGAAATGGTGCGGGTGTCGCGATCTTCAATCGCGGTCTGCTCGATGTTGTTGCCATCCAGCAGAATCTCCCCCTCGGTTGCCGTTTCCAGCCCCATCAACACCTTGGCAAAGGTCGATTTCCCGCAGCCGGATTCACCAACGATTGCAAGAGTTTCCGATTCGCGCGCTGCAAAGCTCAGGGTCTCGTTTGCCTTCACCACCCTTTTTGCACCGCCGCCAAACAGCGCATTTGCCGCCACCTCATAGTATTTCTTCAGGTTGTCGATCTGTAGAACCACCTTGCCCGGTTGGGTCTTTTCCTTCTGCTCGGCCAGCGTGATCGGCGCTGCCCAGTCAATTTCAAGGTGCTTCAGACAGCGGGTCGCATGGCGATCATTGCCCGCCACGGGCGACATTTCGATTTCGCCCTGATCGCAGCGCCCAGGCTCAAAGTAATCACAGCGAGGACCAAAATTGCAGCCCTGTGGCCGTTCATGCGGCAGGGGAAAATTTCCCGGAATCGCCACCAGGGGATGGGCATTCTTGTCAGCCCCAGGCAGGGGAATGGAACGAAACAGCGCCTGAGTATAAGGGTGCTGCATATCATCAAACACCTCGGAAATCGACCCTCGCTCCACCGCTTCTCCGGAATACATCACACAGAGACGATCGCAGGTTTCCAGGATCAAACCCAGGTTATGGCTGATAAACAGCATCGACGTGCCGTATTTCTTGCCCAGATCCCGCACCAGTTCAACCACCGCCGCCTCAACCGTGACATCCAGCGCGGTTGTCGGCTCATCCAGGATCAGCAGCGCCGGCTTTGACATCAGGGCCATGGCGATGACGATCCGCTGCTGTTGCCCACCTGACAACTGATGCGGATAGGCCTGCAGCATCCGCTCAGGATCCGGCAAGCGCACATCGGTAACCACCTCCAACGCACGGTCATAGGCCTCTTTCTCGCCAAGCCCCTCGTGGATCATTGGCACTTCCATCAACTGACGCCCGATCTTCATCGCCGGGTTCAGGCTGGCCATGGGCTCTTGATAGATCATCGCAATTTCATTGCCGCGAATGTCGCGCAGCTCATCGGCGCTCATCTCGGCCAGATCGCGGCCCTTAAAGCGGATATTGCCGCCAACGATGCGGCCATTCTTGCCCAGGTCCTGCATCACCCCCAGCGCCACGGTTGACTTTCCACAGCCGGATTCACCAACCAGACCAACGGCTTCCCCAGGTTGTACCGAGACGGAAAAATCCATCACCGCCGGGATTTCATGCCGCCGGGTGAAAAACGAAATCGACAGCTTGTCGATTTCAAGGATCGGCCCATCATATTCTGCCATTTTGCTCATCTTGTATCTCCCTATCGGGGCAAGAGGGGACAGCGCCCCTTCATTTGGCTGCAAATATCCCGGGGGCCCGGGGGCTGGCCCCCGGCAATGCCGGCTCCGGAAAAACCAACGCGGATCAATCCTTCATGCTCTCTTCTCGCAGTCCGTCTGCCAGTAGGTTCAAGCCCAAGACCAGGCTCAACAGCGCAAAGGCCGGGGGCAGGGCGGGGTGCAGGTAGATCGCCAACAGCTTGCGCCCCTCATTGATGGTAGATCCCCAATCCGGGCTTTCGGGCGGCAGGCCAAGCCCAAAGAAGCCAAGCGTCCCCAGCAGGATGGTTGTATAGCCAATGCGCAGGCAGAAATCGACGATCAGCGGCCCGCGGGCATTGGGCAGAACCTCCCACAGCATGATATACCAAGGGCGCTCACCCCGGGTCTGGGCGGCGGCAACATAGTCGCGGGTTTTGATATCCATTGTCAGGCCGCGCACGATGCGAAACACGGTGGGCGAGTTGACAAAGACCACAGAAACAAAAACCACCAGTATGCCGCCCGGAATATTAAAGAGATCAAGGCTTTGGGGTAAGAAGTTGATTTTTGATCCAGTCTGATTGATCAGTGAAAAATACCCCCAGACCAGCGGGATTAGCGCCACAGACAACCATAGCCGGTTCTGCTGCGGCTGGGTGCGAAACCGCGCATTGATCAACACCGTGAAAAAGATCAGTGGAAAGGCAAAAAGCACCGCGGCCATATATTGTGGCAGACCGGTTTGAACGATCTCGGGTGTCACCAAGAGATAGAAGAGCAAGATAACCGGGAAGGCGAGGATCAGGTTGGCAAGAAAGGATAGGATCGTATCAATCCGGCCGCCAAAATACCCGGCTGGCAGGCCCAGCGTGATACCGGCCATAAAGGCAAACAGGGTTGCCAGCGGTGCAATTTTCACCACCTCCCAGGCGCCCTTGACCATACGGCTAAAAACATCGCGGGCCAGGTTGTCGCCCCCCAGGAGATACCATTGGAAATCACCGTCTTCGGGACGTGGCAGTGGGGTGCCGGGCACTTTGTTCTTCAGACCGGAAAGCTGCGCCAATGGATCATGGGTGATTATCAGGTCAAAGGCCCCGAATATGCCGGTAAAAACCCAGAACATCACCAGGCCAAAGCCGATCATGCCGATGGGGCTGTCAAACAGCTTGCCATACAGGCCCAGGCGCTGCTTGAACCTGATGGACAGGGCAAAGAGGAGCACCAAGGCGATCCAGACCGGCAAAAGCCGCTGGGCAATGGCACCAATGATGCCCGCGCCAGTGCCCAGTGCCAGCCCCAGAACCAGATAGGCCGCAATGACGGCCGCCGTAAGCAGAAAGGCCAGGCGCACCACAAGGCCGCTCAGCTCTCGCGGGCCGGTCGGCAGGCCGAGGCCCGCGCCAGAGGGGGTGATCGCGCGGTTTTCCGGCAGCAGACTGCTAAGCCCAATCCAGGCCAGCACCGACAGGCCCAACAGCCCAAGGCCCAGCGCCAAAACGGGGTTCAGGAAGGCAATTTGGCCGGTCCAGCTAAGAGGGTCCATCTCTCTCTCCTTCCTTTATGAAATACGAATACGAGGGTTGAGGTAGACATAGCCGATGTCTGAAATCAGCTGCGTCACCAGCACAACAACAACAGAGACGACGGAAATCGCCAGGAGCAATTCGATGTCGTTGTTGCCGGCGGCTTCAACCAGGATCCAGCCAAAGCCTTTGTAATTGAAAAGAGTTTCCACGATTACCACGCCGTTCAGCAACCAGGGGAACTGCAGCATGATGACGGTAAAGGGGGCGATCAGAGCATTGCGCAGCGCATGTTTCAAAACGATATTGTGGAAACTCACGCCCTTTAGTCGGGCGGTGCGGATATATTGCGCCGTCATCACCTCGGTCATCGAGGCCCGCGTCATCCGTGCGATATAGCCCATACCATAAAGCGCAATGGTCAGGACCGGCAGAAAGAAATTCTCAAAGGTCGGGTTCTCCATTGCGGATGTCGCTGTGCCCTTGAACCACTTCAGCCCGACGGTCGAAGAGGTGAAGATCGCAATCAAAATCACGCCAGAAACATATTCTGGCGTTGCGGTGGTCAGGATCGACACAGTGGAGAGGCTGCGGTCGGTCACCGACCCTTCACGCATGCCCGCCAACACCCCGATGATCAGCGCTGACGGGACCATGATGACCAGAACCCACAGCATCAGATATCCGGTATTGCCCAGGCGGACGGATATAATTGACGCCACATCGTCTTTGAACCGGGTGGAATAGCCCCATTCGCCCTGCAGGATGCCGCAGAAGCGCGCAGCCTGACCTGCCTCGGCCTCTGGCTGCGTACCGGTGATGCATCGCCCTGTGACACCCTCTTCAGTGGTGCGGGTCCAGCCCGGCAAAGCGCCCAGCCATTGGCCGTATTTCACCACAGCCGGCTGCCCGTAACCGTTGTTGTTGAGCCAGCTGTTTACCGCTTCGTCGCTCATCCGGAAATTGCCCTGGGTCTTGGCCAGTTTTTCCAGGTTTGGTTCGAGGTTGGTCAATATGAAAACGATGAACGTCAGGCATAGTGCCGTCAGGATCATCACACCTGATCGGCGTAAAATAAACAATCCCATTGGGGTCCCTGTCTGTCTGGCGTCAATACCGGCACCGTCGGGGCGGCGCAGTGTTGATGGCTGAGGGAGAGAGCGCCCCCGCGCGCTAGGTCGTGGCGCAGGGGCGGGTACTGGTGGCGCGGTTAGGCCGACCAGCCCCATTTATAGTGGTGGTGTTCAAAGGACACATGCATATCGGCATTGGCGACGCCTTCCTTCATGTGACGATAGAGAGAGCGCCAGTAGGGCTGAATGGTGACCCCTTCCTCTTGGATGATCATCTCCATCTTCTTCATCACTTTGCGGCGTTTGTCGGCGTCGGCGATGGCCAGGGCCTCGGTCAGCAGCGCGTCGAACTCTGCGTTGGACCAGCCAAATTCATTCCACGCCTCGCCAGAGCGATAGGCCAGCGCGTGGATCTGCACACCCAGCGGTCGTGCGTTCCAGTTGGTGGAGCTAAAGGGATATTTGGTCCAGTCGTTCCAGAAAGTAGAGCCGGGCAGCACTGTCCGTTTCACCTTGAACCCGGCATCGCGCAGCTGTGCTGCCACAGCATCGGTGGTGTTCTTGCGCCAATCGTCGTCGATCGAGACAATTTCATGCTCATAGTCCATCATGCCCGCTTCGAGCATCAGCGCGCGGGCTGCTTCGGGGTCGTGTTTCTGCGGCGGCAGTTCGGCATATTCGGGATGGATCGGGCCAACATGGTGGTTTTCCGCCACCTCGCCGCGATTGCCATAGCCCAGTTCCAGGCAGACAGCGTTATCGGTTGCCAAATGAATGGCCTGACGTACACGTTTGTCCGCGTAGGGGCGTTTGCCGTCGACTTCGGCCAGCTGGTTGGGGCGCACAACGATTGTGGAGGTCGTCACCACTTCGGATTTAACGTAGCCAAGCGCATCCATCACATCGATGAATTCGCCAACTGATTCATAGAGCATATCAACTTCATCAGATTCCAGCGCCGCCAGCCAAGAGGAGGGGTCGGTGCCAAAATCAGTATATTCGATGCGGTCCAGCGCGGGCCTGCCAAAGACCGCTTCGCCCCACCACGTGTGTTCGGTATTGCGCTCTAGCGTGGCTTTGACGCCGACTTCAAGATTGGTCAACAGATAGGGGCCAGTCCCAATGTTCTTTGTGAAATCATCGGTTTGAAAACTGGAATGCACAATGGCAGCAGGGTAGTCGGCCATGCCTGCAATCATCGAGATATCCGATGTCGGAAGGTTCAGCCGGAGGGTGTGGCTATCAACAACCTCAATGCTCCCCTCAATCGCCGCCCCGGTTTCAGCATCGATCAGCGTGGCGAAACGCCCGGCCATTGAGTTGCCTTCAAGCCCCTTGTCACACCATCCGGCGATATTGCGCGCCACATCTTCTGCGGTGAAAGCGTCGCCATTGCTCCAGGTGACGCCTTGGCGGACATTCAAGGTATAGACGGTTGCGTTGTCATTGACTTCCCAGCTGTCCAGCAACATGCCGCGGATAGAGCCATCGTTGTTATATTCAACCAGGTATTCGAGGGTGCCGCGGGTCTGGTTGCCCATCTGCGACCAGTCGTAGGTGCGCGGGTCTTTCAGCGGGCGGACTTCCATTTGTACCCGCAGGGTGCCGCCCTCTTTCATTTCGGTGGCCGCCTGGGCCGCCGGTGCGGTCAGGCCAAGCAGCCCATAGGCCGCAGCAGCACTTACCCCGAGGCCAGTGGCGCGGGCCAGAAACTCGCGTCGGTCCAGCTTCCCGTCTAGAACTTCCTGGGCATGCATTCTTGCTGCCCAATGGGGCTGTTGGTCTGTGGTGGAAACGTTGGTCATTCGGATCTCCCTTTGGTGCTCCATGGGGAACGGACCCCAGTTGGACATTGCCATTTTCCTGGTCTTGCGCCTGAAGCGGTACGGTTTTGGCTTGCTGCCTTTTGGTACACTCATTCGGCCCTAGTTCTGTAGACAGGTCAATGCACAGAATCGGCTGTCTCGGGTTAAAAAGCGACATTTTTTGTGTCGCGTTTAGCAAATTGGCGGTTGACTGCCTCTGAACTGGGCATATCTGCCCAGTCTTGGGCGCGATGGCCTGCGTCGACAGATACGCTGGGTATTCCCTAAAATAATGAACAGGTTGCGGGGGGAGGGGGCAGCGCAGGCCCGAGGTGCCGCGCCTGTTGCGGCGCAACTGCATTGGCGGGCGCCGACCTAGCGACCAGCGCAAACCCGACCGCTTGGTTCGGCGGGGTCACGGGCGTCGCATGCGCGCCGATTTTCGCAGGGTGCTAGGGGTCTGACCGGTGTGCAGAGTGATGAAGCGGGTGAAATAGGCTGGGCTCCCAAATCCGATCCGCTCGGCAATGTCGCGCATGCTCAGCTCTGAAAACACCAGAAGACTGCGGGCGGCATAAAGCTGGCGTTGGGTGAGCAAGGCCGCCGCGGTCTTGCCGGTTTCTGCCTTGCACACCCGGGTCAGATGGGTGGGCGTCACATTCAGCGCCGCAGCGTGATCTGCCATGGTGGTGCGGGCATCGTAATATTCGCAGACTCGCTGACAATAGGATTGCGAAAGGCGTCGCGCCGCTGATGGGCGCGCGGGCGGCAACGGCCCAGAGGGCGGCAGGCGGCGCAGTTGAATGCTGATCAGCTCGCTATAGCATTGCAACGCCCGGCGCCACAGCGCGGGATGGCCGGTCTGTTCCTGCAGGATGGAGTCCAAAAGCGCGTTCAGGCGGGCCTGTTCGCGGGGATCAGAGATTTTCAGGTGCAGTGGCATGTCCGGGGTGGCCACCGGGGCAGAGACCGGAATTCTGAGCGCCTGACCCAGACATTGGCGACCAAATTCAACAGACCAAAGTGACCTTGCCGGAAAAAACAGCGCGCTATGAGGGCTAAAGCCACGTTGATATCCCTCCATCAGAAAACGGCCCTGACCGCGCGTGATCCAGATCAACAGATGTTCGTTGCGGTCATGTGCCAGCTCTGTCTGCCACGCCCCATCCGCGGCCAATCTGGACAGGGGGGTAACCTGGATTTCTTCAATGGGATTTGGATCAAAAGGCATTCAGTAGTCAGAACTTCTATAATAGTTAATCTGTTGTCGAAACAGGGCACGAAAAAGTGATTCGGGGCAAGTTTTGCCAGATTATGTTTCAAAATTTAAATGATCGTATGAAAATATGGGGTCAGAGTAAAAATGCCAGTGTTTCAATACTGTGGCACCAGTGATTAACAGAGCAAGCGGGAAAAGCCACGGCCCTGCAGCGCCAGGGCGCAGCACGCCCGCGGCCCTGGCTTTTAGAGCGCGCCTGACTGGATCGGGGTCCAGTGTTTCATTTTTGAACGAAACCAGCTGCGCTGTCGTTTTGCATAGCGCCGGGTGGCAATCGCTGCCTGTTCACGCGCTTCATCCAGCGATAGATCGCCAGTGATATAGCCCATCAACTCTGGCACACCGATTGCCTTGCAGGCGGGCAGGGCTGGATCATACCGCGCCTGCATCGCCTCAACCTCTTCGAGGGCCCCCTGTTGCAGCATCTGATCGAAGCGGCGGCGAATGCGCGGCTCCAGCCAGTCCTTGGGGCTATGCATCACCAGCGCGTTGCACCGCGCAAGAGGCAGGCGCGGGGCCGGGGTATCGTCTTGCCAATTGGCCAGCGAACGCCCGGTGGCCTGCAGCACTTCCCAGGCGCGCTGCACCCGGGCCCGGTTCAAGATATCAATCCGCCTCGCCGTCTGGTCATCCAGCTGGCCCAGCAGTTCTGCCAGCGAGAGGGAATCGCCATCTGCGCGAATCTCTGCCGGGGTTGGTGGAATTTCGGCCAGACCCTCTGTCAGGGTTGAAAAATACAGTCCCGTGCCGCCAACGATGATCAGCCTTTCGGGGCCGGCCAGCAGGGTTTCCACCTCGCGCAACCAATGACCTGCGGAATATTGCTGATCAAAACCGACATGGCCATACAGATGATGCGGCAGGCGGTCTTCCTCTGCCTGTGAAGGGCGGGCGGTGACCACGCGCCAGCAATCAAAGATCTGACTGGCATCGGCATTGACGATTACACCGCCTTGTTTTTCCGCGATTTCCATCGCCAGGGCAGATTTCCCCGAGGCGGTTGGTCCCGCCAAAAGCACAGGTTTGTCCGGGTCGATATCGGGCAGTAACATCAGCGGTCCGTTCCAGGGTTGGTGGTGTTGCGCCAAGGGCGGCAGAGCAAGCGTTGCAGAAACAGGTGCGAAAGCCTCTGCACTGCATTGAAACCCGCGCCATTTTGCTTCATTTTGCCGCGCAAACTAACCCCCTCATCTGCCGGAGCGCAACATGCCCCTTGATCTTGAAACGCTGGAAACTGTTCCAGACGCTACCTATAAACGTGTCATGCTGAAAATTTCGGGGGAGGCCTTGATGGGGGATCAGGGCTTTGGCCTGCATCCGCCCACCGTTCAGCGCATCGCCCGCGAAGTGAAGACCGTGCATGACATGGGCGTAGAAATTTCCATGGTGATTGGCGGCGGCAATATCTTTCGCGGCCTGTCCGGTGCCGCCCAGGGGATGGAACGCACAACTGCCGATTACATGGGCATGCTGGCAACCGTGATGAATGCCCTCGCCATGCAAAGCGCGCTAGAGGATCTGGGCGTTTTCTGCCGGGTGATTTCGGCCATTCCGATGGATCAGGTCTGCGAGCCCTACATTCGCCGTCGCGCCGTGCGCCACCTGGAAAAAAAGCGGGTCTGCATCTTTGCGGCGGGCACCGGCAACCCCTATTTCACCACCGATACTGCTGCCACGTTGCGGGCCAATGAAATGGGCTGCGAAGCCATATTCAAGGGCACCAAGGTCGATGGTGTCTACGACAAGGATCCTGAGAAATACGCCGATGCAGTCCGCTATGACAGCGTGAGCTTTGATGACGTTCTGGCAAAACGGCTCGGCGTTATGGATGCGTCTGCCATCGCGCTGGCGCGCGACAATAACCTGCCCATCATCGTGTTCTCGCTGGATGAACCCGGTGGTTTCCGGGGTATTCTGGCCGGCGAAGGCACCTACACCAAGGTCGAAGGCTAACCAAATATTCTCTGGCGCTTTCATCTGGCTGTTACGCTTTGCGTCTATGGTGCGGATGGCCCCCTTGCATTGGCACCAAGCGTGGGGGCATGGGCTGGGAGAATTGATCTATCCTGATGCAGACCCAAGGTCTGTGCTGACCCGGTGAATTTCTGCGCGTGACGGCCTGGCTGTCACGCGCAATTTCGTTTGGGGTTGCTGGTCTTGCGCGGCGCCGCGAATGGACGCTTTTCGGGGTTGGCGCAGTGCAAAACCCTGGCATGGTCGCTCTATACATCGGTGGACCAATGGCTTATGTGCAGAACAAAGACTGCCTCAAGTCAGGGGAGACAATAGAATGTCTGACGATTTCGAACTGGATACCGACGATCTGAAACGCCGCATGGATGGCGCAATGGCAAATCTGCGAACAGAATTTGCCTCTTTGCGCACGGGACGTGCTTCTGGCTCTATGCTGGAGCCAGTCATGGTCGAGGCCTATGGATCGATGACACCGATCAACCAGGTTGGTACAGTGAATGTGCCCGAACCACGCATGGTGACCATCAATGTCTGGGATAAAGGTCTGGTTGGGCCGGTGGAAAAAGCGATCCGCAATTCCGGCCTTGGCATTAACCCACAGCTCAACGGCACCATCATCATGCTGCCGATCCCAGAGCTGAACGAGGAGCGCCGCCGCGAGCTGGGCAAAGTCGCCGGCCAATATGCCGAACATGCGCGGGTCTCTATCCGCAATGTGCGGCGCGATGGCATGGATCAGATCAAAAAGGCCAAGGCCGACGGTATGTCCGAAGATGACCAGAAGTTCTGGGAAACAGAGGTGCAAGAGTTGACCGATGCGATGATCAAGGCCGTAGATGAGGCGCTTGAGCACAAGCAGGCCGAAATCATGCAGGTCTGATCCGCTTTATGGCCAGAGATAAAAAAAACCGTGTGGCCAGTGCTGGGGCCGAACAGGGCACATCTGCCGGCCCCCCCCCGGTCGGCCCCCGGCATGTTGCCATCATCATGGATGGCAATGGCCGTTGGGCTCAGGCGCGGGGGCGACCGCGCCTCTTTGGCCACCATGCCGGTGCCCGACGCGTTGGCGAGGTGGTGGAATGCTGTCCTGCGCTGGGGATCAAATACCTGACGATCTTTGCCTTTTCGACTGAGAACTGGAAACGCACCCAGGTCGAAATCTCTGGATTGATGAGCCTGTTTCGCCGCTATATCTCGAAAGAGATGAAGGCGCTTGCTGCGCGCAATGTGCGGGTACGCTTTATCGGCGATCGGGTGCGGCTGGATGCCAAGCTGGTGCAGCTTATGGATGAGCTGGAGCATGAAACCGCTCAGAATGAGGGCACTCATTTGACCATCGCTCTCAATTACGGTGGTCGCGACGAGGTGGCCCGCGCCACCAAGCGACTGGCCGCAGATGTCGCCTCTGGGCGGCTGTTGCCGAAAGACGTAGACGAAGAAACACTGCCCCGTTATCTCGACACCCATGTGCTGCCAGATCCCGATCTGGTAATCCGCACCAGTGGCGAAGCGCGGATTTCGAATTTTCTGCTCTGGCAGTCGGCCTATTCCGAGTATGAATTCATTGATACGCTTTGGCCGGATTTCACGTCGGAAGAGCTGGCCTGCCTGTGTCAGAGATTTGGCAATAGGGATCGCCGCTTTGGGGCGGTCAAAACATGAACCCGGCGCAACCGGGGCGCTGGGGGGATTTGCTCCCACGGCTGATTTCCGCACTGATCATGGTGGCTGTTGCGCTTGTGGCCATTTGGGTCGGCGGTCTGGTCTTTAGCCTTGTGATTGCGTTGTGCTGTGGCGGCATGGTCTGGGAGTTGAGCCAGATGTTGGCCCCCCGGCGCTTTGGAACCGCTGTGCTGCTGGGCGCGGTGACCGCAGTAACGGTTTTCTTTGCCGGGCTTTTGCCTATGGTTTTAGGGCTTGCCGTGCTGGTGCTGCCCGTGGCCCTGGGTTGGGCCATGATGCTGCCTGACGCCAAGCTGCGCTTTGCGCTGTTTGCGATCTGGATCGTGCTGGCGGGCTATAGCTTTATCTGGCTACGCACCGGGCTGGGGGCAGGCTGGTTGATCTGGCTGGCGGTGGTTGTTGTCGCAACCGATGTGGCCGGGTATTTCGCGGGCAAAACCTTTGGCGGTCCCAAATTCTGGCCACGTATCAGCCCGAAGAAGACCTGGTCTGGAACCAGCGCGGGATGGGGGGCTGCCGCCCTGGTTGGGGCTGGTGCTGCGCCGTTCTTTGGCTTGGGCTTTGGTCTGGTGATCGCGGCTGTGGCGGTTTCCATGGCAAGCCAGGCCGGGGATATTGCGGAAAGCGCGCTGAAGCGGCAGACCGGGGTTAAGGATTCAAGCGGCCTTATTCCGGGCCATGGCGGGTTGCTGGATCGCTTTGACGGTATGCTTGGCGCCGCGGCAATGTTCCTGTTTCTCTTTATCTTTCTGGGATAACCTGAAAGGGGAAAGACCATGCGGAAAATCTCTATTTTTGGGGCGACGGGATCTATCGGGCAAAGCACGATAGATCTGATTGCGCGTGCCCCCGATGCCTATGACGTTGTTGCGCTTAGCGGCGGGCGCAACATTGCCCAGCTGGCGGCCGATGCGATTGCGCTGCGGGCCGATGTGGCGGTTACCGCCTTTGAGGATCAATTGTCGGCGCTGCGTCAGGCCCTTGCGGGCAGTGCAGTGCAGGCCGCCGCAGGCCCGGATGCGCTGATCGAGGCCGCCGCCCGCCCGGCTGACTGGGTGATGTCGGCCATTGTCGGGGTCGCCGGGCTGGCACCGGGGCTGAAAGCACTGGAGCAGGGCGCGACACTGGCGCTGGCCAATAAGGAATCTCTGGTCTGTGCCGGGCAATTGCTGATGCAGACGGCCCGACAGCATGGCGGGTGCCTCTTGCCGGTGGATAGTGAACATTCCGCAGTGTTTCAGGGCCTTGTCGGGGAAGATATCTCAGCGGTCGAACGCATTGTCATCACGGCTTCGGGGGGGGCATTTCGCGACTGGCCAATTGCTGACCTGCCGGGGGCAAGCCTGGCGCAGGCCTCATCGCATCCCAACTGGGACATGGGGCAGCGGATCACCATTGACAGTGCCTCTATGTTCAACAAGGCGCTGGAAGTCATTGAAACACGTGAATATTTTGATGTCGCACCGGAGCAGATCGAAGTGCTGGTACACCCGGAATCCTTGGTGCATGCCTTGGTCGGCTTTAAGGACGGGGCGCTGATGGCGCATCTTGGCGCGCCTGATATGCGCCATGCCATCGGCTATGCGCTACACTGGCCCGAGCGACGCGATCTGCCGGTGGCGCGGCTGGATCTTGCGGCTATCGGCCAGCTCACCTTTCGGGCCCCCGATATGCAGCGCTATCCCGCGTTGCAGCAGGCACAGCAGGTGATGCAGCGCCGCGGGTTGATGGGCGCAGTCTTCAACGGGGCCAAGGAGCGCGCGCTCGATCACTTCATCGCAGGCCGCATTCGGTTCACCGACATGGCCGAGATCACCGCCCGGGTTCTGGATCAGATTGAGACGCAAAGCGGCCTTATTGATTCCGCAATGACCCTTGATAACGTCACCCAGATTGACCACATGGCGCGTAGGGCCGCAGATGCGGCTGCCGCTCACAGCATAGGCTAAAGTTTTGGACCTCCTCTCACTTATCCCGCAGCTTGGCGGTTTTTTCTATACGATCATCACCTTTGTTATTGCGCTTTCGGTGATTGTCGCGGTGCATGAATATGGCCACTACATCGTCGGACGCTGGTCAGGCATCCACGCCGAGGTGTTTTCCTTGGGCTTTGGCCCTGTGTTATGGAGCGGCCGCGACAAGCGCGGCACCAAATGGCAGATCGCAGCCTTGCCTTTTGGCGGCTATGTGAAGTTTCTCGGCGATGCCGATGCGGCCTCTGGCAAGGATAGCGACGCGATTGATGCAGTGGCGGCCGATCCGGTTGCGCTGCGACGTACAATGCATGGCGCGCCGCTTTGGGCTCGTGCGGCCACGGTTGTTGCCGGGCCGGTTTTCAACTTTGTCATGTCGATTATCATTTTCACTGCGCTGGCGCTGGCTGTTGGAACCGTGCGTGATCCGCTGACTGTCGAATCCCTGGTGCCGGTTCCGGGCGTTGAAAACACCCTGCGCCCCGGTGACGAACTGCTGGCGGTCGCCGGTGTGCCGATTCCGGATCGCGACGACTCGGCGGGGTGGAAGGCGTTTACCGACCAATTGCCGGTGCGCCCCGAGCTTGACTATCTGGTGCGGCGTGATGGGGCCGAGCAGGTGGTCACCGACACCTATTTTTCGCCAGCCTATGTTTCCAGCGTGATGCCCGGCAGCGCCGCTGCCGATGCGGGTATCCAAAGTGGCGATTTCATTACCGCCTTGAACGAAAAGCCGGTTTTTGCCTTTCGCCAATTGGTCGATATGGTGGCCGAAACCGAGGGCCAGCCGCTGGATCTGGTGCTGATGCGCGCTGGTCAGCCGGTTGAGGTGACGCTGTCTCCGCGCCATGTGGACATGCCGCAGGCTGATGGCGGTTTCACCAGCCGCTGGCTGATCGGCATCACGGGCGGCAGCCTTATCGACTATGCCACCGAACGCACCGGGTTTGGCGCGGCCCTTGTGGTCGGCACTGGCCAGG
Source organism: Pseudophaeobacter sp. (assembly GCF_048267565.1). Classification (NCBI taxonomy): domain Bacteria; kingdom Pseudomonadati; phylum Pseudomonadota; class Alphaproteobacteria; order Rhodobacterales; family Roseobacteraceae; genus Pseudophaeobacter; species Pseudophaeobacter sp. The sequence goes on along the minus strand of NZ_JBLWXG010000001.1, from coordinate 639,405 downwards.
TCTGGGCAGTGGTGAGCTCCTCCGTTTCGGGGCTTAGCCATATGATCACCGGGGCGATCAGCACCTGTAACTTGTCGGGGCCGATTGGCATTGCCAAGGCTTCTGGCGATACCGCCAGTCAGGGGGCGGTCAGCTTCATCCGCTTTATCGCTGTGCTGTCCACGGCTGTGGGCCTGCTGAACCTGTTTCCGATTCCAGCGCTGGATGGCGGGCATCTGGTGTTTTACGCCTATGAGGCCGTGGTGGGGCGTCCGCCCAATGATCGGGCGGTACAGATCTTGATGAGCATCGGCATCGCGATGATCTTGTCCCTGATGGTCTTTGCCCTGGGCAACGATATTTTCTGCTAGTCTTCGATAGTGGCCCAGGGGCCGGGCTGCCGTCTGTGTTGCAGCCCGGCCCCCGGCCCCCGGCCCTCGGCACGTCGCCCCCCCACCGGTCATTTTCTCTGTGCCTCGCTCTGTGTGCACCAAGGCGAGGCCAGTAATCGTCGCCTTTTCAGCGCCGCGCCCAACTCATGCCACATTCTTTCAGTAAGGTTTTGTTAGTCTGTACTAACGCGGGTCTTCGCTGGGCGCTGCATGCCAGTTGAACGCCGCATATCTACTGGGGACAAGTTATGGATCGCTACATGCTGAAACAGGCAGAGAGTGAAAACGGGCTGGCACTATTGTTGCGACTGGGCTCTGATCGGGTGCTTTCGTCCAGCTTTATTTTTCTTTCACTGTGTCTTGGGAGCTGGCTTGTGTCTCATTAATGGAAACACAGGCTTTGGTTTTTCTCCAAAAGGCACGTGGCTTAGGGCTTCGTGCCTTTTTGTTGGTTTTGACAAGCGCTCTCAAACCCGGTACGCAGTTCTGCAAGAGGCTATTAAAATTTAGGTGCATACAGATGGTTTGGGGCAAGAACGTGGGCATATCCTGCGGTGGGCGAGCAACGCGTACCAATATTTTGTATCGGGGCGTATCTGTTATCGCCCTGACTGTGACCTTCGGACTTGGGCTTGCGCCCAAGTTTGCCGAAGCGCAAAATTACCGGTTCAACGCGGTGCAGGTTGAAGGCAACCAACGCATTCAAAGCTCTACTATTGTCGCATACACAGGCATTGAGCGGGGCAAATCTGTCTCTGCCGGGCGATTGAATGACGCTTATCAAAACATCATCGATAGCGGCGTCTTTGAAAGCGTCGAGCTGGTGCCGCGGGGCAATACTCTGGTCATCAAGGTGACAGAATACCCGACCATCAACAAAATCAACTTTGAAGGCAATCGCCGGATCAAAGATGAAAATCTGGCGGAAATCGTCGAATCATCCGGGCGGCGCGTGTTCAATCCAGCACAGGTTGAAGCTGATGCCGCAGCGATTGCAGCGGCTTATGGGGCGCAGGGGCGTTTGGCCTCTCAGGTGACGCCACGCATTATTCGCCGGAGCGACAACCGGGTTGATCTGGTTTTTGAAATCTCCGAAGGCGACACAACCGAGGTAGAGCGCGTTTCCTTCCTGGGCAACCAGGTCTATTCGGATCGCAGGCTACGCCGGGTGTTGGAAACAAAGCAGGCGGGTTTTCTGCGCGCCTTTATCACCAAAGACACCTTGATCGAAGACCGTATCGAGTTTGACAAACAAGTCCTGCGCGATTTCTACCTGTCGCGTGGCTATGTCGACTTCAAGGTCAATAGCGCCAATGCCGAAGTCACCCGCGAACGCGATGCCGTGTTCCTGGTTGTTGATGTCAGTGAAGGGCAGCAATTTAACTTTGGCAATATCTCGGTCTCAAGCGAGGTGACCGAGGCAGATGCCGATGTGTTCCGCTCCGCTCTCAAGTCGCGCCCAGGGGTGGTTTATTCGCCCATGGTGGTTGAGCGGGAGATCGAGCGGCTGGAAACATTGGCGCTGAAGCAGGGCATTGATTTCCTGCGTGTCGAGCCGCGCGTCACCCGCAATGACCGGAACCTGACCCTGGATATCGACTATGTGCTGACCCGTGGGCCACGGGTTTTCGTGGAACGCATCGACATCGAAGGCAATACCACCACGCTGGACCGGGTTATTCGCCAGCAGTTCCGCACTGTCGAGGGCGATCCGTTTAATCCGCGCGAAATTCGCCGCACCGCTGAACGCATCCGCGCGCTTGGTTTCTTCTCCAATTCGGATGTGGACGTGCGCGAAGGCAGCTCTGCCAGCTCGGTGGTGGTTGATGTTGATGTCGAAGAACAGCCAACAGGGTCGTTGAACCTTGGCGGGTCTTATTCGGTCAATGACGGCTTTGGCATTTCGGTTGGCCTGACCGAGAATAACTTCTTGGGCCGTGGTCAACGTCTGTCCTTTGCCATCGCAACCGCGACAGAGTCTGATGAGTATGTGCTGGGCTTTGTCGAACCGCGCCTGCTGGGGCGTGACCTGCGTTTCAGCCTTGATCTGGGCCTGTCAGAATCCGATTCCAGTTTCTCGGAATATGATACCAAGCGGGTTTTCCTGAATCCTGCCCTGACCTTCAAGACCGGCGAGAGTTCTACCCTGCAGCTGCGCTATAGCTGGAATAACTCTGAGATGATCGCGCGGGGCGACGGAACCTACCCTGGCGGCAGCTATCCGCTTGCGGCGCCTACCGTACAGAATGAAATTGCCCAGGGCGAACGCAGCAGCAGCGTTGTTGGTTTGACCTATTCCTATGATACCCGGCTGATTGGGCTTGATCCGAACGCAGGTTTCTTGATCCAGATCGGTGCTGACTATGCCGGCCTTGGCGGTGACAGCGAGTATTTCAAAACCTCAACCAAGCTGGTCGCGCAGAAGCTGATTTTCAATGAAGAGGTCACCCTGCGGGCGACAGTGGAAACCGGTGCTCTCCACTGGCTTGGCGATGACAGCAGTCGCTCGATCGACCGCTATGTTCTGTCTCCCTCCATCATGCGCGGGTTTGAACCTGGCGGGATTGGTCCGCGGGATCGCTCGGCGCGCGCTGACGGTGGGAATTATGATGACTTCCTTGGTGGCAACCTGTTTGCGGTGGCCCGGTTCGATGCTGAATTCCCCCTTGGCCTGCCCGAAGAATACGGGCTGCGCGGCGGCGTGTTCTATGACGTCGGCAACCTCTGGGGGTTGAACGATGTTGATACCTCAGGCAGCAACAGCATCGTGGGCCGGAATGGGTCCTTCCGGCATGTGGTTGGGGTTTCCCTGCTCTGGACAACGGGTCTTGGCCCGCTGCGGTTCAATTTTACCAAGGCGCTGAGCAAAGAAGACTACGATCAGGAGCAGAGCTTTGACCTGACCTTGCAGGCGCGGTTCTAAACGGGTGATCGGTTCAGTGGCGTTAAAATTGCCGTTTCAAATCAAACAAGCGCTGGCCCTTGGGCTGGCGCTTTTTGTTCCTTTCGGCGGGGCGTTACCAGTATTGGCCCAGCAGACGCTGCCGCCTGCCGGGTTTGAACTGGGCCGCCAGGTTCAGCTCGGAACTCCGCAAAGCGGGCTGCTGACGATCCAACCTGACCGGCTGTTTTCAGAGAGTCTCTTTGGCGAGAGAACTGCCCGGGAGATCGAGGCAGAAGGTGCTGTTCTGACCGCAGAAAACCGGAATATAGAGGCCGCATTGCGGGCCGAAGAACAGGACCTGACGCAGCGCCGCAGCGCGATGGAGCCAGAGGCCTTTCGCCGGTTGGCCGATGCGTTCGATCGCAAGGTGCAAGAAACCCGCGCGACGCAGGATCGCAAGCTGCGCGAAATCAGCCAGCTCAACGAAACTGCGCAGCGTGAATTCTTTGCAGCCTCTTTGCCGATACTGGAACAGATCATGCGTGAAACGGGGGCGGGGGCGATTCTGGATCATTCTACCGTGTTCTTAAGCGCGGATGCCGTCGATATCACAGATCTGGCGATCAGCCGGATCGACAAGGTTCTGGGGGATGGCCAGGATCAGGACCACTCCCCCGACGGGCAATAGAGCGGCGAAAGCTTGCTCCAAAAGCGCCCAGTTGATAGGGACTTATCAAATCAATAATGACAGGAAAATGCCATGACCGCTGAATTGCAGAGCGCCGATATTCACCTGATCCAGCGGATCCTGCCGCATCGTTATCCGTTCTTGTTGGTCGACAAGGTGGTGGATATCGACGGAATCAAATCGGCGCGTGGGATCAAGAATGTGACCATGAATGAGCCGCATTTCCAGGGTCATTTCCCTGGTACGCCAATCATGCCAGGCGTTACCATCGTCGAGGCCATGGCGCAAACCTCCGGTGTTATGCTTGGGGTGGCGCTGGATATGGTGGACCGCGACCTGCTGATCTATTTCATGAACATCGACAAATGCAAATTCCGCCGCAAGGTCATTCCCGGTGATGTGCTGGAAATGAATGTGGAAATTCTGCGCGGCAAGGCGGGCGGCAAGGTCTTCAAATTCAAAGGCGTGGCCACGGTTGAAGGCGAGGTCGCCGCCGAAGCCGAGTTCACCGCCATGGTTGACGTGCAAAAGGATTGAGCCAGATGAACCAGATTCATCCCAGCGCGGTGATCGAAGAAGGGGCCAAGCTTGGCGAAGGCTGCCAGATCGGCCCGTTCTGCCACATCGGCGCCGAGGTGGTTCTGGGCGATCGTGTCACCCTGAAATCGCATGTTGTCGTGACTGGCGACTGCGAGATTGGTGATGATACGGTGGTCTTTTCTTTTGCGGTGATTGGTGAAATCCCGCAAGATCTGAAATTTCAGGGCGAGAAAAGCCGCACGGTGATTGGCAAACGCAACCGTATCCGCGAACATGTTACGGTGAATGCGGGGACTGAAGGCGGTGGCGGTATTACCCGTATCGGCGATGACGGTCTGTTCATGGCGGGCTGCCATATCGCCCATGACGCCATTGTTGGTGACCGGGTGATCGTGGTGAACTCTGCCGCGATTGCAGGCCATTGCGTGCTGGAAGATGATGTGATCATCGGCGGGCTGTCCGGTATTCACCAATGGGTGCGGATCGGCCGTGGTGCGATCATTGGTGCCGTGACCATGGTGACAAATGATGTCATTCCCTATGGGCTGGTTCAGGCGCCTCGCGGTGGTCTGGATGGGCTCAATCTTGTGGGGTTGAAACGACGCGGGGTGAAGCGGTCTGACATCACGGCGCTGCGGGCGGCTTTTCAGATGCTGGCCCAGGGCGAAGGCACCTTTCAGGAACGCGCCCGCCGTCTGGGCGACGAAACCGAGAGCGCCTATGTGGAAGAAATCGTTGCCTTTATCACTGGAGAGACCGACCGGTCTTTCCTGACCCCAGGGGGCTGAACCGATGCTTGCACTGATTGCCGGAACCGGGCTGCTGCCACGTGAAGTGGCCTCACGTCTGACCAAGCGACCGCTGATATGTGCCATGGAAGGCTCTGAGCCGGACTGCCTGGATGCAGAAATATCCTTTCGCATCGAACATCTGGGCAGCTTTCTGGCGCGGTTGAAATCAGCTGGCGTGCAGGAGGTCTGCCTGGCTGGGGCTGTCAGCCGACCCTCGGTTGATCCTGCCGCGATTGATGCGGCGACTCTGCCAATGGTCTCGGTCATCCAGTCCGCCCTTGGGGCGGGCGATGACGGTGCTTTGCGCGCCGTTATGGGATTGATTGAACAGGCCGGTTTTACCCTGCGCGCCGCGCATGAGGTGGCCCCTGATCTGTTGATGCCGGAAGGCGTCGTCACCCAGGTGCAACCGGGCGCGCTGGATACGGCAGATGCGCTGCGCGGTGCCGAAGTGGTTGCAGCGATGAGTGCGGCCGACATTGGCCAGTGCTGCGCCATTCGTGCGGGTCAGGCTGTTGCGGTGGAAAATGTTTTTGGCACCAACTGGATGCTGCAAAGCCTGCGCAACCGCCCCGACGGCCAGGGAGGCATCCTGTTTAAGGCGCCCAAACCCGGCCAGGATCGCCGCGCTGATCTGCCGACGATCGGGCCACAGACGGTGGAACTGGCGGCGCAGGCCGGGTTGTCGGGCATTGTGCTAGAGGCTGGCGGGGTGATCGTGCTGGAGCAGGACGCGGTTATTGACGCCTGCGACCGGCTTGGCCTCTTCCTCTGGCTGCGCCCCGCGTGAGCCTCAAGGTCTTTGTCCTGGCTGGGGAACCCTCGGGCGATCGTCTGGGGGGGGCCTTGATGCAGGGGTTGAAAACCCTGCAGCCGAAGGTTCAGTTCGACGGCATTGGTGGAACCCAGATGGCGGCGCAGGGGCTGCAGTCGCGCTTTGCAATGGAGGAACTGTCGGTCATGGGCCTGGCCGAGGTTCTACCCAAGTACCGCCACCTGAAACGCCGCATTCGCGAGACCGCCGAGGCTATCCTTGCCTGGCGCCCTGATGTGCTGATCACCATCGACAGCCCTGATTTTTCCCTGCGCGTCGCCAGCCTGGTCAAGGCGGCCAGTGATATCCGTACGGTACACTATGTAGCGCCCTCGGTCTGGGCTTGGCGGCCCAAGCGGGCGGTCAAGATGGCCAAGAGCATCGATCAGGTTCTCGCCTTGCTGCCTTTTGAACCGCCGCTGATGCAGGCGGCAGGCATGGATTGTGATTTTGTCGGCCATCCGGTTGTGGCAGAGCCACAGGCAAGCCAGGCTGAAATCGCGGCGCTTCGCAGTCGTTTCAATCTAGGTGATTCGCCGCTGGTACTGGCCTTGCCGGGATCCCGGCGATCCGAGGTGACGCGGCTAGCGCCGATTTTTGGCGAATCTCTGCAGGCCTTCCAGCATCTTTACCCCAACCACCGGGTGGTGGTGCCCTGTGCTGCGCCCGTTGCTGCCTTGGTGCAGGAGGCAGCTGCGGATTGGCCTGCGGACACCTTGTTTCTGGACCCTAACGCGCATGATCCGGCAGAGTTTGCCGGTCTGAAACGCGCCGCCTTTGCGGCCTCTGACCTGGCGCTTGCCGCCTCTGGTACGGTCTCTCTTGAACTGGCAGCCGCGGCGACGCCGATGGTTATTGCCTACCGTTTTCAGTGGCTTACCTGGCAGATCATGAAGCGGATGGCACTGATTGATACGGTCACCTTGGTTAATCTGGTCAGCGACACCCGCGTGGTGCCAGAGTGCCTGGGGCCAGACTGTCGCCCCGGCACCATTGCCCGCTGTCTGCGCGAGCTGGCCGAGGCACCTGAATTGCAAAAGGCGGCCATGGCCGTGACCATGCAGCGTTTAGGGCAGGGCGGCGAGGCCCCCGGGCTGCGGGCGGCCCGTGCGGTTTTAGACCGGCTGTAGCCACAGCGTGTTTTTCAGGTGCCGTCTGGCGGCCCCGTGCAGTCCTGTACATCAGATCTGTTAAAACTGGCCCGATAAAACTGGCCCGATAAAACTGGCCTGAATTACCCGCCCGTCGGGGTTTAATAGCCGCGCCAGATCCAGCCACCACCAAAGATGCGGCTGCTGTCAGTATCATAAAACACGCAGGCCTGCCCCGGCGAGACTCCTTCTTCGGGGGTCAGCAGCTCGACCTCGGCGGTGGTAGGCGACAGGGGGCGAATGATTGCCTCGCGCGGTGGCCGGGTTGAGCGCACCTTAACCATGACAGTCCATTCCTTGCGGCTGTCAAAGGGGGTGTCGCCGAGCCAGTTGATTTCACGCACGGGGATTGTGCGGGTCGCCAGCAGCTCTTTGGGGCCAACGATCACCTGCTTCTTGTCAACATCCAGCCGCACCACATACAATGGTTCGGTCAAACCGCCGATCCCCAGGCCGCGCCGCTGACCAATGGTGTAGTGAATCACCCCGGTGTGGCTGCCCAGCACCCGCCCATCGGCATGAACAATCTCTCCGGGTTCCGCCGCACCTGGACGCAATTTCTCGATTACCGAGGTATAGTTTCCATCTGGGACAAAACAAATGTCCTGACTGTCCGGTTTATCGGCAACGGCCAGCCCATATTGCGCCGCCATCTCGCGGGTTGCATCCTTGGAGGGCAGGTGGCCCAGGGGGAATCGCAGATAGTCGAGCTGCTCTGCCGTGGTGGAGAACAAAAAGTAGCTCTGGTCGCGATTCGCATCTTCGGCGCTGTGCAGCTCGGCACCATTTTCGCCCATCTTGCGCTGGATATAATGGCCAGTGGCCATGCAGTCGGCCTCTAGGTCGCGGGCGGTTTCCAGAAGATCCTTGAATTTCACCCGCTCGTTACAGCGAATGCAGGGCACAGGTGTGGCCCCGGCAAGATAGCTGTCGGCAAATTCATCGATCACCGCGTCTTTGAAAATGTTCTCATAATCAAGAACATAGTGTGGAAAGCCGCGTTCTTCGGCCACGCGGCGCGCATCGTGGATGTCGACACCGGCACAGCAGGCCCCCTTTTTCGCCAGCGCCGCACCATGATCATAGAGCTGCAGCGTCACCCCCACCACATCGTAGCCCTGGTCGGCCAGATAGGCGGCCACAACAGAGCTGTCGACGCCGCCAGACATAGCGACCACCACGCGGGTGTCTGAGGGAGGTTTGGCAAAGCCAAGGGAGTTGAGCGGGGTGTCGGTATCCAGCGCCATACAGCAAATCCTTAGATCAAGGGGGCAAGCGCTGCAGAATATATGAAAATCCTACAGACTCTCAAGGGGGCAGGTTCACGGCTCTTTAATTAGACTGAGTAAATGCTGTCGGAGAAACAGAAATATAGTTCCACTAGAGGTCAAGGGATGTTCCTTAAGAAAGTCGAAGGGCCACGTGCCGTGACGTTGCCGGATGGTACCACGATGACACGGGCAGATTTGCCACCTGCAGCCACCAGCCGCTGGGTTGCCTCTCGCAAGGCCGCCGTGGTGCGTGGGGTGCTTTATGGCTTGCTGCCCCAGACCGAGGCGCTGCGCCGTTACGGGCTGAGCGAAGAGGAATTCCGAAGCTGGATTGCGGCAGTTGCCGACCACGGCGAAGAGGCCTTGAAGGCGACAAGGCTGAAAGAGTACCGTTAAGAGTGAATAATAATTACGCGCAGCACTTGAGTCAAAGTTGAAAATTAACCATTATGGTAACGGGCCATTAACCTTTTTCCACCAGGGTTAACGCAACCTAAGGGAAACAGTTACAGGCGGAGACTTTAAACATGCGTATTCTTCTCGTTGAAGATGATCCTACCACGGCAAAAAGTATTGAACTGATGCTGACCCATGCCAACCTCAACGTCTATTCGACGGACCTGGGGGAGGAAGGGATCGATCTGGCCAAGCTTTATGATTACGATCTGATCCTGCTTGATCTTGGTCTTCCTGATATGAACGGTCATGAGGTGCTGCGCCAGCTGCGCATGGCCCGTATCGAGACACCAATCCTGATCTTGTCCGGTGCCGATGATACTGAAAACAAAATAAAAGGTTTCGGGTTTGGTGCGGATGACTATCTGACCAAGCCATTCCACCGCGAAGAGCTGGTGGCCCGGATCCATGCAATTATCCGCCGCTCCAAGGGGCATTCGCAGTCCATCATCAAGACCGGCAAAATTGCGGTCAATCTGGATGCCAAAACCGTGGAAGTGGACAGCAAGACTGTGCATCTTACCGGGAAAGAATACCAGATGCTGGAGCTGCTGAGCCTGCGCAAGGGCACCACCCTGACCAAAGAGATGTTCTTGAACCATCTGTATGGTGGTATGGATGAACCCGAACTGAAAATCATTGACGTATTCATCTGTAAGTTGCGTAAGAAATTGAGCACTGCAACAGGTGGTGACAACTATATCGAAACTGTTTGGGGCCGGGGCTATGTTCTGCGGGACCCGCAGGATGATCAAATGTCGGGCGGCCACCGCATGGCTGTTGGGGCCTGATGGCCCCAAGCGACGGCATCTGATCCTGAACCTCTTACAAGATCTTAGCGGTTTTGATCTGAACAAAGCGCGCTGGTGAACCAGGCGATGTCGGCTTTGTGAAGTTTTGGTGAACGCGGGCTGTCGTGGCCTGCCAGAAAGACTCCGCCGTGGCGGGGTCTTTTTTTGTTTGCCAAAGGTGTTCGCCAAGGATGTTTGACCGTGTTGTTTGCTGCATTTTCTTACCCCCCTGTCACTGGACCTGAGGCGGCGCGCGTCTTATCACCGAGAGGCAAATAGAGACGGGGACTCGGGCGTGGACAATTCTCAGAAATCAGATCCCAGCACACTCTCGCCAGCGCAGGCAGAGGTAGAGTTTTTGCAGCTGCAAGATCTGCTTGCCGCCGCTGATCGTGCCTATCATCAAGCGGATGCGCCAGATCTGAGCGATGCCGCCTATGATGATGCCAAGCGCCGTTACCACGCATTGGCCGAACACTTTCCGGCCCTGAAAGCGCTTGCAACCCAGCTGGATACGGTTGGCGCACCTGTCAGTTCGGGATTTGGCAAGATCCAGCACGTTGTGCCAATGCTGTCACTGGGCAATGCCTTTGAGGATCAGGACGTCACTGATTTTACCCGTAGCATCCGCAATTATCTTGGATTGGCGGATGATGCGCCGCTTGCCTTCACGGCAGAGCCCAAGATTGACGGGTTGTCGCTGTCATTGCGCTATGAAAACGGCCAGTTGATCCAGGCTGCGACGCGCGGCGATGGTACAACAGGCGAAAACGTCACCGCCAATGCCCGGACCATCGCGGATATTCCCCAGCAGATTACTGGCGCGCCAGATGTGCTGGAGGTCCGCGGTGAGGTCTATATGAGCCATGCCGATTTTGCCGATTTGAATGCCCGCCACGAAGCGCACGGGGGCAAGATCTTTGCCAATCCGCGCAATGCAGCGGCAGGATCCTTGCGGCAGTTGGATGCTGAAATCACCCGTGCCCGTCCGTTGCGGTTCTTTGCCTATAGCTGGGGCGATATCGCTGAACCCTTGGGGGATACCCAAAGCAGTGCCATTGCGCGTCTGCAGGACCTGGGGTTTCAAATCAATCCTTTGACCCAGCTCTGCAACAGTGTCGACGACATGATTGCGCAGTACCGAAAGATCGAAGAGCAACGCGCCACGCTCGGCTATGATATTGACGGTGTGGTCTACAAGGTGAACGCGCTGGACTTGCAAGCGCGGCTTGGCTTTCGGGCCACTACACCGCGTTGGGCCATTGCGCATAAGTTTCCGGCAGAGCTGGCTTGGACCCGCCTGGAAGCCATCGACATTCAGGTCGGGCGCACGGGTGCGCTCAGCCCTGTGGCTCGGCTGCAGCCAGTGACTGTTGGCGGCGTTGTGGTGTCCAACGCAACCCTGCACAATGAAGACTACATCCGCGGTCGCGATTCCAAAGGCGAGGTGATCCGCGATGGCAAGGATATTCGCATCGGTGATTGGGTGCAGATCTACCGCGCTGGCGATGTGATCCCCAAGGTGGCCGATGTAGACCTGTCCAAGCGGCCCGAAGGCAGTGAACCCTACGCTTTCCCGCATTTCTGTCCGCAATGCAAATCAGAGGCGGTGCGCGAGGAAGGCGATGCGGTGCGCCGCTGCACCGGTGGCATTATTTGCCCTGCGCAGGCTATTGAAAAGCTGAAACATTTTGTCTCTCGCAAGGCTTTTGATATCGAAGGGCTTGGTGCCAAACAGCTGGAAGCCTTTTATGAGGACGAGGATCTGCCGATCCGCACCCCGGTGGATATCTACCGGCTGGAAGAGCGTGACACCGCGAATTTTGGCAAGCTGAAAAATCGCCATGGTTGGGGGCCGCAAAGCGCGGCCAAACTCTTTGCAGCGATCGCGGAAAAGCGCCAGATCAGCCTTGGCCGGATGATCTTTGCCTTGGGCATTCGCCACGTGGGCGAGGTGGCGGCCAAAGATCTGGCGCTGCATTTTGGTGGATGGACAGAACTGGCAGAGGCGCTGGACCGGGCGCGCCCTGCCGCGCTGGCGCATCGCGCCGCTGATCTGGCCGAAGAGGCCGAGCGTCAGACGGCCGCCGCCGAGGGGCGGCGCGCCAAGATCAAAGAGGCCCGCGATGCAGAGATCGCCCGCGCTACGGTCCCGACCGAGGCGGCGGAGGCCTGGGAAGATCTGATCGGCATTGATGGGATCGGTGCCACCGTGGGTCTGTCCCTGTCTGATGCGCTTGCCAATGATGAGGAACGTGCGGCCATTGACGAATTGGTAGAGTGCCTGACAATCACTGCCCCCGAAGCCCCTGCACAAGACAGCCCGGTGGCCGGGTTGACCGTGGTCTTTACCGGCAAACTCCAGATGAGCCGGGATGAAGCCAAGGCGCAGGCTGAAAAGCTTGGCGCCAAGGTTTCAGGATCGGTTTCAAAGAAGACAGATATCCTGGTTGCCGGACCGGGAGCAGGCTCCAAGGAGAAAAAAGCGCAGGAGCTAGGCGTCCGCATCCTGGATGAAGATGGCTGGCGCGCCGAGATTGCAGGCGCATGACCGGGCGGCCGGAAATCCTGTTTCCGCTGTTTGCGGGGGCAGAAACGCTCAAGGGGGTGGGGCCGAAGACGGCGCAGAATCTGGCCCAGATCGGATTGGAGACACCGCGCGATCTGGTCTTTTCGCTGCCGCATTCGGTGCTGGACCGTCGTCGCCGCGCCAGCATCAAGGGGCTGGAACTGCCCGCGATTGCCACCGTGGAAGTGGAGATTGGCAGCCATGTTCCGGCCCGCAATCGCGGTGGGGCATATCGCATTAACGTCAGTGATCAAGAGGTTGAATTTCAACTTCTATTCTTCCATGGCCGCAGCCGCTACCTAGAGGCGCAATGCCCCGAAGGCAGCCGGCGCCTGGTATCGGGCAAGGTAGAGCTGTTTGATGGGGTGGCACAGATGGTGCATCCCGATCACATCCTGCCACTGGTCGAGGCGGAAGATATCCCGCTGTTTGAACCAGTCTATCCGCTGACCCATGGGGTGACGCAGAAAACCATGCGAAAGGCAGTGCAGAGCGCGCTGCAGCGGCTTCCAGAGCTTGGCGAATGGATTGATCCGGGGCAGGCCAAACGTGAAGACTGGCCGGGCTGGAATGCTGCGGTGACAGCAGTGCACCACCCCGAAGGGCTGGACGATCTGGCACCCGAAGCACCAGCCCGCACGCGCCTCGCCTATGATGAGCTATTTGCCCATCAGCTTACCCTGGCCCTGGCGCGCCAGGTTGAACGCAAAAGCTGCGGTATCGTCAGCATTGCAACAGGGCGGTTGCAGGCGCCAGTTCTGGCGGCGCTGCCCTATAATCCTACCGGAGCGCAGGCGCGCGCGATTGATGAAATCACCAAGGATATGGCCGCCGATCGGCGGATGAACAGATTGCTGCAAGGTGATGTAGGGTCAGGGAAAACCCTGGTTGCCTTCATGGCGCTTCTGGTCGCCGTCGAGGCGGGTGGCCAGGGCGTGATGATGGCGCCAACCGGGATCCTGGCCCAGCAGCACTATGAAGGGCTGCGCCCTCTGGCCGAGCAGGCCGGCGTGGTGCTGGAACTTTTGACGGGACGCGACAAGGGGGCCGAGCGGCGCGCCAAGCTGGCAGCGTTGGCGGCGGGTGATATCCATATTCTGGTGGGCACCCATGCGGTGTTCCAGCAGGATGTGGCATTCCGGGCCCTGCGCCTTGCGGTGGTGGATGAACAGCACCGCTTTGGGGTGCGTCAGCGGATGGAACTGGCGGAAAAGGGCAAAGGCGCTGATGTGTTGGTGATGACGGCAACACCGATCCCGCGTTCGCTTGCCCTGGCGCAATATGGCGATATGGATGTTTCGGTTCTGGATGAAAAGCCGCCAGGGCGTAAGCCGGTGAAAACCGCAGTGCTCAGCACCGAACGGATGGCAGAGGTGGTGGACCATCTGCGCCAGGCAATTGACGAGGGGCGACAGTGCTATTGGGTCTGTCCATTGGTGGGCGAATCCGAAGTGATGGACCTGATCGCTGCGGAAGAGCGCTTTAAACAGCTGCGCGCAACGCTGGGCGAGGGTGTCGTTGGGCTGGTGCATGGCCAGATGCCCCCGGCAGAAAAAGACGCGGCCATGCAGGCGTTTCAAAGCGGCGCGTGCAAGGTGCTGGTGGCCACTACGGTGATCGAGGTGGGGGTGAATGTGCCCAACGCTTCAATCATGGTGATCGAGCGGGCCGAGATCTTTGGCCTCGCCCAGCTGCATCAGCTGCGTGGGCGGGTGGGACGCGGTAGTGCGCAATCGACCTGCCTGTTGATGTATCAGCCTCCATTGTCCGAGGGTGGGCGGCGCCGGTTGGAAGTGCTGCGCGAAAGCGAAGACGGTTTTGTGATTTCCGAAACCGACCTGCAGATGCGCGGCGCTGGCGATGTGATCGGCACCGCCCAATCCGGGTTGCCCCGATTCCGCATTGCCGATCTGGAACGCCAGGCCGACCTGATGGCGGTGGCACAAAGCGACGCCCGCGCCCTGTTGACCACCGATCCCCAGCTTTCTTCCGCGCGTGGGCGCGCGGCGCGTGTTCTGCTTTGGCTGATGAAACAGGATCAAGCTATCCGTTTAATTTCAGTGGGTTAATCCTGCCTTACTGTTGTGTGTTCCAAAATGTTCGCGAATGTTCTCATAAAGTTCTTTACAGGCGCGCCGTAAAATGAGAACAAATAGGCAACAAGATCGCCAGAGAGCGGTTGCCAACCCGACAGACAAGAGTGGAGCGCAGACCAATGATGACCCAATTGAAAACAACCCTGAACAACACACAGTCGACCCTGTTGCAGGATGCGCTTGGCGCTGCATCCTTGGTGGTCATGCTTGTGGTTGCGCTGCATCTGCCTGGTTTTTTGTAACCGCCGGGCCTGAAGTTTCCTTATCCCCGCCTGCAACCGCAAAGACTAGAGGAGTATTCTCTGAGCAAATTTGATTACTGACGACCGCCTGCTGTCTTCTTGACGGGAACGTGCATGTCTTATCCCGACCTGCGATGGAAACCTTGCTTGCCCTTGTTTCACCCGGTTGCGCCTATCAACCGGACTGCGTTCCCAGACCCCGCATGAAGACGCATATACTGCCGCCACCATCTGCCCGGATGTGTGGCGGTTTTTTTGTCGCAGCCCTGCAAGACCGGGGGCGGGCATGACCTGCCGCCGATAAGGTGAACCGAGGGCGGCCTGTTTGCGTAACATAGAGCTAAGGTTAAGCGCAGTCTTTCTGCGACGCCTCATGAAATGCTTCGAGCGTGGCGTCGAGGCATAGCAGGATAGAGGCATGACGGTTTTTGAAATCGCGTGCCGGTATCAGCACTTCCAACTCTGAAAAGGGCGGCGCTGGTGGCGGTTGGTTGGCGGTCAGCATGGCCTTCAACTCTGCGCGGGCGGTTTCGACTTCGCTCAGGCTGCGGCCAATGATCTTGCTGGCCACAATCGAGGCCGAAGCCTGCCCCAGGGCGCAGGCCTTGACGTCCTGGCCAAAGTCGACAATCCGCCCGTCGTGCAGAGTCAGATCAACAGTGACGGTTGACCCACACAGCGGCGCACGTTTCTTTGCGGTGGCATCCGGGTTGTCCAGCCGATCAAGCAGCGGAATATCCGCCGCCAGCGCCAGAATACGCGCAGAATAAAGCTTGATCAGATCGGTCTCGCTGGACGTTTCGCTGGACATAAGGCGGCCTCGGGCTTTCCCTTGGGGTGTCTTCCCCATACATAGGACGCAGATGGCAGATGCAAAAGGGTTTTCCTATGACTTTCTCTCCCGATAGCCTGAAATACGACGCGGTCGGCTTGATCCCCTGTATCGCCCAGGATCACAGCAGCGGCGAGGTGCTGATGATGGCCTGGATGAATTCCGCAAGCGTTGCCAAGACACTAGAGACTGGCAAGGTGACCTATTGGTCTCGCTCGCGTCAGGCCTTTTGGGTGAAGGGAGAGAGTTCGGGGCACCTGCAGACATTGGTGGAGCTGCGGCTTGATTGCGATCGCGACTGTCTGCTGGCCCTGGTCGACCAGGTGGGTCCGGCCTGTCACACCAATCGCCGCAGCTGTTTTTATACCGCCATTCGCGACGGGGCAGAGCAAGAGCTGATGGCCCCGATGGACGACAGCCTCTAGACCAGACCGAACCTAGGCAGAGGGGCGCGCGAGCCCGACCATGCGGCGAATGTCGCTTGGGCTGGCACCTTCGGCCCGGTATTTGGCGATGGCGCGGGCGTCATCGCGTTTCGCGAGGCGTTTGCCCGCCTCGTCGCGGATCAGATCATGGTGATGGTAGATGGGAGTTGGCAGGCGCAGCAGAACCTGTAGCAAGACATGGATCTGGGTGGCGTCAAACAGATCGGCGCCGCGAACGACATGTGTGATGCCCTGATCGGCATCATCCACCACAACCGACAGATGGTATGAGCTGCCCATTCCCTTTCGCACCAGAATGATGTCACCCACACGTTCAATCAGCAGTGTTGGGTCCAGCCTGTGTGAACCGCGAAATTTGGCACCGGTTTCCTCAAACGTACGCAGCCCGGTCTGTTGCATGGCCAGCGCCAGTGCCTTGGCGATATCGAGACGTATGACATCCTCTGCTTTGGGTGTTTCTTCGGCGCGGTGGCGACAGCTTCCGGGATAGATGCGCCCATCCGGGCCAAACTGCGCCACGCCTTCCTGCGGTGCCCCGGCTGCCGCCTCTATATCGGCCCGGTTGCAGTTGCAGGGATAGGTCAGACCAAGCGCCGTGAGCTGCGCCAGCGCCTGTTGGTAGCGCGCAATTCGGTTGGATTGGCGCATCACGGGCTCTGGCCAGCATAGGCCCAGCCAATGCAGGTCCTCATAGATCTGCGCCTCCCAGGATTGGCGGGCGCGGGATTGGTCGATGTCTTCGATGCGCAGCAGCAAGCTGCCGCCAGCAGCGCGCGCCATGTCATGGGCGAGCAGCGCTGAATAGGCGTGCCCCAGATGCAGTGGGCCGGTGGGCGAGGGGGCAAAACGGGTGATGAAGGTCACGGGTATTGCCCCCTTTGTCAGATCAGGAGAAATTGTCCAGCCAGGCGGTCCAGGCGGTTTTGGCACGGTCGGTATAGGCCTTGTAGCGGTCCTTGCGGCCACGCCGCCCGCCTTTCAGCCCATCAACGGGCTGGAACAGGCCAAAGTTCACATTCATCGGCTGGAAGGTCTTGGCCTCGGCGCCGCCGGTAATGTGATGGATCAGCGCGCCCATGGCGCTGTCCTGCGGCACCTCGGGCAGCTCTAGCCCAAGGATCTCGGCGGCGGCCATGCGCCCGGCCAGCAGACCCATTGCGGCGCTTTCCACATAGCCCTCAACCCCGGTAATCTGGCCGGCAAAGCGCAGATGTGGTTTTGATTTCAGCCGCATCTGGGCGTCCAGCAGTGTGGGAGAGTTGAGAAAGGTATTGCGATGAATGCCGCCAAGCCGGGCAAAGCGGGCATTTTCCAGCCCCGGAATCATCTTGAGCACCTCGGCTTGGGCGCCGTATTTCATCTTGGTCTGGAAGCCGACAATGTTGAAAAGGGTGCCAAGCGCATTGTCACGGCGCAGCTGCACCACGGCGTAGGCCTTTACATCCGGCTGATGCGGATTGGTCAGGCCGACCGGCTTCATCGGACCAAAGCGCAGGGTCTCGCGACCGCGTTCGGCCATGACCTCGATCGGCAGACAGCCGTCGAAATACCCGGCCGTTTCGCCCTCGTGGAATTCGGTTTTATCCGCGGCCAGCAGGGCATCTATGAAGGCCTCATACTGGTCTTTGGACATGGGGCAGTTCAGATAGGCGGTGCGCTCTTCCTCGGTTTCGCCCTTGTCATAACGCGACTGCATCCAGGCCTGCGACATATCAATGCTCTCGGCATAGATAATCGGGGCGATGGCATCAAAAAAGGCGAGCGCCTCGGCGCCTGTTTCAGCCTGGATCGCCTGACCCAGGGAGCCAGAGGTCAAGGGCCCGGTGGCAAAGATCCAATGGCCGTCCTCGGGCAGCGCGGTGATTTCCTCGTAAGACACCTCAATATTGGGATGGGCCTTCAACTTGGCGGTCACCGTTTCGGCAAAGGGCTCGCGGTCGACCGCCAGGGCGCCACCTGCGGGCAGGCGATGCTCTTCGGCGCTGGCCATGATTACCCCGTTGGCGGCGCGCATTTCCCAATGCAGCAGCCCCACGGCGTTTTGCTCATCATCATCAGAGCGAAAGGAGTTGGAGCACACCATCTCGCCCAGATTGCCCGTCTGATGGGCAAAGGTTTCCACTTTGGGTCGCATCTCGTGGATCACCACTTTGACGCCCATGTTCGCAGCCTGCCAGGCTGCCTCGGACCCGGCCATGCCGCCGCCCACGATATGCAATGTCTTTGTCATAGGGGGCAGATAGGGCAGAGCGCGGGGTTAAGCAATATTACCCGTGGTCGAATATGGCGCCGACGCAGGTCAAATGTGGCCAAAAAGTGCCGAAATACGGGGACTGCGACTTGGCCTGCGATCTGGGCCATCGTGGTTGTCCGGAAAGTTGGGTTGGGCATGTTGCACTGCAAGAGCAAGCCCCGAGGGGAGACAATGCGCAGACGGGGCGTGCAATGTTTCCATACGGCATCAAGATTGCAGGTTTCAGTGCAGATGGCCCGGTTTCGGACTGATTTTTAGGAGTGAGAGAGGAGCATTTGGGGCCGCTGCGCGGGAATGTCACCGGGGAGAGAGATTCCCGGTTGGAGGGACCTTCCGCTGCAGCGGCCCAAATTGTGTCCGGGTCGTAACCCGTGCCCAATCTTTGCCATTATCTTGCCTCTATTGAAAGGCCCGATAGAGAAACAATAAATCCGAAATGGTAAACAAAGACTAAAATTTTCCCAAAATTCAGGATTTTTCCCAATCAGGGCTGCGTTTTTCCAGAAAGGCCGCCATGCCTTCGGCGGTATCGGGCTGCATCAGGTTTTCGACGATGACCTGGCTGGTATAGGCGTAGGCTGCATCAATTGGCAGGTTGAGCTGTTGATAATAGGCTTCTTTGCCAATCTTGACCGCCGCGCCAAGCTTGGCGGCAATCTTTTCGGCCATGGCGCGGGTCTCTGCCTCTAGCTGGTCTGTCGGGACGGCGCGGTTGATCAGGCCCAATTCGGCGGCGCGCGGCCCCTTAACAAAATCCCCGGTGGTGAGCAGCTCAAAGGCTTGCTTTTGGCCGATATTGCGCGACAGGGCCACCATCGGTGTCGAACAGAACAGGCCTATATTGACGCCATTGACGCCAAAGCGGCAGTCCTCGGTGGCGATGGCCAGATCGCAAGAGGCAACCAACTGGCAGCCCGCGGCAGTGGCAATCCCATGCACCTGGGCGATGACCGGCTGTGGCAGGCGTTGCAGGCCCAGCATTACACTGGTGCAGCGCGCAAAGAGACTGTCAAAATAGGCCCGGCCGCCATCATCGGCAGCGCGCCCGGCGGTCATTTGGCGAATGTCATGGCCCGCGCAAAAGGCCTTGCCCGCGCCAGAGAGGATGACCGCCTTGATGCTGCGATCTTCTTTCAGCGCGTCAATCTGCTGTTGCAGGGCCGCCAGCATTTCGTCCGACAGCGCGTTCAGCCGATCCGGCGCGTTCATTTGCAAATGCGCAATTGCGTTTTTGTCGTCACGTTCCAGAATTGCCATCTTGCTCTCCTCTTGGGTTCCGGGTGAACACTAGGGCGCAACGAGAGAGAGGAAAAGCATGGGATTGGCATTCGACGTAAGAGAACTGGAAGCCTATATGGCAGAGATCTTCCCGCAGGTGGCAGAGGATTTTGCCATCGATGCGCTATCGGTGGACGGCATCACCATGCGGTTGAAGGTGGCAGAGCGTCACCTGCGCCCCGGTGGCACCGTTTCAGGGCCGTCAATGTTTGCCCTTGCGGATGTCACGGTATACGCGCTGGTCCTGTCGCGACTGGGGGCCAAAGCCTTGGCGGTGACCACCAATTCATCGCTGGATTTCATGCGCAAACCAGAGGCGGGGTGTGACATTATCGCCAAGGGTCAGCTGCTGAAGCTGGGGCGCAGCCTGGCTGTGGGGGATGTGCATATGTTTTCACAGGGATCTGACAAGATGGTGGCGCGGTCCACTATGACTTATTCTATTCCGCCGGTGCGCGCGCTGTAACCTGTGCAAGGGGTTGGCCGACCTTTACCAGGGTTTCGCGTCCAGCGGCGCTATTGGCAACCAAATCGGGGCTAAAGGTCACTGTGTCGGGCTGGAACACCACCACGACGGTTGACCCGCCAAATTTGAAATAGCCCTTTTCATCCATCTTCTGCACCGCGCCTGTGGTCTTGGTGTTGAGGATGGAACCAACCCCAAATGCCCCCACTTCGCTAAAGCAATAGTGACCGATCCTGTCATTTTTTATCAGGGTATTGCAGCGCTTGTTTTCGCCAAAGACATCGGGCCCCGCCCCCAGGGCGATGGGGTTGACCGAATGCAGCGCGCCGTCAATGTTCTGGCAGCGCTCGATCACGCCGGCCATCGGAAAGTGATAGCGGTGATAATCCGCCGGGCATAGCCGCACGATGGCCAGGGCACCGCCCAGAAAGGGTTCGGCCATATCCTGCAGCATGGTGTTGATCGACATCGGATGGCCTTTGACCGGCACAAAAATATCATTCTTTAGCGCGGGAAAGACCAGGACCCGGCCGTCGGCGGGTGCGATGATTTCATCCGGGGCCGGGTTGTAGGGGCGTGCTTCGGGTTTCAGGTGGCGGGCAAAAAAGTCATTGAAGGAGGTATAGTCCTGCGCCGGGCGTACCGCCTCTGTCATGTCGATCGACAGCTCTTCGATCACCGACTTTATCTTGCCGCGCGACCAGCGGCTGTCAAACCAGCGGCCAAACAACCGGCTGATCAGGGGGGCGCGAAACAGCAGCCGTTCCAGCAGCTTGGTGCTGCTGTCCTGATAGGCCCAACGGATCCATTTTTCGCCCAGGATGACCTCGTCAAACACCAGGCCGGTTTCACGATTGACCACCTGAATGGGGGTATTTTGCATCTGATCTGCCTCGCATCCGCTGTGTTCTCATCGCCTAGCAGAGCCAGTGGCCTTGGCTCAAGCGGATTGTGCCTGGCGCTCGCCTTGTCGGGACGGGGCGCGAGCTTTGGCGGCAGGGGGCAGTGGGATGTTAGGCTGTGGGGGGCGGCGTGTCGGGCATATTCGGCCCGCGCAGGATTTCGCGTACGGTGACGCAGGTGGTGTCAAACGCGCGCTTCAGCACCTCGACTGCCCGCCAGGGATCGGCATCGCCACACATAAAGACATCAAAGGCACCATAGCCAACTTCGGGCCAGGTGTGCACGGATATGTGGCTCTCGGCCAGCACCGCTACGCCCGAGATCCCCTGAGGGGAAAAGCGATGCGTGTGCATATGCAGCAGCGTGGCACCGCAGGCGGCAATCACATCGCAAAATGCCTGCTGAATATTGGCCTCGCTGTCCAGCCCGCGTCCCTGCGTGACTTCGATAATAAGGTGGGTGCCGGCAAAGACACGGCCGTCGCGCTGGGTCAAACGGTCGCTGCGCTGCGATTGTGCTGCCTTGCGGGGGGCGATCCCTTGCGGGGCAGAACGGGCGTCGCGCATATGGGTATCCTTCAGCGGTGTGGGCGGTCCTGGGCGACGGCCTGGCCGGGGCAGCCCTGAGCGCATCTAAGCAGGCTGATGCGGCTGATCAAGGGAAATCCTGGCCGACTGCGCCGTGCCATTCTTGTTTGGCGCTGGCGGGTTGGCCCGGCCCTTAGTTTTCAAAATGTGGGGGATATGACTGTCAATCAGGCAAAAAAAGACCGGGGCAAGCCCCGGCCATAAGGTTGCTCTGTGCCCAGGGGATCAAGGGCGCCAGAACGGAAGAGTTCCTTGATAATGGGCCTCTGCGCGGGAGATCCCGATATCGCGTAGCTGTTCTACGCTCAGCGTTTTCAAAGCTTTGCGCGAGCGATGGCGGTTGGACCATTTGGTGACCAGGACTGCAAAGGCAACTGCCGCCTGGGCCAGAACCGGCAGCGCGGCGCGGTTCGTCAGGTAGGACATATGTGTGTGGCTTTGTGTTGCAGGCGTCGTCATGGGGAGTGTCCTTTATTGTGTTGATACAATCCTAATTGTCTGCTATGTATAATTGATACAATGGTCGAATACCCTTGTCTAAGGATGGATTGTAATGGGTACAATTTGGGCGCCGGATCTTGCCGGTAAGTCTGGTCCAAAATATCAGCGGGTGGCCGATACCATTCGAACCGCTGTGGATGACGGGATCTTGCAATGCGGCGCAAAACTGCCGCCAGTGCGAGAGCTGGCCTATCAGCTCAAGATCACCCCCGGCACTGTGGCGCGGGCCTATACGATCCTGACGGATGAGGGATTGCTGCAGGCCGAGGTTGGCCGCGGCACCTTTGTGGCGGACCGGCCGAGCCAGGTGATGGATGATGTCTGGTCACGCCAGTTGCACCTGCAAGAGGCCAAAGATCCGCATCATGTCAGCCTGTTTAGCCCACGTATGGTGGATGTAGGGCAGGTGGCGGCGCTGCGTCAGGTGATGGAGAAAGTCGCCAATAGCGATGCGATGTTGTTCCTCAACTACCCAACGCGTGACGCCTATCTGCCGGTGCGGCAGGCGGTTGTTGACTGGCTCGACGGGCAGCCGCTGGGCCCGCTTGGCGAGGCAGAGGTGGTTTTGACCCATGGGGGCCAGAACGGTATTCTCACCGTGCTGCAGACCGTGCTGCAAGAGCCGCAGCCAGTGATCCTGGTCGAGGATCTGTCCTATGCAGGCTTTCGCCGCGCGGCAGAATTGTTGCGGGCCAGGGTGGTTGGTGTGGCCATGGATGAACATGGGATTGTACCCGATTCACTGGAATTGGCCATTCGTAAGACCGGGGCGCAGGTGCTTTGTACCAGTCCCGAGGTACACAATCCAACCGGGCTGTTTACCCCGCTGCAGCGCCGCCAGGAAATCGTTGCGGTGGCGCGGCGTCACGGGGTGCAGATCCTAGAGGATGATTGCTACCGTATGGGCGACGCACAGGCCCCAAGCTATCGGGCGCTGGCCCCGGATATCACCTGGCATGTGTTCTCGATTTCGAAAAACCTGACGCCTGCGCTGCGGGTGGGCTTTGCCCTGGCCCCCACGGGGCGCTCACAGGATCTGCGCCGGGCGGCGGAATATAGCTATTTCGGCCTGGCCCAGCCGTTGGCGGAAATTACCCGGCTCCTGCTTAGCGATCCGCGCACCAAAGAGCTGACCCAGGCGGTGCGGGAGGAAATGGCCAAATACGTGCGGGTCGCGGTGAATGCCCTGGGCGGGTTTGAACTGGTCTGGAATGATCAGGTGCCGTTTCTCTGGTTGAAGCTGCCGGCCGGCTGGCGTTCTGCCGCCTTTACCCGCGCGGCCGAGGCCGAGGGGGTGCAGATCCGGTCTGCAGATGAATTTGCCCTGCGCGACGGGCGCGCCCCCAATGCGGTGCGCATTGGCGTGAATGGTCATGTCAGTTTGAAACGGTTCGAAGAGGCGATGCAGCGGCTGCGTACATTGCTGGACAACCCGCCAGAGCAGATTAGCGTTTGATCTGGCGGGCGTTGCGCCCCTCTATGACCAGCTGGCCTGAAGGCGCGCAATCTTGATGTGTATCATTCCTCTGCGAGGTTAACCCAAACGATAATGTCGTTGCCGCTGTAGGACCAATTGTCTTTGCTAGCGGCAACTCCGGCGGTAACTGCGGCAGCGACAAGTCCGGCAACGGAGGCACCGCCAACAATCACCCCGTCAAGGGCTGGGTTATGTGTGAACTGCGTCGAAAGCTCAGGCGTTTTACAGGTCATGCGCAGCTTGGAAGGTTTGCCGTGAAATTTTGGCAGACGAACAATTGCCGGGGTCTGGAATTGTGCCGAAAACTCCGCTGTATCAATAGAGCAGGTCGCGCCCGATATTTCTTTACGTTGGATGCCCGCTGGCCTGGTGTTCGGGTGAGCGTCATACTGCTGTTTAAGCTCTTCCGTGATTTCCGCGGGAACAAATGTCCGGATTTCCGGTTCGGTGTAGCCAACAACACGATTGGCGGCAGTGTTGTCTTTGAACGAGACCGTGACAGGGGGCTGTTTGATCGGAGCGTTCTGCATGCAACCTGTGACAGCAAGGGCGAGTGGGAAAATAAGGAGTGTAGAAAGTTTCATCAGTGACCTTCGGGTTGTTTTTCTCTTGGGTAATCACTTTTTGAGAGCGGAAGAACTCTACTTGGGGGGAAGGGGCTGAGATGGTGTGAAAATGTCACGGGTGCGATTGATAAGGCTGCAGGGTGGGCCTTATTTGTGGGGTATCATTATACCTATTTTGCAAGGTGTTGAAATTGAACAATTTAAACATGTTTGACAGCATTGACGCGGGGCGGGGAACTCCGTAAACCCTGTCCATCAAATCGGGCGCTGGACCTTTGTTCTGCGTCGTCACGACAAACAGGATTGACCTGCCATGAAAACCTTCTCTGCTACACCGGCAGATATCGACAAGAAATGGATCATCATTGACGCCGAAGGCGTCGTGCTGGGCCGTCTCGCATCGATTATTGCCATGCGCCTGCGTGGTAAGCACAAAGCCACATTCACTCCGCATATGGACATGGGTGACAACGTCATCGTGATCAATGCTGAAAAGATCCAGATGACCGGCAAGAAGCGCGACGAGCACTTCTACTGGCACACCGGCCACCCAGGTGGCATCAAGTCCCGCACCAAGCAGGAAATCCTGGAAGGCAAGCACCCCGAGCGTGTTGTCTATCAGGCCGTCAAGCGCATGCTGCCAGGCAACCGTCTGTCGCGTCAGCAGATGACCAACCTGCGCATCTATGCTGGCACCGAGCACGGGCATGAAGCCCAGGCGCCCGAAGTTCTGGACGTGAAGTCCATGAACAAGAAAAACACGCGGAGCTGATATCGATGACTGATCAGATCAACACTCTCGAAGAGCTGAGCGCCGTTGCAGGCGTTGAAGCAGTCGCCGAAGACATCATCGCGCGTGAGCCAGTTCGTGACGAACTGGGTCGCTCTTACGCCACTGGTAAGCGGAAAGATGCGGTCGCCCGTGTCTGGATCAAGCCAGGTTCCGGTAAGGTCGTGGTGAATGGTAAAGAAATGAAAGCCTATTTTGCCCGTCCGGTGCTGCAGATGATCCTGCGTCAGCCGTTCACGGTTGCAGGTGTGGAAGACCAGTTTGACGTCTATGCGACAGTCAAAGGTGGCGGTCTTTCCGGTCAGGCCGGTGCGGTAAAGCACGGTGTTTCCAAGGCGCTTCAGCTTTATGACCCCTCGCTGCGCGGTGCATTGAAAGCTGCTGGCTTCCTGACACGTGACAGTCGTGTTGTTGAACGTAAGAAGTTTGGCCGCCGCAAAGCGCGTCGTTCCTTCCAGTTCTCCAAGCGCTAAATCATACAGATTCAATTTGGATCACGGGGCTCGCCATTGGCGGGCCCTTTTTTGTTTGTGCCGTGTGGTGCCCCGCCGTAGCCAGTTGCCGGTGCTTGCGGAATGGACACTGGTATAATATGCGGCGCGCGCTTTCGGCGATCAGGCCGTGAACGAATGTTGTTGATGATTTGGCGGAAGACGCAAGGGGGCGTCGCTAGTCAGGATCAATCAGGCCCAGGCCGCGCAGATAGATGCCAATCCCGGTTTCCAGCAGGTCTTCTGGTGGAAAGGGGGAATTGGTGCCCGGGGTGTTGCGGGCATAAAGCTCAACAACGCCGTGGCTCATCGCCAGGATATGGGCGGAAAACATTGAGGCAGGCGGCCGTCTTTCTGCCGGGATATGCTGGCTCAGATCATCTGCGGCGCGTTCCAGAATCTGGTGGGCGCGACGGGCTGCATTGGCCAATTCTGGCGTGCGATTGCTGGAAATGCCGCTTTCAAACATGGCGATGTAGTGGCCTGGGTGTTTGCGCGCAAAGGCCAGATAGGCCCGCCCCGTTGCCTCGAATGCGGCCAGCGCCGAGGGCTGGTATTTATCATAGGCGTGCTGCATCAGGTCGGCGAACATCAAAAAACCCTGACGCGCGGCTTCTGCGATCAGATCTTCGCGCCCTTCAAAATGGCGGTAAACGGCTGCTGGGGTGACACCCGCCTGCTTGGCCGCCTCTGACAGGGTGAATCCGGTGGGGCCCTTGACCTCAATCAGGCGCAATGCGGCCTCGACCAAGGCCTGGCGCAGATTGCCATGATGATAGCCACGTTTAGACATCACGTTTATCCGGCGCGGTGCAGATCTTGCTATTGACCGGACCGATGGATTTTTTGTCTTTGTTTGTATAATCAATCGCATGCAGAACGGTACGGATGGTGGCCAGACGGGCCCGCCGCTTGTCGTCCGAGTGGATCACATGCCAGGGGGCATGCGGGCGGTGGGTCTTGTGCAGGGTTTCTGCGATGGCTTTGGAGTAATCATCCCAACGGGCCAGGCCCTGCACGTCAATAGGGCTCAGCTTCCATTGTTTCAGCGGATCGTTTTCCCGCGACAGAAACCGGCGCAATTGTTCGGCTCTGCTGACATCCAGCCAGAATTTGAACAAGAGGATCCCATCATCAACCAGGGCTTCTTCAAAGGGGCTGACCTGGTGAAAAAACCGCTCGCGCTGTTCTTCTGTGCAGAAGCCAAAAACATCTTCCACCACACCACGATTATACCAGCTGCGATCAAAGAAGGTGATCTCGCCACCAGAGGGCAGATGGTTGATATAGCGCTGGAAATACCATTGGCTTTGCTCTGGTTTGCTGGGTTTATCCAGGGCAACAACACGGGCGCCGCGTGGATTCAGGTTTTCACGAAACCGCTTGATCGTTCCCCCCTTGCCAGCCGCATCCCGGCCTTCAAACAGGATGGCAATGCGCGCGCCGCTCTGCTTGACCCAGGACTGCATTTTCACCAGTTCAATCTGTAGGTGTTCGACTTCGCGCTTATAGGTCTTGCGGGACATGCGCGTCTTGTAGGGATGATCCGGGTTCAGGATAGCGTCTTCGTCGCTGTCTTTGATGCGCTCGGCCACGTGTTCAGGGGCTTCGGTTTCGAAATAGCGACTGATGGCGCCATCATAGGGCAATGTCATGCGTAAACCTCCACTCTGCTCAAACTGTTATAGGCCAAAGCGCCATGAGATGTGACTCGCTTTTACCGATCCGTCGCCGGGGTGTCACAGGCCAGCTTGCCATTCCGCAGGCCCTGATCTTTATCGATCCGGCCTGCGGTCCCCATTGATATCTGCAGTCTGTCTACGCGCCGATGTCATTCATATCAAAGGGCGTGGATTGGTATATCTCGTTGATCCAGTTACCATAAAGCAGATGCGCGTGGCTGCGCCACCGGTTTTGCGGAACCTGGGTTGGATCATCACCGGGATAGTAGTTTTGCGGCACATTGATTTCGGTGCCACTGGCGATATCGCGATCATATTCCTGTTTCAGGGTGTCGCTGTCATATTCAAAATGATTGAAGATATAGAGCGCGCGGTGATCTGGGTCTTCCACCAGACAGGGGCCTGCCTCGGGGCTACCCAAGAGAGTGGTCAGTCCTGGGCGGGCGTCGATCTCATCCTGGCGGATTTCCGTCCAGCGCGACACCGGGATGACGCAGTCATCGGAAAACCCCCGCAAATAGGGGGAAGAGTCCGCAAGGTTCTGATGGCGGAAACAGCCAAAGAGCTTGTGCTCTAGCAGGTGTTTCTTGACGTCGTTGAAGTAGTTGATCATGGCCATCCCGCCCCAGCAGACACCAAAGGTCGACTGGACGTTGGTCTGGGTCCATTCAAACACCTCGCACAGCTCTTGCCAGTAGGTGACATCTTCAAAGGGCAGGTGTTCGATCGGCGCACCGGTGATCACCAGCCCATCAAATTTCTCGTGCTTAACATCTTGAAAGGACCGGTAGAACTCTTCCATATGTTCCGCGGCAGTGTTGCGGGTCTGATGTTCAGTCATGCGGATCAGCGACAGTTCAATCTGCAATGGCGTGGCACCAATCAGCCGGGCAAACTGGTTTTCTGTCTGGATCTTCTTGGGCATAAGATTCAGCAAGCCGATGCGCAGCGGGCGAATATCCTGGCGTGCCGCCTGATCCGGCGACATGACCATGACGCCTTCGTTCGTCAGAACGTCATAGGCGGGCAGGTCAGAAGGGATCTTGATAGGCATGTCAGGTCCTCGATGGGATAAAAGGTTCAGGAAGTCACAGAGATAGGCAGTTCTGGCCTAGGTCTCAAGCGCTTGGGCGATCAAGGTGTTGAAATCATCCTCGCTTGTGATGGCAGAGATTTGATCGGCGGTGACCGTGACGCCCCAATTGCGGGCCATGGCGGCATAGCGGGGCTGGCGGTGGGCCAGCGCCTGGGCATAGGTCCAGCGGATAAAGGCATCAGGATCGACATCTGCCTCTGATAGCGACATTTGATTGAGATAGTCTTCCCAGGCCTGTTGCAGGAATTCGGGCTGGTAGGACATCGGCTTGGGCGCGCGGTCAAAGCGGCGAATCAATTCCTCGGTATGGGCCTCGTCGCCCTTGATCCAGACCATCAGGCATGTTTTGGACAGCTCGGTCAGGACGGGGTCTTGCGGGTTGTCAGCATCCACCCATTCACAGATAGAACCACCTGAATCGCAGATGAAATTGGGATAGCCATAAAGACGGGTGGCGCGCTCGGCGAAATATTCGGTGTCGTGCAGCGCATTGATCTCGGCGCGGCGAAACTGTTCTTGCCGATGCCGGTATTCCTGCATCCGGAGCCCGCCTTTGGCCGGGTCGCCAGGCTTGCCCAGGTAGGACGAGACAGGCGTCAGGTTTTCAAAGGTGATATTGGAGCCGATATAGATCGAGTCCGACAGCAGGAGCTCGCGCAGGAAGGGGTTTTTCATCGCTTCAAATTTGGCGTTATCGGCGATGTATTCGCCCATATATCGGGTGCCAATGCGGTAATCGATTGAGTAATGAAACCAGCTGCCGGAACCGCGCAAGATATTGCTGACATAGGTTTTCCCAAGCCCGGACATGCCAAAAAACAATACGCGTTTTTGCGGCGCATCCCGCCAGTCTTGTGCAGTTTGATAGAGCATTGCCCGGTCTTTCTTGTTGTGCTTTGGCCTTGCTACTGCGCCAGCGCGATCGGGTCAATTCTTGGCCTCAATCACACCGTCAGGCCGGATCGGTTCTGGCTGCCCCGATACGTCCGGCAGCCTCCAGGATATTGAGGTAGTTGGCGAAAAAGATCAGCCCGGCGCCGACAAAGGTCCAGATCACCACGGCTTCTCCGTAGATCAGCATTGCCAAGATCGCGATCACGGGCAGGCGGGCAAAATCAAAGGGCACGACCACCGTGGCCGGCGCAATCGAAAGGGCATTGGTAAAGCAGAAATGTGCCGCCAACCCGGCGCAACCGATCAGTAAGATCCAGGGCAGCAGTGCCAGGCTTGGCAATGTCACATCGCCATCCCAGCCCGCCATGACCAGCCCCATCACCAGCTGCATTCCGGTCAGCCAGAACAGGATCGAGGCGATGCCTTCATGCCGGGTCAGCCGCTTAGTAAAGATCACGGTCAGCGCAAAGAAGATGGCGCAGCTTGCGGCGGTGATAACGCCAGCGTTCAGGGTTTCGGGCGAGGGGCGCGCAACAATCAAGATGCCAGCAAAGCCCAGCACGGCGGAAAACCCGCGGATCCGTGTCAGTCTTTCGCCCAGCAGAAGCGGGGACAGCACCACCACCCAGAGCGGTGACGTGAATTCAAGCGCAAAAACCTGTGCGAGCGGGATCAGGGTTACCGCAAAAAACCACAGGTTCTGGCCGGTGAAATGCGCCAGGTTTCGCACCAGATGGCTGCTTAGCCGATCTGTTTTTACCTGATGCCATTTGCCTGTGAAGGTGATCACCAGCAGGACTATCAATAGTCCGACAAGGCTGCGATAGGTCATGATTTCAAAGGTGTCGAGCGTCTGCCCCGCCTCACGCCCGGCGATGGCCATGGCAGAAAAAGAGCCAATCGCGCCCAGCATCCAAAGCGCTGCTGGCAGTATTCTTGTTTCACTGGTCATCGGAGGATCCTTTGGGCGGCACCTGCCTATCACAGGAAGCGCTTTTCTTCTCTCGCGTCAATGGCCCGGTTCATTTGCCAGAGCGAATGACCCAAGCCTGGTCTTTGGCGGGAAAAACCAAACCCCAGCCTGCGGGCCGGGGTTTCGAGTTCGTTACAGCAGCTTTCATCGTCACCAAGCAGCGGTCAGCCTATTCCCACTCGATGGTGCCCGGAGGCTTGGAGGTGATGTCATAGGTGCAGCGGTTGATGCCCTTGACCTCATTGATGATACGGGTCGAGGTTTCGCCAAGGAAATCATGGCTGAAGGGGTAATAATCAGCCGTCATGCCATCCACCGAGGTTACCGCGCGCAGGGCACAGGCAAAATCATATGTGCGGCCATCGCCCATCACCCCGACGGTACGAACCGGAAGGATGGCAACAAAGGCCTGCCAGATGTCATCATACAGACCATGCTTGCGGATCTGGTCGATATAGACCGCATCGGCTTCGCGCAGGATGTCCAGCTTTTCACGGGTGATTTCACCGGGGCAGCGAATGGCCAAGCCTGGCCCAGGAAAGGGGTGACGACCGATAAAGCTGGCAGGCAGGCCCAGTTCGCGGCCCAGTTCACGGACTTCGTCCTTGAACAGCTCGCGCAGGGGTTCAACCAGTTTCAGCCCCATCTTTTCGGGCAGACCGCCGACATTGTGGTGGCTCTTGATCGTTACCGAAGGTCCACCAGAGAAGCTCACCGATTCGATGACATCAGGGTAAAGCGTGCCCTGGGCCAGGAATTCCGCCCCCTCGATGGAGTTGGCATGCTTCTGGAACACATCGATGAACAGCTTGCCGATGATCTTGCGCTTGGTCTCGGGGTCGGACTGTCCTTCCAGCTCTCCGAGGAACAGTTCTTGTTCATCGGCGTGGATGAATTGCATGTTGTAGTTGTCACGGAACATGGTGACGACCTCCTCGGCCTCACCTTTGCGCAGCAGGCCGTGGTCAACGAAAACACAAGTCAGCTGATCGCCAATGGCCTCGTGCAGCAGCACAGCCGTGACCGAACTGTCGACACCGCCGGACAACCCGCAGATGACCTTTTTGTCGCCGACCTGCGCGCGGATCTCGGCAATGGCTTGCTCGCGGTACAGCCCCATGGTCCAGTCGCCAGTAAACCCGGCCAGGCGCACAAAGTTTTCATAAAGCTTGGCGCCATTGGGTGTGTGGTGTACTTCGGGATGAAACTGCACGGCATAGAAATTGCGCGCCACATCGGCGATGACGGCACAGGGGGCATTGGGCGAGGTGCCATAGATTTCAAAGCCGGGGGCGATTTTGCTTACGTGGTCGCCGTGGGACATCCAGACCTGTTCGCGGTCTTCATCGCCAAGAAACCAGCCGTCAAGCAGCGGCAGGGTGGCCACGGTGGGTTTGACATAGGCACGACCAAATTCGGCGGTGCCATGGCCGCTTTCGACTTGGCCGCCAAGTTGCTGCATCATCACCTGTTGACCATAGCAAATGCCCAGGATCGGCACACCGTAGTCAAAGATTTCCTGCGGCACACGGGGGCTGCCCTCGCGTGTCACGCTATCTGGGCCACCAGAAAAGATCACGGCCTTTGGCGCCAACTGGCGCACAAAATCCATTGTGACGTTCTGGTAGGGGTGAATTTCACAATAGACATTCAGCTCACGCAGGCGGCGCGCAATCAGCTGCGTAACCTGGCTGCCAAAGTCTATGATAAGAAGGCGGTCATGGGATGTCTGGCTCATGTTTGGCTCATAGGCCCTGCATTCGGTTCTGGCAAGAGGACAGATGCATCCGGCAGCCCAGTTCGGCAAAAACTGCGGCAAAAAATTGCGCGCTCATGTCGCTTTCCAACCGGATAGGCCGTTATCCTTCGGCGCAGGGGGCAATGCGCAGGGTAAACATCTTGCAACGTAATTCCTTCAAGAGGGCAGATCATGGCTGAAGAAGCACCACGTCGTCGGAGCCGAGGTGGCGGTGGCGCCGCCCGTCGCGCAGAACGCAGCAGCATCAATATTGAAACTGCAAAGTATATTCAGCGCAATATCCCGAATTTTGAGGTGCTGACCCAAGACGCGCTGGAAATTATCGAAACCAATGCTGATATCATCCTCGAAGAGGTTGGCGTCAATTTTGTTGATAACCCGGCCGCGTTGCAGCGCTGGCGCGATGCGGGGGCAGATGTGCAGGGCGAGCGGGTGCGCATTCCGCGTGGCTTGGCGCGTAAACTCTGCGCCACCGCGCCTGCGGAATTCACCCAGCATGCCCGCAATCCTGAAAAATCGGTGGTTATTGGCGGCAACAACATGGTGTTGGCCCCGGTCTATGGCCCGCCCTTTGTGCGTGATGCCAAGGGCGGACGCCGCTATGCCACCATGGAAGATTTCAACAAGTTCGTGAAATTGGCCTATATGTCCAAATGGCTGCACCATTCTGGCGGCACGGTCTGCGAACCCACCGATATCCCGGTGAACAAGCGTCACCTGGATATGTTGCTGGCCCACATGACCTTGTCGGACAAGCCGTTCATGGGATCAGTCACCGAGCCCAGCCGGGCGCAGGATTCGGTGGAAATGTGCGAAATTCTGTTTGGTAAAGAGTTCGTCCAGAACAATACCGTGATGACGTCGCTGACGAATATCAACTCTCCCATGACATTTGACGATGTTATGATGGGTTCGCTGGAGGTCTACGCCGCGAACAACCAGGCCTGCATCATTTCGCCCTTTATCGTTGGCGGTGCCATGGCCCCTGTCTCGGTTGCGGGGACGCTGACACAGGTGCTGGCCGAGGTCATGGCCGGCGTTGCCTATAGCCAGCTGGTGCGCCCCGGCGCGCCTGCCATCTTTGGTGCCTTTGTTTCCTCGATCGACATGAATTCCGGCGCGCCGACCTTTGGCACACCAGAGGCTTCTCTTATTACCTATGGCGCCGGTCAGCTGGCGCGCCGCCTGAACTTGCCGTTCCGCTCTGCCGGGTCCTTCTGTGGGTCCAAACTGCCGGATGCGCAGGCCGCCTATGAGACGGCAAACTCGCTCAACATGGGGCTGTTGTCTGGGGTGAACTTCATGCTGCATTCCTGTGGTTGGCTTGAAGGTGGTCTGGTGGCGGATTTTGAAAAATTCGTCATGGACGCCGATCAGCTGGGCACCTTGCATGGCCTGGCCAAAGGCGTACCAGTTACCGAAGACGATCAGGCGATGGATGCCATCCGTGAAGTGGGGCCGGGCGGTCACTATCTTGGCTGTGCCCATACCCAGAAGAATTTCAAAACCGCCTTCTGGAAATCTGAACTGCTGGATTACAAGCCTTTTGAAACCTGGGAAGAAGAAGGCGCGCGTGACACCTATGCCCTGGCCAGCAGCCGGGTGGATTACTTGCTTGCCAACTATCAGCCCCCAGCGTTGGACCCTGCCATCAAAGAGGCCCTGGAGGCCTATGTGGCAGAGAAGAAAGCCGCAGCCCCTGATTCGTTCATGTAGTGAGTTAGGGTTGATCTAAAGATTTGACGCACTCGTTTAAGGCGGGGGTCTGGCGGCGGTGACACATAGTGTTACCGCCGCCTTTTTGCGTGCGGTTTTTCTGCTCAGCGATCTGTGGCTCGGGGGCGGTTTGCGGTTGGGCCAAAGCCCGAGAGGCAGGCGGCTTCTGCCATCAGGGCGGTCAGCAGGTCAATATGACGGGTGATCGCATAGGCCGCCGCACCGCGCAGGCGGTGCTGGTTCATTTCCTGTTCAAGCTCCATTATGCGCAGGATTGCTGCGGTGGGTCTTGGGCTGCGATCTCCGCCCAGTATGCGACGCAGATCGCGGTCGCGACTGTAGTTCGCGGCACCAATGCGGGCCGTTCGGATTAACAACCTGGGACGGTGAAGGGCTTTTAGTCGGCTTAGTACATCCTGCATTGATCGATCCCCATTTTCTGGCGTGTGGATCAGCCACTAACACAACTTTTGCGGGTGTTGCCGCAGGGGCTTGTTTGCCGTGCGGTCTATTCTCGGTTGATTGATCACTCTGTGGAAACAATGATGAATAGATCAAAGTTCTGTTCAAAATCAGTTGGGTAAACTCCCTGTGCCTGTGGGTAACCGCAGGGGCGGTACGTGACGGATTTGCCTGTCTGACCACCGGAGGTTAGCGACGATGCAAAGACAGCCCGCACAAAATCTTCCCGAATGGGTCCCACAGGAGGTGCAGCACTATCTGGATCATACCGAGGGTGGCTGCTCGATCCGCCACTTGGCCCGAGAATTGAAATGTCATCCCTCTACGGTTTTGCGACAGGTGCGCCGGGTGGAAAACCGCCGCGATGATCCGCTTGTCGATTGCGCTATTGGTGCTTTGGCGGCAGGGCAATACGGGTGCCAATCCTCGCCGCGAACCCGATCCCTGGGCGATACAGAGATGCTGGAAAATGCCGCATTGGAGGTGTTGGCCCGCCTCTGTCAAAGCGGTGCGGTTCTGGCGGTGGGCGCAGGGATGGAAAAGGCCGTGGTGGTACGCGAAGGCGAAACCAGCATGAGCAAGCTTTCGGTTGAGCAGGGGCTGGCGGGGATCCTGTCGCTATTGGGCTGGATCAGTTGCACCCGTTCTGGCCGGTTGCGGCGCTATCACATCACGCCTGCGGGGCGGGCGGTCTACAGCCGGCTGATGGCCAGCCGGGAAAATCAGGCACGGGCCAGGCTGGAGCGCGGCTTTGGCGAAGCGCAGAGCCGGTTTAGTCCGGCATCAAGATCAAAGCCCAAGGAGCGCCGATCGCGCTATGGCCTGGGCGAGACACCGCTGGATATGCTGGCACGCCTGCTGGACAAAAGCGGCAAGCCCTTTCTCGATAGCGATTTGGTGAATGCGGGCAAACGCCTGCGCGAAGACTTTGAACTGGCCCAAGTGGGCGATCATCTGGCCCAAAGCCAGGCCTATTTTGGCGCTGCCGACGCCTGCGGCCAGCCCCGTGGCGGCATTGCCTGCCCAGCCTCTAGCGCTGCCAAAAAACGGGCCCGTGCGGCGCTGACAGCACTGGGGTCGGGGCTGAATGACATTGCCCTGCGGTGTTGCTGCCATCTGGAAGGATTGGAGGCTGCAGAGCGCCAGCTTGGCTGGTCGGCCCGGTCGGGAAAGATCGTCCTGCGCATTGCGCTGGCCCAGTTGAAGGTTTTTTACGAGACCATGGACGAGAGCCACGATGGAAAACATAACAACCAGATGATTGGCTAGGGCAGGCGGCAATACCGGGGACTGCTGCGCTGGATATTGTAGCTTGGCACCGGTGTGATAACCTGCGGTTATGAAATTTACCCTGCGCCAGTTGAGCTACTTCAAATCCCTCTGTGAACACCGAAATTTTGGTCGGGCTGCCCAGGCCTGCCATGTTTCGCAGCCTGCGTTATCCGTGCAGATCAAAGCGCTCGAAGATCTGATGGGCGGCATTCTGGTAGAGCGGCGGGCGCGGGATGTGATCCTGACGCCGCTTGGCCGCACGGTTCTGGCCCAGAGCGATCAGATCCTGCAGGCGGCTGCGCAGCTGGATCGTCTGGCACAGGATCAGGGTCGTAACCAACGCAGCCTTTCGTTGGGGGTGATTCCAACTGTCGCGCCCTATCTGTT
Source organism: Pseudophaeobacter sp. (assembly GCF_048267565.1). Taxonomy (NCBI): domain Bacteria; kingdom Pseudomonadati; phylum Pseudomonadota; class Alphaproteobacteria; order Rhodobacterales; family Roseobacteraceae; genus Pseudophaeobacter; species Pseudophaeobacter sp. The sequence goes on along the minus strand of NZ_JBLWXG010000001.1, from coordinate 603,909 downwards.
GCCAGGGCTATTGGCGGGGCTGCGCGCCCATGATCTGCATCTGCGAATTCAAGTGCGCGAGGCCCGGACCGAACGGCTGCTGGAGGCGCTGCAGACCGGCGCGCTGGATGTGGCGATCATGGCCCTGCCCAGCGGTGTTTCGGGAGTGATCGAGGAAGAGCTGTTTGCGGATCATTTTCTGCTCGCGGGGTCATCCAAGCGCCTGCAGCAGCTCAATGCAGGCCAGGCTGCTGTGGGGCCAACCGATCTCAAGGCAGAGCAGTTGATGTTGCTGGAGGATGGCCACTGCCTGACCGATCAGGCGCTGGCCGTCTGTGGCGTTGCCAGATCTGCTTCGGGGATCAATATGGGGGCAGGCTCATTGCCGACCCTCTCGCGGCTGGTGGCGGCGGGCTTCGGCCTGACCCTGATGCCGGAACTGGCGGTGGGGGCCGAATGTAGCGCGACGAAAGACCTGTGTGTTCAACGCTTTATCGGTGAACAACCGCATCGCAGAATTGGCCTGTTGCGCCGCGCGAGCACCGCTGGGGATGGCTGGTTTCAGGATCTTGCAGCGGTGGCGCGGCAAACCGGCCTGGATATCCTGGGAAAGGCCCAAAAAGACTTCGGGCCCGCCATTGGCGCGCCCGAGATCTTGTAATAGTCGTGATGAAATAACGGGTTAGGCTGCAGCGGCCGCTTCACCCTTCAGGTGTTTCATCACGTTTTCCGGGGAAGAGACACCATAGGGGTCATCGCCGTGGTTGTCCGACAGGCCAGGCTCTTCGAACCAGGCTTCGACAACGCCGTCGTTGACGATGGCTGCATAGCGCCAGGACCGGACGCCAAAGCCCAGGTTATCCTTGGCTACCAGCATGCCCATCTTGCGGGTGAATTCGCCAGAGCCATCAGGAATAACGCCGACGTTTTCCAGGTTTTGCGATTCGGCCCATTTGTTCATCACAAAGCTGTCATTGACCGACATGCAGTAGATCGCATCGATGCCTTCGGCCTGAAAATCGGCAAAGCCTTTTTCAAAACCTGGCAGCTGATAGGTCGAGCAGGTCGGCGTAAAGGCACCAGGCAGCGAGAACAGCACAACGCGCTTGCCTGCAAAATAGTCCGCAGTTGTCTTGTCTTCCCAGCGGAACGGGTTGGAACCGCCGACAGCTTCGTCGCGCACGCGGGTCTTAAAGGTCACATTGGGCAGTTTCAGGCCAGCTTTCATCTTCTTCAACTCCATGAATAAGGAACCATTTCACAGCCATTTATAAGAGTTCTAAATAGAGCGCAACAGCTTCGGGTGACGCAATTGCCGCAGGTCAGCAATAGGCGGTGAATTGCCTGATATTGCAGCGAACTTTCATAACTTGTGCATATTTTCCCATGGCTGTCTGCCGGGGGCGCCGGGGCGCTGATCCAGCGGGATGTGTTGCGCGGCTTTTGCGCCAGAAAGCCTGTGTCAGCGAACCGGATTATCGCGGTATGATCTTGCTATGCGTTCATTGCATTGCCGATATCGCAATGTCGCGGTGACGCCAAGGAATGAACGTGCTAAGTCATCCTAAATACAGACAGGCCAGAAGCGGACCCACCATGCGTGATCTCAAGATTCCCGAGCAACGGCACCCCGAAAAGGCAAATCGCCCGGACAATGCCCAGCCAAAGAAACCCAGCTGGATTCGGGTGAAGGCCCCCGGCGGCAAGGGGTATGCGGAAACGCATAAGATCATGCGTGACAATGGTCTGGTCACGGTCTGCGAAGAGGCGGGCTGCCCCAATGTCGGTGAATGCTGGAGCCAGGGCCACGCCACCATGATGATCATGGGCGAGGTCTGCACCCGGGCTTGTACTTTCTGCAACATCGCCACCGGTAAACCCCCCGAGGATCTGGATGCATTCGAGCCGGGCCGCGTTGCCCATGCGGTGCAGAAACTGGGGTTGAACCATGTGGTGATCACCTCGGTTGATCGCGACGATATCACCGATGGCGGGGCGGATCACTTTGCCCAGACCATCCGTGCCGTGCGCCATCGCAGCCCCAAGACCACCATTGAAATCCTGACGCCGGATTTCATCAAATGTGATCCGTCGGTGTTGGAAACCGTGGTCGAGGCCCGCCCGGATGTGTTCAATCACAATCTGGAAACCGTGCCTGGGCTCTATCCAGAGGTGCGCCCCGGAGCGCGCTATTTCCATTCGCTGCGTCTGCTGCAGCGGGTGAAAGAACTGGACCCGTCGATGTTCACCAAATCGGGGATCATGGTGGGCCTGGGCGAAGATGAACAATCGGTGCGTCAGGTGATGGATGACATGCGTGCAGCGGATATCGATTTCCTGACCATCGGCCAATATCTGCAACCCACACCCAAACACCATGCCGTCGATCGCTTTGTCACCCCGGAAGAATTCAAAGCCTATGAACAAGCCGCCTATGGCAAAGGCTTCCACATGGTTTCTGCCACACCACTGACGCGGTCTTCCTACCACGCGGGCGATGATTTTGCCCGCCTGCGCGCGGCCCGCAACGCCAAGCTGGGCGTGCAATAGCCGCCAGCGGTTAGGGGCCTTTCTGACTGGTCCGACACATCATGAAAAGCCCCGCAGATTTTGGTCTTGCGGGGCTTTTTCTTGTGGTGATGCGTGCAGGGTCAGTCTTCGTCGGTAAAGCGCACTTTGCCGATATGGGGCAGGTTGCGATTGCGCTGCGCATAATCGATACCGTAGCCGACAACAAATTCATCCGGGATTTCAAAGCCGATCCAGTCAGAGCGGAAATCTACCTCGCGCCGTGAAGGTTTATCGAGCAGGGCAATGGATTTCAGCCGGGCGGGTTTGCGGCTTTCCAACAGATGCGTGACATGGTTCAGGGTGTGGCCAGTGTCGACGATATCTTCGACTACCAGCACGTCGCGTCCTTCAATTGCGCCACGCAGGTCTTTGAGAATGCGAACTTCCCGGCTGCTTTCCATGCCATCACCATAGGAAGATGCCTCCAGGAAATCGACCTCGATCGGCAGATCCAATTCGCGCACGAGGTCGGCAATAAAGACAAAGCTGCCGCGCAGCAGCCCCACCACAACCAGCTTGTCGGTGTCGCCGAACTCTTGCGTGATCTCGTCGCAAAGCTCTTCGATCCGTGCGGCGATGGTCTTGGCTGAAATCATCACATCGATGACATATGGACGCTGTGTCATGGCTACCCCTTGAATTTTCCGCGCGTTCATAGGACATGACGCGGCACGATCATAGCAAGAAAATTGAAGACACCTATGCCTGTTCACTCTGAAACCCGCCAAATGCCCTATACCGCCGCGCAGATGTACGGGCTGGTGGCAGATGTGGCCTCCTATCCTAAATTTCTGCCCTGGTGTGCTGCCGCACGCATTCGCAGCCGCAGCCAGCAGGGCCCGGCAGAGGTGATGGAGGCGGATCTGGTGATCTCTTTCAAGGTGTTTCGCGAACGTTTTGGCAGTCGGGTCACGCTCTATCGGGATGATATGAAGATAGACACCGAATATCTGGATGGGCCGTTTCGCTACATGAAATCCAACTGGTCCTTTGCCGCCCGCGATGATGGCAGCTGCGATGTCGCCTTTTTTGTTGATTTCGAATTCAAAAATGCGGTGCTGCAGGGGATCATCGGGGTTGTCTTCAATGAGGCGATGCAGCGTATAGTCAAGGCATTCGAACGCCGCGCAGCCGAGCTATATGGCTAGGCTGCCTTAACCAGGAAGGCCAAACCGCAATGACCAGCCCAACCTCTGACACACTGGATTTGACCGCCGCTTTGGTTGACTTTGCGACTGGTGAGGTCACGGCCAGCCCCTTGGCGCAAAGGATGGTGCGGCTTTCGACCCTGGATTGGATCGCCTGCGGGATTGCTGGCGTTGATGAACCGGTCTCTGGCGTCTTGCGGGCCCAGGCGATATCCGAGGGCGGCGCGGCGCAGGCTACAATCTTTGGCGGTGGGCAGGTTCCGGCGCGCATGGCGGCGCTGGTCAATGGGGCCACCTCGCATGCGCTGGATTATGATGATACCCATTTTGCCCATATCGGCCACCCGGCTGTGGCAGTATTCCCTGCGGCCTTTGCCCTGGGGCAGCAGTTGGGCGCATCACTGCCGCAGCTGTTGGAGGCCGCGCTTGTCGGGATGGAGCTGTCGATCCGGGTGGGGCTGTGGCTGGGGCGCAGCCATTATCAACAGGGCTTTCACCAGACTGCGACGGCGGGGGCCTTTGGTGCCACGGCGGCGGCGGGGCGATTGCTGCAGTTGACCCCGCATCAGATGGCGATGGCGCTGGGTCTCTGCGCCACCCGTGCGGCGGGGTTGAAGGCGCAGTTTGGCACCATGGGCAAGCCCTATAACGCTGGTCTGGCGGCCAGCGCCGGGGTTGAGGTCAGCAGCCTGGTTGCCATGGGTCTTACCGCAAATGCACAGGCGCTTGATGCGGCGCTGGGGTTCGGCGCAACCCATCACGGCGAGGCCAATCTGGATCTGGCGCTGCAGGGTCTGGGGCAGACCTGGCTGTTTGACGGCATAAGCCACAAGTTTCACGCCTGTTGCCATGGGCTGCATGCGGCGCTAGAGGCCACCGCGACGCTGGATCTGGCCGCGCCAGAGATTGCCCATCTGGTGGTGCGCACCCATCCGCGCTGGATGACTGTCTGCAACCAACTGGCCCCGACTAGCGGGCTTGGGGCGAAATTTTCCTATCGCACGGTTCTGGCGATGCAGGCGCTTGGCCTCGATACTGCGGCGCTTGATAGCTATAGCGCCGCCACCTGCGCACTGCCGGAGCTTATCGCGCTGCGCGACCGTATCGAGATTGAGCCAGACGAGGCTTTGGCAGAAACTGAGGCCCATGTGCTGGCCCTGCGCCGCGATGGCAAGCGCTTTGAGGCCCGCCATGATTTGCAACTGCCGATCAGCCCCGATCAGCGCGAGGCCCGCCTTTTGGGCAAGGTTGCGGCGCTGATCGGCACGGACCGCCAAGCGACGCTTTGGCAGGGGCTGCAGACGGGTGTGCCGCTGGCAGAGATTACCGATCAGTTCTGAAAGCCGGGCCGTAGGGCCAGATGGCAGGGGGCCAGATGGCAGGGGGGCAGATGGCAGTGGCCAGGTGCCAGCTGCCGATATGAAAACGGGCTTTCCAGTAATTTGGAAAGCCCGCCCCCCGATGCAATGGTCCGCATCTCTGCCCTGAGAGTGGTGGCATCTGGTTCTGTGCCCGGCGGCGACTGGGCACAGCGTTAACTGGTCATGTCATAGGCACGTTCGCCATGGACGGTAATATCTAGGCCGTTTGTCTCGGTTTCAAGATCCACGCGCAAAGATGTGAAGGCGCCGACGATCTTGATCAGAAGGATGGTCACCAGGGTGGTGAAAACACCCACCAGCGCCAGCGCGCCCAATTGCGCCATCCAGGCCCCCTGGCCGAAGACCGCAATCATCACGGTACCAAAGATGCCGCCAACGCCATGTACCGCAAAGACATCCAGCGTGTCGTCGATCTTCAGCTTGTTGCGGACCAGGTTCACCAGCTCCTGGCACAAGATCCCGGCGATAGTACCGATGATCAGCGCCTCAATGGGCCCAACAAAGCCACTGGCCGGGGTGATGGAGGCAAGCCCTGCAATGGTGCCGGTGACCAGCCCCACAACTGAGGCCTTGCCGTATTTGATCTTTTCCCAGAAGGCCCAGCTGAGCGAGGCCGCCGCCGCAGAGATATGTGTCACGGTCAGCGCCATGGCCGCGCCACCATCGGCCGCTAGCTGCGAGCCGCCGTTAAAGCCAAACCAGCCAACCCAGAGCATCGCGGCACCAATGACCACATAGCCGGGGTTATGCGGTGGGGTGGTGCGGTTTTTGCGGGGTCCAAGGAAGATCGCCAGAATAAGTGCCGCCAGACCTGCCGTTTCATGCACGACGATGCCACCAGCGAAATCCTTGACTCCGATCTCGCCAAAGATGCCACCATCCGACATCATGCCGCCGCCCCAGATCCAATGCACGACAGGCGCATAGCACAACAGCATCCAAAGCCCCGAGAAAGTCAGCACAAAGGCAAAGCCAACCCGTTCCACATAGGCGCCCACAATCAGCGCCGGGGTGATGATGGCAAAGGTCATCTGAAAGGCAAAGAACAGCACCTCGGGCAGGGTGCCGCTCAGGCTCTCGGCGGTGACGCCGGCCAGGAATATCTTGTCCAATCCGCCCCAGAGGCCACTTTCACCGGGGCCAAAGGCGATTGTATAGCCAAAGGCCAGCCACAGGATGCTCATCAAACAGGCAATGGCGTAGCACTGCATGAAGACGCTGAGCACATTTCGCGCCCGCACCAGACCGCCGTAAAACAGGGCAAGCCCTGGCAGTGTCATAAACAGCACAAGGGCCGTTGCTACAATGATCCAAGCTGTATCAGCTCCATTCATGGGGTGTCCTTCCATCCCGCTTGCATGGTTGGGGGTTCAAAGACATGAATGCAGATGAGGAAAAAAGCGTCACACTGCGCAAAAGCGCTAAAAACATGGGCTTTTGCAAAACTGATTAAATAATGGGCTAGTCTTCGGGCCTATTGCCTAAATTGCGCTCTGTTTGGGAAATGGCGCGCTGCAGCAACCAAAGCGCATGGGCACAGCTGGCGGCGCGAACCCTGTCACGCCCCAGCGGGCCAAATTCGATGGTTTCTACCAGGGGGGGCTCTCCGGTCTGGGCTAGGCCGAAACAAACGCGCCCCTCGGGTTTGTGTTCTGATCCACCGGGGCCGGCGATACCGGTGATGGCAACGGCAAGGCTGACCTGCGCGGCCTGCAGCGCGCCGAGGCTCATTTCCCGCGCCACGGCTTCGCTCACGGCGCCGTCGCGGCGCAGGGTCTCGGGGCTGACCCCCAGCATCGCCTGTTTGGCACTGTTGGAGTAGGTGACAAAGCCCCGGTCAAATACCGCAGAAGACCCCGGCTGATCCGTTAGTGCCGCAGCGACCATTCCGCCGGTGCAGCTCTCGGCGGTGGCCATGGTGATCCCCAGCCTGCGGGCCTGGGCGATCAGCTGGGCGATGTCCGGGCGCTGCGGCTGATCCGTACCGGAAGAGACGGGCTGCGTCATAGCCCCAGTACCCCGTGGCTAAACCCTGCAAGAGCCATGACGCCAAGACCAGCAAGCATGCCGGCAATCACATCGTCCAGCATGACACCCACCGGCCCGGCTTGACGGTCGGCCCAGCCCACCGGGCCGGGTTTCCAGATGTCGAACAGGCGAAACAGGGCAAAGGCGGCAATCCAGCCGGGCCAAAGCGCCGAGATGGCAATACCATGTGCCCAGGCCGGATAGGACAGCGTCCAGAGCGCCAGCCATTGCCCGGCGACTTCGTCGATGACAATTTCAGACGGGTCGTGATTGGCCTGGCCGCGGGTCATGACCCCCGTGGCCCAAATGCCAAGCCCAGTTGCCAAGATCGTTGCCAGCGCAAGCAGGGGAAAGCCCCCCAGCTGATGCAGCCCATAGGCCAGGGGGAGGGCAACCAAAGAGCCCCAGGTGCCGGGGGCTGGGCGCAGATACCCGGTGCCACCGACCGTGGCGATCATTCTTGCCAACATCATGGCTTCACCAGCGCAGCAGTTGCGAGTGAGGCAATACCCTCGCCGCGACCTGTAAAGCCCAGCCGTTCAGAGGTGGTGGCCTTGACCGACACCCGTGTTGGATCAAGCCCAAGGATTTCAGCCATCACCGCGCGCATCTCTGCAGCATGGGGGCCAATCTTGGGGAATTCGCAAACAAGGGTGCAATCCACATTGGTGATATGAAACCCCATGGTTCTGGCCAGGTCTGCTGCATGGCGCAGGAATATGTCGCTGGGTGCACCTTTCCATTGCGGATCTGACGGTGGAAAATGCTGGCCAATGTCGCCCTGCGCCAGCGCGCCATATATTGCATCCGTCACCGCGTGCATGCCAACGTCGGCATCGGAATGGCCCTGCAAGCCGCGCTCATGCGGGAGGGTCACGCCGCAAAGGGTCACGCTGTCGCCGGGGCCAAAGCGATGCACGTCATAGCCATTGCCCAGTCGGATGTCGGGGAGAGAGGTGGCACTGGTCGTCATGGTGTTTTCCGTTTCCAAAATTCGGGCGGCGCGGGCAAAATCCTCAGGCCGGGTGATCTTGATATTGTCTGGATCCCCCGCCACGATCACAACGTCAAGCCCGGCCGCGCGGGCGACCTCGACATCATCGGCAGCGCCACCGGGATGGGCCGCATGGGCGGCAAGGATCGCATCATAGTGAAACCCCTGTGGCGTCTGCGCGCCAAACAGACCTGTGCGATCCTGGGTGCCGCTTACACGGCCTTTGGCCCCGGTCCATAGCGCATCGGTGATGGCAAGGGCTGGCGCTGCGGCGGCCGCGTTGTCCAGTGCCTCTATCACTGTGTTGATCAGGACCGGGCTTGTGCAGGGGCGGGCGGCATCATGGATCAGCACCTTGGTGATCCCCCGGCCCTGAAGGGCGCGCAGGCCATTTTGTACCGATTGTGCCCGCTCGGCGCCGCCCTGTGCCAGGATGATGTCCTGCGCATCTGCAAAGCTGTCCCAGGCAGGCTGATCCAAAGGCGACAGGACCAGGGCAATGGTTTCGACATGGGCATCGCGAAAGGCTTTTAGTGTCCAGTCGATGACGCGCCGGTTTTTGAGGTCGCGCCACTGTTTTGGCAGGCCACCTCCGGCGCGGCTGCCGCGACCTGCTGCAACGATCAGGGCTGCTGTTGTCATAGGGCTCTCTTCTATAATCTGGACAGCGGCACCTGTGATCCGATCGGGGCCTGCCCGCTGCGAACTGTGTTCGCTGGGCGCACCGGTCAGGGGCTGTACGCCGGTGGATCGCGGCTGTGACTCAGAGTTTTATGCTGGGGGAATGTTTATGTTCTGCCGCATCCGGTGGCAATCACCCGCGTCGTTGTGATTAAAATTTAGGCAGTGACGTCGAGTTGTAGGCTTGCGAGGGGCGCTTTCATTGTTCAAAAGCCGGGGCTTCGGTTACAAAACACTCACTCGCACAAGGATTAGGCAGTTGTCCTTCACCCTCGGAACCACCTCTATGACCCCGCCCATTGCCCTGGCGCCGATGGCCGGCATCACTGATCGCCCCTTTCGTGATCTGGTGCGCTCTTATGGCGTTGGCCTGATGGTCAGCGAAATGGTTGCCAGCCAAGAGATGGTGCAGGCAAAACCGGGGGTGCGCGAGCGGGCCGAGCTGAGCGCCGATGTGGAAAACACCGCCGTGCAGCTGGCCGGCCGTGAAGCCACATGGATGGCCGAGGCCGCGCGTCAGGTGGCAGATCGCGGCGCGCGGATGATTGACATCAATATGGGCTGCCCGGCGAAGAAGGTCACAAACGGCTATTCCGGTTCCGCCTTGTTGAAGACACCGGACCATGCGTTGTCGCTGATAGAAGCGGTGGTCGCGGCGGTTGATATTCCCGTCACCCTGAAAACCCGGTTGGGCTGGGATGACGATTGCCTAAATGCCGCTGCGGTGGCGCGGCGCGCTGAAGGGGCAGGGGTGCAGATGGTCACGATCCATGGTCGCACCCGCTGTCAGTTTTACAAGGGGCGCGCCAACTGGGCTGCGATCCGCGAAATCAAAGACGCGGTATCGGTGCCGGTGCTGGCCAATGGCGATATCCTGGGCAGCGGAACGGCGCGTGCGGCGCTGGATCATTCCGGCGCGGATGGGGTGATGATTGGGCGTGGGGTGCAGGGCAAGCCCTGGCTGCTGGCGCAGGTGGCCTGCGATCTTTGGGGCAGTGCGGCGCCAAAAGTGCCTGGGGTTGATGGATTTATTGATATGGTATCAGCACATTACGAGGCGATCCTCTCCTTCTATGGGGCCGACCTTGGGCTGCGCGTCGCGCGCAAGCATCTGGGCTGGTACATGGATGTGGCCAAGACCCCAGCCGCGCTGCGTCGCGATGTATTGACCGAGAAGTCGACGGGCGAGGTGCTGCGGTTACTGCCCCGGGCCCTGGCCTCTTACCATGAGGATGCGCTTCTATGATTTCGGACGCCGCGCTTTGGGCTTCGCTGCCTGTTCCTGCCTTTTTGATCGGGGCCGATGATTGCATTCTGGATGCAAACTCTGCCGCTGAAGGGTTTTTGAACACGTCACGGCGGGCCTTGCTGGGGCGGCCGGTCTGGCAACAGATCGCTATTGAATCCCCGATCGAGGCCGCGTTCGCGCGGTCGCGGGAACAGGGCACACCGCTGTTTGTGAATGATATCGACGTTGGGTCACGCAGTCGCGCGCCCTTGCAATGCGGAGTGCAGATCGCGCCCGTGCAGGGCGGCCGGGGACAGATGCTGTTGATGCTGTCCCCGCGCGAGCTGGCAGCGCGGATGACGCAGAACCATTCAGCTAAATCCGCCGCGCAATCGGCCATCGGCATGGCTGAAATGCTGGCGCATGAAATCAAGAACCCACTGGCCGGCATCACCGGTGCCGCGCAGCTTCTAAGCATGAACCTGTCGGGTGAAGATATTGAATTAACAGATCTTATCGTGAGCGAGAGCCGCCGGATCGTCAAACTGCTGGACCAGGTAGAACAGTTCGGAAATCTGAGCGAACCTGATTTCAAACCGGTCAACCTGCATGATGTGCTGGACCGGGCGCGCCGTTCTGCTCTGCTGGGCTTTGGCTCGCATATGACCATCACCGAAGACTATGATCCCTCATTGCCGCTGGCCTGGGGCGATGCGGACCAGCTGTTGCAGGTGGTGCTGAACCTGTTGAAAAACGCCTCAGAGGCTGCGGCCCCCGAAGGCGGCAACATTCGCATCCACAGCTATTATGAGCATTCATTTCGCATGCGGCGCAGCGATGGCACCGGCAAGCTCTTGCCGCTGCAGATCGAAGTGATCGACGACGGTCCCGGTCTGCCTGACACAATTAGAGACGATGTTTTTGACCCCTTTGTTTCCGGGCGTGAAAACGGCACCGGGCTTGGCCTGGCGCTGGTGAGCAAGATCATCGCCGATCACAACGGCTGGATTTCGGTCGACTCCGTTCCGGGACGCACCGCGTTCCGGCTTTCGTTGTCGCGCACCCCAAAAGACGCAGAACCCTAGGAGAAATACCCAATGGACGGCACCGTTCTTGTCGCTGATGATGATCGCACTATCCGCACCGTGCTGACGCAGGCCCTGACCCGTGCAGGCTGCCGGGTGCACGCGACCTCGTCGCTAACCACATTGATGCGCTGGGTTGCCGAAGGAAAGGGCGATGTGGTGATTTCAGATGTCGTCATGCCCGATGGCAATGGCCTGGAAATGCTGCCCAAGATCGCCAAAGATCGTCCGGGGCTGCCGGTGATTGTCATTTCAGCGCAAAACACAATCATGACCGCGATCAAGGCCGCCGAAGCAGAGGCCTATGACTATCTGCCAAAACCCTTTGACCTGCCGGAGCTGATGAAGCGCACCGCCAAGGCCATGACGGAATCGCGCAAATCTCCCAGCGGCTCCACCGTGGAAGATCCCGAGCGCCCGGAGGATCTGCCGCTGATTGGCCGCACCGAGGTCATGCAGGCGCTTTACCGTCTGATTGCGCGGGTGATGAACACCGATATGCCGCTGATGATCACCGGCGAGAGCGGCACAGGAAAATCGCTGATTGCCCGTGCTGTGCATGATTTTTCTGATCGCCGGACCCTGCCGTTTGTCTCCGCTTCCGAAAGCGATCTGATGGCGCTGGAAGGGCCGGCGCGGCTGCTGGCAGAGGTCAAGGGGGGGACCCTGTTGATTGATGAACTGGTTGATTTGCCGGATGAGGCGCAGGCGCGCTTGGTGCGGATGATGGATTCCCCCGGCACCCATGCGCCACGCATTATGGCCACCAGCCAAAAGGACCCCGCGGTTGCGATGGAAAACGGCACACTGCGCCAAGATCTTTACTATCGCATGTCCGGCACAGAGCTGGGGGTTCCCAGCCTGCGTGAAAGGGTTGAAGACATTGCTCTGCTGGCGGCGCATTTCCTTGTGAAGGCCGAAAATGACGGCGCGCCGCATCGTTACTTCAGCGACGACGCAAGCGAGATGATGCGCCACTGCGCCTGGCCCGGAAATGTGCGGCAATTGGAAAATATCGTTCGCCGCCTTGCGCTCACTGCGCGAAGTGAAGAAATTTCTCGCGCCGAGGTTGCTGCGGCCCTGGGGCCCAAAACCGATGCGGGGCCAGTCATCGGCGGGGCGGTGAATGAAAAACTGACCGATTCTATCGCGCGCCATTTGCAGCGCTATTTTGATCTGCACGGCGATATCCTGCCGCCACCCGGACTTTATGCCCGGATCCTGCGCGAGGTTGAAGCACCCTTGATCGAGATTGCGCTGTCTGCAACTGGTGGAAATCAGGCGAAATGCGCCGAGTTGCTGGGCATAAATCGCAATACTTTGAGAAAGAAGATTACAGATCTGGATATAGAGGTGACACGGCGCCGCAAACTGATGTAATATCGCCACAGAGCTGTGGTTCGCGGGTATTCGTCCTGTTTCCAACCACGACATATGGCGGTTGACCACGGCGGTCACACATCAGAATGAGGGTGGCGCGTGGCGCAAAGGTCACATCTATGGAGCGGCTATAGGCCTTTTTGGGCCTTGGACCGGTGGCGTAAGACGCGCCAGGCTCGCAATATTGGCACCCTTGGAATGGTCCTGCTGGGGCCATTGCTGGCACTGCTGACCTTTCTCATTTTTGGCCCGCTGGGTCATGGGGCCTCGTCGCGGCCGCTGCGGCTGATCCTGTTGGCGGATATGGTCTATATCATGGCCATTGCGGTGCTGGTGCTGACGCAGATTGTCCGGCTGTTTGCGGCCCGGCGCTCTAAATCGGCGGGATCACGCCTACACTTGCGGTTGATTGGTGCCTTTGGCTTTCTGGCGCTCGGGCCAACTGTGATTGTTGCGGTTTTTGCGGTTCTGACGGTGAATGTCGGGCTGGAGGGCTGGTTTTCACAGCGAGTGCGTCAGGTGATTGGCAGCTCGCTGTCCGCCGCCGAGGCCTATCAGGAAGAGCAGCGCCGCGATATCTCCACCGATGCCCAGGCCTTGGCTCGGTTTCTGGATCAAAGCCGCAGCCGGAGTTTTTACATCAATGATGCCGAGTTGCGTCAAGTCTTGACCCAGGGGCAGTTGCAGATCCAACGCGGGCTGCGCGAGGCCTATGTCATTGATGGGACTGGTCGTATTCGTGCCCGCGGTGAACGATCCTATGAGTTTGATTTTGAACGCCCCGGTGCCGAAGATCTTGCCCGCGCCAGCAGCAATCCCGAAGGCGTCGCCATCATTCAGGACTGGGACAATAACGAGTTCCGCGCCCTGGTACGGCTGAGCGCCTTTGTTGATCGGTTCCTCTACATCAGCCGCGATGTTGATGGCACCCTTTTGAATTTGCTCGATGAAACCCAGGAAACGGCCCTCTTGTACCAGCAGCTAGAGAAAGAGCGCGGTCGTGTTCTGTTTGAATTTGGTCTGCTTTATATCGGCTTTGCGCTGATATTGATCTTGGCGGCCATGTGGCTGGCGATCTGGTTTGCTGAACGCCTGTCCCGGCCTGTGGGGCGCTTGACCGTTGCAGCCCAGCGGGTCGGCGGTGGTGATCTGAATGTTCAGGTCCCCGAGGAAAACGGTGGCGATGAAATTTCGCAATTGGGCCATTACTTCAACCAGATGACGCGGGAATTGCGGGTGCAGCGCGCCACTCTGCTGGAAAATACCAACCAGATCGAGCGACGGCGGCGGTTGTTTGACTCGGTACTCTCCTCGGTGACCTCGGGTGTGGTGGGACTGGATGATGCGGGCAGGATCACCTTTGTGAACCGGTCGGCCGAGCGGCTGCTTGACTGGCACGAAGACCAGCAATCGCTGGATCTGTCGGTTGCGATTCCCGAATTCGGCCCGCTGTTTGCGGCCCTGCTGGCCAGCGGCGGCGAGGCAGAACAGGGGGAGATCAAGGTCAGCCGCCAGGGGCAGCTGGAAAACCTGCTGGTGCGCATGTCGCGGCGGCGCGCGGATGATGGCAGTCTGGAAGGCTATGTTGTGGCCTTTGACGATGTGACCGATCTGGTCAGTGCCCAGCGCATGGCGGCCTGGGGCGATGTGGCACGCCGTATCGCGCATGAAATCAAGAACCCGCTGACCCCCATCCAGCTGAGCGCCGAGCGGATCAAACGCAAGTTTGCGCCAATGCTGGGCGAAGACAATAGCGATCAGCTTCAATCCATGACCGATGTCATCGTGCGTCAGACCAATGATCTGCGGCGTATCGTCAACGAGTTTTCAAAATTCGCCCGTATGCCAGAACCAGAGCGACGCGAGGAAGATCTGGTGACGCTGGTACGGGATGCGGTGACATTGCAACAGACCGGCCAGCCCGACGTCAGGATCACCGCAGATCTGCCGGATACGCCGCTTTGTGCGGATCTGGATGCAACCATGATTGGCCAGGCCCTGACAAATCTGATCAAGAACGCAGGCGAAGCCATTGTAACCCTGCGGCAAAAGAAACCCGATATCGCGGTCGCGCCTGAAATTCGCATTGCTCTGCAGCAGCAGGAGACCGGCGGGTATGAGGTGACGATTGCGGATAATGGCATTGGTCTGCCAGAGGATCGCGCCCGGCTATTTGAACCCTATGTGACCACGCGCAACGAAGGCACCGGCTTGGGGCTTCCTATCGTGAAAAAGATCATCGAAGAACATGGCGGCACGCTTTCTCTTGAAGACGCGCCGCTTTTTGAAGGGCACCAGCATGCTGGTGCCATGGCAGTTATTCGCCTGCCCGCAGCTGCCAGCACGGGCCAGGTGAACCGGAATACAGTGAAAGCAGGTCTGACATGAGTGACATTCTGATTGTTGATGATGAACGTGACATTCGCGAGTTGATTTCCGATATCCTGGAGGATGAAGGCTATGCGACGCGAAAGGCGGGTACCTCGGAGGAGTGTATGGAGCAGCTCAGCCAAGAGCTGCCATCGCTGCTGATCCTGGATATCTGGCTCAAAGACAGCGAGATGGATGGGATCGATATCCTGAAAACGGTGAAACGCGACACCCCAGAGGTGCCGGTGGTGATCATCTCTGGCCATGGGAATATCGAAATCGCTGTCGCAGCGATCAAACAGGGGGCTTATGACTTCATTGAAAAGCCTTTTAATATTGATCAGTTGATGGTGGTTATCCGGCGCGCAATGGAGGCTTCGCAGCTGCGGCGTGAAAATACCGATCTGCGCCGCAAAGAGACTGGCAGCTCTGAAATGGTGGGCTCTTCCGCTGCCTTCCGCGGGTTGATTTCACAGCTGGACAAGGTGACCAAATCCAATGGTCGCGTCATGCTTAGCGGTCCTGCCGGCAGTGGCAAGGAAATCGCTGCACGCTACATTCACACACATTCGGCCCGTGCCGCCGCGCCCTTTATCACCGCCAGCTGCGCCGCGATCGAGCCAGAGCGCATGGAAGAGGTGCTGTTTGGCCGCGAATCCAGCGAGCGGGGCATAGAGCCGGGTCTGCTGGAACAGGCCAATGGTGGGGTGATCTTCTTTGACGAGGTGGCGGATATGCCGCTAGGCACCCAGTCCAAGATCCTTCGGGTGCTGGTGGATCAGCAATTTCAACGGGTCGGGGGCAGTGATAAGCTGCGCGTTGATCTGCGGGTGATCTCGGCCACCAACAAGGATCTTGAGGCCGAAATTAACGCTGACCGTTTTCGCCAGGAACTGTATCACCGGCTGAATGTTGTGCCGATCGAGGTGCCATCGCTGGCGGATCGGCGCGAAGATATTCCACAGCTGGCAGAGTATTTCATCGCTCAGTTCAATGAAATCCAGGGCCTGCCGCTGCGGGCGCTGGCGGATGAAGCCGTTGCCCTGATGCAGACCATGACCTGGCCAGGCAATGTACGCCAGCTAAAGAATATGGTGGAACGGGTGCTGATCCTGGGCGAAGGCACTGGCCCGATTGAGGCCAAGGATCTGCCGCGTGAAGAAGAAAAAGCAACTGATGACGGCCGGGTGGTGCTCTCGGGGGCGCTGGCGACATTGCCGCTGCGTGAAGCGCGCGAAGCCTTTGAACGCGAATACCTGCTGACGCAGATCAACCGCTTTGGCGGCAATATCAGCCGGACCGCGTCTTTTGTCGGGATGGAGCGCTCGGCGCTGCACCGCAAATTGAAGTCGCTTGGGGTGGTAACCTCCAACAAGACGGGGGCCCGTGTGGCCCATGTCGAACAGGAAGAAGACCTCGTCTAGCGCATACCGCGCAACAGTAGATCTCGTTTTTTGCGGATCAAAAACATGCGATATGCTCTTAGGGCGGATTGGATGTGGCGGGCGCTATTTGGGGCGCCAGAAGGCACATAGGCAGGGCAATGGCCTACCGACCTTGCCTGAAGGCCGACCTGAAGAGGTAAAGAATAATGGCCCCGGTCTCGGGGTCATTTTGCCATCAGCGGCCGCTTTTTCTGCTTCAAATCGGCAGGGTGAATGGGGCAGTGTCAGAGGGCGGGGAAAATCACGGTGCGGCCATCCTTTTGGCGTAGGGCACATGATTCAGGCGTCAAGCCGTGACCCGGTCTTGTCCCATTCGGCTGTGCCTGAAGGCTGGCAATTTGCTGCTGGCTACAGCGTGGCAGTTCTATCTGCTGATAGCCCTTTGCCGCCATGCAGCGCTGTTCAAGCTGTTGGCGCAGGCCTTGGTTCACATCCACCGTATAGCTGCCGCCATCCACCCAATACCCAGGTCGTACCCAGCAGTTGCCATTGGCACAGTGCTGGGTTCCGGGATAATAAACCGGCGGGCGCTGACGAAGCTGATTGGCGACGGGGGCCTGTTTCAGGGATTGGACCTGGCAGGAGAGCGTCGCATCCTGAGTCTGTGCCTGATTTTGCCCGGCATTGTAATAGACGGGAAGGGGACCACAGGCTGCAAGACCAAGCAGCAGAGCAAAGGCAGTGACGCGAGTTCCTTGTGTCATGCCAGAACTTTGCGCCATCTTCGCCAAAGTTACAATTGATTTGACCCCTCCGGTGGCTTCTGTCATGCAAAACTGGCAAAATGGCGCCCAAGGGACAGTGGCATGAAAGTGATTATTTGTGGCGCAGGCCAGGTCGGCTGGCAGATTGCGCGCCACCTCTCTGCTGAACAAAACGACGTGACGGTTGTGGATAGTAACCCTGAATTGGTGCGTCGGGCGACCGATACGCTGGACGTGCAGGGGGTCGCGGGCTTTGCTTCTTATCCGGATGTGCTGGATCGGGCCGGGGCGCGGGATGCCGATATGATCATCGCAGCAACCCATTCGGATGAAGTGAATATGGTCACCTGTCAGGTGGCCCATTCGGTCTTTTCGATCCAGCGCAAGATTGCCCGCCTGCGGGCCCGTAGCTATCTGGATGCAATCTATTCCGATCTGTATCGGCGCGAACATCTGCCCATTGATGTGGTGATCAGCCCTGAACGCGAGGTGGCCGCTGCTGCGATGCAACGCCTGTCGGCACCAGCCGCCTTTGATACCGAGATCTTTATGGGGGGCAAGGCGCAGCTCTTGGGGATTCACATCGACGAAAACTGCCCGGTGGTGAATACGCCGCTGCGCCAGTTGACGGATTTGTTTTCTACTCTGCGCGCCATTGTTGTTGGGGTGCGGCGTGACGGAACCCTGTTTGCGCCAGAACCAGGGGACCAGCTGTTCGTCGGCGATAGCTGCTATGTCTTTGCCCATGCAGAGGATGTGAATCGCACCATCGAAGTCTTTGGCAAGGTTGAGAAACGTCAGGATCGTGTGGTGATCGTTGGCGGCGGGAACGTCGGGCTGGAGGTCGCCAAGGCGCTGGAAAGTGGCACCAGCCGCATTCGCGCCAAGATGATCGAAAAAAGCCGCAAATGCGCCGAAGTCGCCGCCGAGGCCCTGGAACGCACCATCGTACTGAATGGCGATGGTCTGGATCGCGGACTGATGATTGAGGCCGGCATTGATCGCGCCGATGCGATGCTGGCCGTGACCGATGATGACAAAACCAATATGCTGGCCGCAGTGCGCGCCAAGGCCGAGGGGTGCCCCTTTGTCATTGCATTGATCAATGACCCCACGCTGTTGCCGCTGCTGGGGCCTTTGGGGATTGATGCTTTCATCAACCCGCGCGCCACCACCGTCAGTTCGATCCTGCGCCATATCCGCTATGGCCGGGTGCGGCAGGTCTATAGCATTGGCGATGCCGAGGCAGAGGTGATCGAGGCAGAGGTCATGGGCACCTCTCCGATGGCGGGGCGGGTCATCCGCGAAATTGATTTCCCCGAAGGCGTTCTGGTTGGCGCGGTCCTAAGGAACGGGGAAGTGCTGCGCCCGTCAGGTGGATTCAAGATCGAAGAGGGGGATGTCATTGCTCTCTTTGCTATGGCGGATGACGTCCCCGAGGTGGAGCGTTTGATGCAGGTTTCCATCGACTATTTCTAGCATGAGACAGCGCAACAAAACCCCATACCGGATCTTGCGCTTGCCGCTGTTCCTGTTGATCTGCTGCGTGGCGTCGCTGGCCATGTGGGTGCCGGCAGTACATGCCCTGGCGCTGAACGATCATCTGACCTCTCGGGCGTTCTTTTATACGGGTGTTCTGGGGCTGTTTATGGTTGCGCTGGCGGGCCTGTCGCTGGGCAATCGGGTGCCGCGCTATGGCATGCCTGGGCAGTTGCTGTCGCTCTTGGCGACCTTTGTGGTCTTGCCCTTGTTTCTGGCGGTTCCGGTGCAGGAATCCCTGCGCAACACCAGTTTCCTGAACGCCTATTTTGATATGGTGAGTGCGGTTACCACCACCGGCGCCGATATTTTCGCCGATCCGGGGCGGCTGCCGGACAGTGTGCATCTGTGGCGCGCTATGGTGGCCTGGCTTGGTGGCTTGCTGATGTGGATCTCTGCCTCGGCGGTGTTGGCACCACTGTCGCTGGGTGGCTTTGAGGTCACCGCAAGAGGAGAGCCGGGCGGTGGCAGCGATGCCCCTCCGCAGGCCCAGAACAGTGACCCCAGGCAGCGGTTGATCCTGATCTCCATCACCCTGGCCCCCGTCTATGCCGGCCTGACGCTGGCGCTGTGGATCTTGCTGATCATCACCGGAGAGGCCCCCTTGGTTGGCCTGACCCATGCGATGTCGGTACTGTCGACCTCGGGGATTTCGGCGGTGGGCGGCACTGAAAACGCCGGGTCTGGCATTGCCGGCGAGATGGTGATGTTCCTGTTCATGTTCTTTGCCCTGTCCCGGCTGACCTTTTCCAATGATACGGTCACTGTTGGCTCTGGCCGACTGGACAAGGACCCGGAATTCAGAACCGGGGTCTTGATTGTACTGGCCATGCCGCTGGTGTTGTTTCTCTGGCACCTGCTATCCACCTTTGAGGTTGGCGGGCAGACCGAACCGCTACAGGCGCTACGCTCACTCTGGGGTGGGGTGTTTACCGTCATGTCGTTTTTGTCCACAACCGGCTTTGAAAGCGCTGATTGGCAGACCTCTCGGCAATGGTCGGGGCTGCAGACACCGGGCATGATCCTGCTGGGGTTGTCGGTGATCGGGGGCGGGGTTGCCACCACAGCCGGCGGGGTCAAGCTGCTGCGAGTCTATGCGCTCTACCTCAATGGCATGCGCGAGATGGAACGCCTGGTGCATCCCTCTTCCGTCAGCGGTGCAGGCAGTGGCAACAAGCGCATTCAGCGCAATGGAGCCTTTGTGGCCTGGGTGTTCTTTATGCTGTTTGCACTGTCTCTGGCGTTGATCAGCATTGCGCTCTCGGCGGTGGGCAGCGATTTTGAGCATTCGCTGATCTTGGCGATTGCATCCCTGTCCACCACGGGGCCATTGGTGGAAATTGCTGGCAATGAACCCATTATTCTGACCATTCTGTCGCCCATGGCCAAGCTGATCTTGTGTTTTGCGATGATCCTGGGGCGTCTTGAAACACTGGCTATTATTGCACTTTTGTCGCCGAATTTCTGGCGCAGCTAGGGCATCATCTTAATTCTTGGGCAAAAAACGGTGTTTTTCGGCTGGAAACTGGCAAAATCTGCAGTCATAGTTGTTTGTAATTAGCCAGGCTGGTCCGCGGTTTGGTGCAAGAACAAAGGCGAGAGAAAATACTATGGCTTCGGACAGACAAAATTTACAGGATGCCTTCCTCAATCACGTTCGCAAAACCAAGGTTCCGGTGACAATTTTCCTGATCAATGGCGTAAAGTTGCAGGGGGTTATCACCTGGTTTGATAATTTCTGCGTGCTGCTGCGTCGGGATGGCCAATCTCAGTTGGTTTATAAACACGCGATTTCCACCATCATGCCAGCCCAGCCCATCAGCCTATATGAAGGCGAAGACGCCTCTTGATGGAGCATGACAGGATTCGTACCCGCGCTTGGGTGCTTCATCCGGATATCAAATCGGATCAGGGGCGTCGCCCCGCTGAACCTGCCCTGGCAGAAGGCGTTGCCTTGGCTGAGGCGCTGCCTGATCTTGATGTTGTCGGGTCCGGTGTTGTGCGGTTGCCCAAGGCACATGCAGGTATGTTGTTTGGCTCTGGTAAAATCGAAGAGTTGAAGGGGCTGCTGAAAAGCAACGAGGTGGACCTGGTGCTGATTGATGGGCCGGTGTCGCCGGTTCAGCAGCGCAACCTTGAAAAGGCCTGGAACGTCAAAATCCTTGATCGGACCGGTCTGATTCTGGAAATCTTTTCGGATCGTGCCCGCACCCGCGAGGGTGTGTTGCAGGTGGAAATGGCGGCGCTCAACTATCAGCGCACCCGTCTGGTGCGGGCCTGGACCCACCTGGAACGCCAGCGTGGTGGGCTTGGCTTTGTCGGTGGCCCCGGCGAGACCCAGATCGAAGCGGACAGGCGGGCGATTGATGATCAGTTGGTCAATCTGCGCAGGCAGCTGGCCAAGGTCGTGAAAACCCGCAGTCTGCACCGGGCCGCACGGGCGAAGATCCCGTTCCCGATTGTCGCTTTGGTGGGCTATACCAATGCCGGCAAATCAACGCTGTTCAACCGGCTGACCGGTGCCGATGTCATGGCAAAGGACATGTTGTTTGCCACCCTCGACCCAACCATGCGCCGGGTGGAAATGCCCGATGGGCCAGAGGTGATCCTGTCGGATACCGTTGGCTTTATCTCGGATCTGCCGACCGAACTGGTTGCGGCCTTTCGCGCGACATTGGAAGAGGTGCTCGCCGCGGATGTGATCTTGCACGTGCGCGATATCAGCCATGAGGACAGCCAGAACCAGGCCAATGATGTGGCTGCGATCCTGGCGACCCTGGGGGTGGATGAAAACCGCGCCCAGATCGAAGTCTGGAACAAGCTGGATCAGCTGCCAGAAGATGTGGCCGAAGCCCGCCGCCAGCGTGCCGCGCGCGAAGATGGGATCCATGCGATCTCGGCCTTGACCGGTGAAGGGATCGACGCCCTGCTTGCGGATGTCGCCGTGAAACTGGAAGGGGTGCGTCATGTCGAAACCTTTACGCTGCCCTTTTCCCAGGGCAAGCAGCGCGCCTGGCTGTTCCGTCAGGATGTGGTCACCAGCGAAGAACAAACAGACGAAGGCTTTGTCCTGACGGTGCGCTGGACCGACAAGCAAAAGGCGCAGTTCAACGCCATCTAATGCTTCCCAAGCATGTAAAACCACATGAACGCGGCAAGCGCTAGGCGTGGTAAGACATCTTGAAAAGAAAGAGCGCAGGGGTAAACCTGCGCTCTTTTTGCTTTCTGTGGGGCTGTTCAGCCGGTTCTGCCTGACGACCGCAATTGATGGATCAGTTTCGCGGCTGAATTAGGGTCACCCCGACGGCGGCCGCGCGGGCCAGGTCCTCGTCCAGCGACATCGGCACATATTCGCCGCGACGCCATAGCTGCGCCATGTCATCATAGTTGCGCGACAGGAAATGCCCAGATTGCCCCGTCGCCAGAATGAACAAGGAACTGTCAGGGTCAGCAAAGTCATAGACACCGCGATAGCCGGCCGCGTGAATGTTCTGAAACGGCGTGGGATCCTGGCCCGAGGTCAGGCCACGCTGCAGAGTATTGTCGCCGCCACTGGTGGACTGGCGAATATTGACAAAAAACCGCAGTATCGGCACTGCTCCCAGGGTTTCATGGTCATGGGTCGCCTGATGCGCATCGCCCCAGCGCAGGGATTCCAGCGCGGTGCCATAGCGTGCTTCGATCCAGATCAGCGCATCATCCAAGGCTAGTCGGGCCATGTCGGTGCAGGTTTCACGCGGCGCGCTTTGGCGCACATCACACCAGATGCCGGCGCCCTCAATGTCGCGGTAGACACGTTCGATAAACAAGGGGTCCACCTGGCTGTAGGCGCTGGCCAGTGGTCCCAGATCATCGGTAATCAGCCGCTTCTGCAGGGCCCGCAGCCAGGCCGCGTAAAGCAGCGGTTCGGGCAAGTGTTCGTTCATCTCGCCATTCCATTCCGACAAGAGCGACAGGGCGATCTGGCGTTGCCGCGTGCGGCTGCCCTCTTCGGCGGTTTCGCCGGTAAACCACAGATCCGCCCCGATCACCGGCAGCAAAGAACGCGCAGTATAGGAAACCGTGTCAAGCTGGGCCTCCATGAAACTGTCGCGGGTATGCACCTCACGGTTTTGCATCAGGCGGCGCCAACGATTGATCCGTTGGGTATCGCCCCAAATGTAAGAGACATGATTGGGAAAGGGGCGTTCCAGGATCTTGTTGTTGGTATTGCCCAAGATACCACCACGGGGACTGATGAATTCGGGGTTGGCCGCATAGGGTGCACGCCCCAGCCAGCGGTTTTCCTGCAGCCAGCCTTGGCTGGGCAGGCGACCCTTGCTTTGATGGCGGGCGTCGCGGGCCGGAAAGGCGCCGATGGTTTTTTGGGCGATGGTCTGCTGATCCGCCAGTACGAGGTTCTGCGAGGGGGCGATGAAACCTTCTGCTGCGGAAATTGCCTCTGTCACGCTGGACGCGCGCATCAAGCCGATTGCGGCCGTCATAGAGGTATCCTGCGGGTCCAGCGCGGTCCAGGCGAGGCTGACCACATGCCCCGGCGGGGTGATGGTCGACAGATCAAACAAGGAGCCGGGAAGAACGGGGCCGTTTTCGCTCCATCGCAGGGTCAGGGTGACGGGGGCACGATCCTTGATTTTGATGATTGAGGGGCGGCTGGTGAACTTGCGATAGCCCTGCGGGCTCAGATATTCCTCTGGGGTTTCCGGGTTGAGCTTTTCGATGAACAGGTCCTGATCATCCAGGTATGATGCGGTAATGCCCCATCCCAGATCTTCCGAGCGGCCGGACAGGATGGCCGGGATGCCGGGAATGGTGCCGCCGATGATGCCGCCAGTGGCCAGCTCCATGCGGGCCAGATACCAGCTGCCCGGCGCGCTGAGCGTCAAATGTGGATCATTGGCCAGCAAAGTCCCGCCAGAGGCAGAGCGGCTTGGCGCGGCGGCCCAGGCATTGGATGCGCCTGCATGGCCGCGCGGCGGCACCGGAAACAGGCTGTTGCCAAATGGGGCTTGGCTGTCGGGCGATGCGGCACTGGCCGAGGCTGTCAAATTGGCATAGCGCGCCACATCGGGAAAGATCGCGGCATATTCTGGCAGGGCGGTGGTGCCCTTGCCCGGCGCATCCGGCAGGATATCGCGCAGTCGGTCGGGATCTGTCAGGGCAAGAGAGGTGCGGGCCCGCAGCACCTCTTCCTGTAGATGGTTGGAAGATTTCAGCGCCATCAGCTTCATCAGTGCGATGCTGTCGGCGGGCTGCCAGGGCGACATTGGCATATTAAACAAGAACATCTCGGGCGCGCCGCGCCCGAGCGCCTCTTCGTTTATTTCCAGAAGACGTGCGTTCACCCCGGCAGAATAGGCCTTTAGCGCCTGACGGGTTTCGGGCGACTGCGCCGACACCGACTGCTGCGCCAGGCCATAGAGATCCAGGCGCCGCAAAAAGATATCGGTCTCAACCGTGCGGGTGCCAAAAATCTCTGACAAGCGCCCCTGGGCGGTTCGTCGCATCACCGCCATCTGCCAAAGGCGATCCTGCGCATGGGCATAGCCAAGGCCATAATAGACGTCTTCGTCACTGGCGCCGTAGCTGCCGAAAATATGCGGCACATTGGCGTTGTCGCGGACAATTTCGACCGGCGCAGACAGGCCGGGCAGGGCAATTTCCTTATCATAGTCCGGCAGGGATTGCGCCGCCAGGTAATAGGCCAGGCCGCTGGCCAAAAGCGCCAGTAGAATCAGTGCGGCGGCAAGCCGAAAGAGCCAGCGAAAAAGACGTGCCATTTGGGGCTTTTTTTCCTGTTTATTGTGGCTTTGGCGTCGTGGATGCAATTGCACCCCGCCGGACCGATGTTAGGGTGTCCCCAACATAAGCCAGTTCAGAACAAGGGAAAAGCACATGACAAAAATCGCATTCTTGGGATTGGGGGTTATGGGGCATCCGATGGCCGGGCACCTGCAGGCCGCGGGTCACGAGGTCAGCGTTTACAACCGCACCACGGCCAAGGCCGAGGCCTGGGCCAAGGAACATGGCGGTAGCTTTGCCGCCACCCCGCGTGCCGCTGCCGAGGGGGCCGAATTTGTCATGTCCTGCGTCGGCAATGATGATGATCTGCGGGCGGTTTGCCTGGGGCCGGACGGGGCCTTTGCCGGCATGGCGTCGGGCAGTGTTTTTGTGGATCACACTACTGTGTCGGCCCAGGTCACGCGCGAACTCTACGCGGCGGCTGCCGAGGCTGGGATTGCCTTTGTGGATGCCCCGATTTCCGGTGGTCAGGCCGGGGCGGAAAACGGTGTGCTGTCGGTCATGTGTGGCGGCGATGAAGCCCCATATGCGCGCGCAGAGCCGGTGATTGGCGCCTATGCGCGTATCTGTCGCCGTATAGGCGACAGCGGCGCGGGCCAGATGACCAAGATGTGCAACCAGATTGCCATCGCAGGCCTGGTGCAGGGCCTTAGCGAGGCGCTTCATTTTGCTGAAAAAGCTGGCCTTGATGGCCGTGCCGTGGTCGAGGTGATTAGCCAGGGCGCCGCCGGCAGCTGGCAGATGGCAAACCGCTCCGAAACCATGCTGGACGATCATTTCGAGCATGGCTTTGCGGTGGACTGGATGCGCAAGGATCTTGGCATCTGCCTGGATGCCGCCAATGAAACTGGCGCAAGCCTGCCGGTTACGGCGCTGGTGGATCAGTTCTACAAGGATGTTCAGAAACTGGGCGGCGGCCGCTGGGATACATCGTCGTTGATCAAGCGCTTGCGGGCGATGGGCTAACCGCCGGTTGCGCGCATAAATGCACAAACCGGCATAAAACAGGGCGGTGCAGGATCTATCTGCGCCGCCCTGTTTTATGATGGAGTGTAAAAAAGGGGGCGCCGTTGCGTCGCGTAGCCCCCACCTGGCGTCGCCTAGGGGATGATGCGGGTGTATTTTGTGCCTTCCAGTGTGGCACCAATGCGCAGACCTGCTTGGCCAAACACTGCGGCAAGGATCGGCGATGTCAGCGTGTTGGTATCGGTAGAAATCGAATTGCCATCATCGCGCACCACATATTCAAGATCAGCACCTGCCGCCCAGCCAGAGGACCGGCGGAAGCCGCTGAGGGCATCCTGGGTCATGAAGAACAGCACATGGGCATATTGTTGCGCGCCGATTTGCAAACCGGCATTGCCCTTGATGGTCGAATAGTAATCAACCGTCGCCCCATTGATGCGCAGGGCACCGCGCCCATAAGCGCCGCCGACCAAAAATCCGGCCTCTGTCACCAGTGGCATCACCAGCATACCGGTGGATTTTTCGGCCAGGGTCACGGTGTTGGGGTAAAGACTATACATTTGGCTGAGTGTTGCATCGACACGGGCGTCGATGGTGGCGCTGTTATTGGTACCAACGCCATTGCCACAGGCTGCGGTTACGCCTGCTCCGGCCAAAAGACTCAGGGTGAAACCGCGACGCGACATGCGGTCAAAAGATCTGCTGCTCATAATTCCAGTTGCCTGTCCTGGGGCGCTAGGGGCGGTCATGCAGCTGGGCTCATTATCATGTGAGTGCCCATCACGCATGGCACCCCAAGCGGGGTTCAATAAAAGGCCGGTTTTCCGGCTCTGCGAGGGTTATACGCCCATTTCGCCAATCTGTCATCACTTTGACGTCAGCGCCTGATGATGCGGGCGTTTTCTTGCCCTTGCGGTGGACATTTCCCTGCCTGCGGCGATTAGCCGTTCAGGATTCGGGCCGCTTGTGGTGCAAAATAGCTCAGCACCCCGTCACAGCCTGCGCGTTTAAAGGCCATCAGGCTTTCCAGCATGACCTTTTCACCATCAATCCAGCCATTCTGCGCTGCCGCCTGGATCATCGCGTATTCGCCTGAGACCTGATAGGCAAATGTCGGGGTGCCAAAGGTGGATTTAACCCGGTGGCAGATATCCAGATAGGCGATGCCAGGTTTGACCATGACCATATCAGCCCCCTCTTGCAGGTCGCGTTCGACCAGGCGCAGCGCCTCATCCGAATTGCCGGGATCCATTTGATAGGTCTTCTTATCCCCCTGTAGCGCACCAGAGGCCCCAACGGCATCGCGGAACGGCCCGTAATAGCCAGAGGCGTATTTGGCGGAGTAAGACAGGATCGAGATGTTGCGATGACCAGCGGTCTCTAGTGCGTGGCGCATCGCACCGATCCGGCCATCCATCATATCGGATGGGCCAATGATATCCGCGCCGGCCTCGGCCTGGGCCATTGTCATCTTTACCAGGGCCTCGACCGTTTCGTCATTGAGGATTTCACCATCGACAACATAGCCGTCATGGCCATTGATATTGTAAGGGTCTAGCGCAACATCGGTCATCACCGCGATTTCGGGCGCTGCCGCCTTGATGGCGCGAATGGCCTGGTTGCACAGATTGTCGGGGTTCCAAGCCTCGGCGCAGTCGGCGGTTTTCAGATCGGGATCGGTATAGGGAAACAGGCAGATCGCCGGAATACCCAACGCCTGCGCCTCGCGGGCAGCTTCGGCCACCTTGTCGACAGAGCGGCGCATCACACCGGGCATAGAGGCCACCGGCTCTTCGATGCCTTGGCCTGACCGCACAAATACTGGCCAGATCAGATCTTCTGTTGTCAGGGTGTTTTCGCGGACCAGGCCACGGAGTGCGGGGCTGACCCGGGTGCGGCGCAAACGGGCAGCGGGGAAGGGGGCGACTGTCGGCTTCATCGGGAACTCTTTGTTTTTCTTCTATGCCTGTTGTGGGTCGCATGGAACCCAGGGCGCTGGCAAGTGGCACAATCGCCGCGCTTTGTCGGGATGCTTGGGGGCCCTGCCGCAGTGGGGCTTGTTTCGTCCCGGACATCAGGGGATATAGGCGCAAGCGTGAAGGGCTGAGTGTTGCGTTTCACGATACCTTGTGGGCAATTGGCCCGCTGCCCCGGCATCAAGAGAGGCATCTGAGCGTTGAGTCTGTTTGAAACCCTGTCCGAGATGATTGATTTGCGGTCCTTTTCCAATCTTTGGTATTGGATCGCCCTTGCAATCATGTGGTCCACGCTGAGCCATCGGGTGCTGGGGGTGCCCTTTGATATGGTGCAGCGGGCGCGCAAATATGGCGGGCAATCGGCGCAGGATCTGGACGATATGGTGCGCATCAATGTGAACCGTTTGTTTTTCGTGGTGCGCTCTACCGGTGTCTGGCTGCTGGGTCTGGCCTGTTTTGTGTTGTCCGGGCTGGCGACCCTTGGGTTTCTGCTGAAGGTAGAGACGGCCCAGGCGGTTTTCCTGCTGGTGTTTCCCATGTCGCTGGTTGTGCTGATCAACCTGGCAACCGCCCAGAAAATTATGCAGAACGACTACCGCGAAGAGGCATTGTATCGAGCGCTCTCGATCTGTCGCGTCTGTGTGCAGTTTCTTGGCATGCTTTGCATTTTTGTTACCGCCTTGTGGGGCATGTATCAAAACCTGCATATCGGCCCTCTGGGGGGCTAAGAAAGGCCGCGCCCGGGCTGGCATTCGGTCCCTGGCGCATCTATCTGGCATCACAGCT
The DNA here is from genome assembly GCF_048267565.1 of Pseudophaeobacter sp. Classification (NCBI taxonomy): domain Bacteria; kingdom Pseudomonadati; phylum Pseudomonadota; class Alphaproteobacteria; order Rhodobacterales; family Roseobacteraceae; genus Pseudophaeobacter; species Pseudophaeobacter sp. Next base: position 575,845 of record NZ_JBLWXG010000001.1, on the reverse strand, counting down.
TTTCCCGCGTCAGGGAAATACTCAGGCTGGGCAAGTGGTCAGCAGTTAAGAGGAGAGGCGCACAATGGCGCAACGAGCAATCACCATGGGCGGCGCGCCCGAAGGGTTTGATGCCCGGCTGATCCTGGATGAATTGGTCAAATCCGGCCAACCCGTTCTGCATATCGCCCGTGATGACAAACGCATGGAGGCAATGCGCGCGGCCCTTGCCTTCTTTGCGCCGGATATGCCGGTGATCATCTTTCCCGGCTGGGATTGTCTACCCTATGATCGAGTCTCGCCCAACCCGGATGTTGCGGCCTCGCGTATGGCCTGTCTGGCGGCGTTGGTGCACCAGATGCCAAAGCAGTTTATCCTGCTGACCACGCTCAATGCTGCCAGTCAGCGGGTGCCGGCGCGTGAGGTGCTACGCGCGGCAGCCTTTTCCGCCAGGGTTGACCAGCGGGTAGATGAAAAAGCCCTGCGTAATTTCCTGGTGCGTATGGGGTTTGTCCAAAGCCCAACAGTGATGGAACCGGGCGACTATGCCATTCGCGGTGGCATTATCGATATTTATCCCCCCGGCGATAGCGGCCCGGTGCGGCTGGATTTCTTTGGCGATGTGCTGGACGGGGTACGCCGCTTTGATCCCGCCAGCCAGCGCACCACCGAAACCCTGGATCTGATTGAACTGGCCCCGGTGTCAGAGGTAATCCTGGATGAGGCGGCGATCACCAGGTTCCGCCAGAACTATCGCATCGAATTTGGCGCTGCCGGAACGGATGATCCGCTGTATGAAGCGGTCAGTGCCGGGCGTAAGCACCAGGGGATCGAGCATTGGCTGCCGTTTTTCCACGACCATCTGGAAACCCTGTTTGACTATCTGCCAGGGGCGACGCTGACGCTTGATGATCAGGTGACTCCGGCGCGGCTGGCGCGCTGGGAAAGCATTGAAGATCAATATGAAACCCGCAAGATCGCCATGGCGCAAAAGGGGCGGCTGGATACGGTCTACAAACCCGCGCCCCCTGGTCTGCTCTATCTGGATGATGCGGCCTGGGAAGCGGCCGTATCGGACCATCGCCGGATCCAGCTGCACCCATTGGCGCAGGCCTCTGGGCCTGGGGTGTTGGATGCGGGTGGGCGCATCGGACGCAACTTTTCGCCCGAGCGGCAGCAGGAAAATGTCAGTCTTTTTGGGGCTTTGGCTGATCATATTAAGGCGCGCCTGCACGAGGGGCCGGTGATTGTTGCCTCTTATTCAGAGGGGGCGCGCGAACGTCTGACCGGCTTGATCGAAGATGAAGGGCTGGCGGAAGTCATCCCGGTGATGGATGGTACGCGTATCGGTAAATCCGGTCTGCATCTGGCGGTATGGGCACTGGAACATGGGTTCCAATCCGACAAAATGACGGTGATCTCAGAGCAGGATGTTCTGGGCGATCGCCTGATCCGGGCACCCAAGAAACGCCGCAAGGCCGAAAATTTCCTGACCGAAACCCAATCGCTGAGCCCGGGCGATCTGGTGGTGCATGTGGATCACGGCATTGGCCGCTATCAGGGAATGGAGGTGGTGCGTGCCGCCGGGGCTGCGCATGAATGCCTGCTGCTGGAATATGCCGAAGAGTCCAAGCTCTATCTGCCAGTCGAAAACATCGAGCTCTTGTCAAAATACGGTCACGACGAGGCCTTTCTGGATCGTCTTGGCGGTGGGGCCTGGCAGGCGAAAAAGGCCAAGCTGAAAGAGCGCATTCGTGAAATGGCGGACAAACTGATCCGCATTGCCGCTGAACGCGCCCTGCGCCGCGCCCCGGCGATGGATCCGCCACCGCACGCCTGGGAGGAGTTTTCCGCCCGCTTCCCCTATCAGGAAACCGATGATCAGCTGCGCGCCATTGAGGATGTGATGGCGGATCTTACCTCTGGTCAGCCGATGGACCGGCTGATCTGCGGCGATGTCGGTTTTGGCAAAACCGAGGTTGCGATGCGGGCAGCCTTTGTGGCCGCGATGTCTGGCGTGCAGGTAGCGGTGATTGCGCCAACCACCTTGCTGGCCCGTCAGCATGCGGCGTCCTTTGCAGAACGTTTCCGGGGCTTCCCTTTAGAAGTCAGGCAGTTGTCGCGCTTTGTTAGCGCCAAGGAGGCTGCGAAAACCCGTGAAGGTATGGCCAAGGGAACGGTTGATATCGTCATTGGCACCCATGCTTTGCTTGCCAAGAATATCCGCTTTAACAATCTTGGCCTGTTGATCATTGATGAAGAACAGCACTTTGGCGTAGGGCACAAGGAACGGCTCAAACAGCTGCGCTCTGACATTCATGTGCTGACGCTGACCGCAACCCCCATCCCGCGTACCCTGCAGCTCAGCCTCACCGGGGTACGCGATCTGTCGATTATCGGCACGCCGCCAGTGGATCGCCTTGCGATCCGCACCTATGTCAGCGAATTTGATGCGGTCACCCTGCGCGAAGCCCTGCTGCGTGAACATTATCGCGGCGGGCAGAGCTTCTATGTGGTGCCGCGTATTTCAGATCTGCCCGAGGTCGAGGATTTCCTGAAAGAACAACTGCCAGAGCTGAGCTATATCGTGGCGCATGGGCAGATGGCCGCAGGAGAGCTGGATGACCGGATGAATGCCTTCTATGACGGCAAGTATGACATCCTGCTGGCCACGACCATTGTGGAATCCGGTCTCGATATTCCCACGGCAAACACCATGGTAGTGCACCGGGCAGATATGTTTGGCCTGTCGCAGCTCTATCAGATCCGGGGCCGGGTGGGGCGTTCCAAGACGCGTGCCTATGCCTATCTGACCACCAAGCCGCGCCAGCGCCTGACGCCTGCCGCAGAAAAGCGCCTGCGGGTGCTGGGGTCATTGGATACGTTGGGCGCCGGTTTTACCCTGGCCAGCCAGGATCTGGATATTCGCGGCGCCGGCAATCTGCTGGGCGAAGAACAATCCGGCCAGATGCGCGACGTGGGGTATGAACTGTACCAGTCGATGCTGGAAGAGGCGATTGCCAAGATCCGATCAGGAGAGCTGGAGGGCCTGAGCGACACCGATGAGCAATGGGCACCGCAGATCAATCTCGGCGTGCCGGTGCTGATCCCAGAGGCCTATGTGCCGGACCTTGACGTGCGCCTTGGCCTGTACCGGCGCCTGTCGGGGCTGACAACCAAGGTGGAACTGGAAGGTTTTGCCGCTGAATTGATTGACCGATTTGGGAAATTGCCTAAAGAAGTCAATACTTTGATGCTCGTTGTTCGCATCAAGGCTATGTGCAAACGGGCGGGCATTTCCAAACTGGATGCTGGCCCCAAGGGCGCGACGCTGCAGTTTCACAATGATAAATTTGCCTCGCCGCAGGGGCTGGTTGATTTCATCCAGGGGCAGAATGGTCTGGCCAAGGTCAAGGACAACAAGATCGTTGTGCGCCGCGATTGGAAAAAGGACAGCGACAAGATCAAAGGGGCCTTTGCCATTGCCCGCGATCTGGCCGAACGGCTGATCGCCGAGCGGAAAAAAGCCAAGGCCCAATAAGGCCCTGGTTGCTGGTCGTCCCAATGAATGGGGGGCTCATGCGGTGCAGCACCCCTGCGGCTGCATAGCCACCTGCGCACAGCCGCAGGAGGCAAATACACCATCTGAACGCGCCTGTGCCTGATCCAGTTTTTGTTTGATGTGGCGGATCTCAACCAACTCACCTCGTGCCTGAAGACAGTCGTGCAACCCTTTTAGGCTCCAGACATTATCGGGATGAACCGAGGCCCGCGACAGGGTGTCGTCCAGGCCAAGATCGGCGCGGTAGACTGCTTCGGCCTCGGCGGTATGGCCCTGTTCCAGCAGCAGCGCCCCCAGCGCGTGCCGGGTGGGCTGCATCCAGCCCCAGGGTTCATCATAGGGGAGGTTGTCATCCAGCGCGACTGATCGGCGAAGATGCGCATAGGCTTCGGCGTAGTGCCCCTTGCGGTATTCAATCTCGCCGCGCAGCATTTCGCGCGCAATTTCAAGTAGGTCTACAACACGATTGTTGTGCATCAGGCGGCTGTCAGGCACGCGCGCGCGGGCGGCAAGAAAGCGCTGCTCCTCTGCTTCGGCCTCTGCCACACGCCCCGTGGCAGCATAGCCGATTGCGCGGGCATAGTGCACCGTCGCAGTCAGGGTGCAGTAGAGGGTTTGATCCTGCGGCAGGTCCAGCGCAATGCAATCTTCCCATCGACCAAAGCGGATCAGGATATGCGGGTGCATCGCCATGTAGGATTCAAAATAATCCGCCATTGGCGGGCTCTCAATGCGCAGCATCTCTTCGGGGGTGGTGTCCCACAGCCCCTGATTTGCGCGCAGGGCTGGTTCCATTTGCCCCAGAAACAGCGCGCCATAGATGACAAAGTGATAGTTGTGCTGCCGGTACCCCGTGTAGATATTATAGGCACCTTCGCGGTTGTAATATTTCAGGTCGGCCTTGATTGCTTCCTCGTTCCACAACACCACATCGAGATAGTTGCCACAGAGCACGTCAATATGCGTTGGCATATGCACCAGATGGCCTGCATCTGGTACCAGACGGCGCAGCACATCACCGGCTTTCAGCGCTTTCTCTGGGGTTGGGGACATTTCCATCAGATGGACATAGAGATGCAGCAGGCCTGGGTGCTGCATGGCACCGGGCTGGCCTTGCATCGCCTGTTCCAGGATCTGCTGCGCCTCTGTGGTGGCGGCCCCGGGGGCCGGTGTGCCTGTCTTTAGGTCCCACATGTTCCAGGGCGTAAGGTTCAGCAGGCTTTCGGCAAAAACGGTGCGCAGATCCAGATGATCTGGACAGCGGGCAAAGGCCGCCCGCATAGTATCGGCAAAGGCCTGGTCCCAAGTCTGCATGTTATCGCTCAGCTCGCGCTGTGGGTAGCGGGCTTGCAGGGCGGAGATAAGCAGGGTTTCGGCCTCGGTGCACCCGTCCACATGGGCCAGCGCCGCGCGGCTGGCATCATGGGCCAGGCCAAGGGCATCGGCCCGCCCGGTTTCGTCGTGCAATTCCCAAGGCATATTGTAGTTTGGCCCAGCCGCATAGGACAGCCCCCAATGGGCCATGGCACAGCGCGGATCATAGGACAGGGCCTGTTTGAAACAGGCGATCGCTTCTTGGTGGTTGAAGCCATAGATCCAGTTCAAGCCGCGATCGAACCACAGCTGCGCCTGTGGCGATGTGGTGGTGATGGGGCAGGAATAGCTGCCAAGATCATATGGATAATCCATGAAACCCCCTCCAAATATCTGGAGAGGCTAGAAGTTTTTCAGGAAAGCAGCAAGCGTACTATGGATAGATCAGCCGCTTTTCAACACGCGCCATATGCAGCATTGTGCAGAAGCTTATAAGCGACATGCACAGGATTGGCAGGGCAACAGGCAGCAAAGAGCCATCAAACAGCAGACCAATCGGCGCGGCAATCGCTGCGGCGCAAACGGTGGAAATCGCGCCGATTACCGAGGCCGCCATGCCGGCAATATGCCCCATCGGTTCCATCGCCATGGCATTGAGATTGCCGAGGGTGGTCCCAGCCATGAAAAACACGCTGGTTTGCCAGGCTACGAACAGGCCAAAAGCAAGAGTGTCAGGCAGCCCCGTCCCTTGAAGGAGCAGTATCAGCCCCGAGCAAAAGATCTGCGCTGCCAAGGACCAGGTTACCATGCGGCGCATTCCAACGCGCACAACAATCGCTGCGTTTAACACGCTGGCGCTGCCTGCCATCAGCGCGACAAAACCAAACCAGAACGGAAAGCTGTCGGCGCGGGCAAAAATCACGTCATAGATCTGCTGTACCATGGTCAGCATTGTGAACAGGGTGGCGAGACAGAAGGTCTGAACCAGAATGGACAGTCGCACCGTCGGGTGCTGGATCATCTCGCGCACCGCCGCCAGCATCAGTGGCAAGCGGAAGGGACGCCTGTTTTCTACCGCCAGGGGTTCGGGCAGACGGATCATGGTCCAAAGAGAGATGACCAGAGCAAATAGCGCAAAGGCGGCAAAAATTCCGCGCCAGCCGGCAAAGATGATGATCCCCTGGCCCAGCATTGGTGCAAAGGCCGGCACCAGAGTAAAGATCATCATGGCAATTGACATCATCCGTGCCATCTCACGGCCCGAATAGAGATCGCGCACAATGGCCAGCGCCACAACCCGTGGCCCAGCGGCGCCAAGCCCCATGGTCACCCGCGCAATCAGCACCAGTTCAAGCGAAGACGAGGCCCAGGCCACCGCAGCCGAGACGATATAGATCACAGCCCCTGCAACGATAACGGGTTTGCGGCCAAAGGCATCCGACAGCGGTCCGGTGAAAAAGGTACCAAACCCCATCCCCAGGACAAAGGAGGTGAGGATCAACTGCGCCCGGTTGATATCTCCGGGGCTGAGTTGCGCACCAATTTCCGGCAGGGCCGGCAGCATGGCATCAATGGAAAAGGCGATGGTTGCCATCATCATCGCAACCAGTGAAATGAATTCTGCCTTTGACATGGCATTTGGGGGTGTCGGAGTCATTGAAATCCTTCGCAAGACTTCGGTGGTCCTGAAATTGGATCCTGACCGGGCCTTTTGGCTTTGCGCTATCACGGCAGTGAAACGAGCACCATGCCTGAGAGTGCACAATGCTATGTGCATTGTTGTTTTGTGTAGTTTCTGTGCCTGCTGTGGTCCCCTGTGCCGTCCCCGCGAAACCACGCCGTGCAGCAGCGAGACAGCCACGGAGTACGGCGCAGCCGTGACGGGTTATTCCTGTGGGGGGCTTGTGCGCGCAGTGGCGGGGGGATCATCCTCATTGGCGACAGGCGCTTCGTCATCTTTCGTGTCATCTCCCAGCCGGGCAAACAGCCATTCATTATGCTTTTGCCGTTTTGCCAGCTGCATCTGGGCAAATTCATTCATCGCCAGAGCAAAGACCCCAAGTCCACCAAAAATCAGAGCGGTGGTCGCCAACTTGCCTGCCGCAGTCACCGGGACCAGATTGCCATAGCCAACCGTCGATACGGTGATCACGGTAAAGAAATAGGAATCCAACCAGCTCCAGCCTTCGGCAAAGTGAAAAAACACGGTGCCCGAAGCCAGCACCACAAGCAGGGCAACAAAGATGGTTAAACGCCGCAGTTGGGTCATGAGCTTTCCGTAGGATTTTGGAGTTGTTCCATAATATCAGAAATGATCTGCTTCCACATGTCGGGCTGCTGGGCACCGGGGACCGCATGCTGGTTGGCGATGATAAAGGTCGGAACCGATGTCACCCCCATTTTGCGCGAATGTGCATCGCGGTTGCGGATATCTTCCCGGTCACTGTCGCCAGACAGCAGCTTGCGCACCACATCGGCCTCTAGCCCGACATTGGCGGCAATTTCTACCAGGACCTCGGTGTCGCCGATGTCACGCGCCTGGGAAAAATAGGCGTCAAACAAGGCATCCACCATTGCGCCCTGCTTGGCTTCTATCCCGGCCCAGTGGATCAGCCGGTGCGCGTTGATGGTGTTTGGCGTGCGCTGCATACCTTCAAAATCGATCTTCAACCCGGCCTTTTCGGCATTTTCCACCACGGGGGCATAGGCCCGCACCGCGCCTTCTTTGCCGCCGAACTTGGCCTCCAGATAGGCGCGCCGATCCATGCCCTCGGCGGGCATGTCGGGATTCAGCTGGAAAGGGTGCCATTCAATCACAAAGGGATGATCCGGAATTTCTGCCAGCGCCTTGTCCAGATGGGTCTTGCCGATATAGCACCAAGGGCAGATCGGATCGGAAATAATATCGAGCTTCACAGTCGGCAGGTCAGCGGTCATGGGCTATCCTTTGAAATAGGCGGGCAGGGCGCGGCGCAGCAGTTTGCCATTGGCGCCACTGGGCAGAGCGTCGAGATGGACATAGGCACGGGGCTGTTTATAGCGGGCCAGATGCGCGGTGGCAAAGCGCTGTAACTCCGCCGGGTCCAGTGGCGCGGGGCCAGTGTAAAAGGCGACGATGATATGGCTATCGGTTTTGACCTCGACCGAGGCGACGCCAACCTGGGTTATGCCGGGATGCGCTTGTAGCTGGGTTTCCACCTCGATCGGCGAGACCCGAAAGCCGCCGGCATTCATCATATCATCATCGCGCCCAAGATAGCTGATCTGACCATCCGGTGCCATGGTGCCCTGGTCGCCAGTCAGGAACCACTCTCCCTGCATCCGTGCGGCGGTTTCTTGTGGGGCATTCAGATAGCCCAGCATCAGCCCCGGATCGCTGGCGGCAATGGCGATGGTGCCGACCTCGCCATTGGGCACGGGCCCATCGGGGCCAAGTATCGCCACGCGACGCCCCGGCTGTGGCTGGCCCAGGGCCTGGCCGCGCGCCGGATGCGCCGGGCTGGAGGAAATAAAGGTGGAACATTCCGACATGCCATAGGCCTCGAACAGATCGGTGCCCGAGGCGTGACGCCAGGCTTGATGCAGATGCTCGGACAGCTTTTCCCCGGCACAAAGCCCGTGGCGTAGATATGGCAGATCAAGTGGCGCGTCAGATTTTAGGATCTTTCGATATACCCCCGGTGCTGCGGCAAAAAGGCTTGCCTTGTGCTGGCGCAGCAGGGCGGGCAGCTGCGCGGGGTCGGTGTCCGGTTCAGGGATCAGCGCGGTGGCACCGATGGTCCAAGGATCCATCAAGCCCGTGCCCAGCGTAAAGGTCCAGTTGAAAGCGCCCGCATGCAGCAAGCGATCATCGGGTTTCAGATCATACCACCCCTGCACCATCATCTGGCGTGCCCAGATGGCACGATGGGCATGGGCAACGGCGCGGGCCATGCCACTGGTGCCAGAGGTATAGACCGCATAGGCCATCCGATCAGCTGGCCCCATGGCATAGTCGCAGGGCGGCAAGGCGCGCATTGCCTGCAGGGCGGGCAGCTCAATCTGCATCGGGTGCGCCGCGCAGGCAACTGACGGATCTCGTAAAATCGCGGCTGCATCCAGATCGGCGATCATCTTGGCGGTTTCGTCCTCGGTCAACTGCGAAGAGGTCGGAACGGGTACAAGACCCGCAGCAATCGCCCCCAGATAGGCAATGGGGAAATCCACGGTATTGCCAAGGCGCATCAACAGGATTTGCCCCGGTTTCAGCCCCGCCTGCAACAATCCGGTGCCGGTGCCGCGTACTGCGGCCTCTAGCTGGGCAAAGGTCCAGATCTGCGCCCCCTTGCTGCCAATGACCTCTAGCGCCGGTTTGTCGGGCAGGATTCGGGCCTGGCGCAGCACATGGGCGGCCAGATTAAAGGGCGCGGGGCAGGGCGCAAAGGCGCCTTGATCAAAGAGAGATACCATATCCTTTGGCTAGCCTGACAAGTGCCGCGTTGCAAGCATGCAGCGGGCATCTTATAGAGACCGCATGACAGGACGAGACCCCAAATCTTTGATCACCATCGCCCGCGCCAATGGCGAGGAGCGTGACGCAGAACCGTTGGACCTGGGCGCGCGTGTGCGCGAGCTCCGCAAGGCGCGGGACTGGACGCTGGAACATGCGGCCAATCAGGCCGGGCTGGCGCGATCAACCCTGTCAAAGATCGAGAACGGCCAGATGTCGCCGACCTACGAGGCCCTGAAGAAGCTGGCGGTCGGACTGGAAATTTCGGTTCCGCAGCTGTTTACCCCGCCGCAGCGTGATCAGGTCAACGGGCGCATGACGGTGACCAAATATAACGAAGGATCGGCCCAGGCCACTGCCACCTACGAGCACGAACTGCTCGCAGAGGGGCTGCGGCGCAAACAGATGTTGCCTTACCGCGCGCGGGTGCGGGCGCGGTCCATGGATGAATTTGACGGCTGGGTGCGGCACGACGGCGAAGAATTCATGTATGTTCTGACCGGGGTGGTGAAGCTCTATACCGAGTTTTACGAACCGGTAGAGATGCGGCGCGGCGACAGTGCCTATTATGACGCGGCGATGGGTCACAATGTGGTCTCGGTCAGTCAGGATGATGCCACCATACTTTGGGTCACCTCCCTCAGCTAGCGATCTGCTAACGACCTGGGGCTGGCTATTCCGGCGGTGAAACCTTCCTGAAGCCAAGGGATTAGGCTTGCCGCGTTCATGCGACCTTGCAAGTGCGCGAAACTGCTGGCGTGTTTCGCGAAGTTGCTTTCGCGGACCCGTCGCGGCCTTCCCTGATCAGGCCCGATCTGTTTTCAGCTCTGCATGCAGGCTCTCGGTGAAGAGGAAGTCGTCAACCTCTTCCTCGGCTTCGCGCAGGGTCAGGTGATGGGTATCAGCCAGATAGGCGACAAAGCCGTCTCGGTCCTTTGCAAGGCTGGGGACCGTTTCGGCGCAGAGATGCGGGAAACGTTGTTTGGCGCGAGGATACATACTTTCCCAACGCCACGGTGAAGGAAGGGTCGTCATGATTGGTACCCCCATCGAAACAATAGCCTTGCATTGCACCGACTATACCAAAATCGATGAAACAAAGGAACACGGGAGTTTTGTTGCCTTTTAACGAGATAGCCAGCGTCACTCTGTGGCTTGATACCACCAGACCTCTGGCATGAACCCGGTTCGGTCGCCGTAAATCGGCAGGACATCCGGAAAATGCAGCTCTTTCACATGGGCGATACGTCCCTTGTCAAAGGACCAGATGGGAATGACATAGCGCCCGGCGGTTAGCACCCGGTCCAACGCGCGGGTGGCGGCGGTAAAATCTTCTGGGGCGTCTACTGTGAGCATGTGATCGATCATTGCATCTGCCGCAGGCGAGGCAATTCCCATCAGATTGCGGCTGCCGGGCTGATCCGCCCCGGCGCTGCCCCAATAGAGGCGCTGTTCGTTGCCCGGACTTAATGACAGCTCACGGCGCAACCGGGTAAGATCAAAGTCAAAGCTGCTCTGGCGGCCGACATATTGCGCGTTGTCAACCACTTCCGGTATCAGGGTGATGCCCAGACGTTCCAGCGCGCGGGCATAGATTTCGATCACCGTCTTCATCTCGCTATCGCCTTGGCGTAGCAACACATTCAGGCGCAGCTCGGTGCCATTTGCATCGCGGAGCGCCCCATCCTGAACGCGAAGGCCCGCCTCTTGCAGCAGCGCCATGGCGCGACGCAGGTTCTTGCGGTTGCGCTTGGTGCCGTCGCTTTGTGGCAGGCGATACCCGGAGAGAGTGCCGGGGGGCAGATCTTCGGCAAAGGGTGCCAGATACTGCGCCACTCGACCGCTGGCTGCGCCGGGCTGCATCCCGAGGTGGGAATTGGAAAAATAAGAGCTGATGCGCTGCTGTGTCCCGCCGGTAATGGTTTCATTGATGTATTCAAAGTTGAAGGCCAGGATCAGCGCCTCGCGCACCCGCCAATCATCCAGTGGCGCGCGGCGGGTGTTAAAGGCAAGCCCGGTCATTCCGCTGGGGCGCTGATGCGGGATCTCACTTTTGACGATGCGCCCGCTTGTGACGGCTTCAAAATCATAGGCACGCTGCCATTTATCCGCATTGAATTCACGGTAGGCGGTCAGCTCGCCTGCTTTGAAAGATTCGAACAAGACCGTCTGATCACCGAAAAAATCAATTCGCAGTTGATCAAAGTTCTGGGTGCCAACCCGGAAGGGCAGATCCTTGCCCCAGTAGTCGGGATTGCGCCGCAGGGTGACTTGACGTCCCGCCTCGAAGCTGTCGACCACGTAGGCGCCAGTGCCAATTGGGGCCTCGGTCAGCCCCGATGACGCAAAATCTTTGCCCGCCCACTGTGACCGTTTCAAGATAGGTCGCATGCCGGCAATCAGGGCAAGTTCTCGGTCTTGGGTGTTGAAGGTGATGCGCAGGCTCAGCGGCCCGGTTTGGCGGATATCAGCCACTTTGCCCCAGAACCCGCGATAGCGCAGGTGTCCTTGGGTGCCGAGTGTTTCGTAGGACCAGATCACATCCTCTACCGTGACCGGGCTACCATCGGAGAATTTTGCTTCCGGTCTGAGAGTGAATTCGACCCAGGATCTGTCCTCTGGAACGTCGACCGATTCGGCCAACAGACCGTAAAGAGAGAAGGCTTCGTCCCAGGAGCGGCCCATCAGGCTTTCATATCCCCAGAACCGAAGCTGCCAGGGGGGCGTGCCTTTCTGGGCAAAGGGATTAAGCGTATCAAAACCGCCGGTGTTGCCAAAGACGACTTTGCCCCCTTTGGGCGCCGAAGGGTTAGCATATGGTAAGGACACAAAATCCTGTGGTAGGCTAGGGTCACCGTACATAGCTATGCCATGAGATGATTCTGCGAACAGGGGTGCAGCACCGCCAAGCAGCAGGATTCCTGTGGTTGCGAGTTTAAGTTTTTGGAAAAAAACTGAGGTCATTTTGGCAACAATCCCATCGGGCCCATATTTTCTTGGGTCTACACCGCATCTGCGCTTTCTTGTCATTTCAAACTTTTAGCTTGGATGGAAGGCAGAAATTGCATATAAAGAAGTCACTGCTCGATAGGTTTCTTGCCTGTATGAAACCTGCCTCAATAACTTTACGCCCGCTTCGCGCGGGCGTTTTTTTTGTTAAGGATTTTCGAGCCGTCTGCCCCCATTATTCTCTGAACGGCCTTTGCGCCCAGGTTTGTCTGCGTCAGATGCAGCGGCTGCTACGTAGTCCTACGCGTTTCATTTGCGTCTGCAGCATGGCAAGAAGATAAAACGCCTTATGACAGAGACCAGGAAAGGGACAGCAGATGACTCTCACAGGAAAAACCGCGGTGATTACCGGATCAAATTCGGGCATTGGCCTAGGGATTGCGCGGGAACTGGCGCGCGCGGGGGCGGATGTGGTGTTGAACTCTTTCACCGACCGGCCTGAGGATCACGAGATTGCGGCCCAGATCGCAGCAGAGTTCGGTGGTAAGGCCCGCTATATTCAGGCGGATATGTCCAAGGGGGAGGCCTGTCGCGGGCTGATCGAGGAAGCGGGCGCCTGCGATATCCTGGTCAACAACGCCGGTATCCAGCATGTGGCACCGGTGGATGACTTCCCGACAGAAACCTGGGATGCCATTCTGGCAATCAATCTCAGCTCTGCCTTTCATACCACCGCCGTTGCGCTGCCCAAGATGCGCGCCGCTGGCTGGGGTCGGGTTATCAATATCGCTTCGGCGCATGGGCTAACGGCCTCGCCGTTCAAATCGGCTTATGTCGCGGCAAAACATGGGGTTGTGGGGCTGACCAAAACGGTGGCGCTGGAAACCGCAGAAGAGCCGATCACCTGCAATGCCATTTGCCCAGGCTATGTGCTGACGCCGCTGGTTGAGGCCCAGATCCCGGATACTATGGCAAAATACAACATGTCGCGCGAAGAGGTGATCAAGCAGGTCATGCTGGAACGTCAGCCCTCAAAGGAGTTTGCAACGGTGGAACAGCTCGGCGGTACAGCCGTGTTTTTCTGTTCCGATGCAGCGGCGCAGATCACCGGCACCACCCTAAGCGTAGATGGCGGCTGGACCGCGCTTTAAGTGTTGTGCCAGTGGCCTGTTCGGGCATGTTGCGCAAAAGTGGCTATTGCTCTTGCGCATCTAAGACCTGCGAAATCAAACGACTAGAACTGCATCCGATGAATGATGCAAAGATCAGGAGCGGCTCTTGGGCCGCTCTTTTACTATATTGAAGTGGCTTCGACGCATTTTGCAGGCAAGGTGTCCACCGATACCGCAGCCCCTGTTTCAGTGGCCCTGCGGCGCTATTGCGCTGGGTTGCCTGGTGGCGGTGTGATCGGATCCTTTGGGTTGGGATAGACCAACCCGGCAGAGATCACCAATTTTGCGGCATCCTCAACGCTCATTTCCAGCTCAATCACGTCATCCTTGGGGACAAAGAGCAAAAAACCAGAGGTCGGGTTGGGGGTGGTGGGCAGGAAGATGCTCATCAGGGCATCGCCCGTCTTGGTGCTGTCAGAGACCTCGCCCTTGGCTGTGGTCGAGATAAAGCCAATCGCCCAGATGCCGCGACGGGGGTATTGGATCAGGCAGGCCTTTTCAAAGCTGCGTTCAGACTGGGCAAAAACGGTTTCGGAGATTTGCTTGATGCCGGAATAGATCGTGCGCACAACTGGCATGCGATTAACCAGGTTTTCCGCAAAACCAATCAGAGAACGGCCGATGATGCCCTTGGCGATCCAGCCAATGACAATGGTAAAGATCAAGAAGAAAATCAGCCCAATACCGCGCAGATTGATGCCGATGTATTGTTCCGGCGAAATGGTGTGCGGCACCAGCGGCAACACCACAGAATCCACCCAGCCAACCACTGTCCACAATAGCCAGACGGTCAGACCGACCGGGGCAATAACCACGATGCCAGTGAAAAACGACGACCGCAGCCGGGCAAACAGACCGGGGCGGTGGCGGATTGGCTCTTCGTCGAAGGGAGAAGTCATATCTGGTGATCAAACATCAGGAAAATCTCGTATTGTGTAGGGCGAACCTAGGTACTGATCCGCCCATGGGCAATGCTATAGTCAAAGGAAAGTCATTTAGCTATTGAGAGCGACCAGTTCTTTGGCGATTTCTGCCGCCAGCCGTGCATTATTGCGCACCAAGGCGATATTGGCAGTGAGAGAACGCCCCTCGGTCAGTTCAAAGATCCGTTGCAGCAAAAACGGCGTCACAGCCTTGCCGCTGACGCCTTGGGCATCCGCTTCGCTTTGGGCCTGGGCAATCACTGGCGCCAGATCGGCTGCTGGGATTTCTGCATCCAGCGGGATTGGATTGGCGATGAGCTGCCCGCCGGGCAGGCCCATGGCGCGGCGCGTGTCTTGGGCGCGCGCGATTTCCGCAGCGCTGTTCAGACGCAGCGGTGCCATCAGATCGGATTGGGCCGACCAAAAGGCGGGGAAGCTGTCCTGACCGTAGGAAATCACCGGAACCCCTTGTGTTTCCAGAATTTCCAGGGTTTTGGGGATGTCCAATATCGCCTTTGCACCGGCTGCTACAACGGTGACGGGGGTCTGGGCCAGTTCCAGCAGATCAGCCGAGATATCAAAGCTGGTTTCCGCCCCCTTGTGCACCCCGCCGATGCCGCCGGTGGCAAAAACCGAAATCCCTGCCAGATTTGCGGCAATCATCGTGGCGGCAACCGTGGTCGCACCGGTTTGGCCCACGGCGATACAGACGGGCATATCCGCGCGCGAGACCTTGGCAACGTTTTTCGCCTGGCCCAGGGCCTGCAGTTCATCGGCTTCCAGGCCGACATGCAGGACGCCCTTGATCACGGCAATGGTGGCAGGCGTGGCACCTGCGTCGCGAATATCTTGCTCCACCTGGGCGGCGACTTCCACATTTTGTGGAAATGGCATGCCATGGGTAATGATGGTGCTTTCCAGCGCCACAATTGCGGTTCCGGCGGCTTTGGCGGCGCGGACTTCGGATGAATACTGGATGTCGATCACAGCGGTGGGTCTCCTGAAACGTAGGTGGCGGCAGCCTCTAGAGCGGCGGCCAGGGCGAAATGTCGCGTGTCGCCGCGCGCTTCGGCGGCGATATGGGCGGCCATGAATGTGTCGCCGGCCCCTGTTACACGGGCAACGGTGACAGGCGGCGGTGTTTGGGTGATCACCGGGCTTTCCCCGGCGCCCCGGTGGCCGGGCGCGCAGGCCTCGCTGGCAGAGGATCCCCCATCTGTGACCAGCACCCGGACAGCGCCCCGGTCAATCAGCGCCAGGGCGGCGGCTTCGCTATTGCTGAACCTGTCCTGACACAGGATCCCGGCCTCTTCCAGGTTCACATAGAGCGTGCCACGGGTGGCAGCCAGAAAGGGGCGAAGCCTTTCGGCCTTACCCGGAGAGGCCGGCGCCACCCGCAAATCTGCACGGGCAAAGGCCGGGTGGATGGCAATATCCCCCAGCAGCGAGAGCGTCAGATTTCCATCCAGCGCAATTGCCCCGGTATAGGGCTGGGCAGGCGAGCCCAGCGTGCCATCGATCAGCGGACGCAGAATTTTATCTCCCGCCGCCTCTAGCGAATGGGCATCAGCAATGGCGGCGATCAGCCCATTGCCGCCTTCCACCGCCATGTATCGATCAGTTGGCAGATCGTCAGAGCGATAGAGATGCTCTGTCCGGCAGCCCAACTGGCGACAGGCGGCTATCAACTCATCACCTTCGGCGTCACGGCCAACAGTGCTCAGCAGGGTAGGCACCAAGCCAAAATGGGCCAGCGTCATGGCGATATTCATCGCCACACCTCCGGGCAGACGGGTGATCCGCCCGGGCATGTCAGAGCCGTGGCGCATTTCAGACGGGCAGCGCCCGATCACGTCCCAAAGGACAGAACCGATGCAAAGCACCGGCGCGGCAGTCTCTTGTAGGGGGGCGGGGGGCGTCATGTCCTGTGTCATGTGCTCTCTATTGCGTCTTTTTTCGCCCCTCGCAAGCGACAAGCGAGCGGCCCCGGTCGCTTGCACGCAAAATCAGGGCCTGCGCGGCCGGGGGGCTGATTTATTCGGGCAGCGCAAAGGTGATAGAGGCCCAAAGCGTTTGCCAGACCGCCTTTGGGTCGTCTTCAAACGGGCGCATAACCACGGCATTGGCAAGATAGCTGTGCTGTCGGCGCAGGTGTAGGTTAACCGCGCCCGCGCCATCTGTCTGCGCCAGGCTGCGGCAGCCCGCGCTCGCGCTGCTTTGGGCCCGGGTCGCCAAGTCCCTGATGGGCGGCGAACTCTGCAAAGTCCTGCCAGCTATCATAGGTCACCAGATCGGGAGTGGTCTCATGGAGTGCAATCAGCAAACCGGCGGGCAGATCCTCTCGCACCAGAGCGGGCATATCCCCCATGCGGCCGCGATAGGGGATGACCAGGCCCTGATGCACCGTCTCGAACCGATGGATGCGATGGTCAAAATAGGGCAGGCGGGCGCCCTTGAACATTTGCCCATTGCGCAGCCCCGCGTTCAGGGTGGCACCGGAATTCACTTGATATTTCTCCGGCTCAATCCAAAACTCATGTGAGAGTGCCGGTGCCATTGTTCCGGCCAACCAGCCCAGCGCCGTGAGACCAAGGGCGGGCAGGTTGATGCGGGGCGGGCCATAGCTTTGAGTGATTGATTTAGGAACAGAGCGGAACACAGGTTTGAACATTTTCAAGACTTTGCAATTGGGTTGCCTCAGGGTGGCAATCATCGTGATCCTGTCAAGCCTGCTGATGTATCCCCCAAGCGCCGGGCGTGCCCATGAAGTTTCACCCACCATTGCGGATTTTGAGGTCAGCGAGGGGCAGCTGACGCTGACGCTACGCATGAACATAGAGGCCTTTGTGGCCGGTATTGATCTGGACGGGCGCGCCGATACGAATAGCAGTGACAAGTCGGGCGATTATGACTTGCTGCGCTCTATGCCCGAGGCAGAGCTGGACCCAATGCTGCGGCTGTTCCTGGAAGATTGGCTGCCGGAACTGGAGATCACAGCTGGCGTTCCCGTGCCCCTGCAACTGCACAGTCTGCATATTCCAAAGGTCGGCGATGCCAGCCTTCCGCGCAGCTCTGAACTGGTTCTGAAAGGAGAGGTTTCTGGCGCCGCCCCCTACCTGAGCCTTACCTGGCCTGACCGATCCGGCGCGGTTGTCTTGCGGCAGAATGGGGTGCCTGATCCCTATACCGGCTATATCGCGGGGGGGGACCGCTCTGCCTTGATCGCGCTGAAGGGGGGCGCGGTGCAAAATGGCTGGCAGGTGTTCCAAAGCTATCTGCCGGTTGGTTTTGACCATATCTTGCAAAATGGGCTGGATCATATCCTGTTTGTGCTGGGGTTGTTTTTTCTGACGCTGCGCCTGAAACCGCTGCTCTGGCAGGTAAGCCTGTTTACCCTGGCCCATAGTATCACCCTGGCGCTGGGCGCCTTGGGGGTGGTTCATGTTAACCCCACCATCCTAGAGCCGCTGATTGCCGCCTCGATTGTCTTTGTCGCGGTGGAAAATATCTTTGTCCGCCGGGTGCACAGCTGGCGCAGTCTGGTGATATTCGGCTTTGGCCTGTTGCACGGGCTTGGCTTTGCCTCTGTGCTGGGGGATTTTGGCCTGCCGCCGGATCAGATGGTGCCGGCGCTCTTGGGGTTCAATGTGGGAGTTGAACTGGGCCAGTTGACGGTGATCGCCCTGGCCTACGGCTGTCTGGGCTACTGGTTTGCCGGGTATCCCAAATACCGCGGCAGGGTGGCCATTCCAGCCTCGCTGACCATTGCCCTGATTGGCGGCTATTGGTTTGCAGAGCGGGTTTTTCTATAGGCCCCTCTGATTGGGGCACCGGCATATGCAAAAGGCGCCTGAAATGTTGCAGGCGCCTTTTGGTGTTTGGGGGATGCGCGGGCTGTCCGCTTTAGCGCATCGCCACCATAAAGCGGTTCAAGGTGGCAGCCGGATCTTCGGTATTCCAGATTTCTTCGCCCAGGCCAAAGAAATCAGTAAACGGAGAGGTGCTGCGGATCAGATCTTCGGTCAGGCCGCCTTCGGCCACGACTGGCACCTCTATCATCTGCGACCACCAGTCAAACAGATCCTGCTGGGCCACGGCGCCATCCCCCAGGCCCGAGGTGCCAACGGGGCCAAAGCTGACGTAATCGGCGCCGGCTTCGGCGGCGCTGATGCCATCGTGACGCGAGGCGCCGCAAAAGCTGCCAACCACTGCGTCGGGGCCCAGCGCCTTGCGCGCGGTGCGTACCGATTTGGAGGCATCGTTCAAATGCACCCCGTCCAGACCCAGACGCTCTGCCAGGATCTGGTGATCGCTGATCACAATGGCGACCTCGCGGGCATGGCAGACCTCGCGCAGGGCGTCACCGGCCCGGCTCAAGGTGTCTTCGTCGCGGCTGGCCATATTCAGGCGCAGGCAGGCGATCTCGGTGCTGTCCAGTACGCGGGCCAGCACATCGGGAAAGCGGCCAAGCTCAAAACTGGGGGGGGAGATCAGGTAAATCTGCGGGGCTTCGGGGGCTTGTGCGGCGTCTTCCATGCAGGTTACTCCTGTTCGCTTTGAACAATGGGTTGTAGCGGATCTATGGGTGAACGCAAGCTTCTGCAAGGTCTTGGCTGGTCTTGGTTGGGCAAATCGGCCATCTGGCCGTAAAGTTGCAGCAGGCAGGGGGCTCTGGCGCTGATTGCCGCACCACTGGGCTGGCTAATGGCTTGCTCATCGGCGATCTGGATACTACAGCAGAGCGGTATTTTGCGGAGAGAATGATGCCAAGCGACACGCCACAACCTGCCTTTGTCCTGGTCCGCCCGCAGATGGGCGAAAACATCGGGGCCGCCGCCCGTGCCATGTGGAACTTTGGACTTGACCGGATGCGCATTGTCGCGCCGCGCGATGGTTGGCCAAACCCCAAGGCGGTTGCCATGGCCTCTGGCGCTGGGCGGCTATTGGACGAGGCCTGCCTGGCAGAGGATCTGCCCGCCGCGCTGCAGGATTGCTCTTTCGTGTTTGCCACCACCGCCCGCCCGCGTGAATTGGTCAAACCTGTCTACAGCCCCGAGGCGGCTATGAAGCTGGCGCAGCAGAAAATTCGGGCAGGGGAAAAGGTTGCGGTGCTGTTTGGTCCCGAACGCGCTGGGCTGGAAAACGACGATATCGCCCGCGCCAATGCCATTATTTCGGTGCCGGTGAATCCTGACTTTGCCTCATTGAACCTGGGGCAATGTGTTTTGTTGACCGCCTATGAATGGCAGCGCCAATCGCAAGAGGTTGCTGATGAGGTCACCGAGCTGGGGAAAACAGACTGGGCGACCGGGCGCGACGTCGAAGCCCTGGTCAGCCACTATGAGGATCGTCTGGATGAGGCGGGTTATTTCTTTCCGCCCACAAAATCCGAGGGCATGAAAGTGGTATTCCGGAATATGTTCAGCCGTATGCGGCTGACACGGGCCGATGTGCAGATGCTGCATGGCATCATGCGCCAGATGGTGCGCTGGAAGCAGAGCGAGACCGAGAATGGTGAAACCAAGGGGCAGGGTGACAGCGGGCCGACCAAAAAATGGCGTCTGTAACACGTCCCTGATTTCCAGGCCGTCTGGTACTGGACCTTCCTGAAAAGCCTGCCTAGCGTGGCGGCGGATCTGAAAGAGGCAAGCATGAGCAAGCGCAATATTTTTGAAGAGGTTGAGGGCAGCAAGTCCGACGCCGCACCACAGGCTGCACCGGGGATGATCGATCGCGGACGCCGCGGCGCCCGCGGGGCGATCCGGGGTTGGTTGATGGCGCTCTTTGCGCTGGTGGTGGCGATGATTGTGGTGGGCGGGCTGACCCGGCTGACCGATTCTGGCTTGTCGATCACCGAATGGCGTCCGGTCACCGGCGCGATCCCACCGCTAAGCGAGGCCGACTGGCAGGCGGAATTTGCCAAGTACAAACAGATTGATCAGTGGCAGATTGAAAACAAGTGGATGCAGCTGGCAGATTTCAAATCCATTTATTGGTGGGAATGGGGCCATCGCCAGCTGGGCCGGGTCATGGGCCTGGTCTGGGCCATCGGGTTTATCGGCTTTTTCGTGACCCGCAGCATCCCAACAGGCTGGGCGGGACGTCTGGCTCTGCCGGGGCTGCTTGGTGGCCTACAGGGTGCCATTGGCTGGTGGATGGTCTCTTCGGGGGTCACACAGGGAGAAGGTATGACCGCAGTTGCCTCTTATCGGCTGGCAACGCATCTAGGGTTGGCCTTTGTCATCCTGGGGGTCATTGCCTGGTATGTCTTTTTGTTGGGGCGGTCCGAACGTGACCTGATGCAGGCGCGCCGCGCCAAAGAGGCGAAGATTTTCGGCTTGTCCACCGGGCTTTTGCATTTTGCCTTTTTGCAAATCCTGCTGGGCGCGCTGGTTGCGGGCATTGATGCCGGCCGCTCTTATACGGATTGGCCGTTGATGGGCGGGCAGCTGCTGCCCCCAAACCCGCTGATGATCGAGCCGCTATGGAAGAACTTCTTTGAAAACCCTGGATTGGTGCAGTTTATCCATCGGGTGAGCGGCTATCTTCTGTTTGCTTTCGCGGTCGTTGTGTGGCTGCGGGGGCGTGGCTCTGCCCATCCGGCAACCCGCAGCGCCTTTAATCTGATCTTTGCAGTTTTGTCGCTGCAAATCCTACTGGGCGTGATCACCGTCCTCTACGCAGCCCCCTGGCATGCAGCCATTCTGCACCAGCTTGTGGCGGTTGGCCTCTGGGTGGCGATCCTGCGCGGGCGGTTCCTGGCCGCCTATCCTGTTGTAACTTCGATCAAGGACCACTGAGCTATGACAAATACATTCGACAGCCTGATGGCCTATGAACGGGACACCCAGGCGCTGGCGCAGATTGCCGGGCGGCTTGGCTGGGATCAGGAAACCGTGATGCCGCGTGGCGCTGCGCCACAGCGCGGCGAAGAAATGGCCGCCATTGAGGCGGTGATCCATGGCCGCCGGTGCTCTGCTGTGGTGGGCGACTGGCTGGAAACGGCTGTGGCACCGGATGAGGCTGGCCGCGCGCAGCTGCGCGAGATCAAGCGTAGCTATGAGCGTGCCGTCAAGGTGCCAAGCGATCTGGCAAAACGGCTTGCCCGGGTGACATCCGAAGCACAGGGAAAATGGGCCGCAGCCCGCGCGGCAGAAGACGTGGCAGCGTTTTTGCCGGTGCTGCAAGAGGTTGTCGCCCTGAAGCGCGAGGAAGGCCAGGCCCTGGCCGCAGGGGGCGATGTCTATGACGCCATGGTCGCAGACTATGAACAGGGCACAACCGCCGCTGAAATCGCGGCGATCTTTGACGCCATGCGCCCCGGCCTGGTTGATCTGCGCGCCCAGGTGTTGGAACGCCCCGCGCCCAAGGCAGTTGAAGGGCGCTTTTCCGAGCAGGCGCAGATGCAGCTGACGCGCAAACTGGCCAAGACCTTTGGTTATGACATGCGCCATGGGCGTGTCGACAAGGCGGTTCATCCTTTCAGTTCCGGCAGCGGCCTGGATGTGCGGATCACCACCCGCACCAGCGAAGATGACCCGTTCAATTGTTTCTACTCGACCATCCATGAGGTCGGCCATGCGGCCTATGAACAGGGTATCAGCCAGGATTTCCTGCTGACGCCACTGGGAAGCGGTGTCTCTATGGGCGTGCATGAAAGCCAAAGCCGGATTTATGAAAACCAGATCGGGCGTGGCGCGGCCTTTACCAGCTGGCTTTATGGTGAAATGCGGGCAGAGTTTGGTGACTTTGGCATCCCGGATGCACAGGCTTTTTATCGCGCGGTGAACCGGGTTCATCCCGGCTTTATCCGTACCGAGGCGGATGAGTTGCAATACAACCTGCATGTGATGCTGCGCTTTGACCTAGAGCGCGCCTTGATGGCTGGGGATCTGGAGGTCACCGATCTGGAGGCTGCCTGGAATGATCGTTTTGCTGCCGATTTCGGCTATTCCGTGGATAAGCCGTCGAACGGCTGCCTGCAGGATGTGCATTGGTCGGTTGGCCTGTTTGGTTATTTCCCCACCTATGCCCTGGGCAATGTCTATGCGGGCTGTCTGAACCAGAAACTGCGCGCTGACCTGCCGGATCTCGACGCCGAGCTTGCGGCGGGCAATACCGCCTCTGCCACCGGTTGGCTGCGTGAAAACCTGCAACAATACGGCGGTCTGCGCAGCCCGCGTGACACCATTGTCCATGCCGCTGGCATGGCGCCAAGCCCAGAACCGCTGATGCAGTATCTGACGGATAAATTCACCACGCTCTATGCGCTCTGATAGCGCCGTGCAGACCGTAAAAGAAAGGCCGGGCAAATGCCTGGCCTTTTTTCATTGTTGACGGGGGCTTGTCGGGCTGTGTTCAGATCAGCGCCATGCGCTCGGCGCGTTCAGGATCGGGGAAGGGGCGGAAGAGGCCGAATTCTGCATGGGCAATCAAGTTGTTCACGTTGCGATACAGCCGCTCAACCTCTTCGTCACTTTCGCCTAGAACCCGAAAGGCATCATCCAGCTGGCTGAGGTTCGCGAACTCAATCTCCAACAGGAAATCCCGGCAATTGTCGCTTGCAAGGTTCAGCTTGCGCCGCAGCAGTCGATGCCCGCTCACAACACCGCGCTCTTTCAGATAGGCCATCCATTGGTCCACGGCTCCGGCAAAGGCCAGCGCTTTGGCTTCATTATGAAGATCAATTGAGCAGTGATAGAGATTCATGAAAAGGCCCTGCCAAAAATGTGGGTTTTGAGACCCTTTGATAGCGGCAAAAACCTTCGGTTACGTTAAAATTTCCTGCCAGAACATTGCCATGGTCTATAGCGGGGAAAACCCTACGCAGCTCTTCCTTGATCCCTATGGGTAAGGATGGCGGTTCACCCGACAGTGACTGATCCAGCCTGAAAGCAAAAGACCTATGGCCAGCTATCGGCTGAAGCTGGCCATAGGTCCGATCTTAAGTGCTTGTTGCTAAAGCAAGATTATTCTTCGGCTGCCGCGTCCTCTTCACCGTTTTCGGCGATCCAGGCGACCGAAACCACCTCTTCGCCCTTGCCGGTGTTAAAGACCCGCACCCCGCCAGCAGAACGCGAGCGGAAGGAAATGCCTTCGACGGGCACCCGGATGGATTGCCCCTTGGAAGTCGCCAGCATGATCTGATCTTCCAGTGTGACCGGGAAGGAGGCCAGCAGGGCACCGCCGCGCATGGCCTTGTCCATGGCCGCAACGCCCATACCGCCACGTCCCCGCACCGGGTAATCATGGCTAGAGCTGAGCTTGCCCGCACCGCCGGAGGTAATCGTAAGGATCAGATTTTCCGCAGCCGACATTTCGGCATAGCGTTCCTGGGTGATATTGGCGTTTTCCACCGCGTCGTCTTCCTCTGACGTCTCGCCATCATCGGCCAGTCCGGCAACCGCGCGGCGCCGTTTCAGGTAGGCGGTACGCTCTTCCGAGGTGGCATCGAAATGACGGATTACCGACATAGAGACAACTTCATCCCCGTCACCCAGCCTGATGCCACGTACCCCGACAGAGTTGCGACTGTTAAAGACGCGGACCTCGGTGGTGGGGAAGCGGATGGCACGACCGGTATTGGTCACCAGCATCACATCGTCCTCTTCGGAACAGATGCGGGCATTGATGAGCTTGGTCTCGGCATGTTCGTCTTCGAACTTCATCGCGATCTTGCCGTTGGATTTCACATTTGTGAAATCTGACAGGCGGTTACGCCGTACGGTACCGGCAGAGGTCGCAAAGACGATCTGCAGGTCGGCCCATTCATTATCGGGGCGATCCACTGGCATGATGGCGGCAATAGAGACACCTGTCGGGATTGGCAGGATATTGATGATGGCCTTACCCTTGGAGGTGCGCCCGCCCTGCGGCAGACGCCAGGTCTTGAGCTTGTAGACCATGCCATCAGTGGTGAAGAACAACAGCTGCGTATGGGTATTGGCGACAAAGAGGTTGGTGACAACATCCTCTTCCTTGGTCTGCATCCCTGACAGGCCCTTGCCGCCGCGTTTTTGCGCCCGGAAATCACCCAAGGGTGTGCGTTTGATATAGCCACCCGACGTCACAGTCACCACCATGTCTTCGCGCTCGATCAGGTCTTCGTCGTCCATGTCACCGGACCAGTCGACGATCTCGGTGCGGCGCGGCACGGCAAACTGGTCGCGGACTTCGCGCAGCTCATCGCCGATGATGCCCATGATGCGTTCGCGCGAGGACAGGATTTCAAGATATTCCTTGATCTTGCTTGCCAGCTCTTCCAACTCGTCGGTGACTTCTTTGACGCCGATCTGTGTCAGGCGCTGCAGGCGCAGTTCCAGGATGGCGCGGGCCTGGGTTTCCGACAGGTTATAGGTGCCATCTTCATTGGCAGTATGGGTCGGATCATCAATCAGCGCGATATACTGCAGAATGGGCTGCGCAGGCCAGCGCCGGGTCATCAGTTTTTCGCGGGCCTCGGCGGCATCGGCGGATTGGCGAATGGTGGCAACGATTTCGTCGATATTGGTAACGGCCACGGCCAGACCACACAGCACATGGCTGCGCTCGCGGGCCTTGCGCAGCAGATAGGCGGTGCGGCGCGCCACCACATCTTCGCGGAAATCAATGAAAGACGTGAGGAAGCGGCGCAGGGTCAGCTGCTCGGGGCGGCCGCCGTTCAGCGCCAGCATGTTGCAGCCAAAATAGGTCTGCATCGGGGTGAAGCGGAACAACTGATTCAGTACCACCTCGGGGGTGGCATCGCGTTTCAGTTCAATCACCACCCGCACGCCGTTACGGTCGGATTCATCCTGAACGTGGGCGACGCCCTCGATCTTCTTCTCGCGCACCTGTTCGGCAATCTTTTCGATCATTGCCGCCTTGTTGACCTGATAAGGCACCTCATCAACCACAATGGCATAGCGGTCCTTGCGGATTTCCTCGACGCGGGTCTTGGAGCGGATGATGACGCTGCCGCGCCCCTCAAGGTAGGCTTTGCGCGCGCCCGAGCGGCCCAGCATGATGGCACCAGTTGGGAAGTCGGGGCCGGGCACATAGTCAATCAGCTGTTCGCTGGTGAGATCGGGATCATCAATCAGCGCCAGGGTGGCGTCGATCACTTCGCCCAGGTTATGTGGCGGGATATTGGTGGCCATGCCAACGGCAATACCGCCGGCGCCATTGACCAGCATATTGGGGAAACGTGCTGGCAGAACTGTTGGTTCACGGTCCTTGCCATCGTAGTTGTCTTGAAAGTCGACGGTCTCTTTTTCGATATCGTTCAGCATGAAGGCGGCAGGTTTGTCCATCCGCACTTCGGTATAACGCATTGCCGCCGCGTTATCGCCGTCCATCGACCCAAAGTTGCCCTGACCGTCAAGCAACGGTAGCGACATTGAAAAGTCCTGCGCCATCCGCACCAGGGCGTCATAGATCGCGCTGTCACCGTGCGGGTGGTATTTACCCATGACATCGCCCACGGGACGGGCAGACTTGCGGTAGCTTTTGTCATGGGTATTGCCGGTCTCATGCATCGCATAAAGAATACGGCGATGCACCGGCTTCAGCCCATCGCGCAGGTCGGGAATGGCCCGGCTGACGATGACGGACATTGCATAGTCCAGATAGGAGGTCTTCATTTCCGCTTCGATAGAGATGGTAGGGCCATCATAAGCGGAACGCTGAGGAAGGTTTTCTTCTGCGTTATCAGGAGTTTCCGGCGTATCTGTCACGTTTACTGCCCGTTCTTTTCTATGGGTCTATATGTTGTTGGGCCACCCTATCAGAGTGCATATATAGGGCGCAAGTAAGCTGCCGGTTTTGCCGGGTTTTCCTGTCATTTTATGCGGTTTGGATGCCATTAACCATTTCTGGCTAGGCTTTTGCCTAGGGGGGCTTTCCCAAGGAGGCCAAGATGGAGAAGAGTAGTACGGAACTCATGCTAAAGGGCTACGGGCTGACCACTGCCGAGTTCACCTATCACATGCCCGACTACACCCATGTTTTAAATACATATGTCTGGCAGGACTACGATTTGGCGCCGGATCACGCCAAGCTGTTTGAATTCATCGAATTCTGGCAGCGCGAGCTGGACGGGCCGCTGCATTCAGTGCGCTTTACCCACCGCAAGATGATCAGCCCGGGACAGTGGCGCAATGTCAAAGGGATCTTTACCCTGCACTGATCGCAGATTCATCGGATTCAGGCAGCAGATGCCAGGCCGTCAGCCCGAACAGCTGGCGCCGCCCAAGACGCAGAATTTGGCGCAGTGAGGGTGGTTCAACTGGACCGGAGCCTCGGCTTCGGCCAGCGTTTTGCCCAGCTCGAACTCTTCTTCGTAGGGCAGCAGAGTGCAGGCCAGAACTGCAGGCGTTTGCGCGCCTCGGCGTTTGACCACCATCCGGGAGGATGCGCACATTACATCCTTCGGAGATTTATCCAAAATCCCCCAGCATTCGGTCGTGATTTCAGGCACCTCGACGGTTTCATCCATCTCTGGAAAGAGCACGGTTTCGCCGGGATGCTGCGCGTCAATCGCAAAACCGTTGTTCTGAAACAGCGTGGCAAACCCGGCGCGCGCCTCGGCCTCTGTTTCGTTCCAGAGCGTTCGCCCTGCTACCGCCATCCGCAGCCCCGTATCACGCAGCCAGCGCATGCCTTCAAGGGTCTTGTCAAAACTGCCGATACCGCGCTCGCGGTCATGCTGTGCTGGGGTATAATGATCAAGCGATACTCGCAGCGTCATCTTGCCGGGGTAGGCGGCCTCTAGCCGCTGCAGGCCGGTGCGCATGGATGTGCGCATCATCGGCCGCATGGCATTGGTCAGGATCAACACCTCAAAGCCACGCGCCAGGGCGGATTCTGTCAGGGCGATCATTTCGGGGTTCATAAAGGGCTCGCCGCCGGTAAAGCCTATCTCGTGGATCGGCCACTGCCGCGCCTCGATTTGGTCCAGAAAGGCGCAGACCTCTGCCGCGGTGATATAGACAAGCGCATCATTGGTTGGAGAGCTGAGAATATAGCAATTCTCACATTCGATATTGCACAGGGTGCCCGTGTTGAACCAAAGCGTTTCGGGATGGCTCAGCGCAACAGAGGCCCGCATTGCGCCATCTGCCGTCACATGGCTGTCGTTGAATTTTCCGATATTGGCCTTTGGAACGGATAGATCTTTCACGCTTAGCACTCTCGGATAGTTTCTTTCGCCAGAGGCTAGCGTATAAAGGTAGAAAATGAAAAGCCGCTACAGGCAGATGTGACAGGGATGTGATAGCACGGGCCAAGACTGGGTCTTTGCCGCGCAAAAGGTTGGGTGAACAATATGGTATCAAAAGTCATTCCAGTGGAGCCTTTTGATCTGGTGGTCTTTGGCGCAACCGGAGATCTGGCGCAGCGCAAGATCTTACCTGCGCTGTTTCGTCGATTTTGCGCCGGGCAAATTCCGCATGGCACCCGGATTATCGGGGCGGCCCGCTCGGGGTTCAGCACCGCAGCATACCGCAGTCAGTTGGCACAAAGGCTGGATCGGGATATATCGCTCAATAATGCGGACCCCGACGCCCTGGCGCAGTTCTTGCAGCTTGTCTCATATGTGCCGCTAGATGGCAGCAGCGAAAGTGGCTGGTCTGATCTGCACGACCAGTTGTCGGTGGCAGAATCTGGTCGGGTGCAGGTATATTATTTCTCGGTTGGTCCGGCGTTGTTTGGCCCGCTGGCAGAACGGCTGCACAGCTATGGGCTGACCAATGCCGCCACCCGCATCGTGGTTGAAAAACCCTTTGGCCACGATCTGGCCTCGGCGCGGGCGTTGAACCGCACCCTCGCTAGCCATTTTGACGAGGGGCAGATCTACCGGATTGATCACTACCTCGGCAAGGAGACGGTGCAAAACCTGATGGCGGTGCGCTTTGGCAATATGCTGTTTGAGCCACTGTGGAACAGCCAGTATGTCGATCACATTCAAATCACCGTGGCCGAAACCGTCGGGGTGCGGGGCCGCGAGGCATATTACGAGCGGTCCGGCGCGATGCGTGATATGATGCAGAACCACCTGATGCAGCTATTGTGCCTGATCGCAATGGAACCACCGGCCAAGTTTGACCCGGATGCGGTGCGCGATGAAAAGCTCAAGGTGATCCGCGCACTGGACCCGGTAGAACCCTATCATATCGTCCGCGGTCAATACGCCCCGACGCACCCTGCGGCGGGCGACGACGATGACTATCGCCAAACCGTTGGAGACCAGCGCACGAGCACAGAAAGCTATGTCGCGCTCAAGGCGCATATCAGCAATTGGCGATGGGCGGGGACGCCGTTTTATCTGCGTACGGGCAAACGGCTGGCCGCGCGTTCGTCGGTCATCAATGTGTTGTTCAAGGACGCGCCGCATTCAATCTTTGGCGAAGAGGCCGGGCGCCATGCCAACCACCTGAAAATTCGTCTGCAACCCAACGAGGGTATCACGCTTAGCGTGACCATCAAGGAACCTGGCCCCGGCGGAATGCGCTTGATGGATGTCCCTCTGGATATGAGCTTTGCTGACGCCTTGGGGACGAAGGGGGGCAATCCCGCCGATGCCTATGAGAGACTGATCATGGATGTGGTGCGGGGCAACCAGACCCTGTTCATGCGCGGTGATGAGGTAGAGGCCGCCTGGGGCTGGATCGACCCGATCATCGCGGACTGGCAGGCGCGTGGCGATGTGCCTAAACCCTATGAAAGCGGTAGTACTGGCCCCGGTGATGCCGATCTGCTGCTGCGCAGGGATCAGCGAGAATGGAGAGGTATAAACCCATGAATATGAATGAATACCCCGACAGGGAAATCCTGACGATAGAAGTTGCAAGCGAGATTGCCGGCAATCTGAGGATGCATCTGTCGCATAATGAATGGGCCTCAATCGCGGTGGCAGGCGGCACCACGCCAGCGCCAATATTTGACGACCTCTGCGCCGCCAACATCGATTGGGACCGGGTGCATGTCATGGCAACGGATGAACGCTGGGTGCCAGTGCAGCATGCGCGTTCCAATGCGCGACTGATCCAAGAACGGCTGTTGACCGATCGCGCCGCTGCAGCCCAATTCCTGCCCTTTCATATGACGGACCATGCCCCGGAAGAGGCGCTGGAGGCCATCATGTCCCGGATTCAACCGGATCTGCCACTCTCGGTGGTCTTGCTGGGCATGGGCGAGGACATGCATACCGCCTCATTGTTTCCTGGCGTTGCTGGCGTAAAAGAGGCGCTTTCAGCGCAGGCCCCGGCCTTGGCCATATTGCGCCCTGACAGCCAGCCCGAGCCACGCATCAGCCTGTCGGCTCCGGTGTTGAATGGGGCGCTGTCAAAACATCTGGTGATCTTTGGCGAGGCCAAGAAAGACGCCTTGAAGCGGGCGCTTTCCTTGCCGCCAGAAGAGGCCCCAATTCAGGCGGTCTTGTCAGAAATGACAGTGCACTGGGCTCCATAGCGTACTGGCTGCTATCGCAGACCAGGCTCCATAGTGACGCGTCGAGGGCTTTGGGCGGGTCGTCGCCGCGGTAGCGAACCATCGGCTGGAACTGGTAAGTGGACTTGCAGTGGCAAACTGGTTCACCTGGGCTTGGCGCATCCAGTATAAGGCTGCGCCGGTCTGGGCAGGGTGCATTAGCCCTGCGTCGGCTGTGCCCCGTCTTTACTGATGAACTGCTGCTTCAGCGCCTCGGGCAGGGGATAACCTGCGCTGCCATCGGGGCTGCGCAGCACCATCACCGCCTCTAGCGTCGCTCGCAGCCCGCCAGACCAGATCTGCTGTTCCATCACATAAGAGGTGTTGCGAAAAGAGATCACCCGCGCTGTGGTGATATAGGGCTCATCCAGCACCATTTCGCGAATATAATGCACATTGGCATTGCGAAGCACCGAGCGCGGTAGTGGCATACCAGCAAAATGCCGGGCGCAAAGCTGGTCAAAGTAAGACACCCGCGCGGTTTCAAACCAGCCCAGATAGGCCTTGTTGTTGACATGACGCAGGATGTCCAGCTCTGAGAACCGAACCCGATCCGCCAATGCCATGGGCTTTGGCTGGTCCAGCCCCTGCGCCAGTTGTTCTTCCGCCGTCAGCGGGGTGAGATAGCGTAATTCCATGCCGCCGGTTTGCCGCGCGGTGGCGCAAAAGGCAAGGGGGAGAACAGCCCCGTAACGGTGCGGAACAATCCCGGCTCACCCCAAACTGGCAGAGGTCGTAAGACGGCAGGTTATTGTGCAGAATATTCAGCCTGATATGGGCCGATTTTCACCGGCCATGCGGTGCTGTGGGATGTTTGGAGCGGGTAACGAGAATCGAACTCGTAACTAAAGCTTGGGAAGCTGCCGTGATACCTTTTCACCATACCCGCCGCTGGGGCGTTGGTATCTAATGGCGGGGATGAGGTCAATACGCTGAAAGTGCGAAAAGGCTTGCCAAGGGAAGTCTCTTGGCAAGCCTTTGTTTGTAAGCCGTGAATTGGTTCGGCCCCGCATGTCATCACCGTCTTGTGTGCGGTTGTTCCGGATTAACCGCGGCGGCGACGTCGACGGCCGCCAGTTGCCCCATCGCCACCACCAGTGTTGAAATTCACCTCCGGCAGGGTGACCACCGTCGACAGAATCGGAAAAGGCTCGGCGGAATTGGGAATCGCCGAGGCATTGACAAAATGCTCCTGGAAGCGCGGCTCGACGGCGGTTTCGATTTTTTCGATGCGGCGCACGGTTTCTTCGATTTCACGCCGCGCATCGGTGTTGAGCAGGGCAATGCGCGCGCCAGTGCCCGCAGCATTGCCCGCGCTGGTGACCTTGTCTAGCGGGCAGTCGGGGATCATGCCCAGGACCATGGCGTGCTTGGCCGAGATATGCGCGCCGAAGGCACCGGCCAGCACCACGCGATCGACAGTTTCGACACCAAGTTTATCCATCAACAGGCGCGCCCCCGAATAGAGCGCCGCCTTGGCCATCTGGATGGCGCGAATATCGGGGTTGGTGATGGTGATCTTGGGGCCACCGTCGGCGGATCCGTCCCAGACCAGATAGGCATTGGTGCGCCCATCGACGATGCACCGCTGCGTTCCGGTTTGCTCGGCCGATCCGATCAGGCCGGAGGCATCCAGCACCCCGGCCAGACGCATCTCGGCGATGGCCTCGATAATGCCCGAGCCACAGATGCCGGTGATGCCGGTAGTGGCGATGGCTGCCTCGAACCCGTCTTCGTCGGACCAGATGTCAGAGCCGATGACCCGAAAGCGGGGCTCTTTTGTTTCCGGGTTTATTTCAAGCCGTTCAATGGCACCGGGGGCAGCCCGTTGGCCGCTGGAAATCTGCGCGCCCTCAAAGGCGGGGCCGGTGGGGGAAGAACAGGCCAGCACCCTGGTCTTGTCGCCCAGCAGGATTTCAGCATTTGTGCCTACATCAACCACCAGCACCAGATCTTCTGATTTGTCGGGTGCCTCGGACAGCGCCACGGCTGCGGCATCGGCGCCAACATGGCCCGCGATACAGGGCAGCAGATAGACGCGGGCGGCGGGGTGAATGTTCAGGTCCAGATCTACCGCGCGCAGCGAGAGCGCATCAGAGCTGGCAAGCGCAAAGGGCGCCTGTCCCAGTTCAAACGGGTCGATCCCCAGAAACAGGTGGTGCATCACGGGATTACAGACAAAGACCGCATCAACGATAAGGCTCTGGTCGATCTCGGCTTCGCTGGCGATCTGGGTGAACAGGGCATTCATGCCTTCGCGCACCGCGCGGGTCATTTCCTGATCGCCGCCTTTGTTCATCATCCCATAGGACACCCGGCTCATCAGATCTTCGCCAAAGCGGATCTGCGGGTTCATGATGCCGGACGAGGCAATGACCTCGCCCGATTTCAGATCGCACAGATGCGCCGCGATGGTGGTGGAGCCAAGATCAACCGCAAGACCATAGAGCGTGCCCTCATAGTAGCCGGGCCAGATATGCATGATCTTTGGCGGCTGGGTCTCATCGCCCAGATGGACTGCAACGGTGACCTTCCAGTTGCCCTTGCGCAGGGTTGGTTGCAGGCACTGCAGAATATGCAGGTCGCTTTGCACGTTTTGCAGTTGCCACTGTTCGGCAAGCGCTGCGATCAGCCGTTCCATATCGCCCGAGGGATTGTGCATGTCGGGTTCTTCCACCTCGACATAAAACAGCCGGGTCGAGGGGCTCATGATGATGTCGCGGGCTTCGGCCCGTTTGCGTACCACCTGACGATGCACCTGGCTTTCGGGGGGGACGTCGATCACCACATCGCCCTGCACCTGCGCCTGGCAACCAAGGCGCCGACCGTCGATCAGTCCGCGTTTGTCCTTATAGCGTTGTTCAACCTTGTTCCATTCGGTCAGGGCATCATCGGCAACACTCACGCCGTGTTTGGAGAATTCACCAT
This sequence comes from Pseudophaeobacter sp., assembly GCF_048267565.1. Taxonomy (NCBI): domain Bacteria; kingdom Pseudomonadati; phylum Pseudomonadota; class Alphaproteobacteria; order Rhodobacterales; family Roseobacteraceae; genus Pseudophaeobacter; species Pseudophaeobacter sp. The sequence goes on along the minus strand of NZ_JBLWXG010000001.1, from coordinate 543,064 downwards.
AAGACGGGGTGATCTGGCATTTGGAGCAAATGCCCCGGCCGCCGCAGACCGAATCCAGATCAACGCCAAGCTGACGGGCAGCGGTTAGAACCGGTGTGCCAACAGGAAAATGTCCGCGCTTGCCAGATGGGGTAAAGATGACGAGAGGATCGCTGCTCATGTAGGGCACCCTGTGAATTCGAAATTTCTGATCAGACCATAGGCGCAAGCTGTTGCAATCAAAAGTCGCGGAACGCCACAATTTGGTTCAGCCGCGTCTTTTTCTGCTCTGCCCGCCGCCAGTACCTCGCCGGGCGCGGCCCCTAGCCCGGTGCCTTGGTGGATGCCATGGCTTTGCTCACTGCGCCGCAGTCAGCCGGGGCGGTGGCAGGCGAGCATTTCATTGCTGCAGCGCAGGAATTTTCGGTGGGGTCTTTTCTATCCGGGGGGACTGTGCAATAGGGTCACCGTCAAACGGGGTTTTGCATAGGGGTTGCAAATGCAGATTCGTGAGGCACTCACCTTTGATGATGTTCTACTGGTTCCAGGCGCGTCCGACGTCCTGCCCAGCACTGCTGATACGCGGACGCGCGTAACGCGGACAATTGATCTAAATATTCCGCTGATGAGCTCGGCGATGGACACGGTGACTGAAGCTCGCATGGCCATTGCCATGGCGCAGGCGGGCGGCATGGGGGTTATTCATAAGAACCTCGATACCGAAGAACAGGCGATGCAGGTGCGCCGGGTCAAGCGTTTCGAGAGCGGAATCGTTTACAACCCCATCACCCTTTTGGCCAATCAGACGCTGGCAGATGCCAAGGCGCTGCAAGAACGCTACCGGGTGACCGGTTTCCCCGTGGTGGATGAGAACGGTCGAGTGGTCGGCATCGTGACCAACCGCGATATGCGCTTTGCCAATGATGATGCGACGCCGGTGTCGGTGATGATGACATCCGACAATCTGGCGATGCTGCAGGAACCGGCCGATCTGGACGAAGCCAAGTCGATGATGCGGGCGCGCCGTATCGAAAAGCTGCTGGTCACCGATGGCGAGGGAAAGCTTACCGGGTTGTTGACGCTGAAAGACACCGAACAGGCTGTGTTGAACCCGACCGCCTGCAAGGATGAACTGGGTCGCCTGCGGGTTGCGGCTGCCAGCTCGGTTGGGGATAGCGGTTTTGCCCGCTCCGAAGCGCTGATTGATGCTGGTGTTGATATTGTTGTCGTCGATACCGCCCATGGCCATTCCGCCGGGGTGCTTGACGCGGTGAAACGTATCAAGGCGCAATACCCCAATGTGCAGGTCATTGCTGGCAATGTCGCCACTGGGGAGGCAACCAAAGCCCTGATTGGCGCGGGTGCCGATGCCATCAAGGTCGGGATCGGGCCTGGCTCTATCTGTACCACCCGCATGGTCGCCGGTGTTGGCGTACCGCAGCTGACCGCCGTCATGGACTGCGCTGCCGCCGCCGGAGATACGCCGGTAATTGCCGATGGTGGTATCAAGTTCTCTGGCGATTTTGCCAAGGCGATTGCTGCTGGTGCGTCTTGCGCCATGGTGGGGTCGATGATTGCGGGTACGGATGAATCCCCCGGTGAGGTCATCCTCTATCAGGGGCGGTCGTTCAAATCCTACCGTGGCATGGGATCTTTGGGGGCAATGGCGCGGGGCTCTGCGGATCGCTATTTCCAAAAGGATGCCGCCAGCGACAAATTGGTGCCGGAAGGTATCGAAGGGCAGGTGCCCTATAAAGGCAGCGCCAATGCGGTGGTTCACCAATTGGTTGGCGGGCTGCGGGCCGCCATGGGCTATACTGGCAGCGCCACGGTCGAAGCCATGCGCAAGGATTGCTCCTTTGTGCGGATCACCGGTGCCGGCCTGAAAGAAAGCCACGTGCATGACGTTCAGATTACGCGCGAAAGCCCGAATTACCGTATCGGGTAAATCAGTTGAAAGGATGACGATGACCTCTTGTAGCTTTGGAGCCGTGGCATGACCCCGGCAGCCCGTCATCAGGCGGCCATCGAAATCCTTGATCTGATCCTGGAAGGTGAAGCGGCAGAAAAGGCGCTGACGACCTGGGGGCGGCGCAATCGCTATGCAGGGTCCAAGGACCGCGCGGCGGTGCGGGATTACGTGTTTTCAGCCCTGCGTTGCCGCCGCTCCTTTGCGGTGCTTGGCGGTGCGGAAACCGGCCGCGGCCTCACTCTGGGGGCGCTGCGCGCCGAGGGCAGCGCGCCGGAAGCCGTGTTCAGTGGACAGGGCTACGGCCCCAGCCCGTTGGAAGATGCAGAACTGACTGCGCCGCGTGACTTTGCTTCTGCGGCAGAGCGGCTGGATATACCGGACTGGGTCTGGCCATCCTTCAGCAGCAGCTTGGGGGATCAGGCCGAGGCTGCCGCAACAGCGTTGCAAACGCGAGCCCCAGTGCATCTGCGGGTCAATCTGCTGCGCGGCAATCGTGCCAATGCAATCGAAGCGCTGGCGGAAGAGGGGATCATCTGCGCGCCACATCCCGCCAGTGAAACCGCGCTGGATGTGACCACTGGGGCGCGTAAAATCCGCAACAGCACCTGTTTTGCCGATGGTCTGGTCGAACTGCAGGATGCCGCCAGCCAGGCGGTTGTCGATCAACTGCCGCTGAAGGATGGCATGCGGGTGCTCGACTACTGTGCAGGTGGCGGCGGCAAGAGCCTGGCCATGGCGGCGCGGGCCAAGCTGGACCTCTATGCCCATGATGCCAATCCCAGCCGGATGACTGACCTGCCGTTGCGGGCGCAGCGGGGGGGGGTGGATGTGACCTGCCTGTCCGATGAAGAGCTGCCAAAGCAGGCCCCCTTTGATCTGGTGCTTTGTGATGTGCCCTGTTCTGGTTCAGGATCCTGGCGGCGGGCCCCAGAAGGTAAATGGCGCCTTACCCGTGCGCAGCTTGATGAAATTCGGTATGCGCAGCGTCAAATTTTGCGCGACGCGGCCAGGCTTGTCAGCGCGGAAGGCACGCTTGCCTATGCGACCTGCTCGATGTTGGACGAGGAAAATTCTGAACAAGTTCAAGCATTTCTGGCCGAGGTCGAAGGCTGGTCACTGCAGGTGCAAGCCGCCTGGCAGGTGCAGGATGGCACTGATGGGTTTTTTGTCTCTGTGTTGACGCGGCTTCCTGCAGGTTGTTAGGTAAATCGGCACGAAAGCTACATCACTCTTAACGTGGTTTTAAGGCTTTAGCGGCGTTATTGCGTTGAACAGTCCAGAAGATGGAGCCGAGATGCCCGGTCGCCAAAACTCATCCGTGCCCGCCCTCAGAATATTTCATCCGGAACATCTGCGCCTTGGTGCGACCCTGGCGCTGTCCTCTGTTCTGCTGGTGGCGCCGATGTTTTTTACTTGGCCCGATTGGATCATGCGCGGCTTGACTGCTGTTGGCCTGACGCTGCTGGCGGTTGCTTTGCTGATGCTTGTTCAGGCGCGGTTGCGGATGAATGCCCGCGCCATGGCGGTGGAGCTGCTGACCGGGTTTATCGAAAAAGATGCAACCCCCAGTTTTGTCACCGATGATGACGGCAGTATTCATGCCTGCAATCACGCGGCCCAGAACCGTTTTAAGGACAATCATGGCGACACCCTTGCCGGGGCGCTGCGCTCTGTGCTGGCCAATCCGTCGGCGGTCTTGTTCCGGCTGCAAAGCCGGGCGCGGTTTGAAGGGGCGGCGCGCGAGGACATCGTAACGCGCCGGGGCCATGTGCGGCTTGCGGTCCATCAGATGCAGGGCGGCAACTTTTTGTGGCGTGTCGAAGATGTCGCTGAACGCCCCAGCGGACGCGGGTCAGAGGTGGTTCCGATCCCAATGATTACCGTTGGGCGCACCGGGGCTGTCCTGTTCATGAACGAGGCAGCGCGCAAATTGGTGGGTGAGCGGGTGAAATCCACTGACCGGCTGTTCTTGTCGCTGCCGGTCAGCAGTGGTGAGATCAACACTATCACGACAAAAGGTGGCCCCGTAGAGGTGCTGGTCACCGAGTTGAACCGCACCCAGGGCCGCAGCGAGCTGTTTCTGATGGAGGTCGACAGCGCTGAACTGAAGAGCCAGCAGTCCAGCTTTGAACATATGCCAGTGCCCTTTATCAAAGTGGCGCCGAATGGCGATGTGCTGTCGCTGAACAAGATGGCGATGTCCATGTTGGGCGTCGATGGGCGTGAGACGCTGAAATTGGCCCAGTTGATGGAAGGGCTGGGGCGGCCGATGACCGACTGGCTGCATGATACGGCGGCGGGTCTGGCCTCTAACAAGTCGGAATTCCTGCGCCTGTCGCGGCCTGACAAAGAGGTCTTTGTTCAGGTGACGCTGACCCGGGCGGTAGAAGACGGCAAAACCATTCTGATTGCTGTGCTGAATGACGCGACAGAGCTGAAAACCCTGGAAGCCCAGTTTGTACAGAGCCAGAAAATGCAGGCGATTGGCCAGCTTGCTGGCGGTGTTGCGCATGATTTCAACAACCTTTTGACTGCGATTTCAGGGCATTGTGATCTACTTCTGCTGCGTCATGATCAGGGTGATCAGGACTACGGCGATTTGATCCAGATCCACGAAAACGCCAACCGCGCCGCGTCACTGGTAAGCCAGCTACTGGCCTTTTCGCGCAAGCAAACGCTGCTGCCAGAGATTCTGGATGTGCGCGATACCCTGGCGGATCTGACCCATTTGTTGAACCGTCTGGTGGGGGAAAAGGTCACGCTGACGCTTAGCCATGATCCGGTGATGCGCTCTATCCGGGCGGATAAGCGGCAATTGGAACAGGTCTTGATGAACCTGGTGGTGAATGCCCGTGACGCAATGCCCAATGGTGGTGAAATTCGCGTCCGCACAGAGGCGGTGACCCTGGATAAGCCGCTGACCAGAAACCGTGTTACTGTGCCCGAAGGCAATTGGGTCACGGTCAAGGTCAGCGATGAAGGTGTCGGTATTTCATCGGATAAGCTGCAAAAAGTCTTTGAGCCTTTTTACACCACCAAACGCACCGGCGAAGGCACAGGTCTGGGCCTGTCTACGGCCTACGGCATCGTCAAACAGACCGGCGGCTATATCTTTGTGGACTCCGTTCTTGATAAGGGCACGCAGTTCACCCTGTTCTTTCCAGTCTATCAGGAAGGGCAGGAGATTGACGGCGGGGCCGAGGCAGAGGAGGTCGCCGTCGAGGTGCCCAAGGCGGTTGCGGCACCGCAGCACGGTGAAGGCGTGGTCTTGCTGGTGGAAGACGAAGCCCCCGTACGGGCCTTTGCCTCGCGGGCGCTGCGGATGCGTGGTTATACCGTGCTAGAGGCGGAATCGGCAGAAGATGCGCTGCGCACCCTGGAAGACCCCAGCCTTGAGGTGGATGTCTTTGTTACCGATGTTGTGATGCCGGGGATGGATGGGCCGACTTGGGTCCGCGAGGCGCGCAAAACCCGGCCCGACACCCGTGTTGTCTTTGTCTCGGGCTATGCCGAGGGTGCCTTTGGCGAATCCGACGAGGCAGTCCCCAATTCGGTATTCCTGCCAAAACCCTTCTCGCTGAACCAGTTGACCGAAACGGTGCATGCGCAATTCCAGTGAGACCAGGACAAGCGGGCCGCAGAACCGGCCCGGTCCTGCGATCAGATGATGCTGTCGTAGAGCGCAAATTCGTCCGGTTTTTTGCGCCGATACAGGGCGTTGATTTCAGGGCTTAGGGTCAGATCCATCTCAGGGCTGACATTGCGCTGTTGCAGCGTCAATTCGACCCCCAGCCGATCCTGCAGGAACTGTTGCAGGCGGGGTTGATCTTCGTAACGGAACAAATGCGTCACCCGGCAGCCGTTTTTCTGCGCCTCCAGAAACTTTGCCTGGCTGCCAACGTTGGCATGTTCAGGCTGCTGCCCCTTGCAATAATCGCGCACAAAATCATCAAAGCTCAGCCCGCGGGTAGAGGTGGTCTTGCCATCCAGAAAGGGGCGCTGGCGAAAGCGATACCAGCTGCCAAGCCAGCTGACGGGTTCGCGCATCACCGCTGCCACGTCCAGCTCCGCGTTGCAGACTCGCGCGAACATGGGCCGAATCCATCGGTTATAGCGGTAGAGCGGCGCATGCTTTAGCTCCGGTGGGTTAGTAATGGCCAGATCTGCGCGGGTTTGCAGCGCTTCTTGGTAGGCAGATGTTCCGGTTTTTGGCACCGAAAGCAAAACCAGTCGTGCGTCATAAAATACCAGCATTTCTATCGTCAAACCCTGTAAAATAAGTTGCTTAAACCATTGCTGCCCTGTTTAGCATCCCGCTGTTTGGCTGGATAGGTTAAGTTTGTGTTTGCTTTGTTCTCTTTTTGGTCCCATAAAGAACAAGAGGCGAACAAAGCAGTGATTGCCGCAAGCGCAGCTCTATGACACATAGAAGGGGACAAGGGACTATGGCGGATCTGTTGACCATGAAAAACAAAGTAAGCGGTGACAAGCAAAAGGCGCTCGACAGCGCGCTTGCACAGATCGAGCGGCAATTTGGCAAGGGCTCCATCATGAAGATGAGCGACGGCGCCATTCAGGAAATCGAGGCGAGCTCGACCGGGTCGCTCGGGCTGGATATTGCACTGGGCATTGGCGGTTTGCCGATGGGGCGCATCATTGAAATTTACGGGCCGGAAAGTTCAGGGAAAACCACGCTGACCCTGCATTGCGCCGCAGAACAGCAGCGCAATGGCGGCGTTGTGGCCTTTGTGGATGCGGAACACGCGCTTGATCCGCAATATGCGGCCAAGCTGGGCGTCGATCTGGATGAGCTGCTGATCTCGCAGCCTGACACGGGCGAGCAGGCGCTGGAAATCACCGACACGCTGGTGCGCTCTGGCGCTGTGAATATGGTGATTGTCGATTCCGTTGCGGCGCTGACGCCCAAATCGGAACTCGAAGGCGATATGGGCGATTCCAGCGTCGGTGTGCAGGCCCGCTTGATGAGCCAGGCCATGCGTAAGTTGACTGGCTCTATCAGCCGCTCCAAATGCATGGTGATCTTCATCAACCAAATTCGGATGAAAATCGGCGTTATGTTCGGCTCGCCCGAAACCACAACCGGCGGTAACGCGCTGAAGTTCTATTCCTCTGTGCGTCTGGATATTCGCCGCATTGGCGCGGTCAAGGATCGTGACGAAATCGTCGGCAACGCCACCCGTGTCAAAGTGGTTAAGAACAAGGTGGCCCCTCCCTTCAAGCAGGTCGAGTTCGACATCATGTATGGCGAAGGTATCTCCAAGATGGGTGAGCTGCTGGATCTTGGTGTTGCGGCGGGCGTGGTGAACAAGTCAGGGTCCTGGTTTTCCTACGGGGATGAACGTATCGGCCAGGGGCGTGAAAACGCCAAGCAATTCCTGCGCGACCATTCGGCCATATCTTATGACATCGAAGATAAGATCCGCGCCGCGCATGGGCTGGATTTCAACCGCCCCGATGCTGGCGATGAGGATGATATCCTGGAAGGTTAAGCCACGGGGTTTTTGATCAAATTGATCTTTTACGGGGGCGCGGCTACGGCTGCGCCCTTTTTGCATAAGATGCCGGGATGCAGGCGGTGGACAGGGGGGGGTTGGGGGGATAAACCTCGTTCCAACCTTGAACTCTGCCCGCAAAGGGATCCCTTCCATGGCGACGCTGAACGATATCCGCTCTACCTTTTTGAACTATTTTGCCAAGCAGGGCCACGAAGTGGTCGACTCAAGCCCGCTGGTGCCGCGCAACGACCCGACCTTGATGTTTGTCAACTCGGGCATGGTGCAATTCAAGAACCTGTTTACCGGGGTTGAAAGCCGCGATTACAAGCGCGCGACCACGGCGCAGAAATGCGTGCGTGCCGGCGGCAAACACAACGACCTTGACAATGTCGGCTACACGGCGCGTCACCATACCTTCTTTGAAATGCTCGGGAACTTCTCTTTCGGCGACTATTTCAAGGAAGAGGCGATTACCTTCGCCTGGGAGCTGGTAACCAAAGAATTTGGCATCGACAAAAACCGCTTGCTGACCACGGTCTACCACACTGATGACGAAGCCTTTGCGATTTGGAAAAAGCTGGGCGTCCCCGAGGACCGGATCATCCGTATCGATACTGCCGATAACTTCTGGCAGATGGGCCCCACAGGTCCCTGTGGTCCCTGCACCGAGATTTTCTACGATCACGGCGATCACATCTGGGGCGGCCCTCCCGGCTCTGCCGAGGAAGACGGCGATCGCTTTATCGAGATCTGGAATGTGGTCTTCATGCAGAACGAGAGGTTCGAAGACGGCACCATGGTGCCACTGGACATGCAGTCGATCGACACCGGTATGGGGCTGGAACGCATTGGCGCCTTGTTGCAGGGTAGCCATGACAACTATGATACCGATCTGTTCAAATCCCTGATCGAAGCGTCGGCGGATGTCACAAGTTCCGATCCCTACGGTGATCAGAACGTGCATCACCGGGTGATTGCGGATCACCTGCGCTCTACCTCCTTCCTGCTGGCCGATGGCGTGATGCCTTCGAATGATGGGCGCGGCTATGTGCTGCGCCGGATCATGCGCCGTGCCATGCGCCATGCGCATCTGTTGGGGGCGAAAGATCCGGTGATGCACCGTCTGGTGCCCGCATTGGTGCAGCAGATGGGTGCGGCCTACCCAGAGCTGGGCCAGGCACAATCAATGATCGAAGAGACATTGAAACTGGAAGAAACACGCTTCAAACAAACGCTGGACCGCGGCTTGAAGCTGCTGGACGATGAGGTTTCCTCTTTGCAGGAAGGTGCGCCTCTGCCTGGCGCGGCTGCGTTCAAACTTTATGACACCTTTGGCTTCCCGCTTGATCTGACCCAGGATGCCCTGCGGGAACAGGGCCGCGAGGTCGATACCGATGGCTTTGATGCCGCCATGGCGGAGCAGAAAGCCAAGGCGCGTGCCGCCTGGGCGGGTTCAGGTGAAAGTGCCGATAGCACCATCTGGTTTGACATCGCAGACAAACATGGTGCCACGGAATTCCTGGGCTATGAAACCGAAAGCGCCGAGGGCCAGATTCTGGCTCTGGTCAAAGAGGGCGGCGAGGTCAAAGAGGCAGGCCAGGGCGATAAGATTGAACTGGTTCTGAACCAGACACCATTTTATGCCGAATCCGGTGGCCAGATCGGCGACAGCGGCGAGGTTCGCGTCGAAGGCGGCACGATCCGCATCAGCGATACCAAAAAATCCGCTGGCGTGTTCATTCATATGGGTGAGGTCACCGAGGGGCTGGTCACGGCTGGCGCGCCTGCACAGTTGATCGTAGACCACGGCCGACGCGCCTCTATTCGTGCCAATCACTCGGCCACGCATCTGCTGCACGAGGCGTTGCGCGAGGCGCTTGGCGAACATGTGGCCCAGCGTGGATCCTTGAATGCGGATGATCGCCTGCGGTTTGACTTTAGCCATACCAAAGCCCTGAGCCCGGCAGAGTTGAGCCAGGTCTCGGCCGATGTGAATCGCTACATTCGCCAGAACACCCCGGTTGAAACCCGGATCATGACCCCGGATGACGCCCGCGCGCTTGGTGCTCAGGCGCTGTTCGGCGAGAAATACGGCGATGAAGTCCGGGTTGTCTCGATGGGGCGCGCGGCGACAGGCAAGGGCCAGGACGGCGAAACCTATTCGATCGAACTCTGTGGCGGTACGCATGTGCGCCAGACCGGCGATATCGGCACCTTTGTCATCTTGGGTGACAGTGCCTCTTCGGCTGGGGTGCGGCGGATCGAGGCTCTGACTGGGGCGGCAGCCATTGCCCATCTGGAAGGTGCCGCAAGCCAGATGGCGGAAATCTCCTCTGCCCTCAAGGCGCAGCCTGCGGATGTGATGGATCGCCTGAAGGCCATGATGGAGGAACGCAAGTCCCTGCAGAATGAGATTTCCAACCTGAAACAGCAGGTTGCCATGGGTGGTGGCGCCAGTGGTGGTGCCGAGACCAAAGAGATCGGCGGCAAGGCCTTCCTGGCGCAGGCGCTGCAGGGGGTATCTGGCAAGGATCTGCGCGGGTTGATTGATGCGCATAAGCAAAACATCGGCTCTGGTGTGATCCTGCTGATCGCGGAAGAGGACGGCAAGGTTGCTGTTGCGGCAGGGGTCACCGATGACCTGACAGCCGAGGTTTCGGCGGTTGAGGTGCTGCGCGCTGCTGTGCCTGCGGTTGGCGGCAAGGGCGGCGGTGGCCGTCCTGATATGGCGCAGGGCGGTGGCAAGGATTTCTCTGGCGCTGAGGCAGCAATCGCCGCAGCAGAGGCCTTCCTGGCAGGCTGATTGCCCTGAGCGACAGAACAAAAGCGCCCGCCGTCGTTCGACTGGCGGGCGTTTTTTCTGTCCCGGATCCGATTTGGACCGGATGGTCAAAAAAATCATCGACCTCTGGTGGCAATGGCCTATGCTGCGCAAAAGCCAGGCACGATACCGGAGGATCCCCCATGCCCGCACTTTGGATTGCACATGTCACCGTCACTGATGAAGAGGCCTATGGCAAATACGCCAAACTGGCCGGTCCTGCCATCGCCAAGGCCGGTGGCGAATTCATCGCCCGTGGCGGCCGGTTTGTTCAGCTGGAAGGCAAAGAACGCCCGCGCAACGTGGTTGCCACCTTTCCCAGTGTCGAGGCGGCGGTCGACTGCTACCACAGCCCGGAATACCAAGAGGCCCTGAGCCACGCACGCGATGCGTCAGAGCGCGAATTGATGGTGGTGGAAACCTCGGCCTGAAGGCAATATATTTCGAGAACTAGAACAACAGGGCATCCAAACCGGGTGCCCTTTTTTGTACCTATGCTGGATAGCACATTGAGCAAAAGCAAAAGGGCGCCCGAAAGCGCCCTTTGTTCAGTGTGATGACCTGAAAACGGATTTAGCCGTTTTCGCGTGCCATCCGCTTGCGCTCATGCGGGTCAAGATAGCGCTTGCGCAGACGGATCGAATTTGGCGTGACTTCTACCAGTTCATCGTCATTGATATAGGCGATTGCCTCTTCCAGCGACAGGGTGATCGGCGTTGTCAGGCGTACCGCTTCGTCAGTGCCAGAGGCGCGAACGTTGGTCAGCTTCTTCCCCTTCAGCGGGTTCACTTCCAGATCGTTTTCGCGCGAGTGCTCGCCAATGATCATGCCGGTGTAGATATCCACCTGCGCGCCGATGAACATCTTGCCACGATCTTCCAGGTTCCAAAGCGCATAGGCCACGGACTGACCGCTTTCCATCGACAAGAGAACGCCTGCGCGCCGCCCGGGAATAGAGCCTTTGTGCGGTGCCCAGCCGTGGAACACGCGGTTCAGAACGCCCGTACCGCGCGTGTCGGTCAGGAATTCGCCGTGATACCCAATGAGCCCACGCGAGGGCACATGCGCGATGATGCGGGTCTTGCCAGCGCCTGCAGGGCGCATCTCGACCAGCTCACCTTTGCGGGCGCCAGTGATCTTTTCGATTACCGCACCGGAGTATTCGTCATCAACGTCGATGGTGGCTTCTTCGATCGGCTCCATGCGGACGCCGTCGACTTCTTTCATCAGAACTTGCGGACGTGAGATTGACAGCTCAAAGCCTTCGCGGCGCATGTTTTCGATCAGAACACCCATCTGAAGTTCGCCACGGCCGGCAACTTCAAAGGCGTCACCGCCGGGAGTGTCGGTGATCTTGATCGCGACATTGCCTTCGGCCTCTTTCATCAGGCGGTCACGGATCACCCGCGACTGAACCTTTTTGCCGTCACGACCAGCGAGCGGGCTGTCGTTGATGCCAAAGGTCACGGTGATGGTGGGGGGATCGATCGGCTGGGCGTCCAGCGCCTCGTCCACGGCGAGGGCACAGATGGTATCGGCCACGGTGGCCTTGGTCATGCCCGCCAGAGACACGATGTCGCCGGCCTGTGCCTCTTCGATGTCCTGCTCTGCCAGGCCGCGAAAGGCCTGGATGCGCGTAACGCGGAACTGTTCGATCTTTTGGCCGATGCGCGACAGGGCCTGCACGGTTGCGCCCACTTTCAGGGTGCCGCTTTCGACACGGCCGGTCAGCAGGCGGCCAACAAAGGGATCAGATCCCAGGGTGGTGGCCAGCATACGGAAATCTTCGCCCTGGCGTTTGATCTGCTTTGGCTCGGGCACGTGGTTGACGATCAGATTGTACAGCGCGTGCAGATCCTTGCGGGGACCGTCAAGTTCAGCATCGGCCCAGCCGTTCCGGCCAGAGGCATACATATGCGGGAAATCCAGCTGATCCTCGGTCGCATCCAGGGATGCAAAGAGATCAAAACATTCGTCCAGGGCGCGATCAGGCTCAGCGTCGGGCTTGTCGACCTTGTTCAGCACCACGATGGGGCGCAGGCCCAGGGCCAGCGCCTTGGAGGTCACAAACTTGGTCTGTGGCATCGGGCCTTCGGCGGCATCCACCAGCAGCACAACACCGTCGACCATCGACAGGATCCGTTCAACCTCGCCGCCAAAATCGGCGTGGCCGGGGGTATCAACGATGTTGATCCGCGTGCCGTTCCATTCCACCGAGGTGGGTTTGGCAAAGATGGTAATGCCCCGCTCGCGCTCCAGGTCGTTGCTGTCCATGGCACGTTCTGCCACAGCCTGGTTTTCGCGGAAGGCGCCGGATTGTTTCAGAAGCTCATCAACCAGGGTCGTTTTACCGTGGTCCACGTGAGCAATGATCGCAATGTTGCGCATGTCCATGACGTCAGCCTTTGTAAGGAAGTTGCGCCGCGCATAGCCCGAACCCGCGCCAAAGGCCAGCAGAAATACGTCTCATGGGCGTCGTAACGTTAAAGCGGCAACATTCCTGCCGCTATCAGGCGGAAAAAATCCAATTCATCGCCGGTCGCTATGGCTAATGACCGGCCGAGGTCGAAAACAGGTGGATGACCAGAACCCCGGCAAGGATCAAGCCGATGCCAATCAGCGCGGGCAGATCCAGACGTTGGCCAAACATCACCAATCCGATCAGCGCAATCAGCACGATGCCAAGCCCGGCCCAGATGGCATAGACCAATCCCACGGGCATGAATTTCAGGGTTTGACCCAGCATGAAAAAGGAAAACCCATAGGCAATCAGCACCAACAGTGACGGCCCAAGGCGTGTAAACTGGTGGCTGGCCTGCAGCGCGGTTGTTCCGATGGTTTCAGCAATCACCGCGACGATCAGGTAAATGTAATGAAGGGGCATTCCGGGTTCCTTGTTCGGTAAGCCCCTTTGGGTGAGGCATCTGCTTTTGACCCGCGCTCGGCGCTCTGCCTTGGCAACGCCAAGGGGGTATTCTTGCTATCGTCTGGAAATGGCATTTTGACCCAAAGGTCAGATTTTAGCGATAAGGCCCTATATACGTTCCATCATTTCAAACCAAGGCCGGATTTCTTCGCGTACATGATCCCAGACAACAGGGGCACCGCGGCGGACCTTGGCACCGACTCTGCTGTCAACCTGCGTCAGGCTGACATCATAATCAATCCAGCTGCCGCCACCATTCAACAGGTTGAGCAGCACCGGCTGCACCCGGTCGATGGCCTTGCCAAAAAGCGCATCATCCGTTGTGGCAGCTTCGAATTCGTCCCAGAGGGAGCGAAAATCCTTGGCCTGTGCGGCGGGCAATAGCCCAAATAACCGATCCGCCGCCACCTCTTCGCGGGCTGCCTGTGCAGCCTGGGCCTCGGCGCTTTGTGCGCCGTGAATAGGGGTGTCGCCCGCATCAACTTCTACGATATCATGAAGCAGCAACATATTGATAACACGAGGTATATCAATGTCACCCAAAGCGTGTTCGCCCAGGATCCAGCCATAGAGCATGACATGCCAGCTGTGCTCTGCCGAATTTTCGACCCGGCTGCCATCGCCAATACGGGTGGCGCGCGAAACGGATTTCAGCCCCTCCGCCGCGTTGAGGAAGGGCAGGCGCGCACACAGTGCGCTGGTGTCATTATCGTTTTCGTGTCCCAACAAGGAAAGCGCGTGAAAATAGGCTTCTGGAAAGCCTTGTTCAAGTGCAGCGGCGCGCCCGCCAAACAGGTTACCCCGTACCACTTCAACATGATCTGGCAGCGGATTGCTGCCATAAAGGGTTTGAAAAATTGGCTGGCAATGATCCAGACGCTTGGCGAATTTTGCATCCGGGCTCTTGGCCTGTTCAAATTCGTGCCAAAGCGCGTGCAGCGCCCTGCCTTGATCTGCGGGAAGCAGACCAAACAACCGCTCTGCGGCCTTGGCTTCGGCTGTGGCCACGGCCTGCCAGTCGACCTCGTCCCCAATAGGGTGATCGCCTGCGTCGATTTCAACCAGGTCATGCAGCAATAGCATTTGAATGACCCGCGACACCGTCACCTGCGGCCCGGCAAAGGGTGCCAGAACAAGCGCGTATAGCGCCAGGTGCCAGCTGTGTTCGGCGGAATTTTCCCGGCGAGAGCAATCGAGGATCAGGTTCTGACGCTCAATCCCGCGCAGCCTGTCTGCTTCGAGCAGAAAGGAAAACTGCGCCCGCAGACGATCGCTCATTGGCGGGCTTTCTCTTCCAGCGCGCTTTGAACCTGCGCCAGTTTGGCGCTGATGAAATCACGGGCCTTGCGTTCGGCAAGGCGGACGCGGATTTCTGTCAAGAAGGCTTCTTCCAAGGATTGAGAGGCTGCCCCAAGAACCTGGGCAACCTCCATATAGAAGCGATCTTCACCGATCGCATCCTGTACCTTGAGCGTATCGATCGCCAGTTTTTCGCCCAGCTTTTCGATCGTGCTCATCAGCGCGAATTCTCGGTCAGGCGGCGTTTCACATAATCGGTGGTGTGACCCATCAATGTATCCATGTGTTCGCCCTGGAAGAAGTGATCAGCGCCCTCCACCTCTGTATGGGTGACGGTAATGCCTTTTTGCTCATGCAGTTTGCTCACCAGGTTGACCGTATCCGCAGGCGGTGCCACGCGGTCGGCGCTGCCGTTGATGATCAACCCGGAGGAGGGGCAGGGCGCCAGGAAGGAGAAATCATACATGTTGGCGGGCGGTGCCACCGAGATAAAGCCGGTGATTTCGGGGCGGCGCATCAACAGCTGCATCCCGATCCAGGCCCCAAAGGAGAACCCGGCAACCCAGCAATGCTTGGAATTGTTGTTCATCGATTGCAGGTAATCCAGCGCAGATGCCGCGTCTGACAGCTCTCCGATGCCCTGATCATATTCGCCTTGCGAACGACCTACACCACGGAAATTAAACCGTAAAACGGTGAATCCCATGTTGTAAAAAGCGTAGTGCAGATTGTAGACGACCTTATTGTTCATGGTGCCGCCAAACTGGGGGTGCGGATGCAGAACGATGGCGATAGGCGCGTCTTTTTCTTTTTGCGGGTGATAGCGGCCTTCCAGGCGGCCTTCGGGTCCGGGGAAAATGACCTCAGGCATGGGTGGGTTAATCCTACTCTCATTTTCTGCAGATGCTGTTCAGGAATACTTGACGAATTCCATCAGTCATCTTAGAACAATTCTAATTGCTGGCGCAGGCCATTGCATTGCACCGTGACGCTGAGATACGCACTCAGGCGGAAAAGGTCAATGTTTTCGCGTCGGAACCGATGTTTGGAGAGATGGAAAGATGAAGCTTTCTACCAAAGGCCGCTATGCCATGGTCGCGTTGGCAGATATCGCGCTGCAACCGGGCGATGCTTTGGTGGTGCTTGGGGATATTTCCAAGCGTCAGAATGTATCGCTGCCCTATCTGGAACAGCTTTTCGTGAAACTGCGCCGGGCTGAGCTGGTGACATCGGTACGCGGCCCCGGCGGCGGCTATCGTCTGGCACGTCCGGCCTCGGAAATTCGCGTCGTAGATATCTTGAGCGCGGTGGATGAAACGGTTGATGCGATGCACATAGGGGCAGGGGCATCGGGTGGGACCAGCGGCAGCCGGGCGCAATCGCTGTCCAACCGTTTGTGGCAAAGCCTCAGCGCCCATGTCTATGTCTTCCTGCACCAGACCAGGCTGTCGGATGTCATTCAGAATGATCTTGCCCCCTGTCCTGCGGTTCCTGGATTGTTTTCTGTCGTAGACGCGGAATAGCACAATGGGATTGCCGCAATTCCCCACCCTTTTGGAACAAGAAAAGATGTTTCTATGACACGGGTTTACCTGGATCATAACGCAACGACCCCGCTGCACCCGGATGCACGCGCCGCCATGATTGCGGCGATGGAGCATTGCGGCAATCCATCTTCGGTACATGCTGAAGGGCGCAGCGCCAAGGCCGTGGTGGAACGTGCGCGGGCGCAGATTGCGGCGGCCTTTGGGGCGGATGGTGCCGATATTGTCTTTACTTCCGGCTCTACCGAAGGGGCCTCTCTGGCGCTGGCGGGGCGGAAATTGCGCTCAGCCGCGATTGAGCATGACGCTGTAAGGGCTTGGACAGTCGAAGAATTGTCGACTTTGCCTTCGGGGCATGTGGTGCCAGATGCGGCGCAGGATTCTACCCTGCAGCTTGCCAATTCCGAAACCGGCGTTGTGCAGGATCTGCCGCAGGGCCTCGCGGTGAGCGACATGACCCAGGGCTTTGGAAAGCTGCCAATCGCCTTTAATTGGATGGGGGTTCAGATGGCACTGATCTCTGCCCATAAGCTTGGGGGGCCAAAGGGCGTTGGCGCCGTGGTGATGCCGCGTGGTACCGATCTTGCTGCGCAAATTCGCGGTGGAGGTCAGGAAATGGGCCGCCGCTCGGGCACCGAAAACACCATCGGGATTGCAGGTTTTGGCGCAGCTGCCGAAGCCGCAGCCCGGCAATTGGCTGATGGCACCTGGGAACGCGTGGCGGAGCTGCGCGACCTGATGGAACAGGCCCTTGTGGCTGGCGCTCCAGAGCTTACCTGTATTGGCAAAGACAGTGCGCGCCTGCCCAATACCTCTTGCTTTGCCGTTCCCGGCTGGAAGGGGGAAACCCAGGTCATGCAGATGGACCTTGCGGGCTTTGCCATCAGTGCCGGTTCTGCCTGTTCCAGTGGCAAGGTGCGCGCCAGTGCGGTGTTGCGCGCGATGGGATTTGACCAAGAGATCGCCCAGGGCGCCGTGCGCGTCTCACTCGGGCCGACAACAACAAAAGAAGAGGTGCTGCGCTTTGCTGATGCGTGGCTCCAGAAACACAAGAAACATCGCGCCCGCGTGGCGTGAGTGTAGGAGAAAATCATGGCCGCTTTGGACCAGACCCAAGTCAAGGAAGGCGTTGACCAGGAAACCGTGGATGCGGTGAACGAAGTCAGCACTTATAAATACGGCTGGGCAACAGAGATCGAGATGGAATACGCCCCAAAAGGGCTGACCACTGATATCGTTCGCCTGATCTCGGAAAAGAACGAAGAGCCAGAGTGGATGCTTAACTGGCGGCTGGAGGCCTATGATCGCTGGCTGCAGAAGGAAGAGCCAACCTGGGCGATGGTGGACTACCCGGAAATCGATTTCCAGGACCAGTATTATTACGCCCGTCCGAAATCGATGGAAGTGAAGCCAAAATCCCTGGATGAGGTCGACCCCAAGCTGCTGGAAACCTACAAGAAGCTTGGCATCCCTTTGAAAGAACAGATGATTCTTGCTGGTGTCGAGGGGGCTGAAGATGCCCCCGCCGAAGGCCGTAAGGTTGCGGTGGACGCGGTGTTTGATTCCGTTTCCGTCGGCACCACCTTCCAGGCTGAGCTGAAGAAAGCTGGCGTGATTTTCTGCTCGATCTCCGAAGCAATCAAAGAACACCCCGAACTGGTGAAAAAATACCTCGGCACCGTGGTTCCGGTCTCGGATAACTTCTATGCGACGTTGAATTCGGCCGTGTTCTCGGATGGCTCCTTTGTCTACATCCCGCCGGGCGTGCGCTGCCCGATGGAGCTGAGCACCTATTTCCGTATCAACGCGGAAAACACCGGCCAGTTCGAACGCACCCTGATCATCGCTGACAAGGGGTCGTATGTCAGCTACCTGGAAGGCTGTACCGCCCCGGCCCGTGACATCGCCCAGCTGCACGCCGCTGTGGTTGAAATCATCGTCGAGGAAGACGCCGAGGTGAAGTATTCCACCGTGCAGAACTGGTATCCCGGTGATGAAAACGGCAAGGGCGGTATCTATAACTTTGTCACCAAACGCGCCGACTGCCGCGGTGATCGCGCCAAGGTCATGTGGACCCAGGTTGAAACCGGCTCTGCCGTGACCTGGAAATACCCCTCCTGCATCCTGCGCGGCAATGAAAGCCAGGGCGAATTCTACTCGATCGCCATCGCCAACAACATGCAGCAGGCCGATACCGGCACCAAGATGGTGCATCTGGGCAAGAACACCAAGTCGCGCATCGTGTCCAAGGGTATCTCTGCCGGCAAGGCGCAGAACACCTATCGCGGGCTGGTGTCAATGCACCCCAAGGCCAAGAACTCGCGCAACTACACCCAGTGCGACAGCTTGTTGATCGGCGACAAATGCGGTGCACACACGGTGCCCTATATCGAGGTGAAGAATAACTCATCTCGGGTAGAGCATGAGGCGACAACCTCCAAGGTGGACGATGACCAGCTGTTCTACTGCCGTCAGCGCGGCATGGACGAGGAAGAAGCGGTGGCCCTGGTGGTCAATGGTTTCTGCAAGGATGTGCTACAGGCCCTGCCGATGGAATTCGCCATGGAAGCCCAGCAACTGGTCGCCATCTCGCTGGAAGGGTCTGTCGGGTAATGGCAGGCCCCTGGGCATCACCGCAAGGAGGCAGAAACATGATCGTGACAACCACACCGTCCGTCGAAGGCTATCAGATCGCCGACTACAAGGGTATCGTCGTGGGCGAGGCCATCATGGGCGCCAATGTGGTGCGCGATTTCTTTGCATCGGTCACCGATATCGTCGGTGGGCGCTCTGGCGCCTATGAAAGCAAACTGCAGGACGCGCGCGAGACCGCGCTGGCAGAGCTGGAAGAGCGCGCCCGTGAAAAGGGTGCCAATGCGGTGGTGGGTGTTGATCTTGATTACGAGGTCATCGCAGATTCCATGTTGATGGTTTCGGCCAGTGGCACCGCAGTGGTGATCGGCTGAAGATGGCGCTTGCGGCATCCCATAACGCGGCCCTTGGGCTGTTCTGGTGGAAGGCGGTGCCAAATTTTGGCGACGCGCTTTCTGCCAGCGTGGTGGCGCATTTGTGCGGCCGTGATGTGGTGCATGCAGGTCCAGGCCAGGCAGATCTTTATGCCATTGGGTCAATCCTGCAGATCGCCAGGCGCAAGTTTTCCGAACTCGATCCTGATCGGCAAAAGCCCTGGATCTGGGGCAGTGGCCTGTTGCACGCGGTGTCATCGTTGGATTTTTTATCCAATGTAAACATTGCCTTGCTGCGCGGTCCTATAACGGCGGCCTTACTGGGGATCAAAACCGACCGCTTTGGCGATCCCGGCCTTTTGGTGGGCGATGTTTACCCCGCCGCCCCCAGCAGAACCCATGCCTTTGGCCTGGTGCCGCATCACAGCCAGATGGAGGAAGCACAGCGCCTGGCCCAGGTCACGGGCAGCGATGACATGGTGCTGATTGATCCGCGCCAGGATGCACAGAGCGTCTGTCGCCAGATTAGTGCCTGTGGTCATGTCTACGCCGCTTCGCTGCATGGGCTGATCACGGCGGATGCCTACGGCGTGCCCTCGACCTGGGTGTCACCCGGCGATCAGGGGCACCTGAAATACTATGACTACGCCGCCTCTATCGGGCGGGTGCTGATTTCCCCGCTGTCCTGGGACCAGATCCCGGATCATGCGCGGGCAACCCAACAACCGGCAGATCTGTCCTACGCTGCGGGCATCCGTCGCGCCCAGGCGGATCTGCGCCACAGTTTTCCTGCGTGCTTGCACGCACCACAACACATTGGCAGTGCCTGAACCGGCGCGGCCCCAAGAAAAGAGACGAGGAAAAAATGCTCGAAATCAAAAACCTGCACGTCAAACTTGAAGATGAGGACAAGCAGATCCTGAAAGGTCTGGACCTGACTGTTGAGGCAGGCAAGGTGCATGCGATCATGGGGCCCAATGGCTCTGGTAAGTCGACGCTGTCTTATGTGCTGTCGGGCCGCGATGGCTATGAGGTCACCGAGGGTAGCGCCACCCTGGCGGGCCAGGATCTGCTGGAACTGGAACCCGAAGAGCGCGCGGCGCTTGGGGTGTTTCTGGCCTTCCAATACCCGGTTGAAATTCCCGGTGTCGGCAACATGACCTTCCTGCGCACTGCAGTGAATGCACAGCGCAAAGCGCGTGGTGAAGAAGAGCTCTCGGCGGCAGAGTTCCTGAAAACCATCCGCGCCAAGGCCAAGGATCTGAAGATTGATGCTGATATGCTCAAGCGTCCGGTCAATGTTGGCTTCTCTGGCGGTGAGAAAAAGCGCAATGAAATCCTGCAGATGGCCATGCTCGAACCCAAGATGTGCATCCTGGATGAAACCGATTCCGGCCTGGATGTGGATGCAATGAAACTGGTGGCCGAGGGGGTGAATGCCCTGCGCGACGAGGGCCGTGGCTTCCTGGTTATCACCCACTATCAGCGCCTGCTGGATCATATCAAACCCGATGTCGTACACATTCTTGCCGACGGTAAAATCGTGAAAACCGGTGGCCCCGAGCTGGCGCTGGAAGTCGAAAACAACGGCTACACCGATATCCTGGCGGAGGTGTCCTGAAATGGGTCTTGCTGATGTGAAACAAGGTGCCACCGAGGCACGGCTGGCCGCGCTGCGCCTGCCCGCAGGCGGCTGCCTGGCGGCGGCCCGTCAGGCGGCCCTGGCGCGGGTGCAAACCCTCGGGCTGCCGGGACGACGGGATGAATACTGGAAATTCACCCGTCCCGACACGCTGACGGAAACTGACGTAACCAAGGCCTCTGTCTTTGTCTCGGACGAGGCGCCAATGTTTGATGATTTCGATCGCTTGAAGATCGTTTTTGTCGACGGCGTCTATGATGCAGATGCTTCTGATGATCTGAGCCTGGAAGGCGTTACCATTGATCGGATCGCTGATGTCTGCGGCCAGGACATCCACTGGGCCAAGGATCTTTATGGCGTATTGGAAGCCCGTGGCCAGGCCCCCGTGGCACGGCCTCTGGCTGCGCTGAATACGGCCTTTGCGGCGGATGGCATTGCCATTCACGTGACCGGCACCCCAAGCAAGCCGATCAATCTGGTTTACCTGCATTCGGATGAGATGTCCGATGCCATGGTGCACCATCTGGTCCGGGTCGAGGCGGGCGCCGAGGCAACCCTGCTGGAAAACGGCCCAGGCGCATCGCGCTTTAACAGCTGCCTGGAGATCGACATTGCCGACACCGGCAAGTTGCATCTGGTGCGAGCGCAGGGGCGTGACCATGAACGCCGCGCTGCAAACCATATGTTTGCGCGTCTGGGCAAGGAATCCGTGTTCAAGAGCTTCACCCTCACCGTAAATGGCGTGCTGACCCGCAATGAATCGGTGATCGAGCTGCTGGGTGATGATGCCATCGCCCATATTGCTGGTGCCTGCGTCGGGGATGGCGATTTCCACCACGATGACACCGTGTTCATCACCCATGATGCCGTCAACTGCGAGAGCCGCCAGGTTTTCAAAAAGGTGCTGCGCAACGGGGCAACCGGGGTGTTCCAGGGAAAAATCCTGGTCAAGGAGGGCGCACAAAAGACCGATGGCTACCAGATCAGCCAGTCGCTCTTGCTGGATGGAGACAGCCAGTTCCTTGCCAAGCCAGAGCTGGAAATCTACGCCGATGACGTGATCTGTTCACATGGTTCCACCACTGGGGCAATCGACGAAGAGGCACTGTTCTACCTGCGCTCGCGCGGGATTCCGACAGCCGATGCCACCGATCTTTTGACCCTGGCCTTTCTGGCCGAGGCAGTTGGCGAAGTCGAAGACACGGATATCGCCGCTGACATTGTTGCCCGGCTCGAAGGCTGGCTGTCGCGGCGTCGCTGAATGGCCGTTACCGGAGATATCCTGGCGACCTATCGGGGGCCGCGTCGCGTTTTTGCGCGGCTCCTGGCTATGGGCCCGCGTGAGGACCGTATGCTGGCGTTTTTGATGGCGGGCTGTGCGCTGATGTTTATCGGGCGTATGCCCAGCCTTGCGCGCGAGGCACATCTAACCGGGCAGGAACAGACAATGTTGCTGTCAAACGCATTGTTTGGCATCATTTTTGTGGCTCCTCTGGCGCTCTATACACTGGCGCTGATCCTGCACTGGATCGCTCGTATTCTGCGCGGTGAGGGCGAGAGCCATGCCGCGCGTCTGGCCCTGTTCTGGAGCTTCCTTGCCACCAGCCCGCTGATGCTGCTGAATGGTCTGGTGGCTGGTATGATCGGGCCGGGGGGAGAGCTGAACCTGATTGGCGGGCTGTGGTTTTCGGCCTTCCTGTGGTTTGTGATCTCGGGAATGTATCAGGGCTATTGGGTGCGTCCAGAGGTGCAGGCATGAGGTTTGTCTGGTCTTTCTTGATGCTGACCCTGCGGGCGCCCGGGACGGCGGCGCGCAGCATTTTGTTGCGGCAATGGCCGGATGAGGCGATCTGGACCGGGCTCTTCCTTGCCATCACCCTCAATGCGCTGTTCTTTGGCGTGCTGGCGATGCTTTTACCCGCCTCGGCAGAGCTGGCCGGGGTGCAAATGGTGCCGGGTATTTCCGGGCTGTCGCTGTTCACGGCGGCGCTGCGCAGTCTTGGTTTTGCCGCGCTTGTCACTTTTGGCGGTAGGATGATCGGCGGAAGTGGGCGTTTCATGCCGATCCTGGCGCTCTTGGTCTGGTATCAACTGGTGCAGCTGGTGGTACTGGGGCTGGCCCTGCTGGTGCTGCAACTGTCGCCGATGCTGGGTATGGTTGCCGTTCTGGTGGTTGGCATTGCGATGTTTTTTGTGCTGTTGAACTTTGTCAATGAAGCGCATGGGTTTGCCTCTCTTTGGCATGCTTTTGCCGTGATATTGATGGCGACGATCCTGCTGTTCTTTGCCATGATCTTTCTTGCCGGGCTGCTGGGCCCTGCCATTCTGGGGTTGCCCGAAAATGTATGATGTAGAAAAAATCCGCAGCGACTTTCCGATCCTGTCCCGGCAGGTGAACGGTAAACCGCTGACCTATCTGGATAACGGTGCTTCGGCGCAAAAACCGCAGGTGGTGATTGACGCAATCAATCAGGCGTATTCACATGAATATTCAAATGTTCACAGGGGGTTACACTATCTTTCCAATCTGGCTACCGAAAAATACGAAGGGGTGCGCGGTCGGATTGCCACCTTTCTGAATGCGGCCAGTGAAGACAGTATTGTCCTGAACTCGGGCACCACTGAGGGCATCAATATGGTGGCCTATGGCTGGGCGATGCCCCGGCTGCAGCCGGGCGACGAAATCCTGCTGTCAGTGATGGAGCATCACGCCAATATCGTGCCCTGGCATTTCCTGCGTGAACGTCAGGGGGTGGTGCTGAAATGGGTTGATACCGCGCCAGATGGCAGCCTGGATCCACAGGTGGTGATTGATGCGATCACCCCAAAGACCAAGCTGATTGCAATTACCCAATGTTCGAACGTGCTAGGCACGGTTGTTGATGTGAAATCCATCACATCTGCCGCCCATGAAAAGGGCGTCCCCGTCTTGGTGGATGGATCACAAAGCGCGGTGCATATGCCGGTGGATGTGCAGGATCTTGGTTGCGATTTCTTTGCGATCACCGGGCATAAACTTTATGGTCCGTCCGGGTCGGGCGCCATCTATGTGCATCCGGATCGGATGGCGGAAATGCGCCCCTTCATGGGCGGCGGCGATATGATCCGCGAGGTGTCCAAGAACCAAGTGATCTATAATGATCCACCGATGATGTTCGAAGCCGGCACCCCCGGCATTGTGCAGACCATCGGGTTGGGCGTTGCGCTGGACTATATGATGGATCTGGGGATGGAAAACATTGCCGCCCATGAAGCTGCACTGCGTGACTATGCCATGGCCCGGCTGACCGGGTTGAACTGGCTGAACGTGCAGGGGCAAGCCGCTGATAAGGCTGCCATCTTTAGCTTCACACTAGAGGGTGCCGCCCATGCGCATGATATTTCTACCATTCTGGACAAGAAGGGCGTCGCGGTGCGCGCCGGACATCACTGCGCCGGGCCGCTGATGGAACATCTTGGCCTATCGGCGACCTGCCGGGCCTCCTTTGGCCTATATAACACCAAGGCTGAGGTCGATACATTGATAGAAGCGCTGGAACTGGCACATGACCTGTTTGCCTGATACCCCCGCGCGGCTGCGCTTGCCGAGGAAAGACTAACAGATGCCCCACATCAGCCTTTGCATTCCGGCCTATGCCATGGGCGGAAAGGGCGCAGGGTTCCTGGCGCAAAGCTTTGATATTCTCACCACGCAGACCTTTGCTGATTTTGAGGTGGTGGTCTCGGATCAATCCGATGACGAAGCCGTGGCAGAGATCTGTGCTGGGTTCTCTGATCGGCTGTCCATTCGTCATATCTGGAACCGGGATGGCAAGCGGCAGGCCTCGGCCAATGTGAACAATGCCATGCGCCATGCCAGCGGTGAGATCGTTAAGATCCTGTTTCAGGATGACTATTTGAACGGTGTTGACGCAATGAAGACCGTCGCGCAATCCTTTGAAAAGGGGGCGAAATGGCAGCTTTGCGGATCAGGGGTCAGCCGTAACGGCGGGGCGGTTGAACGCCCGATGGTGCCGCGACTGACGCCAAAGCTGATGTTTGGCAAAAATACGGTTTCCAGCCCTTCGGTCCTGGCGATGCGGCGCGGGGATCTGGCCTATTTCGACGAAGAGCTGATCTGGCTGATGGATGTCGACCTGTATCAGCGGCTTTGGGATCAGCTGGGCGATCCGGTGATTTCACCAGACACATTGGTGGTGAACCGTGTACATGCCGGCCAGGTGAGCGCCAGCGTCTCGCCCGAATTGCGGCGGCATGAATTGCGCTATATGCGGGCCAAGCAGGCCGGGGGGCTGTCGTTTGCACAGTGGCTGGAATACTGGCGCCAGCTGTTGAAAGCGCGCTAGCCACCCGGCTGCTTACCTTAGCTTGGCAAATGGATCTTGAACCGGGCCCGGATCTCTTGATCCAGCTCTGCATCAAAGCAAGCGCTGGATCTCTCTGACAGGATCTGTTCTTTGCGCGCGGTTGCCTTCTGCAGTAGATCTGGCTTGCCGAGTTCCGCCCATTCCTTGGGAGAGGTGCGGTCGCCCAAGGCAGGGTAGACGAAATCGGCCTGCATGCGCCCCAGCGTCTGGCTGGTGCCCAGATAATGCCCCGGGCCATTCAGGCAGACCTCGGCCATCTGATCCAGGGCGAGTGTCTCGTCCGTGACCTCTATCCCGCGGACACAGCGTAGCGCCTGACCAATGAGATCGTCGCCCAAGATCAGGGATTCATGGCAAAAACCCAACAATGAGGCATGCATACCAGCGGCCTCATAGACCATGTTCAACCCAGATAGACCGGCCATCACATTGGAACACATCTGTTCCCATCCGGCCTGCATATCGGGCAGTTTTGAATCGGAAATTCCGGCTGCCGCGCCACCGGGAAGGCCATAAAATTTGTGCATCTGCGCACAGCCTGCGGTCAGCAAGGCCTGCTCGCCAGAGCCGCCGGTCATCGCCCCGCTGCGTAGATCCAGGCCAAAGGGCCAGGTGCCAAAGATGGCAGGCGCACCGGGTTTGACCGCGTTGACATAGACCAACCCCGCCAGGCATTCGGCCACCGCCTGAGTGATCGCGCCGGCAATCGTGGACGGTGCCGTCGCCCCCGCCATGCCTGCCGACAAGAGCAGCACCGGCATGCCATGCTTGATGCATTCCTCCATCACCTGACAGCTTTCGGTGGCAAATTTCATCGGTGGCACCACAAAGCAGTTGGAGTTGGAAACAAAAGGCCGCGCGCGCCAGTTTTCTTCTCCGCCCGCAATCATATGCAACAGCTCTATCGCCGGGGCGACAAAGCCGGGCTCGCTGAAGGATGTGCCGATATGTTTGGTGGTGCCAGACGTGGTGGCATAGATCGAATTCAGGTCCATCTCAAGGTTGTCGGGGATATCGCGACAAACCATAGGGCGTTGCACAAAATGTATATTATCCAATACGTTGCAGATGCGAGAGGCATCATGCAGGTCCTGCACCGTGGACTCACGGTAGGTGCGGCCCGCAACATCCACCATATGCACTGCCGCCCCGGCAGTGCCATAGTGCACCCGATTGCCCGAAAGTTCGAGATCATGCTTGCCATCGCGGCTAAACAGAGTGAGCGACCGGTTGGCCACCGCCAGCATGTCTTCAACCAGTGCGCGGGGGAAACGGATCCTGCCATCTGCGCCCTGAATACAGCCCGCCTCTGTCAGGTATTTCACACCACTGGGCGGCGCATCGGCAAGGCCGATCTGTTCCAGCGCATCCAGGGCAGCGCGGTGGATGCGCTCCATACCCTCTGTGGTCAGGGGTTTTAGAACGCCGCCTTCCAGACCAGGCCAGATAGGGCGTAGATGGTCGGGCAGGGCATTGGCGCGGGCAGTACGACGGGCAGTGCGGCCACCACTTCGGGCGGCTTTAACGAAGGGGACGGCGCTGGAGACGGCGGAATGGTCGATCATGGGGCGGATCCTTGCGGCAAAAACATATGCATAATTAGGGTAGTCTCGACTGCTCCACCCCGGGCCTACCGCGTGCAGCAAGGCCTCTGGCGGCCCCAATCGTGCGCCCCACCAGGCTAATTTGACTGCGTTCCGCTGACATCGCTGATCCTTTTTGACACCTCTTTAGCCTTGGTATTTTTGCCCGCTGATTCTAGCGCGTTTGCGACCCATGTGAAATTTTATGAAATATTTTCACCCATGATGGGGGCGGCACAGATCTTTGCAGCGCGCAGAGAAAATATATTTTTATGAATATTTTCCGTGGGCTTGCCTGTGCGTCCTCATGTCTAGTCCAGGCAGGTTTCGCGCGGTTTCCCTCGCAAAATTGAACCGCTCTTTAAGGAATTTCAGCCAAAATAGCCGGGTAGATAACGTCGCGTTTGAATGGCGCTGAAATAGGGCAAGAAATCATGCCAGCTGCTAAGAAGATCCAAAATGCCGTCACCCCCTGGCTATTGTTCGGTGCGATTGCGGCTCTGACCTATGCCTGCCCGCTGGCTGCGGCCGATTGGAGCCAGACCTCCTTTGTTTCCAATGCAGCAGCCGCGTCCGCGGACCCCTATGGCGCATTGCAGGATAGCGAGACGCGGCTGACATTCTCGACCGACCGGGATTATGGCGCCGTGGTGCTGGGCGGCACCTATCGGCGGGGCACCAGCGGTGCCTATCCCGGGCATTACCCCGGCCTGGCAACCCCATCGCAGAGCGACAGCGTTCAGCTGCGCGCCGGATATGATTTTGGCGGCAGCCTGGGTTATGTGACCCTTGGCCATGAACAGACGCAGGGCCATGCGCAGGCCGAGACCGAAACCTTGGGGATCGGGGTGCGGGTGTCGCTGAACCGGGCGCTGCAATTGACCGGCGAGCTGTTGCATCACGGCGGCAGCAACACGGCGCAGAGCAGCAACCAGACCAGCCGCCAGGCCCCGACACGGATTGCTGTTGGCGCGGCCTTTCGGTTTTGAAACCTGTCGATTTGTAATCTCGCCAGCCGATATCAGCCTTGGCGGCGCGCGTCAGCCATGCTAAGCGCTTGACCATGAACCAGACCTGCACCCGCATTATTTGTTGCATTCCCTGCTGAAATCCTCAGCGGGCTGGTTTCTGTCGTTTTCTTCACCTTGACAAGTTGCTAAGCCCGCATTGCGTGCCTGCATATCCGCACCCGCCAAGGAGCTGTCATGACGACGATCAATCTGCACAACACCAAGACCCGCAAGAAATCGGAATTCACCCCGATTGATGACACCAATGTGCGCCTGTATCTCTGTGGTCCCACCGTCTACGACCGGGCACATCTGGGCAACGCCCGTCCGGTGGTGGTGTTTGATGTGCTCTACCGGCTGTTGCGCCAGGTCTACGGCGCGTCGCATGTGACCTATGTGCGCAATTTCACCGATGTGGATGACAAGATCAACGCCACCGCCCTAGCGCGACAACAGGCCGGCGCCGCAGGTAGCCTGGAAGATCTGGTGCAGCAACGCACCGAAGAAACCATCGGCTGGTATCTGGCTGATATGGGCAGTTTGGGCGCGTTAGAGCCTGATCACATGCCCCGCGCGACGCAGTTCATCCCGCAGATGATTGCCATGATCGAGGATCTGATAGCCAAGGGCCATGCCTATGCGGCCGACGGCCATGTGCTCTTTGCGGTAGACAGCTGGAAAGAGCACTATGGCGCACTGTCGGGCCGATCAGTTGATGACATGATCGCCGGCGCGCGGGTCGAAGTGGCGCCCTATAAGAAAAACCCGATGGATTTTGTCCTGTGGAAGCCCTCGACGGATGAGTTGCCCGGCTGGGACAGCCCCTGGGGACGCGGGCGGCCTGGCTGGCATATCGAATGCTCTGCCATGGCGCAGGATCTGCTGGGGCCAAGCTTTGATATTCACGGTGGCGGCAATGACCTGATGTTCCCGCACCATGAGAATGAAATCGCACAAAGCTGCTGCGCCAATGGCGATGACAGCTTTGCCCGCTATTGGCTGCATAACGAGATGTTGCAGGTCGAGGGCAAGAAGATGTCCAAATCGCTGGGCAATTTCTTTACCGTACGTGATCTGCTTGATCAGGGTATTCCGGGCGAAGTGATCCGCTTTGTGTTTTTGTCCACGCATTATCGCAAACCGATGGACTGGACAGAAAAAAAGGCAAAAGAGGCCGAGGCTACTCTGTCTGACTTTAAGTCACTGACGTTTGAGGCAAAATCAACTGTAGTTGACGACGAGGTGATCGCGGCAATTTCTGATGACCTAAATACATCTAAAGCGATAACGCGACTTCGTGAGCTTAAAAAGAGCGGAGATGCGGGGCGCCTGAAAGCATCGTTGGCGTTTCTGGGATTCGACCTTAACTCTATTGAGACTTGGTGGGGGATGCCAAAAGAAAATATGGCAATGTCGGGAGAGGAACTTGTTGGTCCAATTGTTTTATCGCGCCACGAAGCCAAACTGCGAAAAGACTGGGCCACTGCCGATCGGCTCCGGGATATGCTGGCAAATGCCGGGGTTATACTACACGACCGAAAGGACAAGCCTGCGTCCTGGGAACTTAGCCCCGATTTCGACCCCGCCAAACTGGAGGGGCTGTGATGCAAAAATCCCGGCTCTACCTTTACGACACCACCCTGCGGGATGGGCAGCAAACCCAGGGGGTGCAGTTCTCGACCGCAGAAAAGATGCAGATCACTCAGGCGCTTGATGACCTTGGGATTGATTACATCGAAGGCGGCTGGCCGGGGGCCAACCCCACCGACAGCGCCTTTTTTGATGCGGCCCCAAAAACCCGCGCCACCATGACGGCCTTTGGTATGACCAAACGGGCAGGGCGCTCGGCAGAAAATGACGACGTTCTGGCCGCAGTTATGAATGCCAACACCCCGGCTGTCTGTCTGGTGGGCAAGGCGCATGATTATCACGTGACGGCGGCGCTTGGCATTACCCTGGAGGAAAACCTTGAAAACATCCGGGCATCCGTTGCGCATATCACGGCGCAGGGCCGCGAAGCGCTGTATGATGCGGAACACTTCTTTGATGGGTACAAGGCGAACCCGGCCTATGCCCTGTCAGCCTGCCAAGCCGCGCTAGAGGCCGGGGCACGTTGGGTGGTGCTATGCGATACCAACGGTGGCGTAATGCCCAGCGAGGTGCACCGCATCGTCGCCGAGGTGATCGCCGCTGGCATTCCGGGGGATCGGCTGGGGATCCACACCCATAACGACACCGAAAATGCGGTGGCCTGTTCGCTGGCTGCGGTGGAAGCTGGTGCGCGGCAGGTGCAGGGTACTCTCAACGGGTTGGGAGAGCGCTGCGGCAATGCCAACCTGACCAGCTTGATCCCAACTCTGCTGTTGAAAGAGCCCTATGCCAGTCAGTTTGACATCGGGGTCAGCCGTGATGCGCTGGCAGGCCTGACAAAGCTGAGCCGGATGCTGGATGAGATCCTGAACCGGGTGCCGCAGAAACAGGCACCCTATGTCGGAGCCTCTGCCTTTGCGCATAAAGCCGGTCTGCATGCCAGTGCGATCCTGAAGGATCCAAGTACCTATGAACATGTTGAACCCGCGCTGGTCGGAAATGCCCGCATCATCCCGATGTCCAACCAGGCCGGCCAGTCAAACCTGCGCAAACGCCTGCAGGATGCCGGGCTGCAGGTTGAAAAGGGCGATCCGGCCCTGGCCCGCATTCTGGAACGGATCAAAGAGCGCGAGGCCGAGGGCTATTCTTATGATACGGCGCAGGCCTCTTTTGAAATGCTGGCACGGGCAGAACTTGGTCAAGCGCCAGAATTCTTTGAGGTAAAGCGCTACAAAGTCACGGTGGAGCGGCGCAAAAACAAGTATAACCGCATGATCAGCCTTTCCGAGGCCGTTGTGGTGATCAAGGTGGATGGCGAAAAGCGTCTTTCGGTCAGCGAATCCATGGATGAAACTGGCAATGATCGCGGCCCGGTGAACGCCTTGGCCAAGGCTCTGGCCAAGGACCTTGGGCGCTATTCCAGCATTATCAATGACATGCGGCTGGTGGATTTCAAAGTGCGCATCACCCAGGGCGGCACAGAGGCCGTTACCCGCGTTATCATCGACAGCGAAGATGGCAAAGGACGGCGCTGGTCCACTGTGGGCGTCAGCGCCAATATAATTGACGCCTCATTCGACGCGCTGCTCGATGCGATGCGCTGGAAACTGATCCGCGATACCGGCGATACTGCATAGGCCGACAGCTGGCCTGGGGCCCTTTTGGGCGTAGCGCCGGGCAGCATGGTCGCAATTGAAGGGTTTTCAGGTGAGCGATAAGGCAGCCTTTGATGATGATGTCACCCGGTGCGCCGAACTGGTGCAACAGGGAGATCCTGATCGCTTTCTGGCGACCATGGCGGCTCCGGTTGCGGCGCGGCCAGTGCTTTTTGCGCTCTACGCTTTCAACATAGAACTGGCGCGCGCCCCCTGGGCCAGCCAGGAAAGCATGATTTCGGAAATGCGGGTGCAGTGGTGGCGCGATATTGGCAGCGAAATTGCCCAGGGCGGACCGGTGCGGCGGCATTTTGTTGCAACCCCGCTGGGGCGGCTGTTGCCACACCATCTTGCCGCGCATATCGAGGAAATGGCCGAGGCGCGCCGCTGGGATATCTACCGCGAACCCTTTGAGGATGAGGGTGAATTTGACCGATATATCGATGCAACCACGGGTGGCTTGATGTGGATGGCAGCGGCGTCGCTTGGCCCGGCGGATGAGGCAACGGTGCGCAGGTTTGCCTATGGTGTTGGGGTGTCCAACTGGTTGCTCGCCATCCCGGAACTGGTGCAGCACAAGCGCATTCCGCTGCTGGATGGCACCCCTGATGGGCTGCGCCGCCTGGCGCAAAAGGCCTTGGATCAGATTGAACAGGCGCAACTGGATCGCGACAAGATCTCTCGCGAGGCAGGCAGCGCGCTGTTGTCAGGTTGGCAGGCGCGGGGCCTTTTGCGCCAGGTTCTGAAGGCGCCGGAACGGGTGGCCGAGGGCAGCCTGGGGCAAAGCGAATTTCGTCGCCGCGCGGGCCTGATCTGGCGCAGCAGTCGGCAGCGCTGGTAGGTCAATATCCCCCGGTAGAGGTCTGATATAATTAAAAAAGGCGCCACTTTGGGCGCCTTTTTCTTTGGTCAGTACCATCCTCGCATTAGGCGGTTTTGGGACGCAGCGCCAACCAGAGCAAAGCGCCACCTGCCAGCACCAAGAAGGGCGCCATTGCCATATTGACGGCATTCCAGCCCTCAACCGGATTGCCGCCCGAGCAATTCATCAAGCCGCCCGAGGCCAGAGAAGCCATGGTGACACCACCAAAGACCAAAAGGTCATTCAACCCCTGCATGCGGCCGCGTTCTGATGCGTCATGGGCACCGGCCAACATGGTCGTGGCGCCGATAAAGCCAAAGTTCCACCCCAGCCCCAAAAGCACGAGCGCAACAAAGAAATTTTCCAATTCAACGCCTTGCAAGGCAACAACACCCGCTGCCGTTAGGGTCAGCAGACCTACGGCAACGACCTTGTGCACACCAAATCGCGCAATCAGGTGGCCGGTGAAGAACGATGGTACATACATCGCCAAGACATGCGAGGTCACCACATCCGCTGCGGTGCTCTCGGTGAAGCCGCAGCCAACCACCGCCAGCGGTGTCGAGGTCATCACCAGGTTCATCAGCGCATAAGAAACCATGGCGCAGATTACAGCGACAGCAATGGTGGGGGTTTTCAACAGCTCCAGACGGCTGCGCCCTTTTGGCACATCGGCGCGCGGTGCAGGCGGTTTCGGAATGTCCAGGAACAAGAACAAGCCAGAGCCGATCACATTCACTGCAATCACCGCCATATAGGTGCCAAGGAATGGAATAACAAAGACCTGGCTGGTGGCTTTGACAATTTGCGGCCCAATAATCGCCGAAAGCAACCCGCCGGCCATGACATAGGAAATCGCCTTTGGGCGAAAGGATTCAGATGCGGTGTCGGCAGCGGCAAACCGGTAGAAGCCATGCGCGCTCATGTAGACGCCGGTCAGCAGGCTGCCCAGAAGGAACACCGGGAATGACCCCAGATAAAGCCCGTAGGCCCCGATCACGCCGCCCAAGGCGCCAAAGGCGGCCCCGGTGAAAAATCCGGCACGCCTCCCCCAGCGCTGCATAATGGCTGAAATCGGGGTTGCCGCCATCATCGACCCGGCCACAATAAGAGAAATCGGCAGGGTGGCAAAACAGGGGTTCGAAGCCAGAGATTGGCCAGCCAGCCCGCCTATAATAAAGATCATCGGCATCTGAGAGCCGAGGATCGCCTGGGCCAGTACCAGGATGGCAACGTTTTTCTTGGCGACCTGGTCGCCTGTGGGGGTGGTGATGTTCATTGTCATGTGGGATGCGTAGCCTTCAAAATTGGGCGGAACAAGCGGCAAGCTGTGCATTGGTACAATGTCGTGGTTGTACCACCAGAGAGGGCTATTGACGTGACATCCATTGTTGTTGACTGCGCGCCCGCTGCGGGCCGGATCATTTGCAGTGATACCTGTGTGGCCGAGGGCGCCGCCTGGCTGGCCGATCAGGATCCGCGCTTTGCGCGGGCACTGGCCAGTTGCGGACCATTGCCGCTGCGGCGCAGGCCGGATGGCTTTGGCGAACTGCTCAGCGCCGTTATCAGCCAACAGGTCAGCGTAGCCTCGGCAAATGCCATTTGGCAACGGCTTGTTGAGGCCCGGCTAACCACCGAGTCTGCAATCCGCTCGGCGCCGGAAGACGCCCTGCGCGGGGCGGGACTCAGCCGCCAAAAAATACGCTATGCCAAAGCTTTGGCCGAGGAAGCGATTGACTATCGCGCGCTGCGCGACCTGCCGACAGAACAGGTTGTCACCACCCTGACCCGCGTGACGGGCATTGGGGTCTGGACCGCCGAGATCTACGCCATGTTTTCCCTGGGGCGCGCGGATGTCTTTGCGCCGGGCGATCTGGCCCTGCAGGAATCTGCAAGGGCGCTGTTTGATCTGCCCGAACGCCCCAAAGAGCGGCAACTAAAACAGCTGGCCGAAGCCTGGTCACCCTGGCGGTCGGTTGCGGCGCGCATCTTGTGGGCCTATTACCATGTGGCAAAGGACAGGGAAGGGATCCGATGACTCGTGTACTGAAAGCTGAGCGCAGAGAGCCGCTCTCCGGGGTGACCCGGTCGATCGTGGTGTTTTTGCACGGCTACGGCGCCAATGGTGCCGATCTGCTGGGGCTGGCAGATCCCTTGGGTGAACATCTGCCCGATACATTGTTTGTAGCACCGGATGCGCCGGAAAACTGCCCTGGCGCGCCCATGGGGTATCAGTGGTTTCCGATCCCCTGGATTGATGGCTCTTCCGAAGAGGAGGCCATGCGCGGCATGAATGCCTCTGTCGAGGATCTCAATGCTTTTCTGGACGCGCTGATGGTGGATGAAGACGTGCTGCCAGAGCAGGTGGTGCTGTTTGGTTTCTCGCAGGGTACGATGATGAGCCTGCATGTGGCCCCCCGCCGAGAAGACGCGGTCGCGGGCATCGTCGCCTTTTCGGGACGTCTGCTTCACCCAGAGACACTGAAGGATGAGGTCGTCAGCCGGATGCCTGTCATGCTGGTTCACGGGGATGCCGATGATGTGGTGCCGCCGCAATCGCTGCCAGAGGCGGCAGAAGCCCTGGATGAGGCGGGTTTCAAAGATGTCTTTGCCCATATCATGAAGGGCACGGCGCACGGCATCGCCCCCGACGGGTTGAGCGTCGCGCTCGCCTTTATGCGCGACAAGCTGGGGTTATAAAAACTGGTTGCAGGAGACAGGGTGCCGGGTGGCACCGCGTTTCCTGCAGCGTCTATCCCGTACCGCGCGCCGCCTGCTACCGTTTGCGTTTGTGCACAGGTCTGGCTGCTTTCTTCCGATGGGCTTTGTCGGGATGGCGTTGCGTACCTGGTGTTTTTCCGCTTTTTGCTGTGGTGTCTTTGGTCTGGCGCTTGGGCAATTGCGAGGGCTTGGCACGTGGGGGGATCCTGGGAACTTCCAGATCTTGCCACTGCGCCTGCGCCAAACCATCCAGGCTCCAGGCACCGATACTATATCGGATGAGCCGCAGCGTGGGAAAGCCAACCGCTGCTGTCATCCGTCGCACCTGACGGTTTTTTCCCTCTTGCAGGGTCAACGACAGCCAACTTGTTGGGATGGATTTTCGCGCGCGGATCGGCGGCGTGCGGGCCCATAGCTGGGCAGGCTCTGCCATCTTCTGCGCCTTGGCCGGACGGGTCACGCCATCTTTCAGCGCCACCCCCTGTGCCAGTGCGGCAAGCGCCGTATCGTCTATCTCACCTTCGACCTGCACCCAATAGGTTTTGGGCATCTTGTGTTGTGGATCGCTGATCCAGGCCTGCAGCGGGCCGCTATCGGTCAGCAACATCAAGCCTTCGCTATCGCGATCCAACCGCCCCGCGGCATAGACACCGGGGCAATCGATAAAGGCGCTCAGGGTAGTGCGTGGGCTGTCTGTGCTGCCGGCATCGGTGAACTGCGGCAAGACATCAAAGGGTTTATTGAAGCGAATAAGGCGGGTCATGGCGCTGCAATAGGCAGTGGCGGCGGCGCTGGCAAGCCCGTACCCCGACGCTTGCCCCTGCATGTGCCGTTAGGTTGTGTCATGGTTCCGTTACGCGGCGCAGGTAGACGTCAGGGCACCGACGGGCGAAATCTTGTGGTCAGCCAGGGCTTGTCAGATGCAGACCACGATATATAGTTATAGATATGCTGGGGCGGGTTCCCCGCTCTGGTGCCAGAATGGCAGACAGGGCGAGGAAGACGTAGCATCATGGATGGCGATTTCAGAACTGATTTTGTAAGGAACCCTAGCGCCTTACGCCAGCATCCGGCCTTGGTGTTGAATGCTGATTACCGGCCATTGTCCTATTATCCGCTCTCACTCTGGAGCTGGCAGGATGCGGTCAAGGCTGCCTGGCTGGACCGGGTGGATATTTTAGCCGAATATAACGAGGTTGTGCACAGTCCCAGTACGGTGATCAGAATTCCCTCTGTTGTGGTGCTGAAAGACTATGTCAAACCTCAAAAGCGCGTGGCCTTCACGCGCTTTAATTTATTCTTGCGGGATGAATTTTGCTGCCAATACTGCGGCGCACGCGGGGATCTGACCTTTGACCACGTGGTGCCACGGGCCGCAGGTGGGATCACCAGCTGGGAAAATGTTGTGGCGGCCTGTTCGCCCTGCAATCTGAAGAAGGGCTCCAAATCGCTGCATCATCTGGGCATGTCCCTGCGCAAACCACCCAGACGGCCCGGTGCGGAAGAACTGCGCAACACTGGCCGGAAATTCCCACCCAACCATCTGCACGACAGTTGGATGGATTTTCTCTATTGGGATACCGAGCTTGACGCCTGAAGGTGCTGTTTTATAACGATTTTCCCAGTTGCAGGCCTGCCCGAGACGGCGCAGGCCCGCCAAGCGGCGTTACCCTTTTGAGCGTTGCAACATGCCAAACAGGTCGCGTGGGTCATCCGGGTCGGCCAACATGTCCAGATCAAGGAAGAAATCGGTTCCCTTGATATGGTCGCGGATATAGCGCAGGGCGCTGAAATCCTCGATGGCAAAGCCAACACTGTCAAACAGGGTGATCTGCTTGTTATCCCGGCGGCCCTGTTTCTGGCCGGTGATGACCTGCCACAGCTCTGTGACGGGAAAATCCTCGGGCATCTGCTGGATTTCACCTTCGACGCGGGTCTGGGGGGGGAATTCAACAAAAACATCTGATCGGTTCAGGATCCCGGCGGCCAGTTCGGTCTTGCCGGGGCAATCGCCGCCGATCGCATTGATGTGCACCCCGGCGCCAACCATGTTGTCGGTCAGGATGGTGGCGTTCTGTTTGTCGGCGGTGCAGGTGGTCAGGATCTGCGCCCCCTCGATGGCCTCTTCTGGCGTGGCGCATTGCACCACCTCAAGACCTGTCGCGGCAAGATTGCGGGCACATTTTGCGGTTGCCGCTGGATCCTTGTCAAACAGTCGTACTGATTTCAGCCCGCAGATTGCCTTCATCGCCAGGGTCTGGAATTCGGACTGGGCACCATTGCCGATCATAGCCATGGTATCTGCACCCTTTGGTGCCAAGTGCTTAGCCACCATAGCTGATGTCGCAGCCGTGCGGAGTGCGGTCAGCATGGTCATCTCGGTCAGCAGCACGGGATAGCCGGTGTAGACATCCGCCAACAGACCAAAGGCGGTAACCGTTTGCAGGCCTTCGCTGGTGTTTTTGGGGTGGCCGTTGACGTATTTGAAGCCATAGGCTTCGCCATCGGAGGTCGGCATCAGCTCGATCACGCCCACATCGGAATGGCTGGCCACGCGAGGCGTTTTGTCAAACAGCTCCCAGCGTTTGAAATCGGCTTCGACATAGTCTGCCAGATCTTTCAGCATGGTTTCGACGCCGATGCTGTGCACCAGGCGCATCATGTTGTCGACGCTGACAAAGGGAACAAGTGCTTTATCCGAAGGTGTGGTCATGATGTGGTCCTTTCACGGGGGCTGAGGTGGACGCCGGCCAACATGCAGCGGACCGATCCCCCGGCGGTTTCGAGAGTGGGAATGGAAAGCGGTAGCAGCTGGGCTGACCGCTCTATGATGTTGATCTGCTCAGGGCGCAGCGCCTCCACGGCGCGGCTGGACAAGGCAAGAATTCTGTTTTTTCCTGTAAGTTCAAAGGCATTGCCCGCAAAGTTTGCGATCTGATCCGCAGTTAGATCAATGACCTCACGACCGGTTTCTGCCAGGCGATTGGCGATTTCGTCGCGGCGCGGCCTATCAGAAATCATTGAAAGGCAGATCAACGCAAATTCGGTCCCAAGCCCCATCAACACATTGCTGTGGTAGACATCACGCCCCTGGGCATCACGTGCCTCAAAGGCCATGGGCTCATAGTTGAAATGGGTGCAGAACCGTTCCAGCAACACGGGATCGGCGCGGTTGGATTTCACCGTATAAGCAATGCGGCCAATGTGATCCAGAACCATGGCGCCGGTGCCCTCAAGGGCCAGATCGTCTTGCTCAAGGCCAGAATAGTCGATCACATCCTGCACCCGGTAGTGGCGCTTCAGCTCTTCAATCACGTCCCAGCGGCGCTCTAGCCGACGATTGGCGGCATACATCGGGTAGACCGCGATATGCCCGCCGGCATGGGTTGAAAACCAGTTGTTGGGAAAGACACTATCTGGGGTCTTGGTGCTGGTATCGTCAAAGACATGCACCCGCACCCCGGCATCGCGGAGGCTTTCCACTGCGCGATCAAACTCTTGCAGGGCTTGACGCTTGATGGTTTCCGGCTCCCCCAGAGAGGTCTGAAACGCATTGTCGCCCTTGGTTTCCGGGTTGGAGCAAAAATGATGCGGGCGGATCATCACCACCGCGCCGGGGGCTTGCAGGCTATTCAATTGAAGCTCCGGGTTGGGCGGTCAAACACACGGCGACCAAGGGCAGAGGCGCAGAGATCTACCATCAGATGCGCCGTGCGGCCCCGTTCATCCAGAAAGGGGTTCAACTCCACCAGATCCAACGAGGTCATCAACCCGGAATCATGCAGCATTTCGCAGACCAGATGGCCTTCGCGGACCGTTGCGCCACCTGGCACCGTGGTGCCAACCGCAGGCGCGACGGCCGGGTCCAGGAAATCCACATCCAAAGAGACATGCAGCAAGCCATTTGCCGCTGCAACCTTGGCAAGAAACTGCGCCAGCGGTCCGGCAATACCGTTTTCATCGATGTCACGCATGTCATGGCGGTGGATCGCGCTGGCCTCCAGTGCCAGTCGTTCCGGCGTATCAACCGACCGTAGCCCGATCATGCAGACATTTTCTTCTGGCACCGGGTTCGCCACGGCAGGAAAGCCGTCAAATCCATCGCGGCCAGTGAAATAGCCAACCGGGGTGCCGTGCAGATTGCCGCTGTCGGTGCTTTGGGGCGTGTGAAAATCCGTATGCGCATCCAGCCAAAGCACAAAGAGCGGGCGATTGACCGAGGCGGCATAATCCGCAACCCCGACAACAGATCCCAGGGACAAGGAATGATCGCCCCCCAGAAACACTGGCAGCCCCTGCGACATGGTTTCCTGCGCGATCAAGGCCAGCGACTGGGTCCAGCCGATCGTTTCGTTGCGGGCAAAGATGCCGCTCTCGTCTGTCTCGGGCGGGTAGGGCGCAGGCGCGAGGTTGCCCAGGTCCTTGACTTGATGGCCCAGCCCCGAGAGCGCCTCTGCCAGGCCGGCGGTGCGATAGGCATCTGGTCCCATCAGGCAACCGGGTCTGCGTTTGCCGCTGTCCACAGGGGCACCAATCAAGATACAGGTCTTTTGGCTCATGGCTGATCTCTCCTCTAGAGTGCTTGCCTTGTTAAAGCCTCCGAAATGGGGTGGTTGAAACTGTTCATTTTGACCTTTATGAAAGGGTAACTGCCATATCGGAGCAAAAAGTGGATAAAACGGACGAGCGCCTTATTGCCGCGCTACGGCATAATGCACGGGCCAGCCTGTCGGACCTGGCATTGCAACTGGATCTGTCGCGTACGACGGTGCGCGCCCGCATTGAACGGTTGCAGCTGCGCGGCGATGTTCTTGGCTTTACCGTTGTTCTAAAAGAAGATGTCCTGCGCGATCCGGTGCGCGGCTTGATGATGATCGGCATCGAAGGGCGCGGCGCCAGCCGGATTGTCCGCCAGCTTCAGGGCCTGCCGGAGGTACGCGCCATTCATACCACCAACGGGCGCTGGGATTTGATCGTCGAGCTGGGAACCGAAACCTTGGAAACGCTGGATGCCGCGCTGGCCAAGATCCGTACCTTTGACGGGGTGGTCAGCAGTGAAACCAATCTTCTGCTTGCGACAAAGAAAGATTCCTAAGCGGCCTTCAGGACTTGCTGCGCGCAGCTGCAACCCAGAGACAGGCCAAACCGATAGACGCAATGGCATTCCAGCTGGCCATCGACAGGCCAAACAGGTCCCACGGTATATCATCACAGCGCACCAGCGGCGCTCCCAGGATCTGTTGCATCAATTGTTCCGGCGTCAGCCCGTCAATCGGCCCGGATGTACAGGTCGTCGGGCCTTGCCATAAACCGCGTTCCACCCCGGTGTGATAGATCCCGATGCCCGCTGTGGTCAGCGCCGCTGCAGCCCCAAGATAGAGCAGCGCGTTCATCGGCAGGATCAGCGCCAGAACGCCAATGCCGATTGCCGCCAGATGCGGGTAGCGCTGCCAATAGCACAGCTTACAGGGCGCCATCTCTCCGATATACTGAAAACCCAGCGCTCCCAACATCATAAGGGCAGAACCTACAGTTGCGGCCAGTAGAAAAAGACGTCGCATTCACAGATACCTCAGGGCAATAAATCCGCCAAAGAGGAGCACCATAAAGACGCAGAACACAAGCCCTAAACGGTGTTCAATGAAGCTGCGAATGGGGGCGCCAAACACCCGCAATAGCGCCGCAACGGCGAAAAATCGCAGCGCGCGTGCTAGCACAGAGGTCGCCATAAAGGTCGCAAGCGGCATGCCGGTCCAGCCCGACATGATGGTAATGACCTTATAGGGAAACGGCGTCACCCCAGCCCCCAGGACCGCCCAAAAGCCAAAGTCATTGAATTTGGAATTAAAAGCCTCCATTGCATCGCCTTTGCCCATGGCTTGCAGAATGGGTTGGCCAATCGTTTCATAGAACATCGCACCGATTGCATAGCCCAGCAGCCCCCCCGCAACAGAGGCCACCAGCGCCACCGAGGCGATCAGCCAGGCCCGAGAGGGCCGCGCCAGGATCATCGGAATCATCAACACATCTGGCGGAATCGGAAAGACCGAGCTTTCGACAAAGGCAACCGCCGCCAACCACCACAGGGCATGTGGGTGATCCGCAAGGGCCATAGTTCGATCATACAGCCTGCGCAGCATCCAAAATACCTTTCCCATTAGTCTTTGGAAAAGGGGGTTACATGCGGCTGCGCAGAGGTCAATATCACCCTGCTGCAAGCGCATATTTTCTGCCGATTTTCTTGCGTTCTGCTGACATTTTTCTCTGGACCTCGGGGGCAGGCTTAGTTAGGAACAAGCCGTTGCCCAAGTGGCGGAATGGTAGACGCAGGGGATTCAAAATCCCCCGCTGGTGACAGCGTGCCGGTTCGAGTCCGGCCTTGGGTACCATATTCTTCAAGGGCTTGCGTTGCTAAGTTGATGCAAGCCCTTGAGAACCTCCTCACAAGTTCCCCCATTCCCTTTTCCTTCATGTTCTGCGGCGTCCGCTTTTGACTGTCTTGAGAACCTTCTTTGCGATGCTCGCTGGCAATACTTCTGCACCATGGCTAGCGTTTTGTGACCTGTCACAGATTGAATTTCCGCACTGCCATGCGGTACTGACCGATCTGGGGCCCGGACGTGAACCGCAATTGATCCTTGAACCCGGCGCCTTTCGCATATTCTGCCGGATTGCTGCGCTAGGCTCCGGCTTGGTGTCTGGCCTTATTCCGACCGATGCTTTCTTCGGGTCTTGGCCATTTCAGGATTGATCAATCCCAGAGGGCACTACAGGCGTTTCCATCAGGCATCGCCCAATTACTCTGTCGTCGCGAACGGCTGGACCCATGGGGGGCAGAGGCATTGTACGGCAGGATCCGGGCTGTCGGTTGGTGTTATGTGGTCTTTAGGCCATAGTCAGCAAAGGCCTGCTTTACCTCGGCCATTTCTTGCGCTCCCAGGACCTTGGGTGTGCCGATGCTCAGCGCGGTGGTATAGCCCTTGGCCAGGGTTTCCAGTTCGGTCATCCGCCAGAGCGCTCGTTCCAGGGTATCGCCGGTGACGACGGCACCGTGATTGGCCATCAGACAGCCCGCGCGATCCTGCAGCGCCGTAACCACCAGCGCAGAAAGGGCAGCGCTACCAAACAGGGCATAGCCTGCCAGTGGCACATCATCGCCGCCAAAGGCCGCAACCATATAGTGGCAGGCCGGGATGCTTTGGTGGTTCATTGCCAGGGCAGTGCAATGCACCGGATGGGCGTGAACAACCGCCATCACCGCAGGCTTGGCGCGTAGGATATCGCGATGAAACCGCCATTCGGACGATGGTTTCATCTGGCCCGGCATCGCGGCCCCATCGTCGAGCGGCAGGCGCACCAACATGTCGGGGTGCATCTTGGCATAGTCCACCCCCGAAGGCGTGATCAGAAAGCCGTCATCCAGGCGCACAGAGATGTTGCCGGACACCCCCTGATTTACCCCGGTTGCATCCATCTGCAGGCAGGCATCAATGATGGTCTGACGGGTTTGGCGGCTGTCGGAATAGGCGGTGGTCATCTGGTTCGGGCCTCGCTCCGGCGTGGTGATTGCGGGGCCGCGCCTGCCAGATCTGGGAACAGGCCTGCCAGTCCCGCCGCACTGGCCGGGCAGATCCCGCGTTCGGTGATCAACCCGGTGACAAGACGATTTGGCGTGACATCAAAGGCCGGGTTGGCAACCGGCGCGCCAGGCGGAGTGACCTGTGCCTCGGCTATCTTGCCCTCGGCGCCGAGGCCCCAGACATGCGAAATCTCGCGCGCATTGCGTTCCTCGATCGGGATCTCTGACTGCCCTTCGGTGACGCTCCAGTCGATGGTCGGCGAGGGCAGGGCGACATAGAAGGGGATGTTGTTATCTTTGGCGGCCAAGGCCTTGAGATAAGTGCCAATCTTGTTGCAGACATCACCTTGCCGGGTGGTGCGATCGGTGCCAACGATGACCAGATCCACCTCTGCATTCTGCATTAGATGGCCGCCGGCATTATCGGTAATATAGCTGTGGCTGATCCCATGGCTGCCCAGCTCCCAGGCGGTCAGCGCGCCTTGATTCCGGGGGCGGGTTTCATCCACCCAGACATGCAGTGCGATTCCGGCATCATGGGCTTGATACATCGGGCTGGTTGCGGTGCCCCAGTCGACGGTGGCCAGCCAGCCAGCATTGCAATGGGTCAAGATCCGCACCGGGCTGCCGTCGGTTTTGCTGTCAGCAATGTCTCGGATCAGTGTCAGCCCATGCTGGCCGATACGGCGATTGATCTCGACGTCTTCGTCGGCGATCTCATGCGCCAGGGCAAGGGCCGCCGCGCCGCGCTGATCCTGGGGCAGGGGCAACAGCAAGTCGCGGCAACGCGTCAAGGCCCATCGCAGGTTGATCGCGGTGGGACGAGTTGCATTCAGCGTGGTCCAGGCACTGTCCAGCGCCGCGTCGCTGGGATCTTGCCGCATGGCCAATGCCATGCCATAGGCAGCTGTTGCACCAATCAAGGGCGCGCCGCGTACCTGCATCTCTTTGATGGACTTCACATAATCTGACATGCTGTCGAGCTGCGCAATCTGGAAATCATGCGGCAACCACCGTTGATCAATGATTTGCAGCGCCTGGTGTTCTGTGTTCCACCAAAGGGATCGGTATGGCGTGCCGTCAACTTTCATGGGGTCCTCCTGGCTGGCTCGCCACGGCGAGTGATTTGCAAAACCGTTGGTAAGGTCGCGGAGCAAACCACCACAGCCCTGCACAATTGCCTATAGGTGTCGCGGAAAACAACCGCCAAGGCAAGACCAGCCAAACTGGCAGGCTGCCTAGGTGGCAGCACCTCTGGCAACAAATGCGCAGTTGTGCCCGGCGACCGCCGCCGCTAAATCGCCTGCTGCGCGGGTAACCAATCCTATCTACGCGGGGGCGGCAATCGCGCCGCCTGTTCAATGCTTGCACGATGACCGGGGGTGGAGCAGCCACTTTGGGTATTTTGCCGGGTGTGTTAAGTTGGCGTTGTTGACATGGATCAAGACGTTTTCGGCAGAGGTGATCTAGCCCTTCCCGATAGGCCGCTTGTGGCTGGGTTCGCGGCTAGTGTGATGTTCAGGTTTAAAAAAAACAGTTGCTGAGGCCGGGAAAACCATGAATCACTGCATAACGGGCTTGCACCCATATGCGACATTCTGACACAGTGCGGCGACTCTCAGAGAGGGGGGCTTGGGGGAAATTTGGCAGTCTTGTGTCATATGCGAGGAAACAGTCATCTCACCCCTGTTGCTTGATTTTGAACAACTTGACAGGCGAGACCTCTTACAGGCTAGCTTGGGCAGCGCGATCAGATAACCCCTTTGTCGTGGGCATGGCCTACAGGCTGACCGGCAAAATGAGTGTGCGTAACCATCGTCGTTCCAACGCATG
The DNA here is from genome assembly GCF_048267565.1 of Pseudophaeobacter sp. NCBI lineage: Bacteria > Pseudomonadati > Pseudomonadota > Alphaproteobacteria > Rhodobacterales > Roseobacteraceae > Pseudophaeobacter > Pseudophaeobacter sp. The sequence goes on along the minus strand of NZ_JBLWXG010000001.1, from coordinate 499,199 downwards.
AACGGCGAGACTTCATGACCAATATATCGTGGGAGAGATCACATCATGAAATATTCTAAGTTGAGCATTGGCGCCGTTGTCGCCGCGACCTTCCTGGCACCTGCCGTCCAGGCCCAGGAATACATCACCATCGGCACCGGTGGTGTTACTGGCGTGTATTACCCAACTGGTGGTGCAATCTGCCGCCTGGTCAACAAGAACCGCAAAGAACACGGTTTCAAGTGCGCGGTCGAATCCACTGGCGGTTCGGTGTACAACATCAACACCATCCGCGAAGGCGAGCTGCAGTTCGGCGTTGCCCAGTCTGATTGGCAGCACCACGCCTATCACGGCACCTCCAAGTTTTCCGAGCAGGGCCCCTTTGAAGGCCTGCGCGCTGTGTTCTCTGTCCACCCAGAGCCCTTTACCGTTGTGGCGCGTGCCGACGCCGGCATCACCAACTTTGACGACCTGAAAGGGAAGCGCGTCAACATCGGTAACCCCGGTTCCGGCCAGCGCGGCACCATGGAAGTGCTGATGAACGCCAAGGGCTGGGGCATGGAAGATTTTGCCCTCGCAACCGAGCTGAAAGCCGCAGAACAGTCCGCCGCCCTGTGTGACAACCAGATCGATGCCATGGTCTATACCGTTGGCCATCCCTCCGGTTCGATCCAGGAAGCCACAACCGCCTGTGATTCCGTACTGGTGACCGTGGATGGCGATGCCGTGACCAAACTGGTTGAAGACAATGCCTTTTACCGCACCGCCACCATCCCCGGCGGTATGTATCGTGGCTCTGACGAAGACACCCAGACCTTTGGTGTCGGCGCGACCTTCGTGTCCTCGACCGATGTTGCGGATGAAGCGGTCTATGCAGTTGTGAAATCGGTATTTGAAAACTTCGATGCCTTCCGCAAGCTGCACCCTGCCTTTGCCCATCTGAAGCCTGAAGAGATGATCGCCGATGGTCTCTCGGCTCCGCTGCATGATGGCGCGGCGCAGTACTACCGTGAACAAGGTTGGATTGAATAATTAATCCAACACCATAGGGAGGGGCGCGATTGGCGCCCCTTTCCAATTAAAAGGGGGCTGCCCCCAAAACAAAAGAGAGACAGACAGGGTCCGCAATCCAAGGGATCGCCTGAAACGACGGCGCCGGTCTGTATGGGAGATTATTCATGACATCCGATGTTCAGGGAAATCGACCGCTCAGCGAAGAAGAACTGCAGGAACTGGTCGCCTCCTCCGATGCAGGTGCGCGTAACCCTGTCGGAGCCGTTGGTCTTTCCCTGGCTGTCATCGCTGTTGCCTGGTCCGTTTTTCAAGTTGTTCTGGCCTCACCTCTGGCGAACTACCTGCTTCCAGGTGCCGTTAACAACAATTCACGCCTGATCCACCTGGCCTTTGCCCTGATGCTGGGGTTCATGGCCTATCCGGCCATGAGCCGAACGAGCAGAAACCTGATTTCCTTTTCGCTGGGACATCTTGGCACCGTGCTGGGACTGGGGGCTTTTACGGTCGCCTTGATGGTGACTGTTGCGCCGGGCATTTCGATGAACGCCGCTGTTGGGGTTGGTGCTGTGGTGGCGCTGGTTCTGGTCGCGCCCACCTATTTGAACCGCAGCGGGATCGCCACGCGGCTTGAACAGATTGTCAGCGCGATGGGTGTTTTTGCGGCCATTTTTGTCTTGTCCTACAGTGGCCTTGCAATCCTTGGCCAATATCTCTTGGGCGGCTGGAGCAGCGGTCTGCAGATCGCCGCGATTGTCTTTGGATTGGCAGCCGGCGCCTTGGTCGTCCTGTCATATCTGCGGCAATGGTCCACCCCTGAGGACCATTTTGTTCCGGTACAAGATTGGGCGCTGGCGGCGGCGGGTGTCTTCGTTTCTATCTATGGGTTCCTGAACTACCAAAAGATCGTCGACAGCGGCGGCTTGGCCGATGACATCGATAAATTCTACGCGCTGGCGGGGCTCTTGATCCTGTTTGAAGCTGCCCGCCGGGCCTTGGGGCCGGCCATGGCCCTCATTGCCACGGTTTTTCTGGCTTATGTTTTCTTTGGTGCCTCTGAATGGGTGCCGGAAGTTATCCGCTGGAAGGGCGCAAGCCTGAAAAAAGCGATGAGCCATATGTGGATCACCTCTGAAGGGGTCTTTGGTATCGCGCTTGGCGTTTCAACCAAATTTGTGTTTCTTTTCGTGCTCTTCGGCGCTCTTCTTGATAAGGCCGGGGCGGGGAATTATTTCATCAAAATGGCTTTTGGCGCGCTTGGGCACCTGCGCGGTGGCCCGGCCAAGGCGGCCGTTGTGGGGTCTGCCGCAACCGGCCTGATTTCCGGATCTTCGATTGCCAATGTGGTGACCACCGGCACCTTTACCATCCCGCTGATGAAACGGGTCGGGTTTTCATCCGAGCAGGCCGGCTCGGTTGAGGTTGCCTCTTCGGTGAATGGGCAAATCATGCCACCGGTCATGGGGGCTGCGGCCTTCTTGATGGTGGAATATGTCGGCATTTCCTATGTCGAGGTGATCACCCATGCCTTTTTGCCCGCTGCTATTTCCTATATCGCGCTGGTCTATATCGTGCACCTGGAAGCGGTGAAGCGGAACATGCCAACCATTGGCAACCGCGAAGTCCACATGGCGCGCACCATTCTGGGCATGGCCAGTTTCTTTGCCGTCTTTGCCGGGCTTTGCTATGGTACGCAGTTCCCGGTCGAAGCTGCCTACAGATGGGTGCCTAGTGTGGCGGGGTTGCTGATGTTCGGGGTTGTTCTGGCCGTCTACCTTGCCCTTGTGGCGCTGGCGGCTGGCATTCCTGATCTGGAACCGGACGACCCGAATGCAAAAGAGGTGGAACTGCCCGATATCTCCAAGATCTACAAGGCCGGGCTGCACTATATGCTGCCGATCATCGTTCTTGTCTACTTTCTGATGATCGAACAGAAATCGCCTGGACTTTCGGCCTTTTGGGCCACGGCACTATTGTTTGTGATCCTGCTGACGCAAAAACCAATCAAGGCGTTTTTCCGAAACCAAAGCAACATGATGGCGACTTTTGTTGATGGTTGCCATGATCTGTGGAACGGCCTGATCGACGGGTCGCGCAACATGATTGGCATCGCGCTTGCCACTGCAACGGCCGGCGTCATCGTCGGTACCGTAACCCTGACCGGGGTTGGACAGGTGATGGCGGATCTGGTGGAAACCATGGCCTATGGGCTCACCTATCTGAGCGCACTTGGCGTGCATGCAATCAGCCCGTTGACTGACATGGTCGGGATCACCAGCTTTGAGGGCACCGTGGCAGAACGCGCCGCAGATATGACCGGGACTATTCTGGTTTTTGTTCTGATCTGCGTTGGCCTCTTATCGCTTGTGCTGGGCATGGGGCTGCCCACAACCGCCAACTATATCGTTGTCAGTTCGCTGATGGCGGGGGTCGTGGTGGAACTGGGTGCCCAGTCCGGCCTGATCGTGCCGCTGATTGCCGTGCATCTGTTTGTGTTCTATTTTGGGATCATGGCCGATGTGACGCCACCGGTGGGGCTTGCCAGCTTTGCGGCTGCGGCTGTATCCGGGGGCGATGCCATCCGAACTGGTTTTGTAGCCTTCTTTTATAGTTTGCGAACAGTGGCTTTGCCCTTTGTCTTTATCTTCAACACCGATCTGTTGTTGATTGATGTCACCTGGACGCAGGGTATATTGGTTGCCATCTCTGCCACCATCGCCATTCTGGTCTTCACCGCAGGCACCATGGGCTATTTCGTGACCCGCAGCCGCTTTTATGAAAGCCTGTTGTTGGTCTTTGTCGCCTTTGCGCTGTTCCGTCCGGATTTCTGGATGAACCGGCTCATGCCTGCCCATACCGAGGTTGCGCCCATCGAATTGGTTCAGGCACTGGATCAGGCAAGCCCCGGACAAGAACTGCGCCTAACGATCGAGGGGCCGGATTTCGACACTGGTGAGATCGCCTCTACGACGCTCGTTGTACAGGTGCTGGATGGCCTGGACGGGGCTGCAATGGCGGAAAAGGCAGGTCTGATCCTGCTGCCAGAAGAGACACAGATGAACCTGGATGCGCCTGGTTTTGGCACCCCGGCCGAACAGGATCTTGGCAGCTTTGACTTTTACGGTGATAGCCCTGTTTTTGTGAAAGAAATCCTTGCCCCTGCCGATCAGCTTCCGAAAGAGCTGATCTTTATTCCGGCGCTGGTTTTACTTGGTCTGATCGCCCTGATGCAACGCGGCCGCGTCCGCAAGGAAGAAGAAGGAGTAGTGACATGAGCAAATCTATTCTGTGCGCGGTCGAGTTAAGCGACAGCGCCACTGACAAGATGGTTCTCGCACAGGCTGGCCGTTTGGCCGATCTCGACAAGGCCCAGTTGGATGTGGTCAACGTGCTGCCGGATTTTGGCGAAAGCTGGGTCTCTGGTTTCTTTGAAAGCCATCACCACGAAAAGGCGATCGAAGAGACGACCGAAAAGCTCGAAGCCATCTGTGCAGAGGTCTTGGGTAAGGATCGCAATAGCAAGATCCGTCACATCGTTGCCACCGGCACCGCCTATCAAGAGATCCTGAAGGTGGCCAAGGCAGCCGGCACCGATCTTATCGTGATAGGCGCCCATAAGCCGGATTTAAAAGACTATTTGCTAGGCCCCAATGCAGCCAGGGTGATCCGCCATTCGGATTGCTCTGTTTTTGTGGTGCGTTAGCGGATGTTGCGCACAGATGGCTACCGGTTTTGCGCATCCAAAACATGCGCAATCAAACCCTAGCCTGCGGCATACATCACCAAACCAGAAAGGGGCGCCGCAAGGGCGCCCCTTTTATTCATAACCGGTCATTTCCAGATAGCCGCTGCCACTGTGGCTGCCGCTCACCTCTACCGGGCCTTCCCAATAGGGAAAGGAAAGATCCATCCAGCTTTGCGGGTTAAGTGCCTCTACTGTCACGGAAACATCCCGATCAGGCAGGGTGACTTTCCAGCGCGTGGGCAGCTGTCGCTCTGCGACTGTGCTCTGGGTCAGTGGCTCTGCCTGAAAGGCGCCGGGGGGCAGCGGCTGCGCGGTTCCACTGGCTGTAATCCAGGTGCCAGAACGGAAATCCACGCTGCCATCGGACCGTCGCAGCACAAACCCCATCAGCTTTTCGCCACTGTCAAAGCGCAGCGAAAACCAATCCCAGCCGCTTTGGTCCTGCGACAGCGGCTGGCTTGACCATTCACGATCAAGCCAGCCCATGCCGGTGACCTCAACCGGGCCAGAGGGCAGGCGGAGCGTACCTGAGATATGGTAGTTGGGCTGCGCATAGTAATAGCTGGCCTGCCCATCGGTGGATTTCACCGAATAGCCTGCTGCACCGTGCAAGATCAGCGGTTCTTGGGTGTGGGCGCTCAGCGTATATGAAAACTCTGTTCCAGCCGCGGTGATGTCCAACTGGCCAAGGTCGGCATCGCCTGCCATATCCCAATCGTCGATCCAGGCCTGAAAGCCGGGGCTGATGGAGACACCCGCCTGACCAATCCCGCCACGCGCCAGGCGTTCTGCGGTGAAATGCTGCCGGGCGCTGGTCACGGCGGCATGGCCCATCCAGATTTGCGGGCTTTGCCAGCCCTCGGCCTCTCCGGGGGCCAGGGCGCTGCGAAACAGGGTCCATTGGATCCCATATCTGCGCCCCTCTGTATCTGTCAGATTCGCGGTCAAATACCACCATTCAATGCGGAAATCGGGATGCGCCCCGTGATCGCGTGGAAAGACCAGCGGTAGATCCGGGTTGGGCTGGGCAAAGCCCTCTGCGGCGGTAGTGCCAAGCCCGGCAAAGCCCTGGGCGTTGACCGCTGGCCCAATCATACAGAGAACCAGCCAGATAATCAGGGGTTTAGCGTTCACCTGAAAAGACCTTTAACAATTCACTGGGACTGATGCGGAACAGGCGCCAGGCGGGCAGCAGGGCGGCAAGACCCGCCGCCAGCAGGGCCAGCAGCACCAGGGCCAACCAGTTCATCGGGAACAGATAGACCGGCAGCCGCCAGCCGAAGGCCGCAGTATTGATCACCACAAGCAGCGCCCAAGAGAGCAGCAGCCCCAGCGGCAGGGCCAACAGAGCCGTTAGCCCGGCCATGAGCAGGCTGCGCAGGATATCGATCAGGGCCAAGCTGCGACGGCGCACCCCCATGGCCCAGACCGGGGCAAGCTGTGGCAACCTCTGGTTCCAAAGCGTTGCCAGGCTGGTGAAAATGGCAAAGCTGGCCACCGCCAAGGTCAGCAGTTTCAGCGCATCGGTAATCAAAAAGGTTTGGTCAAACACTGCCATGGATCTGGCCTTTGCCAAGTCTTTCTGAGTGATGTTTTCCCGTGGAATTTCAAACCGTTCCTGCAGCATGTTGATCACCTGTTTCACCTGTGTGGGATCAAGGCGCAGCGCAAATCGCAGATTGTCCACATCGGGGGCGTTTTTCAGCAATTGCGGCAGTGACACCATCGCCTGGCCATGTGGGTTGCCGTAGTCGGCATAGATGCCCAGGATCTCGCTCGGCCAGCCAGCGGGCAGATCAATATGCGCACCAAGCTGCAGATCGGCCCGCCGCGCCAGTTGTTCGCTGACCAAGACACCACGGCCCTGCACCAGCAGATCCCAAGCCTCGGGCCGGGCGGAAATCATCGGCCAATTGTTGCGGTAGAGTTCATCGTCGCGCAGTCCGTAAATCTTTATCTGGCCGGTGCTGTGCTGCATTTCCTTGCTGCGGATCGGCAGCACCGTCAGCCCCTGCTGGCTCAGCCAAGCCTGCACCTCTGCGCCCTGGGCATCATCCAGGGTGGTCACATATAGATCCGCGGCAAGCCGCTGATCCAGCCAATCCACAAAGGTGAGCCGAAAACTGGAAACCATTGTTCCAACGCCAATATTTGTTGCCAGCGCCAGCATAAGAGCCATCAGCGCCAGCGACAGGCCCGGCAGTTGTGCCCGTGCATCCGCCCAAAGCCATTGCATAAGCGGTGCCCGCGTCCGGGCCTGCGCCATCCCCAGCAATGACCATAGAACATAGGGCAGTAGCAGCGCCGCGCCCAGCATTACCCCGCCCAGAAACATGAACCCACCGATCAACCCCTCGACCAGCGCCAAGGCCAGCACCCCGCCCAGGCTTAGCCCGATGCCCGCCGCCGCCCATGCGGTGTAGCTTTGCAGCAACCGTTGGCCGCGCGCCTGGGTAGAGGGCGCCTGCAGGATCGGCAGCTTCCATAGGGTGTAAAAGGCATGGGCGCTGGCGAGACTGGCCCCGGCCAGGGTCATTGCCAGCCCCGACAGAATCCAGGCGGGCTGAAGGGAAAGCGCACCACTGACCTCGGCACCATATAGCCCAGAGAGGGTTGCCGCCACGCCAGGCAAGAGCGACGCGGCGAGAAAATAACCCAATATCAAACCGATAAAGGCGGAAGCCACTGCAATCAGTGTGATCTCTACCACCAAGATCAAGATCATCTGCGCAAAGGGGAGTCCAAGGCAGCGCAGAGTGCGCAGCAGGCCACGGCGTTGCTCCATCGCGAGGCCAATGGTGCCTTGCACGATAAACAGCCCAACAATAAAGGATAAAAACCCAAAGGCAGTCAGGTTAAGGTGAAAGCTTTCTGTTAGGGTGCCAGGGTTCATACGGGCCGTGCCACCGGGGGCCAGTTTGATATGCGCGGGCAACGAGGCAAGCGCCCTGGCATCCGGTGGCCGCATATCTGCTCCGCTGTCGGCTGAAGGCATCGCACCTGGCCCGGTGTCACCCAGCAGGATCAAGCGGCTCAAATCGTCCGGGCGCTGCAAAAGCCTGCTCACCAACGAAATATCTGCCACGGCGAGCCCAAGCGGAACCGCTTCTGACCGAAAGATCTGCATCTCTTTCAGCATAGATGGGAGCAGTTTTTCGGTTTCTGGATGCAGAACTATCCCACCGGGTTCGTGTAATATCCCGCGTAGAAAATCGGAATCTCCACCTAGGCTTTCTGCCGGAAACAGCCGCGCTACCTGTGGCGAGGTCAAGACATCTATTCCTATAAGATCAATGCTTTGCCCAGCATTCCTATACTGGCCTTCCAACACCGGTGTCAGCTTCCAGCCTTGGCGTTTCAGGGTGACATAGTCAGATAGATGCAAACTGCCGCCCGGCGAAACCAGGCTGGTCCCGTCCAGTTGCTGTAAAAAATCCTGCGCTTGGGCGTAGCTCTGTCTGGCTTGGCCGTTGATGGCCTGAACCGCTGACCACAGGGCGGTGGCCAGGGCCAAGCCCGCGACCAGCGCAAACAGTTGAAAACGGTGGCGCGACCAATAGGACAGCAGCGTATGAAAAGCTGCTCGCATCATCGCAATTTGCCACCGCTCAGATGCAGTTGGCGATCCAGCTTGGCGGCAATTCTGGGGGAATGGGTCACAAGGAACAGCGCGCTATCGCTTTCCTGCACCAGTTCAAGCATCAGCGCCAGCACCGCATCGCTGCTGTCCTCATCCAAGTTGCCGGTGGGTTCATCCGCAAGTAGAAGTTTGGGTCGCAGGGCCAGCGCGCGGGCGATGGCAACCCGTTGCTGCTGCCCCCCCGAGAGCTGCTCTGGGTAGCGCGACAACAGCGCGGAGAGCCCAAGGCGATCTGCCAGATGCGCCTGCAGGCTGGCGTCATATCGGCCTGCCAGCTTTGCGTGCAGCGCAATATTGGCGGCGACATCTAGTGAGGGGATGATATTAAATTGTTGAAAAACAATAGAAACCTTTAGTCGACGCAGCGCGGCGCGTGCGGCTTCCTGCAGGTCGCTCAGCGGTATGCCATCCAGATGAATTTCACCACTGTCAAAACTATCCAAGGCCCCGACAAGATGCAGCAGAGTTGATTTTCCCGATCCACTTTCGCCAGTCAGCGCAAGCGACTGCCCCGCCGAAAGCTGCAAGGAAACCTGATCTAATATTGGCCGCCCCAGGCCAGAATTGGGGAGTGTCTTGCTGACGTTGGAAATAGACAGGACCATGACATTCTGCTCCGTTTGGGCGATGTCGGCAGTGAATACCCTGACGACCCAACTGTCCAGACGCGGTACGCCTTTGGTCAGGCCGCAAGATCAGCATAGGGCTGGTCATTGCAGCGCAGTTGTGGAAGGTTATGCCCATGAAAAGCAGCACTTTCTATCCGATCTGGGCCCGCGCCCTCTGGCTTTCCCTGAAGCGTTTCAACCGCAAGGCAGGCTGGGTCATGAGCAGCCATATCGCCATGTCAATGATGTTGGCGCTGTTTCCGTTTGTGCTGTTCACCGTCGCCCTGGCTGGTGCGGTGGCAAACATTTTTTCGCGCAATATCGATCTGGATGATCTGGTCGATCTGGTCTTTGGCGGCTGGCCAGAGGCGGTCTCGGCGCCGATCCTGACTGAGCTTTATGCAGTCCTTGAGAACTCAAACACCGGGCTGATCACCATCGGCGGTGTGCTGGCGCTCTATTTTGCGGCAAATGGCGTCAATGCGGTGCGGGTCGCCATGGTACGGGCTTATCATGAACGCGACACACGCCCCTATTGGAAATCGCGGCTGATCTGTCTTGGTTTTGTCATCCTGGGCGGAACGGGCATCCTGATCGCTGCGATATTCAAGGTTATTTTGCCGTTGTATCTGCGCTACCTGGCTGATTTTTTCCCCAATGTGGATCTGTCATTCAACATCCCGATTGGCATCAATGGGCTGGTAGCAGCTGTGGTGCCTTTTGTGGCGGTCTTTCTCTGCCATCTGGTCTTGCCGGGGCAGATCTACCGGCTGAAGGACATCCTGCCAGGGACGCTTTTGACTGTCGCGTTGTGGTGGGCCGCCGGGATTGGATTTGCCTTCTACATCAGCGCGATCGCGCAGTATTCGGCGACCTACGCTGGGCTGGCCGGGGCGATGGCGGCGATGATTTTTCTCTATGTGAATGCGGCGATTTTGATCCTTGGGGCAGAATACAACGGCGCCCTGATTGACCTGCGCAAAACGGATGCGGGACAGGTGGCAAAAACACCACATGTTTCCTGATTGGAAACAATGGGGCAGCTTTGCCACATTTCGGCCATGCCGGTTTTCTATTCGATCATAACCCCATGGTTTTGGGGAATATGAAGAGGGCGAGGACAATGGCATTTCACAGTGTGACGCGGATGGGCAAAGCAACCCTGTCAGACAAGAACCGGCACCTACTAACGCTTGCCAAGCAGGTCTTGCGCAAATCTGGCCTTGCTGAACAAATGCAACGCAAGGTCCGCGTATCGCTGCAAAGTGAAGGTGCAGGCGCAGAGGTCTTGATGCTGCAAAAGCGAGCAACGCAATCTCTTCTGGGGCAGAAGCGATCCGCCTAGGCCTGTCGCGTTCATTCATTCACGCGACTGACTTTGCCGATGTGACGAGATGCGCAATACGGGCACCCGCGGTTGCGCAACATTCTATCAGGGCAGGGGTATAGACTAGCCTTTATACCCCATGGCCACGACAAATTTTTCGGAACTGTCAGACCGCGACGACGGAGGTTTGACATTGGCCACTTTGGTGAATTTGTTCTTCAACAGCTTTTGCAATTCCCCTTCGGCGCCGCCCGCAAGAACCTTGGCGACAAATGTGCCGCCTTCTTCCAGAACATCAAAGGCAAAATAGGCGGCAGCCTCGCACAGAGAAATGATCTTCAGGTGATCGGTCTGTTTATGACCAGAGCTGGAGGCCGCCATATCGGACATCACCACATCGGCCATGCCGCCAAGCCATTCCTTGACCTTGTCATCCGCGCCTTCATCCATGAAATCGAGCTGGTAGAATTCAGCCCCCGCCAGGGGCTCCATTTCTTGCAGGTCAACGCCGATGATGCGCCCCTGGGATTTGCCGCGTTTTTCGCCCATCACATTGATCCGCTTGACCGCAACCTGGGCCCAGCCACCGGGGGCGCAGCCCAGATCGACAACCCGCGCACCGGGCACAAGGAAGCGATATTTATCGTCCACTTCCATGATCTTATACGCAGCACGCCCGCGATACCCTTCAGCCTGGGCGCGTTTGACATAGGGATCATTCAGCTGGCGCTGCAGCCAGCGGGTAGAGCTGAGCCGACGTCCGCGGGCGGATTTGACCTTGACCTTCAGGTCACGCTGGCCGCGGCCGGAGGTGTTTTTACCAGTGGGCGTTTTTGCCATCATCTTCACCGTGTTCGCCGCCGCCTCCCGCAGGGGCAGGGCGTCAATTACAATTTGCGCGCCTATACTTAGGCCCGCCTTCTCAAAAAGGCCCGTCTTCCAGCACGCCATCTGCGCTCATCTGCGCATAAAGCAGCCCCTCGCGCAGACCGCGATCCGCTACCGAGAGCCGATCAGTCGGCCAGCAGCGCAGCAAGGCCTGCAAGATGGCCGACCCCGACATGATGAGCGCCTGGCGATCCTCGCCAATGCGGGGATCGCGGCGACGCCCATTGGGGCCCAGTTCAAGATAGCCACGGATCACCTTGTCGATCTGATCGCTGGTCATCCGCAACCCGTCTACCTTGGTACGATCGTAGCGCTTTAACCCAAGATGAGAGGCAGCAACAGTGGTTACAGTACCCGAGGTGCCAACAATCTGAAAGCCGGCCCGCGCCTGCACGTCCTTATAGGGGGCGAAATTGGCCAGATGCTCTTCAAAGAACCAGCTCATCAGCGCAAAACGGGCAGAATCATCTTCGACATCGTTGAACTGGTCGCGCAGGGTTGCCACCCCCAGCGGCACCGAGATCCAATCCACGACCTTGGCGGTGGGAAAGGGGCTTGCAGCTGTATGAAACCCGGCATGCAGCCGCATGATCGCCGCCGGACGGTCGCGCCCCGGCACCGAGGAAAGATCAATCCAGACCAGCTCTGTCGAGCCACCGCCGATATCAACCACCAAGAGCTGCTCGGTCTTGGTCGAGACCAGCGGCGCGCAGGAAATCACTGCCAGGCGTGCTTCTTCCTCCGGCTGGATGATTTCCAGTGGCAGGCCGGTTTCTCGTTTGACCTGACGGATGAATTCGCGCGAATTCTTGGCACGACGGCAGGCTTCGGTGGTGACCAGTCGCATACGTTTGACGCGGTTGCGCTTCAGCTTTTGCTGACAAATCCGCAGCGCCTGAATGGTGCGCGCCATGGACGACCGCGACAAGCGCCCGGTGCGTTCAAGTCCGGTGCCCAGCTGCACCGACTTGGAAAAACTGTCCACCACATGGAATCCGCTGCCCTTGGGTTGGGCAATCAGCATGCGGCAACTATTGGTGCCAAGATCCAGAGCCGCGTAAAGCGCATCAGAATCCGGACGGGCTGGTACAGGGGTTTCAACCACCTTGGGAAACGCGCCCGCACCTTTAGAACGCCTGGGCGCCATGATTCACGCCCTCCGATTATCGTGTTACCCCTAGACTATGGAGCGCAGCCCAGCGGCGCAAGGGGATCCGGCGCCCAGAGCGCGGGAGAATTAGGCACCACAGCTGCGTTTGCGTAAAACAGGCCATGTGGTGACGGCGCAGCCTTGCAATGAACTCATAAGCTTGATGAAAATTTTTGGCAGGCCCTGCTGTAGCCAGATCGGTGCCGGTTTTGTATTCACGACACAGGTGAAAACGTCGCTCCAACTCCCAGTGATGTCGAAATCCGGCGTACGCGCTGTCGCGGGACGCACTAAAAGCAGGCAAGTGCAGACGTCTTAGGAGGACAGGCTATGGTGGATATCACGATCGTATACTGGCGCGATATTCCCGCGCAGGTCATCGCAGGCAAAGGGCGCCGCGGCTCAAAACGGCAATTGGAAGAACGCTTTGAACAGGCAATCGACCGGGCCGCAATGAAGGTCAACGCCAAAGACAGCGATGCCTATCTGGCAGAGTGGCGCAAAGCGGCCCCCTATGTGGTAGAAGGTGACGCAGCAGAGGTTGCCGAAGCCGAGGCCAGACGTCTGGAAGCGGAATACGATCAGGAGCGTTTGAAAACCCTGATCGCAAACGACGGATGGGCGTGAGCCTGACACCACTATGGGAGGCCGTGATGGCTTTGTTGAATTTCAAAAAGCGTGACGCAAAGTCGCCGCAACCCGTAAACCCACAGGTCGAGGCCCTGCTGCAGGGCTATTCGATCGAGGTGATGCCGCGCACGGCCGCCAAGGTGGACAGCTTTGCTGACCTGCTACCCGCAGGCACCCGCGTCTACATTGCCCATATCGAGGGCACCCCGATCGAGGAAATGGTCGAAACCGCCAAGCGCCTGAATGCCGAAGGCTACCCGGTGATGCCGCATTTCCCCGCCCGCATCATCAAGGATGAGGCGACGCTGGCAGACTGGATCGCGCGCTATCAGGGCGAAGCCGATGTGAAACAGGCGCTCTTGCTGGCCGGCGGTGTCGCCCAGCCCTACGGTGATTTCCATTCTTCAATGCAATTGCTGGAAACCGGGCTGTTCGACAAGGCTGGCTTTGAAAATCTGCATGTGGCAGGTCATCCCGAAGGCAACCGTGATATCGATGCCGATGGTTCGACCAAGAACATCGACGAAGCACTTCAGTGGAAACAGAAATTTTCTGAACGCACCGATGCCAAAATGGCTCTGGCGACCCAGTTCGCCTTTGAAGCCAAGCCGATCATCGCCTGGGCCGACGGGCTGAAAGAGGCCGGCATTGATATTCCGATCCATATCGGCATTGCCGGGCCGGCCAAATTGCAGACCTTGATCAAATTCGCCATTGCCTGCGGTGTTGGTCCCTCGCTGAAAGTGCTACAAAAGCGGGCGATGGATGTGTCGAAACTGCTGCTGCCCTATGAGCCAACGGATGTGCTGACCGAACTGGCAGCGCATAAGGCGGCCAATCCCGACTTTAACATCTCGCATGTTCACTTCTTCCCGCTGGGTGGCATCAAGACCAATGCCAATTGGGCGATCAACAATGGCGGCGCCGCAGCGCAGCCTGCTAACTCTCAAGGATAAACAATGACCCGTACAGTTATTGAATCAAAAACAAAAACCGCTGTCATGGGCTTTGATGAGCCATTCTGCGTTATCGGAGAGCGGATCAACCCGACAGGGCGCAAGAAACTGGCCGCCGAGCTGGAAGCCGGCGATTTTTCCACCGTTGAAAAAGATGCGGTCGCGCAGGTTTTGGCTGGCGCTACCGTGCTCGATATCAATGCTGGGGTGGTCTACAACTCCAACCCCAACCCCAACGAGACAGAACCGCCGCTGATGCGCAAGATCGTTGAGCTAGTTCAAGGGCTTGTGGATGTGCCGCTCTGTATCGACTCTTCGGTTCCCGGCGCGCTAGAGGCCGGGCTGGAAATCTGCGAAGGGCGGCCCTTGCTGAATTCGGTCACCGGCGAGGAAGAGCGGCTGGAACAGATCCTGCCGCTGGTCAAGAAATACAACGTGCCCGTTGTGGCGATTTCCAATGATGACACCGGCATTTCCGAAGATCCGAACGTGCGCTTTGAAGTGGCGAAAAAGATCGTACAGCGCGCTGCCGATTTTGGCATTCCGGCCCATGACATAGTCGTCGACCCGCTGGTGATGCCGATCGGCGCTATGGGCACTGCCGGGCTGCAAGTCTTTGCCCTGGTGCGTCGCCTGCGCGAAGAGCTTGGCGTCAACACCACCTGCGGCGCGTCCAATATCTCGTTTGGCCTACCAAACCGCCACGGCATCAACAATGCGTTCCTGCCCATGGCAATGGGGGCCGGGATGACTTCGGCGATCATGAACCCAGTTGGCCTGCCGGTGACGCAAAAAGCGCTGGCCGCCAAAAAGGAAGAAGTTGCCGCTGCTGGGATTATTCTGCCCGAGGGCATGGATGATGAAACCTTCGTGACCATGTTTGGCCTGGGCTCGATGCAGCCGCGCGCCGGCAAAGAAATGGAAGCCATCCGCGCCGCCAACTTCTTGACCAACAATGACCCGCATGGCGGCGAGTGGATCAAGTTCAACAAAGCCCCGGCAAAAGCCGGTGAAGAAGGTCGCGGTCGTGGCGGCCGCAGCGGCGGCGGACGTCGGCGCCGTGGCTAAGCGAGGCGGCGGTCGCATGCCCCATCGCCAGACCTAAGACATGTCAAAAAAGGCCGGGGCAACCCGGCCTTTTTCATGCGCAACAAGCGACAGGAACGCTGCGCAACGCAGAGAGACACGCCTCAGCGCATCGCCGAACAGGGCCCCTGACTTTGCGCCAAAATTTAGTATATGTATATTTAAACAAATACTTACGATGATATCTTGATGGTTTTCCCATCCTGTTTTGATCGTAAGAAATGAAAAAACATGGCCTCGGCAATCGGTACGCTTGATGTTGTCTGCCCGGTGTTCTAGGCTCAACCCAGAATAGATTGTAATTGAGTTGCCGCTCTTTTACGAGCGGGGGGAGGCAGCATTGTCTGATGGACAAGCCACTGACCCCAACCTGCAATCAAGCGGGGCGGGACGACGCAAAGAGTTAACACGTTTCTTGATTTTGGCCTTCGGCGTTTGGCCTATTGTCGCCGTCGGCGTCGTCGGCGGCTACGGGTTTCTCATCTGGATGTTCCAGTTAATTTCGGGGCCGCCCGGACCCCCGGGGCACTGACCGGATGTCCGCGAAGGGGCGTATATCTCGGCGTGACCTGCTGAAAGGCAGTACCCAGGCTCCGCCTTTTTTGGCGCGACCACCTGGCGTTTCCGAACTGACCCTCAAGGGCTGTACGCGATGTGGGGCCTGTGTTGATAGCTGCCCCGAAACCATCCTGCGGCTTGCCCCGGATGGCGTGATGCTCAACCCCGAGGCGGGCGAATGCACCTTTTGCGGAAAATGCGCCGCATCCTGCCCCGAGACCGTTTTTGCCGAGACCGTCTTTGTCGATAATGACCACATGGCGCATGAGATGGGCCATGTGATGCAAATCTCGGCGCGTTGTTTTGTCGAGGCAGGCATATCCTGCATGACCTGCCGCGATGCCTGCCCCCAAGAGGCGATTTCAATGAAACCAAGGGTCGGCGGCCCCTTCCTGCCGCTGCTGGATGCTGCGGCCTGCACAGGCTGCGCGGCCTGCTCATCTGTCTGTCCCGCTGGTGCAATTGACGCGGTAAGGAAGGATGTGAGTTATGCCTAAGGATCGCTGGCACGTATCATCCGCGGTGGTGAGCGTCACCCCAGATGCAAAAGAAAGGGTACGCGCCCTGATAGAGGTTCTCGACGGGGTCGAGGTGCATGGCGAGGATGCCACGCGTCTGATCATCACCATCGAGGGGCTCAGCACAGGTCAGCTGGGGGACCGGCTGACCGAGATCAACCTGATGCCCGGTGTTCTGGTGGCAAATATGGTTTTTGAACATGCCGAAGAACCCGACGATATGCCCGCCCATATGGAGGATCCCACATGCCACTCGACGTGACCCGACGCCAGCTTCTGAAAGCCCAGGCAGCCGCACTGGCCGCATCTGCTGCAGGTATCCCACAGGAGGCGCTGGCGCAGCCCGTCCCCGGCGGCGTTGAGGCGCTGAAGATCAAGTGGTCCAAGGCACCCTGCCGGTTCTGCGGGACCGGTTGCGGTGTCATGGTGGGCGTCAAGGAGGGCAAGGTCGTCGCCACCCATGGCGACATGCAGCATGAGGTCAATCGCGGCCTGAACTGCGTGAAGGGCTATTTCCTCTCCAAGATCATGTATGGCGAAGACCGGCTGACAACGCCACTGATGCGCAAGTCAAACGGCGTCTTCGACAAAGAGGGCGAATTTGAACCGGTCAGCTGGGACGAGGCCTTTGACGTCATGGCGGATAGGGTCAAGACGGTTCTGAAGGACAAGGGCCCGGAAAGCATCGGCATGTTCGGGTCCGGCCAATGGACCGTGCTGGAAGGCTATGCCGCGACCAAATTGATGCGGGCGGGCTTCCGGTCCAACAACCTCGACCCCAACGCGCGCCATTGCATGGCCTCGGCAGCGGTGGCCTTCATGCGCACCTTCGGCATTGATGAGCCGATGGGCTGCTACGATGATTTCGAACACGCAGACGCCTTTGTGCTCTGGGGATCAAACATGGCAGAGATGCACCCGATCCTGTGGACCAGGCTGGCCGATCGCCGTCTGGGCACCCCCGGGGTGAAATGTGCGGTGCTGTCTACCTTCACCCATCGCTCGATGGATCTGGCGGATATTCCGATGGTGTTCAAACCGGGCACTGACCTGGCAATCCTGAACTACATCGCCAACCACATCATCCAGACGGGGCGGGTGAACGAGGATTTCGTTGGCAAACATACCACCTTCAAGAAGGGGGCCACCGACATCGGCTATGGGCTGCGCCCCGAACACGAACTGCAAGTCGCCGCAACCGGAGCCGACAATCCCGGCCTGATGGAAGACAGCGATTTTGAGGCCTTCAAGGAGCATGTTTCAAGCTATACGCTCGACCATGTCAGCGAGTTGTCGGGGGTCGAACCCGGATTCCTTGAGGAGTTGGCAGAGCTTTACGCAGATCCGGATACCAAGGTCATGTCGCTTTGGACCATGGGATTCAACCAGCATGTTCGTGGCGTCTGGGCCAATCAGATGGTCTATAACATCCACCTGCTGACCGGGAAAATATCTGAACCGGGCAATTCTCCGTTTTCGTTGACCGGCCAGCCTTCGGCCTGTGGCACCGCGCGCGAGGTCGGCACCTTTGCGCACCGATTGCCCGCAGATATGGTCGTAACCAACCCCAAGCATGTGGAACACGCCGAGGAACTGTGGAAACTGCCGCATGGGCTGCTGAACACCAAGCCCGGTTTCCACGCGGTGCTGCAGGATCGCAAGCTCAAGGACGGTGTGCTGAATTTCTACTGGGTGCAGTGTAACAACAACCTGCAAGCGGCGCCCAATTCCCAGAACGAGACCTATCAGGGCTATCGCAATCCCGACAATATGATCGTGGTCACCGATGCCTATCCGACGGTGACGGCCATGGCCGCCGATATCATCCTGCCCGCTGCCATGTGGGTCGAAAAAGAGGGCGTCTACGGCAATGCCGAACGCCGGACCCATGCCTGGCATCAGCTGGTCGACGCGCCGGGCGAGTCGCGCTCTGATCTGTGGCAGATGGTCGAGTTCTCAAAACGTTTCACCACCGACGAGATCTGGCCGGCCGAAATTCTGGACGCGCATCCCGAATACAAGGGCAAGACGCTGTTTGATATCTGTTATGCCAACGGCCAGGTCGACGCCTATCCTCTGGAAGAGGTGCGGGAGGATTACAACAACCACGAAGCCCGAGATTTCGGATTTTACATCCAGAAAGGCCTGTTCGAGGAATATGCCACCTTTGGGCGGGGGCACGGCCATGACCTTGCGCCATATGATACCTATCAGAGCGACGACGTGCGTGGCCTTCGCTGGCCGGTTGTTGATGGCAAAGAAACCAAATGGCGGTTCCGTGAAGGCCATGATCCCTATGTGACTGCTGGCAGTGATGTGGAGTTCTACGGCAAACCTGATGGTCGGGCGGTTATCCTCTCGGTCCCATATGAACCGCCAGCCGAAAGCCCCGATGATGATTTCAACATGTGGCTGGTCACGGGGCGGGTGCTGGAACACTGGCACTCCGGTTCCATGACCATGCGGGTGCCGGAACTTTACAAGGCCTTCCCCGGCGCCAAGGTCTTCATGAACGCCATTGATGCGCGCGAAAGGGGGCTCAATCAGGGGATGGAGGTCCGGGTGATTTCCCGCCGGGGTGAAATCCGCTCGCGGGTTGAAACACGGGGCAGGAACCGTATGCCGCCGGGCGTGATCTTTGTGCCGTGGTTCGATGCCAGCCAACTCATCAACAAGGTGACGCTTGACGCAACGGACCCGATCTCGAAACAAACTGATTTCAAGAAATGCGCTGTGCGCGTGGAGGCGGTGTGATGAAACAGCTCCGCTTTGCCGCCACCTTCGCAGCCTGCATGATTGCCAGCTTTGTCGTTGCGCAGAATGTCCCTGAACTATCGGGGCCGATGCCCAACGCGATGGAGCCGGTACCCGCTGGACCACTGGAGCGCTATGTCACCGATGATGTGCGACAGATGCGCGCCTACCCCGAACAGCCGCCGATCATTCCGCATTCGATCGAGGGCTATCAACTCACGGTCAATGCGAACCGCTGCATGTCTTGCCACAAACGCGAACACTCGCTTGGGGCAGGCGCACCGATGATTTCGATCACCCACTACATGACGCGGGAGGCCCAGATGCTGGCGGATGTCTCGCCGCGCCGCTACTTCTGCACCCAATGCCACGTTCCCCAAGCCGATACCGCCGCGCTGATTGGCAATACCTTCACCGATATGTCCGACATCGGCACTGTGGCCGCAGGGGGGGATTGAAATGCGTTGGATCTTGTTCCCCTTTCGCTGGTTCTGGAACGTGCTCTGGACACCAGCGGTCACGCTTGGCCTCGGCTTTCTGACCCTCGGTGGCTTTCTTGGCGGCGTGATCTTCTGGGGCGGTTTCAACACCGCACTGGAATACACCAACAGCGAAGAATTCTGCATCTCGTGTCATGAAATGCGCAACAACGTCTTTGAGGAACTGTCGCACACGGTGCATTTTTCGAACCGTTCCGGGGTGCGCGCTGGATGCCCAGACTGCCATGTTCCGCATGAATGGTCCGACAAGATCGCCCGCAAGATGCAGGCCTCGAAAGAGGTCTGGGGCAAGATCTTCGGCACCATCAACACGCGGCAGAAGTTTCTCGAACATCGCCTGGTCATGGCCAAGCGTGAATGGGCGCGGCTTGGCGCAAATGACAGTCTGGAATGCCGTAATTGCCATTCCGAAGTTGCGATGGACCTTAGTCGCCAATCCCCGCGCGCGGCCGATATCCATACGCAATACCTGCTATCCGGTGAAAGAACCTGCATCGACTGTCACAAGGGGATTGCCCACGAACTGCCCGATATGACGGGCGTCGAACCTGGCTGGACGGTTCCGGACGGCCTGTTGGGTGAAACGCAACCCGGCCCAAGCGGCGCGAAAGAAATCCAGAGCTTCCTGTTGGAACGGCAATCCCGTGGGTAACGGATAGAACGTTTCCGGGTAATCATGGCAATCATGGCAACGCGCTGTTGTGATCACCCATCACCTTGCAGATCGCTCTCCACTGCCAATCCGACATATGCGTGCTGCGCCGCCCTTTGGACACCAAAACAGACTGCAAAGCGAAGCGTGACCGGGAAGAACGATCCCACAATGGCACCAGCTTGCCCCAGACGCCCAGTTAGAGAAGCCGACATAGGCTGCACTATGGCAGCACGTCGGCTTATTCGCCTATTGGTTTAGGGGGTTATCAAGAAGACTTCAGCCTCCACTCAACGCATCACAAACGGGTTGGCCATTGGTGTTTCGGACGTGCTAATCCACGTTGTTTTGCTGCGCGTGTAGTCATGTATGGCCTCTATCCCGGCCTCGCGCCCATAGCCTGACTGATCGAATCCTCCGAAGGGCGCCATGGGCGACACCGCACGGTAGGTATTGACCCAACAGATGCCCGCCTTGAGCCGCGCAGAGACGCGATGCGCGCGTGCGACATTCTCGGTAAAAACACCCGAGCCGAGCCCGAAGGGAGTACTGTTGGCAATTGCGATAGCTTCTTCTTCGGTGTCGAATGGCAAGAGCGACATGACAGGTCCGAACATTTCGATCTTGAGCGTTTCGGCGTTTGTGTCAGCGCATTCAACAAGGGTGGGTGCCATGTAATTGCCGGGGCGTTCCAGAGGCGCGCCACCAAAGCGGATTGTCGCGCCGCTTGATACGGCCGCAGCAAGGGTTGCTTCGATCTTTCTGATTTGCTCGGCCGTGCAAAGGGGGCCGATTTGGGTTGTCACATCAAGCGGGTCGCCGATGACAACGCCCTCCATCTTCTCTTTGATCTTCGCCGCTACGACCTCCAACACAGAGCGATGCACCAGGCCCCGCGTGCCCGCCACACAGCTTTGGCCCGAGGCGCCGAAATTGCCTGCGATAAGCCCATTGGCCGCGCCGTCGAGATCAGCGTCTTCAAAGACCAGAATGGGGGATTTTCCGCCGAGCTCCAGCGTGGTGACCGCAAAATTTTCAGCTGAGTTGCGCACGACGTGCCGTGCGGTTTCCGGCCCACCGGTAAAGGCTATGCGGTCGATATCGGGGTGACGTGTCAGCGGGATGGCACAGTTTTCGGCATCTCCTGTGATGACCGAAACGACACCGGCCGGGAAACCTGCCTGTTCGATCAGGCGGGCAAACTCGAGCATCGGCGCGGGGGCAATTTCCGAGGCTTTCAACACCACGGAGCAGCCCGCCGCCAATGCGGGGCCCAGCTTTGTTGCTGTCAGGAACATCTGGGCATTCCACGGCACGATGGCAGCGACAACACCGATCGGTTCGCGCCGGGTAAAGACATGCATGTCTGGTTTGTCGATCGGCAGGACCGCACCTTCGATCTTGTCGGCAAGCCCCGCGTAATAGCGGTAATAGTCGCCGACATAGGCCGACTGGCTGGCAGTTTCCGCCAGGAGCTTGCCGCTGTCTGTTGTTTCGATGCGCCCGATTTCAGCGGCGTTTTCTTCGATCAGTTCGGCAAGCCGATAAAGCAGCTTGCCACGTTGTGTCTGGGTCATATCGCGCCATGCCGGGTCGTTCAGCGCCCGGCGAGCAGATTTGATGGCGCGCGCGACATCTGCCCGCGACGCGCAGGCGAAGGTCGCCCAGTCCCGTCCGTTGGCGGGGTTTTGCGAGGCCATGACCTGACCTTCGGAACCTTCCGTCCAAGCGCCGTTAATAAAAAGCTGATAGTGTGGTTTGCGGTCCATTTTGTTCCTCACCTGAAGGCCGGCATGACAGTGTCGATGAAACGAGCAAGCGATGCGCGCTTGCGTTCGAAACTCATCCCGCTGTCGATCCAGAACGCGTATTCATCATACCCAAGCTCTTCGTATTTGCGTATTTTCTCGATGACGTCTTCTGCGGTTCCGATGGTCAGATCACGCGCCATGTTCTCGGGGGCCATAAGGCCATTGGCGGCAAGCTCCTCCTCTGCGAGAGGGGAAATCAGCCCCTGTGCTACCGGGCGCTCGTTCTTGAACCAGGCGCCAAAGTAGCAATAGAAGCGCGACAGCTCGCGGGCGGCCTGTGTCACATCATCGGCATCCGCGCCAACATAGGTGTGATGCAGCAGCATGATTTTGGGTCGTGGGCCGTCATAGCTGGCGCAGGCGGCGTTGAAGCGCTCCATCAGGGTTTTGATTTCCTCGATCCCCTGCCACAGTGGCGTCACCTGAATGTTAAACCCGTTCTGCACACCAAACTCGTGACTGTTCGGGTCGCGTGCTGCGATCCAGATCGGCGGGCCACCGTCCTGCAAGGGCCTGGGCGCGGCTGTCGTGGCTGGGAATTTATAAAACGTGCCCTCATGGGTACAGTCACCTTCCCACAGCTTGGGGAGAAGTGGCGCCAATTCGCGCATGCGTTGACCCGCTTCCCACGCGTCCATTCCAGGCATCAGCCGCTCGTATTCGTATGAATATGCCCCGCGAGCGATCCCAAGCTCGATGCGCCCGCCTGTCATCAGATCGGCAGATGCCGCCTCGCCAGCCAGCTTGACAGGGTGCCAGAACGGCGCGATCACCGTACCCGTTCCCAGTTTCACGTTTTTTGTGTGATGGGAAATATGCACGAGCGACATAAGGGGGTTCGGCGCGATGGTGAACTCCATCCCGTGGTGTTCTCCGGTCCAGATGGCGCGCATCCCTGCATCGTCTGCCATTTTGCACAGCGCGATCAGTTCTTCATTTAGCTGTTGGTGCGATTGCTCGGGCGTCAGGCGCTCCATATGCACAAAGAGTGAGAACTCCATTTTTCAGCTCCTTTCAGGCAGGTGGTGTACATCGCCGCGCTGTGCATCACCGACATAGAGACCAAAGCTGCGCGTCTGAATCTCAAGCGCGAAGCGGTTCATCATGTCAGCGATGGGTTGGGAGGCGAATTTCAGTTTGCGAATGTCACCGATTGGATGGGCTTCGAACCCGCCGTTGTTGGTGAACGGCTCTGCGGCGAGAAAATAGGAGCAATGGGTTTTGCCATCGTCGAATACAGAATAGGCGGGACCAAGCTTTACGGGAAGGTCGCGCGCCTCAAGGTCACGTGTAAGGGTAGGGCGTAGGTTGTCGCGGTGCTTTGCCAGACACTGCGGTGGCCGGTATCCGGCCTCAGTCCGCTCTAACAGCACAGTATCGCCGCAGGTGATGATCGCACCCCCAAGGGCCGTATTGCCCGAATGCTCTAGCGCCGCGCGTTCAAGTCCTAGACTGAAAAACTGCCCGTCGGCATAGCCAAGTCCACGTCCGGCACGCTGTTCAAAGCTCTGCACTGCGCCAATCAGGATCGCATGATCCCCGGCATCAACCACGCTGTGAGTTGTGCATGAAAACTGTGTTAGCGCACCGTCAATCAGCAGGTTGCCCAAGGCGTCTTGGCGATGAGGCACACGCGCGAAACGGTCGCCCTTGTAACTTGCGAAGGTGTTTGCCACGTCTTCCTGCCCCTCGGCCAGGATATTGACCGCAAACTGCGTGCAGCCCGCAAACGCTTCATAGCTAGAGAGGAACTTGCCTGGGCAAACCAGCAATAGCGGCGGATCAAGGGAGACGGATGAGAAGGAATTGGCCGTAAATCCGACAACTGTTCCATCAACGGCTTTGCCTGTGACGACGGTGACCCCCGTCATGAAGGTGCCAAATGCGCTGCGCAGCGCACGCGGATCTATCGCGCTCATGGCCAGATCTCCTGCGTAAAATCCAAGAGCGCGCTGTTCAACGCGCCCGCATGTGTCATCGGCATCATGTGGGCCGCGCCCTCAACGATCAGAGCGCGGCCTTTCGGGGCAAGATCGGCCATGGCCTGTGACATCTCAGGCGTTGAGTTCGGCTCAAGCGCACCTGTTGCAAAGAGGGCGGGGCAGGTCAGCGCCTGCAAGGTTTCTCGGCGCGGACCATCTGCATGGGCAAACGCGGTATAGGCGAGCTGGTAGCCCCTGGGGTTGGCGGCAAGAAGCCAGCTTTCGCAGGCGCTGCGTTCATCTGATTGCGCGCTTCCGAACCACCGCTCAAGCGTTGAGCCGGGGTCAGGTGCAATAGTCCCATCAAGGCTTCCTGCGCGGGCTTGCACCGCCGCCGCCGCCTCTGGGCGACGCTCAAATATAGCGTTACACGCGGCAACGGCACCAACGTTGGCAGGGGCGCGGCAGGCCAATTCAAGTGCGATCATTGCCCCCATGGAATGACCCACAACCAGCGCAGGCTCGGCAAGCTCTTGCAGAATAGGTAGAAAAGCCTGTGCATATTCGGCCAGCGTGATCGGGCCAGAAGGGCAAGGACTGTGCCCATGGCCCGGCATATCAGGCGCGATCACTTGATAGCTGCCGCGCAGTGCCTCGATCTGCGCGCCCCAGGCCTCGGCCCTGAGGCCCACGCCGTGCAACAGCAGCACGGGCCGCCCCGCGCCTGCCACGATAGCCGACAGGCCTGCCATTTCAGACCGCGGCAGGATTGTCGAGACCATGGCCCAAGTCCTTCAAGTCCTGATAGCGATCCCCAATCCGGTGATGAGGCCGGCCAGACATGGCTGCACCAAGCACCACGACAACCTCATCATCGCGCGGAGCATCAGGGATCGAGAACTGGATGGTCAGATAGTGCGAACGTCGCCCTGCATCGTTCTTGTCCATCAGCGGAACCATGATCGGCGCATTCGCCGTGCCGCGTGTATTGGTGAAGGCAAGGTAGGATTTGGCCTCAACGGCTTCGCGGTAGAAATTGCCAAACCGCAGGGTATGGATCAGTCCCGACGCGTGCTCAATTTCACCATCAAGTCCGACAACTGCCGCCTTGCCGTAGGCCTCGATCGCCGCTCCGTTTCCAGCAAGGTCGATCATCCGCTTGGTCATCATCTCGCCCAAGATGGGGCCATAGGCCTTGATCTGTGGCGACAAGTCTTCGACAAACCGACCCGCCCAAGGGTTGCGTAGCACGGCAGCGACGGCGAACATTCGCCAAGGCTTATCCGCTTCGCGAAACCCCTCGATGAAGATTTCCTCATCATAGGTGACGATTTTCCTGATTTCCGGTTTCATTGCATCCTCCTGTTCGCTGCAGGAGACGGTATGAAGCCGGAATATTTTTGACAAACGATTGAATTATGCGCTTAGGTATTAGTGTTATTAATGGCTGAATTGAACCATGGCAAAATCCCTTCCCCCGTTGGGTTGGCTTCGTTCGTTCGAAGCAGCAGCGCGACATCTGAGCTTCACCGCTGCTGCGGAGGAAATTGGCCTCACGCAATCAGCCGTCAGCCAGCAAGTAAAATCGCTTGAAACGCGGCTGGGCGTTCCGCTCTTCATGCGCCAGGCGCGTGGATTGGCGTTGACGGATGCCGGGCGGAGGCTTCTTCCCGAAGTCGACGCACCGCTACACGCCTTGGCGGCCGCGATGGATATTGTCGACACCGGCTCCGCAAAAAACCTGCTGACAATCGCTGCATCGGTAAGTGTAGCACATTGGCTAATTGCGCCGAGATTGCCAGATTTCCAAGCGCGTTTCCCCGGCCTCAGGGTAAGAATTTACAGCGCGATCTGGCCTGATGACTTCCACTCTACCCGCGCTGACGTCGAAATACGGTTCGGCTCGGCCAGACAGGGCGGGGTTGACGCCGAGCCTCTTCTCCCCAACCAGCTCATTGCCTTGAAATCGCCAAATCTAAGCGGAGATTTGCATGACCTGCCTCTCATCGAGGCAGTTGGAACTTCCAGCGGCTGGCAAGCCTGGGCCAAGCTGGTTGGCAGCACACCGCCACCATCGCTCTATACTGATACATACGGCATGGCCTTGCACCTTGCGGCCCATGGAAACGGCGTTGCCCTCGTCAGCGAACTGCTCGCCGATCACGCGGTGAAAACAGGGATGGTCGAGCGGGCGCACCCGGCTTCGATACCGAGCCACGAAGGCTACTACCTGTCGATTGCCAAGGACAAACCTGAAGCTTTGGAATTCCGCGAATGGTTGTTGGGCGGGCTGTCTTTACCAGAGACTGAACCTGCGGCGGTTTGATGCCGCCCCTCTGACAGCATTTACTGCGACGAAGGAATCTGACCTAAGCTTGGCTTTGGCACAGCAGCTTAACTTTGCCCGAGCTGAAGGGCTTCGAACACCAATAATCCCCTTGCGGTTCAAGGTGTACTAGGGGGTTTCTTGCAACAGAAGATTATGGCGGAGAGACAGGGATTCGAACCCTGGGAACCCGTGAAGGCTCAACGGTTTTCGAGACCGCCCCGTTCGACCACTCCGGCACCTCTCCGCGGGGGTCTGGTGGGGCAGCGTGTAAGGGGGAACCGGCGGCAGTGCAAGAGGGTTTTTCAACTTCTCTGGAGAAAGCCATTTTTTCATTTGTCTGGCCACATATTTCGCCTAGGCTCTACCTATGACACAGTTATTAATTCCGCTTTCCAGCCAGGTTGCACATCTGGCCCGTGCTTTACTTCTTGTTGGACTGGTGATCCTTGGCGCACCGCCCGCATCCCAAGCGGCAGAGCGTAGCAAGGTCGAAGCCTTTTTGCAGGTCACCGGGTTTGATGTGGCACTGGACAGTATTGCGCTCTCGGCCGGCAACGCGCCGATGATGCTGGGGCTGTCTGCCAGTGATTTTGGCAGCGAGTGGACACGCCTGTCGCAAAGCGTGTTTGATCAGGACAAAATGCGCGAATTGGCGCTGGATATTCTGGAAGAAACCCTGGAAGACGACACTCTCAGCCATGCTGCTGCCTTTTATGCCAGTGATCTGGGGCAACGGCTGGTCACAGCCGAAAACGCCTCGCATCTGGTGGCAGAGGATGACACCAAGCAGGTGGCTGGCGAGCGGATCATATCCGACCTGGTTCAAGTCGGCAGCCCCCGCATTGCGCTGTATCACCGGATGGGGCAGGCGATCGATGCTGCGGGGGCCGGGCTGAAATCGGTACAACAGATCCAGTTTCGCTTTCTCATGGCGGCCAGTGCGGCCGGGATCATCGAATTGCAGCTTGATGCCGATGGCTTGCGCGCATTGCAACGCGCGCAGGAACCCGAGATGCGGCTCGCGCTGCGGGCCGCCAATCTGGCGACCTCGGCCTATACTTATCAGGATTTCAGCGATGCCGAGATAGAGGCCTATGTCGAAGCCCTGGAGACCCCGTTGATGCAACAGGTCTATGAACTGCTGAACGCGGTCCAGTTTGAAATCACCGCCGATCGGTTCGAAGCGCTGGCCTACCGGATGCAGGACCTGGGGCAGGGCGAAGACATCTGAGCCTGTGATCTCTTTCAGTTTCGACAGCTCTGATGGTGCGACGCGTATCGCAATGGGTTGACAGGGGGGCGGGTTATCGGGCAAATGCGCCATCCCGGCCCGGATTCCCTGTGCCGGGTTCATTTGTAATACGTCCCCCAAGGGGGCGCGCTGTTCGAGGTGGCCATCGGGCCAAAACGCCGGGATCTGATTGATCCCTGGGACCAAAGGACGCGGTTGATAAAGGAAACACGCATATGTTTGCGGTCCTCAAGACTGGCGGCAAGCAGTACAAAGTTCACGCGGGCGATATCCTCCGCATTGAAAAATTGGCTGCAGATGCTGGCGAAACAATCCAGTTCGACGAAGTTCTCATGCTGGGTGGCGACACCCCTGTTGTGGGCGCTCCTCTGGTAGATGGCGCGGCTGTCAAAGCCGAAGTGATCGACCAGATCAAAGGCGAAAAGCTCATTCACTTTGTGAAGCGTCGCCGGAAGCACTCTTCCAAGCGTACCAAGGGCCACCGTCAAAAGCTGACCCTGATCAAGATCACCGAGATCCTGGCATCGGGCGCAACCAAAGCCGCACCAAAAGCCGCCGCCAAAGCTGCCCCAAAGGCTGCTCCGGCTGCCGCAGCAGGTTCTGATGATCTGACACAGCTGACCGGTGTAGGCCCTGCCGCCGCCAAAAAGCTGAACGAAGCTGGCCTGACCAGCTTTGCCCAGATCGCAGCCTTGTCGGAAGACGATATTGCTGGTATTGACGCGGTCAAAGTGAAACCCGAATGGGTTGAACAGGCCAAAGATCTGGCTAAAGGCTAAGGAGAGACAGAATGGCACATAAAAAAGCTGGTGGTTCCTCCCGTAACGGCCGCGACTCAGCGGGTCGCCGCCTCGGCGTGAAACTCTATGGTGGCCAAGCGGCCATCGCAGGCAACATCATCATTCGTCAGCGCGGCACCAAATTTTGGCCGGGCGAAGGCGTGGGCCTGGGCAAGGATCACACGATCTTTGCTACGGCGGACGGTGCTGTCACCTTCCACAAGGGCCTGAAAGGCCGCACCTTTGTATCGGTTCTCCCAGTGGCGGAGGCCGCTGAGTAAACCGAACCCACAAGGTTTTAACAATGAGGGGATCGGCAACCGCCGGTCCCCTTTTTTCTATTTTGGTGCCCTGGCGCCGCGTTACATATTGTAAGGGACCCGCCTTTGCAAAACTGGCAATGCCGCCCCGTGGGTGGGGTGGTTTGAACCTGGGATTACGCATATCGCGCCCCTTCCAATGCCGGATTTTTGCCCCCATCTAGACGGGTATCCCACCGTTACCGATCTCTTTGCGAAAAGGAGCAGAGATATGAGCCTGGATACAGTGAACGATCAGCCGGTGATTGAGGCCAGCCGATTTGTGCTGCGGCCGCTGCGCAGCTCCGACAGTGGTCTCATTGCCCTTTATAGCGGTGATGAACGGGTGGCCCGCATGACCACCTCTTTGCCGCACCCGATGCCGCCTGGCGCGGTAGAGGCCCTGGTGGCGCGCGCTACCGCAGCGGATCGGGACGAAGATATCTGGGCCATCGATGGCACCCGCGACGGCGGCGAGGAACTGAAGGGCCTCATCAGTCTGAAACGCATGGACCGCGATCAATCCGAGGTGGGCTTTTGGATTGCTCCGGTGTTTTGGAACAGCGGTCTCGCGTCAGAGGCACTGGAGGCGCTGGTCACCGCAAACCCGCTGAAAAACGCCACCATGTTTGCGGCAGTGTTTCAGGACAATCCGGCCTCGGCGCGGGTGCTGATCCATTGCGGCTTTGACTATCTTGGCGATGCGGAATCCTTTTCAGTTAGTCGCAACGCAAATGTGCCAACATGGACCTACAGCCGAAAACTGTGATTGGCCCGGCCTGCGCTTTCAGGTAAGGCACTCGGCAATGATCCCGCTAGGGGCCGCAATCCGGCCCTTCATCACGACCCATTTCTATGTTCGCGCCGCGCCCACAGGGGCCGTCGCGCAGTAAGGAGCCACCATGAAGTTTCTCGATCTGGCAAAGGTCTATATTCGCTCTGGTGGCGGCGGGAATGGCTGCGTCAGCTTTCGCCGTGAGAAATACATCGAATACGGCGGCCCGGATGGTGGTGATGGCGGCAAGGGCGGTTCGGTCTGGGCCGAGGCCGTTGATGGGCTGAATACACTGATTGATTTCCGCTATCAGCAGCACTTTTTTGCCAATAACGGCCAGTCTGGCATGGGGCGTCAGCGCACCGGCAAGGACGGCGATGACATCATCCTGCGGGTTCCCGTTGGTACTGAAATCCTAGATGAAGATCAGGAAACCGTGCTGGCGGACATGACCGAGATCGGCCAGCGGGTGCAGCTGGCCAGGGGTGGCAACGGCGGCTTTGGCAACCTGCATTTCAAATCGTCGACCAACCAGGCGCCTCGGCGCGCCAACCCCGGCCAAGAAGGCGTCGAGCGCACCGTCTGGCTGCGCCTGAAACTGATCGCGGATTCCGGCCTGCTGGGCCTGCCCAATGCCGGCAAATCGACATTTCTGGCCGCCAGTTCAAATGCGCGCCCCAAGATCGCTGACTATCCCTTTACCACACTCCACCCGAACCTGGGTGTGGTTGGCATTGATAACACCGAATTTGTGATGGCCGATATTCCTGGTCTCATTGCGGGTGCGCATGAAGGCAAGGGCATCGGTGATCGGTTCCTGGGTCATGTGGAACGCTGCGCGGTGCTGCTGCATCTGGTCGATGGCACATCCGAAGATGTGGCAGGCGACTACCAGACCATCATTGATGAACTGGAGGCCTATGGCGGCGAACTGGCCAACAAGCCTCGCGTGACCGCGCTGAACAAGATCGACGCATTGGACGATGAAGAACGTGAAGCCGCGCGCAAGGCGCTGGAGGCTGCCGTTGGTGACAAGGTGCTGATGATGTCCGGTGTCAGCCGCGAAGGTCTGAACGAGGTGCTGCGCGCCGTGCGCGCCGAGATCGACGATGATCGCATCCGCCAGAAACCCGTCGAGGAGGAAGCGCCTTGGCGGCCCTGACCGAAGCCCGGCGCATTGTCATCAAAATCGGCTCGGCGCTGCTGGTTGATCGCGACACGGGCAAGCTGCGCTCTGGCTGGCTGCATTCGCTGGCCAATGATGTGGCCTGGCTGAAATCGCTGGGCAAGGATGTGATATTGGTGTCCTCCGGCTCTATTGCGCTGGGACGTGAAGTTCTGGGCCTGCCGCGCAGCGTCTTGCCACTGGAACAATCGCAAGCGGCTGCAGCTGTTGGGCAAATCCGTCTGGCGCGTGCCTATGAAGAGGCCCTGGCGCCGCACGCCATCACCACGGCGCAGGTGCTGGTCACCCTGGAAGACAGCGCCGATCGCCGCCGCTATCTCAATGCGCGCGCCACGCTGGAAACCCTGATCGGGCTGGGCGCGGTGCCCATTGTCAATGAAAACGACACCATCGCCACCGACGAGATCCGCTATGGTGACAACGACCGGCTGGCGGCCCAGGTGGCGGTGACTGTCGGCGCAGACGTCTTGGTGCTGCTGTCGGATGTGGATGGATTTTACAGCGCCAATCCGGCGCTGGATCCAGACGCGCACCGCTATGACCAGATTGACACCATTACCCCCGAGATCGAAGCCATGGCCGGCGATGGGGTTTCTGGGCTGTCCAAGGGGGGCATGATCACCAAGGTGCTGGCGGCCAAGATGGCTACGGCGGCGGGCTGCGCCATGGTGATCACCGAAGGTTCCCCCCTGAACCCATTGAAAACGCTGAATGATGGCGCATTATGCACCTGGTTCACCGCGCAGGATGATCCGCAGGTGGCCCGTAAGCGCTGGATCGCCGCGATGAAATCGCGCGGCGAAGTCATGATTGACGCAGGCGCCGTGCGCGCCCTTCAAAACGGCAAGAGCCTGCTGCCAGCGGGGGTGCTCGACATCGGGGGCGATTTTGGCCGGGGCGATCCTCTGGCCATCCTGACCCCGGAAGGGCGCTGCTTGGGGCAGGGGCTGTCTCGCTATACCAGCGATGAAGCCCGCGCCATTCAGGGGCGCCAGTCCGCCGAGATCGAAGCGACGCTGGGCTACCCAGGCCGCGCCGCTTTGATCCACCGGGACGATATGGCGCTCTGATCCTCTTACTTTGGGCTGGAACCCGCCGGGGCGTCGCGCCTATTCTTGCGGCAAAACCGGCGGCGGGCTCCGCAGCACCAGCTTTGATCAGCAAAGGCATATTTGACCAATGAACGACATTCACTCTATCCCCGATCTGATGGTGGACCTTGGCATTCGCGCAAAGGCGGCAGCGCAGGTCTTGGCTACAGCCAGCGCCGCGCGCAAAGAGGCTGCCCTGACCGCTGCCGCAGATGCAGTCTGGGACCGGCGCGCCGAAATCATTGCCGCCAATGAACAAGACCTTGAATTCGGCCGCACAAAAGGGCTGTCATCAGCGATGATGGATCGCCTTATGCTGGATGAACCGCGCATTCAGGGCATTGTTGACGGGCTGCGCGCTGTGGCACAGCAGGCAGATCCGGTTGGCCAGGTGCTGGAGGAATGGGAGCAACCCTCGGGCCTGAATATTCAGCGGGTCCGCACGCCGCTTGGTGTCATCGGGGTGATCTATGAAAGTCGCCCCAATGTGACGGCGGATGCCGGGGCACTGTGCCTCAAATCCGGCAATGCGGTGATCCTGCGCGGCGGCTCTGAGAGCTTTCATTCCAGCCAGATGATCCACGCCTGTCTGGCCCAGGGCCTGCGCAGCGCCGGTCTGCCGGAAGACGCGGTGCAACTGGTGCCGACGCGGGATCGCGCTGCGGTGCAGGCGCTGCTGACCATGACAGACTATGTAGATGTCATCGTCCCACGCGGTGGCAAGGGGTTGGTAGGGCTGGTGCAACGCGAAGCCCGCGTGCCCGTCTTTGCCCATCTGGAAGGCATCGTGCATATCTACCTTGATAAGGCGGCGGATCCGACCAAGGCGCTTGAGGTGGTGTTGAATTCAAAAACCCGCCGCACCGGCATTTGTGGCGCGGCAGAATGCCTGCTGATCCACCAGGATATTGCCGAGACCATCGGCCGCGACGTCCTGACGGCGCTGGCCACGGCAGGGGTTGATATCCACGCCGCTGTCGGCTTGCCCGGTCCGGATACAATGCAGCCCGCCAGTGATGACGACTGGGGAAAAGAGTTCCTTGATAAGGTGATCGCCGCAAAGCCGGTTGCCGATATAGACGCGGCAATTGCGCATATTCGCAGACATCATTCGCAGCACACCGATTGTATCATTACCGAAGATCAGGCGGCCGCCACGCAGTTTTTTGCCGAACTGGACAGCGCAATCCTGATGCACAATGTCTCGACCCAATTTGCCGATGGCGGTGAATTTGGCATGGGGGCAGAGATCGGAATTGCCACCGGCAAGATGCATGCACGTGGCCCCGTTGGCGCGGCGCAACTGACCAGCTTCAAGTACCTGGTGCGCGGAAACGGGACCATTCGCACCTAGAACAGGCGTCGCCACATAGGCAGAGCCAGTAAAACATAAACAGCCCCCTCCAGGTGGAGGGGGCTTTGCTGTTCTTCCAAGATGTCGCGGGCTTTGGTTAAAACCGAATGTTCACCGTTTCAGCCGTGTTATCAAAAGAGATCTTGCGGGCAGCCTCCTGCGCGGCGGCGGGCAACATGGCAAATTGCACCAATGCCGGGGTCACAGCATTTGCAGTGTCACTGCCGTCAAGATGACCCCAAAGGCCTGCCTCGACAGCAATTTTACGGCCTTCGCCAGACGCGCTCCAGGCACCATCGCGACAAGAAATCTTAATCGTGCCGCCATAGGGCAGGGCGGTTTCCAGGCAAAGTGCCGCAAGGAACGCCAGGCGCACCTCGCTGCGGCTACAGCCCTCCGGGTGGTCCCACTGGTATTTCATTCGACCGGCCTTGGCGAGGTCATCCAGAACCGAAACCACCTCGGCGCGGCCCATCTGCTGGTCACCGGCTGCGCCAAAGGCAATGCGGAAAAACCGGATACGGGCATTGGCATTCAGCACCGAGTCAGAGATCAGTTCCAACTCTGGTCCGGCCATGGCGCCGGACATTTCCAGCAGTTCCAGCCCATTGTTGATCGCGCCAACAGGGCTGATCAAATCGTGACAAATTCTGGACCCTATCAAAGCAGCCAAATTGGCGGTATCTACGGCCATATCATTCCTCCGAACTAGGCCTATCCAATGATCGACCTCAATGCTTTCTTAGCCCCTGGCATGCGCGTTCAGCACCCGGATCACCCAGAATGGGGACCAGGTGAGGTCCAATCCAACGCAGGCGGCAAAATTACTGTCAATTTTCCAGACCAGGGAAAACTGGTCTTCGACGGGGCACGTGTCCCCCTGGTTCTTGTGAATGAGCCATAGTGGTTTATGAATGATTAAGAAAGCCCCTAGAGTTTTAGGAAAACCTTGCCTCTGCCCGGTTTGGCGGTCTATTTGCCGCCAGGATTGTCTTTGGAAAGGTCCGGTATATGGCTGATACCCCATCCGAATTCTCTGTGTCCCTGGCACAGGACGCCGCAGAGCTGCGTGCGGCCCAAGCACTGCGCTATGAGGTTTTTGTGCGCGAAATGGGCGCGGATGGGGCGCAGGTTGATCATCAATCCGGGTTGGAAACAGATCAGTTTGACGCCTTTTGCGACCATATGATCATCCGCGAAAGCGCGACCAACCGGGTCATTGGCGTCTATCGTTTGATGCGTAGCGATCAGGCCCTGGCAGCGGGGCGGTTCTATTCGGCCAGCGAATACGATCTTGGCGCGCTGACCGCTTCGGGGCGCCGCTTGCTGGAATTGGGGCGCTCTTGCCTGCATCCCGATTTTCGCGGTGGCAAGGCGCTGTTCCATCTCTGGGAAGGGCTAAGCGCCTATGTGAATAGGCATCGGATCGAGGTGCTCTTTGGGGTTGCAAGCTTTGCGGGCACCGACCTCGCGGCGCTGGCCGGGCCGCTGTCGGTCTTGCAGTACGACTATCTTGCCCCCAGTGACCTGCGCTGTCGCTCCAGGCAGTATCAGCGCATGGATCTGTTGCCGCAGGACCAGATTGACCGTCGCCAGGCAATGGTTGCCTGCCCAGCCCTGATCAAGGCCTATCTGCGACTTGGCGGCAAGGTCGGCGATGGTGCCTTTCTGGACCATGATTTCAACACCACCGATGTATGCATGATCCTGGACACCGCCCAGATGACGGCGCGGCAACGGCGCCTCTTTTCGCCACGCACAGGCGAGGCATAGCGATGTCAGCAACCTGGCAGGGGGGCGACGCGCCAACGCCCGGTCGTATCACCGCGCTTGGCTGGCTGCGGGTAGCGCTGCGTGCCAGTCTGTTGGCGGTGCTGGTATTTGGTGGTTTGCTTGTTCTGTTGCTGATCCGGCTGGTTGAACGGCCGCTTTGCGGTTTGCACCGGCCAGTAACGCCTTTTATCACCCAGTTTGTCTGCCGCACCGCTTTTCGGGTGCTTGGCATGGGGTTTTCCACCCATGGAACCCTGATGCAGGAACGCGGCGCTGTGGTTGCCAACCATACATCTTGGCTGGATATTTTTGCGCTCAACGCGCGAAAGCGGATCTATTTTGTGTCCAAAGCCGAAGTGGCCGCCTGGCCCGGCATCGGCTGGCTTGCCCGCGCCACTGGCACCGTGTTCATTGAACGCAACCGCGCCCGCGCCAAAGAACAGACCGATCTGTTTGAGACGCGACTGAAGGCGGGACACAAGCTCTTGTTCTTTCCTGAAGGAACATCGACCGATGGCTTGCGAATTTTGCCATTCAAAACAACGTTGTTTGCAGCGTTCTTTAGCGATCATCTACGCGACATATGCTATATCCAGCCGGTTTCCGTGGTGTTTCATGCCCCACAGGGGCAGGACCCCCGGTATTACGGCTGGTGGGGCGAGATGGACTTTGCTCCGCATCTGTTGAAAACCTTGGCAGCCCCACGCCAGGGCCGGGCAGAACTGATCTACCATGCACCGCTGAAGGTGGCTGATTTTTCCGATCGCAAAGCTCTGGCGGCAGCCTGCGAAGAACGCGTCGCCACAGGCCATGCCCGGATGCGCAAATAGCGCTTGCAGGTAGGGCAAAGCTGGCCTATACGCGCGTCATCAAACCCGCAGGTGGGGTTTGGCCTGTCTGGGGGAGAAATCCCCAAATGGGCCGCCGGTTGGAGCAACCGCTCTGAACCCCCACCGAGGACTGAAACCGGAAACAAGGAATATTAGCATGGCTCTTCCCGAGTTCACCATGCGCCAGCTGCTGGAAGCAGGCGTACACTTTGGTCACCAGACACAGCGCTGGAACCCCCGCATGGCACCTTATATCTATGGTGCGCGTAACGGCATCCACATCATGGACCTGACGCAGACTGTTCCAATGCTGGACCAGGCGCTGCAGATCGTGCGTGACACCGTTGCCAAGGGCGGCCGCGTTCTTTTTGTTGGTACCAAGCGTCAGGCCGCAGGCCCCATCGCCGAAGCCGCTGAAAAATCCGCTCAGTACTTCATGAACCACCGCTGGCTCGGCGGCACCTTGACCAACTGGAAAACCGTTTCCCAGTCGATCAAGCGTCTGAACGAGATCGACGAGAAGCTCGAAGGTGGCGCCGAAGGCCTCACCAAGAAAGAGCGTCTGGGCATGGAACGTGACCAGCAGAAGCTGCAGGCGTCATTGGGCGGTATCGCCGAAATGGGCGGTGTTCCTGATCTGCTCTTCGTCATCGACGTGAAAAAAGAAGCGCTGGCCATCGCCGAAGCCAAAAAACTGGGTATCCCGGTTGTTGCTGTCGTCGATACCAACTGCTCTCCTGATGGCGTTGACTTCATTATCCCCGGCAATGACGACGCATCGCGCGCCATTACCCTTTATTGTGATCTGGTTGCCCGCGCTGCGCTGGACGGTATGTCTGCCCAGCTGGGTGCTGCCGGTGTTGACCTCGGCGCGCTGGAAGAAGCGCCCGCAGAAGAAGCTGTTGCTGAACAAGCATCTGCCTGAAGCGACCTGTCACAGGTTTGACATGTGGGGCAGGGTATCACCTGCCCCAATTCCGTTTTGATATGAGGAGAGCCACAGATGGCTATCACAGCTGCACTCGTTAAAGAACTGCGCGACTCTACCGGCGCCGGCATGATGGACGCCAAAAAAGCGCTGACCGAAACCAATGGCGACATGGAAGCCGCGGTTGACTGGCTGCGCACCAAGGGCCTGGCGAAAGCGGCCAAGAAATCCGGCCGTACCGCAGCAGAAGGCCTGGTTGCCGTTGTTGTGGACGGTGGCAAAGGTGTTGCCGTTGAAGTGAACTCGGAAACCGATTTTGTTGGTAAAAATGCCGAATTCCAGGAAATGGTTGGCGGTATCGCCAAGGTTGCCCTGGATGTTGCAGATGTTGAGGCGCTGAAAGCGGCTGACATGGGCGGCAAAACCGTTGAAACCGTCATCACCGACAAGATCGCCACCATTGGCGAAAACATGTCTGTGCGTCGTATGGCTACTGCCGAAGGCGAGACTGTTATCTCTTATGTGCACAATGCCGTGACTGCCGGCATGGGCAAAATCGGCGTTCTGGTTGCGATGACCGGCGGCGACGAAGCCTTTGGCAAACAGGTTGCCATGCATATCGCAGCGGTGAACCCTGCGGCCCTGTCCGAAGCGGATCTCGATGCCTCTGTGGTCGAGAAAGAAAAGCAGGTCCAGATGGACATTGCCCGCGAATCTGGCAAGCCCGAAGCCGTGATCGAAAAGATGATCGTTGGCCGCATGAAGAAATTCGTCGGCGAATCGACCCTGCTGAACCAGCCCTTCGTTGTGAACCCTGACCTCACCGTTGAAGCGGCTGCCAAAGAAGCTGGCGCCACCATCACCGGTTTTGTGCGTCTGGAAGTTGGCGAAGGCATCGAAGTCGAAAAAGAAGACTTTGCAGCCGAAGTTGCCAAGGCAGCACAGGGCTAAGATCCTCTTTCAGAGGATGCGTATTGGGGCTGGCAGATCTTTTCTGCTGGCCCTTTTTTTGTGGCCTGATGCGGGGAGTGGTGAGCAGTAGCTCAACTCATTTCAGATGCCCGAATGCCTTGGCTTTGCAGTAAGTTTCGCAATCCATTACCAGGGTAAGCTGGGGAAAAATCCGCAGCGCAGTACCGGTATTTCACGGCAAAAATAAACAGATAAAGATCGAAAAGGAGAACCGAGAGGCCCCATCGATGGGGATGAATGGGACCTCTCTTTAACACGGCACCGGCGCGGAAAAATACACGCCAGCAACCGAACAGGATTGAGAGCCTTGATATTGCAAGGTTCATTTCCCTTAGTTCCTAGGCCAAAGCCACCACTCACGGAACAGCTGCAGTTTGCCCCAAATCAGGTTGCGCGTGTAGTCGTGTTTTCCTTACCCGAATGCCGCGTCCTGCCCCTAGGGCAACTTCTCTCTGGGTATAGGCCTGCTTTGGTTCAACCAAAGCGATATATCTACCGGTTTCCGGCGTTGAGGTGGCGCCAGAATACTAGCTTTCGACCACATACATCTGGTTTTGCAGCGCCGCTTTTAGAACCGCCTGGGCTGTGGTTTCCACTGACAATGAGGCCCGCGCCAAACGCAGGTGTTTTTCAACCGTGCCAGGCGTCAGACCCATGAGCAGGGCAATATCCTGGGTTGTCTTGCCATCGCCAACCCACTCCAATGCCTCTCTCTGGCGGCGTGTCAGGCTGCGATTCGGTGGATCATAGGGCAGGGTCAGGATCTTCAAATGCGCCATATTGTTCATCAGAATGATGTCTTCTCCACAGTCCTGCCAAAGCGCATCGAGTTCTTTCTGGGTGGTACCAACCTGCCCCCCCAACGAAATTGCGCCTTTATACCGCTTTGAAGCCGAAAAAAAGCTGACGGTATAGCCAGCCGTCATCTGCATCCGCTCATTAAATGCGCGCACCTTCTCTTCTTCTGGCTGCAACGCACCCTGAAGATGCTTTTCCTGGATCATCTGCCAGCTGCCGGCCCCTTCATGCTCCAGTGCCCAACGCAACATTGGCGCATGGCGATACAGCCCCTCATTCAGGAAGCCTGAAACATAGTCCTGGTCATGGTTGGTCAGGATGACGAAGTCGTCAGGATCCCCTAGCGAAGTATCTGTCTTGAAACGGGTATAGCCATACATAAGGCGATCAAACCCGTATTCAGCCATCTTCAATACATGCGCATGCCACAGCTCTTCCAGGCTTTTCGAACCGGAAATGACGTGAAGATAATTCATTATTCCCATTAGGTTGCGTCACTTACCTGCGACAGGTTTTGCACCAGAGCGTCGATGGCCATCAGGTACCCCTGGCTGCCAAAACCGCAGATCTGGCCAAGAGCTGCCCGCGCGATATAGGACTGATGGCGAAATTCTTCACGGGCATGAATATTGGATAGATGCACCTCAACGGTTGGGATCTCCACCGAGTAGATCGCATCCATCAGCGCGATCGACGTATGGGTGAAGGCGCCGGCATTCAACACGATCCCGGAATGCAGGCCGCGCGCGCCATGGATGGCATCCAGCAATATGCCTTCATGGTTGGATTGCAGGCACTGGGCCTGAAACCCGGACTTTTTTGCATGGGCAAGGCAGCGGGCCTCGACCATTTCAAGTGTCTCGGCTCCGTAAACCTCTGGTTGACGGGTGCCAAGCAGGTTCAGGTTCGGGCCGTTCAAGATCAATATGCTCTGCATCGTATTTCCCCCAGTACAAGCCTAGGCTGAAATAGGCGAATTGCACAGGGAAAGCGACGCCCGAACCCGGTGATTTCCTTGGGCCAGTTGCGAATATCGCACGCAAATGACAGGTGCCGGACATCCCGGCACCTGCAGCCAAATCTGGTTAGGCGTTGGTCAGGATCACCTTGCCCTGAACCTGCCTTGCCTGCATCATGTCCAAGGCCTTTGCCGCCTCTGTCATCGGCAGCACGGCACAGATCTGCGGCTTTACAGCGCCGCTTGCATAAAGCGCCTGCAGTTCCTGCATGTTTTGCGCATGGCCCTTTGGATCCCGAAACACCGAAGCCCCCCAGAAAACACCGCGAATATCGCAGCCTTTCAACAGGGGCAGATTCAAGGGGATCTCGGGGATACCAGCCGGAAAGCCGACAACCAGATACCGCCCCAGCCAGGCCGTGGCGCGCAGGGCCGGTTCAGCATAGGCACCGCCGACCGCGTCATAGACGACATCCACACCATCTTTGCCCGATACTTCCTTGATAGATTTGGAAAATTCCTTCTGTTCATCCCGCCCCATATCGCGGCTGTAAACCAGGGCCTCATCGGCGCCGATCTGGCGACAAAAGGCGGCCTTTTCTGGCGTCGACACAGCCGCAATCACCTTTGCCCCCATAGATTTCCCCAGCTCAATCGCCGCCGCGCCGACGCCGCCCGCAGCCCCGAGGATGAGCAGGGTTTCACCCGGTTGCAGCGCCGCCCGATCCTTCAGGGCGTGATAAGAGGTGCCATAGGTAAAGACAAAACCGGCCGCATCCTCAAAGGGCATTGCCTCGGGGAATTTAACCGCCTGCGCGGCACTGATGCAGATTTGGGTGGCAAAGCCGCCATGACCGGTCAGGGCCAGCACCCGGTCACCAATCTCGAACCCGCTCACGCCTTCGCCCAGGGCGGTGACAACACCAGAGATCTCGCCGCCCGGCGCAAAGGGGCGTGGCGGCTTCATTTGATACAGATCGCGAATGATCAGCGTATCCGGAAAGTTGACGCCCGCAGCGCGAATCTCGACCTGCAACTCCCCCTTGGCGGGGGGCAGATCAGGCTGTTCGGTCCAGACCAGGGTTTCCGGCCCACCCGGGCTGGTGCTCAACATGGATTTCATTTGTCCCCCTTCAGCTGCGCTGCGGCAGCATGCTGTTTCTTAAAATTACGTAAAGTCTTCTGCCGCTCAGCCGCGTTGTCAATGCAATAGCGAAATGTAATTCTACATTGTGAAACCGTGACACGCCGGAGGAGGCACGCAAGCGGTGAGGAGGAGAGAACATGGCTACCGTAGAGGACCACACCCCGCCCACCGGCGAGGATTTTCGCCACGAGATCCGCAGCTGGTTGCAGCAGAACTGCCCGCCAGAGATGCGAGATGGCGCCGCCGGAGAAGACAGTATCTGCTGGGGTGGCAGCACCTGGCAATTCACATCTGAAGCGCAGAAAGACTGGCTAGAGCGCTGCGCCGCGCGGGGCCTGACCGTGCCGACCTGGCCGAAAGCCTATGGCGGGGCAGGGTTCAGCCGCGCGCAGGACAAGATCCTGAAGGAAGAAATGCAGGCCATCGGCGCCTGTGTGCCCTTGCAAAGCTTTGGTATCTGGATGCTGGGGCCGGCCCTGCTCAAATTTGGCAGCGAAGAGCAAAAACAACAGTATCTGCCGCCAATTGCCCGCGGTGAAATCCGTTGGTGCCAGGGCTATTCCGAACCGGGGGCCGGGTCAGATTTGGCCGGGGTTCAGTGCCATGCAGCCGATCAGGGGGACACCTGGCTGGTCAATGGTCAAAAGATCTGGACCTCTTACGCCGATCGCGCCGACTGGATCTTTGCTCTGCTCAGAACTGATCGAGAGGCCAAGAAACATCTGGGAATTTCCTTTGTTCTGATAGACATGCGCAGCGAAGGTGTCAGCACGCGGCCAATTCAGCTCATCTCTGGGGCCTCGCCTTTTTGCGAAACCTTCTTTGATAATGTCACCGTGCCCAAGCAACAGGTCGTCGGGACCATCAACCGGGGCTGGGATGTGGCAAAGTATCTGCTTACCCATGAGCGCGAGATGATCAGCAGTGGCGGCAATGCCATGGGCACGGGACGCGCCCTTGGCGCTGTTCTGAGCGAAAGCGACACCGGACAGAGTGATCCGGTACTGCGGG
Source organism: Pseudophaeobacter sp. (assembly GCF_048267565.1). Classification (NCBI taxonomy): domain Bacteria; kingdom Pseudomonadati; phylum Pseudomonadota; class Alphaproteobacteria; order Rhodobacterales; family Roseobacteraceae; genus Pseudophaeobacter; species Pseudophaeobacter sp. The sequence goes on along the minus strand of NZ_JBLWXG010000001.1, from coordinate 457,982 downwards.
GCGATGCGATGCGGGCTGAGGTTGACAGCCTTGCGTTTGAGATGACGCTGGAACGGTACAAAGACCAGGCCGAGGGGGGACAAGGGGTTGGCGATGCCTCTGCCATGTTGAAATACATGGGAACCGAGCTGAACAAACAGCGGCTGGAACTGGTGATGGCAGCCGAGGGAAGCGCTGCGCTCACCTGGGGTGAGACGCCGGCCTCGGCTTGGCTACGCACCAAGGCAAATTCGATCGAGGGTGGCACCTCAGAGGTGATGCTGTCGATTATCAGCCGCCGCATTTTGAATCTTCCAGGATAATAACCATGGCAAAACTCGTTGAAACAGAGGAAGAAACCCTCTTGGCAGAGGCCGCTCGCTCTCTCTTGGATAGATCTGCACCGCTGACGCATCTACGGCAGATGCGCGACAGCGGCGCCCGATCAGATTCGGCGCTGTGGCAGGAAATGGCCGCAGCAGGCTGGGCTGGTGTCTTGATCCCGGAAGCCGCCGGCGGCGTTGATATGGGCCATGCTGCCGCCCATGTCCTGGCGCGTGAAATGGGGCGCACCCTGGCCGTCAGCCCATTTCTGAGCACCGCCGTCATGGCCGCAACCCTGTTGCGCCAATTCGACGACGCCACCACCAGGGCAAAGCTGGAAAAGATTGCAAGTGGCGGGCTGACCTATGCCTTTGCCTTGGATGAGACGGCAAAATTTGCCCCTGACAGCATTCGGCTTACGGCGAAGAAACGCGGAAATGGCTATACGTTGAACGGAAAAAAGCGTTTTGTCGTAGATGGGTGCGACGCGGACCGCATCTTGCTCCTCGCCGAGAGCGAAGAGGGGCCTTGTTTGTTCGACTTTGCCAATACTGCCACCCAAGGATTGCAGCGTGACGCATTGGAAATGATCGACAGCCGCGATGCCGCAGATCTGACATTTGACGAGGTCGAGGTCGCAGGCGATGCGCTTCTTGGGGCTGCGGGGGCTGGGTATGACCTTCTGAAACCGGCGCTGGAGGCCGGGCAGGCCGCGCTGGCCGCAGAAACTGTTGGCCTGTCGCAAGCCGCCTTTGATCTGACCTCTAGCTATCTGAAAGAACGCAAACAATTTGGCACCACCATTGGCAGTTTTCAGGCCCTTCAGCATCGCGCCGCACATCTGTGGTGCGAGATAGAGTTGACCCAATCGGCCGTGCTGAACGCCGGCCGCATTCTGGATGAGGACCCCAAAGCGGCGCGGCTTGCAGTATCGGTCGCCAAGGCGCGGGCAACAGATACGGCGCAAAAATCGGTGCGGGAAGGCGTGCAGATGCATGGCGGCATTGGCATGACGGATGCCTTTGATATGGGATTTTACATGAAACGCGCGCGGGTGGCAGCGGAATGGCTGGGTGACTATGGCTATCATGCTGGTATCGTGGCGCAGTTACGCGGCTTTTAGGAGAGACGTAGATGCAGGATTTATTTACACTGAACGGCAAGACCGCGCTGATCACAGGCGGGGCCACCGGTATCGGCCGCATGGCCGCCGAGGCCATGGTCCGGGCTGGCGCGCGGGTGTTGATTGCCTCGCGCAAGGGCGCGGCTTGCGCCGCCGTGGCAGAGGAGCTGAACGCGCTGGACGCATCTGGCAGCGCGGAAGGCTTTGGTGGCGATCTTGGCTCTGAGGCGGGGATTGAAGCCCTGGTGGCAGAGATCAAATCCCGCACAGAACAGCTTGATATCTTGATGAATAACTCCGGTGTCACCTGGGGCGCAGAGTTGCAGGATTTCCCCTATGATGGCTGGGAAAAGGTGATGGCAGTGAATGTGACAGCGGTGTTTGACCTGACGCGCCGATTGCTGCCAATGTTGATCACAAGCGGCTCCTCTGGCGACCCGGCACGCGTCATAAACGTGGGGTCTGTCATGGGCGAAATTCCAATGGGCGATGGCGCCTATAGCTACGCGACCTCCAAGGCGGCGGTGATCCATCTGTCGAAAATCCTTGCCAAAGAACTGGCGCACAAGAATGTCACGGTCAATGCCCTGGCACCGGGGCCATTTGTGTCGCGCATGACCGCCTTTGCCACCGGGGATGAGGAAAAGCGCGAAAAAGTCGGCCGGGATGTGCCGCTGGGCCGGGTTGGTCGCTATGAAGATATTGCCGGATCTGTCCTGTTCCTGAGCGGCAAGGGCGGCGCCTATGTGACCGGCTCTGTGGTGCCCATTTCAGGTGGTATCAATGTCATGTCCGGGCAAAATATCTTTGCTGGTGCGCTGGACGATTAGATACAGCTTCGGGCAATAAGTTACTGATAAAGGAAATAAACCGTGCCTTCAAACCAAACACATCTGCCCGCTGCGCTGCAGGGGCTGCGCCTTCCGCTCATTGGCTCGCCGTTGTTTATCATCTCTGTGCCAGAGCTGGTGATCGCGCAGTGCAAGGCGGGGATCGTTGGCTCCTTTCCGGCGCTCAACGCCCGGGAAAGCGAGGGCGATCCAATCCTGCTGGAGGCCTGGCTGAAACAGATCACCGAGGCACTGGATCGTCACAACCAGGAAAACCCCGATAGCCCGGCGGCGCCGTTTGCGGTCAATCAAATCGTGCATCGTTCCAACGCGCGGCTGGAACGTGACCTGGAGATCTGCAACCGTTGGAAGGTGCCAATCTGGATTACCTCGCTTGGGGCCCGCCCCGAAGTCAACGAGGCGGCGCATTCCTGTGGTGGCATAGTGCTGCATGACGTGATCAACAATACCTTTGCAAAAAAGGCGATTGAAAAAGGGGCCGATGGTCTGATCGCGGTTGCCGCCGGTGCCGGGGGCCATGCGGGCGAGCAATCTCCCTTTGCCTTGATCCGTGAAATTCGCAGCTGGTTCGACGGGCCGCTGGCGCTCTCTGGCGCGATTGCCAGCGGTGAGGCCCTTTTGGCGGCACGCGCGCTTGGGGCAGATTTTGGCTATGCCGGTTCCCCCTTTATTGCCACCCACGAGGCCAACGCTCAGGCCGGTTACAAACAGATGATCGTTGAGAGCGGCGCCGAGGATATTGTTTATTCGTCTTTGTTTACAGGGGTTTGGGGTAACTACCTGAAAAAATCGGTCACCCAGGCGGGGCTGGATCCAGACAATCTTCCTCAGGCGGATTCCTCTTCGATGAATTTTGGCAGCGGATCGTCAAAACCCAAAGCCTGGAAAGAAATCTGGGGATCAGGCCAGGGCATCGGTGACGTCAAATCCATCTGCTCTGCACAGGAGCTGATCGACCGCATCGCCGATGAATACCAGCGCGCAGGCCGCGCCTTGGCGCAGGAATTTGGTGCCTGAAGATGGCTGAGCTGCTGATTGTGCGTCATGGCCAGGCCTCGTTTGGGGCCGACAATTATGACCGGCTGAGCGATCTGGGACGAGAGCAAGCACGTGCTCTGGGGGAAACCCTGCGCGCCCTGAACTGGGTGCCGGATCGTATGATCAGCGGCAGCCTCGAACGACAGAAACAGACACTCACGGATCTGGGCTTTGACCAAGGATTTGAACAACATCCCGGCTGGAACGAATATGATTTTCACGATCTGCTGCACAGCCGGTTTGGCGGAGAGGCACCGCGAGATGTGATCACCGATCGCAAAACCCACTTTCGCGCCCTGCGTGAAACCCTTGCAGAATGGCAGGACGGTGGCATTTCTCAGGCGCAAGAGAGCTGGAGCCGGTTTTGCCAGCGCGTCGAACAAGCGCGCCAGCACGCGGTTGAGACCCAGGCCAAACGGGTACTGGTGGTCAGTTCCGGTGGGGTGATTGCCAGGTTGGTTGCAGCCAGCCTGCAACTGCCCAATGATCAGATGATTGCGCTGAACTTGCAGATCAAAAACAGTTCAACCAGCCGTTTCGTGTTCTCGAAAGAGAAGTTTTTTCTACATGAATTCAATTCTGTGCCGCACTTTCATAACACCGAACGTGCCGCACTTATGACCTATAGCTGACAGGAGCAGAGGATGAGCAAAAATACCCAGACCCTCGACCAAGAGGCGGTTGGCACCTATCTGCGCGACCATTTGCCGGGCTTTGACAGCGATTTTGAGGTTCAGAAATTTGAAACCGGGCAATCTAATCCAACCTTCCTGCTGAAGACTGTGGCGGGCAACTATGTGCTGCGGCGCAAACCACCGGGCGTGCTGCTGAAATCAGCCCATGCGGTGGACCGCGAATTCCGGGTGCAAAAGGCGCTTTCCAATACCGAGGTTCCCGTCGCAAAAATGCACTTGCTCTGCGAAGATGACACGGTGATCGGATCCTCTTTTTATGTGATGGATCATGTGGTTGGACGCAATATCACCAACCCGGCCATGCCGGATCTCGACCCTGCGACCCGCCGGGATGTGATACAAGAAATGAACCGGGTTCTGGCCTGTTTGCATCAGGTCGATATCAAGGCTGTCGGCCTGTCGGATTTTGGCCCTCCGGGCAATTACTTTGAACGCCAGCTGGGCCGCTGGACCAAGCAATACCGCGCCTCGGAAATCGAAGTGATTGCCGAAATGAACGAACTGATCGCAGCGCTGGAAAGCGCGATGCCTGCGGATGATGGTCAACGTGGGTTGGTGCATGGCGATTATCGGATCGACAATATGATCTTTGCCGCAGATGGGGCGGACTGCCGGGCAGTGCTGGATTGGGAGCTTTCGACAATTGGCCATCCCTATGCCGATCTGGCCGGTGTGATCATGCAGTGGCAAATGCCGCCAGGCGACGAGGGCAGGGGCCTTGCGGGGATTGATCGTGCCGCGCTTGGGCTGCCATCGGATCAAGCCTTTGTTGACAGCTATTGTCAACGGCGCGGGCTGGACGGCATTGACGGTTTTGGCTTCTATCTCTCGTTCAGCTTTTTCCGCATGGGCGCCATTTTGCAAGGCGTGCTGAAACGTGCCGTGGATGGCAATGCCTCCAACCCGGAACGCGCCATAAAGCTGGGCGGGTTCGTCTCTCGCTTTGCCCGTAGCGGATTGGACGCGCTTAACAAAAACGCCTGAGGCAAAGATTCGCTGCGCGTCTCTGCGGGGGCGAATTTCTTTACACTCTTTGGCTAAACCCTGCGTGCCACGATGTTTTATGCGTGGTTCTACGTAGCTCTTTGCCCTCGACCGATTGGGCCTGGGCTGTGCAATATGTCCCCAAAGGGCCTTTGCCAAGTGCGGGCCTTTATCCAACGAAGGAGGCCCGGAATGGCAGAAGAGGACACCCTTAGTATCTGTGAACACGGTGACGGGATTGTTGAACTGCAATTGGGGCGCGGCCCGGTCAATGCGCTGAGCGCCGAATTCCTGATGGAATTTGGCACATTGATCACCCAGCTTGGCGCTGATGATGCGGTGCGCGCAATCATTATATCCAGCCCATTCAAGGTGTTTTCTGCAGGCCTTGACCTGAAGGAGGCACAGGATTTCGACCTGCATCAACAACACGCCATTGTGCGTGGCCTGAACGAGGGCTTTCTGGCCCTTTACGCCTGTCCCAAACCGGTGGTTGCCTGCGTCGGTGGCGCTGCGATTGCGGGCGGGTTGTTCTTTGTGCTGGCCAGTGATCGCAGGGTCGCCATGACAAAATCCGCATTTGGCTTGGCAGAGGTTCGTGTGGGTGCCGATTTTCCGGTTGGCCCGCTTGAAATCGCCAAGGCAACGCTGGACGCCGACACGCTGCGCCGCCTGATGCTCACAGGGCAGCCAATTGGCCCAATTGCCGCGCGCAACTTTGGCTTTATCGACATTGTCGCAGAAGATCGCGAAGACCTGATGGGGTATTCTCTCGCCGAGGCGCGCAAACTCGCCGAACTCCCCTCGATTGCCTATGCCTCCATCAAGCAACAGCTAAGAGGTGACACAATCGCGCGGATCAGGGCAGCGATAGAGGCTGGTGGAAATACGCCCGAGGGCGGTTGGTTCAACAGCCAGACCAAAGCGGCGATGCAGCGCATGATTGATCGCGGGTAACAGCACGGCGCGGACAAACGCGCCCGGTTGAAAATAGAAAGGTGTAGGCAATGGATCAGAACCGGCTGGAAAACATTAGGCTTTGGCAGCAGCGCTATGTAGATGAAAGAAAATATGCCGGCAGCGCCCTGTTGATAAAACAGGCGGGCACCGAGCGCTACTTTCATGCGGCTGGTCGGCGCAATGTCGAGGAGAACCTCGACTTCACCCGCGATACGCTGGCGCGGATCTATTCGATGACCAAACCAGTGACCTCTGTTGCGCTGATGATCCTGGCGGAAAAGGGGCTGTTTCACCTGGATGCGCCAGTGTCGGACTTCATCCCGGAATTTGCCGAGATGCAGGCGCTTATCCCTGGTGCCACGTCGATTGACCAGACAGAGCCAGCCCGCACACCAACCCTGCATGAATTGCTCACCCATACCTCTGGTCTTAGCTATCCGTTCAATCCCGGCATTCTGTCGCAGGCGATGGATCACGAACAGCTGATGTTCAAGCCAAACCAGGGAAACCTGGGCAAGATGGTTGCGCATCTGGCCAGCTATCCCTTGGCGTTTCAACCCGGCACGCGATGGGAATATTCCGTTTCAATTGACGTGCTTGGACGGGTGATTGAGGTGGTTTCGGGCCGGAGCCTGGGCGATTTCTTTGCCACAGAGATTTTCGAGCCCCTTGGCATGGGTGAGACCGGTTTCAGGGTGCCACGCACGGCGGGCAACCGGTTTGCCTCTCTCTATACGCCGCTGTCTGGCGATGCCATGGCGCTGAATGCTGCTGAGCCCAGCGTCGAGCGGCTACGGCTCACCGATCTGCACGGGGGCTCTCCGTTTGAAACCGCAGACATGATGTCCGGCGGCGGCGGTTTGGTTGGCACAATTGACGATTATATGCGCTTTACCGAGATGCTACGCCAAAAGGGACGGGCGAGGGACGGCTTTATCCTGTCGCCTAAAACCATTGAATTCATGATGAAAAACCACCTTCCGGGTGATATTGCCTCGATGGGACCGCAAAGCTTTGCGGAGCAGCCGATGGACGGCATGGGCTTTGGTCTGGGTGGGGCTGTGGTGCTTGATCCAGCGCGGGCGCGCTGTCCCGGATCTGTTGGGGATTTCAGCTGGGGCGGCATGGCCTCGACCTTCTTTTGGGTCGATCCCGCGCAGGATCTGTCAGTTGTTTTCTTTACCCAGCTTGCGCCCTCCAGCTCTTATCCGGCGCGGGCAGAACTGAAAGCACTGGTTCACGGCGCACTGACCGCTTAACCTGTGGCAGTAACGCCAATATCCGCTTTAGAAAGAGACGCCAAATGACTGATGCCGGGACTGTTCTGCTCAACCTGCTTGATCTGGAAGAGCTGGATACAAATCTCTATCGCGGCATTGGGTCTGGCGGTGAAACGCCAATGCGGATCTATGGCGGACAGGTCATTGCCCAGGCCCTGGCAGCGGCCTATGCCAGCGTTCCAGAACGGCTGTGCCATTCACTGCACGGCTATTTCATCCGTCCGGGCGATCCAAGCAAGCCGGTGATCTATGAGGTGGATCCCTCCAGGGATGGCGGCAGCTTCACCACGCGTCGCGTGACGGCTATTCAGAATGGTCGTCAGATCCTGAACCTCGCGGCCTCTTTTCATTGCGTCGAAGAAGGCTGGGCACATCAGCATGAAATGCCCGATATCCCGCCACCAGAGGGGCTGTTGTCGCGGGATGAATTGCACCAGCAGCATGCCCATCGCATAGACGAAGAAAACCGCGCCGACTTTATCCGCCAGCGGCCGTTCGAAATTCGTGACATCGAACCCCGGGATCCGCTTGATCCTGGTATTACCAGTGATATCAACCATATGTGGATCAGAATGGAGGCCGCCAAAGGGGCAGGGCCGCAGTTGCAACATGTGCTGATGGCCTATGCGTCAGATTTTGGCTTGCTGGGATCGGCGCTGCGGCCGCATGGGCTGACCTGGCATAAACCCGAAGCCATGACGGCCAGTCTGGATCATGCCATGTGGTTTCACGCGCCGGTGCAGTTTGATGAATGGCATCTTTACACCATGGATTCGCCCTTTGCCGGTGGCGGCCGCGGCTTTAACCGCGGCTCTATCTACACTCGGGATGGCAAATTGGTGGCCAGCGTTGCCCAGGAAGGCCTGATGCGGCCCATCACCAGCTGACGCCTTATCGGCCGGAAAATCGGTCGCGCAGCTTCTGCATGCCGGTGATCCAGCGGCCATAATTCGCCGTTTTTGCCTGCATGTAGTCTTTGACCTGTGGATGCGGAAGCACCAGGAACTCGTTGTTTTCAATCGCGTCCACACAAAAATCCGCAACGGTTTCAGGTTCGAGCATCCCATCGACACTGGCAACGCTTTCTTCAAATCCCTTGGTCATCTGCGAGCGCACCGCCTGCGGGCACAGAACCGAAACACCCAAGCCCTGGTCGCCATAGGTGATGGCCAGCCATTCCGCAAAGCCAACCGCAGCGTGTTTTGTCACGCCGTAAGGTGCAGCGCCAATCTGGTTTAGCAAACCCGCCGCCGAGGCAGTGTTCAACATATGGCCACCACCGCGTTTGATCATCCGGGGCACCAGATGACGTGCGGCCCAGACATGAGACATCACATTGATATCCCATATCTTTTGCCATTCCTCATTGGCGACTTCAAAACCACCCATGGTCAGGATGCCCGCGTTGGAACAGAATAGATCAATCGGCGCAATGGTGTCTTCTACGGTTTCGATCAGGTCCTTGATGCTGGATTCATCTCTCACATCCACCACAAAGGCGGTGCCTCCGATCTGTGCGGCTACATCCTGGGCACCGTCGCGGTCAATATCAGCGCAGATGACATGCGCAGCGCCAAGCACGGCAAACCTCTGCGCCAGCGCCTTGCCAATGCCCTGAGCGGCACCGGTCACTACAATACAACTGCCCTTGATATCCATTTCAATCGCCTTGTCCCTGGTTTTATTCAAGAAAGGCTATCGCGCAAAACACATGCTGCCAATCCTGTGTGACGGAACGGAACATCTTTATTTACCATAATACTGATTATGAGAATTTAATTAGCACAAATACCGAACCCCTGCAGCGACCACCTGCATAGAAATCCCCAGTCTTACAGCATCTCGCGCAGTTTCTGATACGCGCAGTTTTGTGACAAGAACACCTCTCCGGTCAGGTCCTGCAAAAAGTGACTGCGCTGCAACCGATCCATCACCGGCCCCTTGACCTCTGACAGGTGCAAGCTCACCCCCATATCCGCTAGCTGATGGTTGATCGCCTCCAGCGACTCCAGCGCGCTGAGATCGATTTCATTCACCGCTGAACACATCAGGACCAGATGTTTGACCGCGCCACCACCGCGATGAACCCGATCCAGGATCAGGTCTTCCATCCGCCGCGCATTGGCAAAGTACAGGCTTTCATCAATCCGGAGCGTGACGATTTTAGGATCCGTGAAAACGCTGTGGCGCTCAATATTGCGGAAATGTTCACTGCCCGGCACCTGACCGACCTCGGCCACATGTGGTCGGGATGTTTTCCACAAAAACAGGCAAATCGACGTGATAACTCCAGCGCCGACGCCGATTTCCACCCCAGCCAGGAGCGTCAGCAAGATGGTGGCAAAGACAGCTGCGAAATCAGCACGCGAATAGCGCCAGGCGGTCTTCAGGATCGACAGATCCACCAGCGACAACACGGCCACGATAATTGTTGCGGAAAGCGTTGCCTTGGGCAGAAAATACATAAATGGTGTCAAGTAGATAGCGGCAAAAGTCAATCCAATTGCTGTCAAGGCACCCGCCGCCGGAGTGCGCGCCCCGGCATCAAAGTTCACCACCGAGCGGGCAAATCCTCCGGTCACCGCGTAGCCCCCCGACAGGCCCGAGGCAATATTCGCAGCCCCCAGCGCGTTGAGTTCCTGATTGGGGTCGATCCGCTGTCGACGCTTGGCCGCCAGGGTCTGCGCCACCGACACGCTTTCGACGTAGCCAATAATGGTGATCAAAATAGCGGGAGTAATCAGCGCCTTAACCAGTTCGGCGTCCATAGCTGGCACGCCGATGGGCGGCAAGCCGGTTGGTACCTTACCGACAACTGCAACGCCCTGATCCGCAAGGCCAAGCCCCCAGGACAGCAAGATCGTGCCCACCACAGCAAAGACCGGCCCAATACGAACGATGGTGCCCGAAAGCTGCTGCGACAGGCCAAGCCGGTTCTGCAGGAGCGCCGGAACACCGCGCCGCAACCAGAACAAAAACCCTAATACCGCCAATCCCAACACGGCGGTAACCGGATTGATCTGCCCAATCCCCTGCCCCAATGACAGCAGGATTTCCGGCAGGTTGTGACCGCTGGCCGTGATACCAAGAATATGCTTTGCCTGACTGATCGCAATCAGAATACCAGAGGCGCTGATAAAGCCTGCGATCACCGGATGCGACAGCAGGTTGGCGATAAAGCCAAGCTTCAGCCCGCCCATCAGCAATAGCAATGCGCCCGACATCAAGGCCAGCACCGCCGAGGCCGCCACATAGTCCGCCACCTGAGTCAGACCAAGCGGTGCCAGCGCCGAGGCCGACATCAGGGACACCACCGCAACCGGCCCCACCGCCAGCACCCGCGATGTGCCCCAGAGCGCATAGGCCACCAGCGGCAATATCGAAGCATATAACCCAACCTGGGCGGGCAGCCCTGCAAGCAACGCATAGGCCAGCGATTGCGGGATCAGCATGATGGTCACGATCACCGCCGCAGTCAGATCGCCGCCAAGGTCCTGTCGACTGTAGGTCCGCCCCCAGCTCAGCACCGGAAAGATCTTTTCCATCAGGAGTTTTGGCGGTTGGGTTTTCATTGTCGCGATCTCTCTTGGTTTCCGTGAAACAGATCTTGGTAGCGCTTCCGCGTTTACACATTCACTTATCTATATGTATTATTCCTGCTGTAAACCCCTTGCTTACACCTTGTGAAAAATAGGGCTTTTCTTTCGGCTTTGGCCGGGTTAAGATATTGTAAATAAGCGAAAATGCTTGGGGTCACGCCCATATAAGGCCGCTACCTTTGCGAAATTTCGCGCGCATTTTCGCAATATCATCCGTGCAAAAATGCAGCCCGCTGTCATGGGGGCTCGGATCGATCTTGCCACCATTGCAATGGTGCAAGATGAGCCACGTTGCGTGGTGAAAAATTGTCCCTTGCGTATTCTCACAGCGACAGCCGAAAAACCCGATCCGCGCGGGTCGCACTGCAATGGACCGCCTCTGCCGGTTAACCTTTGCCACGCGGGCCTCGGCAAGGACAGGTGCTGCGGGCCCTTGTATTCATGGCAAAACGCGACAGCCTTGGCGCAGCCTTCACTTCGCGACGTTCATGGTTTTGGATCCAATCCTCGGTGGGAGTGCCTCATCAGCAGCCTGCTTTGCTTTGTAAGGCTACAGGTATCAGCGCGAACAATCACCAGATTGCAATTTCGCAAAACGGAACTGCAAAAACGCACGCCTCAATGTAAAAATGGCGAGGAAAAGCCTCTGCTCCCTCGCCAAGATCTTATACTCGATAGGCCCGCGAAGTCCGTCGCAGGCCAATATTGCCTAGAAAAATGCCTGCAGACCGGTCTGTGCCCGCCCCAGGATCAAGGCATGCACGTCGTGGGTGCCCTCATAGGTGTTAACGGTTTCAAGGTTCACCATGTGGCGAATGACGTTGAATTCCAGGCTGATACCGTTGCCGCCATGCATATCACGGGCATTGCGGGCAATCTCCAGCGCCTTGCCGCAGTTGTTGCGCTTGACGATTGAAATCATCTCTGGGGCTGCGTTTGCCTCATCCATCAGGCGACCAACCCGCAAGGAGGCCTGCAACCCAAGGGTGATTTCCGTCTGCATATTGGCAAGTTTCAGCTGGAAAAGCTGCGTGTTGGCCAGCGGGCGGTCAAACTGCTTTCGATCCAGACCATATTGCCGTGCCGCGTGCCAGCAGGCCTCGGCTGCGCCCATGGCGCCCCAGCTGATACCATAACGGGCCCGGTTCAAACAGCCAAACGGCCCCTTCAACCCCTGCACATATGGCAGCAGGGCCTCATCGCCGACTTCAACGCCATCCATGACGATTTCACCGGTGATCGAGGCGCGCAGGCTGGCCTTGTTCTGAATTTTTGGAGCCGAAAGACCCTTCATGCCTTTTTCCAGCACAAAGCCACGGATCTTGCCGCCATGTTCTTCGGATTTGGCCCAGACAACAAACACATCCGCGATCGGCGCGTTGGAGATCCACATCTTGGAGCCGGTCAGCTTATAGCCGGTCGCGGTTTTTTCGGCCCGCGTTTTCATGCCGGCCGGATCAGAGCCGGCATCAGGTTCTGTCAGACCAAAACAGCCAATCCATTCGCCCGAGGCCAGCTTTGGCAGGTATTTCTGCCGCTGCTCTTCGCTGCCGTAGGCATAGATCGGGTACATAACAAGCGAACTTTGGACGGACATCATTGAACGATATCCGCTGTCTACCCGCTCTACCTCGCGTGCGACCAACCCATAGGACACATAGCCGCCGCCCAAGCCGCCGTATTCTTCGGGGATGGTAGTGCCAAGCAGGCCCATGTCACCCATTTCACGAAAGATTGCCGGATCGGTCTCTTCGTTTTCATAGGCAGCGGTCACGCGTGGCTGCAGCTTTTCCTGTGCATAGGCCCGCGCAGAGGCCATGATCATGCGCTCATCTTCGCTCAGCTGATCATCCATCCGCAGCGGATCTTCCCAGGTGAAACGCCCCAGATCGGGGGCATCCTTGGCGCGCAGCTGTGGTTTATCGGTCATGACGTGGCCCTTTGTAAAATCTGTGAGTATTGCGCAAACATTAACAGGCAGCAGCTCTGAAAAACAGCGAGACTTTGGCAACCAAACATGACAAAAGCGCATACATGCAATTGCCCAGACGATTCCTGCCCTCTATCGCCGCCCTGCGGGCACTGGAAGCCCTAGACCGGCTTGGCAGCGCCTCGGCTGTCGCTGAAGAACTCTGCCTGACTCAAGGGGCAGTAAGTCGGCAATTACAATCACTTGAAACCCAGTTGGGTGTCACTTTGGTGCAGCGGGATCGCAAGAAGCTGCAGTTGACCGCCGAGGCGGCAACCTATGCTCAAGAGGTGCGTCAAGCGCTGCATCAGATCACTCAATCAACCCTGCGGGTGCAGATGGCACCGATGGCCGGCAGCTTGAACCTGGCGATTTTGCCGGCCTTCGGTATGCGGTGGTTGATGCCACGCCTGCCAGAATTTGCCCGTCGACATCCCGATGTCACCATCAATATGACCACCCGGCTAGAGAGCTTTAGCTTTACTACCGAACCATTTGATGCAGCCATACATTTTGGAGATGCGAAATGGCCCGGGACGGGTTCTCTGCTGCTAAAGCATGAACATCTGATCCCGGTCTGCAGCCCCGAACTGGTCGAGATAGGCCGGTACCTTCCGGCGAAACAGATCATCGAAATGCCGCTGCTGCATATTCAGACCCGGCCCAATGCCTGGCGCGATTGGTGCGAAATGCAGGGAGTATCGACCCTGCCAGAAGATCTGGGCGGGACGATCTATGATCAATTCTCAACGATCACTCAGGCGGCGCTGCATGGGCTTGGCGTGGCCCTGATGCCCGATTACCTGGTCGAACAGGAAATCGCGACCGGGCGTTTGACTGCGCTACAGCCGCAGCCAAGCGAGGCAAATGGTGCCTATTACCTGGTTTGGCCACAAAGCAAGTCGCGCGACCCCGCCTTGCAGAGCTTTCGCACCTGGCTAGAGGGGCAGGCCCAGCCCGAAGACCCCCTGCCCCGATAGTTAAAACTAACAAAAACGGGCCCTTAGAAAGAGCCCGTTCCATATGCCTACCGCTGGGTTATGCCCCGCGACCTAGCCCAGAGCATAGCCGGCACCGCGTACCGTGCGCACCGGATCACTGCCGCCATGCTGGGTCAGCGCCTTGCGCAGGCGGCCGATATGTACGTCCACCGTACGGGTATCCACGTAGATATCGCGGCCCCAGACACGATCCAGCAGCTGTTCGCGGCTCCAAACCCGGCCAGGCTTTTCCATAAAGGTAGAAAGCAGGCGAAACTCGGTTGGCCCCAGCTTTAGCGCGTTTTCAGACCGGCTGACCTTGTGCGTTTCGGCATCCAGCACGATGTCGTCGAATTCCAGGCGCATACCGACGGTTGATGGGCGGACCCGGCGCAGCTGTGTACGCACTCGCGCCATCAACTCGATGACAGAATAGGGTTTTACCACATAATCATCGGCGCCAGTCTCCAACCCGCGCACCTTGTCGACCTCTTCTGATCGGGCCGACAGCATGATGATTGGAATGTTGCGGGTCTCGGGGCGGGTTTTCAGCCGCCTGCAGACCTCGATCCCGCTGAGATTTGGCATCATCCAATCCAGCACGATGATGTCGGGCATGTCTTCTTCGACAAGCAGCAGTCCTTCTTCCCCGTTTTCAGCGCGGCTCACGCGGAAGCCATCGGCCTCCAGATTGTAGGCAAGCACCTCGCGCTGTGCCAGTTCATCTTCGATGATCAGAACAGTAGGCTGATCGGCAGTCATTTCTTAAATCTCCTGCGGCGCGGTAGAGGTGGTATCCGCCTTGGGCCGGTCTTCCTCGGGGCGGTGGCCAGTCACCAGATAGATCAGCTCTTCCGCGATAGAAGTTACATGATCACCCATGCGTTCGATATTTTTGGCAATGAAATGCAGGTGCATACAAGAGGTGATATTGCGCGGATCTTCCATCATATGGGTCAGGAATTCCCGGAATAGCGCATTATACATCTGGTCGACCTCGCGGTCACGGGTGATCACGTCAGCCGCCAGCTCGATATCGCGCTGGATATAGGCATCAAGCGCGTCTTTCAGCATCAGCTCTACCTCGCGCGCCATGCGACGCAGCGCTGCGGCATTGTCCGAAATATCTTGCCCTTGGATCAAAACGCCGGTTCGTTTGGAGATGTTTTTTGCATAATCGCCAATACGTTCCAGGTTGCCAGCGATTTTCATCACCGACAGAACCACCCGCAGATCCACTGCCGCCGGGGCGCGGATGGCAATCAAACGGGCGGCATTTTCATTGATCAGCTCTTCCAGCCCATCAATCGCCTTGTCGCTGTTGCGTACCTGCTGCGCCAACTCCTCGTCGCGGGTTTCCAGTGCGCGGGCGCAGTCCACGATCGCGACCTCAACAAGGCCGCCCATCTTCATGATCTGGGCCTGAATGGCTTCGAGATCCCGATCAAAGGCGGAGGCAATATGTTGTTCTACCATGATAATTTCCTTTGTGGGCGCTAGCCGATACGGCCAGTGATATAGCTTTCGGTACGCGGATCTTCCGGGTTGGTAAAGATCTGGCCAGTGGGGCCAAATTCTACCAGGTTCCCGAGATGGAAAAACGCGGTCTTCTGGCTGACCCGTGCGGCCTGCTGCATCGAATGGGTTACGATAACAACAGAGTAATTGGTACGCAGCTCATCGATCAGCTCTTCTACCTGAGCCGTCGCAATGGGGTCGAGGGCAGAACAAGGCTCATCCATCAGCAGCACTTCGGGTTCTGTGGCGATGGCACGAGCGATGCACAGCCGCTGTTGCTGGCCACCAGAAAGCCCGGTACCGGGGGCATCCAGCCGGTCTTTCACCTCTTCCCAGATGGCGGCACGGCGTAGAGATTTTTCAACGATATCATCCATTTCGGCCTTGTTTCGCGACAGCCCATGGATCCGCGGCCCATAAGAGACATTGTCATAGATGGATTTCGGGAAAGGATTGGGTTTTTGAAACACCATCCCGACTTTGGCGCGCAGCTGCACCGGATCGACACGTTTGTCATAGATGTCTTCGCCATCCAGCAGAATGTCGCCACGCACGCGGCAAACATCAATCGTATCGTTCATCCGATTGATACAGCGCAGGAAAGTCGACTTGCCGCAGCCCGACGGCCCGATAAAGGCTGTGACGGTATTGGCGTCGATTTCGACATTCACATCTTTGATCGCATGGCTGTCGCCATAATAGACATTGACGTCCCGCGCGGTGATCTTGGTGGTCTTTGTGTCCAAGGATTTATCCAACATATTCATGGTGTTCATAGCCTCACCTCCGGTTACCAGCGGCGTTCAAAGCGGCGACGCAACACAACGGCCACCGTGTTCATGGTTACAAGAAAGAGCAATAGGATGATGATGCCACCCCAGGCGCGTTCATAAAAGGCGGGGTCCGCCCGTTTAGCCCATTCATAGATCTGGGCCGGCATGGCGGAATTTGGCGATAGCAGCCCTTCACCCAGGGTTTCCGGCGCGTTGGAGGCGATAAAGCCAACCATGCCGATCAGCAGCAGCGGTGCGGTTTCCCCAAGCGCCTGGGCCAGGCCAATGATGGTGCCAGTAAGGATGCCCGGTGCCGCCAGGGGCAACACATGGTGAAACACTGACTGCATTTTTGATGCACCAACCCCCAGCGCGGCATCGCGGATCGACGGGGGCACCGCCTTCAGGGCCGCGCGGGTCGAAATGATGATGGTTGGCAGCGTCATCAGCGTCAGCACCAGCCCCCCCACCAGCGGCGCCGACATCGGCAGGTGCATGTAGTTGATAAAGACGGCCAGACCAAGGATCCCGTAGACGATCGAGGGCACCGCCGCGAGATTGGCGATATTGACCTCAATAATGTCGGTAATCCAGTTCTTTGGCGCAAACTCTTCAAGATAGATCGAGGCGGCGACGCCGATGGGCAGCGCCAGGGCCAGTACCACCAGCATCATAAAGAACGATCCCAGCATGGAGACCCCCATACCAGCAGCTTCGGGGCGTTGGTCAGAGGCATCGGAACCGAGAATGAAGTCCAGATTGAAGGATTTTTCAATCACTCCGGCCGCCACCAGCGCATCCACTACATCAAGCTGCGCTGCTGAAATATTCTTATCGTTTTCAATGCTGTCGCGGCTGACACGCCCCTTCAGGTAGCCATCAACCCGGCTTTGCGCCAGAAAGCGGAATTCCACTGTTTCGCCAATCTGTTGCGGGTTGGCCAGCACATAGGCACGTAGCTGCGCCACCGCGCCTTTCGACAAGAGACCGGCCAGCTGTTTAGATTTGAGCGAGGTGTCAACACCGTGTTGTTCGATGGCCGCGCTCATCGCGCCATTCACCAATGGCGCATAGCCAAAGGTGCTGATCCGCTCGATATCTTCGATATTGCGCTCGCCGGTCTTGTCCAGCTTGCTTTCCAGCAGTTCGACATCCAGGGTCACAAAGGTCTGTTGAAAGGCGCCGGTGCCGCGGCCGAAGATTGTGACCACCAGAACCAGGAGCATCAGCAGTCCCACCGCGATTGCGGCAATACCGTAGGCCTTAAAGCGCCGCTCGTTCGCGTTTCGCTTTTTGGTGCGGTCCGATAGGGTTAGCAGCGATGTTTGAACCGAGGTTGGCGGTGTTGAAGAGGGGCTGAAATCGGTCATTAGTCATACTGCTCCCGATATTTGCGCACAATATAGAGCGCCAGGACATTGAGGCCCAGGGTAAGGACAAAGAGAGAAAGCCCGAGGGCAAAGGCCACCAGTGTTTCCGGGCTGGCGAAATCGGTATCGCCAGTCAACTGGCTGACCACGCGGGTGGTGATTGTCGTCATGGATTCAAATGGATTGGCCGAAAACTTGGCAATCGCACCGGCCCCCATTACCACGATCATCGTTTCGCCGATGGCGCGCGACGCCGCCAGCAGGATGGCGCCCACAATGCCCGGCAGGGCAGCCGGCAGAACCACCTGGCGTATGGTTTCCGATTTGGTTGCCCCCAGCCCCAAGGACCCATCGCGCAGCGCTTGCGGCACCGCGTTGATGATATCGTCCGACAGCGAAGAGACAAATGGGATCAACATGATGCCCATCACGACACCAGCGGTCAGCACCGAGGTGGCGCCGCTCATCCAGGTAAGCCCCAACAGGCCCTCTTCGCCCTGACCAAAGAGTTTAAGCAGAAGGGGCCCAACCGTCAGCAGGGCAAACAGGCCATATACAATGGTCGGGATCCCTGCGAGAATTTCCAACAGAGGCTTGGCAAAGGAACGCACCGTAGACCCGGCATATTCCGACAGGTAGATCGCCGCGAACAACCCAACAGGCACCGCCACCAACAGTGCAATCGCCGAGATATACAGCGTTCCCCAAAGCAATGGCAGCATCGACAATTCGCTGTCACCGCGAAAATTCGGTGCCCAGGTCGTGCCAAAGAAAAAGTCGCGCCAGGCGTGCAGGCCAAAGAAATTGATGGTTTCAAATAGCATCGAAAAGACGATGCCCACCGTTGTCAGGATCGCAAGAGAGGCTGCCAGTACCAGCAGGGCCAGAATACCGCGTTCAACCACGTTTCGCGCGCGAAACGTCTTGTTGGTATTGCGAAGCGACAGGACCAGTCCGCCAAGTGCCAGAAACAGGCATACCAGCGTCATGGCGCGCCCGCCGGTTGCGGACAACTGACGGTACTGCTGCGCAGCAGCCAGCACTTCGGGGCGCACATCCGAGCCAAGCGCAACACCAACCTCGCCTAGGGTTGCACGAATATCAGTAGTTTCGGAATTCAGGTCAAGGGCCTGTTTTGCATCAAGAAATCCCTGCGCCACGACCTCATCCAGGCCATCAGAAAGGCGGCGCACATCCCCCATAATAAGGCCGATGCTGGTATTTTCAGGGATCACCTCAGACGGCAGGCTGGCGGAAACGCGGCTCTCAATCACCATGGGCTGGACCAGCAGCCAGATCGCAAGGGTCATGAGGGCCGGAATGGCAATGCTCATGGCGACATTGGCGCCATAGTAGACGGGCAATGAGTGCAATTCGCGCGGGTTACCATTGGCAGAGGCCAGGGCGCGACTGCGCCCAACCCAATAGCCGCAGGCGGTAAGCGCAAGCAGAATAACGATAAGCCAGAATATTGGCATCAAAAACTCCGGGATGACAGCAGCAGGTTTTGGCGGTTGGTCTGGTTCAAATTGGCTCTGGGGCGGAAGGAGCCGCCCCAGAGTTTTACAAGATGTACAGCGATCAGGAATTGTCGCCCATGGTGGCTTCGTCAGCAACCGCATCCTGGGTCTGGCTCAGCTCTGGGTCGGCAACCAGGCCATATTCGGACAGCGGACCATCGGGGCCGGCAACCTCGTCTGCGACGAAGAATTCAGCAAATTCCTTCAGGCCCGGGATCACGCCGATGTGGGCTTGCTTCACATAGAAGAACAAGGGGCGCGAGACGGGGTACTCGCCGGTTGCGATGCTTTCGGTCGAGGGCACGATGCCGGACATGGTGGCAACCTGCAGCTTGTCCGTGTTGTTTTCATAGAAAGCCAGACCAAAGACACCAATGCCGTCGGCGTTGCTACCGATGCGGGCCAGGGTTTCAGTGTAGTCGCCGTCGATGTCAACAGACACGCCATCGGTGCGCAGTGAGATACAGGCCTTTTCAGCGGCCTTTTTCTGGGCCTTGGCGCTGTCACCTGTTGCACCGGCCAGGATGTGTTCAAAGGCGCCGGTGGCTTCACAGCCGGCCAGGATCACTTTGTCTTCAAACACTTCACGAGTGCCGTGCTTGGTGCCGGGGATGAAGGCCTGGATCGGTTGCGCCGGGAAAGCGGGGTTCACATCGGCCCATGTCTTGTTTGGGTTGGCAACCATCTTGCCATCAACCATGATTTCGTCGGACAGGGCCAGGAACCAATCGGTTGGGGTGAATTCAAAGGCGTTGCCGTTGATGTCGCTGGCAAAAACGATGCCGTCATAGCCGATACGCACTTCGATGATGTCAGTGACACCAGCTTCGGCGCAGGCCTTAATCTCTTTTTCCTTGATGCGGCGCGATGCGTTGGCAATGTCGATGGTGTTTTCGCCAACACCTTCGCAGAACCGTTTGAGCCCTGCGGAAGAGCCACCGGATTCCACAACTGGTGTCGGGAAGTCAAAGTTTTCGCCAAAGGCTTCGGCAACGATGGAAGCATAAGGCAGAACGGTCGAAGAGCCGGCAACCTGGACCTGGTCACGCGCAGTGGCAGCAGTGGCCGTAGCGGCAGCGATGGTCAGGGCGGAAGCGGTCAGTTTCACAAAGGACATGCGTATCTCCATGAGAGAGAGAAAGTTGTGTGACCATCTTCGTGATGATCATGCGCCCCTCCTAAAAGGCTGGCATGTGGCTTTTGTGACGCTTATGTAACAGGCGTGTGACAAGATCGGAAATTCGCCGGAAATTGTCACAAAAGCCGCCCTCACGTTAATCTTTTATCGCCTTCGCCAGCAGATGACCGCGATTTGCCCGCCGCCCAGGGGCGTCGCACACCCGAATGGGTCGCCATATTATGACAGAGGTCATTATGTCAGTGGCAAGATCACGGAAAAACAGCTGCCAGTTCCCGGCTCGCTTTCCACCCGCAGCCGTCCCCGGTGGCGATTGACGATATGTTTGACAATGGCAAGGCCAAGGCCCGTTCCGCCCAGTTCGCGCGAGCGGTGATTGTCAGCCCTGTAAAACCGTTCGGTCAGGCGCGGCAGGTGAATGGGGTCGATCCCGGCGCCATTGTCCATCACCCGGACCCGCACCGCGGCACAGCGCAGCGAGGGATCGCGTTCCAGCAGTTCCAGAGTAACCTCGACCCGATCACCGCCGTATTTGATGGCATTCTCAATCAGGTTTATGAAGACCTGCAACAACTGGTCCGCATCCCCTGTGATCATCACCGGGTCATCGGGCGGCGTAAAGATCAATCGGGTCTCGCCGGCATCAGCCAGAGGCTGCACCGTCCTCAGGGTTGATGTCAGATGCCCGACAAGATCCAGCTGTTCCCTGGGGCGAATGCGCTCTTTGCTTTCGACCCGATTCAACGACAACAGATCCCCCACCAACCGGTTCATCCGGCTGGCCTCTCCTTCCATGATCGTCAGAAACCGATCGCGAGCGGCGGGATCGTCGCGGGCGGCGCCGCGCAGCGTTTCGATAAAGCCCATCAGCGCGGTCAGCGGCGTGCGCAGTTCATGGCTGACATTGGCGACAAAGTCGCGCCGCATCTGGCCGGCCTGCTCGCGTTCGCTCACATCGGTAAAGGTGATCAACACAGCGCCGCCCTCAACCGCGCCGATGCCACCGACATAGCGCAGCGTCACATCAAAACTGGTGTCCTGCGCGCCGTCGTTTGACAAATGCTTGGCGCAGCGGCTGCCGCGATCCTCCAGGCATTTTTCGATGGCCCCGGTAACGCTGGGCTGGCGCAGGATGGTGGCAAAATGACGCCCCAAGATCTGTTGCCCCAGCAAATCCTGGGCAGACTGGTTGGCTGCGATAAAACGCTCAGTCTGATCCACCAACACCGAAGGCAGCGGGAATGCATCCAGAAAATCTGCGATCACCTCTTGTTTCATTGCGCTCTCCAATTGGGTTGGCACGGGGTATCAGGCAAATGTAACGAAGAGGTTGCGGCCCAGCCGCCCTGTGAAAGACAAGACGCAACATCCGCTGAAGCCACCCTGCCCTGCAGCCTGCCCAAGCTCGCGATCTGGGCTTAAACCGCGCGCAGCTCGTCGCGAAACCGGCGCATGTTGTCCTGATAGTGCAGCGCGCTCTGCGTCAACGTCTGGGCCTGCGCTTCCGACACCTCACGCACCACCTTGCCTGGCGCGCCCATCACCAGGGAATTGTCAGGAATAACCTTGTTTTCGGTGATCAAGGCCCCGGCCCCAATCAGGCAGTTTTTGCCAATCTTGGCCCCATTCAGAACGGTGGCGCCCATGCCGATCAGGCTGTTTTCACCGATGCTACAGCCATGCAGCATGACCTTGTGACCAATGGTGCAGTTCTTACCTACAGTCAGTGGAAAGCCGGCATCAACATGCATAACCACGTTTTCCTGCACATTCGCCCCTTCGCAGATGCGAATTTCTTCGTGGTCAGCGCGAATGGTCGAGCCAAACCAGACCGAAGCCGCGGCTTCCAACACCACCTGGCCGATCAGATTGGCATCCGGTGCCACCCAGGTATCTGCATGCAGCTGCGGCCTTTGCACACCCAAAGCATAAAGTGTCATGACATCTCCTCAAATTCTGATTGCAGCGCCCGCACGTGATCCACCAGCTGTGGCTGTTGAATGCGACGCAGCCGGGTGGCTGAAATGATGGTCTTCAGCGCCTCTTCTGTGGCATCCAGGTCATCATTGACCAACACGTGGTCATAGCTGCCCCAATGGCTGATCTCGTCCCAGCTTTTTTCCATCCGGCGTTTGATGGTGTCCTGATCATCCTGCCCGCGGCTTTCCAACCGGCGGCGCAATTCGGTGATCGAAGGCGGCAGCAGAAAGATCGACAGCGTATGCTGGCCAAGTTCAGAATTGCGGATCTGCTGCGCCCCCTGCCAGTCGATATCGAACAGAACATCCTGGCCCTTGTCGATCGCGGCGCGCACCGGCCCCTTGGGCGAGCCGTAGAAATTGCCAAAGACATGCGCATGCTCCAGCATTTCGCCCTCGGTGACGGCGGATTTGAAATCATCCACCGAAACGAAGTGATAGTCCTGTCCGTCCACTTCCCCGTCGCGCGGGTTGCGAGTGGTGGCCGAGACGGAAAAGCGGATGCTGTCATCCCAGCTGCGTAGCCGCTTTGCCAGGGTGGATTTACCCGCGCCGGATGGCGAGGACAGGATGATCAATAGGCCACGGCGGTTTGCCATCTCGTCTGTTCCTTCGGAGTTATTCAATATTTTGCACCTGCTCGCGCATCTGGTCGATCACTGCTTTCAACTCTAGACCGACCGAGGTCAAGTCACTGTTCAGCGCTTTTGAGCACAGGGTATTGGCCTCACGATTGAATTCCTGCATCAAGAAATCAAGCTTGCGCCCCACCGCACCGCCTGTCGTCAACAGGGTCTCGGCGGCCAGAATATGCGCGCCAAGCCGGTCGATTTCTTCGGTGACATCGGATTTCACCGCAAGCATCGCCAGTTCCAGCGCCACCCGATTGGCATCAACGCCTTCGGCATTCTCCAGCACCTTGGCCAGATTGACCTTGAGGTTTTGGGCCACCAGCGGCTTGCGCGCCGCTGCCAGCTCGGCGGCCAGATCCGTCAGGCGGCGCAGCTCTGCCAGCTGATCCTGCAATACCTGCGCCAGGGCTGCCCCCTCGGCTTCACGCATTTGAACGAATTGCGCCAAAATGCTTTCGAATTCATGACCCATCGCGGCGACCAGCGGTGCGGGGTCATCTTCGCGCAGGTTGGTTTCCAGCACGCCGCGAATAGACAGTAGATCCGCGCCGGAGGTCACCGACAGATCCACCCCCGCAGCCTGAGCGGTGGCCTCGGCTTCGGCCAGGGCGGCAAGGACGGATTGCAACAGCGGCTTGTTCAGCACCAGGCTGGTGGCGCCTGCCTCTGAACGGGTGATCCGCAGACCCAGCGTCACGTTGCCCCGCGCCAGTTCAGCGCTACAGCGCTTGCGCAGATGCGCCTCCAGCCCGATCAGCCAGTCAGGTACCCGCAAACGCAGATCCAGGCCTTTCGCGTTGACCGAACGGATTTCCCAACTCCAATTATGGGTGTCAAGCCCGCCCTGCCCCGAGGCAAACCCCGTCATGCTGCGAATAGTCATCTATATGGCCCTTTCTGGCGTGTTTTCTGGCAAAAGCATCAATTCCAACAGTGCGTCTGGGGTAGCGTTTGACGCATAAGGATAGGCCTGTCATCGGAAGGCGTTAACCATTGCTTTAAATTTTAGTCCAAATTTGAATAATATTGTGGCATGTTAACTGCAAGGTAACCATCCTGACGCTACAAATAAGGCAGTCGAGAGGCTCGTGCAGCGTGTTTGATGGCGGATGGACCGAACAACGTAAGGAAAGCACATGTTTTTTGGCGGTAGCAAAAATTCAGAGCAGGATAAGGGGCACGACAAGGTGGTTCCTATGAAAAATTTCCGTAATAGCGTTTCGATCTCTCCGATGCGGCAGGCAGAGGCCTACTGGACAGCGCTGCAGCGTGGCGATGACATTCCAAACCGGTCGCAGATTGATCCGCGCGGGCTGGAAAACATTCTGTCGCAGACATTTATTCTGGAACGCGTTGCACCGGGCGTTGCCCGTTTTCGTCTGGCTGGCCAAAAGGTCAACGAAATGGCCGGCATGGAGGTGCGTGGCATGCCCATCACCGCCTTTTTCACCCCGGATGCCCGCAAACAGATGAGCGCCGCACTGGAGCATATGTTCGAAGCCCCTGCGATTGTCGAATTCGACATGCAAACCGAAGGGTCCCGCCTGCGCGGCCGCCGCGAAGCCCGCATGTTGCTACTGCCGCTGCGCAGTGATCTGGGCGATGTCAGTCGCGCGCTAGGGGTGTTTGTTTCCGACGGCAACCCCTCCAAGACTTCGCAGCGCTTCAGCATCTCATCAATTGAAATGCGCGCCGTCGCCAAAAAGTCAGGGGATGCTGAGTTCAAATCCAAACCCCGCGATACCGCAGATGCAAACAGCGCCAACCCCGATTTTGCAGAGCTGCAATCGCGAATGCAGCCAGAGACCTCTATCTTGCAGGAAGCCCGTGATCTGGCCGACCGCAAAACCCTGAAGCCGGTGCGCGACACTGCCCGTGCAGATGCAAAAAGCAAATCCAAAGCGCCGCATCTACGCCTGGTTTCCAGCCGAAGTGAAACAGCCCTTTAGTAAAATTTTAGTCTATTTCTAGTCTATTTGGTCGTAGTCTAGTTACCAACGCCCCGCGGAAGAATTCCCGGGGCGTTTCCCATTTTCCGGGGACCGATCCTTTGCCGCTGCCCGTCACAAACAGGCCCGCCCCAATCGGGACGGGCCTGTTTTCATCTCATCGCCACAGCGATACACGCTTGCGGCCGGGCCTAGCCGGCTTCGGCTTTCCGGTTCTGCTGGCTGCGCAGCTCTGACAGCTCTTTCGCGACCAGAAAGGCCAGTTCCAGCGATTGGCTGGCGTTCAGGCGGGGATCGCAGGCGGTATGATAGCGATCGCTCAGGTTCTCGTCGGTCACAGCCCGCACGCCGCCGGTGCATTCCGTGACATCCTGCCCGGTCATTTCAAAGTGCACGCCGCCGGGAATGGTGCCTTCGGAGCTATGGACCGCAAAGAAATCCTGGACTTCGCGCAGGACGCTTTCAAAGGGCCGGGTTTTATACCCGGTAGAGGACTTGACGGTATTGCCATGCATCGGATCACAGACCCAGGTTACATTGGCCCCTTCTTCCTGCACCGCTTTGACCAGGCGCGGCAGGTGCTCTGCCACCTTGCCGGCCCCAAAGCGGGCGATCAGCGTCAGGCGACCTTCCTCATTGTCCGGGTTCAGCTTGGCCATCAACACCTTGAGATCCTCGGCCGTGGTGGTCGGGCCACATTTCAGGCCAATGGGATTCAACACGCCACGACAGAATTCCACATGCGCGCCGTCAGGTTGACGGGTGCGATCTCCGATCCACAGCATGTGGCCGGACCCGGCAAGCCATTTGCCAGAGGTTGAATCAAGCCGCGTCAGCGCCTCTTCGTATTCCAGCAGCAGGCCTTCGTGGCTGGTGTAGAATTCAACCGAATGTAACGCGTGCGAGGCATCGTTGTTGACCCCGGCGGCGCGCATGAAATCAAGCGTATCAGTGATCCGGTTGGCCATTTCACGATAGCTTTGCGCTTTCTCACCCTCGGTAAAGCCAAGGGTCCAGGCATGCACCTGATTCACATCCGCATAGCCACCAGTGGAAAAGGCGCGCAGCAGGTTCAGGGTTGCCGCGGCCTGGGTATAGGCCTGCAGCATCCGCTTGGGGTCTGGAATACGCGATCCTTCAGTAAAGCCAAGATCGTTGATTATGTCACCGCGGTAGCTGGGCAGTTCAACCCCATCCACTGTTTCAGTTGGTGCGCTGCGTGGCTTGGCAAATTGCCCCGCCATACGGCCCACTTTCACCACTGGCACCTTGGCACCATAGGTCAGAACCATGGCCATCTGCAGCATCACCTTAAAGGTGTCGCGGATTGCATCGGCGCTGAACTGTTCAAAGCTTTCGGCGCAATCGCCGCCCTGCAACAAAAATGCCTCGCCGCGCCCGGCAGCCGCCAAATGCTGTTTCAAACGGCGCGCTTCACCGGCAAAGACCAAGGGCGGATAGTTGGAAAGCTGCGCCTCTACGGCCCCGAGGGCCGCGGCATCGGTATAGTCGGGCATCTGCACGCGTGCTTTGTTGCGCCAGGCCGCTTTTTGCCACTCACTCATAGCTTTTCTCCGCATAAGAGGTCATATTGATAGGACGGAAGCCACCTATACAAAAACCATCCCACTCTGACCAGTTTAGATTTGCGCCTCTTGACCCCGACGCAAAGCTGTGAGCACGGTTTTCCGGTCTCACGCGGGGCTGACTTTCTTTAGTCTCTCCCGGTGCATTCACTTTTTGCCAAGGATGTGCCCAATGCAAACCAATAAGAAAAAGCCAGAGATCCCCAAGGCTATCGCCCCAAAACGTCACTACGTGTTTGTTTTACTTGATAGATTTTCGATGCTCTCTTTTGCATCGGCATTGGAATGTCTACGCATTGCCAACCGTATGGTCGGCTATGACGCCTATAGCTGGACCCTGCTGAGCGAAGGTGGCGGAAACGTGACCTGCTCTGCCGGAACGACCTTCACGTCAGATGGCGACTTGGCCGAGTTGCAGCGCGACGATACAATTATGGTCTGTGGCGGCGTGAATGTTCAGACTGCAACCTCCAAAAGGCTGCTGGCTTGGCTGCGCCGCGAGGCCCGCAAAGGGGTCAGGGTGGGCGGGTTGTGCACCGCGTCCTATGTGCTGGCAAAGGCAGGTCTGTTGGATGGCAAGCGGGCGACGATCCACTGGGAAAACATCGATAGTTTTGCAGAAGAGTTTGACGAAGTCACCCTGACGAAATCTGTTTTTGTCATTGATAACAACAGGATGTCTACTGCCGGCGGCACATCCTCCATTGATTTGATGCTGAAGATTCTTGCCAATGACCTAAGCGAAGAACTGGCCAATGCTGTGGCGGATCAGCTGATCTATTCCTCGATCCGCACCGATCAGGATACCCAGCGTCTGTCGATCCCAACGCGTATCGGGGTGCGTCATCCGAAACTCTCGCTGGTGATCCAGAAGATGGAAGCCAATATTGAAGACCCCATCAGCCCTTCAGTCCTGGCACAGGACGTGGGCATGTCGACACGGCAACTTGAACGTCTGTTTCGCCGCTACCTGAACCGCAGCCCGAAACGCTACTACATGGAGCTGCGGCTGCAGAAGGCGCGCAATCTTCTAATGCAAACGGATATGAGTGTGATCAATGTGGCGCTGGCCTGCGGCTTTGCTTCGCCCTCGCATTTCTCCAAATGTTACCGTGCACATTACGAAACCACCCCCTACCGCGAACGTGGCAGCAAATCAGGCAAGCCTTGATTCTAGTGTTGGCCGATGGCCCTGACAGGGCGCAACTGCCGTCAGATGATGCGTGATATTGGTGTGAATTTGGGCCGCGGCATCAGCAGGCCCAACTTTTTTCCCATTTTTTTTCCACCACATCATTGGGCGCTGAATCGGGCCGATCTGGCCAAGCCTGCGTAGAAATTTGCCGCTGTCACGTCGCCTGGCCCAAAAAAATGCTTTAAGCTTCAAGCAGTTGATCTGATCACATGGCGCACAAACTGCGCCGCCAATGTTCACCGCGTTTCACAGGCTGCACCCCCGGATGCCCCTTGGGTGCCGCGACGCCAAGGGCCGATGCGCGATTGAGTTCTTTCCCTCTTGGCATGAAGCCTGTAAAGCATCCGCCGCATCAGGCCTGCCATCATGGCTGGCCAAAGAAGACGCACAGGTGGCCCTGGGGAGGGGCACCCTAGCTAAGGGGACTTTTCTTTTCAAATCGCCTTGCCTAGGGTTCGGTATGAACACGTGTGTTCCAATAAACGGGAGATCTCAGATGAAAAAAATATTGATGGCTACAACGGCCCTGGCGCTGACCGCTGGCACGGCCTTCGCCGAAGGCCAAGCCAAGGAAGTCAAACTTGGCGTATTGCTTGGTTTTACCGGCCCCATTGAATCGCTGTCCCCTGCCATGGCCGCGGGCGCTGAGCTGGCGATGGAGGAAGTGACCAAATCCGGCAAGCTGTTGGACAGTGCCACCGTTACCTCCGTACGTGCCGACACCGGCTGCATTGATAACGGCCTGGCCGTGGCAAACGGCGAAAAGCTGATCGCCGAAGGCGTCATGGGTATTGTTGGCGGTGACTGTTCTGGGGTGACCGGCGCGATCCTGCAGAACGTAGCCATTCCCAACGGCATGGTCATGGTCTCGCCCTCTGCGACCTCGCCCGGCCTGTCCGGTATGGAAGACAATGGCCTGTTCTTCCGCACGTCTCCGTCTGATGCCCGCGAAGGCCAGATCATGGCTGACATCTTGCAAGAGCGCGGCGTGAAGTCCATCGCTCTGACCTATACCAACAACGACTTTGGTAAGGGCCTGGCAGATGCTATCCAGACCTCCTTTGAAGAAATCGGTGGCGAAGTGACCATCGTGGCAGCGCATGAAGACGGCAAAGGCGACTACTCTGCCGAAGTTGCTTCGCTGGCTTCGGCTGGTGGCGATATTCTGGTTGTCGCTGGATATCTGGACCAGGGGGGGCTTGGCATCATCCAGTCCTCGCTGGATTCCGGTGCCTTTGACACCTTCGGCCTGCCCGGCGGCATGATCGGGGACAGCCTGCCCAAGAACGTCGGCCCCGATCTGGATGGCTCTTTTGGCCAGATTGCTGGATCTGACAGTGAAGGTGCCGGCATCTTTGCCGAGATGTCCAAGGCAGCTGGCTTTGACGGCACATCTGCCTATGCATCAGAATCCTATGATGCGGCGGCGCTGATCCTGCTGGCGATGCAGGCGGCAAACTCCACCGATCCAGCCGTATATGGCGCCAAGATCATGGATGTTGCCAATGCACCGGGCGAAGAGATCAACCCAGGTGATCTGGGCAAGGCACTGGAACTGATTGCCGCTGGCAAAGACGTTAATTTCCAGGGTGCCACCGGTGTTGAGCTGATCGGCCCCGGTGAGAGCGCAGGTTCCTACCGCGAGATCCTGGTCAAGGACGGCGAGAACACTACTGTGAAGTTCCGCTAAGCTTAGTCGGCAGATCAACACGCAAAGAACAGCCCGGGTTTCGCCCGGGCTGTTCCAAATTCAGTACCCGCAAACAAACTGCGGCAGGGGATAAATGATATGATCGTCGTCGAGGATTTGCACAAGCACTTCGGCGGGTTCCATGCGGTTGACGGCGCTTCGCTCGAAATCGCCAAGGGCTCCATCACCGGTTTAATCGGGCCAAACGGCGCCGGAAAGACCACTCTTTTCAATGTAATCGCTGGGGTTCTTGAACCCACCTCCGGCCGCGTCACCATGGATGGTGAGGATATCACCGGCCTGCCGCCGCATGATCTGTTTCACAAGGGGCTGCTGCGTACCTTTCAGATCGCGCATGAGTTTTCCTCTATGACCTGCCGCGAAAACCTGATGATGGTACCCGGCGCACAATCCGGTGAAAGCCTCTGGAACACCTGGTTTGGCCGCAAACGCATCGCCGAGGAGGAACGCGCCCTTCGCGCCAAGGCGGATGAGGTGCTCGAGTTTCTGACCATCAGCCATATCGCCGACCTGCGGGCCGGTGAGGTTTCTGGCGGTCAGAAGAAGCTGCTGGAACTGGGCCGCACCATGATGGTGGACGCCAAGATCGTGTTTCTGGACGAGGTCGGCGCCGGGGTGAACCGAACGCTGCTCTATACCATTGCCGATGCCATCAAGCGGCTCAATGAAGAGCGCGGCTATACCTTTGTGGTGATCGAGCATGACATGGAGTTCATTGACCGGCTTTGTGATCCGGTGATCTGCATGGCCGAGGGGCGCAAGCTGGCCGAAGGGTCGCTGGCCGAGATCAAGGCAAATGAGCAGGTCATCGAGGCCTATCTGGGCACAGGCCTGAAAAACAAAGACAAACTGGAGAAGACCTGATGGGCGAGACGCTGGACCTGGGGCGGCGGCGCACCAGTGGGGGCGCTGCCCCCGCCGCTGTGCGGCCCCCCCGAGGTATTTTTGGTAAGATGAAGGTGGGAGGCGCACATGTCTGAACCCTTTTTGATTGGTGATGGCATGACAGGCGGATACGGCAAGGGGCCGGATATTCTGCATGACTGCACCATTGCTGTGAACCCTGGCGAGATCGCGGTGATTGTTGGCCCGAATGGAGCTGGCAAATCCACCGCAATGAAGGCGGTTTTTGGTATGCTGTCCCTCAACGCCGGGGCCGTGCGTCTGGACGGTGAGGATATCACCCGCCTGAGCCCGCAAGACCGGGTTGTGAAGGGCATGGGGTTTGTGCCGCAGACCAGCAATATCTTCACCTCGATGACGGTAGAAGAGAACCTGGAGATGGGGGCCTTTATCCGCACCGATGATATCACCGAGACGATGGAGCAGGTTTACGAGCTGTTCCCGATCCTGCGCGACAAGCGCAGCCAGCCCGCTGGAGAGCTATCAGGTGGCCAGCGGCAGCAGGTCGCCGTAGGGCGGGCGCTGATGACCAAGCCCAAAGTTCTGATGCTGGATGAACCCACGGCAGGCGTATCGCCCATCGTGATGGATGAGCTGTTTGACCGCATTATCGAGGTGGCCCGCACTGGTCTGCCGATCCTGATGGTGGAACAGAACGCCAAGCAAGCACTTGAGATCGCAGATAAAGGCTATGTTCTGGTCCAGGGCCGCAATGCCTATTCCGGCACCGGGCAGGAGCTTTTGGCTGATCCCGAAGTCCGCAAATCGTTTTTGGGGGGCTGAGCCATGGATTTTCTCAATGCCATTGTGGCACTTACCAATTTTGTGATGATCCCCGCCGTGGCCTATGGCTCTCAGCTGGCGCTGGGTGCGCTGGGTGTGACGCTGATCTACAGCATCCTGCGGTTTTCCAACTTTGCTCATGGCGACACCATGGCCTTTGGCACCATGATAACCATTTTGGTGACCTGGGCGTTCCAGTCCTGGGGCATTGGTTTTGGTCCGCTTCCCACCGCCCTGCTGGCCCTGCCTTTTGGGATCGTGGCGACGATGGCACTGATGCTGGTGACGGATCGCACGGTTTATCGGTTCTACCGCGCGCAAAAGGCGAAACCGGTTGTTTTTGTTATGGTCTCGCTTGGCGTGATGTTCATGATGAACGGGCTTGTGCGTTTTATCATTGGGCCCGGAGACCAGCGCTTCACCGATGGTGAGCGTTTCATCATCAAGGCGCGCGCTTTCAAGGAAATGACCGGCCTGAGCGAAGGGCTGGCGATCAAGACCACCCAGGGCATCACCGTGGTGACTGCTATTGTGGTTGTGGCGCTGCTGTTCTGGTTCCTCAATAAGACCCGCACCGGAAAATCAATGCGCGCCTATTCGGACAACGAAGATCTGGCGCTGCTATCGGGGATCAACCCTGAACGCGTCGTGATGTACACTTGGTTGATCGTGGCCACATTGGCGACCATCGCCGGGGTGCTTTACGGGTTGGACAAAAGCTTTAAGCCCTTCACCTATTTCCAGCTGTTGCTGCCGATCTTTGCCGCGGCGATTGTTGGCGGACTGGGCAGCCCTCAGGGGGCCATTGCAGGCGGCTTCATCATCGCCTTTTCCGAGGTGACGATCACCTATGCTTGGAAAAAGGTGCTCGGCTACTTGATGCCTGAAAACATGGGGCCAGATGGCTTGGTGCAACTGCTGAGCACAGATTACAAATTTGCCGTCTCTTTTGCGATACTGATCATCGTTCTTCTGTTCAAGCCAACAGGGCTCTTCAAGGGGAAATCGGTATGACTGATACCATAAAACACAGCCTGATGTTTGCCGCTGTCGCGCTTTTGATCCTGCTTGAAGGCCTCACCGATTGGAGCTTCTTCTCAGGATCCTGGAACT
Source organism: Pseudophaeobacter sp. (assembly GCF_048267565.1). Lineage (NCBI taxonomy): Bacteria > Pseudomonadati > Pseudomonadota > Alphaproteobacteria > Rhodobacterales > Roseobacteraceae > Pseudophaeobacter > Pseudophaeobacter sp. The sequence continues at coordinate 426,030 of NZ_JBLWXG010000001.1, read as the reverse complement.
CATCCTTGGTGATCCTCAACATGGGGCTGATTTCGGCCATCATGGCGCTGGGGGTAAACCTGCAGTGGGGCTTTGCCGGATTGTTCAACGTCGGCGTCATGGGCTTTACCGCGCTGGGCGGTCTGGCGGTGGTGCTGACCGCAACCCCACCAACCCCGGGCGCCTGGAGCGCGGGCGGTCCAGGTATCGTCATGGCCATGGTCATGGGCGCGCTGACCGTGGTCGCAGCGGTTACCGTCACCCGTTTCCTGCCCCGCGGGGGGCTGCGTGCACTGCTGACCCTTTTGATCCTGGCTGTTGGCTTTGTCATTTACCGCGCGCTGTTTGACCCCTCGGTCGAAGCGATCGAGGCCATTAACCCAGCCTTGGAAGGCAATATTGGTGGGCTCGGCTGGCCGGTGATCCTGTCCTGGCCCGTGGGCGGCTTGCTGGCTGCCGGGGCGGCCTGGCTCATTGGCAAAACCGCGCTGGGCCTGCGCTCTGACTATCTGGCAATCGCTACCCTTGGCATTGCCGAGATCGTCATTGCCGTCCTCAAGAACGAGGACTGGCTGTCGCGCGGAGTGAAAAACGTCGTGGGCCTGCCGCGTCCGGTTCCGTTTGAGGTCGATCTGCAAAATGACCCGGCCTATGTCGAATGGTTCGCGGGTTTTGGCCTTGATCCCGTGCTTGGCTCGACGCTCTATGTCAAGCTGGGCTACGCGTTCCTCTTCACTCTCGTGCTTCTGATACTGCTGTGGATGGCGCAGATGGCCCTCAAAAGTCCTTGGGGCAGGATGATGCGCGCCATCCGCGACAACGAGGTCGCCGCCCGCGCCATGGGCAAGAATGTCACCAAACGGCATTTGCAGATCTTTGTGCTCGGCTCTGCCATCTGTGGCATTGCTGGCGCGATGATGACCACTCTGGACGGGCAGCTGACGCCAGGAACCTATAATCCCCTGCGCTTTACCTTCCTGATCTGGGTGATGGTGATTGTTGGCGGCTCCGGCAACAACTTTGGCGCAGTCCTGGGCGGCTTCTTGATCTGGTTCCTGTGGATCAAGGTCGAACCGATGAGCCTGGAACTGATCACCCTGTTGACCTCGGGCCTGGGCGAAGACAGTGGCCTGCGCGCCCATCTGATGGAAAACGCAGCCCATATGCGGCTGTTCACCATGGGGTTGATCCTGCTCTTGGTCCTACGGTTCAGCCCGCGTGGATTGATACCGGAAAAATGACAAACCAGGGCCGCTGCACCCATGGCGGCCCTTGTACTGGTCCAGATTTCATTTGGCCAAAAATATCCCCGCCGAAGGCGGACCCGATAGAGGCCTGGCAACGCCAGGCCTCTATTTCCTTCTAAGGCATGTCGGGCAAAACTGCGGGCTGATTTCGCACAACTTGAGCATACGAAATCAAACGCTAGCGGCCCTTGAACAGCCCCCCCAGAATACCACGCACCAGACGCCGCCCTGTTGTGCCTTTCAGCTCTTTGATCACCGCTTCTGACATGGCAGAGGCAAAGCTGTCCTTGGGCCGATAGTTCCGGGCGCTGGAACGCGGGATACGGCTGCCGGAATAGCGCCGGGCGGCGCTGAATTCGCGCGCCATCGGTTCTGGTGACTCTTCTGCCGCCTGCTCTGCAACTGCCGCCTGTTCCGCCGCCTTGGCACTGCGCTGCATCAGGATTTCATAGGCAGAATGCCGATCAAGCGACTTGTCGTATTTCCCCGCCATGTCAGATCCCTGCAAAAAAGCGGCGCGTTCTGCTGGGCTGATCGGCCCCAGCTGGCTGCTGGGCGGGCGAATAAGGGTGCGTTCAACGACCCCGGGCACGCCCTTCTTTTGCAGCATTGATGTCACGGCCTCGCCGACGCCAACCTCGCGAATGGCCTCCATCGTGGAAAATCGCGGGTTTTCGCGGTAGGTCTCCGCTGCCAGTTTCAGGTTCTTGCGGTCGCGCGCGGTAAAGGCGCGCAGCGCGTGCTGAATGCGATTGCCCAGCTGGCCAAGAATGTCCTCGGGCACATCGGAAGGGTTCTGGGTGATGAAATAGATCCCAACCCCCTTGGAACGGATCAGCCTGGCGACCTGCTCGACCTTGTCCACCAGCGCCTTTGGCGCATCATCAAACAGCAGATGCGCCTCGTCAAAAAAGAACACCAGGCGCGGCTTTTCCGGATCCCCCACCTCTGGCAATTCCTCGAACAGCTCGCTCAACAGCCAGAGCAGAAAGGTCGCATAAAGCTTCGGCGAAGCCATCAATTTATCGGCGGCCAGAATATTGACCATCCCGCGCCCGCTGCCGTCCTGTCGCATCAGGTCGCTCAGCGCTAGGGCAGGTTCGCCAAACAGATCGGCGCCTCCCTGGTTTTCCAGCACCAGCAAGCGGCGTTGGATCGCCCCGATCGAGGCAGGCGAGACATTGCCATAGCGCAGCGACAGCTCCGCCCGGTGCTCTCCGACCCAGACCAAGAGCGCCTGCAGATCCTTCAGATCCAGCAGTGGCAAGGCCTGTTCATCAGCCAGCCGGAAGGCAATGTTCAAAATGCCTTCCTGTGCCTCGCTCAGCTCCAGCAACTGCGCCAACAGGAGCGGCCCCATATCTGCTAGGGTGGTGCGCACCGGATGGCCCTGCTCGCCAAAAAGATCCCAAAAGGTAACCGGGCAGCTGTGATAGTGATAGGGGTGCAAGCCAATGGTTTGGGCCCGCCCCATAAAGGCATCGTGCAATTTGTGGCCGGGCGTGCCGGGCTTGGCCAGGCCAGAAAGGTCCCCTTTGACATCCGCCAGGATGACTGGCACCCCCGCATTGGAAAAGCTCTCTGCAAGGATCTGCAGGGTGACGGTTTTCCCAGTACCGGTGGCCCCGGCAATCAGCCCATGCCGGTTGGCGTATTTAAAATGCATCTCCTGGGGCACGCCATAGTCTTCACCGCCACCGCCGATAAAAAGTTTGTCCGTCATATTCATCCTTTAGCTGCCTTGACTGGGCTTTAACCTCATTTGCGGAATCTGTTGGTTTCCGGCGTAAAACAGGCCTGTGTCCCAGGTAACCCCTTGAACATCGATTATTAACTTTTACATGCGATATATGTCTTGCCCACCCTGTCTTTCGAGATAGCTGGGCATTTCCTCCCTGTCAGACTGGCCGTGCCATGGGCACGGCCCTTTTTTTCGCCCCAACCCTGCCTCTTTATCGGGCAGTGCCAGTCTGACGATCGCGAAATACGCGCGTAAAACGCTCAAATCCAACTAAAGCGGCCGGACGGCAGATTTTTTCCGTATTGCATGTTGACCCAGACACAGGCCTTTCGTAACGTCCTATCCAATAACTAAGTCGGCCAGTCCGACGGGGAGTAAGACCAAAAAAGGAAGCCGGAGAGCTTCCTTTTTTGCTGTTTGTTCAAGCGCTTCACTTGTTACTAAACTTGCAGGTAATTCCCCGCTTATTCTGGGCACGGGCGGGGATTGTGGCCTGACACCCCTGCTGCAACATGGTAAAGCCATTGCAAACGACCTGTGATAAATGAGGCATGCATGATCAAGTCCCTTACGCCGATGACCCTGGCCGCACTTATAGCGGTGGCGAGCCCAGTTTTCGCCCAGGAAAGCAGTGAAACAACACCTGAAGCCCCAGCCACCGAATCGTCGGCGGATCAGGTCCTGGACCTTGGCCAACCTGTTGATGATGGTACCCCCAAGCTTGGTGATCGCTACGCCAAGGAAACCCATGGTGATTGGGATCTGGCCTGCGTCAAAACCGAAGAAGAAACAGACCCCTGTTCCTTGCTGCAGATCCTGACCGATCCAAACGGCAACCCGATGGCCGAGGTGTCGCTGTTCCGCATTGACCAGCCAGGCGGCCAGGCCGTTGCCGGGGCCACCATCATCGTGCCGCTGGAAACCCTGTTGCCCGCCGCCCTGACCCTGTCGGTCGATGGCGCGCCTGGCAAGCGCTATAACTACTCGTTCTGTAATCCGCTGGGCTGCGTGGCGCAGATCGGTCTGACACAGGCAGATATCGACACTTTCAAACGCGGTAGCGAGGCAGTTTTGTCTCTGCGCCCTGCCCCAGCCCCCGATCAGCTGGTTGAAATGAAGATGTCGCTCAAGGGCTTTACCGCCGGATTTGATGTTGTTGACGTGGTCACGCAGTAACCGCCTGATCTAAAACAAAACCACCTTTGGCAGCGCCCGCCTATCTGGGGCTGCCGGGCAAAGAACAAGCCACCATCGGGTTTCCCCTTTGGTGGCTTTGATTTTGCAAGGCAAGCTGGCAAGCACCCCGAATGGTATACTCCAGCGTAGCACCAAGACGAGAGGGGAGCGCGTTCATTTACGCTCGCGCGGCGGGCTTTCCCTATTGGTTTTACATATTTCAGCGGCGCAATACTGCGGCCCAGGTTGGCGCACATGTTTCAGTCTGCGTCAAACCCGCCCCAGGGCCAGTACCGCGTTCAACCCGCCAAAGGCAAAGGCATTAGACAGGGCCACCTCGACCCGCGCATCGCGGGCGGTATTGGGCACCACATCGAGCGCGCATTCCGGGTCCGGCTCTTCATAGCTGATTGTCGGGGCAATCACCCCATCTTTCAGGGCCATGATACAGGCCAGCAATTCGACCGCGCCGGTGCCGCCGATCAGATGGCCATGCATGGATTTAGTCGAAGAGATCATCAAGCGATCCGCATGCGGACCAAAGACATCGGCGACGGCGGCACATTCGGTTTTGTCATTGGCGACGGTACCGGTGCCATGAGCATTGATGTAACCAACCTGTTCAGGGTTGATGCCGCCATCTTTCAATGCGCCGGCAATCGCCCGCGCCGCGCCCTGCTTGCTGGGCATCACAATGTCAGAGGCATCTGAAGACATTGCAAAGCCAAGCACTTCGCAGAGGATCTCTGCGCCACGCGCGCGGGCATGTTCGTAGTCTTCAAACACAAAAATGCCGGCCCCTTCGCCCTGTACCATTCCATTTCGGTTAGCACTGAAGGGGCGGCAGGCCTCTTTTGACATTACCCGCAGCCCTTCCCAGGCCTTGACGCCACCAAAGCACAGCATGGATTCCGATCCGCCCGTCACCATTGCCGGGCTCATGCCCGAGCGCACCATCTGAAAGGCCTGCGCCATGGCGTGGTTCGAAGACGCACAGGCAGTGGAAACGGTGAAACTGGGGCCTTTGAGGTTGAATTCCATCGAGACATGGCTGGCGGCCGCATTGTTCATCAGCTTGGGAACCACAAAGGGATGCACCCGATTTTTACCGTCTTCATAGACTGAACGATAATTGTCATCCCAGGTCGAAACGCCGCCACCCGCAGTGCCCAGCACAACACCAGATTTGGCGGAAAGCTCGCCATGGAATTCCAGGCCCGATTGGGCAATCGCCTCTTTGGCAGCAATCAGGGTGAACTGGGTAAACCGGTCATAGAGGCTCATCTGTTGGCGATTGAACCGGCCCTCGGCCTCGAACCCGTGCACCTGGCCACCGATTCGAATGGCAAGCCGTTCAACATCGCGAAACTCCAGCGGGCCAATGCCACAGTGACCTTCGCGCATTGCCGCAAAGGTGGCAGCGACCGAATGGCCCAGGGCATTGATCGTCCCTGCCCCGGTAATGACAACGCGCTTCATGGATCTGTCCCTTAATGTTCAGGCGCTTATATCACGTTTTCTGTGACACCAGCTTGTCAATCCCAGCGATGATTGCAGCAACGTTCGTAATGTCAAAATCGCTCTCATCCGGGGTATTTGCATTAAAGGGGATAGAGATATCAAATTCTTCTTCGATGGCAAAAATGCACTCTACCAGGCCCATGCTGTCGATCCCGAGATCGTCCAAGGTGCTGGTAAGGGTTACATCCGATGGCGCCAAAAGCGCCTGTTCCGCAACAATTGCGATGACCTTGTCTCGAGTGCTCATTTCGGCCCCCTGATCTGTGATGTCCTGGCAGATGTAGCGGCTGATTCCCTATTTGAAAACAGCCTTTTTCAGATTTTCGATATCGCGCATCAAACGTGGCAAGCGCCGCTGTGCCTTGTAGATTTCAGTATGGGTTTCCATCTTTACCGCCGGATAGCCCATGACCACGCGGCCCGCAGGCACGTTAGAGATAATCTTGGTCGCGCCCCCCGCAATCACCCCGTCGCCAATAAAGATATTGTCGGCCGCGCCACATTGGCCGCCCAGCACAACATTGTTGCCTATGTTTACCGACCCCGAAATCCCGCATTGACCGCAGAGCAGGCAATCGCGCCCAATCCGGGTGTTGTGACCCACATGCACCTGATTGTCCAATTTACTGCCGCTGCCAATTTCCGTGTCGCGAATGGTGCCATTGTCGATGGTGCAATTGGCGCCCAGCTCCACGTCATCGCCAATGCTGACCGCTCCCAGTGAATGAATGCGCATCCAGCTCTGGGCTTGTGCTTCGCCCTGATCGCCGACCGTCTTGCGGACATTTTCAACGCCTGAAACCTCGGGGGTGACATAGGAAAAACCGTCGCTGCCAATCCGGGCACCGGGCTGGGCGCGAAACCGATCACCGATGCGGGCGCGGGCACCAATGGAAACCATCTCGCGCAGCTGCGCCTGCGCGCCGATCTCGACCTCTGCCCCGATGTAGCAATGCGGTCCGATCACCGATCCGGCACCGATCTTGGCACCTGCGGCAATGATGCTCAGCGGTCCGACCGATACATCCCCCCCCAGCACGGCAGTTTCATGTACAACAGCCGTGGGGTGAATGCCCGTTTCGAACCCCTGTCCACGGTCCAGCAGGGTTGAAACCCCGCCAAGCGCCATGCGGGGACGCGGCGCAAAGATTGCCGCCTTCAGCCCCATCGCCTGCCAATCGGCCCCCTGCCACAGCAGCGCCACCTGGGCGCTGCCCTGCGACAGGTTTTCACTGTATTTGGCAGAGGTCGCCATCGCCAGATCCTGCGGACCTGCATCCTGCGGCTCGGCCGCGCGAATGATCACAAGATCCAGATCCCCTTCGGCGGTCAGATCAAGAGAGCGAGCAATCTCGCGAACTGTATACATATTGAGGGCCCTTTCCAGGCGTCACGCAGTAAAACCGGCCCCCAATTTAGCCCTGGACGTCTGGCAGTGCCACCCCGGCCCGCTCCAATGCGGCCCAAACCTTGGCATCACGCCCATAGACATCCCGGCGGAACTCGGCCCGGCCTTTGTTGGACACATATGCGGTTCGATAGATAATGTGAACAGGCACCTTCTGCTCCAGCTCAACCTTGGTTTCCTTGCCGGATTTCAGGATCCGGTTGAAAAAGGCAGATGGGTCTTCGGTCTGTCGGGCCAGCAACGCATAAGCAAATTCAAAGGGCTGGGCCAGGCGAATACAGCCATGCGAAAAGGCGCGCACTTCCCGTTTGAACAGGCTTTTTTGCGGCGTATCGTGCAGGTAGATGTTGTATTTGTTTGGAAACATGAACTTGACGAGGCCAAGCGCATTGCTGCGGCTGGGCGGCTGGCGCATCGCATAGGGAAAGTTGCGCGCGGTAAACTGCGAGAAATCGGTATTGGCGCGACTGACCACGCGACCGCGATTATCGGTGATCTCGATATGGCCCACCGCATTGGGATTGTTGCGCAGCTTGGGCAGGTATTCCTTGGTGATGATCGAGCGCGGCACATACCAGCTGGGATTGATCACCATATGCTCCATCATATCCGAAAACTCGGGCGAGCGGCGATCCGACTGAGTGCTGCCAATGACGGAGCGGGTTTCAAAGGTCACATCGCCATTATCGACAATCTTGGCGGTGAAATCGGTCTGGTTCACCAGCACATGGCGCGCGCCACGATCCGGCGATAGCCAGCGCTCACGCTCCATCGCGATGATGACCGATTTCAGGCGATCCCGTACAGGGCGATTGATCTCTTTCAGGGTGCCGGCACCGGCGACGCCATCCTCTTCCAGCCCGTGATCCGACTGGAACTGCTGCACAGCGCGCTCGATATCATTGTCATAGCTGGCAGTGGCGCTGCGCTCCATATAGCCCAGGGCAATAAGGCGATCACGCAGGGCAATCACCTGCTGCCCCCGATCGCCGGGTTCCAGCTTGCTGCCAGGTACCGTTGGGCCCCATCCGCCCGCTGCGATCAATTGTTCCAGCCGCAGCTTTTCACGCATCAGGGCGCGGTACTGCGATGAGGTCGGCACCAAATTGCGCAGATAGGCAAAGGGCTGTGCTGTGCGCAGACCGTTCAGCGCGGCGACACCGTCATGGCTTGGCCGGGTGCGGACCATACCATCATCAATCGACGATGGTTTTAACATGCCGGTCTGCAGCATCGCGGCATAGGTAACAAAGGCGGTGCTCAGCGCCGCTTCGACCTGGCCAAAGTCACGGGCGGTACGGGCGGCGCGCATCTGCCCTACCAGATCTGCCACTGTAGCGGACTGATCCGGCAAACCATGGCTGGTGGCATCTTCCAGCGCCCGCAACAGCGCGGCGCGGCGCATGGCTGCCGCCTCATCCGAGCCCGTCCAAAGCGGTGCATAGGTGGTGTCACGATAGAATTGCGCAACCGCATCGTTAACCGAGGCCTGTTCGGCAACGGCCTGACGAAAGGCCGTCGACTGCGCGGCAACCGATGAGCCAACCCCAAGACTGCCGATCCCGCTCAGGGCCAGAGCAAAAAGCCCGTATTTCAACCGGGCAGAACGGCTCGGGGTGTGCGGTTTGGTCATAATATTTGGTCCTCAACAGCGATGCGCAACAATTATCAGGGCAGCTACATGAAATTTTGGTGAAAGGCAGGGGGGAAAGTCCATTCACATTTGCGAAACCATGATGTGACAATCTCAGACTGGTGCGATGCAGTCGCATAAACAGCGTAATTGACCTGTCTCTTAGGGGAAAAATTAACCAATCGTCCCCCTTTGCGCAAATTTTTGCCGATAAAATGCAGCAATCATATTTGGCGTAAAACGGAACTTGGTAAATCTTCCGCCCTGTGGCATACAACCCACAGAAAAACTTAGCAGGTCCGTAACATCGGACATAGGCAGGACTAAACTCGTTCGGGATGGCGTAGTTACACATGGCAGAAATCACCAAGACGGGCATGACCCGGCGGGCACTGTTGGGCGCGTTTGCGGCAACAGCAGTTGCAGCAACACCTACTTTTTCCAAAGCAGCAGGCTTCCTGCGTGGCGGCGGCGATATTCGCCGCATCCGGATGTTCTCTGGCCGAACGGGCGAGCGCATCGACATGGTCTATTGGATCGACGGCGACTATATCAAGGACGCCGTGAAAGAGATTAACCATTTCATGCGTGACTGGCGCACCGATGAAACCATATCCATCGATCTGCGTACCATTGATATCATGGCAGCCTCTCACAACCTGTTGGATGTAGACGAACCCTACATGATGCTGTCGGGCTACCGCAGCCCCAAAACCAACGCGATGCTGCGCAGGCGGTCCCGCGGCGTTGCAAAGAATTCGCTGCATATGCGCGGTCAGGCCGCCGATCTGCGTCTCGCATCGCGCTCTGTTGGGCAAATGGCAAACGCCGCAAAGGCCTGTCGCGCCGGTGGCGTTGGAAAGTACCGCGGCTCTAACTTTGTTCACATGGACTGTGGCATTGTGCGCAGCTGGAGCGGCTAATCCCGCACTTGCGCTCGTGTCATTGCGGGCCCACAAGACATATCTTTCTGTGACAGGCCATCCCAGCCCGTTCGAAATGAGGCAAGGCCCATTGCATATGCAATTGGGCCTTTTTCTTTCACCAACTTCCTGATGTAACAGTCCAGAGCAAGGTCCATAGGACATGCCTCCGGCCGCCAGATTTCCTAGGTGTTTTTTCCAAAAGGAAGAAGTTTTTCCCATTGCGGTGCATTGGCCTGGCCGCTATACCCGCCCTACCAAAAGCACCTGTAGCTCAGCTGGATAGAGCGCTGCCCTCCGAAGGCAGAGGCCAGAGGTTCGAATCCTCTCAGGTGCGCCATTTTTCCAATGACTTAGCAAATGCCAGTTCTCGTAGTTTGTTGTTACACGTAACAGAAACGAACAGAGAAAGTGTGAGTGGGTTTTTACCTTACATCTTTCAACGCCGACCTAGAGGACAGAACTGAGGCAATCGACCTGTCTTCCGCCACCGGTTCAGCGGCAATACTGGTGCGGTAGCCGCCGCTGTCCAGCGTGTGAACCGCCCGCGTGATCAACCAAGCCTCATCGACATAGGACCGGAAATGGCGCGGGAATAGGGTCATTGTCACCTGATCGGATTGGACCCCGGCCCCATCTGTTACTGTCAGGCTCGACATGCGCGGCGCCAGAGCCTTGCTGATGTTCTTGCCATCCACCTCGACACGGAACATGGGCAAAAAATCGATTAGTCCCATAGGCTCACGCTCTCGGATTCTCTTGTTTCCTCAAACACCGGCAGCAAAACGACAGTGCCAACCGGCAGGACCGGCCCCAGATCTGCCAGCCCCCGGTTTGCCTCGAGCACTTGCTCGAGAGCACCCGTCACGGTGTTTTCATAGTGGCGCCAGACGATCTCATCGACCGTATCTCAGGATCAAACCAGATCAATAGCGAACCGCGCTGCTCTAGCGTCGTGTTGTACGAAGGCCAGTTCCAGGCCTTGTACGTCGTAGGGGACCAACTGCTCATGCCGGCCAGCTACCATGCTGAATTCACAGAGGGAATCCAGCACATTATTTGTGCAACAAAGCCTTGCTTGTGCCTAAGAATGATGCATAGAGATTGAGGCTTTCGAGCTTATGTAGAAACACTAACTTTATGAGAATAAAAGACTATGAAGATTGTCTCCGTATTGACACTTGTTGCGTTGATCTCTGCCTGCAGCACCGCTGACAAGGTTGCTGACACCACAAATACCACCGCCAAAACCGCCAGCAAGGTTGCAGTCATTGGTGCGGTTGCTGCGGGTGCAGCGACAGTAGCAAAAGCTGCTGCCGGCGGTTGATCAAGAGAACGCCCGGCGGGAGTTCTGACGCCGGGCGGCTTTGTCGCACCAATCGGGGTTTGAGCGCTCTTCCCCTTTCCCCAGACGAACATTTCCTGCGGCCTCTGTGACGAGTATGCCAAGAGCGGTGTAGCGGTTCACTATCGCGATCCTGATCTGGAGTTCAGCGAATCCCACATCATCCGCTCACTCAACCAAGCCGAGGGTGCCAATAATCTGCAGGCACCAAGAGGTTCTGGACGGTTTACTGCTCAAGGCCCAGCTCTTCGGCAATCTCTGCCGTGGGGGCAACAACATCGCGCAGGCGCAACGCATGATCTGCGGCATAGGTCTTGTTACGCAGGGCAAAACAGAACGGCAGCTCAACAATGCAGTTGCCATGGCTGAAACTGAGGCGTGTGGCCGCCTCTCCTTCGGATTTTAGCGGGGCTGCAGCTGGTGCCCCATCTTTCCCTTGGTAAGTATTCGCGCCGACGTGGATATGAACATCATCGCCAAAGGGAACCTGACCCGGATCAGCTTTTCTTGGCGGCTCAACAATTTTCTGAATCAGCGCAGTTCTCTTTCTGCTGCCCCGGATTTCTTCCCAGCGCGTAGAAAGCGCCGCCCAATATGCATTGACCTCGGCCATGCGGTGCAACTCGGCGCGTAGGCTAGGCACCATTTCCACCAGGTTCTCGCAACGCCTAAAATCACCTGCATCAGGCGGATATTGCCGGGTATCTCCCCGTCCTGAGATATATCAGAGCGATTGGCACCAGTAAAATTTCTGGACAATAAGACAAGCGACTTGGCCCTGGAAAGACGCCCGTCCTAGGGCTGTATATGCCGCAAGGCCGAGTAGGTCTGAACCGGATCAGAATAGCCTTTTAGCATGATCGGGGCCAGTTGGTTGAACTGAAGATCGGCCTTTGACTGACCGGCTTTCATCGTTGCCTGATCAACCAGAACCTGTTCTGGTGCAGCTTTGCTGCAGAGCCGTGCCGAAAGGTTGACCGTTGATCCCAAGACCGTGAAATCCATCCGGTTGCGCGCGCCAATCGCGCCCTTGACGACCTCTCCAGAGGCCACACCAATGCCCACATGCAGGTTGTATTCAGGGTATTCCTCCAGCAGGCTCGTCATTGCCTCGGTGATTTCGACGCCGCAGGTGACAGCCCGCTGTTCTTTATCCGGGCCTTCAAAGACCGCCACCAAGGCATCGCCAATAAACTTGTCAATGTCGCCGTGATGACGGTTCACGATCCCTGTCTGCACCTCAAAATAGCAGTTCAGCGCCTCGATCACGACCTCTGGCGCGACACGTTCCGAAAACTCTGTATAACCCCGAATATCGGTAAAGATCACCGAAACACTGCTGCGTTCTCCACCGCGCGATATGCCGTCCTGATCGGCCTTGCGGATCGCTGAGATCGTGCCCTCGGACACAAATTTCATCAGCTCCAGCCGCTGGCCCAGTTGGGCAATCATCTGGTTGAAACGTCTTGCCAAATCGGCGATTTCATCGCCAGTTCGAATGTTTTCGACGCGCGCGGTAAAATCCCCATGGCGCACCCGTTCAGCCACTTGGCTAATCGACAGGATCGGCTGCGTCAATTGCCGGGCAAAGATCATCGCGCCCAGGCTGGCAATGGCAAAACCAACCAGGCCGACCACCAGGATCTGGCGCGTGATGGCATTGCTCACCGCATAGGCGCTGGCTTCGCTTAATTCGGTGATTACCGCCCATGGAAACCAATCCGGAAAGGCGTAGGCACCCAGCATCGCGCTGCCATCCGGGCGGGTGTAGGGTTCCAGCGCGTCCGCCCTGGCCCCGGCAACAATCAGAGGCAGGGCCGAGCTGACGATGCTGCGCGTGGTCAGCAGTTCAACCTGCTCGCCCAAAACCCGGCGCCCTGCATGATCAATCACCGTGATTTCTCCACGCTGGGCAAAGGGGTGGCGTTTCACCAGTTGCCCCAGCACCGAGAGATCGATTTTGGCGGCCATGGTCACCTGCCGCCCGGCAATTGTGCTGGTCAACGGCAGCGCCAGTGTCGCCAGCCAATCGCCCGTCTCGCTGATCTGTGCAATCAGTGGGCGGCCAAATTGACCGGTGCCCTCAATGGCGCTGATAAGATCATCCGATGTGGTCAGTGTCTCAATCGGATCCAGGCCATTTTGCACCAACCTTTTGGAAAAGCTCTCATTGGTTACGAGGATGGGCAGGTCCGACCCCTGCACCGAGAGCTGCAGCGCTACCACCTGCGGCAGCTCTTCCAGCCCCAGCGTCAGCAACGAAATCTTTTGCGGCACCCCAAGCGCGTCACTGTCGATAGCATTGCGGATCACCATGAGCGGTGTCAGCCATCGTCCGCGAAAGGTGCTGTCAAATTCCGTCCGCAGTTGGGTGGCAACGGTTGTAAGTTCTTCATTGGCGGCGCTTCTCAGTTCATCCCGCGTCAGACGTGTTAGATTTTGCGCAACCAAAACCAAAGGCGCGACAGCCAGAAGGCTGGCAAAAACAAAAAATTTCAGGCGTAGTGGAAACTTCATCACCTTCCCCTACTCGCGCGCGATTGCGATTATCGTCGCCGTATCTGTTGCGGTACCACAGATCAAACCGCTGGTATCACGTGCGACCACCTGCACCTCGTAGGTACCGGGGGCGGAATATCGGTGACGCACAATTGCGCCCGAGGCTTCGCCGCCATCGCCAAACATCCAGCTCAGATGAACGCCTTGCCCATCGGGATCTGTGCTTGCGCTGGCGTCAAAGCGCACCACATCATGGCTGGCCCCGACCATGACCTGTCTGTCTGGGCCTGCGTCCACCTGCGGCGGCGCATTCACCAGGATGCGGGCACTGTCCGTCCCTGTCGTACAGCCCGGCGCCCCGCTGTCATCCGTGACGGTCAGGCGAACGCTGGTGTCCATCGCGGCGGGAAAACTGCGCTCGACCCGTGCACCTTCCAGTGTAACGCCATCAGCAAATTCCCAAATCCATTTTGTCAGGCGCCCGTCCAGATCGCTGGATGCGCCGGCGTCGAACACAACGGTGTCTTGCGCACAGACCAGCCTGTCAGGGCCGGCAAAGGCGCTTGGCGCGGCGTTCACCCGGACATAGGTTGCTTCACTATTGCGACTGTTCGCCAGCCCGCGCCCATCATCCAGCGTGACGACCACCGGATACAGGCCTGACCGTGCAAAGGGATGCGAAAGACTGCTGCCCTTTGCGCTGGTCCCATCGCCCATATCCCATGCAACCTGCGTGCCTGCATCTGCGGCAACAGCCCAGTCAAGATCAACCTTGGGACAAACAACGCCGCGCCGCGCCAATCCGGCCAGCGGCGGCGGGTTGACCATGACCTCCTGGGTCGTGGTCGCCCGACTGTTCGCCACCGCAGCATCGTCTGTCGCGCCAAGCGTCACGGTATAGCGCCCCGGTTCGGCAAAGCGATGCGTGGCCAAGACCCCGCTTGCGGACTGACCATCGCCGAAATCCCAGTCAAAGACAGTTACCGCACCGTCGCTGTCGCTGCTCTTGTCGGCCTCAAAGACCACCGCCTGACCTGCCGCCACCACAAGGGGGCCAGTGATCACCGGTTGGGGCGCGGCATTGACGGTGACTTTTCGGCGCGCCTGCAGTCGGCCACATTCGGCACTGCCGCCGCTCAGCTCTGCCGACAGGGTCACCAGATAGGTCCCCGGCTTGGCATAGCTATGCGTGACCTCCTTGCCAGCCCCCTGGCTCCCATCGCCAAAATCCCACTGAAAACTCTCTGGCACCGACTGGCCAAGCCGTGAAAGACCGGCGCTAAAGCCTGTCTCTACCGCAGCGGCCACCCGATCCGGGCCAAGAATCCGCAGGCCCGGCGCTTCGACAACGGTGACCGCAGCCGTATCGGTGTCAAGCGGGCTGCAGCTGCCAAGGGCCTCGCCCGTGATGGTTAAGGTCACGACATAAGTCCCTGCATTGTCGAACAAATACTCTGGCGATTCACCGCTGGCGGAGCCGCCGTCGCCAAATGTCCAAGCATAGGCGTTTACCGCCCCATCCGCATCGGAAGAACCCGCCCCATCAAAGCGGACCTTATTGTTGGTGCAGACGGTCCTATCTGGCCCAGCATCCGCAATCGGGCCTTCGCGGACAATTGCGGCGATCCGGTCCAGGCTGCTGCCGCGATCACTCCGCGTTTCATTGTCGACCTGAAGCGTAACGGAATAGACGCCGGGCTGTTCGTAGATCTTGGTCGGGTTGATCAGATCCGATCCGGAGCCATCGCCAAAATCCCAGGAATACCGCAGCAACCCGCCATCCGGATCCAGACTGTCAGAGGCATCAAACAGGATTGGCTCGCCCGAGCAGACATCACGATTGCCACCGGCATTGGCAACAGGTCTGGCGTTGATTGTCACCGAGGTTGCATCAATTGCCCCTGCGTTTGACAGGCCGGTGCCATCGTCAACATGCAGGGTGACCGGGTAGACCCCAGCACCGGGAAACACATGCAAGACCTCACGGCCAACAGCAGGCGCCGAGCCATCGCCAAAATCCCAGCGATAAATCAGGGCGTCGCCATCGCTATCGGCAGAGCCGACAGCACTTAGCCTGACATGCAACTCGTCGCTGACGATGGCGGGGCCGGCCTCGGCCACTGGTTGGCTGTTGACCCGAATGGTAAGGCTGTCGGTTGCAGTGCTATTTGCCACCCCGCTGTCGTCGGTCACAAAGAGCTGTGCCGACCAGACGCCTGGGTTTACATAGGCCCGCTCTACCACCGGGGCCTCCAGCGGGGCGCCAAGATCGTCAAATTCCCAGCGAAACCCTTGAATATCTCCATCCACATCAAAGGACTGCGAGGCATCAAATATGGCTGTATCTTCCGGAGCGATCAGCATATCGGCGCCGGCAACCGCAACCGGTGCACTGTTGACGGTGATCAACACTTCGCTTTCGTCCGAGGCGGCACCGCCCTGAAAATTGTCATGAACGGTCAGCCCTATGCGATGCAGTCCCGGCTTTGACATGCTCTGCGCAACCCGCAGGCCGCGGGCCTGGCTGCCATCTGGAAAAGTCCAGATATACTGTGAAATATCGCCATCGGGATCCACACTGGCGCGGGCGCTGAGAACGAACTCCTCTCCCGGTGCAACCGTCTGCGGCGGACCGGCATCGGCAATCGGGCTGGCATTGATGGTGACGGTCATGGTGTCGCGATGCCGGTTCAGTGGCGCGCCGCTGTCATCCCGTACAAGCAAGGCGACCTCAAAAACACCGGGACGGAGATAGGCATGATCAACAGTTGCACCCTGCCCCGTGCTGCCGTCGCCAAAATCCCATTCATATGACGTAATCTGCCCCTCGGCATCCCATGAGCCGCGACCATCAAAGCGCACCTCGCTGGCGGTCACATATTGGTCTGGCCCGGCATCGGCCACCGGCGCAGCATCCACAGTGACCTTTCGCGTCAGTCGCTGCAGTGCCGAGGCCGTGCCACTGTCATCCAGCACGGTCAGCGTCACCGGGAAAACACCGGGCTGGCTCCAGGCGTAGTTCACCTTAAGGCCTTCCGCGACCACGCCGTCGCCAAAATCCCATTGATAGCTTAGGATAGCGCCGTCATCGTCGGTGGAGGCACCGGCATCCAGTGTTGCAACCTCGGCCACCGAAATGGGGCGCTCCGGGATGGTAAACTGCGGATCTGGCGGCGCATTCACCACCACCTGCATCCGGTCCACCCTGCTGTCATTGGCAACACCGCTGCCGTCCACCACGCGTAGGACAACATCATATTTACCCGCCTTTTCAAATACATGATCAACCGTTTCGCCGCTGAGCCGCATGCCATCGCCCATATCCCACTGATAGGCCGAAATCCGGCCGTCAATGTCATAGCTAGCACCGCCGTTGAAACGCACCGATTGCCCAACGATCGCCGATTGATCGCGGCCCGCTTCGGCGATGGGCCGGGCATTGACGATGACAAGCCTGGTGGCCAGGCCGAAATTGCAGGGGTGGGCGCTGTCGTCTTCCACGCGCAGCACCACACGGTATTGGCCCGGCACCGCGTAGGATTTTTGCGTTTGCGCCGCAGTGGACAGGCTGCCATCCCCAAAGGTCCAGTGGAACCGGGTAATCGGCAGATCCGAGGCCTGCGATCCAGAGCCGTCAAAATCCAACATCTGCCCCGGCGCGACCACAACCTCTGCGCCAGCCTTTGCGATGGGGGCGTTACGGATGTGCACCGGGATTGTTACCTCGGCCCCGCGACCAGGGCGCACCCCCGGTTCCAGCACGCGCAGTCGGGCGGTATAATGCCCCACGCGATCATAGCGATGGGCAATGACGGCGGCGTCGCTGTTGGTGCCGTCACCAAAATCCCAGTTATAGGCCAAAGGTCTGCGCCCGACGGACGGGTCACCGTCAAAAGCAACACTACGACAATCCGCCAGCGGGCGTCCCGTTGCTATGGCACTGGGACGGGCCGGCGTCGGTGCCCGCTGCGGCGGCATTTGCAACGGCACGGGGTTGCCCTCGGCGTCAAACACCGCCAGCGTCACGTCATTTGGCGTTTCAAAGCCGCCCACCAGGCTCAGCGCGAGATTGTCGCCCTGTAGCGGGACCAGATCGGAGGTCCAGAAATCCTGGCCAGACACCCGTACCGGAATATCAACATAATCCGTGGTCAGCGCCAGGGTGCCCCTGGCGGCATCAAAACTCTGGATCCGGTGGGGGCCTGTGCTGTCCGGCTGCAGCCAAATCTGGGTTGCAGGTTGCCCTTTCCACCAGCGCACGGTGGGACGAAAGGCAAACATATCAGCCCCTTCCACCGGTTTGTTGCGGTCCCGCGCCAGGCTGACAGCAACCGAAAACCCATTGCCGTCATCGCCGCCGCTGCCCTGAATATCAAGACGGAAGTAAGCGCGCTGGCCGATCACTTCCCCCTGTTTCGCCTGCAAGGCTGACAGGCTCACCCAGCTTTTGTCCGTTGCGCTATCGTTGCCAAAACTGACGTCTTTCAGCAGGGTTCCGGGGCCGGTGATCGGTTCAACCCGTCTTTGCTGTGGTACACGCGCGCCATCTGGTTCCGGCGCAGGGCGATCAGCCGCGCTATAGGCCCCCGCACCGCCAAAAATCCGAAAGGTGGTCAGCGCATTGCCTGTGCCGCCATAGGTAAAATCGCCAAAGCCAGACACTTCCGGGTCAAAGATCCGCAGGTAAAAGCGATCACGCAGATCCGCAGGCACGCTGACAAAGATCTGTTCCCGGTGGTCAACATCCCCTTCACGGGTCGGCGCCAAAACGCCATAGACCACCAGCAGGCCTTCCTTTGCCGCTGTTGCCTGCGAAATGGTAACATTTGGAAGCATCCCGGCCAGCATCAGTACAGTCACCACTGCCAAACGAAAAATCATCCTCATAGCGGTCGTCCTTTCACGGCATAGGTTTTGGCCCGGGGTCAATATCTTCCTTGATTACTTGATCGCTGTATTCCCGGCATAATCCTCGATGATCAGTTCAATAACCCTGAGGGTTCCGTCCTGCGGCGGCAAACTCGTGCGGCAAAGCCCGCTGGCGGAATCGCAGCGCATGAATCCCTCAATTTGGCTGCTGCCAACAGCTACAACAAAAGGCGCAGCCTGGCGCAGGCCGCTGGCATCTTTGGCGGCAACCTTCAGTTCTATTGGACCCTTCGCCCCCTGTGGGCGGTTGAAATCAACTGCCAGAATTTCAGGCGGTGCAAGATCCAGAACGCTTTGAAACTGTTTCACATTCACGTTGCCCACCGCATCGCTGGCGGCCAGTTCAAAAATGTTCAGACCTGGCTGCAATACCAGATCCAGCGCGAACCGCCCGGATGTCATCGCAACCGGGCGACCGTTCAGCTCTAGCGCGGTGGCATCCCCGGCAAAGCCGGAAAGGTCAATCTCAGCCTCAGAGGTGGCGCGCGGCGGCGGCAGGTCCAGGTCGATCTTGGGCGCAGTCTGATCGCGCAGCACGGTGAACTTCAGCCGTCCCTCGACAGCGCCCCCCGGCCCCAGAACCTCTATCTGATAGTTGCGCACTGAGGGTTTGGCAGGAACAGTGAAACGCAAGCCTCCGCTGTCGGTGACGCGGGTCTGCACTACGATCTCTCCGCCTGCATCCCGGACGCGCGCCAGGGCGTCCGGCTCTGCCGTTGTTTGGGCAACAACAGACAGATCCGCCGACCGGGTCGCCAGAGCATCACCGCGCCGCGGCAGCGCAGGATCCAGCGTGATCTTGATAGAGGCTGCGGGACGGAAGGTCACGGTTTGGCTGCGGGTACTGGTATTGCCGGCTGGATCCGTCGCCACCACCGATATTGTGTTTTGTCCCTGTTCCAAGGCCACACGGGTAACAAAGCTGCCGTCAGCTGCCCTGTCCAAAGCAGCGCCATTCAGCGTTAACAACGCATCCGTTTCGGTCGCGCCCAGAACCTCCACAAAGGGTATGGCCACGATGACATCAGGCCCCGGTGACAGCAGGGTCAGGAAGGGCGGGCTCTCGTCGTGACGCACGGTGAAATCCTGCGCCTTGCTCCATTGCCCCGGCAGGCCCAGCTGATCAAGCGCGGCGACGCGCCAGTGATACCGGGCCGGCGGCAGGGGGGCGTCAAAGCGGGTCTCTCGGATGCCCCACTCAGAAATCTGCATGTGATTGAATCCGGGGTCGCTGGCGATCTCCAGCCAATAGGCCTCTGCCTGATCAAAGGCCTGCCAAGCCACCCCAGAAACCTTGGTATAGATTATACCCCCAATGGGCGGCGCAAGCAGAACCGGGCTGACAAGAACCTCTGCCTTTTCAATCCCCTGGCCACCTAGCACCGCGCCCTCGTTTTCGCCCAGCAGGATGCTTTCACCATTGCGGGTGATTTCGATACCACTGTCGTCGTAGTTTACAAACCGCGCCCCTGATTGGTCATTCTTGACCCAGAAGTCCCCCGATCCGGTGTTGGTTTGGACCCCCGGAACATCAATCTCGAAAGAGGTCTTTTCTGACAGCTGGTTGAGCAGCGCATAGAAATCACCGTTCACAAGCGATACCTTGGTGACTTCGCCGCCGGTCAGCGGATCCGATCGCATGCGCTGGATCGTGGCATTGGAATTCGGGTTCAGCCGTAGTCTGCTCAGATCGCGAAAGGTTATTTGGGTGGTACTGTTCGAAAGCGTACGCATGCGTTCATACTCGACAAGGATGTCGTTCACCTTACGCGCCGACCACCCCTGCTGCACCGGAGACCGCCCCTCTACGGTCCCCTGCACATCCGAGACAAGCGCCTCGGCGGCCTTGTCACGCTGGGCAAGGGCTATCTCCAGCGCCTCGACAGCAAAGTCGGTGGCAATCGTGGCAAAGCTTACCACCTTGCGCCAAGATCCCGTCTGACGCTGGGCGACAGCAGCGTCGCGGTTTTCAATGGCACTGCCAATCTGGCGCGGGGCAAATATCCCGGCGCCCTCGGAGGTGGCTTTTTGAATGGCGGCAAGAGAGGTCGACAGCGCTGCATCAGCGGCCTGCACCTGCTGCACCGGCAGTTGCAGCTCAATCCCCGGAACCAGATCGGCAACAGAGGCGATCTGGTTGATCTCAAGAACCGTTGGCCACAGATCCGGGTCGTTTAGATACTGGCCAACCACACCACGAATACTGTCCCCCTCACCCAAGCGAACGATCTGCATCGGCGCGTCCAAACCGCGCGGTTCAGCGGCCAAGGTCAGCGCAGAGCAGAGAGACAGCCCGACCACCACGGCTGCAAAACGCAGTCGAGCATATATTGGAACACTGGGTACAATAAACTTCATGCAGCATCCTCAAAACCGGGTCTGTCGAAGTTTTCAAAACTGGTTAATTGTTACGTATCTTTCCTGATCACCCCCATTTCAGCAAGGAAAAATCTAAAACGGTCGGATAAATAGCCGCCGCTGACCCCTTGTTATTACCTCACAATTCAACCCAGAGCAGATAAATCGGCGCGTTAATACACCTGTCGACAGATTGGGCTGGATTGAAGTTTTCGACTTGGCCCAAGACGCCGCACGCGAACTGGCGAGAGGCCGGAATTCCCCCCCCCGCACCAAAAATACGGGCCGATCAGGGAAAAGAGGGCGCTCTCTTTTGCATCATCGCCGAGACCACCTCGGCAAATTCCGGCGATTTCAACTGCGCGACAAACAGCGCTGCCTCTTGCGCCATATGCGCGGTGACCTGGTCACGCTGGTGACGGATCAGCGACTTTGACAGCTTCATCGCCTCTGGCGCAGAGCCCGCAACATGTTTGGCCAGGGCTGCGACCTCTTGCGTCAGTGTCGCATCCGCAAAGACCCGCGAAATCAGGCCATAGTCATGTGCTTCAGCTGCGCTAAGACTACGGCCTGCCAGCAGAATATCATTGGCCACCGCCATCCCAACCGAGGCCGCAAGCAGCATCGAAGAGGCTGCCTCTGGCACCAGCGCCAGTTTGACAAAAGGCGCGGTAAAGGTGGCACTTTCAGCCGCATAAACCAGATCGCAATGCAGCAGCATGGTCAGGCCAATGCCAATCGCTGGGCCATTGACGGCGGCAATCACCGGTTTTGAACAGGTCGAAATCGCCGCCAGAAACTGGGCCACGGGTGGCTGCTCGGCGGAATGATCCGCCATAGAAAAATCCTGCAAGTCATTGCCTGCGGTGAAATAGTCTTCGGCCCCGGTGATAACAAAGGCACGCTGATCGGGCGCGGCCTCATAGGCGCGTAGCGCCGCTGCCATTTCGCCATACATCTCTTGGGTGATTGCATTGCGCTTGGCTGGTCGGTTGATGGTCATCGTGGTGACCCGATCCAGGGTTTGCAGGGTAATTGTATCGCTCATAATATCCGCCCGATGTGTTAGGTTTCACCAGAAGCCATTTCGCCGCCTCACACCCAGAGTTGCGCACCGCCCCTTATGTCTTTGCCTACAAAACAAAGCCGCCGCTGTCACAGGTTACCCTGTGTCACAGCGGCGGCTGTCGTTACGCAAGGCGGGCAAAACCCCTAACCCGGCCCGCCCCCTGCTCTCTCAAACCAGCCATTGCGGCCTTAGGGGCGTTGCTGGCCGTCGCCAAAGACAAAATACTTGAAGCTGGTCAGCTGTTCGGCGCCCACCGGCCCACGTGCATGCATTTTTCCAGTGGCAATGCCGATCTCGGCCCCCATGCCAAATTCGCCGCCATCGGCAAACTGGGTAGAGGCATTGTGCATCACCACCGCGGAATCAATTGCCGTCATAAAGGCGGCGGCAGCCTTGTGATCCTCGGCGACGATGGCATCTGTATGGCCCGAGGAATGCGCCTGAACAAATGTGATCGCCTCTTGCAGATCTTCGACGATTTTCACCGAAATGATGTTGCTCAGGTATTCCGTATCCCAGTCTTCATCTGTGGCGGGTGTCATATTGGCCAGGATCTGCTGTGCGGCCGCATCGCCGCGCAGCTCACAATCGCCCAGTTCCTGCGCCAGCTGCGGCAGGACCTGATCGGCAATCTTGCGGTCGATCACCACACATTCCGTGGCGCCACAAATCCCGGTGCGGCGCATCTTGGCGTTTTGCACGATGCCAACCGCCTTCGTGATATCTGCGCTTTCGTGAATATAGCTGTGGTTGT
This sequence comes from Pseudophaeobacter sp., assembly GCF_048267565.1. Classification (NCBI taxonomy): domain Bacteria; kingdom Pseudomonadati; phylum Pseudomonadota; class Alphaproteobacteria; order Rhodobacterales; family Roseobacteraceae; genus Pseudophaeobacter; species Pseudophaeobacter sp. The sequence continues at coordinate 403,448 of NZ_JBLWXG010000001.1, read as the reverse complement.
TACCATCCAGGTGCAGCAGCGTTGGCACCCGCGCCTCCTTTTGCACCAAAGAGACTAGACCACGCCCGCCACGCGGGATCACCAGGTCGACGCTCTCGGTGCTGTGCAACAGCAGTTTGACGGCCTCACGGTCGCGGGTATCCACCAGCTGCACCGCATCCTCTGGCAGGCCCGCCGCCTTGAGCCCACGCGCCAGACAGGCCACGATCACCCGCGAGGAATGCAGGCTTTCAGAGCCACCACGCAGGATCACCGCATTGCCGGATTTGATGCACAGCGCCCCGGCATCTGATCCAACGTTGGGGCGCGATTCGTAGATCATCGCAATCACCCCGATCGGCACGCTTCTGCGCTCGATCTTCAGCCCATTGGGCCGTTCAAATGTTGCAAGACACCGGCCCAGCGGATCCGCCTGGTCGGCAATGGCCTCTACCGCTGTCGCCATATCCGCCACCCGATCCGTCGTCAGGGTCAGCCGGTCGATAAAGGCCGCGTCTTTGCCGCTGCCCCGGATACTGTCGAGATCCTGCGCATTCGCGGCCAGAATTGCGTCGCTGCCCTCGCGCAGCGCTTTGGCCGCTTCACGCAGGGCTAGGTTGCGCTGCTCGGCTGTGGCCAGGGCCAGGGCCTGCGCCGCCGCCCGTGCCCGCTGGCCAAGGGTATCAACCAGGGCCTTGATCTGCGGTTTGTCTGTCTCAGTTGTCATCGTATTCATGATAAATCCTGTCTGGCGCGCCAAGCGCGCCCCGTATCATTTCAATTCGGCGGCGCGGCGATAGGCGGCCTGCACGGTGTTTTCGAACAGTGCATGCAATTGGCCATCTCGGCGCAGCTCATCCAGCCCGGCCTGGGTTGTGCCGTTCTTACTGGTGACCGAGTTGCGCAGATCTTCAAGCGAGGCACCCGACTGGCGCGCGGTTTCCACCGTTCCCGTGATGGTGTCAAAAACCAAGGCACGTGCAGTGTCTTCGTCAAAGCCTAGCCCCATGGCTGCCGCGACATAGCTACGCATCATTTCAAACACATAGCCGGGCCCACTGCCGCTGACCGCCGTCAGCCGATCGATTTCATCCTCGTTGGCCAGTGCGACGCAGCGGCCCGTCTCGGCGATAAAGGCGCTGACCTGTTCAACCTGCTCTGCGCTGCAGGATGCATTGGCATACAGCCCCGAAACCCCAAGCCCGACCATCGCGGCCAGGTTCGGCATAATCCGGATGATCGCTGCCTCACCGGTGATCTCTGCCAGACTGTCCAGACTGTAGCCCGCCGCGATCGACACAAAACAACCGCCGGGTTTCAGCGCATGGGTGTAGGCGGGTAGCAGATCTTTTATCATTTGCGGCTTGATCGCGATTACAACAACATCAAATGCACCCGAGGGCAGATCTGTCGTTTTTGTGACATGATGCACCCCCTCTGGCAGGTCAGTTGCAGCGGGATCGGCGACGGTAAATTCATGCTCATCGCGCCGGACCCACTGACGCAACATTGCCCCGCCCATCTTGCCGCAGCCAATCAAAAGTATCTTCATCGTCGCTTTCCTTTCTCTTCACCCAGACCCGCAGGCGCTGCCTGTTGCCCGGCCTGAAACGGGGGCCGAATCTGGTGGTGTTTCCCGTCGGCACCAGGGATGCAAACCTCCCCGCTGCGGACGCTGCATTGCAGCAACCTATTTGCATTCAGGTGCGGTCTACGTGTTATACAGACACCAGCCCTGAATGAGGTCTAGCTATCTGGCTGCGCGAGAAGACGCAAACAGGTAGTATTTTATCCTCTAAATACAGATAGATATCGGAGATACTGATGCCAAAGAAGAAGAAAATCGTTGTCAAGATCGGGTCCAGCCTGCTTGCAAATAGCGAAAAGCTGACCCTTCGATATGCCTTTATGAACGGGTTGATGAGCGATCTGGCACAGCTGCAAAAAGAGGGCCACGACATTATTCTGACCTCCTCTGGCTCGGTCGCTCTGGGGTTGAATATGGTTGATAAGCGGCCCGAAGATGCAGGCATTTTGGACAAGCAAGCGGCCGCCGCATGCGGGCAGCCATTGCTGATGAATGCCTATCGGCAGGTCGCATCCGAACACGATATGGACGTCGCCCAGATGCTTGTTACGGTCGACGATATGGAAGATCGACGCCGCTTTTTGAACATCAAGAACACCATGTACAGATTGTTCGAAAACGACATCGTTCCGATCCTGAATGAGAATGATTCCATCGCAACACGCGACTTGCGGGTAGGTGACAATGACCGTTTGTCGGCCAAAATCGCCCAGATGGTCGAAGCAGATGCGCTGATCATCCTGACCAGTGTTGACGGGCTCTATAACATCGACCCTTCGGATCCAAACGCCGAGTTCATCGCTGAAATCGACGACGTCAGCGAACACCTGGAATCCACTACCAGTATCAGCGCCCTGGGCAGCGGCGGGATGCTGACAAAGATGCATGCGGCGAATATGGCCCAGAACGCCGGCGTCGAAACCATCATCGCCGAAGGCATCATCGAACGCCCAGTTTCCTCGGTCTTGAAAAACGAACGCCGCTTTACCCGCTGTCTGGTCACGGGCGAGACGGCATCGCCACTGAAGGTGTGGCTCAGCAACCGCTTGCAGGTTTCCGGCACCCTGGTGGTGGGCAACGATATGGCGGCGGCACTTGTCAACGGGGATTGCGGCGTGAGCCGGGGAGATGTGATTTCGATCCAGGGTGATTTCACCAAGGGCGATGTATTGCACGTCTATAACGAAGACGGGGAAGAAGTCGCACGCGGGCTGACAAACTTCTCATCGGAAGAAACCATGCTGATGGCACGCCACCTTGATATGCCCGTCGAAGACGTGATTGGCTACAAGACCAAAAGCGATGTCATCGCAATCGAGAACATACTGATCCTGAAGGACAACCACCTGCAGCTTGATGCACCAGAGCATGATCAGAAGGTCGTTATTCCGGCATAATGGTTGCGGCTGATCCTGCCCGCTTGTTCTGGAAATAAGCGGGCAGCTTCAGCCCATACTGATTGCATCAATAATATGGGGGCCGCAGTTTCTGCGGCCCCCTTTCTTTCTACGTCCTGTGAACGTCGCCGCAGGCTCAGTCGCAGTTTATCACGAACACCCAGAGGTGGATCCGCAGGTATTGCATTTCATGCAGGTTCCATTGCGTACCAATGTGTAATTGCCGCATTCGCCGCAGGCTTCGCCCTCATACCCCTGCATCTTTGCCTTGACCCGTGCATCCATCCCGGTTGCTACTGATGGCGAGGCTTCGGGAACCAGCGCTTGCAGATCGGCCACCGGATCGCTGCCCGTCTTGGCTGCGTCCAACAGGCTGGAGGGCCTGGCTTGCCCGCCCTGCAACACCACCAGATCCTGTGGCAGGCGCTTGCGCAGATAACCGGTGGAAGAGATCTGCTTCAGAACCTCCAGCGAGCGGCTTGCAGCACTTTCGCTCAGCTCTGACAGGTTGGAAACGCCTTCTTCCTCGCCGCGGCCAATATCATCAAAGGCTGGGCCCTGTGGTTTCACATGGGCCAGATCTGTCCGGTCCAGATAGCTGACCGCCAGTTCGCGGAACACATAGTCCAGGATCGAGGTGGCATTCTTGATCGAGTCGTTGCCCTGCACCATGCCGGCCGGTTCAAACTTGGTAAAGGTAAAGGCATCGACAAACTCTTCCAGCGGCACGCCATATTGCAGGCCGACCGACACCGCGATGGCAAAGTTGTTCATCATCGCCCGAAAGCCTGCACCTTCCTTGTGCATGTCGATGAAGATCTCGCCCAGAGTACCGCTTTCGTATTCGCCAGTACGCAGATAGACCTTATGTCCGCCGACAACTGCCTTTTGCGTATAGCCCTTGCGGCGCTGTGGCATCTTGGTGCGCTGCGATTTGGCGATCTCTTTGATGATGATTTTCTCGACGATCTTTTCCGCCAGAACTGTGGCTTTTTCCTGCGGCTTGCCGCTCTCCAGCACCTCTGCGGCCTCGTCGTCGTCTTCGACCAGCGCGGCGGCCAGTGGCTGGCTCAGCTTGGATCCATCACGGTAGAGCGCATTCGCCTTTACCCCCAGCGACCAGCTGAGTTCATAGGCTTTCTGACATTCCTCGATCGCGGCATCATTTGGCATGTTGATGGTTTTTGAAATCGCCCCGGAGATAAAGCTCTGGGCTGCGGCCATCATACGGATATGGCTTTCAACACCAAGATAACGCTTACCTTTCTTGCCGCAGGGGTTGGCACAATCAAAGATATTGTAGTGCTCTTCCTTCAGGTGCGGCGCGCCTTCCAGGGTCATGGTGCCGCAGACATGATCATTGGCGGCGTCGATATCAGCTTTGGTAAAGCCAAGGTGGCGCAGCAGATCAAAGGTTGGATCGTTCAGTTTCTTGGCGGGAATTCCCAGCACGCCGGTGCAGAAATCTTCGCCCAGGGTCCATTGGTTGAACACAAAGCGGATATCAAAAGCGGCCTCCAAGGCACTGTCAATCTTGGATAATTCATTGGGGCCAAAGCCGTGCCCGGTGAGCGAGGTGTGATTGATGACCGGGGCATTACCCAGGGTCGCATGCCCCACCGCATATGACACGATCTCTTCGATCTGCGAAGAGCTGTAGCCCAGCCCTTCCAGCGCCGCAGGCACCGAACGGTTGATAATCTTGAAATAGCCGCCACCGGCCAGTTTCTTGAACTTCACCAGCGCAAAGTCAGGTTCAATCCCCGTGGTGTCACAGTCCATCACCAACCCAATGGTGCCGGTGGGCGCAATGACAGTGGTTTGGGCATTGCGGTAGCCGTGTTTTTCGCCCAGCTTCAACGCCTCGTCCCAGGCCCCCATGGCCAGATCAACCAGCCGCGCATCAGGGCAGTTGTCGATATCCAACGGCACCGGCGGCACCGACAGCCCCTCATAGCCGCTGATCTTGCCCATGGCGGCAGTGCGGTGATTGCGGATCACCTTGAGCATGGCATCGGCGTTGCGCGCATAACCGGCAAAAGCGCCCAACTCGGCCGCCATCTCAGCGGAAGTCGCATAGGCCACCCCGGTCATCAGCGCCGTCAAAGAGCCACAAAGCGCGCGGCCTTCTTCGCTGTCGTAACCGTGCCCCATATTCATCAGCAAGCCGCCGATATTGGCATAGCCCAGCCCCAGGGTGCGGAAGTCATATGACCGCTGGGCAATTTCCTTGGATGGGAACTGCGCCATGGTGACCGAAATTTCCAGTGTCACCGTCCACAACCGGCAGGCATGCATAAAGTCTTCTGCCTGGAATTTGCCATCCTTGTAAAAGGTCAGCAGATTCAAAGAGGCCAGATTGCAGGCAGTATCATCCAGGAACATGTATTCTGAACAAGGGTTTGAGCCACGAATCTCACCGTCTGCCGGGCAGGTGTGCCATTCATTGACGGTATCGTGGAACTGAATGCCTGGATCAGCACAGGCCCAGGCCGCGTGGCCGACCTTTTCCCACAGATCGCGCGCCTTGACGGTCTTGGCGACCTTGCCGTCGGTGCGGTTGATCAGCTGCCAGTCGGCGTCTTTTTCCACCGCGTGCAAAAAGGCATTGGTCACCCGGATCGAATTGTTGGAATTCTGCCCCGAAACAGAGCTATAGGCATCAGAGTCCCAATCGGTGTCATAGATCGGGAATTCGATGCTGTCGTAGCCCTGTTTGGCATAGTCCAGCACCCGTTTGACATAGGTCTCGGGGATTGCAACCTTCTTGGCCTCGCGCACCGCCTGTTTCAGCGCTGGATTAGCTGCCGGGTCATAGGCCTCTGTTGCGGCACCATCCCAGGACCGGATTGCTGCAAAGATACCGTTCAGCATCTTTTCATGCATCTTGGAGCCCGCAACAATAGAGGCCACCTTCTGCTCTTCGATCACCTTCCACTGGATGAAGTCTTCGATATCCGGATGATCGGCATCGACGATCACCATCTTGGCGGCGCGCCGGGTGGTGCCCCCCGATTTGATCGCCCCTGCGGCCCGGTCACCAATCTTGAGGAACCCCATCAAGCCAGAGGAGCGCCCGCCCCCTGACAGCGGCTCTCCTTCGCCCCGCAGATGGCTAAAGTTGGTGCCCGTGCCAGACCCATACTTGAACAGTCGCGCCTCGCGCACCCAGAGATCCATGATGCCACCGTCATTGACCAGATCGTCGGAAACCGACTGGATGAAACAGGCGTGGGGCTGCGGGTGTTCATAAGAGCTGGTGGATTTGGTCAGCTTGCCGGTTTTGAAATCAACATAGTGGTGGCCCTGGGCTGGCCCGTCGATACCATAGGCCCAATGCAGCCCGGTGTTGAACCACTGCGGGCTGTTGGGGGCGGCGCGCTGGCTGGCCAACATGTAGCGCATCTCATCAAAGTACGAGCGGGCATCATCCTCGCTTGAGAAATAGCCGCCCTTCCAGCCCCAATAGGTCCAGGCACCGGCCAGACGATCGAACACCTGCTTGGAAGAGATCTCGCCGCCGCAGGGCACATCCTTGCCAGCAGGCACAGAACGCCAGAGAAACTCTGGCACGCCTTTTTCCGCGACCTTCTTCAGGCGCTGCGGCACCCCGGCCTTGCGAAAGTATTTCTGTGCAATCACATCGCTGGCGACCTGGCTCCACTCGGCGGGAACTTCGATGTTCTCCAGCCGGAATACAATGGTGCCATCCGGATTGCGGATCTCGGAGGTTGCCGAAATGAAATCCAGACTAGCGTAGGCGTCCAGCCCGGCCTTTGTAAACTTGCGCTCGATCTTCATGCTCTGCCCCTTGTGCCTGTACGACCTGATGCGCCTGCACCCCGGTCACATATCTGCGCCGCATTGAATGCGACATTCTTCATTTTGAAAGCACGAGCGGACCGGCATGCCTTTTGATGGGCTTGCTGTTTAAGAGACCTTCGCCGGTCATTTCGGTGGATGTAGCTTGTGTTTTCACATTGTCACAAAGCGGCAATATGTAACTAGATATTGTGGCCTTGCAGATGACCACTACAACTTGACGTATTCCAGCCAAGAGGGTCAACGAATAATTTACCCTTTTTTTGCCTTCTTTGCTGTTGACCTAGCAGAGGCGAAACAGGTGATGCGCTGTCTTGGTGATTCATCTGCCCATCCCCTCTTCTTTTGCCCAAACGGTCTTGTCTCGATCCTCCTCGAAATTCCGCGAAACAGCAAAGACTTGCCGCGCAAAGCCAAAAACTGATCGCCGCGATTGCCAGCCTTAGCCAAAATTTTGTGCAGTCTTTTCCCACCCCGATGCAACACGGCACGCGGGCCGCAGATGTTGCATCGATGCCCCAAATCCGGCGGCCCCTGCGCCGAGGCTTTTACCAGCACGCGCAAGATTGGCAACGAGTTGAAACAACTCCGCGTCAATTCCTTAATGATGTCTTAACGCCAATCCATCCCGGCACGCAGATCGCACCGCTAGATTCTGTGATTCTATCGACAAGCCCCACCGCCGACTGACAGGCCATGCAAGAGATCAGGGGAAACAGGCGCAACAGATCGCGGCTAGAGCCCCCTATCGCGTCACCACAAGGCCATGTCTGCACCGTGATGCAGAATCAGACCCCGGATTCGCAAAGGGGCAATGCAGCGCAAAGCTGCCAGTCAAAGGCAGGGTGAAATGGTAAAGCAAAGCTCCGACCACGCGACCACGAACGCCACAAGAAACCGCCAAGTGCCGTGGTCGGATCAGCGGTTATTGATGTTGATGAGTTCTTCAGGATCTGATCTCTGGCGAGGGGCCAGGATATCCTGGCCTCTCGCGAGAACATCAAAGAAACATTGGGTTTTCTTTGAAAGTGGTCGGGGCGGCGAGATTCGAACTCACGACCCCCTGTACCCAAAACAGGTGCGCTACCAGACTGCGCCACGCCCCGAACCGTGCGCTGTTCCTAACGCCAGTGAATGGATTTGAAAACCCCTAACAAGGCCAAATTGGGCCAGTTTTTGAAAAAACTTTGTGGCGCACCTCTGTACCCATAGAAATGCCGTATCGCGCCGCCAAACCCGCGTTGATTTCCAACACCGCAAAGACCTGATCCCCGCCCGGAAGCGGGGTTAGATCACCGGGAATCGCATTGGCCTGGATCCCGGTCACCTGGCCGGTTTGATCCAGAAAGATAATATCAAGCGGAATAAGGGTGTTCTTCATCCAAAAGGCAGCGCGCTGCGGCTTTGGATAGACAAACAGCATGCCAGCCCCACGGGGCAGCGACTCGCGAAACATCAAGCCACGGGCGCGTTCCGCTTCGTCATCGGCGATTTCTATATGAAAGGAGGTTTGTCCCCAGCTGCCGCGCAGCTCAATCCGTTCTGGGCGGCAGGTCTCTGCCTGGGCGGAAAGGGGAAGGCCCAGGCCAAGAATCAGGGCCAGGGCCGGTGCGACGAGAGAAGCTCTCAGTCGCGTCATCGGATCAGCCTGCCTGATCGCTGCAAGGTATGGCAGCTTCCCAGGCCTGAACTTCGGTGGCCATCTGCCCCCGCTTGCCATCGATCACCCGGATTGCCAGGGCTTCTCCGGGTTGCAGATCGGCCAACCCCGACTGGCGCAGCACTTCGACATGCAGAAAGATATCTTCGCTGCGACCAAATATATTGGCGAAGCCAAAGCCCTTGCCTTTATTAAACCATTTCACCCGTGCGGGTTCCAATGGTTTGGCCTGCAGGTCCGTCAGATCCAGCTCGGCAAAATCACTCAGCACCGGGACATCTTCCCGCTCCGGCGGGTGAATGGCCAGAACCTCAACCGCCTGAACACCACGATCGGTGTTATGGGTGACGATTTCGATACGGGTTCCATCCGCAACCGAACTCTGTCCAAAATTACGAAGTACATTCACATGCAGCAAAATATCAGGGCCGCCCAGATCGGACACAACAAAACCAAACCCCTTGGTGGGGTCAAACCATTTAACAAGGCCTTGGATGTGCTGGAGGCTGCTCAGATCTTCTGCCACTTAACTTTTCCACTGCGTCTTTTTCATTTTCTTGCCAGCGTGATGCGCGATTTCACCAACCAAGTTCAAGCAAAAATCCTCTCAGTTGTAAGAAAAGTGCTATTTTTGACATCAAAAGCTTAAGGATTAAGGCGCGAAACCGACCAATCGTCCTGTTCGCTACTACGCCGCCATACAAAACGATCATGCAGGCGAAACGCCCCATCCGCCCAGAACTCAATCTCGACCGGGGTGATCCGGTAGCCCCCCCAAAATGGCGGGCGCGGCGGATTCGGCCCCTTGCTTGCAGTGACCTTGGCCACTTCGGCCATGAGGCTGGCGCGACTGTCCAGCGGCCGCGATTGTTTTGAGGCCCAGGCGCCCAGGCGGCTCTTGAGAGAGCGCGACGCATAGTATTCATCCGCCTTTGGCCCCTCTTCCCGACGAATATCGCCACGCACCCGAATCTGTCGGCGCAGCGATTTCCAGTGCATCACAAAGGCGGCCTTGCCAGCGCTGTCCAACTCCTGCGCCTTGGCGCTTTCATAGTTGGTGTAGAAAACAAAAGCCGAGGCCTCGATGTCTTTCAACAGGACCATACGGGCATTGGGCAGACCATCGGCATCCACCGTGGCCAAGGCGATGGCATTGGGGTCGTTCACTTCGGTTTTCTCGGCGTCCGCCAACCAAGTGCGCGCAATGGCAAAGGGGTCATTTCCGGCAAACAGCCCTGAACGTTCACTCAATACAACCTCCTGTCTGAAACTTGCGCCACATTAGGCAGCCCCCCAGGGATCGGCAAGGGGCCTCGGGCAGAACCAGCCCCCGCGCATATGGTAAGGCTTGTACGATCATTCAAGGTCGCCCCTTGAAGCAAACGCCGCGGCATATTAAACGTCTTTAACTTCACGGATCACAGGCGGAGAACCTGAATGTCTAATCAACTGATGACCGGCAAGCGCGGTCTGATCATGGGCTTGGCCAATGACAAATCGATTGCCTGGGGGATCGCCAAGGCCTGTGCCGAGGCCGGTGCCGAACTGGCCTTTTCTTACCAGGGGGATGCGCTGAAAAAACGCGTCCTGCCGCTGGCAGAACAACTGGGCAGCGATATCGTTCTGCCCTGCGATGTCTCGGATGAGGCCTCGATGGATGAATTGTTTGTCGCGCTCGAAGAAAAATGGGGCAAACTGGACTTTGTCGTGCACGCCATTGGCTTTTCCGACAAGAGCGAACTGCGGGGCCGCTATGTCGACACCAGCCGCGCAAACTTCCAGATGACCATGGATATTTCGGTCTATTCCTTTACCGCCATCGCGCGGAGGGCCGAAAAGATGATGGATGCGGGCGGCTCTATGCTGACCCTGACCTATTATGGCGCTGAGCAGGTTATGCCGCACTATAATGTCATGGGCGTTGCCAAGGCCGCGCTAGAGGCCTCGGTCAAATATCTGGCCGAAGATCTGGGCAAGGATGGCATTCGCGTCAACGCAATTTCCGCCGGTCCGATCAAGACCCTTGCGGCCTCTGGTATTGGCGATTTCCGTTATATCATGAAATGGAACGAGTATAATTCACCGCTGCGCCGCAACGTGACCACCGGTGACGTGGGGAAATCCGCGCTCTACCTGCTGTCGGATCTTGCCTCTGGCGTGACCGGTGAGAATCTGCACGTGGATGCGGGCTATCATGTGGTCGGCATGAAGGCCGTGGACGCCCCGGACATCGAGAAAGGCTGACCCGAGATGAGCACCAAGGATACAAGCCGCCTGCCCCATGAAAAAGGGTTTCACATCTCCTGGGACCAGATCCACCGTGACAGCCGGGCGCTGGCATGGCGACTGGATGGGCAGGGTCCCGATGATGGCCACTGGCGCGCCGTTGTGGCGATCACCCGTGGTGGCATGGCCCCAGCCATGATCGTCGCCCGCGAGTTGGACATTCGCACCGTCGACACGATCAGCGTCAAGTCCTACCATTCTGGCGGCGGCAAGGCCGATCAGCGCCGTGAAGCTGAGGTGCTGAAAAGCCCCGATGCGGACATGATGGGCGATGGCACCGGCATTCTGATTGTCGACGATCTGGTCGATTCTGGCAAAACCTTGGAACTGGTGCGCGACCTCTATCCGCAGGCGCATTTTGCCACCGTCTATGCGAAACCTCAGGGTGAGCCGCAGGTGGACACCTTCATCACCGGTGTGAGCCAGGATACATGGATCTTTTTCCCCTGGGATATGGCTCTGCAATATGTCGAACCCTATCGCGGCACCGACTAAGGCCTGACCAAACACATCCGAAACGACCCAAACGCGCTCTCTTGTCCAGGGCGCGTTTTTTTTGCGGTGCGATGCGCCCGGTCGATTTGGATCAATGCGGATCCCCGCCAAAGGCTGCGCCCCCGGCCAGTGGATCTGTGACAAGTGATTGCCATCCCCCCGGCAAGCCCCTACCAATTCTGCAGCAAATCACCCCAAGATCAACAGGAGTGGGCATGATCACATCGCGCACAGAGGCAACCTTCCTCTCTCCCATCGTCGAATCCCGTCGCTGGGTTGCCGGCGTCACCTTCCCGGATGACCGCCCGCTGTTGAATGTAAGCCAGGCCGCCCCGGCTGATCCGCCACCGCTGGGGCTGCGCCAGGCCCTGGCCGAGGCGGCGCTCAACCAGGATGACGCACATCTCTATGGTCCCGTGCTGGGGCGTGACGGCCTGCGCAGCGCCCTGGCTGAACAGATGTCTTCACACTACGGTGCCACGGTTTCGCCCGCTCAGATCGGCATCACCTCGGGGTGCAACCAGGCCTTTGCCGCCACCATTGCCGCGCTCTGCGGTGAAGGCGATGAGGTGATCATTCCAGTGCCCTGGTATTTCAACCACAAGATGTGGCTGGACCTAAGCGGCGTCACCGCCCGCCCGCTGCAGGTTGGCGATGACATGCTGCCCGCCCCGGCTGCGGCCGAGGCCCTGATTACGCCCCGCACGAAAGCGATACTGTTGGTGACGCCCAACAACCCAACCGGGGCGGAATACCCCGAAGGCCTACTGCGGGCGTATTTTGATCTGGCACAGTCGCGCGGGCTGGCCTTGATCGTGGATGAGACCTACCGCGATTTCGACAGCCGCTCCGGGCCGCCGCATACACTGTTTCAGCAGACAGACTGGGATCAGACCCTGATCCACCTCTATTCCTTTTCCAAGGCCTATCGCCTGACCGGTCACCGGGTTGGCGCCATTGCCGCAGCACCGGCACGGTTGTTCGAAATGGAAAAATTTTTGGATACAGTAACCATCTGCCCGTCGCAGCTGGGACAGATCGGGGCGCAGTGGGGAATTCACAACCTTCAAAACTGGCTCGCTGGTGAGCGCGCCGAAATCTTGGACCGCAAGCAGGCAATTCTTGACGCTTTCCCGCTACTCGCCTCGCGCGGGTGGCGGTTGTTGGGGTGTGGTGCCTATTTTGCCTATGTCGAACATCCCTTTGATCTGCCGGCGTCACAGATCGCCCAGAAACTGGTCACCGAGGCCTCTATCTTGATGCTGCCCGGCACCATGTTCATGCCCGAAGGCGACCAATCCGCCGAACGACAGTTCCGCATTGCCTTTGCCAATGTCGATGCCGCAGGCATTGGTGAACTCTTTTCCCGGCTGAGCCAGTTTCAGCCCTGAGACCCGCCCTGACATCCGCCCGCCCCAAGCCATTGCCCCACGCGGGTATCGGCCGGACACCGTGCGGGGGCGCAGAACCCCGGCCCGACATGCACCAGGACCCGACAAAGCCCAGCAATCAAGCCTTTGAGCGGGCAGAGGATCTTGCCCCGCTTGGGGCAGCAGCGTATGCAAGGCAGGAACATCTATTAAGCAGGGAGCCCCGGACACGACATCCCGGCACCTCCCCCCGAAAGCGAAGTTAAAGAGGGCAGCATGGCCACAGGCATTAAGAAACTATCCAATACCTTTGTTTGGATCCTCATGGGTTTGCTGATCATCGGCCTTGCCGGCTTTGGTGCGGTGAATTTCAACAGCTCCATGTCTTCGATCGCCCAGGTCGGCGACGAAGAAGTCAGCGTTGATGCCTACCTGCGGGAATTGCAGCGCGAACAGCGCGCTTTGCAGGCGCAGGGCGGTCAGTCGCTTACCATCGCCCAAATGGCTGCCTTTGGTCTGGACCGGGTTGTTCTACAGCGCCTGATCTCGATTGCCGCCATCGACAACGAGGTCAAGAACCTTGGCATTTCCATTGGCGACGAAAACCTGCGCCAGGAACTGGCCGAGATCCCAGCCTTTCAGGACGCCAGCGGCAAGTTTGACCGGCAGGCCTATAGTTTTGCCCTGCAGAACGTAAACCTGAACGAAAAGGACTTTGAGGCTGACCTGCGCCGCGAATCTGCCCGCACCCTGGTCCAAGGGGCCATCGTGGTTGGCGCAAAAATGCCCCAGACGCTCACCGACACGCTGACCAACTATATCGGTGCCCGCCGCAGCTTTTCCTATGTTCAGCTATCTGCCGATCAGGTTGCCCTGACCCAGGTGATGCCCACCGATGCAGAACTGCAATCCTACTACGATGACAACCAGGCGCGCTTTACCCTGCCCGAAACCAAGCGCATCACCTATGCGCGCCTCAGCCCCGAAATGATCATGGACAGCGTCGAGCTCGACGAGGTTGCCCTGCGCAAGCTCTATGACGAGCGGGCAGATCAGTATCAGGTGCCGGAACGCCGCCTGGTCGAACGCCTGGTCTTTGCCGATGAGCAAAGCGCCGCAGAGGCCAAGGCGCAGCTGGATGTTGGCGGCACCACCTTTGAAGCCCTGGTTGATGGGCGCGGTCTGGCGCTGAGCGATGTTGATCTTGGCGATGTCACCACCGGCGACCTGGGTGCGGCATCCGACAGTGTTTTTGCTTCCGAAGTGGGCACAGTTGTCGGCCCGCTCCCGACGGATCTGGGGCCGGCCCTGTTTCGGATCAATGGTCACCTTGAAGCGCGGGTAACCTCTTATGAAGACGCAATGCCAGAGCTGCGCGACGAACTGGCAGCCGATCGCGCCCGCCGCTTGATCGAACAGCAGGCCGAAGAGATCAACGATCTCTTGGCCGGTGGCGCCACTCTGGAAGACCTGGCAACTGAAAGCGACATGCAGGTCGCAACCATCAACTGGAGCGGCGAAACAGGCGAAGATATCAGCGCCTATGAAGACTTTCGTACGGCTGCCAGCGTGGTAACACTGGAGGACTTCCCAGAGGCGGAATTCCTGGGCGATGGCAGCCTGTTTGCCCTGCGCCTGGACGAAATCCTGCCAGAACGCCCCGAACCTTTTGAAGCGGCAAAACAAAAAGTTCTGGATGCCTGGAATGCCGACCGTGCTGCGGCTGCGCTGCAGGCCCGGGCTGATGCGCTTTTGCTGGCCGCCAAGGAGGCGGGTGCCTTCCCCGAAGAGAGTGAGGTCAAAACCGAAACTGGCCTGACCCGCACCGCCTATCTCGACAACACACCGGCCGATATGATGAACCAGATTTTCACCATGGAACCCGGTGATTTCAAGGTGATCTCCGGCGAGGATAGCACCGTTATCGTACGTCTTGATGCGGTGCTGCCCACGGAAACCAGCGAAGAAATGCAGCTCATGGCGGATGCGCTGGGAACTCAGCTTGATCAGGCGGTTTCAGAGGCGCTGTTCACCGCCTTTGTTGCCGATGCACAGCTGCGCGCCGCGCCGCGCGTTGATCAACAGGCGCTAAATGCCGTTCAGGCCAATTTCCAGTAAGCGAGGCGGCCAAGATGGCTTTGACCCCAGAATTTGACAGCTTTGCCCGGGCCTATGACGCCGGGGAAAACCAGGTTGTCTATACCCGGCTGGCGGCAGATCTCGACACGCCTGTGTCGCTGATGCTGAAACTGACCGGTGCCCAGAAAGACGCCTTTATGCTGGAATCCGTCACTGGCGGCGAGGTGCGCGGGCGCTATTCCATCATTGGCATGAAGCCGGATCTGGTCTGGCGCAGCCAGGGCCCCCGGTCAGAGCTGAACCGCTCTGCCCGGTTTGACCCAGAGGCCTATGAGCCGCAGCAAGGCAACCCGCTGGACAATCTGCGTGCCCTGCTGGCCGAGAGCAAAATCGACCTGCCTGAAGACATGCCACAGGCGGCGGCGGGTCTGTTTGGCTACCTTGGCTATGACATGGTGCGCCATGTGGAACACCTGCCAAATGTGAACCCCGACCCGCTGCAATTGCCCGATGCGTTAATGCTTCGCCCCTCGGTCATTGCTGTGCTGGACGGCGTCAAGGGAGAGGTCACAGTGGTATCCCCCGCCTGGGCCAGCGACGGCCAGACGGCCCGCGCTGCCTATGCCCAGGCCGCCGAACGGGTGATGGATGCGGTGCGTGATCTGGAACGCGCCATGCCGTCTGAAACCCGCGATCTGGGCGATGCCCGCGAGGTGGCGCCGCCGGTGTCGAATTTCACCAAATCCGACTATATGGAAGCGGTGGAAAAGGCCAAGGATTACATCCGCGCAGGCGATATCTTCCAGGTGGTTCCGGCGCAACGCTGGAGCCAGGACTTCCCGCTGCCCCCCTTTGCGCTCTATCGCTCTCTGCGGCGCACCAACCCGTCGCCCTTTATGTTCTATTTCAATTTTGGCGATTTTCAGGTGATTGGTGCCAGCCCGGAAATTCTGGTGCGTGTCTTTGGCAATGAGGTCACCATCCGCCCCATCGCCGGCACCCGCCCGCGTGGCGCGACACCGGAAGAGGACAAGGCCAACGAGCTGGATCTTCTGGCCGACAAAAAGGAACTGGCAGAGCACCTGATGCTGCTGGATCTTGGCCGCAACGATACAGGCCGCGTGGCCAAGATAGGCACCGTACACCCGACCGAGCAGTTCATTATCGAACGCTACAGCCATGTGATGCATATCGTCTCCAATGTGGTGGGGGAACTGCACGAGGACAAAGACGCGCTGGATGCGTTCTTTGCCGGCATGCCTGCGGGTACCGTATCCGGCGCGCCAAAGGTGCGAGCGATGGAAATCATCGACGAGCTGGAGCCGGAAAAACGCGGTGTCTATGGCGGCGGTGTTGGCTATTTCTCGGCCGGTGGCGACATGGATATGTGTATCGCGCTACGCACCGCCATCATCAAGGATCAAACCCTGTATGTGCAGGCGGGCGGCGGCGTGGTCTATGACAGCGACCCCGAGGCAGAGTTTATGGAAACGGTGCACAAATCCAATGCCATCCGGCGTGCAGCCGCCGATGCTGCCCGCTTTATCGGTAAGGGCAACACCTGACCGCCCCCCGTGCCACTGCACCTGCACCTGCACCTGTAACACCAAAAGGGCCTCAGACTTTGAGGCCCTTTTTATGTCCGCAACCGGCTGATACTTCTGATCTTATTGCGACGTCAGGTTCGCCTTGAGCCCCGCCGAGACCGGCACAAGGCCCACCTGATTTGCGCGATCCTGCACCCCCCAGAGCAGCAGGGCCGAAATCGTGTCCGCGCGCAAACGTCCCAGCATGATAACAGCGCCTTCCTGCCGCGCCCGAAAGGCCGCTTGATCAAGAAAGCGGCGAATGGCGCGTGGGGTTTGCCCTGCCCCGTCAAAATCGCGGAACACCACACCCGAAGGCATGCCATCGCGCAGCGCCAGTTTCTGCACCGTATTCAAGCCACTGTTCTGGGTCACCATGCCGTAGCCAGCACTGTCCAATACGGCCACCACCTGATCCGCCAAGGGACGATTGCCCTGAAACCCGGTTTCGACGCCTTCCAGGATCCCAACCGCTTGCGGCAGCTTCTTCATCCAGACGGGCAAGGCGGTTTCAGCATCCTGTGGCGCCGCCTCACGCGGAAGATCGGCGAGGATCAGCACCTCAAACCCGGCTGCGCGGCGGGCCTGCATTTTCTCAACCGCGCGTGGATCGTCGGGGGAAATCGCAAAGGTCAGCGGATAGGGGAACTCTGCCAGGGCCTCGGCACCGATTGCCGCCGCATCATCGATCAAGATGATCGACATCAAGGGGCGATCCCCCAGCGCGGCATAGGGCTCTGCGTTGATCTCAAACGGGGTTGGTGACGCTGCGGTCGCATCCTCTGCCTGCTCTTGCGTGTCATCACCGGCGATCAGCGTCGGCGTGCTGCTACGTTCTGTCAACGGCACCACCGGGGTGCCGATACCTGGGCTAGCCTCCGTGTCGATACCCGTGTCAGTGCCAGTGCCAGTGCCGGGCTCGGCAGCTGCTGCTTGCTCCGGGTCGGTACCGGCTTCTGACGCGGCCCCTTCGGCAGAGGTTGCCCCATCTGGGACCACCTCTTGCACGACAGGTTCGGCGGTCTTCTGCGCTGTTGTGGACTGACCAAGGTTTGGCCGGGCCGTTGGCTGCGGGGCCTGGCCCATGTCCGGCAGCGTAATCTCAGGCAGAACCGGCGACGCAGAGGTTGCAGCCGGCGCGCCCTGCCCGCTGGCGAGGTTGTCCTGGGGCGCGGCCTCATCCGGCGAGGGCGCTACCTGAACGACCTCTGGTGCAGCCGCCTCGGCCTCGGGCTCCGCCGTATCGAGAGCTGCGGGGGGGACTTGCTCCTTCAGGGGGGGCTCTGGCAGGGCCGCGGTCTCGGTTGAAACCTCCGGGCGATCGTCCTGACCCGGCGCATCTGGCACACTGCCACTGGCCTGGCCTGTGGGGGCCGCGCCCGGGGCCTGTGGCAGGCTTACAACCGTCCCAGAGGGCGCAGTATTCCCCGCCGATGCGCCATCGGGAATCGTCACCTCAGGTCGGCTGCCAGGGTCCGTATCAAGCACCGCAATCGGGCTGCTATCCGCGCCATCAAGACCCTGTGGGCTGCTTGGCGCGACCTCGACCAGATCAGCATCGCGCTGCTCTGGGGGCTGAGGGGCGGTGTCCTGCCCGCTCACCGGCTGTGCGGCTTGGTTCGGGGTTGTTGTTTCGACCTCGACCTGCAGCGGCAGCGGCACGGAAAGCGACCACATCGCAGCCCCCGCAACTGCAACCACTGCGCCAATGCTGACCCCTCCGAGAAACCCTTTCATTGCCGTCCTGCCTCTCATCACCTGTTTCCACCCTGACATCTCGTGGTGGTTTTCATTCTATGGCCAAGCTAGAGGCCAAAACTCTACTGGCCAACATTAGACTGGCCCCATTCCGCCCAGCACAGACTGGCGCAGCAAATAGCCCCGCCAGGCCACGACCCCATGGTCGGATTCCATATCTTCGACGCCATGCCGCGCAGCAATTGACCCTCGCGCCCTTGACGCTGCCGCGCAAGCCTGAACATGTATACAGCAACCACTATACTGCGGCGCGGCCCCCGCCCGCCACCCATAAAAGAGCCCGCCAAGATGCTGCTGCTAATCGACAACTACGATTCCTTTACCTACAATCTGGTGCACTATTTGGGTGAACTGGGCTGCGAGATGCAGGTGCATCGCAATGACGCGCTGACCGTGCAGGATGCCATGGCGCTCAAACCCAAGGGCATTCTGCTCTCGCCTGGGCCCAAGGCACCTGAACAGGCTGGCATATGCCTCGCGCTGACACAGGCAGCGGCAGAGACCGGCACACCGCTTTTGGGGGTTTGCCTTGGCCATCAGACCATCGGCCAGGCCTTTGGTGGCAAGGTGGTGCGCTGCCACGAAATCGTACATGGCAAGATGGGGCAGATGCAGCACAGCAATACCGGGCTGTTTGCCGGGTTGCCCAGCCCCTTTGCGGCGACGCGCTATCATTCACTGGTGGTGGATCGTGACAGCCTGCCGGACTGCCTGGCAATCACCGCCGAACTGGAAGACGGAACCATCATGGGGCTGCAACACCGCAGCCTGCCTATCCATGGCGTCCAGTTCCACCCCGAATCCATTGCATCCGAACATGGCCATGCCCTGCTAAAAAACTTTCTTGACGACATGCAAAAGGTGCCCGCATGAGCGATCCGATGAAGCCCCTGCTGAATGCAGTTGCCGACCGCCCCCTGAGCCGCAGCGAAGCCGAGCAGGCCTTTACCCTTCTGTTTGAAGGCGAAGCGACACCCAGCCAGATTGGCGGGCTTCTGATGGCCCTGCGCACCCGTGGCGAAACGGTCGATGAATATACCGCCGCTGCCACGGTGATGCGGGCCAAATGCAATACTGTCGCCGCCCCGGCAGGCGCGATGGATATCGTCGGCACTGGCGGCGACGGCAAGCATACGCTGAATATTTCAACCGCCACCGCCTTTGTCACCGCAGGCGCAGGGGTTGTGGTGGCAAAACACGGCAACCGCAACCTGTCGTCGCGCTCGGGCACTGCGGATGTACAGACGCAGATGGGCATCAATGTCATGGTGCCCCCTGCGGTTGTTGAACGCGCCCTCGCACAGTGCGGCATTGCCTTCATGATGGCGCCCATGCACCATCCGGCCGTGGCCCATGTGATGCCCACCCGCCAGGAACTTGGTACAAGAACGATATTTAACATATTGGGACCATTGACAAACCCTGCAGGCGTCACGCGACAGTTGACCGGCGCCTTTAGCCGAGATCTGATCCGCCCGATGGCCGAAACCCTGGGCCAGCTCGGATCTGAACGCGCCTGGTTGGTGCATGGATCTGACGGCACGGACGAGTTGACCATCACCGGCATCAGCTGGGTCTCGGCGCTGGAGGAAGACGGCCAGATCCGCGACTTCGAACTGCACCCTGAAGAGGCCGGGCTGCCTGTGCATCCCTTTGAGGCAATTGTCGGCGGCAGCCCAGCGGATAACGCGACCGCCTTTCGTTCCCTGCTCGACGGGGATCAAGGTGCCTACCGCGATGCTGTCTTGCTCAACTCTGCTGCCGCATTGGTGGTGGCCAATGCAGCCGGGTCGCTGACAGAAGGCGTTGAAATGGCGCGGCACAGCATTGATTCCGGTGCGGCAAAATCCAAGCTGGCAGCGCTTGCCGAAATCACCACGTCAGCCGGATGACCCTGCCCCCAGCGCGCATAGCTGACGGCGGCAAGCCACAGGCAGACACGGCCAGTTTGAACGATACCTCTGCCATCGGCGACTGGGCCGATCTGGCGTTTTTCGACCAAGACTGGCCAGCTATCCGGGCGCAGATCGCAACTGATCAGCGCCAGATCCTGCCACCTTCGCCGCAGCGTTTTGCCGCCCTGGCCCTGACCCAAGCGGCGCAAACGCGGGTGGTGATCCTTGGCCAGGACCCCTATCCAACCCCCGGCCACGCCAATGGGTTGGCCTTTTCAACCGCGCCTGACGTCACCCCGCTACCGCGCTCTCTTTCAAATATATTCAAAGAGTTACAAGACGACATTGGCGTATACCCTGCCACCGGGGATTTGCAAGGCTGGGCCCGTGAGGGGGTTTTGTTGCTGAACACAGCACTTTCTGTACCGGCGGGTGAGGCCAACGGCCACAAGCATCTCGGCTGGGAGAAGCTGGCGCAGCAGGCGATTGCAAAGACTTCAATTGTGCCGACCGCCTATGTATTGTGGGGTAAACAAGCGCAAAGGCTTGAAAAACATATCCATCCGGGCGATCACTTGGTCTTGAAAAGCGCCCATCCCTCACCGCTCTCCGCGCATCGCGGTTTTTTTGGCTCGCGGCCCTTTTCGGCGATAAACACTTGGCTTGTTGCCCGTGGGTCCGAGCCGATAAATTGGGCAGGCTAGTCGACCTGCCGAAATGCTGGCCTGATGGCAAACCGGACCGAATGCGACATACAATGATAAACACTAAGACCGAAAGGCAGGGACATGGCTGAAAATGTGCTGGACAAGATCAAAGCCTACAAGCTGGAAGAAATAGCTGCCGACAAGGCCGCCAAGCCACTGTCCGCGCTTGAGGCCGAAGCCCGCGACGCCTCTGCACCACGCGGCTTTGCCAAGGCTCTGTCCGCGGCATCACGCGATGGCTATGGGCTCATCGCTGAAATAAAGAAAGCAAGCCCTTCCAAAGGCTTGATCCGGGAAGATTTTGCCCCAGCGGCGCTGGCAGAGGCCTACGAACAGGGGGGTGCCGCCTGCCTGTCCGTGCTGACCGATACGCCCAGTTTCCAAGGCGCAAAATCCTTTTTGGTGGAAGCCCGCGAGGCCTGCGCCCTGCCCGCCCTGCGCAAGGATTTCATGTATGATACCTATCAGGTCGCCGAGGCCCGTGCCCTTGGCGCTGATTGCATCCTGATCATCTTGGCCTCTGTCACCGACAACCAGGCGGCAGAACTGGAAGACTGCGCCATGGGCTGGGGCATGGACGTGCTGCTTGAAGTTCACGATGAAGCAGAGCTGGAGCGCGCCTCGCTGCTGAAATCGCCCTTGATGGGCATCAATAACCGCAATCTCAAAACCTTTGAGACGACATTGGACACCACCCGGCAGCTGTCGCGGCTGGTCCCTGCCGGGCGCACCATCATCTGTGAAAGCGGCCTGTCAACACCGCAAGATCTGGCCGATATGGCCCGTTACGGTGCCCGTAGTTTTCTGATTGGTGAATCGTTGATGCGGCAGGATGACGTGGCCCAGGCCACCCGCAACCTGCTTGCCACCCCCCTAACCCCCGGAGCACTGTAGGTATGGCGCTAACCCATTTCGACGGGAAGGGAGATGCCCATATGGTGGATGTCTCTGATAAAGCTGTTACTGCGCGCATTGCGACAGCAACGGGCGAGATCAGCATGGCGCCCGAAACCTTTGAAATCATTTCACAAGGCAAGGCAAAAAAGGGCGATGTGCTCAGTGTCGCCAGGCTCGCCGGTATTATGGGAGCAAAAAAAACCCCTGAACTGATCCCCCTGTGTCACCCCCTGCCGATCACCAAGGTTGCAGTTGAATTAACCCTGGATCCCGCCCTGCCTGGTGTGCAGGTCACCGCCACTGTCAAAACAACCGGCCAAACTGGTGTAGAGATGGAGGCGCTCACGGCTGTATCCATCGCCTGTCTGACGATCTATGACATGGCAAAGGCCGTGGATAAGGCGATGCAAATTGGCGGCATCCGTGTTGTTCTTAAAGACGGTGGAAAATCAGGTCTGTACGAGGCATAGATGATTTCAGTTTCCGAGGCCCACGCGGCCCTATTGGATCTTTGCGCGACACTAGAGATCGAAGATGTCCCCCTGAGTCAGGCGGCAAACCGGGTCCTGGCGCAGGACGTCCACGCCCGCCGCGACCAGCCGCCCTTTTCCGCCTCGGCCATGGACGGCTATGCCGTAAAGGCCGAAGAGGTGGAATTACACGCGATGTTCCAGGTGGTCGGAGAAGCCGCTGCAGGACATCGATATGACGCGCCACTCAAGCCCGGTCAGGCGGTCAGAATTTTCACCGGCGCGCCGCTGCCCGTCGGCGCAAATTTTGTTGTTATTCAAGAGGATGTCAGCCGAAAAAAAGACCTGATCACCATCGTCAACCAACCTGGGCCCTCTGACAATATTCGCCCTAGAGCTGGCGACTTTTGTAGTGGTCAGTGCCTTACGGCCCCGCGGATTTTGCGGCCTGCAGATGTTGCTCTCTTGGCGGCCATGAACATCCCCAACATTCCGGTCCGCCGTCGCCCCGTTGTTGCCCTTATTTCTACGGGCGATGAATTGGTCATGCCAGGGGAAACCCCGGGCCCGGATCAAATCATCGCCTCTAATACCTTTGGGCTAAAGGCGATGCTCGAAAGTTTTGGTGCCGACGCGCGTATCCTTCCTATCGCACAAGACAATATCGCCTCCCTGCGCACTGCTTTCTCTCTGACCGCAGGCGCTGACCTGATTGTCACAATTGGCGGTGCCTCGGTTGGTGACCATGATCTTGTCGCAAGAGTTGCCGCCGACCTTGGCATGGAGCGCGCATTTTACAAGGTTGCTATGCGTCCGGGCAAACCGCTTATGGCCGGGCGGCTGCAGGGCACTCCGATGGTTGGATTGCCTGGAAACCCTGTATCCGCAATGGTTTGCGGTCATGTCTTTCTACAACCGATGATCCGCCAAATGTGCGGGCTACCGGCCCAGCTCTGCCAAATTTCGATGGCCCGGCTGTCTCATCCCACCAAAGGGAACGGCCCGCGCCAACACTATATGCGCGCCACCGTTTCCAACGGCGAAATCACCGTGGCAGACAACCAGGACAGCGCGCTGCTCACGGTGCTATCAGCAGCCAATGCGCTTCTAATTCTCCCACCGCATGAACCCGCCCATGACGCCGGTGACACGGTGCAATACCTACCGCTCTGAACTCAAAACAGTCCGCCCCGTTTGTCGGAATAGTTTAAGCAACTGCCTTTTTACAATTGGACCTCCATTTTCCAGGCCTGCCTTTTCGCTTCGCCAGAAGAGATATTATTATTCGCTTATAGAACAAAAAATGAACAAGCGGAGTAAAACTCTCATAAAAACCTCAAAGCATGCTTGAAGCATTGACACAAAACGGGAACATGAGTAGAACAAATGCCAATTACGGGTTGAAAGGGGCAGTCATGCTGACAAAGAAGCAGTTGGATCTATTGAACTTCATTCATCGTCGCCTGCAGAAGGACGGTGTTCCCCCTAGTTTTGATGAAATGAAAGTTGCGTTGGATCTTCGCTCCAAATCGGGGATCCATCGGCTTATCACAGCCCTCGAGGAACGCGGCTTTATTCGTCGCCTTGCCCACCGAGCCCGGGCCATCGAAATCCTGCGCCTACCTGAGAATATGAGCCCTCCTCCCATGTCCTCTCCACCACCGAAGAGCAGCGTCGCCACGCCTTCCCCGGGACCACTGCGGGAGACGCGCCAATCGACGGCGCAGCCGGTCGCCACCGCGCAGGAGATCCCTGTCATGGGCCGCATCGCGGCAGGTGTTCCAATCGAAGCAATCAATCAAATCAGCCATCAAATTGCAATTCCGCAAACCATGCTATCTTCGAATGGCAAGCACTACGCATTGGAGGTTCGCGGCGATTCCATGATCAATGCAGGCATCAATGATGGCGACACCGTTGTGATCCGCGAAACGAATACAGCTGATGATGGCGACATTGTCGTCGCCTTGGTGGCCGATGAAGAAGCCACCCTAAAAAGACTGTTCCGCAGGAATGGCCTTGTCGTGCTGGAGGCTGAAAACCCAGCATATGAAGCGCGCAGCTATTCTGAAGATCAGGTCAAGGTTCAGGGACGTTTGGTCGGTTTGATCCGCAGCTACTAGTGGTTTTGCCCATGGCGAATGGCAAGGACGAGGCCTTCACCTTCTCCAAGGACGGGACCAGGGGCGGTTTCCTGCAACGTCACGGGCTGAAACAAGGATGCCATCAGAACCTATTTTGATGCTTCCACTGCGCTGCAACAGGGCAGGAGTGAGAATTCGACAGGGCCCTCGCAAGTCCAAGGCGACATTGGTCACCACAAGATCTGCTGCGG
The DNA here is from genome assembly GCF_048267565.1 of Pseudophaeobacter sp. Lineage (NCBI taxonomy): Bacteria > Pseudomonadati > Pseudomonadota > Alphaproteobacteria > Rhodobacterales > Roseobacteraceae > Pseudophaeobacter > Pseudophaeobacter sp. Next base: position 379,124 of record NZ_JBLWXG010000001.1, on the reverse strand, counting down.
AACACTCTGTTTGAGCGCGCGCCTGCCTTTTGCCAACAACATGGGTCAGGCTGAAACCCAGGATCTTTATTCTGCGCAGGCCACCTGCCTTTGGGGGGGCTGGCTCTGGCACCGAGGGGGCGGATAGAGAGGATGCACTCCAGCGTGCCGCTGCCTGTGCTTGTTCACTCAGGTCTCCATCTGCGGCCAACCATGACCTGGCTACATATCCTTTCGCCGCCTTGCGCGACACCGCCCGTCCAGCAGGGGTCAAGACTCCAACCAGGCCGCCATCAGATGAGATCAAGACAACCGGTCTGCTGCTGCCTGCCCATCCCCCTAGGGAGAGCAGAATGACAGGAATCCCACACCAACGCAGCCGCCCTCCCTGCCAGAGCAGCGGGATCAGTGCCCCAAGGGAAAAGACAGGCAAGACCCAGCTATTTGGCGATGGGACGCCACTTTGGGCATTGGGAAAGCCCGATACCCAAGTCGCCACCCATAGTATCCAACGCAGCCCCCGCTCTAACAGCCAAAACCCGACCTCTTCCAGACCAAATGGCGCAAGACAGAGGGACAGCACCGCCGACGGAACAACCACAGCCCCCATGACGGGCACCGCCAGAACATTCGCCACCACCCCATAGTGAGACAGAGTATTGAAGTGCGCCGCGCCAAAGGGGGCGGTTGCGAGGCCTGCAACTGCAGAGGAAATCACGACTGTGAAGACCGGGCGCAGCCAGGTCGGCCCCAGCTTCCAGGGCTGCAACCGGATCCATCCAAAGACCGCCACCAATGCGGTCGTGGCGGCAAAGCTCATCTGGAAACCTGGGCTCAGCAGGGTTTCAGGTCGGCGCAAAAGCACCAGAATCGCGGCCACCGCAACCGCCCGCAAGGACAGGGCCCGCCGATCCAGCAAGACCGCACAGAGCAGGACCGAAACCATGATAAAGGCCCGTTCTGTTGAAACATTTCCGCCGGAGATACCGAGATAGACCATTGCCGTGACCAGCGCTGCACCGGCGGAAATTTTCTTGACATTCCAACGCAGCGCAAAGGGTGGGCAAAGGCAAAGGCCGAACCTGAGAAAGGCAAAGACAAACCCGGACAACAGCCCCATATGTAGTCCGGAAATCGCCAAGAGATGCGCAAGGTTACTTGCGCGCAGCGCCGTAGTGACCTGCTGCGTCACGCCGCTGCGGTCCCCGGCAATGATCGCTGCGGCAAACCCACTGATCGCAGGATCCAAACGATGCTGCACCAGCTGCGACAGGTTCTGACGGAACCGTTGCAGCGCCAGGCCGGACTGCGGTGGCATCACGGTCAGAACGGGATTGCGGGTGTAACCATTGGCCCCAAGTTGTAAAAACCAGGCATGGCGTCGGTAGTCAAACCCGCCTGGTTCACTGGGGCCCTGCGGCGGCATCAGATGCCCGGTGGTGGCAACCCGCGCGCCAATCAGCGGCGTTCTTTGCGTCGGCCCAACGGACAGGCGTACCCGTTCAGGTGTTTTGGCCGGTGCGACCCGCACAAGGCGCACCTGATCCAGCGTCATCCGAAGCGCCCCACTGCCCGAACGATCCAGGGCAATCACACGCCCCTCGATCGGGCCAAAATAGCGAAAGCTCAGAATGGGGGCAGAAACCTGATAGCTGCGCGAGGCGGTGATGCAAAATCCCAGTCCGGCCAGAAATATGGCCATTGCCAGCATCCCGCGTATATCGCTTTTGCGGATAAAAAACAGCGCCACGATCATAGTCAGAAAAAGAGAGCCAAAGATCAGCGCGTCTGGGTCACGTTTCAGACAAAAGAAGCTGCCAATGCCCAGCCCGATGCAGACAGGCCCCCAGGCCAACAGATGGCCACGCTGCGCCTGCAGTGCATGATCGGCACCCCGCAAGAGCCGCATGGTTGCTCCAAGCCACGCGGCCCGGTACATAGGCGGAAAATCTCGCTCATATTTGGTTTCCAAAGGTAGATCACCTCATGTCCAAACCGGTCGTCACCCGATTCGCCCCCTCTCCTACAGGCTATTTGCACATTGGTGGTGCGCGCACCGCCTTGTTTAACTGGCTTTTTGCGCGCGGGCGGGGTGGGAAATTCCTGCTGCGCATCGAAGACACTGATCGCGCCCGCTCCACTCCAGAGGCCACCGCCGCCATTTTGCAGGGCATGGCCTGGTTGGGCCTGGATCATGATGGCGAGATTGTCAGCCAATTTGCAGGTGCCAGTCGCCACGCAGAGGTCGCACAGCAGCTCTTGGCTGCGGGCAAGGCCTACAAGTGTTTTGCCAGTCAGGAAGAGATCGCAGCCTTCCGCGAGGCGGCAAAGGCTGAAGGCAAATCAACGCTTTACCGCTCTCCTTGGCGCGACGCGGATGCCGCCAGCCATCCGGATGCGCCCTTTGTGATCCGCATCAAGGCACCAACCACGGGCACCACGGTGATTCACGACCAGGTGCAGGGTGATGTTACCATTCAAAACGACCAGCTGGATGATATGATTCTTCTCCGCTCGGATGGAACGCCGGTCTACATGCTGGCGGTTGTGGTTGATGACCACGATATGGGCGTCACCCATGTCATTCGCGGTGATGACCACCTGAACAATGCCGCGCGCCAGATGATGATCTATGATGCCATGGGCTGGGAGGTTCCTATCTGGGCCCATATTCCGCTTATTCATGGGCCCGATGGAAAAAAACTGTCCAAACGGCATGGGGCGCTTGGCGCGCAGGAATATCAGGCCATGGGTTATAGCGCGGCTGGCATGCGCAATTACCTGGCCCGCCTGGGCTGGAGCCACGGCGACGACGAATTCTTCAGCGACGCGCAGGCGAAAGAATGGTTCGGCCTGGAAGCAATCGGCAAAAGCCCGGCACGTTTTGACACCAAGAAGCTGGAAAACCTGTCTGGCCAGCATATTGCTGTTAGCGATGACGCCGCATTGCGGCAAGAAATACAATCCTACCTGCAGGCGGCTGGCAAACCACCGCTAGATGACGTAAAGTCAGCAAATCTTGAACGGGCAATGTATTGTCTGAAAGATCGGGCGCGTACCTTCCCGGACCTTCTTGAAAAAGCACATTTTGTTCTGGTTTCGCGACCGATTGAACCCGATGCAAAAGCGGCTAAGGCATTGGCATCTGTATCCGACGGTATACTGTCTCAATTGACGCCGCAGCTGCAAAGTGCTAGCTGGACGCGTGACGATCTTGAGGCGCTTCTCAATCAGTTTGCAGAAGCCCATGACACCAAGTTCGGCAAACTGGCCGCCCCCCTACGGGCCGTGCTGGCCGGCCGTGCCGTAACACCGTCGGTGTTTGATATGATGCTGATCCTGGGCCGCGAAGAAACCTTGGCCCGGCTCAATGACGCCACAGGCGAATCCTGCCCTTAACCGGTCAGAAAGCCTGTTCCGCTAACACCTCACCTGCGCGCGCTGCGCGCAGGTACTGCCTGCACCCAGCCCGGAACATACTTCCGGGTTTTTGTGCCTGATACAGGAAGGAACATCTATGACCGAGACACAGAAGACCGCAAAGCTCAGCCTGAATGGCCAAGACTATGAGCTTCCCATTTTCTCGCCGACCGCTGGGCCTGATGTTCTGGACATTCGTAAACTCTACGCCCAAGCCGGCGTTTTTACATATGATCCGGGTTTCACCTCGACCGCCAGCTGCGACAGCACCATCACCTTCATCGATGGTGGCAAGGGTGAATTGCTGCACCGTGGCTATCCCATCGACCAGCTTGCCTCGCAATCGCACTATCTGGAAGTCTGCTATCTGCTTCTTTACGGTGAGCTGCCAACTGCGACACAACTGGAAGATTTTGAAGCGCGTGTGACCCGTCACACCATGGTGCATGAACAGATGCACAACTTCTTCCGTGGGTTCCGCCGCGATGCGCATCCAATGGCAACGCTGGTTGGTGTTGTCGGCGCGATGTCTGCCTTCTACCACGATTCCACTGATATTTCTGATCCCTGGCAGCGCGAAGTTGCCTCGATCCGCCTGATTGCGAAGCTGCCGACAATTGCGGCCATGGCCTATAAATACTCTATCGGCCAGCCATTTGTGTATCCGCGCAACGATCTGGACTACGCTGCCAACTTCCTGCACATGTGCTTCTCGGTTCCGGCCGAAGAATACAACGTGAACCCGATCCTGAGCCGCGCAATGGACCGGATTTTCACCCTGCACGCCGATCACGAACAAAACGCCTCTACTTCGACTGTGCGTCTGGCCTCTTCTTCTGGTGCAAATCCCTTTGCCTGTATCGCAGCCGGCATTGCCTGCCTTTGGGGTCCGGCCCATGGCGGCGCCAACCAGGCCTGCCTGGAAATGCTGAAAGAGATCGGTACGGTTGACCGCATTCCCGAATTCATCGCCCGCGCCAAGGATAAGGATGATCCTTTCCGCCTGATGGGTTTTGGTCACCGGGTATATAAGAACACCGATCCACGCGCCACCGTGCTGAAGCAATCCGCCGATGAGGTGCTTGAACTGCTGGGTGTGGAAGACAACCCACTGCTGCAGGTCGCCAAAGAGCTGGAACAGACCGCACTGAATGATCCCTATTTCAAGGAAAAGAAACTTTTCCCGAATGTGGATTTCTATTCCGGCATTATTCTGGAAGCCATGGGTTTCCCGACCTCGATGTTCACGCCGATCTTCGCGCTGTCGCGCACCGTTGGCTGGATCTCGCAGTGGAAAGAAATGATCGCAGATCCACAAAACAAAATTGGCCGCCCACGTCAGCTCTATCTGGGGCAGACCACGCGCGACTATGTCGATATCGAAAACCGCTAATCTGCGGCGCGACAGATAAACAGATGCAAAGCCTCGCCTTCTCGGCGGGGCTTTCTTGTTTCATCGGGGCCGTTCGTCCCCGTCCCCCTGGGCAGTCCAAGCACCATATCGGTGCGTCCCGGCGCGCTGGGGATTAGCCTTGGATAAAAGACAATTTGCGTCGAATGGCGGGATTGTTCAAATCAAATCGATTTTTCAACTCAAATTGAAATCAATTTCCCTATTATTCGCGCAAAGATTGCAGTAATTTTTATGAAATATTTATATTTTCTGGGGGAATTTTCATGTTGTGGATGGCTCTGTTGGGGGTTGGCCTCATTGCAGGCGTTGCCTTCATTATTGATGATGATGATGACGACAACATTTCAAGCGATACTGACGGCGGTTCGGACACCAGTGGTGGTGGAGATACCGGTGGTGGAGATACTGGCGGCGGTGACGACACAGGCGGTACCGACACAGGCGGCGGCGATAGCATCGATCCCTTCACCGGTGCCAGCGGTGACGACGAAATTGTCGGAGACGAAACTGACAACACCATTCTTGGCAAAAACGGCACCGATAACCTAGACGGTGGCGACGGCGATGACCGGGTCTTTGGCGACGGCGGTCATGACACAGTCCAGGGGGGCGCAGGCGATGACAGCGTCTTTGGTGGCCATGGCAATGATCTGGTCATGGGCGGCGAGGACGACGACCAAAGCCGTGGCGGTCGTGACGATGACGTACTGATTGACGCCACCGGCACTGATACATTGCACGGCGACGGAGGCAATGACGTGATTGTCGCCAGCGGCACCATGGACGCCACTGCCGAGGCTGAATTTCTGGCCAATCCAGAGCCTGACAACGGCATTGCCAACCTGCTCGACCAACTGCAAATCGACTTCTCAGACGATAGCGATACCGAAGGGGACCATGTCTTTGGCGGTTCCGGGGATGATACGGTCATCTTTGGTGTGAACGATACGGTCACCGGTGGCAGCGGCGCTGACACACTGCTGACGGCCTCTTGGCTGGAAGGCGGTGACGCCGCAACTGTCACCGATTTCACCCCGGATGAAGATCGTTTGATCTACGCCTATGATCCCGCAGACGGCGAGCCAGACCTGTCGATGGAGATGGTAGAAAATGACGACGGAACCTCGGATGCAGTGATCTCGGCCAATGGCGCCGTGGTGATACGGGTTGAAGACCAGGATGACTCGTTTGATCTGGCCGAACATCTACTGCTGGTGAACGGCGTCCGAAGCGCGTAACCCGCGTTGGGTTTGCCCTGAAGGCACCAAGAGTTGTGATTTCCCCGTGCCGGACCTGCCAGTCCGGTGCGGGTTTTTCTATTTGCGACAGGTCATGAAAAAACCGACGGGATCAGACCCGTCGGTTTCATGCCGTCTCGTTCCGTCCTTGTGCCGCGCGCCTGATATGCAATGTGCCCTCAGCGCTTGTCGCCTTCACGCGACGGGCCTGCCTGCTTGATTTCGCAAGTGTGCCAGATGCGCAAGACCGATCACCGGTCTTGCGCAATATGTTCTAGCGCCCTTCGAACTTGGCCGGGCGTTTTTCCAGAAAGGCTGTAACACCTTCGTTGAAATCGCGGGTCTTGCCGCATTCACCCTGCAGATGTGCCTCTTGCGACAGCTGTTCAGACAGAGAGTTACCATAGCTGTCGCGGATCGCCGTTTTGATGGCGCCAAAGGCCTTGGTCGGGCCATTCGCCAGATAGGCGGCGCGGGCGCGCCAATGGGCATCAAAATCCTCGTCTGGGATGGCTTCCCAGATCATGCCCCAATCACTGGCCTGTTTGGCCGAGATCTTATCGGCAAATAGTGCCGCGCCCATGGCCTTGGCCAGGCCCATCTGGCGTGGCAGGAACCAGGTGCCCCCTGCATCCGGCATCAGGCCGATCCGCGCAAAAGCCTGCAGAAAATAGGCGCTCTCTGTCGCGATGACCACATCCGCCGCCAGCGCCAGATTGGCCCCAGCCCCGGCCACCGGACCGTTGATCACCGACAGGGTGGGCACCGGGCAATCGTAGATCGCCTCCAACATCGGGGTGTATTCGTCGCGCAGGGTGCGCTCCAGATCCAGATCGCTATTGCCAGAGGCATCGCTCAGATCCTGGCCCGAACAAAAGGCGGTGCCAGCCCCGGTCAGAACAATGGCGCGGGCCTCCTCGGCAGCGCGCTTCATCGCATGGGTGATTTCGGCCCGCATCTGGCCGGTCAGGGCGTTCATCTTGGTCGGACGGTTCAGGGTGACAATCGCCAGACCATCGTCAAGCCGGTAGAGAATTTCCTTGTAGTCCATCACAGCCTCATTTCTATGCAGTTGGTCACAGGGCCAAGTTGGCCATCCTGGCCATAACCCTGCCGCAATGCGCAGGAACCGCAAGTCCGGACCCGGCGTCACATGAACCAGTTTTATTGATCTAGAATTTTGTTCAGGCGGGCCTGCTCTTCGTCATTCAGGTCGGCGTCCCCCTCTGCCGCGGCAGCCCGACCACGGGCGCGCATATAGGCCCCCGCCATCGCCAAAGCCAGCAGCAACATCAAAGGACCCGCCGCCCAAAGCAGCCAGTTCGCCCCGGTGGTGGTAGGCCGCAGCAGCACATATTCGCCGTAGCGATCTACCACGAACTCGATCACCTCTGAGTTGCTGTCCCCTGCCACCAGGCGCTCGCGCACCAGGATGCGCAGATCGCGGGCCAGCTCGGCGTTGGATTCATCAATATTCTCATTTCGACAAACCAGGCAGCGCAGATCCTGCGAAAGCTCACGCGCGCGCTCTTCCAGAACTGGATCGCCTAGCACCTCATCCGGTTGCACCGCAGCCGAGGATGTCGGCAGCAAGGCGATACACATGGCCAGCGCCAAGGTCAGGGCACCGAAATAGGGTTTCAAACCGGTCATTCTGCGGCCACCCCTGTTGGTTTGACGCTACCCGCCTGCCCTCTGCCAGCGCCCGCAGCCACGCGGAACCGTCGATCACTCAGGCTGAGCAAACCGCCAAGCGCCATCAGCAGACAACCGCCCCAGATCCAGTTGGCCAGGGGTTTGATATAGGTCCGTACGGTCCAGCCGCCATTGTCCTGCTGATCGCCGATCACCACGTAAAGGTCGCGCAGCAGCCGGTAATCGATGGCAGCCTCGGTGGTGGGCATCTTGGCTACGGGATAGTCACGTTTTTCAGGATAGAGCACCGCAACATCGCTACCAGACCTGCGCACCGAAACCGTGCCCATTGTGGTAAAGTAGTTCGGGCCACGCGCCCGTTCGACCGAGTCGAGCGTCAAGCTATAAGCGCCAACCGTAAAGGGCTGGCCAATCTGCGCCACGCGGATGTCTTCCTGTTCCCAGGCGGTCAGCCCGGCAATGGCAAAGATGGTGACGCCAAGCCCTGCATGGGCCGTGGCCTTGCCCCAATCCGCCCGTGGCAGGCGCAACATACGCCCCAGGCTGCCGGTGCGGCCCCACAGATCCACCGCAGCACCAAAGACCACCCAGGCCCCGACAAACAGCCCTATAGGCCCAAGCCCCGACCGGCCAGTCTGCATCGCCCAGGCCAGCACCGCCAGCGCCAGCGCCAGCCCAAAGGCATAGCGCAGCTTGTACAGGGTACGACGCAGCTTGCCGCGTTTCCACGGCATCATGGCCCCAATCGGCAAGGCCGCGCCCAAAAGCACCATAAAGGGCGTAAAGGCAGCGTTGAAGAAGGGGGGGCCAACCGACAGCTTCCGGTCAAAGGCCATCTCGGCCACGATCGGCCACAGGGTACCAAAGAAGACCACAAAGCACCCCACCGCCAGCAAGATGTTATTGGTCACCAGCGCCCCTTCGCGGCTGACCAGCCCAAAGACGCCACGCGCCTGCATCGACTGGGCTCGGGCTGCAAACAGCGTCAGCGCCCCGCCGGTAAAGAAGGCGAGGATCATCAGAATGAAAATCCCGCGCTCGGAATCATTGGCAAAGGCATGCACCGAGGTCAGAAGGCCAGAGCGCACGATAAAGGTACCGATCAGCGAAAAGCCAAAGGCAAGAATGGCCAGAAGGATTGTCCAGCTCTTCAGGGCTTCGCGCTTTTCCACCACGATGGCAGAGTGCAACAACGCAGCCGCCAGCAGCCAGGGCATGAAAGAGGCGTTTTCAACCGGATCCCAGAACCAGAAACCGCCCCAGCCCAATTCGTAATAGGCCCACCAGCTACCAAGCGCGATGCCGATGGTCAAAAAGATCCAGGCCGCCAGGGTCCATGGGCGCACCCAGCGCGCCCAGGCCGCATCCACCCGGCCTTCGATCAGGGCGGCCACGGCAAAGGAAAAGGCCATAGAAAGGCCGACATAGCCCAGGTAAAGAAAGGGCGGATGAAAGGCGAGACCGGGATCCTGCAACAGCGGGTTCAGATCCTGGCCATCAAAGGGCGGCACCGACAGGCGCAAGAAAGGGTTTGATGTGAACAGGATAAAGGCAAAGAACGCCACCCCGATCGAGGCCTGAACCGCCAGAACCCGCGCCTTCAATGTCTGCGGCAGCCCATTGCCAAAGACCGAAGCCAAAGCCCCAAACAGGGCCACGATCAACACCCAAAGCAGCATGGAGCCTTCGTGGTTTCCCCAGGTCCCGGAAATTTTATACAGCATCGGCTTGGCCGAATGGCTGTTCAAGGTCACCAGCCGCAGCGAGAAATCAGAGGTGACAAAGGCCCAGACCAGCGCGCCAAAGGCAAAAGCGGTGAAAAAGAACTGCGCCTGTGCGGCCGGTTCAGCCACGGCCATCCAGCCCGGCCAGCGTTTCTGGGCTCCGATCAGCGGCACCACCATCTGCACGATGGCAATCATGAAGGCGAGGATAAGGGCGAAATGTCCGAGCTCTGTAATCATGTCTTTTTCTATAGTCCTAAGCCAGCAGGAGGCAAATGGAAAACCCCGCGTCCCGCCGCCGCAGGCAATCGCGATTGAGTGATGTCTTGTACCAGGATCCCCGCCCCTGCACCGGTGGCACAGTGGCAAAGATATGCGCGAACCCTATGCTGCAATCAGCTTTCAGGATCTTGGTAAACGCCCTGCTCTTTTAGCGCATCCACCACTTCTTTGGGCATGTAGGTTTCGTCGTGTTTGGCAAGGATTTCAGAGGCTTCAAACACACCGTTCACCAGGCTTCCGGTGCCAACCATGCCCTGGTTCTCTTCGAACAGATCCGGCAGAACGCCGGTAAAGGTCACCGGAACCGTGGCACCGCCATCGGTCACGGAAAAGCGCACCACTTCGCCCTGGCCGCGTATCAGGCTGCCATCCTCAACCAGGCCACCAATGCGAAAAACCTCGCTCGCGGGGGGCGGGGTTTCCACCACCTGGCTGGGAGAGCGGAAATAGTTGATGCCGTCTTTCAGTGCAGTCCCAATCGCAACGGTGGAAACCACCAAGGCAACCACCGCAAGGGCGATCACCTGAATACGACGTTGTTTTTTAAGGTTTTTCATCTGCACAACTTTCGTTTGCGATCAGGGGAAGAGCGGCGCCATCATCAGCCCGGCTGTTTCCTCTTCACCTAACATCAGATTGGCATTCTGCAAGGCCTGGCCGCTGCTACCTTTTGTCAGGTTATCCAGCGCGGCAAAGACAATTGCGCGCCCCTCCAGGCGATCCGCTGCGACCCCAATATGGCAGAAGTTTGATCCCCGCACATGATGCGTGCTGGGCGCTTCGCCAAAGGGCAGAACCTCGATGAAGGGTTCATCGCCATATGCCACTGCCAGAGCCTGATGGATCGCACGCGCATCGCCTTTCACATAGGTGGTCGCCAGAATGCCGCGATTGGCCGGCACCAGATGCGGGGTGAACTGCACCTTGACGGGCCGTCCGGCAAGGGCCGAAAATTCCTGATCAAACTCCCCCAGATGTCGATGGGTACTGCCAATGGCATAGGCGTTATATCCCTCGCTCAGCTCGGCGTGCAGCAGATTTTCCTTGAGCGCCCGCCCGGCCCCGGAGACCGCACATTTCAGATCCAGAATAATCTCGTCCAGATCAATCAGCCCCGCGGTGATCAGGGGGCGCAGCGCAAACTGGCCAGTAGCCGCGTTGCAGCCGGTACCGGCCACCAGACGTGCGGTTTTGATCTCTTCGCGGTAAAATTCGCTAAGGCCATAGACCGCCTCTTTCTGCTGTGCGAGGGCGCTATGCGGGTTGCCATACCATTTTTCATATTCCGCTGGATCCCGCAGCCGGAAATCCGCTGACAGATCAACGATCTTCAGCGTGTTCGGCAGCGCGGCAATCACTTCCTGGCTGGTCTTATGCGGCAGGGCACAGAAACACAGGTCGATCTCGGCAAAGTCGATTTCGCTGATTTTACAAAGCACTGGCAGATCAATGTGACGCAGATGCGGAAAGACCTCTGCCATGGTCAGCCCGGCCTTACGTTCAGCAGAAAGGGCCGCGATTTCGATATTGGGGTGATTTTCAATCAGCCGGACCAGCTCTGCGCCCGTGTAGCCGCTGGCGCCAAGAATTGCCACTTTATGGGTCATGTCGGACCTCGTCTTGATATGTTGGTGGGTCAGTCCCAGCCGAATACCGGCGAGACAAAGGGAAATAACGTGATCTGTCGTTGTTCTGGGTCATACTCTCGCGAGATTTGGCCAAGCTGACCTGCGATGGTATTCCCAAATCGACGGCCCGACGTATCAGGCTGCTTGGAAAGAGATCTGTCGTCGCAAAAACTGCGTTGCGCGGTCACTGACACGATCAGGATTACCGGTGGTGTAGTAGCCGCCCGCGCCCGCCCCCTGCATATGTGGGTGGCGCTGTAGATAATCCGCCAGACTGTCGGCCACCAGTTTGCCCTGACTAAAGACCTTTACGTCGGCGCCCAAGGCATCCTGGAAGCAGGATTCCAGCAAGGGGTAATGAGTGCACCCCAAAATGGCAGCCTGCGGCTCGGGCATCTTGCGCTTTAAGGCCTCGACATGGCTGCGCACCAGGGCTTCGGCCAGGATCATATCACCGTCTTCTATGGCATCAACGATGCCACCGCAGGCCTGGGCCTCGACGTCGACACCAATGGCGCGAAAGGCCAGTTCACGCTGGAAGGCGCGGCTGGAAACCGTTGCAGGCGTTGCAAAAAGTGCGACATGTTTTACGGCAACTTCACGCGGCGGGCTATTGTCACCCCACTGACGTTCGGTCATCGCCTCGATCAGGGGGACAAAGACGCCAAGCACCCGCTTGCCCGCAGGCAGGCCCTCTTCCTGCATCCGCCGCAGCGCCGCCGCTGATGCTGTGTTGCAGGCCAGAATGACCAGATCGCAGCCCTTTGACCACATATCCTGCACCGCAGATTTGGTCAGCTGATAGATGTCTTCAGCGTCGCGCACACCATAGGGTGCCCGCGCACTGTCTGCATAATACAAAAAATCCACGTCCGGCAGACGGGATTGGGCGGCTTTCAGGACGGTCAGCCCGCCGAGGCCGGAATCAAAGATACCAACAGCCATGGTCTCACTTTCAGGCCCGTATTTCAGGCGCGATGCTTTTCCTCGAACTCAAACCCATAATCATAGGATTTGAGTGGTTTCGGAGACAGCTCATACGTGGCTTTGCGCAGGAAATCCATCATTCCTTTTGTATCCCCCACCAGAGGGTTCAATCTGTCGCGCCCGATAGGCGCACCAATGACAACTTTCACGGGGGTATCGACGCGGTTTTTGAATTCCTTGATCAGCAACCCCATGCGCAGGGTCGCATGCAAATGGCTGGCGATCTGAAACAGCCGCGAGGTATGGCCGTCAAAATAGACCGGCACCACCACCGCGTCTGATTTGGCCACCATCCGCGCGGTAAAGCCGCGCCAGCGCGGATCCATCGGATGGGCAAAGGGGTGCACCCCGGTTGAAACTGTCCCGCCGGGAAAGATCCCGATGGCACCGCCCTGCCCCAGATAGCCAAGCGCGGTCTTGCGGGTCTGTATGTTCAAGCGCAGGGCCTCTTTGCTGGCGGCAAAAGAGATCGGCAGCACCGCCCGCTCCAGATCACTGGCTTTGCGAAACACCTGATGCGCCAGAATGCGGAAATCGCCACGCGCGTCGGCCAGGATCTTACCCATCATCAACCCATCCAGAATACCATAGGGGTGGTTGGCAATCAGGATCACCGGTTGATCCCTGGGGATATTGCAGATCGCGCCGCCGACCACATCCAGGCTCAGCCCATAGCGCTTTGCGATGACGTTCCAAAAATCCGCACCAGCCTGCAACTCCTGCTCATAGCCTTTGGCGCGCTTGATCAACTGCAGGCGGCCAGTGGTGTTTTCCATCAGGCGGATAACCGCCCGCCCAGCCAGGCTTTCAGCGGAATGGGCATAGGAAATCTGTCGCGCGATCTGCTGCGGGTTGCCAGGGGCACCGCCTGTCACTTCGACGGAGATTGCGGCACTGTCAGGGCGGGTCATTGGCTGCCTCATTGCTGCGGCAGGCAGGCACCTGCCCCCTACACGTCGCAGCGAGGGGTAACAGGGGTATGACAAAATGGCGACAGGGCATTCATCCCTGCGCATTTTTCCTGCACGGGGCGCAGAATCACACCGCAAAGAAGCGCCAGATATTCTGGCACTTCCTTTTATTTACAACACCCTAGCGGCCAAAGCGAAGGTCATTCAGCGGCATTTTTTGCCGGGTTTCCAGCCTGGCTGAGCGCGATCAGCAGCTCCTCGCGGCGCTTGGCCGCCTTGGCTTCGCTTTCCAGTTTGACCGGGCCAAAGCCACGGATCTGCAAGGGCAGCTCTGCCAGGGCGATAAGCGCATCGCGCGTGTCTGCGTTCAACTGGGGCAGCCAGGCCTTCATATCCGCCTCATACTGCTTGATCAAAGCACGCTCCATCTTGCGTTCAGCGGTATAGCCGAACAGATCCAGCGGCGTACCGCGCAGCGACTTCATCTTGGCCAGCAGACGCAACCACCGGGTCAAACCGGGGCCAAACTTGCGCTTTTGCGGACGGCCATTGACCAGCTTGCCCCCAAAGATTGGCGGCGCCAGATTGTAAGAGACCTTGAGATCGCCTTCAAACTCTGCGGCTACTTTTTCATGGCTCGATAGCAAAAGCCGGGCAACTTCGTATTCATCCTTATAGGCCAGAAGTTTATGATAGCCCTTGGCAACGGCTTCTTTCAGCGCGGGATCGGTAATGCCCGAGAGCAGTTTGGCATATCGCTTGGCCAGCCCAGCCCCCTGATAGGCCACCAACTGATCGCTACGGAAGGAAATCTTGTCCTCCAGCGTTTTTGGCATCTCGACCACATTGGACGGCTTGGAGATCCGGGCGGCCTCTGCCGGGTCAACCACAGCCCAGCGGCCGATCTCAAAGGCGCGCAGATTGCGATCGACCGCAGCACCATTCAGGGCAATCGCCTCGGTGATGGCGTCATGGCTGACCGGGATCAGCCCCTGCTGCCAGGCCGCGCCAAAGACCATCATATTGGAGAAAATCGAATCCCCCATGGTCGCGCGCGCAAGTTCAGAGGCATCAAACAGCGCCAGCTTATCCTGCAGTCTCGCTTGAAGAGCAACTTCCAAACGGTCGGTAGGCAAATGGAAATTAGTGTCACGGGTGAAATCACCGGTGATGATTTCATGGCTGTTGACCACCCCGCCGGTACGACCGGTTTTCATCAAACCAATGGTCTTGGCCCCGGCGCTGACCACCAGATCACCGCCGATCAGCGCGTCGGCCTCACCGGTAGAGACCCGAATGGCGCTAATGTCTTCGGGGCGTTTCGCCAGTCGGCAGTGGATATGCACAGCGCCGCCCTTTTGGGCGAGACCAGCCATTTCCATCATACCAGCCCCCATGCCATCAATCTGGGCTGCCTGTGCCAACACGGCGCCGATGGTCACAACCCCGGTGCCACCAACCCCGGTGATCACCACATTATGGGTGCCGTCAATCTCAGGCAGTTTGGGATCAGGCAGATCTGGCAATTTCAACTCTGCTGTTGCTTCCTTGCGGATCTTGGCGCCCTCAACCGTGAGGAACGAGGGGCAAAACCCGTTGAGGCAAGAAAAATCCTTGTTGCAAGAGCTTTGATCGATCGCTCGCTTGCGGCCCAGTTCCGTTTCCTTTGGCACAATAGAGACGCAGTTGGACTGAATACCGCAATCGCCACAGCCTTCGCAGACATCCGGGTTGATAAAGACCCGCTGATCCGGATCAGGGAACTGGCCCCGCTTGCGCCGACGGCGTTTTTCTGCGGCACAGGTCTGGATGTAGATGATGGCCGAGACGCCTTCGACCTCTTCGAATTCTCTTTGGACATCCATCAGTTCGGCGCGTTCATGCATCCGCATACCCGCCGGGAACAGCTTGGCGTCTATGTCTTCCTTGTCATCATAGACCACGGCGATGGTCTTCATGCCCATGGCCTTTAGCTCATGTGCGATCTGATGCGCGGTCAATCCACCCTCGGCCTGCTGGCCACCAGTCATGGCAACCGCATCGTTATACAGGATTTTATAAGTGATATTGGTGCCCTCTGCGAGGGCCGCGCGGATCGCCTGAACGCCAGAGTGGTTATAGGTACCATCGCCGAGGTTCTGGAACACATGCTTCCGGTTGGAAAACGGTGCCTCACCGATCCAGTTGGCGCCCTCGCCGCCCATATGGGTGAACCCGGTGGTTTCACGGTCCATCCACTGCACCATGAAGTGGCAACCAATGCCTGCGTAGGCGCGACTACCTTCGGGAAGTCTGGTTGAAGAGTTATGCGGGCAGCCCGAACAGAAATAGGGCAGACGCGCTGCAATTTCTTCGACATTGTCCGCCCGTCGTGCATCATCCAGCGATGCGAGGCCAGCCTTGATCGCCTCTGTATCGCGGCCCTCTTCGATCAGGATACCGCCGAGCTTTTCAGCGATCATAATCGGATCAAGTGCATATTTTGTTGGGAACAGCTCCTCGCGATGCGTCGAACCTGCGCCCCCCTTGTACCAGCCATAGACCCGGCGGCCCCGGCGGTCATCAAAAATCGCCTCTTTGATCTGGATCTCGATCAGCTTGCGCTTTTCTTCGACAACCACAATGAGATCAAGGCCTTCGGCCCAGACGTTAAAGCCTTTCATATCCATTGGCCAGGTCTGACCAACCTTATAGGTGGTGATGCCCAGACGTTCGGCCATTGCTTCATCGATGTTCAGCAGATCCAACGCATGCACCAGGTCCAGCCAGTTTTTGCCCGCAGCCACAAAACCGATCTTGGCCCCCGGCTTACCCCAGACCCGTTTGTCCATCTTGTTGGCATGGCTAAAGGCTTCGGCGGCAAAGCGCTTGTAATCGATAATACGGTCTTCCTGCTGGAAGCGATCATCCGCCAGCCGGATATTCAACCCATCGGCTGGCATGTCAAATTCTGGCCGCACCAGCTGCACCCGATCCGGATTGCCATCGACAACCGAGGTCACCTCGATGGTGTCCTTCATCGTCTTCAGGCCAACCCAAAGCCCGGAAAAACGGCTGAGTTCATATCCGTAGATGCCATAATCAAGGATCTCCTGCACCCCAGCCGGGCTGAGAACCGGCAGGTAGCAATCCAGCAGTGACCATTCTGATTGGTGCAGCACTGTCGAGCTCTCGCCGGTGTGGTCGTCGCCCATGGCAACCAGAACACCGCCGTTTTTTGAACTGCCTGCCATATTCGCATGGCGGAAGGCATCGCCCGAACGGTCGACCCCAGGCCCCTTGCCGTACCACAGGCCAAAAACACCGTCATATTTGCCTTCGCCGCGGATTTCGGCCTGTTGCGCGCCCCACAGGGCGGTCACAGCCAGATCTTCGTTCAGACCGTATTGAAAGGTCACATCGGCACCTTTCAGGTGTTTTTCCGCCCGGTTCATCTGTATGTCCACCGCCCCCAGAGGTGAACCACGATACCCCGTCACCAGACCAGCAGTATTCAACCCCGCCGCCTTGTCACGCGCCTTTTGCATCAGCATCAGGCGCACCAGCGCCTGTGTACCATTCAACATGACGGGCGATTTGCTTAGGTCAAATTTGTCATTGAGCGAGATCTTTTGCGTGCTCATCCGGGCCTCCCAACCATAAATTAGCTTGCAGTGCTTTGCCCAATATTAGGTCATAATTGTTGACCTGTATAGGCGGTTTTTCCATTTTTCCCTCGCGTTGTCGCGGGAAATTGATAAACCCTTGTGATTTCATATAGTCTGTTACAAACAGATCGAAAGAGGCGGATATGGATTGGGATAAGCTCAGAATTTTTCATGCGGTCGCCGATGCCGGCAGCCTGACCCATGCAGGCGACAAGTTGAACCTGTCCCAATCTGCGGTCAGCCGACAGGTGCGCGCGCTTGAAGAAAGCCTGAATGCAACGCTGTTTCACCGCCATGCGCGCGGCTTGATTCTGACCGAACAGGGTGAATTGCTGTTTGATGCCACCAAATCCATGTCAATGCGGCTTGAGGCGGCATCGGCCCGGATCCGCGACAGCGAGGAAGAGGTGTTTGGCGAGCTCCGCGTCACCACGACCTTTGGCTTTGGCACCCTCTGGCTGGCACCACGCCTGACCAAGCTGTTTGACAAATACCCCAACCTTAAGATCGATCTGATGCTGGAAGAGCGGGTGCTTGACCTCCCAATGCGCGAAGCCGATGTGGCGATCCGCATGAAAGAGCCAAGCCAGGCGGATCTGGTGCGCAAGCGTCTGATGACCGTGCAAATGCAGCTCTATGCGTCGCGCAAGTATCTGGATCGCAACGGCATCCCGCAGGTGCCGGAAGATATCAGTGCCCACCGCTTGATCTGCCAGAACCAGCGCTCGGCGCAGGTGGGTCAGGCTGCTGTGCTGGTGCAGCGGCTGATGACGCATAATCCTGGCTCACTGCTGACGGTGAACAACTATTTTGGTGTCTTGCAGGGGGTCCTGCATGATCTGGGAATTGGCATCCTGCCCGACTATGTCACAGAGGACTTTCCGGATCTGGTCGAAGTGCTGCCCAATGACGATAACAGTGGCGTGCCGGTCTATCTGGCATACCCGGAAGAGCTGCGTCATTCTCAACGAGTTTCCGCCTTCCGTGACTTTGTCCAGACAGAGATCATGGCGCACCGCAAAAACATGAAAGAGCTTGGCAAAATCTGATCGCCGCAGGGTCCGCAGCAAGCCATGCAATAAACGCATAGCGGAAATGTCCATTAACGGAACTAAAACCCTTGAAGGGGCAGCATCATAACCCTAAATGAAGCGCATGAAGACAACGGCACTTGCCAGTCTTCATACCTCCCTGTTGGACTTCGGCCGAGCTTAGTGCTCGGCCTTTTTTTTGGGCCTTTTGCCAGCAGGCTGGGCTTTGGCCCCTTTGGTGGCTTTGGACATAAGCGCAAACAGCCCTCGCCCGATGTGCTTGGCCGAAGATGTCTCTGCCCGGCGCGCGCCGCAAGCGCTCTGGGGCTCTTTGCGCTCTGCGCGTCACGAATGCCGCATATTTGTGCGCATTCTCGCGGTCCCGCACAACAACCGGGCAGGCCTGTGCCTCATGCACCGCTGATTTCGCCAGGCCCGCCTTGGCCCGACCAGAGCGCCCGCCAGCGGACTGCGCCATAAGAAAGCCCCTTCCCCATTCGCCAAGCATGCTCTAAAAGCCGCCTCAGTAGCACCATGGGGGGCCAAAACAGCGCCATGCAAGAACCAGCCATCACACCCGAACTGATCGCAAGCCACGGTTTGAACTCTGAAGAATACGACATGATTCTAGAGATCATCGGTCGTGAACCCAGCTTCACCGAGCTCGGCATCTTCTCGGCCATGTGGAATGAGCACTGCTCTTACAAGTCCTCCAAGAAGTGGCTGCGCACCTTGCCCACGACTGGCCCACAGGTGATCTGCGGCCCCGGCGAAAACGCGGGCATCGTCGATATCGGTGATGGCGATGCGGTGGTCTTCAAGATGGAAAGCCACAACCACCCCTCTTATATCGAACCCTACCAAGGCGCGGCCACCGGTGTTGGTGGCATTCTGCGCGACGTCTTTACCATGGGCGCGCGCCCTATCGCCTCGATGAACTCGCTCTCCTTTGGGGAGCCCTCTCACCCCAAGACCCGGCAGCTGGTCAACGGTGTGGTCGAAGGCATCGGCGGCTATGGCAACTGCTTTGGCGTACCCTGCGTCGGCGGTGAAGTCCGCTTTCACCCTGCCTATAACGGCAACTGCCTGGTCAATGCCTTTGCGGCAGGCCTGGCCAAGACCGACAGCATTTTCTACTCTGCCGCCTCGGGCGTTGGCATGCCGGTGGTCTACCTTGGTGCGAAAACCGGCCGCGACGGTGTTGGCGGTGCCACCATGGCATCGGCTGAATTTGACGACACCATTGAAGAAAAGCGCCCCACCGTACAGGTCGGCGACCCCTTCACCGAGAAACGCCTGATGGAGGCCACGCTGGAGCTGATGCAAACCGGCGCCGTGATTTCGATCCAGGACATGGGCGCGGCGGGTCTGACCTGCTCAGCGGTGGAAATGGGCGACAAGGGCAAGCTGGGCATCAAACTGAACCTCGAAGATGTCCCCCAGCGCGAAGAGAACATGACGGCTTATGAGATGATGCTCTCGGAAAGCCAGGAACGCATGTTGATGGTGCTGAAGCCAGAACTCGAAGCAGACGCCCGTGCAGTGTTTGAAAAATGGGATCTGGATTTTGCCATTGTCGGTGAAACCATCGCCGAAGACCGTTTCCTGATCTTGCACAACGGCGAGACCAAGGCCGATCTGGTGCTGTCGAAACTGGCCTCGACTGCGCCCGAATATGACCGCCCCTGGGTGGCCACCCCGCCGGCCGAGCCGCTGACCGACGCCGATGTCCCCACCATTGATCCCATTGATGGGCTGAAGGCCTTGATTGCCTCGCCCAACTATGGCGGCAAACAGTGGGTTTATGAACAATATGACACCACCGTCATGGGCGACACATCCCGCCGCCCCGGCACAGGGTCAGGCATCGTCCGGGTGCATGGCACCGAAAAAAGCCTCGCTTTCACCTCGGATGTGACGCCGCGCTACGTCAAGGCCAACCCGGTTGAAGGCGGCAAACAGGCGGTGGCCGAAGCCTATCGAAACCTGACAGCTGTAGGCGCCAAACCTCTGGCAACAACCGACAACCTGAACTTCGGCAATCCCGAAAAGCCCGAAATCATGGGCCAGTTCGTCGGCGCGTTGCAGGGCATAGGCGAAGCGGTGGCCGCGCTGGATATGCCCATCGTGTCGGGCAATGTGTCGCTGTATAATGAAACCGACGGTCAGGGCATCCTGCCCACGCCAACGATTGGCGCGGTTGGGCTTATTGCTGCGGGCGAAACCCCGATCACCGGCGAAGCCCGCGACGGCCATATCGCGTTGCTGATTGGTGAAACCCTTGGCCATCTGGGCCAGTCGGCGCTTCTGGCTGAGGTCTTCAACCGCGAAGATGGCGATGCCCCTACCGTTGATCTGGAAGCGGAAAAGCGCAACGGTGAATTCATCCGCGCCAACCGCGACCTGATCAAGGCCTGTACCGATTTGAGCGATGGCGGCCTGGCCCTTGCGGCGTTTGAACTGGCCGAAGAGGCTGGCGTTGGCGTCCAGATCGACGCAAGCGATACCCCGACGCTGTTTGGCGAGGATCAGGCGCGCTATCTGGTGGCCTGCAACTTTGACCAGGCCGAGGGGCTGATGCTCGCGGCGGGCCAGGCGGGTGTCACCCTGACGACCGTGGGCAGATTCACCGGCGACAGCGTTAAAATCGGCGGCTCCGAGGCCCCACTGGCAGAGCTGAAAGAGATCTTCCGCAGCAGTTTTGCCGCCTCAGTGGCTTAAAGCCCGGATTTCACATCATTGAAAAAGGCGCGCGAGGTTTGCGCGCCTTTTTCATGTCCGCCTTTGTGCCCGCACCCCCGCCTTGCGGGCTATCTGCGTGCGGCTCTTGTGGCTTGAGTGCTTGCACTGACCCCAAGGCCACCCTAAGTTTCACAACAAGACCAAATGCCAAGGACAGATCCAATGCCAATGCAAGCTCAAGAAATCGAAGACCTCCTGCGCCAGACCTTCCCGGACGCAGAGATTCAGGTCGCAGGTCAGGACGGCGTCCATATGTCTGCCATGGTGGTGGACGAGAGCTTTCGCGGCAAGAACCGCGTGCAGCAGCAACGCGCAGTTTATGCCGCACTAAAAGGCAAGATGGACGGCTCCAACGGAGAGCTGCACGCCCTGGCCCTGACGACCAAAGCGCCAGATTGAGAGTAACAGCCTGATTGCCGCCGCTGCCTTGGCGATGCTGGCGATCTGGACTTTTCTAGAGCTGTTACCATATATCGAACAAAACCGCCAAAGGCGGCATCGCCAAAAGGACACCTATAGATATGAGCGACGCACAGACCCGCATCGACGAAACCGTAAAAGCCAGTGACGTGGTGCTCTTTATGAAGGGTACCAAAGACATGCCACAATGTGGGTTTTCCTCCCGCGTGGCCGGCGTGTTGAACTATATCGGTGTGGACTACACCGATGTGAATGTGCTGGCCGACGAAGACATTCGCGCCGGTATCAAGGAATATTCGGACTGGCCGACCATTCCACAGCTATACATCAAAGGCGAATTTGTTGGCGGCTGCGACATCATTACCGAAATGACCCTGTCTGGCGAATTGGACGGCATGTTTGCCGACAATGATATCGCCTTTGACAAGGACGCCGCAGATAAGATCCGCGAAGCCAACGGCTAAGCCATCGCGCGTATTACCGCAGGCCTGTGCGCCCCGCTCGGCTACAAAAAAAAGACCCTTCCGGTTTTCACCGGAAGGGTCTTTTGCTTTGTCGCGGTGCGATCAAGATGCTTGGTCAATGACCTGTCACGCCTTACCAGGTGCACAGGCCCCAAACACCCACGCCTATGTCGCTGCGGCTTTTTCGTCCAGATGCTGCGCCAGCGCCTCTGCCCGAGCGGCCAGTTCTGCCAGGGTTTCCGGCACCTGCGGCGGCACCACGGGCACCTCGATGCGCTCTGGCTCTGGGGCGGGGGCGTTTCGCAGGGCTTCCAGCTCTGCGACGCGTTCAGCCAGTTCTGCCTCGACCTCTTTGATCCGGTCCTCGACAGAGGCCGTCTTATCGGCCAGCATCAGCCCCGCCATCAGCAGCATACGTGCCTCCGGCATCCGGCCAATCTGATCCGACAAAACCTGAGCCTCGTCATCAAGCATCTTGGCGGCAGATTGCAGATAGCTTTCCTCGCCCACCTGGCAAGAGACTTCAAAGCCACGTCCGCCGATATGAATGGTGATTTCCGGCATCAGACTTCCTCTCCTTCCGGCAGATGTTGCGCCGAAGCCAAAAGCGGCTCCAGCTTGGCCAGGACTGCATTGACCTGGGCCTGATCTCTCGCCTGGGCGACGCGCAGGCTTTCGTTTTCTGCGTTCAACACCGCGTTGGCGCTGCGCAGTTCTTGCAGTTCATCGCTGTCCGACGCGGGCACTGCGGCAGCTTTCTGCGCCAGCTGATCTTTCAAGGCGCTGATCTCCGCCTCAAGCGCGGCCTGATCCACCGCCGTACCAAGATCGCCCTCACCTACATTGGAAAGCTCTGAAATTTGCACCTTAAGGTCTTGATTTTGCTCGGCAAGCTCAGCAAGCTGGACCTCCAGCGCCTCTTTCTCGGCAGCCAGCCCATTGCCCGCACTTTCCAGCGCGGCCCGCAACCGCAGAACTTCCTGCTTCAGCGCATCCTTTTCATCGGTATTGCCAACTTCGTTGCGCAACAACTCCAGCTCTGCCTGCAGTGCTTCCATATCGCCGATATCGGGTGCAGCGGCCGCAGCGGATGCGGCCTGCTCCAGCTCTTGCAGCCGGGTATGCAGGACCTTGACCCGCTCTTCCAGCTGGGCATTTACGGTCTTTTCTTCATCCAGCGCCTGTTCCAGAACAGAGGTATCCGCTGCAAGCTTGGCCTCTTCCTTGGCTGCGGCATGCGCCTGTTCCAGCCTGCCAACACCAGAGCCGATCCGCTCCATCGCGGCCAGAATACGCCCCTGCAACTCTTCGATCTGCGTCATACCTGTCCCTCACCCCTCATCCGTACTGCCCTTATCTCTATTGCCGGCGCCGCTTACCAGCCGCATTCTTCCAGCTTTGGCCCCGCAGATCCGAACCCTTCGGTGCCAGACCATAGCGAATCGCTTTGCGCTGTCCAGATCGGCAGCAGCTTAACGGAAGCAGGAGTAAAACACCCCCCCATTGCTTTCAAGCACTTGCGGCGCTGACTTCGCGCTACAGGCAGGGAATGGCGCAGAAAGCTTGATCTTTGGGCTGTCACTGTTATTGAGCGGCAGACCAGCCTGGTAACCCAAAGGAAGACTTCAGTGGATCTGACAGCCCTGCGCACCGCCAACCCCGATCATTGGAACAAGGCTGCGGCCATCCGTGCCCTTGCACTTGACGCCGTAGCCGCCGCCAATTCCGGCCACACAGGCATGCCCATCGGTATGGCCGATGTTGCCACCGTTCTGTTTGAAAAGCATCTGAAGTTTGATGTCGCCGCACCACAGTGGCCAGACCGCGACCGTTTTATCCTGTCGGCCGGCCACGGTTCTATGCTGATCTATTCTCTGCTTTATCTGTGTGGTGACAAGCAGGTCACCCTGGATCAGATCAAGAATTTCCGCCAGTTGGGCGCGCTGACTGCGGGCCATCCTGAAAATTTCCTGCTGGATGCGGTTGAAACCACCACCGGCCCGCTGGGTCAGGGCATTGCAAACGCCGTTGGTTTTGCCATGGCCGAAGAAATGCAGCGCGCCCAGTATGGCCGCAAGATTGTCGATCACCACACCTATGTCATCGCAGGCGACGGCTGCCTGATGGAAGGCATCAGCCAAGAGGCCATCGGCCTGGCCGGACGCCATTCACTGGGCAAGCTGATTGTGCTGTGGGACAACAACAATATCACCATCGATGGCACGGTTGAATTGTCCGACCGCACCAACCAGGTTCAGCGCTTCCGTGCCTCTGGCTGGCAGGTGATTGAAATCGATGGCCACGATCCGCTCGCGATTGATGAGGCCCTGACCGCTGCCAAGAAATCGAAGAAACCTTCGATGATCGCCTGCAAGACCCATATCGCCCTGGGCCATGCCGCGCAGGATACCTCCAAGGGGCATGGCGCGCTGACCGATGCCGACCAGATGGCCGCTGCCAAGGCCGCCTATGGTTGGACAGCCGGACCGTTTGAAGTGCCGACAGATCTCAAGGCGCAGTGGGAAGCGATCGGCAGCCGTGGTGCGACAGATCGCGCCGCATGGGAGGCCCGCTTTGCCGAGGTCTCGCAGCAAAAGCAGGATCGCTTTAACCGCGCCTATGCGCTGGAAGCCCCCAAGAAGCTGTCAGCCACCATCAAGGCGCTGAAAAAACAGGTCTCTGAGCAGCAGCCAAAGGTCGCCACCCGCAAGGCATCGGAAATGGCGCTGGAGGTGATCAACCCGATCATGCACGAAACCGTTGGTGGCTCGGCTGATTTGACCGGTTCCAACAACACCAAGACCGGCGATCTCGGGATGTTCGACACCGACAATCGCAAGGGGCGTTATGTGTACTGGGGCATTCGTGAACACGGCATGGCCTCGGCGATGAACGGCATGGTGCTGCACGGCGGTATCCGCGCCTATGGCGGCACCTTCTTCTGCTTCACCGACTATGCCCGCCCTGCCATGCGTCTGGCCGCGCTGATGAAGATCCCGACAGTGTTCGTGATGACCCACGACAGCATCGGCGTTGGCGAAGACGGTCCGACCCACCAGCCGGTGGAGCATCTGGCAATCTGCCGCGCCACGCCCAACACCTATGTGTTCCGCCCCGCGGATGCGGTTGAAGCGGCTGAAGCCTGGGAAGTGGCCCTCACCGAGAAGGAAACCCCTTCGGTGATGACCCTGACCCGTCAGAACCTGCCCACCCTGCGCACCGAGCACAAGCTGAACAACCTCACTGCCAAGGGCGCCTATGTGCTGGCCGAGGCGACCGGCAAGCGTCAGGCCATCCTGATCGCCACCGGGTCCGAGGTGTCATTGGCGATGGAGGCCAAGGCCAAGCTGGAAGCCGAAGGCATCGGCACCCGCGTGGTTTCCATGCCCTGCATGGAGCTCTTTGCCCAGCAGGACGAAGCCTACCGCCGCAAGGTGCTGCCCGCAGGCCCCGTCCGCGTCGGCATCGAGGCCGCAATGCGCGCCGGCGGCTGGGATCGCTGGTTGATGGGCGAACGTGGTCAGGAGAAAAAGGCCGGATTTATCGGCATGGACCGCTTTGGTGCTTCGGCGCCCGCAGGTGAATTGTTCGAAAAATTCGGCATCACCGCCGAGGCCACCGTCGCCAAGGTAAAAGAGCTGCTAGGGTAAAACCACAGTTCAGTAAGAACACATAAGAACACAAAGGGCACCCAATTGGGTGCCCTTTTTTGTCATGTAATGTCAGCTAAGCGGACCAACCCGACATTCACCTAGGCCATTCAGGTTCATGACAGCCTGCCGGAGGGGTGAAGATCATCCTCGACCGCGGGCCGCATTTCTGGCGATTGCGGCAATCAGGTCCGTCCGAGTGACAATGCCGACAACTTTTCCATATTCGAGCACGGGGACGGCATCAGTATCCCCGTCCGCCATCATTGGGAGCAACGCCGCGATCGGAGTGTCGGCGGTCGCGCGGGGTACAGCTACGCTCATGATGTCCCCTGCAGTCATCGGCTTTTGCCATTCACGGTCCAGAAGGCGCCGTAGCGCGGCCCAGTAGCCTCGCTCCAGGCGCAGCGCGTCGGCCCGGGCCTGGTTGATGAGATGCATTTGGAATATGACCCCCTTGAACGCCTTGTCGGCCCCCACGACGGGTAGTGATGTGAACCGATGCTGTCGAAACAAGTCCGCGATCTCGCCGAGGGAGGTCTCCAAGCTGACGGTGATGAGGTTGCGGGACATGATATCCTGTGCGGTCACGGGGCCAGACGATTGCGCTGCGGCCAGGAGTTCTGCCGCGCCGATCAGCCGCGCGAGATCCTCGACGCCGAGATTGAAGGATTGGCTGTACCGTTCGAGGATACCAGTCAGCTCTTGCTCGGATAAACCCAGCCGTTCTGTCGGGTTGCGGTCTTCTGTTGCATGCTTGCTAGGATCGTCGAATTGCCGGAACGGGTAGTGCCGCCCGGTGAGCCTTGCGTAGAGGGTCGCAAGCATTACGAGAGTCGCCGTTCCGATGGCTATGGGGGCAAGCGCGAACCAGAACCCCAGTTGTGCGATGGCGTCCGGGGACATGGCAGCAGTCATAGCGACCGCACCTGCAGGAGGATGAACGGCGCGACACAGGATGGTTGCGGTGATCGCAAGACCCACTGCAAGGGCGATCCGCAGCGTCTGATCCGGCACCAGGAGGCAGACGGCCACGCCTACGATAGCGGCAACGGTATTGCCGACAATCGCCGACCAAGGTTGTGCCAGAGGGCTGTTTGGCAGCGCGAAGAGGAGGACGGAGGACGCCCCGAATGGAGCGACGAGATAGAGCCCCAATTCCGGGTCGATCTGAGGAGACAAAAGAAAAAGTCCGGTTAACCCCAAACCGATGAGGGCGCCAAGCCCGGCACGTATGGCTTCAACGCCTGAAACACGGGCCACGGCGGGGCCAAGTGATTTTAAAGTAAGCAAATGCGCGCCTCCGAATGAGTTGTGCGCAAAATTTCATCAGTTTGCGAAAGATTCAACCTGTCATCTCATTGAGATACCGCTGCAGTCATCGCCCGGCCGTCCCTGTTAGTCGCGCGCGGTGGCCTGCTTTGCGCCGGCGCCTTGCGGAGATGCAGCACTTGGATCACCGCCCTATAGAAACCCAGACGGATGTTTGGCTTGGTGTGAAGTTTGCAGGCAGCCCGAAGCAACCGACTGAACCAGAAGTGATCGCAGGGCTATTCAGTGGGCAGGCATCTGGGTCGCCATTTGAAAGCTGCCGGTCCGCAGGCGGCTGCACGCATGGGTGAAGCTGCGGGATCACGGCAGACCTCGGACATACGGTACAGCGGCGGCAATTTCCTAGCCGTTTCAGCATTGTCTTGCGGCAGGCACCAGACGTTGTAGCGGGCCTGGGCATGTCGCTTCTGAATAGGGGCTTGAATGACCGATACCTGCATCTTTTGCCAGATTGCCCGTGCGGCAGTGCCCGCACACAAGCTCATCGAGGATGATCTCGTGCTTGCGTTTCTCGATCTTCACCCGATCTGCGAAGGCCACGCTCTGATCAATTCCAAGCAGCACCATCCCTGGTTCGAGGATCTGCCGGAATCCACCGCATTACGGATCATGTCTACGGGACAGCAGTTGGCACGCGCGATGAAGCGTGAATGGGGTGCAGAGCGCGTCTCGGCCTTCTACACCGGCATCCACGTTCCGCCCGCCCATGCCCATGTTGTGCCTATGTTTCACCGCCATGATGTCACCTCGGCGCGGTATCTCGAAGACGGCTTCGAGGAATTTTCTTTACCCCCTAGTCTGGGCGGCGCAGCGCTTGCCTGGCAGAAGCTTGCTGAATGGAAAACCCAGCCACAGCTTGGCAGTGATACGCTACCTGAGCCATGATGTCTGCCTTCAGCACCTGTGGGCCTGATTGAGAGATTTGCATAACGGCAGGTTTCTGGCTCATCTGAACCGTCAAGGAGTTAAGATGAGACGGAAATCTGAAACCACGAATTCACGCAGGGCGCCGACAAAGCTGCCGTGCGGCATTGTGAAGCGAAGGTCCGCTACGCTTGGAAGCCTTCGCTGCCAATTGCACATTGATTGCAGATATTTATTCACTGTCGTTCAGAATAATTTGGCCGGTCGGCCCGACCTTCAAAAACCTATCGCGCCAAGCCCTGGTCCAATGATCGCGGCTATCGCAATCGCCGAAAACGATGGGGTTGTCTGCAAACCCTCATGGATGTGACCCGCCACTCAAAAGTGATATTTGACATATCATAGTCCATGTTTTATCTGGCTTTTATCCAATGTAGAATATGCCTCATGATCACTGGCCCTCAAATGCGCGCGGCGCGTGCCCTGCTCGGTATCGACCAGAAAACCCTGGCCGAGCTGGCGGGATTATCCGTGCCGACGATCCAACGCATGGAGGCCAGCAGCGGCAATGTCCGTGGCATCGTAGAGAGCCTTACCAAGGTGGTCGCGGCGCTTGAACTTGCCGGCGTCGAGCTCATCGGAGAAGGCTCCGCCAGCACCGCGGGCGGACGCGGTGTGCGACTGAAGGCACCTCCGCCGAAACACTGATCCCTCAACCCGCGACGGCGACCGCCGACACTCAGCCGACGATCCCGCCGCAACCTTCCAAGGTGCGGCCACAGATGAAAGACCAGATCAGCAGACAGAGCGGCGCTCCGAATTTCGCTGAACTCTTCACACCGAAACTCGTCACCGTTCTTCGCGAAGGTTACAGTCTGACGCAGCTGCGCGCGGACGCCATAGCCGGATTGACCGTCGCCATTGTTGCGCTGCCGCTGTCGATGGCCATCGCTATCGCGTCAGGCGTGCCCCCGGCACAAGGCCTGTACACCGCCATTGCTGGCGGTTTTCTGGTTTCACTGCTCGGCGGATCGCGCTTCCAGATCGGCGGCCCAGCGGGAGCCTTCATCGTGCTGGTCGCCGCCACTGTCAGCCAGCACGGGATGGAGGGATTGATCCTTGCAACCTTCCTGTCAGGCTTGATGATGGCAGCCGCCGGCTTTCTGCGGCTGGGGACCTTTATCAAGCTGATCCCCTTCCCGGTGACAGTCGGATTTACCGCCGGGATCGCGGTCATCATCTTCGCCAGTCAAATCAAGGAACTGTTCGGCCTGACGCTGGAACATGAACCTGGTGAACTGCTGGAGAAGATTCCGGCGCTCTGGGCATCCAGGTCGAGCCTGACGCCAGCTGCGCTTGGCGTTTCCGCGGCGACAGTGGCCGTCATTCTTGGCCTGCGGCGCTGGCGCCCGCACTGGCCAGGCATGCTGATCGCCGTCGGTCTGGTCGCCGCCGCCACGGCATTTCTCGCGCTGCCCGTGCAGACCATCGGCTCCAGGTTCGGCGGCATTCCCTCGTCGCTTCCAGCACCGCGCCTGCCGCCGCTCTCCAAGGACGGCTTCCTCGCAGTCCTCCCGGCTGCCGTCTCCTTCACCTTACTGGGTGCCATCGAGTCGCTTCTGTCCGCTGTTGTCGCAGACGGCATGACCGGCCGCAGACATCGCTCAAACTGTGAACTTGTCGCTCAGGGCGCGGCCAACATAGGGGCCTCGCTTTTCGGAGGCTTCTGTGTGACCGGCACCATCGCGCGCACTGCTACCAATGTGCGGGCCGGGGCGCATAGCCCGTTCGCTGGGATGCTGCATGCCGCATTCCTGCTCCTGTTCATGTTCGCAGCCGCGCCGCTTGCCTCCTACATCCCGCTGGCCGCACTCGCAGGCGTTCTGGCTGTCGTCGCATGGAACATGATCGAGAAACCAGCCGTCGCCATCCTCGTCCGCTCGGGATGGGGTGAGGCGACAGTGTTGGGCGCCACGTTCTTCCTGACCATATTCCGCGATCTGACAGAGGCCATCATCACCGGCTTCGCGCTCGGTTCGGTTCTGTTCATTCACCGCATGAGCCGGACTGCAGGTGTTGCAACAGACAGCGCCTTCGTCAGCCGCGACGAGGCCGACACAGCGCACCCACGCGGCGAATATGATGCAGAGCGGGCCGCGGACCCCGACGTGGTCATCTACCGGCTAACCGGCGCGCTGTTCTTCGGCGCCGCGGCCTCCATCGGCTCTGTGCTCGATCGCATCCAAGACACCCACAAGGCGCTGATCATCGATTTCTCCTCCGTGCCCTTCCTCGACTCGACCGGCGCCAACATGATTGTGGGGCTTGCCCAAAAAGCTCAGAAGCAGGGTGTCGCGGTTTGGCTTACGGGTGCGTCCAGTGACATCCTGCGTGTGTTCGTGACCCATGGCCTGAATCGTCCGCTGGTCCACTATGCCGCCACGGTTGACGAAGTTCTGGATCTGCTGCGCGAAGACGCCACCCGCGATCGGGATGCAGACTGATGCCAGGGCCCGGCAGCGAAACACGTTGCCCGACACGTCGTCAGAAAGGCAAGGCCGAGGCGCGGCGACGCTATATCCTGGAGGCCCTTGAACGCCCGCGGACGCAGGCGGAACTGCGGGATGCCCTCGGGATGAGCAACAGCGGGATATTGCACCTTCTGCGGAGGATGGAACACGACGGGCTGGTGCGGCCCGCCGAACGGGTCTGCCGCACCCGGATCTGGGAGCGGGTGGGCAAGTCGGCATCGGGTCGAAGATCATGACAGAC
Source organism: Pseudophaeobacter sp. (assembly GCF_048267565.1). Lineage (NCBI taxonomy): Bacteria > Pseudomonadati > Pseudomonadota > Alphaproteobacteria > Rhodobacterales > Roseobacteraceae > Pseudophaeobacter > Pseudophaeobacter sp. The sequence continues at coordinate 348,963 of NZ_JBLWXG010000001.1, read as the reverse complement.
GAAAAGCGGGTTCCGGAGCCAAGTGAAACGGGTGAAAAAGAAGTCCAACGAAGGAGAGATTGAGGTGGTGTACAAGGATTTCGAGGATTGGCTCTTGGAGGAAATCAGGCTGGCCGAAGAGACGTCACAGGCTATCACGGCCGACACTCTTTGGGTTGGCTCAAAGCTTAATCCTTCAGCCAGTAAAATTGAGAGGATGGCGCAAAACTATAGAGAAAAGGCAGATCGGTTGCGGGGAATGCTCAACCGTTTGTCGCCAAATTAAGGAGCGGATGGATGTTCCATTTTCAAAAGAACGTCAATGAATCTTGCGCTGTATTTAAGTGTCCAGTGTGCCGGATTGATTTGGATCTTGAGCTAAGCGAAGTGCCGCCCGAGGGTGAACTGTTCGAATGCCCAAGTTGTGCCGCCCAACTGACTGTGCAGTATAAAAAGGGCGAAGCCACCTAAGGTGTTCAGCATGCCTGACGAGGTGAACGGCCCCTATACTCTGGTATCAGACATTCACGACTGGCGCGGCGAAAGAGAAAGGAGAGCCCAACTTGACCAATGCTGCACACGCGAGATAGAATATTGCTGTCCAAATCAGTAACCTATGATGATGAGACTAAAGAAACCCAATATCTATATTTTTGGCGCATCTGGAAGTGGCTCAACAACGCTAGGGCGAGGCATTTCGTCGGCATTGGGATTGGTGCATGTCGACACCGATGATCACTACTGGGCTCCTATTGATCCGCCGTTTTCTGTCAAGAACTCTCCCGAAGAGCGCGTTCGTTCTATGCGAAGCGCACTTGGAAATGAGGGGTGGGTACTGTCTGGGGCCTGCAACGCGTGGGGTGAAGAACTGGTTGATAAGGCTGACATAATCGTTTTCACGTCGCTTGCTACTCCTCTCCGACTACAACGTCTTCGTTCGCGTGAGAAAGTTCGTTTTGGCGAACGGATCGAAAAAGGCGGTGACATGTTTCAAATTCACGTTGACTTCATTGAATGGGCAAAGGGTTACGACGACCCCAATTTTAATGGCCGCAATATAGGCATGCATGAACGATGGCTGGAGAGACAGAATAAGCCTGTCTGCCCAGTTAACTCAGATTGTGACGTCGAAAGCAGCGTTCAAACCGTCATCGACGCTCTAGCCGCACTTTCGTGAATGGCGGCCCTGTCCGCGATCTGTGAATTCGGGTGACGGATCTCGCTGCAGCATGCTTGGACGGCTGGGTTCACGCCGCGCAGCGGAGCCGAAAATGATGCAGTCGCGCCCATTCACACCATAGAACTTTGACAGTATTAGTGGCTTGCTTTCGCGCTTGTGAACTTACCCATCACCGGCCCAATCACCTTGGTCGCTACGGGGATCAGCACCAATCCCCAAGCGATACCAAAGATGCCGTCCATGGTGGCCTTGGCACTCCACTCAACAAATCCACTCCAGGCCTCAGGCACCCTATGGCTCACAGCATAGGCAAGATCGTGGATGTGATGGCCGAGCCAGCCAAAGCCCAGAACCTCCAGCCCGTGGATGATGATGGAGCCGCCAACCCAAAGCATCGCAGCTGTGCCGACAACAGACAAAAGCCACATCAGAACCGGCATGAATTTCACCAGCCCGCGCCCAAATCCGCGCCCAACAGGGGTTGGGGCATGTTTGGCCAGGAACAGGCCGACGTCGTCCATCTTTACAATCAATGCGACCGAGCCATAGACCGCAAGCGTCACGCCAATGCCGACAACCGCCAGCGTCGCGGCCTGCATCCAGACATTTGGCACCTCGATCGCGGCCAAGGCAATGGTCATGATTTCTGCCGACAGGATGAAATCGGTCTTGATGGCGCCTTTGATCTTTTGCTCTTCCAGATGGCCTGGGTCCTTGATGCTCATGTCCTGCTCAATCTCATGGCTGGCATGGGGAAACAGCACGTGAAAGATCTTTTCCGCGCCTTCAAAGCACAGGTAGCTGCCCCCCAGCATCAAGAGCGGCGTGATGACCCAGGGGGCAAAATTCGCCAAGAGCATTGCCACCGGCAGCAACAGGATCAGCTTGTTGAACAGCGACCCGCGAGTGATGCGCCAGATGATCGGCAATTCACGCGCCGGGGCAAAGCCCTGGACATATTTTGGCGTCACTGCCGCATCGTCGATGATAACACCGGCAGTTTTGGCACCGGCCTTGCCCGCCGCTGCCGCCACATCATCCACCGAGGTCGCCGCCACCTTGGCAATCGCTGCCACATCATCCAGCAAAGCTAGCAATCCGCTCATGTCAAAAACCCTTATCCCCGGCGCAAATTTTCCCGCAACCTACCCTATCTGACCCGCAGAGCAAGCGTTAGCGCCATCGGTGCCGCAGGGGCAAATCCCGTTAACGCCACCGGTGAAAACCGTTAACGCCACCGGGCCAAGTTTGCGCTAACATGCTGTATTTTCGCCGCTTTCCCCCCTTTTGAAGCAGTAAGATGAGGGCTATATGCGGGGTTAAGATTTGCTCGCCTGGAGAAATGCACATGACCATTAAAGTCGGGATCAACGGTTTTGGCCGCATCGGCCGCTGCACCCTGTCACATATCGCAGCCTCGGGCCGCGACGATATCGAAGTGATCAAGGTGAACGCGACAGGCCCGCTGGAAACAGCGGCGCATCTGATCAAATATGACTCGGTGCATGGTCGCTTCCCCGGCGAGGTCACGCTGGGCGATGGCACCATGAACCTGGGCCGCGGCGACATGCAGATGTATTCCACCTACAACATGGAGGATCTGGACTGGTCCGGCTGTGACGTGGTTCTGGAATGCACCGGCAAATTCAACGATGGCGAAAAGGCCAAGGCGCATCTGCAGCGCGGTGCCAAAAAGGTGCTGCTCTCGGCGCCCGGTAAAAACGTCGACAAGACAATCGTCTTTGGTGTCAATGACGCCGAGCTGCGAGCCAGCGACACGATGATCTCGAACGGATCCTGCACCACCAACTGCCTGGCCCCTATGGCCAAGGTGCTGGACGAAGCCTTTGGCATCGAGCACGGCATCATGACCACAATCCATGCCTACACCGGTGATCAGCCCACCCTGGATCGTCGCCACAGCGATCTGTACCGCGCCCGCGCTGCCGCCATGTCGATTATCCCGACCTCTACCGGTGCGGCCAAGGCTCTGGGCGAGGTGCTGCCAAATCTGAAGGGCCGCCTGGATGGGTCGGCAATGCGGGTCCCGACGCCAAATGTATCGGCCGTCGACCTGACTTTCCGTGCCAGCCGCGATGTAACAGCCGATCAGATCAACGCCGCCATGCAAGAAGCCGCCATCGGCCCAATGAAGGGTGTGCTGGGCTATGAGCCTGCGCCGCTGGTCTCGACTGACTTCAACCATTCCTCGGAAAGCTCAATCTTTGCCCCCGACCAAACCCGCGTGGTCGAAAACCGCATGGTCCGGGTTCTGGCTTGGTATGACAATGAATGGGGCTTTTCCGTGCGCATGGCCGATGTCGCCGTCGCCATGGGACGCTTGGGCTAAGCCCCCTACCCGACCGGAAAAAACCGACCTGACCCACAGGTCTCACTTGAGATTTAGCGCCCGTTCAGGCATATCTGAGCGGGCGTTTTCTATGGCGAGGCCCCATGACCAATAAAATTGCCATCTGGCTTGGCCTGTTTCTCTGCGTCATGATCCTTGCTGATCTGCTGTTCAACGATGGCATTGCGCTGCTGTTTTTGGCAAAGAAATTCTATGTCCTGCTGGACTGGGTTGCCTTCTGGCGCTGAACGCGATGTTCGCCACCGCGCCCCGGTCTATTCCACGCTCTATTTCGCGCTGACATATTCCATAGAAAAGAGAACCCCGCACCGTCTAGCGATGGCACAGGGCTGAACAGCCAGCTGATCTGGCAACGTGATCCGGTCACGCCTGCGGCCAGTGGCAGCCGACAGGAATTGGGGTTTGGCGCGTCAGGCTTTTCCGAGCCGCTTGAGCAGCTCTTGCTGCACCAGCGGGGTGACAAAATTTGACACATCCCCATCCAGCCTGGCGATTTCCTTGACCAACTTGGAGGCAATGGCCTGGTGCCGCGCTTCGGCCATCAGGAACACGGTCTCAACCGAGCTGTCGAGCACACGGTTCATACCAACCATCTGATATTCGTATTCAAAATCAGCAACCGCCCGCAGGCCACGCACAATGATCTGCGCCCCGACATCATGGGCGCAATTGATCAGCAGGTTTTCAAAGGGATGCACAACGATCTGCGTACCGGTCTGCTCGCTCAGTTTGGTGCATTCCGCCTCCAGCATCGCCACCCGCTCTTCCAGTGAAAACAGCGGTCCCTTGTCGCGGTTGATGGCAACGCCAATGACCAGTTTATCAACCAGCGCACTTGCCCGGCGGATGATGTCTGTGTGACCCAAAGTGATGGGATCAAAGGTCCCCGGGTACAAGCCGATACGCATAGGTCTCTCCTGCCGTATTCTTGTTTCTGTCTAAGATCTTGAGCGGAGCAAACATCGGAACCCCCTCGGATGCAAGAGGGGGAAAATACGCAAAGACAAATTCCCGCGCGTCACGTGGTCGCGACCAGACAAAGCCAGATCACGGCCCCGGGGAACCAGCCCGCACCGATAGGCCAGGATACCAGCGCCGCCAGCCGGACACGGCCAAACGGGCGGCGCTGATGACAGGGGTCAGTGCCCCATAATCATGCCTTCCAGGGCGTTCTTTTCCATGGCAATTTCAGCAAGCTGCGCCTTGACCACATCGCCCAGCGACACCAGGCCGATCATTTCACCATTCTCGACCACAGGCATGTGACGGAACCGCCCGTCTGTCATCTGCTGCAACAGATCCTCGACATTGGATTGGGTGGAACAGGTCACCAGCTTGGAGGTCATATAGTCGCTGACAGGTCTATCCAGACAGCCGGCGCCGTTTTGCCCCAACTCGCGCACAATATCCCGCTCTGACAGGATGCCTTCGGCCGTTTTGCCATCCGACGACACCACGACGGTACCAATTCCCTTGCCAGACAACAGACGGGCCGCATCCGCCACAGAGGCATCCGGGGCAACGGTAACAACCTCAGCGCTCGCCTTGGATTTCAGAATCAATTGAACCAGCATATGCGCTCCTTCTGGTAATTTTATTGCGTATCACCAAGGGTTGCCGCAACGCCGCGTCAAGTCAAGGCCTCGAGTCTGGCAACCTCTTCGCGGATTCCCTTGGTAAGCGCCTGAGCAAACCGGTTGAGCCGCTCGCTGCGCTGATCGCCCTGGTGGCGCACCAGATAAAAACTGCGGGTAAGGCTGATCTTGTCGGTCAACACCTTGCGCAGCATGCGATGGGCCGGCAACGAGAAATCATGCGCCACACAAAGCGCCGTACCCTGCGCCGCCAGTTTGATCTGAACCGAAACGGAATTCGACGCCAGCGCCACCCGTTCAACGCCAAGGTTGCTCAGGTAGTCCAGCTCCTGATCAAAGATCATATCCGGTATATAGCCAATCATCTTGTGACCCTTCAGGTCTTCCAGCTTTTTGATTGGCGGGTGTTTGCGCAGGTAATGATGTGATCCGACCATGTGCAATTTGTAATCTGTCAGCTTTTGCACCAAGAGCTGCCCGGCGGTGGGCGCGCTGACAGTGACGGCCATATCGGCCTCGCGGCGGCTGAGGTTGATCACCCGAGGCAGCGCCACGATCTGGATATCCAGATCCGGGTGCTCTTCGCAGATTTGGGCGCAGACCTGGGGCAGAATGTAATTGGCGCTGCCATCGGGCGCGCCAATACGGATCTGCCCCGACAGGGTGTCGCTTGGCCCGGTCAGCGCCTCAGCCCCGGCCCGCATTGCCTGTTCGGCGGCTTCAGCATGGACCAGCAGGCGGTCCCCCGGCGCGCTCAGCGCATAGCCCTGCGGGGATTTCACGAACAAAGGCGTCTCTAGCGCCGCCTCAAAGCGGGAAATACGTCGGCCCACCGTGGCCGGATCCATTTTCAAAATACGTCCGGCGCCTGATAGGCTTGCCTCGCGGGCAACAGCCAAAAACACCTTCATATCATCCCATTGAGCATCCATACACGTGATCCACTCTGCCTGCGAAGACGCCTTTTGCGCCCTTAACCATTTGCGTTCCTGCAAACCCTCTTTGAAATCTTTCCCCTTTTCCACCTCTTTTTGCAAGACTAAGCTTTGCGCAACTGATCCAGAGGAGGTTTTCTCATGCAAGAGCTCACCCATTATATCAACGGTGAACACGTCAAAGGCACATCCGGCCGTTTTTCGGATGTGTTTAACCCCGCCACTGGCGAAGTGCAGGCCAAATGCCCACTGGCCAGCAAAGACGAAATGGCCCAGGCCGTCGCCGTCGCCGCAGCCGCCCAGCCTGCTTGGGAAAAAGTGAACCCACAGCGCCGCGCCCGGGTGATGATGAAATTCGTCGACCTGCTGAACCGCGATATGGACAAGCTGGCGGAAACCCTGTCGCGTGAACATGGCAAGACCTTCCCCGACGCCAAGGGCGACATTCAGCGCGGTCTGGAAGTGGTGGAATATTGCATTGGCGCGCCACAGCTGCTGAAGGGTGAATTCACCGATAGCGCCGGCCCTGGCATCGACATGTATTCCATGCGTCAGGCCCTGGGTGTGACAGCGGGTATCACCCCGTTCAACTTCCCGGCGATGATCCCCATGTGGATGTTTGCCCCAGCCATTGCCTGCGGCAATGCCTTCATCCTGAAACCATCCGAGCGCGACCCATCGGTACCTTTGATGCTGGCGGAACTGTTGGAAGAAGCAGGCCTGCCAAAAGGCATCATCCAGGTTGTGAACGGCGACAAAGAAGCCGTGGATGCGATCCTGTTTGACGACACCATCCAGTCGGTTGGCTTTGTTGGCTCCACCCCGATCGCCGAATACATCTACGGCACCGGCTGTGCCCAGGGTAAGCGCGTCCAGTGCTTTGGCGGCGCCAAGAACCACATGATCATCATGCCCGACGCAGATCTCGACCAGGCGGCTGACGCCCTGATCGGTGCCGGCTACGGCGCGGCTGGCGAACGTTGCATGGCGATTTCGGTTGCGGTTCCCGTCGGCAAAGAGACGGCTGATCGGCTGATCGAAAAACTGATCCCACGTGTTGAGACGCTGAAGGTTGGCCCCTACACCGCTGGCGATGATGTTGATTACGGCCCGGTTGTGACCGCAGCTGCCAAAGCCAATATCGAGCGTCTGGTTCAAACCGGCGTTGATCAGGGCGCCGATCTGGTTGTCGATGGCCGTAACTTCAGCCTGCAGGGCTATGAGGATGGCTTCTTTGTTGGCCCCAGCCTGTTTGACAATGTCACCACCGACATGGACATCTACAAGCAGGAAATCTTTGGTCCCGTGCTGTCCACCGTACGCGCAGAAACCTATGAGGAAGCGCTGTCCTACGCGATGGATCACGAATACGGCAACGGCACCGCGATCTATACCCGCGATGGCGACACCGCCCGTGACTTTGCCAACCGGATCAACATCGGCATGATCGGCATCAACGTGCCAATCCCCGTGCCACTGGCCTACCACACCTTTGGTGGTTGGAAGAAATCCGCCTTTGGCGATCTCAACCAGCACGGTCCGGATGCATTCAAATTCTACACCCGCACCAAGACCATCACCTCGCGCTGGCCTTCGGGCATCCGCGAAGGCGGCGAATTCAACTTTAAAGCAATGGACTAAAGCACTGCTTTAAAGTTAAAATAGGAAAGAGCCCCGAAAATTTTCGGGGCTCTTTTCATGTCTACCTTGCCCGCCCCTGACAAAAGGATCTGCCGCAAAAACGAAATTGTGAAGCCCTAGGGCCTTTCACCACTGTGGCGGTTTCCCATATGGATGTCGTGAATTCATAACAATCAGAGCAGCCCTCCCATGTCTTCAAAACCAATCCACCGTCGCACCGCCCTGCTTGGCCTCGGCGCAGCCCTGGCCACCCCCAGCCTGCTGCGGGCACAGGCAAGTGATGTGCCCTCCAATGATGCGTTTCCCCAGACTGAGGCGCCAATTTCCAACCAGCCATCGGTGAAGCGCAATATTTCATCCTTCAAGCAGCAACGCTGGCAAGACCACTTTGATGAACTGGGTATCGGCTGCTTGCTGGCGGATGTGGAATCGCGCGCAGTTCACTATTGGGGCGGCGACGGTGAGACCTACCGCCTCTATCCCTCTTCTGTCCCCATGTCCGAAGAACTGACCAAGCGCGGCTACACCAAGGTGATCCGCAAAGCGCAAAACCCCAGCTGGACGCCGACCGCAAACATGCGCGAACGCGACCCCTCGCTGCCCCTGCGCATGGAGGGCGGCCCCGGCAACCCGCTTGGCACCCGCGCCATGTATCTGAGCTGGCCGGCCTATCTGGTCCATGGCACCCATGACACCCGCAAGATCGGGCGCCAAAGCTCCTCCGGATGCATTGGCCTTTACAATCAACATGTTGAGCAACTGTACCCATTGGTCAAAGTCGGCACCCAGGTCCGTATTCTGTAGCGCATATCATAGCGCAGACAACATCGCCTTCTACGACAAAGCCGTGCCATCCACTGGAAGGCGCGGCTTTTGCCTATCTGGGCCAGCGGCGCAGCCATATTCTTGCAGCACCGCTTTGCGTGCGCGCTGCTTGCTCTTGTGGCTGAGGGCGGGTATTAAATAAACAACCGTTCAATTCATACGCGCCAGGGAGGACATGACGTGGATTTTGCTTTGACCGAGGAACAGACCGCGATTTTTGATATGGCTCACGCATTTGGCCAGGAAAACATCGCGCCTTTTGCACGTCAGTGGGAAGCTGAGGGCACCATTCCAAAAGAGCTTTGGCCGCGCGTCGGAGAGCTGGGTTTTGGCGGGCTATATGTCAGCGAAGAAACTGGCGGCTCGGCTCTGTCACGACTGGATGCCACATTGGTGTTTGAGGCCCTGTCGATGGCCTGCCCATCGGTCGCGGCCTTTTTGTCGATCCATAACATGTGCGCCAAGATGCTGGACAGCTTTGCCAGCGACGAGATGAAGGCGCGGATCATGCCGGATGTTCTCTCGCTCAACACCGTGCTCAGCTACTGCCTGACCGAACCCGGATCGGGTTCGGACGCCGCAGCATTGAAGACCCGCGCTGACAAGACAAATGAAGGCTACACGCTGAACGGCAACAAGGCCTTTATCTCGGGCGGCGGCTATTCCGACGCCTATGTCTGCATGGTGCGCACCGGCGAAGACGGCCCCAAGGGGATTTCCACCGTCTATGTCGAAGACGGCACGCCGGGCCTGTCCTTTGGTGGGCTGGAAGACAAGATGGGCTGGAAAAGCCAACCCACAGCGCAGGTGCAGTTTGACGATTGCAAGATCCCGGCCAACAACCTGGTCGGCGAAGAAGGCAAGGGATTCAAATACGCCATGATGGGCCTGGACGGCGGACGGCTGAATATCTCGTCCTGTTCGCTGGGCGCCGCACAGACCGCGCTGAACCTGACACTGCAATATATGTCAGAACGTAAGGCCTTTGGCAAAAGCATCGACCAGTTCCAGGGGCTGCAGTTCCGCCTCGCGGATATGGAAATCGAGCTGCAGGCCGCGCGTGTCTTCCTGCGTCAGGCCGCCTGGAAACTGGACCAGGGCGCGCCGGATGCCAGCAAACACTGCGCCATGGCCAAGAAATTCGTCACCGAGGCCGGGTCAAAGATCGTCGATCAGTGTCTGCAGCTGCATGGCGGCTATGGCTACTTGGCAGATTATGGCATTGAAAAACTGGTCCGCGATCTGCGGGTGCATCAGATCCTTGAAGGCACCAATGAGATCATGCGGGTGATCGTCGCACGCCATCTGCTGGCCGAACACGCCTGAACGCGCTAAAACGCAAGCCCACAGGGCCAACTGCGAGGACAATATGAGCGATATCAATATTCGTGTGACCGGTCAGGCCGGTCGCATCACCCTGACCCGTGGCGCGGCGCTGAATGCGCTGTCCTATGACATGTGCATGGCCATAGACGCAGCCATGCGCGCCTGGGCTGGGGACGACGCCGTAAAGCTGGTGGTGATTGACGCCGAGGGCGAGAAGGCCTTTTGCGCCGGCGGCGATATTGCTGAACTCTATGACACCGGCACAGCGGGCGATTATGCCTATGGTCGCAAGTTCTGGCGCGATGAATACCGCCTGAACGCCTATATCTTTGAATACCCCAAACCGGTGGTCAGCTTCCTGCAGGGGTTCACCATGGGCGGCGGCGTCGGTATCGGCTGTCACGGCACCCATCGGGTGGTGGGCGACAGCAGCCAGATTGCCATGCCCGAGGTCGGCATTGGCCTGATCCCCGATGTGGGCGGCACCTTGATGCTGGCGCTGGCGCCCGGGCGTCTGGGCGAATATCTTGGCACCACCGCCAGCCGAATGAAGGCCGCCGATGCGATCTATGCCGGCTTTGCCGATCACTATATCCCCGAAAGCTTCTGGCCGGTTCTCATTTCCGGGCTGGAGCGCGATGGCGATCCACAGATACTGGAATTTGCCGCGCAAAAACCGCCCGCTGGCACGCTGGAGCCGCTGCAGGCCGATATCGATCGCTGCTTTGCCGGTGAAACCCTGACCGATATCCTGACCGTTCTCAGGGCGGATGAAAGCGATTTTTCCGAAACCACGCTGCGGACCATGGGGCGCAATGCACCGCTGGCCATGGCCTGCACGGTTGAATTGCTACACCGGCTGCGCGGCAGTCAGCTGGGTATTCGCAAAGCCCTGAAGAACGAATACCGCTACACTTACCGGTCGATGGAAAAAGGCGATTTCCTAGAAGGGATCAGGGCCCAGATCATTGACAAGGACCGCCAACCCAAATGGAAATATGCAGCGCAGGAGGTCCCCGCCAGTGCCGTCAGCCAGATGCTGATGCCTCTGGGTGCGGATGCGCTGGTTTTTGAGGAGGAAAACACATGAACATCGGATTTATCGGCCTTGGCAATATGGGTGGCCCCATGGCCGCGAACTTGGCTGCCGCAGGCCATGTGGTCACCGGCTTTGACATGGCAGATGTCGCCATCGAGGGTGTTACCATGGCGGCCTCGGGCGCTGAGGCCGCCACCGGCGCTGACGTGGTCATCACCATGCTGCCCAACGGCAAGATCCTGCGTGCGGTTGCAGACGAAATCCTGCCCGCCATGACCGCCGGTGCCACCCTGGTGGATTGCTCTACCGTGGATGTGGACTCGGCGCGTGCCGTTGCCCAGCAGGCCGCCGCTGCGGATCTGTTGTTTGTCGATGCGCCCGTTTCGGGCGGTGTTGGCGGCGCGGCAGGTGGCACCCTGACCTTTATGGCCGGTGGCAGTGCGGCAGCCTTTGCGAATGCAGAACCTCTCTTTGCCATCATGGGCCAGAAGGCAGTGCATTGCGGTGAGGCCGGCGCGGGCCAGTCGGCCAAGATCTGTAACAATATGATCCTGGGCGTTACCATGCTTGCTACCTGTGAAGCCTTTGCCCTGGCTGACAAACTGGGGCTGGATCGGCAAAAGATGTTTGATGTGGTTTCCACCTCTTCGGGCTATTCTTGGAGCATGAATGCCTATTGCCCGGCCCCCGGTGTCGGCCCGCAATCGCCCGCCGACAACGATTACAAACCTGGCTTCGCCGCCGAACTGATGCTGAAAGATCTGCGCCTCAGCCAGCAGGCAGCTGCCAGCGCTGATGCCGACACCCCAATGGGAGAGCTGGCCCAGGCGCTCTACACCCAGTTTGTCGAGACCGAAGGCGGCGAAGGTATGGATTTCTCGGCCATGTTGCCGCGCTTTGAAAAACGCAGCCGCAGCTAGAGCATGTTGCGCAAAATTAGGCACAGGGTTTTCGCCTCAAGACATGCAAGATAAATGACTAGAGCCTGTCTCGTGACTGTAAATGAACGAGACAGGCGCTAACGTCCCTGCAACGTGTGGAACCGGCCCGGACCTGCGCGTCCTTCTGGACGCCACTCCGGGCCGATGCCACCCGCAAGCCAGCCCAGCAGCTGTCCACGATTGCAGCCAGATCTTGTCAAATTAGTTGAAAATTCTGGAAATCTGCACGGCTGCACCATATTCCCGCCCAAGTTCGCGATGATACTTGCACAAAGGCCACTGCTAAACGTGGCCAAATCAGAGTGCAGGATCTCTCATGGCCACCGCGACAGAACTTGATATCAACACCTCTGCGACCGCCTCACAGATGGCGGAAGAGATCTTTGGCGATGGTACTACGATCGTCTCTGCCAGCTATTCCGGCGATGCAGCCTCTTCCGGGATCTATTCCGGCGCGGATACCACCGTCGCAGGCGTGGCCCCGTCGGACAGTGGTGTTATCCTTTCTACAGGCTATGTTAAGGATTTCACCAACAGTTCCGGCACCAGCAACACCAACACGTCAGGCAATACCAGCAGCAACACCAGCGGCGCCAATGGCGATAGCGATTTTAACGCCCTTGCCGGAACCAGCACCTATGATGCCTCGTTCATGGAGATCGAGTTCATCCCGGACGGGGATGTCCTGACACTGGACTTTGTGCTTTCGTCCGAAGAATACCCAGAGTTTTCGAGCTCGCAATACAATGATGTGGTTGGTGTCTGGATCAACGGCGTGCAGGCCGAGGTCACCATTGGCGATGGCTCTGCCTCGATCGGGAATATCAACCAGAACGATACTGAAAATATCTATGTCGACAATACGGGCGATCAGTATAACACCGAAATGGACGGGTTCACCGTCACCCTGACCTTTACCGCCCCGGTCAACGTCGGCGAGATCAACACCCTGAAGATTGGTGTCGCCGATGTCGCTGACAGCAGCTATGATACCAACCTCATGGTGGCAGGCGGATCGGTGCAGACCGCATTCGTCGCCATGGACGACACTGTAGATATCGGCCTTAACACATCGAAAACATTGGATGTCCTGTCAAATGACAGCAATACCACTGGCGGTGTTCTGACCATCACCCATATCAATGATGTTGCTGTCACCGCAGGCGATACCGTCACGCTCGCCACAGGACAACAGATCACTCTGAACCCTGATGGCACCCTAGAGGTGCTATCTGATGGCGATGATGAAACCAGCTATTTCAACTATACCGTCGAAAACGACAGTGGCGATACAGATACCGCACTGATTGAAATAAATCAGGCCCAGGCCTGCTTTGTCGGCGGTACCCTGATCGAAACCGATAAAGGCCCCATTGCGATTGAGACGCTGCGCGCGGGCATGCGGATCCTGACCCAGGATCACGGGTTTCAGCCCCTGCGCTGGATAGGCCACAGCCAGGTACAGGTGACACCAAAGACCGCGCCAATCCGTTTTGCCAAGGGACAACTGGGGGCAAGTTCCGATCTGTGGGTTTCTCCCAATCATCGGATGCTGGTCACCGGCGCGCTGGCGGAGCTGTTGTTTGGCGAAGCCGAGGTCTTGGTCAAGGCCAAGGATCTGATCAATGACGCCAGCATTCGCCCTGATCTGCGCCAGGACCAGGTGGCATATTACCATCTGCTGTTTGACCAGCACGAAATCCTGACAGCCCATGGGGTGCTCAGCGAAAGCTACCATCCCGGGCCGCAAACCACCGACGGCTTTGACGCTGAAACCCAGGCAGAGCTGTTTTCCCTGTTCCCTGAGCTGCAGAGCAACCGGGAAACGGACCAGATGCCAAACTATGGCGCGGCCGCACGCCCTGCCCTGCGCAGCTATGAGGCGCAATTGCTGATCCAGAGCATGGGCTAGACAGTCTAACCAGGATCGCCAAACAGCGCCTGTAGCTGCTGTTGCGTGTCCTGATCGGCGGGGAACATCAGTTCAAGGCGCAGTTCAGACATCGCCAGATCGCCCGCTGTCGTAAACTGCGATAGGGTTGAAAACAGCTTCAGATCCACACCGTCTAACCGATAATGGGCCGGAATCACTGCGGGGGTTTCGCCCATCTCCGGTGGTGACAGCGGTATAACCCGCTGTTGTAATTGCGCAATTGCGCGCTCCAGCACCGGATCCTTGCCCAGATGCGCAAGCTCGCTGCGCAGCCGCGTCAGGGTCAGCGCTTCGATCTGTTCCAGATTGACCAAGGCCGCGCGCAGGGTTTCATTTTCGCTCAGCGCATCAATCAGACTATCGCCCTGTTGCAGCCCAGCCCGCATCATCAACGCCTGCGCCGGCGGGTTCATCGCCTGCAAGATCCAATGGGCATCAATCACGATAGCCGGATAGGGCGCATGGCGCTGCAACACCCAGTCCACCGCCTGTTGCAGCGGTGCACGCGCCTCTGCGTTCAGCGAGACAGCCCCATAGGCGGGGGCAAGCCCCGCAGCCAAGAGCAATTGATTGCGCGCACTTAGCGGCATCTGCAATTCCTGCCCCAACCGCAGCACCATATCCCGGCTGGCCCGCGACCGCCCGGTTTCCAGGAATGAAACATGGCGAGCAGACACCCCGGCAGAAAGCGCCAGGTCCAGCTGGCTCATCCGGCGGATACGCCGCCATTCCTTCAGAACTGCGCCAAAGCCGCCCATGGCTGCCCCCCTTATTCACGTTGCCAGACTGCTAAATCATACGGGTAACGCAGTCACTTACCTCCAAGGTAATTGTTTCACGTCAAGGGCCCGGTCACCATCCAACCATCCCATTTGGAGAGACGCGATGACACAGGAAACAACAATACGCTTGCTCAAACTCGCGGCTATCGGCTCGGTGTGTTTTGGGCTGGCCCTGGTATTGGCACTGATCACACCGCTGCGGGGGGTTTTTGATATCTTCTTCGATCTGGTCCATTACCCGCTGGATGGGCAGCAAACCCTGACGAGCGACAGCGGCCGTGTTCTAGCTGCAATCACCGGCGGGTTGATGGTTGGCCTTGGTGCGATAGTCTGGCGCATTGTGCAAGATATCTACCCCCAAGACCCGGCCACTGGCGGGCGCATTATCCTTATCGGTGTCTGGACATGGTACCTGCCCGACAGCTTTGGCTCTGTCATGGTTGGGGCTTGGTTCAATGTGGTGCCCAACACTGTATTCCTGGCGCTCTTTGTGCTGCCAATTCTGCTGCAAAGCCATTCACAAAGAGCACCAGAAGGCTGAATTTACATAATTTTCTCAGAAAAAGCCACGGGGTCTGGCCGGGGCATTCCCGGCCAGTCGTCGCTATTCAGCCGCCAGTTTCTTAGCGGACAGCACATCCTTGAGATAATGGCCCGTGTGGCTACGCGGTTCTTTTGCAACCGTTTCCGGCGTGCCAACCGCGACAATTTCGCCGCCGCCGTCGCCGCCCTCGGGGCCGATATCAATGATCCAATCGGCAGTTTTGATCACATCCAGATTGTGTTCGATCACCACCACGGAATTGCCCTGATCAACCAGTTCATGCAGCACCTCCAGCAGCTTTTTCACATCTTCAAAATGCAGCCCCGTTGTCGGTTCATCCAGAATATAGAGCGTCCGGCCGGTAGATCGTTTTGACAGCTCTTTCGACAGTTTCACCCGCTGCGCCTCACCCCCAGACAGGGTGGTGGCCTGTTGGCCAACCTTGATATACCCAAGGCCAACACGCATCAGCGCATCCATCTTGTCACGAATAGAGGGCACCGCCTGAAAGAAGGTCTGCGCCTCTTCAACTGTCATATCAAGCACATCTGCAATGCTCTTCCCCTTGAAACGCACCTCTAGCGTTTCCCG
Organism: Pseudophaeobacter sp.; assembly: GCF_048267565.1. Lineage (NCBI taxonomy): Bacteria > Pseudomonadati > Pseudomonadota > Alphaproteobacteria > Rhodobacterales > Roseobacteraceae > Pseudophaeobacter > Pseudophaeobacter sp. Next base: position 333,281 of record NZ_JBLWXG010000001.1, on the reverse strand, counting down.
GTTGTAGCGCGCGCCCTTGCAGGTTTCGCATTCCACATAGACATCCGGCAGGAAATGCATCTCGATCTTGATGACCCCATCCCCCTGGCAGGCCTCGCAGCGGCCGCCCTTGACGTTAAAGCTGAAGCGCCCCGGTTTATAGCCACGCGTCTTTGCCTCTGGCAGACCGGCAAACCAATCGCGGATCGGGGTAAAGGCGCCGGTATAGGTGGCCGGGTTTGACCGTGGCGTGCGGCCAATGGCGCGCTGGTCGATGTCGATCACCTTGTCCAGATGCTCCAACCCCTTGATGCTTTCGCAGGGCGCCGGGGTCTGGCGGGCACCATTGAGCCGCATAGAGGCGGTTTTGAACAGGGTTTCAATCGTCAGGGTCGATTTCCCACCGCCCGACACCCCCGTCACACAAAGAAACTTGCCCAGGGGGAATTCAGCGGTGACATCTTTCAGGTTGTTGCCACTGGCCTTGACCACCTTCAGCTTTTTCTTGTTACCCTTGCGCCGCTTGGCCGGAACCGGGATTTCGCGCACCCCTGCCAGATACTGCCCGGTGATGGAATTCGGATCAGCGGTCACCTCGGCGGCGGTGCCATGGCTAACCACTTGCCCGCCATGCACCCCAGCGCCGGGGCCAATATCAAAAACGTAATCCGCCTGGCGGATCATGTCTTCGTCATGTTCCACCACGATAACCGTATTGCCCTGATCGCGCAGGTTTTTCAGGGTGGTTATCAGGCGGTCATTGTCGCGTTGATGCAAGCCGATCGAGGGCTCATCCAGCACATAAAGCACCCCTGTCAGGCCCGAGCCAATCTGGCTGGCCAGTCGGATCCGCTGGCTTTCGCCCCCCGACAGGGTGCCACTGGCCCGCGACAGGGTCAGGTATTCCAACCCGACGTTGTTGAGAAAGCCAAGGCGCTCGCGGATCTCTTTGACAATAGCGCGGGCGATTTCCTGCTTTTGCTTGCTCAGGTGGTTGGGCACATCTTCGATCCAGGCCAGGGCCTCGCGGATGGATTTCTGCACCACCTGCCCCACATGCAGCCCGGCGATCTTGACCGCCAGCGCCTCTTCGCGCAGGCGGTAGCCCGCGCAGGCGCCACAGGGGCGGTTGTTCTGGTAGCGTTCAAATTCTTCGCGGATCCAGTTGCTATCGGTTTCCCGGTAGCGCCGTTCCATATTGGGAATGACGCCCTCAAAAACGCGGGTGACCTCATAAACCCGGCCCCCTTCGTCATAGCGGAACGGGATTTCTTCCGCGCCAGAGCCGCGCAGGAACACCTGCTGAACCTTGGGCGACAGGTCTTTCCACTGGGTATTCTTGTCAAATTCATAGTGTTTGGCGATGGATTCGATGGTCTGCAGAAAATAAGGCGATTTGCCCTTGCGCCAGGGGGCGAGGGCACCGTCATAGATCTTCAGGCTTTGGTCCGGTACCACCAGACGTTCATCAAAGAACAGCTCCATCCCCAGCCCGTCACAGACAGAACAGGCGCCAAAGGGGGCATTGAAGGAAAACAGCCGCGGTTCGATCTCGGGGATGGTGAAGCCACTGACCGGGCAGGCAAAGTTTTCACTGAAGGTAATCCGTTCTGGCTCACCCTCTCGTGGGGCGGTTTCCAGAATGGCGATGCCATCGGCCAGATCCAGCGCGGTGCGCAGGGAATCCGCCAGCCGGGTCTCCAGGCCTTCACGTACCACAAGCCGGTCGACCACCACATCGATATCGTGACGAAATTTCTTATCCAGGGTTGGTGGCTCGTCCAGCTCGTAGAATTCTCCGTCCACCTTGACCCGCTGAAAGCCCTGCTTGCGCAGCTCCAGGAACTCTTTCTTATACTCCCCCTTGCGATCACGCACGATAGGCGCAAGCAGGAAGCCCCGTGTCCCCTCCTCTAGCGTCATCACCCGGTCTACCATGTCCTGCACCTGCTGGGCCTCGATCGGCTCGCCGGTGGCCGGACTATAGGGGGTGCCGGCACGCGCAAACAACAGGCGCAGATAATCGTAGATCTCGGTCACGGTACCGACGGTGGAGCGCGGGTTTTTGGAGGTGGTCTTTTGCTCAATCGAAATCGCTGGGGACAGCCCGCTGATATGGTCCACATCGGGCTTTTCCATCATATCCAGGAACTGTCGCGCATAGGCCGACAGGCTTTCGACATAGCGGCGCTGGCCTTCGGCATAGATGGTATCAAAGGCAAGCGAGGATTTTCCCGATCCCGACAGGCCGGTGATCACCACCAGTTCATCACGCGGAATATCCACATCGATATTCTTGAGATTATGTTCGCGTGCGCCGCGTACCTCGATGGATTTCAACTCAGCCATAGTGCCCTCGTGCCCAATACCCTGGTCGCGCAAATCTGCCACGCCAGCCTTCGCCCTACAGATAGGCAATGCGGCGCAAGACTCCAACAGGAAAATGAGAACATTAAAGGAACATATGCCGAGTTTTGGCAGCAGGCCCGCCAAATATGGTGCCCTGCCCTAACCGCCCCAGCTGCGCGCGCGAAATATCGCGGTCAAATCGCCCCAACGGCAGCGCTGCGCCGCCAGGCCAGGATCTGATGCACCAGGAAGCCGCCCAAGAGCAGCACCAGCAACACGGCGATCAGGCCCGGCACCCCGGCAAGGGACAGCGCCAGAACCATCAGCGGCGTACCGATGGAATTGCCCAGATTGCCCGCCTGGGCCATGGCCCCATTGGATTGGGCGCGGTCTTCATCGCTTTCGTTCAACTGCGGGACAGCCGCAAAAGAGCCCCCCTGCACCAGCCCCAACGCCGCCGACAGCGCCAGGCAGGCCAGCGGATCCCCCGGCGCGCTCCCCAGCCAGATCACCCCGCCCGCCGCCAGCAGAAACCCCAACTGGGCCACCTTCACCGCAGTCATCAGGCGCATCAGATAGACCCCCAGCGTCATTGAGGTTGCAATGCTGGCCAGCGGCATCGCCATCAGCACAGCAGCGCGCTGCTCTGGCGGGATATAGGGCGGTATCACCGTCAAGATGGCGACAAAACAGCAGGTATAAAAGAGCCAGCCCGCCGCAGGCGCCACCTGCCAGGCAGAACGATACACCGGCAGATGCAACCGTGGCAGCGCCATAAGTGCTGGAAAAGGCTGGCGTGGTGGCACTGGCACATCACGCATCGCGCGGCTTAGCCACAGGGCCAGCCCCGCCATCACTAGGGCATGGGCAACAAAAAGGGAAACCAACCCAAAGCGCGCCACCAGCGGCAGACCAAACCAGATCAACAGGGAAAAGGAGACGGAGAAAAATGTGCTCCACAAGGACATGACAAAACCGCGGTGATGCGGCGTACTGATCGCTGCCATCAGCGTTGGCCCCGCCACCACAACGCCAAGATGTGACAGCCCTTCGATCAGCCGAGAGAAAAGAAACAGCCCGTAAGGCAGATGCAGCGCCTGCAGGGCCGACATCGCGGCCCCCAGCCACAGCGCCCAGACCAGGCTGCGCCGATAGCCGATCGAGCTGACAAACAGCCCCGCCACCAGGCCAAGGACAATGCCGACGATACCGACAAAGGACACCGAAAAGCTGATCCCTGCCCCCACATCGGGGTAGAGTTCTGCCATTCGGTCAAAGATCACACTGATCTTGCCATATTGCGCCGCAACGCCCAGACCAGCCGCCCAGACCGCAACAACCAAAGGCCAGCGTGTTATTGTCTGCACTTCCATCCGGCCCCCTTGCGACGCGAAAGCGGCAGATGCCCGCGTCTTTCCCGACCAGTCTTAGACCGGGAAATTTGCAAGTGCCAGTTGCGAAATATCTCGATTGCAACATGGCAGGGCAGTATTGGCAGGGCCGATGCGCGCGCGTGGCGCGTGTCGCCCCACGGATATGATTGCAGCCAGAAAGAACAAGGCCCGCCCCAGTCGTGGGGGCAGGCCTTGCGCCGCTATCACTATAACGCGGCCAGAAACACAGGGCGGCCCGTGCAGCACCCGCTGACGCCCCCTGATATATGGATGGACCTTAGATATGGATGGCCCGGTCAAAGGCCTCAAGCACGCTTTCGTGCATCATTTCGCTTAGGGTGGGATGCGGGAAGACCGTGTTCATCAGGTCTTCTTCAGTGGTTTCCAACTGGCGGCCCACCACATAGCCCTGGATCAGCTCGGTGACTTCAGCCCCCACCATATGCGCGCCAAGCAGCTCTCCGGTCTTGGCGTCAAATACGGTTTTGACCAGCCCTTCTGCCTCTCCCAAGGCGATGGCCTTGCCATTGCCGATAAAGGGAAAGCGGCCAACCTTGATGTCATAGCCCAGTTCCTTGGCCTTGGCCTCTGTATAGCCGACACTGGCCACCTGCGGCTGGCAATAGGTGCAGCCTGCGATGCTTTCGGGTTTGACGGGATGGGCATGCTTGCCTGCGATCAGATCCGCCACCATAACGCCTTCGTGGCTGGCCTTATGCGCCAACCAAGGGGCACCGGCGATATCGCCAATGGCATAGAGCCCGTCAACCCCGGTGCGGCAATAGGCATCCGTCACCACATGGGTGCGATCAATCTTGACGCCAAGCGCCTCAAGGCCAAGACCTTCGACATTACCGACGATGCCCACCGCTGAAATCACGGTGTCGAACTCCATCTTTTCGACCTTGCCGCCGGTCTCGATATGGGCGGTCACTTTGCCCTTGCCGCGATCCAGCTGCTTGACCATGGCCTTCTCCATGATCTTCATGCCCTGTTTGACAAAGGCTTTCTTAGCAAAGGCGGAAATCTCGGCATCTTCGACTGGCAACACCCGGTCCATCACTTCAACCACCGTGGTATCGGCACCTAGCGTGTTGTAGAAGCTGGCAAATTCGATGCCAATTGCGCCGGATCCAATCACCAGAAGTTTCTTTGGCATCCGCGGCGGCACCAGCGCGTCGCGGTAGGTCCAGACCAGATCGCCATCGCCTTCCAAACCGGGCAGTTCGCGTGCCCGTGCGCCGGTGGCCAGGATGATATTCTTGGCTTGCAGCTCTTGCACATCCTTGTCGGTCTTGACGCTGACGCGGCCCTTGGCCGGCACAGTGGCCTCGCCCATGATCACGGTAATCTTGTTCTTTTTCATCAGATGGCCAATGCCAGAGGACAGCTGCTTGGCCACCCCGCGCGACCGTTTCACCACCGCGTCCAGATCATAGGTGATATTCTCGGCACCAAGACCGAATTCCTTGGCCCGCTCCATCAGGTGATACACTTCAGAGGAGCGCAGCAGCGCCTTGGTCGGGATACAGCCCCAGTTCAAACAGATACCACCGAGGTTTTCACGTTCCACAATGGCTGTTTTCAGCCCCAGCTGTGCAGCCCGGATAGCGGCGACATAGCCGCCCGGACCGGCGCCAATTACGATCACGTCATAGGTTTGTGCGGCCATGGTCTTCCCTCGACAAAAGGATCAAAAACAAACTAGTTCAGCGTTAAACTACTTTTCAAGAAACTGCAAACCCTCAGTATGGTGCCGTCGAATGGCAGTTCAACCATGCTACATCGCACAGGAAAAGGCCCAGATCTGGCTCGCAGCTTTTGACATTGGGGAAAGCATAGGGTCCCATCCGCCGTGAGACCACCCGTAAATTCCGTTAGAATCGCAAGGGGCCAGGCCATGGCAAAGGTAGTTTTCGATCTGTTGAAGGCACTGCTGAATGCAACGCTGCTGCTGCTGGCGCTTTGCCTGTTTCTTGGCTGGCAGCTATCATCTTCCGTTGCACAGGTTAGCCAGCGGCTGAGCGATATCAGCAGCAACCTTCGGCCATTGCACAGCCAGGCCCAGGCAATGACGGAAGAATTCGCCTCCCTCTCGGCGGCAATTTCCCAGGCCGATACCCCCGACAGCAGCGAAATGCCGATCAGGCTTGCCCAGCTACAAGAAGAGCTGACGGCGCTGAAACTGGAAATCCAGTCGCTGAAACAATTGCCCGGTGAAGTGGTCAGAATCGCGGTTGAGACCGCCGTACAGGACCTGTCTGAGGAGCTGTCTCGTTGGTTGCCACAAGGCGGCGCCCAAGCTGACGAAGGCCAGAGTGACGAGAACTAGATTGGCAAGAATGTGACAGGCTGGAACGGAACAGGCTGGAATAGCACAAGCAGGAAGGCGAACCGCCTGCGCGCGGCACCTCGGTAGCAAAACGTCCGCCCGGAAAGACACCAGCCTCACCGGGCGCTGACCCTGGTTCAGCTGGCTGTTTCCTGCAGCTCTCGCACGATAGAGCCGTAGCCGCCTGCGCTCTCATAATCGATTTCGGGGGACGTGCTGTGGCGCGACAGGGCCGCGTTGCGGAAGGGAAAGCGCCCAAACAGACGGATCACTTCGCGGTGCGCCCGCGCATGCAGCATGTTGTTCGCACCCGTCTGTGGCATCCGCTCTTTCATCAGGCGCACGCAGCGTTCCTGATCACAGAGATTTTCCGAATGCATCAGGGGCATATAGAAAAACTGGCGCGCGGGTTCGTCGATCTTCATATCCCATTTGCGATTGATCGCATTCTTGGCAGCGCAAAGCGCCCTACGATCGGAATGGAACGCCTCTTTGGAACCACGGAACATGTTGCGCGGAAACTGATCCATCAAGATGATATAGGCGAGGGCACCGGTCGGATAGGTCAGCCAGAGAGAGAACCGGCCGCTGCAGCCCGCCTCCCAGGTGTCTTTGAACCGCTCTCGAATAGTGTCGTCCAAGGCTTCATCGCTCAGATACCAGCCGTCTTCACCAACCTCATCCAACCAGAATTTGAGGATATCTTCCGGGCCCTGCATTGTGCCATCTCCACGTATTAATACTGAGGATAACTTCAGACCATTTTACGGGTGATTTGCAAGTGACCCTGGGTCACTAATTGTAACACACAGGGCCATTTGTTGAAATATTACTCACAAACCCAAAAGGTTAGCGCAATCACCCCGCCTCGGTGGCGGCTTCTTGCTCCTCTATGTCGGTTTCGATGGCATATTCCTGTGCGAATTCCACCGCAACAGGAGAACCCGTCAGCGACATCGGCGCCATGATCCCGGTTTCATCCGAAGGAATCGCGGCACGCTGCGTGGTACGGTACAGCGCGTAGCATGCCAGCGCCCCCAGCAAGACCGCCATGAACAGGAAATATCCCGGAGGGCCAAAAATCGCATCGCTCATGATCCAGCCCGTGATCACCGGCCCGGCAATGGCCCCCAGCCCGTTGATAAAGACCAGCCCGCCCGAGGCCGCCGCCATATCGTCGTGCTCCAGATAGTCATTGGTATGGGCGATCAACAGCGAATAAAGCGGGTTGGACATACCGCCAATAAAGAAGGCGGCAACAAGCAAAAAGCTGTACTCGCCGCCCATGACCACCCCCATAAGCGCAGCGCCCCCCCCCAGAGCCGAAGCCGCCAGAACAAGAATCCGGCGATCCATCCAGTCAGACATCCAGCCCAGCGGATATTGCAGCACAATCGCCCCAATATAAAAGGTGGCGATAAAGACCGAGATTTGCGTCAGGCTTAACCCAGCCTCGGCGGCGTAGACCGCGCTCATGCCGAATTGCGCCGAGAATACGCCCCCCAGCAGGAACATCCCCACACAGCCCAGCGGTGAAACCTTCATCAGGGCACGCAGGGACATCGGTTTGGTGGTGTCAAAGGCCGGCGTGGGCGAGATCGACAGCAAAATCGGCGCAAAAGAAACCGAGATCACCACCGAGGCAATCACGAAAGTTTCATAGCCTGCCGGATCCCCCACCAACATCAGCGCCTGGGCCGTCACGATGCCAACCGTCTGCACAATCATATAAAGAGACAGCGCCTTGCCCCGGTTGGCATTGTCCGCCGCATTGTTCAGCCAGCTTTCCGCCGTGACATACACACCCGAAAAGCAAAACCCGATCAGGGCGCGGCCCAGCATCCAGGCAATGGGATTGGCCACCGCCGGATACAGGATCATTACTGCCGAAATCAGCGAGGCCAGCGCCGCAAAGACCCGCACATGGCCAACCCGGCGGATCATTTCAGGCGCCAGACGCGAGCCCCCCAGAAAGCCGACAAAATAGGCGGACATCACAAAGGACATCTGCAGGGTGGAAAAGCCTTCCATGGCGCCGCGCACACCCAGGATGGTGCCCTGCATGCCATTGCCAATCATCAGCATGCCCATGCCCAACAGCAGCGCCCATGCGCTCGACAAAACCTGCAGCATCTCGGTAACTCCTTTACCGACGAGAACAAACCGCAGGCCACAATGGTCCAGCAGCCTCAGCCCGCCTGTTATTTCTGACCCAAAGCCCCCTGACTGGCAGAGGTACTATTCTATGTTCAGGATTGGTTTCGCACGCCAGAACCCTCGGCGGGATCAGAACGCATACTGCCTAGGCTTGTCTAGCAAGATTAGCGCTAATTCTGCGACGTATTCGTCTTTTGCGGCAGCAAAAGCGACCCGTCGCCATAAGAAAAGAAACGATAACGATTTTTCACTGCGTGATCATAGATTTCGCGCACCCTCTCTGCCCCCATCAAGGCAGAGATCAGCATCAACAGCGTCGATTTTGGCAGGTGAAAATTCGTCATCAGCGCATCGGCCACATGAAAGGTGAAACCGGGATAGATAAAGATGTCGGTCTCCCCCTCCCAGGCAGCAATCTCGCCAGAACGCGCGGCACTTTCGATCAGCCGCAGCGCCGTGGTCCCTACCGGAATGACACGCCCCCCGGCTGCCTTGGTGGCAGCAATCTCGGTCGCGGCCTCGGGGCTGACACGGCCCCATTCCGCGTGCATCTTGTGGCGGGTCACATCCTCGACCTTGACCGGCAGAAAGGTGCCCGCCCCCACATGCAGCGTCACATAGGTAAAGGTGACGCCCTTGGCCGCCAGATGCGCCAGCAGCGGGGCATCAAAATGCAAAGAAGCGGTTGGCGCAGCCACCGCGCCCGCATGCCGGGCCCAGATCGTCTGGTAATCCTCTTTATCCCGGTCATCGGCTGCGCGTTTGGCGGCGATATAGGGCGGCAAGGGCATGGCACCAGCCGCGTTCAGCGCCTGATCAAAATCATCCCCTGTCAGATTGAACTGCAGCACCCCCTGGCCGTCTTCGACCCGCACCAACTCTGCCGTCAGGGAATCGGAAAATACCAGCTCTTCGCCCGGTTTGATCTTTTTCAAGGGTTTGAGCAGCGCTGACCAACCGCCATCCGGCTTGGGATCCAGCAGGGTCACCTCGATCTTGGCAGCGGTCTTGCCCTGTGCGGTGTCTCGGTGGCGCAGACCTGATAACCGCGCCGGGATGACGCGGGTGTCATTCAACACCAGCCGATCGCCGCTCTGCAATAGATCGACAAGGTCGCCAACATGTGCATCCTGCAACTGGTTTGGCGTGGCCACCAGCAAGCGGGCCGCGCTGCGCGGGCTTGCCGGGCGGGTGGCTATCAGATCTTCAGGCAGGTCAAAGTCAAAATCGCTCAGTTTCATGGCGCCCCTTTACGAGGTTTCACACGCCTTGACCATGGCCCAGATCTGCGCCGAGCCCAGAAAATTCCACCGGCCTAGCGTTCACCACCGCTGTTGCTGGGGCGATGCGGTGGATCTGGCGCGCGTTCTTCCACCGGAGCCCCCGGCACTGTCGGCGCCTTGCCGCGAAAAATGTCCCGGACAATCCCCGGGGCCAGGGCGGACAGCGGATTGACACTGACACTCGGGTCATCCGCGCTGCCTTTCAGCTTGAAGGCAAAGCCAAACAACCCCTCGCCCTTGCGCGCCACCACGCGCCCGATGGCATTGATCAGATAGATCGGCGAAATCACCCCGCGCATATCCAGCGCACCATTGCGCAGATCATAGATCCCATCCATCGAGATCCCCATGGACGGGCCGACGGCGCTGCTCTCATGCAGGGTCAGATGGGTGGACCCCAAGCGGAACTTAGCCTCGACCCCGGTGAACAGGATCCCCCCGCCGGAAAGCTCATCCAGCAGGCCAATCACACTGATCGCATTCAACAGGGCGGCCATTGATGGCGCGTTCTTGATCCGGGTATTCTGGATCTTGATCTCGCCGTCATATTCGCCCGCAACCGAGGCTGGCACCAGGGTCATGTCAAAACTGCCACCCCGGCCATGGCGCAGAATACCCGCCGCTTGAAACACCCCGCCGGCATCTTTTGACCGGAGGCGCATTGCGATGCCCCCGCCCTGTGGCACCACCACCCCCGAAACCGTCGGTGCCCCGTTGAGCCGCCCGGTGAATTGGCCGTTGAACCCGCCATTGGTAGAAAACCGCCCCTCAAACCCGGTGAGGGCGATGCTCTCGGTGACCTGCAACCGATCCAGCCGCATGGTGATCGGGCCAGTTGACGCGCCGCCGCCAGAGCTGCTGCCGCTTTCTGCAGAAAACGGTGCCTTTTGCAGGTCCAGCGTCCCCCCCGTCATCTGCAGATCTGCCTGGCCATTGTTTCGTCCGACAAACTGCACCGCCCCCTGCAGCCAGTTGCCCACAGTCACCGAAGAGAAGCTGGCACGGTCCAGCCCGCCGCCTGGCGTAACGCTGACCTGGCCCTGCGCCGTCAGCCCCGGCGCAGAGAGCGACAGCCGGTCCACCTTGGCCGGTGTTGACAGTGTCGCCTCCAGATCTAGCCTGCCCGTCGTCGGCGGCGCCTTGCGCCAGCTGATCGGCGCGATCCGCAGATCAAGCCCGGCCAGATCCGACGACAGCTGCAGCTTGGGTGGCTGATCCGGGGCCAGATCCAGTTGGTAGTCTCCCTGTCCCTGCCCGGCAACGGTGCCATCGGGCAAACCGATTTCAAAGGTCGCAAGCGCAGCGGCGCTGATCTCAACCCGGCCAGTGACCTGGCTGGCGCGGCTGACATCCTTGCCCACGGCCTGTTGCCAATGGGCTGTCAGCGGCACCCCCGAAAGCCTGCCTGCCCCCGATAGCGACACCTGCCCCTGATCGCCGCGCAACTCCAGACGCTGCGCGGCGACCTCTTGTCCGGGCACCAGCACGGTACTGCGCACATCGCGAACCACCCCGGTGTAGTGATAGGTAATCTCCTCCGGGGCCACCTTCCGCTTCAGCGGCAAGGCCAGGGTGCCCACGACATTGATCTGCCCCGCCGCCAGATCGACCGGCAATTCGGCCTTGTCCATAATGGCCAGCGGCGGCCGGTTCAGCAGCGACAGCCCCGCCGTGACCGAGCCCTGCGCCACCACTCGCGCAATCCCCGGCGTGCCGTCCTTGACCGTCGTATCCGGAATAATGAAAGAGGTCCCCGCCACCGAGACAGAGCCGCCTTGATCCGCCGTCACCGTGCCTTTGCGGGCGACGATGACCATCCGGTTGCCATAGAGGCTGAAATGCCCCGCCGCATCCTGTACCGGCGGCAAATGTTTCTGAAACTTGACCTCTGCCCCGGCAAAATTCGCTTCCAGCGCCACAAAGGGCCTGTCCCGCCCCTTGCCCCGCAGGGCAAAGTTCACCGCCTGCGCCTGCGCCTTCGCCACATTCTGCAACACCCAGCGCCGCGGTTTTTCCGCTGCCCCAGCGGGCCAGAGCGATTTCACCTGGGCCAGATCCAGCAGATCTGACTGCGCGTTCAGGGCATAGTCCCAGCCTTCCTCTCCGGTCTTGATATCACCATTCAGGTGGATCTGACGGCCCTCGTGCTCCACCAGCATTTCGCCCAGCTGAAAGCGAAAAGGCGCAGGTTGCAGGTGGAAATCAGCCGTTACCCCGGCAAAGACCTGCGGCGTCGGGTAAAGCCCGGCTGGGTTCAGGGTCAGGTCGCGAAAGTGCAGTTGCCCCACTAGATCGGTCAGCCGCCCATCGCGTATCCCCGCAAGATCGGCCTGCCCCTCCATGGTGCCAGAGCCCCAGCCGCTGCTGACCTTCAGCTCGTCAAACTGCAAGCGCTGGTCCTGCGGGTAATAGGTGAAATAGCTATGCGCCCCGTGAATCGGAATCGGCAGTGTCTGCGGCGAAGGCTGGATAACCCCCTCGCCAATCTGCAAGATCGCCGAAAGCGGCAGCAGCCCGCCGTCCGCATCAACACCACCACGCAGCGAGCCCGAAATCGCCGCGCGCAGCACCTGCAACCAGCCAAGCGCCGGCGCCTGCACCGCAATATCCTCGCTGGCAATATCACTGACCAAAATTCCAAACTGGGCCGCAACTTCGCCAATCTCCGAAGTATAGCTGGCCTCGACCACCCCAACATCCTGGCGACCGCTCAGCACCGAAAAGCCGGCCGAAATGGTCAGGGTCTCATCCTGCCGTTCAAACCCCACCTGGCCGCCATCCATGATCCAGACGCGGCCAAGCCGGGCATCCTCATAGCGCAGCGTCACGCCTTCGATTGTCACATCGACCAAGGCAGAAAGCTGCGGCAGCTGGAACTGGCTGTCCCATTGTTCAATCAGTTGCGGCAGGCTCTCCGCCTGGCGCAGTGGCGACCCCCCTTCGGCGAAACTCAGCGCGATACTATCCGTTTCACGCCGCAGACTGGCATATAATCCATTGAAATATATCCGCTTTGGCCGCAGTCGTGCCCGAAGAAGCGGCCGCATGGCAATGGAAATTTCGGCATCCGCCAGCTGCAGAATAGGGCCGCCGTCCGCGCCGCGCAGAACCACGTCGCGCAGGCCCAACCGGGGCCGCCAACCGTGATTGACCACAAAGTTGAGCTCGCCAAACTCCAGCTGCAGTCCATTCAGGCTCTGTTCCAGCCGGGCCTCGACCCGTTGGCGCAGCCAATTCGGGGCCTGCATCTTGGTGCCGACGCCAAAATAGATCGCCCCCGCAGCCAGAAAACACAGGACCACAACCAGCCGAATAGTCCACCGCAACAGCTGCCAGTGCCAGCGGCGCCGTTGCGCAGCCTGCCTCTGGGTCACTTTCGTCACTTGCGACGCATCCGGCGTGCCAAGGTCGGTGTTTTCCGCCTCTGGTTCGATCGCTGTTTATCCTTTGCCCGTGATGGCCTATTTGTGACAGGAAGACCCTGCCAACCCGTTTTGGAGACAAACAAAATGCTCGACGCTCATGATCCGGCCCCGCTTTTCACCCTGCCCCGCGATGGCGGCGGCGAATGCTCTCTTGCGCAGATGCAAGGCTCGGTGGTTGTTCTGTTTTTCTACCCCCGCGATGATACGCCGGGCTGTACCAAAGAATCCATCGGCTTTTCGGCCCATCTGCAAGCCTTTGCCGATGCTGGCGCCCAGGTGTTTGGCATTTCCAAGGATCCGATTTCCAAACATGAAAAATTCATCGCCAAACACGCGCTGACCACACCATTGTTGTCGGATGCCGATCACAGCACCTGCGAAGACTACGGCGTCTGGAAAGAAAAAAACATGTACGGCAAAAAACACTGGGGCATCGAGCGCTCGACCTTTCTAATCGACGCCGAAGGCAAAATCGCCCGCGTCTGGCGCAAGGTCAAAGTCGACGGCCATGTCGAAGAGGTGCTTGCCGCCGCCAAGGCCTTGTAATCCGCCCTGCAACCGGGGCTGCGGCTGCCGGTCCAAGCTTCGCTTCGGAGCCGCCCGTCACCTGGCCCCGATCAGCCATTTTTGCGGCCACAAAGCCAGATAAATCGCCGAGGGGCCCCTTTGGCGAGACGGCTATTTATCTTGCGACGGGGCTGCGGAAATGGCAGGGGCTGATCAGGTGATGGGGGTTCTGAAGCCTTCGCTTTGGAGGGCCCCTGATCTTGCCTACCTTTCCCTCCGGTTCTCTGTAAGGATCCCGCATGACTGCTCCGCTCAGCCTCGCTCAGATGGCCACCCAGGTGCTGACCACCGCCGATGGCAAGGAAAAGACCGCCCTGTCGCGGCGCCATGCCGCCGCCTGGCGCGACGCGCGCAGCCACACCCCCTGCACTATAGAGATTGGCACCGCCACGCCTCCGCTGCATCCCGCCCGGCCGGACCGGCCGGAATTGCTCAGCCCGCGCGATGTGCCCAAACGCAAACCCGGCAGCGAGGCCGGCCGGATTGCGCTGCTGCATGCGGTTGCCCATATCGAGTTGAACGCGGTTGATCTGCACTGGGACATCATTGCACGCTTTTCCCATGTGCCTTTGCCGATTGGCTTCTTTGATGACTGGGTGAAGGCGGCGGACGAAGAATCAAAACATTTTGGCCTGATGTGCGATTGCCTGGAAAACCTGGGCAGCCACTATGGTGCGCTGCCGGCCCACCAGGGCATGTGGAAAGCCGCCGAAGACACCGCCGAGGATCTGATGGCCCGCCTTGCGGTAGTGCCCATGGTGCTGGAAGCGCGCGGACTGGATGTGACCCCCGGCATGATCAAGATCTTTCGCCAGGCCAAGCTGACCCAGGCGGTAGAGGCGCTGGAGGTGATCTATTCCGAAGAAGTCAGCCATGTGGCCTATGGCTCCAAATGGTTCTACTTTCTGTGTGGCCGCGACAACCTGGACCCGAAAGGCGTTTTTCACGATCTGGTGAAGCGCTACTTCCACAGCCCGCTAAAGCCGCCTTTCAACGAGGAAAAGCGCGCAGATGCCGGTCTCCCGCCTGATTTCTACTGGCCGCTGGCCGATCAGGTGAAGCCGATTTCCGGCATCTGATACCGCGGGCTTTGCTTTCCGAGGTCTGCCCCACGGCTTACTGGCGGTAATCCGCCTAAAGGCGGCGCAATACTGTGCCTAGGGATCGGCAGGTGCAGCGCAGTGGCGGAATTCCCCCATCACCCTTGCTCAACACCTCGGTGATGGCTAAAGATTTCGCCCACAGAGCAACCGCACGGGGATGACGGTCGCTCTGGCTCAATTGGGATGGAACAAGGATCAGCGCGTGCGCACACGTCTGGCTATAAAGATACACTCGTTTCTGGAACATTGGTTTCCGGAACGCCGGGTGTTTTTGAAATCGGATGCAGATACCCGCTTCGTGCGGCTTCGACCGGAAACCCAGCTGATTGCCACCCTTGGCATGGTCCTGTTTGTCGCCTGGTCAATTGTCGCCACAGCTATCGTCTTGATGGACAGTATCGGGTCGGGCAATTTCCGCGAACAGGCCAAGCGCGATCAAATGACCTATCGCGCCCGGTTGAATGATATTTCAGGCGAACGAGACAGCCGCGCCGAAGAGGCCCTCGCAGCGCAAGAACGCTTTAACGCGGCGCTGGCGCAGATCTCGCTGATGCAGTCGGAACTGCTCACCTCTGAAACCCGGCGCCAGGAATTGGAAACCGGGATCGAAGTGATCCAAACCACCCTGCGCCAGACCATGACCCAGCGCGACAACAGCCGCGCCGAACTGGCAGCCCTGCGCCAGAATGCCGAGGCAGAGGGCGCCGCACCTCTGATGGCAGGTGCCACACCTTTGCAGATGGATTTCCTGTCGACGGTGCTGTCCGAAACCGCCAATGAGCGCGACCAGATCGAAGCCGATGCCAAGGCCGCCCTGGAACAGCGCGACGAAATAGAGCTGGAGCTGGAGCTTCTCAACGAGCGCAACGACCAGATTTTCCGCCAATTGGAAGAGGCGGTGACCGTCTCTGTAACCCCTTTGGACAAGATGTTCAAAAACGCAGGCATGCCACCAGATCGCATTCTGGAGCAAGTCCGGCGTGGCTATAGCGGTCAGGGCGGTCCGCTTGCCCCTTTAGCCCTGTCCACCCGCGGTGAAGAACCCTCCGCGGAAGAGCTGCGCGCCAACAAGATTCTTGATCAGTTGGACCAGTTGAACCTCTATCGCATGGCGGCCCAGCAGGCCCCCTTTGCCAATCCGGTGAATTTGGGACTGGTGCGCCGGTCTTCCGGCTTTGGCTACCGCCGCGACCCCAAGACCGGTGGCCGCCGCCTGCACAAAGGATCTGATTTTGCTGGAAAAACCGGCACAGATATCTACGCCACAGCCGATGGCACAGTCACCCACGCAGGCTGGCAATCCGGCTATGGCAAACTTGTTACCATTCAGCATGCCTTTGGGATTGAGACGAAATACGCTCATAACTCAAATCTGCGCGTCAAGGTGGGCCAAAGGGTCTCGCGCGGGGATCACATTGCTGATATGGGTAACACCGGACGGTCCACCGGGACCCACCTCCACTATGAGGTTAGGGTCAATGGCAAACCCGTAAACCCGATGATCTATATCAAGGCTGCAAGAAATGTTTTCTAAGAGCAAAATCAACGAGCCCGGACCAAAGCAGGCCGAGGCGACCCCAACAGCTGCACCAGCGGCTGCCGCGCCTGCTGCGCCCTCCGGCGATTACAAGCCGGCAGCACCAAAGGCAAAACCGCCTGCGTCGCTGCTCAGCTCGGATCTGCATATCGCAGGCAACCTGAAAACCTCTGGCGATATCCAGGTTGAAGGCACCGTCGAAGGTGATATCCGCGCCCATTTGCTGACAGTTGGCGAAACCGCCACCATCAAGGGCGAAGTTGTTGCCGATGACGTTGTGGTCAATGGCCGCGTCGTTGGCCGTGTCCGTGGCCTGAAGGTACGTCTGACTGCCACTGCCCGCGTCGAAGGCGACATCATCCACAAGACCATCGCAATTGAAAGCGGCGCCCATTTTGAGGGCTCGGTCCAACGTCAGGATGACCCGCTGACCCCCGGTGGCAAAAAAGCAATGCCCGCAGGCACCGCTGCAGCGCCAGCTGCCGCGCACGCCGCACCATCTGCCGCTGTCAAGGCCGCCACAAGCGCCGCCAAAGCCGAAGGCTAAGCCGACGCGCGACCAGCTCTGACGCAAGAGACGATATCAAGTTATCAAAGGCACCGAAGCTCTCTTCGGTGCCTTTTTGCTTGCCTGCGACAGCACAACCCAAGGCAGCACCTGGTCTTTACATCATCTACCCAGGTGTTAAAAAGGTCCCGATAATTTAACGTTAATTTTTGAAACTTGGAAATTACAGGTATGACAAAGTTCGTCATCAATGACCCTAGCGGCACTTGGACCGCAGATTTTCTCAACAACGATGATTTTGCCAACCCCGTCCTGGCTTACCGAAGCTCAACCACGCTGATCATCACCGGCAGCAACGGCGCGGCGATGACGCTGCGGGGAAACTTTTCCTCAAGCAGCTACTACCTTTGGACCTTTAGCACGATTTATGTAAGCGAATACGGCGCGACCAAATACACTATCTCTGATTTTCACCTTCGCTTCACGCAGCTGGATTCACTGGGCAGCAGCTCCATGCTTTATGGGCACGATAGCATCATCTCCAACATGATGACGGGCAGTGTTTTTAGAACCTATGGCGGCAATGATACCATCGACGCCGGCACAGGCAATGACAGCATCGACGGCGGCACGGGCACAGACCAGGTTGTTATTGCCGACAGATATGCTGACGCAGATATCTCGCAGGTGGGATCACTGATCCAGGTGGATTCCGCTGATGGCGTTGATGTGCTCCATTCGGTTGAGCTGTTGCAGTTCCAGGACAAAACCGTTGCTGTTCAAGCTGGTACCTCCTATGCGAACACCCTGACCGGAGATCAGCAATCGCAGACCGCCGACGATCTCATCTTTGCCGGGGAAGGCAAAGATACCGTATCCGGCGGTACCGGCGATGACACGATCATGGGGGGCAGCGGTGCGGATCTGTTGCATGGCGATGATGGCGCTGACCAATTGATTGGCGGTAATGGCCACGACACCCTAGCAGGCGGCCGGGGCAATGATGTGTTGTTTGGGAATGAAGGCGACGATTCCCTCGATGGCGGCGATGGCCACGACTGGCTGCTGGGCGGCGGCGGCAAGGACAGGCTGTTTGGCGGCCAGGGGGCTGACCAACTGAAGGCCGGTTCCGGCAGTGATTTACTCAATGGTGGCGGCGGCCGGGATAAGCTCTGGGGGGGCAATGGTAACGACACCCTGAAAGGCGGCTATGGCAACGACCGGATTCAAGCCGGCACGGGCAATGACAAGCTGTTCGGAAACGAAGGCGCCGACCGGCTCTTGGCTGGCAGCGGCAAGGACACGTTATTTGGCGACCAGGGGGATGACTGGTTGTTCGGCGGCAGTGACAACGATGTGCTTGTTGGCGGCGATGGTCAGGATCAGCTCTTTGGCGGCAGCGGCAATGATACGCTGAACGGCGATCTCGGCGATGATCTGCTGACTGGCGATTCTGGCGCTGATTTCTTTATCTTCCGCAGCGGGCATGGGAATGACACAATTTCCGACTTTGAACTTGGCCAGGACAAGATTGTCATCGGCCGCGGTGCCTCTTGGTTCAAGCAGTTGGATTTTGCACAGCAGGGCGATGACGTTCTTGTCTCTTTCTCTGATGTGACAATCCTGGTTGAAGACATGACCCTGGCGCAGCTGCAAGACGCCGATAACTTTCTATTGTGATCCTGGCCTGACAGGCCTACCCCATTGCCGATGGTCCGCGCTGGGGATGGCTGGGCTGACGGTGGCCACCAAAAGCAAAGCCGCGCCAAGGAAATCCTGGCGCGGCTTTGTCACTGTACACCACCTGCCCTAGCTAGACACAGGGCGGGGCCGGTGGTTTTGCCATCACTCGGTGGCGGTCACTTTCACCATCACATCGGGCTTGCCGACAACGGCACCATTGGCGCCTGCGCCCAGCTTGATCGCATCGACAATATCCATGCCCTCGGTCACGGTGCCGACAACGGTGTATTGACCGTTGAGGAAATGACCCGGCTTGAACATGATGAAGAACTGCGAATTGGCGCTATTGGGGTTCTGCGAGCGCGCCATGCCAACAACGCCGCGATCAAAGGGGCGATCCGAAAACTCGGCAGGCAGATCAGGACGATCGGACCCGCCCATGCCGGCGCGGCCCATATCGCCGCCCATCTTGCCAAACTGGACATCACCGGTCTGCGCCATAAAGCCATCGATAACACGGTGGAACACCACGCCATCATACTTGCCCTCAGAGGCCAGCGCGGTGATCTGCTCCACATGTTTGGGGGCGACGTCTTCAAACAGGTCGATCTTCACCAGACCGTTGGCACCTTCGCCCTCGATCTGAATTTCCAGCCCCGAGGCCAGCGCCGAGCTGGCAACCAGGGAAAAAACCGCGGCCAGCTTAAACATCGGCAGCCACCTTGACGCTGATCATGCGATCAGGATTCGCGGGTGGCTCTCCCTTGGTGATGGCGTCGACGTGCTCCATACCCTCGATCACCCGGCCATAGACGGTATACTGACCGTTGAGGAAATGATTGTCCTTGAAGTTGATGAAGAACTGCGAGTTGGCCGAATCCGGGTTTGCGGAACGGGCAGCCCCCAGGGTGCCACGGTCATGCGGCAGGCTGGAAAATTCGGCCGGCAGATTCGGGTGCTCGGACCCACCGGTGCCCGCCATGCGCAGGTTGAACCCATCTTCCATATCGCCATGTGCAACATCGCCGGTCTGCGCCATGAAACCATCGATAACACGGTGGAAGCAGACATTGTCATATTCACCGGCGCGGGCCAGTTCCTTCATGCGTGCGGCATGTTTTGGGGCCACGTCCGCCAGCAGTTCGATGACAACATTGCCGTCTTTCAGCTCGACGATGACGGTGTTTTCTGGATCTTTGATCTCGGCCATGGGGCCCTCCTGTCGGTAAAATTTGCAACGATAGTTAAGCCGAGTGCCAGCAATTGCCAAGGGAGCATTGACTGACAGCTAAAAAGCGCTGAAACAACGGGGCAAAATCCCGGAATATCTGCACAGAGGAGCCTCTCATGGGCTGGAAAACACTGGATGACATGGACCTGGCCGGCAAAGGCGTGTTGGTGCGCGTGGACATCAACGTCCCATTGGTTGATGGCGTGGTGACCGATTCCACCCGAATCCGCCGCATTGCCCCCACCGTGCGCGACATTCTTGCCGCCGGAGGCCGCCCGATCCTGCTGGCGCATTTTGGCCGCCCGGCAGGCGAACGTCGTGACAGCTTGTCCCTGAACCAGCTGGTGCCGACGCTGGAGCGCGCCTTTGAAACCAAGGTGCATTTTGCCACCGATTGCGTCGGTCCCGCCGCCCGTGAGGCCGTCAAGGCGCAGCAGCCCGGTGAAGTGCTGCTGCTGGAAAACACCCGATTTCACCCCGGCGAGACCAAGAACGACCCGGCGCTAGCCGCTGGCATGGCCGAGCTGGGGGATATCTATTGCAACGATGCCTTTTCCGCCGCCCATCGCGCCCATAGCTCTACCGAGGCGCTGGCGCGGTTGCTACCCGCCTGTGCCGGGCGGCTCATGCAGGCGGAACTGCAGGCACTGGAAAGCGCCCTGGGTGCGCCAAAGCGCCCTGTCACTGCCGTGGTTGGCGGGGCCAAGGTCTCGACCAAACTGGAACTTCTGGGCAACCTGGTGGAAAAGGTGGATTATCTGATCATCGGCGGCGGCATGGCCAATACATTCCTGGTGGCCAAGGGCGTTGCTGTTGGCAACTCGCTTGCCGAACATCAGATGGCAGAGACCGCGCTGCAAATTCTTGCCAAAGCCGAGGCCAAGGGCTGCAAGATCATCCTGCCCAGCGATATTGTCGTCGCTGAAAAATTTGCCACCCATGCGCCACATCAGACCCTGCCGGTGGACCAATGCCCCGAAGCGGGCATGATCCTGGATGCAGGCCCCGACAGCGTCAAAACCATCACCGGGATTTTTGAGCAGAGCAAAACCCTGATCTGGAACGGCCCGCTGGGAGCCTTTGAGCTGGAGCCCTTTGATGCCGCAACCAATGCCGCCGCGCTGAAGGCCGCTGAGCTGGCGCGGGCTGGTGCCCTGGTCGCTGTGGCAGGTGGTGGCGATACAGTTGCCGCGCTGAATGCCTCTGGGGCAGCGGCAGACTTCACCTATATCTCCACTGCGGGCGGTGCCTTTCTGGAGTGGATGGAAGGCAAGGTGCTGCCCGGCGTCGCAGCCCTGGAGAACTAGGCCCAAGTGGGGCAAGGGCCGGGGCCATCGCTTGCGTGACATGCCCCCCTTGCGCCGCCCTGCCCCCCTACCAACATGCCAACATGCCAACATGCTGTTGAATACGGCCCTTCGCCTGCGGTTGACGGCAGGCAGTAGCGATATGTTCTGTCGTGATGGACAGGGTCAGGCCAGCCCGTATCCGGGGCTGGCCGCCCCACCTCTTAACAAACCGTTAACGGAAAATTTTCTATCCCCTTGTGGATAAAAGGGGATTCACAAACCGAATCACTTGTGCCATAATGAATGCAGAGGCAGGAACAACCGGCCCAACACAGACTTGAGCAGTAACATACAGGCACTTCCATTGACCCGAAGCAGCACGCCTTCCATAGGTTCCTTTACCTTCTTTGTCGTTGCGTTTGCGCTGAGCGCATATTTCACCTTTGCCGCCGTGCAGGGGGATTTCGGGTTGTTCAGAAGAGTTGAGATCCAGGCCGAAGCCGATGGGCTTCGCCTGGATCTTGATCGCCTGAACCTTGAAATCTCTGAAATAGAGAACCTCACCCACCGGCTGTCGGATAACTACCTGGACCTTGATCTGCTGGATCAACAGGCTCGCTCCGTGCTGGGTATGCTGCGGTCTGACGAAATCGTCATTCGCTGATCTCACCCGTTACAGACGCCTGACATAAAGGCCATTGCATCCGGCTGTTGAACCGGCCTGCCCGTCGTGCAACCATGCCGCCACGGATACCAGTGTTGCAGCTGGCGGATGGGGCCTGTGGCCAATACTCAGCCCGCATGCGCTGAATTGACCGGTCGTTACAAAATGTCTCGCCAGCTGCGCCAATTTGAACTATGAATTAGTTTAACACTAAACTATCTAGCCTCAAAGGGGGAGCCCGCACCGATGGCAGCTAGGAAAAGCACAAAGAAACCAAACGTTTCTGCCGAAGAACTGACCAAGTATTATCGTGACATGCTTTTGATCCGTCGATTCGAAGAAAAGGCAGGCCAGCTTTATGGCATGGGCCTGATCGGCGGCTTCTGTCACCTTTACATCGGGCAGGAAGCCGTCGTTGTCGGCCTGGAAGCTGCTGCAGAAGACGGCGACAAGCGCATCACCTCCTATCGGGATCACGGTCATATGCTGGCCTGCGGCATGGACCCGAATGGCGTCATGGCCGAACTGACCGGCCGTGAGGGCGGCTATTCCAAGGGCAAGGGCGGGTCGATGCACATGTTCTCGAAAGAGAAACATTTCTACGGTGGCCACGGCATCGTGGCGGCACAAGTGCCGCTGGGGGCTGGTCTGGCCTTTGCCGACAAGTATAAAGAAAACGGCCGTGTGACCTTTACCTATTTTGGCGATGGCGCTGCCAACCAGGGCCAGGTCTATGAGACCTTCAACATGGCCGCGATCTGGGATTTACCAGTGGTTTTTGTAATTGAAAACAACCAATACGCCATGGGCACCGCGCAGGCGCGCTCAACCTCTACACCGGATATCTACACCCGTGGCGCGGCCTTTGGCATCCCCGGTGAAGCCGTCGACGGCATGGATGTACTGGCGGTCAAAGAGGCCAGCGAACGCGCGGTCGGGCACTGCCGCTCAGGCAAGGGGCCTTATATCCTGGAGGTGAAGACCTATCGCTATCGTGGCCATTCCATGTCCGACCCTGCCAAGTACCGCACCCGCGAGGAAGTGCAGAAAATGCGCAGCGAACGCGACCCGATCGAACAGGTCCGCGACCTGCTGCTGACTGGCAAACATGCCAGCGAGGAAGATCTGAAAGCGATCGACAAGGAAATCAAGGAAGTGGTCAACCAGTCCGCTGAATTTGCCCGCACCAGCCCGGAACCAGCGCTTGATGAGCTCTGGACCGATATTTACGCCTGAGGGGAAGAAATTAGATATGGCAACTGAAATTCTGATGCCCGCCCTGTCGCCAACCATGGAAGAGGGCACCCTGGCCAAATGGCTGGTCAAAGAGGGTGACACTGTCAGCTCTGGTGACATTCTGGCCGAGATCGAAACCGACAAGGCCACCATGGAGTTCGAGGCGGTTGACGAGGGGATCATTGGCAAGATCCTGATCAGCGATGGCTCTGAGGGGGTAAAGGTCAACACCCCCATCGCCATGCTGGTCGAAGAGGGCGAGAGCCTGGACGCCGCGCCTGCGGCGCAGGAAGAAGCGCCAACGGCCGGGGCACCTGCGGCGCCCGCAGCCGCCGTCGCTGCTGCCGCGCCCAAATCGCAACCCGAGGTGGACACCAGCCCCGACTGGCCGGAAGGCACAGAGGTTGTCAAGACCACCGTCCGCGAGGCCCTGCGCGATGCCATGGCCGAGGAAATGCGCGGCAACGAAAACGTCTTTTTGATGGGCGAGGAAGTCGCCGAATATGAAGGCGCTTACAAGATCTCTCAGGGGCTGCTGGATGAATTCGGCCCCAAACGGGTCATCGACACGCCGATCACCGAACATGGGTTTGCGGGTATTGCCACCGGCGCAGCCTTTGCCGGGTTGAACCCGATTGTCGAGTTCATGACCTTCAACTTTGCCATGCAGGCGATTGATCAGATCATCAACTCTGCGGCCAAGACATTGTATATGTCCGGCGGTCAGATGGGCGCGCCCATGGTGTTTCGTGGCCCCAATGGGGCAGCCGCCCGCGTTGGGGCCCAGCACAGCCAGGACTATGCGGCCTGGTATATGCAGATCCCTGGCCTCAAGGTGGTGATGCCCTATTCGGCCTCTGATGCCAAAGGCCTGCTGAAAACCGCCATCCGCGATGCCAACCCGGTGATCTTCCTGGAGAATGAAATTCTCTACGGGCGTTCGTTCGATGTGCCAAAGATGGATGATTTCACCGTACCCTTTGGCAAGGCTAGGATCTGGCGTGAGGGCACCGATGCCACCATCGTCTCCTTTGGGATCGGCATGCACTACGCCCTGGAAGCAGCGGACAAGCTGGCGGAAGAAGGTATCAGCGCCGAGGTCATCGACCTGCGCACCCTGCGCCCGATGGATCTGCCCACGGTGATCAAATCTGTCATGAAGACCAATCGTCTGGTGACCGTCGAGGAAGGCTGGCCGCAGGGCTCTGTCGGCAGCTATATCGCGTCGGAAGTGATGCAACAGGCGTTTGATTACCTTGATGCGCCGGTGGTGACCTGCACCGGCAAGGATGTGCCCATGCCCTATGCGGCAAACCTGGAACGCCACGCGCTGATCACCACCGATGAAGTGGTCGCCGCCGTGAAACAAGTGACCTACCGGTAAGGAGCGCGAGAAGCATGCCCACAGAAATCCTGATGCCCGCACTCTCCCCCACCATGGAGGAAGGCACCCTGGCCAAATGGCTGGTCAAAGAAGGCGATACCGTGTCGTCCGGTGATCTCATTGCTGAAATCGAGACGGACAAGGCCACCATGGAATTTGAAGCCGTCGATGAAGGTGTTGTTGGCAAGATCCTCATTGCCGAAGGCTCCGAAGGCGTGAAAGTCAACACGGCCATTGCAGTGCTGCTGGAAGAGGGCGAAAGCGCCGATGATATTGGCGCGACACCGGCCAAGGCAGCAGAGGCTGCGCCCGCAGCCGACGCGGGTAACAAAGCGGCCCCTGCGGGCGCTGCGGCGCCCGCTTCCCCTGCCCCGGCAGCCCCCGCCGCAGCAGATGGTACACGCATCTTTGCGTCCCCCCTGGCGCGGCGTATCGCAGCCGACAAGGGGCTTGATCTGGCACAGCTCAGCGGCTCTGGCCCGCGTGGTCGCATCGTCAAAGCCGACGTAGAAACCGCCACAGCCTCCACATCGTCAGCCGCCCCCGCCGCCAAGGAGGCCCCTGCCGCGTCAGCCACAGCTGTCGCCACCGGTGCCTCTGCCGATATGGTTGCCCGAATGTATGAAGGGCGCGCCTATGAAGAGGTTTCTCTCGACGGTATGCGCAAGACCATCGCTGCGCGCCTGACAGAGGCCAAGCAGACCGTGCCGCATTTCTACCTGCGCCGTGATATCCAGCTGGACGCGCTGCTGAAATTCCGCAGCCAGTTGAACAAACAGCTGGAAACCCGTGGCGTCAAACTTTCGGTCAATGACTTCATCATCAAGGCCGTGGCGCTGGCGCTACAGGCGGTGCCCGAGGCCAATGCCGTCTGGGCCGGCGATCGCGTGCTTCAGATGAAGGCATCGGATGTGGCTGTGGCCGTGGCGATCGAGGGCGGCTTGTTCACCCCTGTCTTGCAGGACAGCGAGATGAAATCCCTCTCGGCGCTCTCGGCCGAGATGAAAGACCTCGCCACCCGCGCCCGTGATCGCAAGCTGGCCCCGCATGAATATCAAGGCGGCAGCTTTGCGATTTCCAACCTCGGGATGTTTGGCATCGACAACTTTGACGCCATCGTCAATCCGCCCCATGCCGGCATTCTTGCCGTGGGCGCAGGCGCCAAGAAACCCGTTGTTGGTGCAGATGGTGAACTGACGGTCGCCACGGTGATGAGCGTCACCATGTCGGTTGACCACCGGGTCATCGACGGTGCTCTGGGGGCCCAGTTGCTACAGGCAATTGTCGAAAACCTGGAAAACCCGATGGTCATGCTGGCCTGACCCTCCTTAAAGGTACAACAGACAAACCACCCGCAGGCTGCCCTGCGGGTGGTTTCTTGTATGGCTGACTGATCGCCTGCCGAGAGCGTATCGCGGTCATTCACAGCCAGCCGATAGGCTCTCGCGTGTTGATTTCGCGTTTCAACAAGCGCAAAACCGGTCTCCGCTTTCAAGCGACATGCACTAGTCAGCCCCGGGGATAAGATCGCAGACACGAAAAAGGGGGCCGTGGCCCCCTCTTGCCAGGCAATGTTTCCCTGGACCGAACCGTGCGTAACCAAACGCGGCCTGACCAATCTATACCGCCCCGGCCCACAGAGACCTGGCGCCTAGGTGTCGTCGCGCTGCGCCGAAAGGACCTGATCCATGCTGATCGAGGGTTGATCGCAGCCTGCTTCACCAACGATTCTGGCAGGCACACCCGCCACTGTCTTGCATGGGGGCACCTCTGACAGCACAACCGAGCCCGCAGCGATCCGGCTGCAATGACCGACGCGGATATTACCCAGAACCTTGGCGCCGGCGCCAATCAGCACCCCGTCTTCGATCTTGGGGTGGCGGTCTTCTTCTTCTTTGCCAGTCCCGCCCAGGGTCACCGAATGCAACATAGAGACATTATCGCCGACCACCGCAGTTTCACCAATGACGATAGAATGGGCATGGTCGATCATGATCCCCCGGCCAATTCTGGCACCGGGATGAATGTCGACGCCAAAGATTTCCGAAATACGCATCTGGAAAAAGAACGCCAGGTCCTGATCGCCCTGCAACCACAGCCAATGTGCAATCCGATAGGCCTGCACCGCCTGATAGCCCTTGAAATACAGGATAGGCTGCACCAGCCGATGGCAAGCGGGATCACGATCATAAACCGCCATCAAATCAGCCCGCGCCGCCGCGATCAGATCCGGGTCCGAGGCATAGGCCGTCTCGACGATTTCACGCAGGATCACCATCGACATCTCGTTCGAGCATAGCTTGGCCGAAATGCGGTAAGACAGCGCTTTCTCTAGCGTTGGGTGATGCAGGATACAGGCATGAATCAAGCCCCCCATCAGCGGCTGCTTGGCGACGGCCTCCTGGGCTTCGGCGGAAATCTGTTCCCAGACCGGGTCCAGCGGGGTTACGGCTCTGCGCGTCTTGATCATGATATGCTGTCCTTTTGTCACCCTTAGGTTTGCATTTAGGGCAGAAAAACCCAAGCGCAAACCCTTGATGGCAAAGATTTCCAAAATGAATATGTCGGGGCCGGAAAATAAAAAGCCTGCAAGGGTGCGCTGCCAATGATGGCCAAGCCCGGTGCACAGCTGTTCAGTCCTGCTGCCGCTGCGCAGGCGGCAATCGGCGCTGCAGCTCTTGCAGCGATATCATCAAGCACTTGATATAACACGGATCATCCCAGAATGGTTCTGTCGCAAGACGGCAGCAGCGCCGCGCCACCGCGTCCAAAGAGCCATTGCCCCACTGCGGATGCAGGGTGCCGGTGTGCGCGACATGGGCGGCGGCCAGGGCGGCGCGGTCAAACAGTTCCTGGCACAGAGCCTGGCGTTTTTCTGCTGAATGCGCCAGCAGGGCGCGCGACAGGCTGCTCAGATCCTGCGGCAAAACGGGCAAGAGCACTGGCAGCTTTCTGGATCGCGGTGCGGGCGGCACCTGGCCACCCGCCTGCATTTCATGGATTTTCATTGGTGCAGATTTCGTGAAACTGGCCCCTGCCGCCTCACCGCATTAACCCAGCGGCTGACAGCTGGCAAAGCCGGCACCGTAGCGATCAGACAGCTGCGCAACCTCAATCAGGTCTCCCTGCAACGCCCCATCGGCGCTTTGCGCACTTTGGCTATAGGTCCAGGCAGCTGTGGTCACCGTCTCTTCACGCAGCACGGCAGCGCCACGCAGCACACGCAACCGATAGGCCTCTTGGTTTTCGCCCAGCGGGATTTCGGCCAGATCCCAGCTATCGCCTTCGATCCGGCTGCGCCGGATCCAGCTGACCAGGATATTGTCCCCCAGATCCCCCTGCAGCCGCAAATGCACCGGCGCATAGGGACGCAGCCCGTTGCCATCAAAGGCCTCAAGCCGGTGCAGATAGCTGGGGTCATCATAGCTGCGCCGCGCCGGACCGATGCGGTAATGCCGGGCAATACGGCGCTGGGCCAGCGACAGATCGACCTGATTGAAGCTGCCATCCAGCAGCACCACATAGGACCCTTCGGGCCAGAGCGCGGGCATCAGCCCATCGCTGCCAAGCTGGCCACGCAGACGCCCCCGCAGCATATAGGTGTCCGGTGCCACCAACTCTGCCTCGCAGAACTGAAAGATCTCCCAGTTGTCTGGGCTGCCATCGCCGATGGCCACTGCATTCGCCCCATTCAGCACCGCAGCTTTATCGCGGCTCTGCAGCGTGCCGGAAATCAATTTGACCTGCAGATCCGCCCCCAGATCCCAACGCCCAGGTGCCGCTGCGGCCAGCGCCGTTTCAGTCAGACCAATTGTACTGCGGGCGGCGATGATCTGCTCCAGCTCATAGGCGGCATCGCTGCCCGAGCTGTAGAGCGCCACACTGCCGGGCCAGGGATCGGCCGTTACCGCCAGATGCGGCGCATGCGGGACCTCCTCTCCCGTCAGCAGCGGCAGATCCAGAAACAGCGGCAAGACCGGCAGCGGCGGCGCGAAAATCGCCCCCCTGGGCAGGGTCTCGGCAATGTCAGCGGGCTGGTAGACCTCTGGCTCGATCCGCACCGCCTCGACGGTCTGTGCCGTGGCCAGTTCCATCCGGTCAAGCCGGTAGCGCGCGCCCGGTTGCGCCGCTGGGCGCAGCTCGTCTTCCCCGACAGGCGACGCCTCAGCCGTCGTTTCAGCAGGCAAGGTGACAACATCCCCGACCCCCAGATGCAGCTGCGACGGCGGCAGCACAAAGCGGGCG
Organism: Pseudophaeobacter sp.; assembly: GCF_048267565.1. Lineage (NCBI taxonomy): Bacteria > Pseudomonadati > Pseudomonadota > Alphaproteobacteria > Rhodobacterales > Roseobacteraceae > Pseudophaeobacter > Pseudophaeobacter sp. The sequence goes on along the minus strand of NZ_JBLWXG010000001.1, from coordinate 304,915 downwards.
GTATCACGGGCGACGCGGGATTCGGCCAGCCAACGCTGGACGATCTGCCCCGCCTCACTCTGCGTCAGCACCAAGGAGAGCTCATGCGAGCTGACGGCATGGGTTGCCTCATCCGGCAGGCTCGCCTCGACAGAGGCCGTGTCATAGTTGCTGCCCCAAGCGATGTAGCGCAGGCGCACCCGCCCCGCCAGCTCGGCCTCAGCCTCGCGGCGCAGCTCCAGCACGCCGTCAAGCTCTTCGCTGGCCACCAATTCCTGCTGTTGCAGCGCAGCAACCTCGTTGCCCTGACGCAGGCGAAATTCCAGCACCCCGTCGCGCTCGATACTGTCAAAGCCATATCGCAGGCTCAGCGGTTGCAGGGCGGCGCGGGCCGGGGCAACATCGCCCAGCCCATAGCCATGCACAATCCCGTAGAGCTGGCTGACATCAATCCGATCCTGCCCGGAATTGCGGCAGATTTCATCCACCACAGAGGCCAGACTGCGCTGCCCAGCGCGCCCGTTCAGCCAATGCCCGCGCAGATAGTTTGCGCCGTCGCTCCAGATATCGCCACGATTGGGAAAGGCGGGAAAGGGGCGCGCATCCCAGGCCCAGACAAAAGCGTTGCTCATATCCAGCATTCGCCCCTCATATTCCGTTGACAGCGGATTATGCGTCGGCTCGCGCCAATACCCGATCAGGGCGCGCAGATATTGCAGCTGCATCAGATCATCGCGCTGGCCGTTGGAATATTTTGGCAGCCGCGATTCAGAGCTCTTGGGATCGAGAAATTTGTTGGGCTGGTTCGTCCCCTTATCAATGGCGGCGCAGCCCAGTTCGGTGAACCAGATCGGTTTCTTTTGTGGCTGCCAGGGGCTGGGCACCGCCTGGCGCACCCCATCAATGCGATCATAGTGCTGATTGGACCACCAGTTCTTCAGATCCTTGTAGCGCCAGATCCAGGGTTCATCATGGGCACCGTCGGTGATCGGCGTGCGGATCTGGGCGGCTTCGGCTTCGGGGGAATGGTAGTACCAGTCATAACCTTCGCCGCCTTCGACATTGGCGCGCAGATAGTCCAGATCATAAATGCTTTTGCTGCCCGCCACCCGGTCCAGATGATTCTGCCCCTCGCGCCAGTCGGACAGCGGCATGTAATTGTCGATCCCGATGAAATCGATGTTGTTATCAGCCCAAAGCGGATCAAGGTGAAAATACCGGTTACCATCAGGGCTTTGGTAACCCCAATATTCCGACCAATCTGCCGCATAGCTGATCTTGGCATCCGGCAGCAAGAGACGCACCTGCGCCGCAAGATCGCGCAGCGCGGCAACGGCGGGAAAGCCCGTCGCGCCACGGATCTGGGTCAGCGCGCGCATTTCGGAACTGATGCAAAAGGCCTCTACGCCCCCGGCGGCGGCACAGAGCGCCGCGTAATGCAGGATAAAGCGCCGCAGCCCCCAATCCACCGCGCCCGTATAGGTGACCTGCCCGGCAGAGATGATGAAATCAGAGGCAGCGGCACCGCCCATAAAGGCCGCGACCTCGGCCTCGGCATCAAGGGTCTGATCCGGGCTGCCAGGCTGTCCCGGTGCCTGCGACAGGGTGATACGCCCCCGCCAGGGCAGATGCGGCTGACCGGTCTGCTGGCTCCAGGGGTCTGGCAGGCTATTGCCTGTGGTTTGATCCATCAGGATAAAGGGGTAGAACATCACCCGCTTGCCCGCCGCTTTCAGCGCGACAATCGCCTCTATCACCGAGGCATCCGCCGGGGTCCCCCCATAGAGAGAGCGGTCTTCGCTATCCTTGGGGACCAGCCCAGCACTTGCGCGGTTTACCCCGGATACCTTCCAGGGCATCGGCACGCCATCGGCCTGTTTCTGGTCCACCTTGGGTTTGATCTGACACTGGGCACAGCGCAGATCATTGCCAAACCAGGACACAATAAGCGAAGCCGCCTCGCAGGCGGGCAGCTCGCTGTTCAATGCCGCAAGCGAGGTGGCAAGATCGCTCTGCCCCGAGGCGCTATGGCTATTGGCACCCTTGGCCTGCCCCGGCCCGGCGCTATAGTGTATCGGCGTGGTGGCCAGGGCATATTCCCCGGTGCCCGGCATCAGGGCAACGCCTTTGACCAGCTGCCCCAGGTCCAGATCATACTCGGGGCTGTCTGGCTGCTCTGGCCGCACCACTTCAAAGGAGAACTGCGGCACCCGGTTGCCAAAGCGCTCCAGCGCGATGTTTTCCATGACCACATAGGCGGTGCCGCGATAGGCCGGCACCTCGCCCGTGCCTTCGACCGCCTCCATCAGGGGATCCGGCAACTGATCTGGGGTGCCGCGATAGACCGTCATGTTCAATGCCAGCGGCGAGATCTCTTCGCCATCGACCCAGACCCGTGGCACCGAAGCGATCTCGCCCACACAGAGCGCGATCGCCAGCGACACCGAATAGCTGTAGCGGGTGGTGGTGGGCTGGCGGGGGGCCCCCTTGCCGCTGCCACCACCTGTTATCGTTGTGGTTTCCAGAAAGTCACTGGCCCAGATCACCTGCCCCCCAATGCGGCTACGGCCAAAGACCTGGGCGATGGGGGCACCCTGGATGGCCTCGGTCAGGCGAAACCGGTCCACCCGGCCCACCTCGACCGCTTCGGAACCAGCGCCAAGCAAGCGCTCATCTATCGCCCGCCCCAGGGTCGCGCCCACTGCGCGGCCAATGGCGACGCTGGACAGCCCCGCAACGCTGCCCCCAATAGAGCCGCCAATCGCCGCTCCGGCTGCAGAAAGAACAATGGTTGCCATCAGCTCAGCTCCTCAGGGTAGGTAAAGCGCGCCACGATGCGGCGCTGCCAGGGGCCCGTCAGGGCACTTTCCACCACGCCACGACCAGAATAGGCATGAATAAAGGCTGCTCCGCTGGCGGGACCGGCCCGATGGCACGGCACACGCGATTGCAAGCCAAGATGTTTGGCCACCGCACCCGCCCGCATCCGAAACAGCAAAACATCCCCCAGCGCGGCCGCGTCCAGGGGTTTGGGGGTCAGGTAGCGCCGCGCCGCCTGCCACAGACGTTCCTGGCCCTGGGGTTCTGACCAATCCAGCGAATAGGCCGGGGGTTTCGCGGGCTCCTGCCCATAGAGATCCCGCCAGACCCCGCGGATAAGCCCCAGACAATCACAGCCCCCCCGGTAGCAGCTGGCCTGATGCAGATAGGGCGTGCCCAGCCAGCGACGCGCTGCGGTGACTGCCCGCAGATTCCCCTGCGGCGCAGAAGAACCTGGGGCCGTCATCAGGCTCTGCGGTGGTTGCTGCCATGTCATCTTCGGCTGCCCCCGGTATTGCGCCCAGTGGATTTGGGCACTGCCATCACCCAGTCTTCGCCTGGGATATCCGGAAAGCCCTGATAATTTAGCAGGTTGTTGAACTTCAACCGACAGGTCTGCATGGATTTGTCACAGCCCGCCTCTAGCCGCAGCTGATCCCCCGGCTGCAGCCCGCCCTGCAGCGGTTCGATCAGGGTAATCTCGCGCCCCGTTGCAACCGCACGGTCCCGCTTGATGCTGCCCCAAAGCCCCGCCGCCGTGCCGCTGACAACGCTCATCCGTCCGCCGGTGAACCAGCCTGGCTCAAACCCCTCTAGCGCCTGCCACTGCAGCGCCCCGCTTTCAGTCAGGATTTCCAGTGCGCCTTGATAGGCATAGCCTGGCGTGGCAAGATCAAAGCGGCAGCTGCCATCGCCCAGAACCGCGGTACAGGGGGGCTGATAGATCCGCCCCAGCGGTTGGTTCAGCGCTTCGGTCAGGCCGCGCAGCTCTGCCTCAAAGGCGCCACCGGCCCGCTGCAACTCGCCGATAGAGCCGCGAAACTGCAACCAGCGCCGTGACACATCCTGCCAGTTGACCAACCAGCACAGCAGATCCGCCCCATCAAAGCGCCCGGCGACAATATCCGCCTCTTGCAGCGCAGCATGGCTGAGCGCCCCCTGGGCTGCGGTATTGTCCACCGACAGGCCGGTGCTTTGCAGCAGGGCCCGTGCGCTGAGCCCACTGTCAGCAGCAAAATCCCAGCCGTCAAAGGCCAGATCCTGATCATGGTCGGTAAAGCCAAAGCGCGTACCATCCCGACGGGTCAGCCCCCAGCAGCGCGCCAGCGTTGTGACCCCGGTTGCCACATGGGCCAGAAAATCTTTGCTCACCCCGCGCATCAGACCCGAACCTCGACCACAGGCACATTCGGCACATCGCCCGCCTGAAAAGACGCAACGCTGGTCTGGATCCTGTCGGTATCAAACCGCACAGGCACATCGAATTCAAACCCGGCGACCACCTCGATCCCCGCTTCGGGCGGATGGCTAAGGTTGATGGCTCCGCTGTTGGGATCCAGCGTGAAATCAATGTCTTCCTGCAGCTCTTCCTGGCCTAGCCCCAGACGCAGCGTACCCGCCACGGGCTTGGCGATGGGGCGTTGGTACACCGTACTGCCAGAGCGATAGCTCTTGCTCAGCTGGAACTGACTGGTCTGCCCATCCCCCAGGCCAATCACCTGATCGCGAAAATCCGGGTCGGCGCTGGGGCGGGCCGATTTATAATCGGACCAGTCCTTCCAGCGAAAGCCAAAGATCTGCCCCTGGCGTGCCTCGAAGAAGGCGATCAGCACTTCGATATCGTCCAGTGACCGCAGCCCCAGCCCGGCGTCATAGCGGCGCCTGGAATGGGCCCAGGGGGTGTTGCGCTCTTCAAAGCCATTGGCCAGCGTCACCACATCGGTGCGCCGCTCTGGCCCGCCGACAGAGCCAAAGCTCAGTGAAGCGGGAAAACGGATTTCATGAAAACTCATCTGACTACCCTCCTAGCGATTGCGATTTCCACGGCTTAACGCCCGCGAAAGCTGGGCCGCGATCTGGCCACGGCTGCGCGCAAAGCCCTGCACATCCGGCGTCGTGACATTCACCACCACCGATGCACCGCCCCCCTGGCTGCGCACACCAAGGCTGCCATCGGCAGCCCGGCTCAGCGGCAGAATGGCCTCTGGCCCTGCCTCTCCCATCAGGCCGATGCCGCCGCGCATTGGGAAACTGGTTGCAGAACTGACCACGCCGCCGCGGGCAAAGGGCATCACCTGCCCCTGCGAGAACGCCGCCCCGTCGGCAAAGGGCAGTAACCCGCTGATGAGATCCCCCACACCTTTTGACACCAGCCCACCAACATGATCCGTGACCGGGCGGATGGCGGCATTATAGGTGGTGCGCATCAGGGATTGCGCCAGACCATCCAGCGCCGACGACAGGCTGTCACCATCAAAGACCACCTGCTCAAACGAGCGCCGCAGCCCCCGTGACAAGCCACGTTCCAGGGTTTCGACATCCTTGCCGGTGGCCTCAAAGGCATCGCGCACCCGGCGCATCTCGGCCTCAAAACTCGCGGCCATGCCCGCGGCATCGCCCAGCGAGTCTCCAAGGGCTTCGCTTTGCAGTTCAAGCGCAGCGATATCACGACTGTCAGCCATGGTGAGTTCCTTTCTCCATCAGGCGCAGGCCTGTCGATTGATCTGAATACGGCCGAGCAGCCAGCCCCACAGGCAGGGATCACCTGCCAGCGGGCACCGGCGCATCCGGAAAGCGGCGCATCAGCTGCTCTAGCCGCGTGCGGTTCAGGCTGGGCGCGCCGCCCTGCGCCCCCAAAAGCAGCTGCAACTCCATCGGCGTCAGATCCCAGAACACGCCAGGCGGCAGGCGCAGCCCACCTAGCCCCGCGCGCATCAGGCCAGGCCAGTCCAGCCCCTTCATGGCGCGCTGCCAGGGGCGGTACCTGCGCCCTCTGCGGGCGCGTCCTTCGCTTCAGGCAGGGCAAAACTGCAGGCCAGCAGCTCTGCCGCGGCACGGGCCGCCGCCACCGGCCCGCCTGCGATATCTGCCTGCGCCAGATCCGAGGCGGTGAAATCACAGCCGCCCCCCTCTAGCCCGGCGGCCAGCAAGGCCAGAATATCCGCCGCCGAAAACCCACCCGTTTCAAAACGCTGCACCAGTTCGACCAGCGTTCCCACCTGCAGCTGCGCCTCTAGCCGGGCCAGCGCCCCCAGCGACAGGCGCAGGACAAAGGGCCTGCCATTCAGCGTCAGCGTCACCTCGCCGCGCCAGGGATTAGCACCAATAGGCTGCATGGATCAGACCGCCAAAAAGGTCAGCGCCCCGGCGCTGGACAGAGACAGCTCATAGGTGGCCTCGCCGTTGTGACTGCCGGCATAGTCCAGCGAGGTGACCTGAAAGGCACCTTCGACAATACCGAAATCAGGGATCACCACCTGAAAATCAGGGGTAATGCCATCAAAGAACAGTTGGCGGGCGCGTTCATCGGTGGTGTCATCGCGAAAGATCCCCGAGCCGGAAATCGACGCCGACCGCACCCCGGCCCCAGCCAGCAGCTCGCGCCACCCCCCCTGGCTCTCCAGGCTGGTCACATCGACGCTCTCGGCGTTGAAGCTGATCCGCGTGGCGCGCAGCCCCGCCAGAGTTTCGAACTGACCATCGCCGGTCATATCCACCTTGATCAATAGATCCTTACCATTTTGGGCAGCCATTGCTGTGCTCCCTTTCGTGCTAGAGTTATCATGTATCGGGTGTTGCGCCCCCTCCGGGCGCAGCGGCAGTCAACTGTCGTCGACTCGGGCGGCAAACATCAGGGCTATGCTGCGACCGCCGAGTTCCAGTCGCTGGGCGGTTGCCCGTTCAAACCACAGCCCCACCAGATGCCCACGTGGCAAGGCCAGATCGGCATCGATCAGCGCGTCGCAGATTGCGCCTGCCGCCTCTTTGGCGAGACTAAAGCCGGCGCTGCCGGTAAAGATGCTGATGGTAAAACGGTGGCGCGCACCAGCAGCGCTGGCATCCGATCGATCGGCCACCTCCTCCGCGCCAAGAACCGCATAGAGCTGCGGCAGGCTGCCACTGGGCATTGCATCAAACAGATCGCCCCCCAGTGCGGCATTGACCCCCGGATCTGCGGATAGGTGTTGGAAAACAGCCTGTTGCAAGCCGCTTGCAAGCGCATAGGTCATGGAACCACCTCTTCGATACAATGACAGACAAGATAGCGCCCCTGCGTATCTGCCTCGCTGACCGCATCGATCAGAAACAGGCGCTGCCCCTCGCGAAAGCGCTGGCCGGGGCGTGGGCGTGACAGGGCGCCCTGTGGGCTGGCGCGCAGGAAAATTCGGTAGCGCTGCAGTGACAGGCTGGTGCCATCCTGGCCGGTTCGACGCCCGGACTGTGACGCCAGATCGGCCCAGACCGTGCCAAGGGGGGCCCAGCTCTCGCTATAGCCGCCCGCCCCATCGCTGAGCCGCTGCGGATCCTCCAGTACCAATTGCCGGTTGGTATTGGGCGGTTTCTGACGGGTCATGCGGCACCGCCAAGCGACAGGCGCACCTGCCGATAGCGTTCGACCAGGCTAACCACCCCAAATGGCATGCAGCCGCCATGCAGCCCTGTATCGTCGCGGTATTCATAATAATGCGCCGCCAGCATCAAAACCGCATGGGCCAGATCCTGCGAAAGCGCATCCCAACTGACGGCAAGCCCAGCCGTCATGCCAATTTCAAGGCGACCGCCCCTCGGCGGCTGCGGCAGGCAGCTGCCCTTGGGGTGCAGCCTTGGCTGCTGGCTGTCACTTTCTAGCCGGACCACATCAAGGTCCAGGACGGTACTCTCGCCCTGGGCATAAAACAGGGTCATCGCAGTGATCGCCACCACCGGCGCAATCGGCAAACTGGCTGCATCCATGCGGCGCCACCTCGACACCACCCAGAGGAATTCTCTTTGCAACAAGGCTTTACCGGTGCGTTTTTCAATCGCCGCCAGGGCTGCGCGCAAAAAGCCAATCAGCACGCTGTCCTGCAGGGAGCCTTCGCCAAAGCCGGTTCCCAGTCGCAGGTGCGCCTTGAAGGCCTCCAGCGGCAATGCCGCATCGGGCACTGGCGTCACTTCGCTCAACATCATCTTCAACTCCGCAGGCTCAGATCCCCAAGATGTCCCAATCTGGTTCAGCGGGTACGCAAAGCTCTCTGCCGCTCGGACGGAGGGGGAGCAGCTAGACGACAAAAAGCCAAAGAATGCGTACCCGCCAGGGAACCGGGCTGCCGGTTCCCCACTCGGTGAAAGCCTTAGCTCACACCGAATTTCAGCAGCTTGATGGCAGCAAAATCGCTGACATCACCGCCGACGCGTTTGGTGGCGTAAAACAGCACATGCGGTTTGGCGCTGAAGGGATCGCGAAGCACCCGCAGATCGGGCCGTTCAGCGATGGTATAGCCGGCGGCAAAATCGCCAAAGGCCAGCGACAGGCTGTCCGCGGCCGCATCCGGCATATCTTCGGCAATCAGCACAGGATAGCCCAGCAGGCGGGCGGGTTCCCCAGCCGCAAGGCCGTCAGACCACAGGAAACGCCCATCGGCATCCTTCAGCTTGCGCACCAGACCGGCGGTTTTCGAATTCATCACAAAGCTGGCATTGGCGCGGTACTGCGCCCCAAGGGCGTAAACCAGATCAATGATCGCATCGCCATCACCAATACCGCCAACCTCGCCCGAGGCCACATAGCCAAGGGAACCCCAGCTCCAGCTGCTGTTTTCAACCGTTGTATGGGTCAGAATGCCGGTGGGCTTGTCGACGCCATTCCCCGAGATAAAGGCCGCCGCCTCGGCCCGCGAAAATTTGTCGGCGATCCGCCCGGCCAGCCAGCCCTCGATATCAAAGGCGCTATCATCCAGCAGCCGCTGCGAGGCTTTGGGCAGCGCGCTCAGCTCATGCAGGGCGATGGTGATGCGGTCAATAACCGGCGTGCCGCTTTCCACCGTCGGATCACTTTCGGTGGCCCAGCCCGCCCCGGTATCGCTGTGATCGATCAACACATCAAAAGAGGTGGCCTCGACGCTGACGACCGTGGCCACCGCCCGAATAGAGGCGGTCGATTGCAGCACGGATTTGACCGTATCGGCAGTCTGCGGATCCACCAAATAGCCGCCATCGCTGTTCACGGCGGTAGACAGCGCCTTGCTCTCGGGCAAGAGGCCCCGCAGGGCGCTGTCATCGCCGGTGCGGATATAGCCACCAAAGGCCTTGTGATGCGGCGCCTCGGCAGTGTTTGCCGCTGCAAGATGCGGGCGGGCTGTGCGGTGTGTCTTTCGATCCAGCATGGTCATTCGCTCTTCCGTCTGTTTGAACTTCACTTTCACAACGTCCTGAAATCCGTTGAATTCGCGCAAGAAACCTGACAACGCTTCGGTAACTTCCTGCGTCAAAGGTACTGCCTGACCGGCGATGGCCGGGGTATCCCTCTTGGTCATTTTCTGTCCTGTCTTGTTTGGTGGTGGGAAAGCTCTCCGCGCGACAGCTGGCGGCTGGCGCGGCGCAGATCTGCCGCCAGGGCCCGCAGGTTTTGATCCGGCGCATCAGACTGCTTGGCCATCACAGGGGCGCAATCCTGCGGTGCGATACGGGCGGTTGGCAGCATCGGAAAGGTCACCAGCGAGACCTCCCACAGCTCCACCTCGGTCAGGACACGCCTGCCACTGTCAGCCTGGCGCGCCCGTTTGGTACGATAGCCAATCGACAGCCCCTCGATCGCCCCCGCTGCGATCAGTGCAGCCGCCTCGCCGCCGCGTGCGATCTCTGTCAGCAAGCGCCCCTTGACCCAAAGCCCGCGGCTGTCCTCGCGCAGTTCCTCCCATACGCCGATGGGTTGCATCGGATCATGCTGCCACAGCATTTTGACCCGGCTGCCACTGGTCTCCAGCGCCGTGAGAGAGGCGCTGTAGGCACCGGGGGCAACCACATCGCCGCCCTGATCCACCGCGCCAAACAGGCTGGCATAGCCCTGGATCACGCTATTGTCCTGAACCTTCAGCATCTCGCCAAAGCGCGAGAATTTATGTTCGAAATCCGGATCAAACCGCATGAGGTACCTCTTTTAAATTATTGATTTAAATCATCAACTAGCAGAAATGATGGATTGAAACGCCTGCGCAAGGATCACCGCAGCTACGCCATAGACCGTCAACCAAAGGCGACGCTCCAGCCGTTCCAGCAATTGCTCCAGCTGCTCTTGTCGGCGCGTCAGCGTATCCAGTTGAATCTGGATCACCCTCTCATGGGCCGACAATCGCAACCCCGGCGCACAGTCAAAGGGGGGCATGGGGTAATCAGCCATCCAACTCTCCTTCCGGCAGCACCGGCAGGCCCAGGAGTTTGCGCTTTTCCGCCTGGCTAAGGAACGTGGCCGAACTGATCCGACGCCATTGCAGATCCCGCTCTTCCGAGAGCGCCGAAACTTGATCAAGATCGGGCTTCAACACAATGGCTTCGCTGCCATATCCAGAAATCCAATCCGAGAGAGCAGCCGTCACCCGCGTCACCAGCGGCAGCACGGTCAATCGATAGAACGCGCGATTGGCCTCTTGATAATTGGCATAGGCTGCATCCCCCGGCAGCCCCAGCAGCATCGGCGGCACGCCAAAGGCCAGGGCAATTTCACGGGCGGCGGCCTCTTTGGTTTTCTGAAACTCCATATCCGAGGGAGAAAACCCCATGGGCTTCCAGTCCAGCCCACCTTCCAGCACCATCGGTCGACCGGCATTGCGCGCCCCTTGAAAATTGGCCTCGATTTCTTCGCTGAGACGGCGAAACTGATCGTCAGACAGCACGCCCTGCGCATCAGAACCGGCCCAGACCAGCGCGCCCGAAGGACGGGCGGCATTGTCCAGCAACCCCTTGGACCACTGCGAAGCGGCGCTGTGTACATCCAGCGCCAGTGCTGCCGCCTGCATCGGGGCCAGACCGTAGTGATCATCCTGCGGATGGAAATTTTTTAGATGCAGCACACTGCCGCGCCCCGCCTCGCAGGGGAAGCGATGCCTGCGCCCGGCCACAGTGTAATCATAGGCCTGCGGCCAGCCATCGGCACCGGGAACAATCGACATTCGGTCTGGGCGCAGCAGATGCAATTCGGCGGGCCAGTCAGTTTCATCGCTGACCGCCTCGACATAGGCATTGCCCGCCAGCAGCAGGTTGCCAAACAGGGTTTCAAAGAAATCCTGTCGGGCCTGCGCCGCATTGGGGCGCGCGATCAACGAAAGCAGCGGATGGGTTTCATAGCGCTGGCCTGCATCCTGCAGCACCAATGGCAGGGCCGCTGCCGCCTCAATCACCATCCGCACCGCGCGAAAGCCAACCGGATTACCGATGTAACCCAACCGCGTCAGCGAGGTTGCGTCCCTTGGGGTCGGGCTGGTGGCGGTGCCGCCCTGCCAGGCGATGGCTCGGGCGGTGCTGGTGGCTGCAGCACTGGCCTTTCTTTGATGCGCCGCATGGGGGACGGGTTTGCCGCCCGCTGCCGCAGCGCGTGATGTTGCGGTACCTGTTGTCTCACGGGGCCATTTCTTACGCCAAGGTAGGTCAAACCCCATGGGCCACTCCTTTGATCCATCATCCGGGCACAGCGCCCTTTGCTGGAGAAAAGATATGATGCGCAGACCTGAATATCCGCCGATCCCCCCGTCCGATCCGATTGCAACACATGCTGCATTTGTTTGTTTTTGCTTGGGTTTCTAAAAATCTCGTTGTTGCACTCACTGCCCCTGCGGCTAAACCATGCGCGCCCGTGGCAGGCGTATTTGTGCGCTAGGGCCCAGAATCAGTTCATGGATGGCCCAGACCAGCGCATCCACCCGATCCGGCGAGCCCTGCCCCTGAAACCCCTGTGGTGTCATCTGACACATCTGCTCTTCCAGTTCGGCCAGGCCGGGCATGTGATGCACACGCCGCTGTTCATACAATGCCGCCACTGGCTCTGCTCGCACCACCTTGCCCCGCGTTGCGTGTACTGCGCGAAAGGGCACCAGCGGATCCACCTGCCGCAACAGGTTTTCCACCAGGGCGCCGCCCTGATTGACCTCGGCCACGACCCGGTCGGCTGAAAACTCCTGGTAGGCAGCAACCACTGCCTTGGCCCAGGACAGCGGCCCCTGGCCCTGCACGGTCCGATCTGCCAACACATAGGCCTGCCAATTTTGCAGCGGCCCCTGCACCACCGCCCCGGTGACAATGATGCCGCAGGCATCCGAGGCCTTGCCCGCGCTTACCGCTGGATCGACCGCCACGACGACCCGATCCAACGCAGGCGGCGCCAGGATCTGCAGCTCAGCCAGTTGCGCCGCACGCCAGATGGCGCCTTCCACCTCGCTGAGCAACACGCCGTCCAATTCCTGCCGCCCCAGCCGCGACCCCGCATAGCGGGCGCGCACCTCTGTCAGGAAAGAGGGCGCAAGGTTGGCCCGATTTGCCTCTGTTGCCGCATGGCTCTGCACGGTTGAGGATGCGGCCAGCAGATCACGCAGCACAGCAACGTTGCGCGGCGTCGTGGTGATACAGACGCGTGGATCCTCCCCCAGCCGCAGCGAGAACTGCAGCATATCCCAGGCCTCTCGCGCCCGACGCCATTTGGCCAGCTCATCCACCCAGGCGGTGTCGAACTGCGGCCCGCGCAGCGCCTCGGGGTCATGGGCGGAAAAGGCCTGCGCCATCGCACCATTGGCCCAGATCAGCTTGCGCTCGCCCGCTTTCCATTGTGGGCGACGATCCGGCGGCGAACAGGCAAGAATGCCGCTGTCGCCCTGAATCATCACATCACGCACCTGATCGTAGGTCTCACCGATCAAGGCAATGCGTTGCGCACGGCCAGCAACCAGCGGCGTGGCACCTTCAACCTGCTGGCGGATCCATTCGGCCCCGGCGCGGGTCTTGCCGGCACCGCGTCCGCCCAGGATCACCCAACTGCGCCAGTCCCCCGGTGGCGGCAGTTGGTGCGGATGGGCCCAGGCCTCGAACAGATAGGGCAGCGCGCGCAGGGCGTTGTCAGTCAGCGCCTGCATCAGGGTTGTCTGCAGCAAGGGAGGTGCGCAGGCGATCCAGGCGGCGGCTGATTTCAATGCGGGCGGCGGCAAGGTCGATGGCATAGGGGTCGTGGGTGCCTTGGTCATTTTGCTCGGCAAGGGTTTTCTCCACTTTCTGGCAATCTCTGATAAGCCCCTCAAGCTTGGCGATACGCGGCAGGGTCGCGCTCAGTGCCGCTTCGCCGCTGTCGGCAAGACGTAGCTGCAAGTCTTCGGCTTCGTGACGCAATCGCAGGATAGAGCGCTGTAGAGAGCGCAGCAGATCCACCGTGCCCTGGGGGCTTGGCTCCGGTTCTGTCTGGGTCATGTGAAGTATCGCACCTCATGCAAAGGAAGATCCCCGCATGACAGAAGACAAAGCGCAGCGCCTATCCCGCCTGAGATGTCAGGAAATATGGGCAGACCCTGCGCAACCGTCTTCCTCCAGCTGCCGCGATAGTCAGCCGTAAAACTGTCAAAAAGTCAAATCAGCCCAATTGCCAAGCGCCCGAAGACAAAAGGGAAAATTAACACTTGCCCCACCGGCACCGCAGGGTTGAGGCGCTGTTCATGCCGTGTCGGCGGCCAAGTCTGTCCCAGAACGACAAGACCCGCCCCGGTCTTCTGACGGGGGCGGGTCTAAGTCTGGCCCGGATCAAACGGGCGGCAAGGCGCGGTCTCAGTTGCTGCTGCGCTCTGCCTCGATCTTGCGCCATTTGGCAACGTTACGATTATGCTCTTGCAGGGTTTGCGCAAAGGCATGCCCGCCGGTGCCATCGGCGACAAAGAACAGATAATCGGTCTGATCCGGGTTCACTGCCGCCGCAAGGCTGGCGCGACCCGGATTGGCGATTGGTGTCGGCGGCAGCCCTTCGATCACATAGGTGTTCCAAGGCGTTACCTTGCGCAGCTCACTTTGGCGCAGGCCACGGCCCAGCACACCTTCGCCTTTGGTCACACCATAGATTACGGTGGGGTCCGTCTGCAGGCGCATGCCCCGGTTCAGACGGTTGGTAAAGACGCTGGCAACCTGGCCGCGTTCTTCTGCGACGCCGGTTTCCTTTTCGATAATCGAAGCCAGAATCAGCATCTCTTCGGGGGTTTGAACCGTCGCATCCTCGCTGCGGTTTTCCCAGGCTGCCGCAATCAGCAACTCCTGGCGCTCCTGCATCTGCGCCAGGATCTCGTCACGGGGCTGCCCCTTGACAATTTCATAGCTGTCAGGCGCCAACATGCCTTCTGCCGGGCGTTCTCCGGGATCACCGCTAAGAATGTCGATGTTTTGCAGGGCATTCACCACCTGCCAGCTGGTCACGCCTTCAGCCAGGGCCACACGAAAACGGGTATCGGCGGCAGATTTCAGGTCTGTGAAAACCTCCGGCACCTCATCCACGCCGATTTCAAAATCAGCCCGTTCAACAAACTTCCCCGAAGCTGGGTCCAGCTCGCGCACTTCGGCCCGCAGCCGGGTGACGCCAACGCGGTAGACAACCTCGGTACCGCAGGTGCTGGCCCCGCCCAAAGTGATCTGGTCCAGGATCTGTTCCATCGAGGTACCAGGCTGTACCAGAAAGCTGCCCGCCTTTAGCTGGCTTGATTTCTCGGTATATCTAGCGCTGATCCGAAAGATCGCACCGGAGGAGACCGCGCCCTGCTGTTCCAGATCGGCACTGACGCGGGTCATGTTTGAGCCAGGGCGGACCTGCAGGCAGATCGCAGTTTCCAGCGGACCTTCGACAGTGTACTGCGACTTGCCCCAGAGGATGACACCGCCCAAGAGAAACAGGCCCACCACCAGGACAGTCAGCATGTTAGAGGCTAGACTGCGCCACATTTATTTAGGTTTCCCAAAGACAACAGAGGCATTGGTGCCGCCAAAACCAAAGGAATTGGACAGGGCCACATCAATTTTGCGGGCGCGTTTTGCATTGGGGGCCAAGTCGATGGCAGTCTCGACCGCTGGATTGTCCAGATTGATGGTTGGCGGTGCGACCTGATCGCGGATCGCCAGGATAGAAAAGATCGCCTCAATGGCACCAGCGGCCCCCAACAGGTGCCCGGTTGCGGATTTTGTCGAGGACATGGTGACATTGCCTGCATGCTCTTCCAGCATCCGCTCCACCGCGCCCAGTTCAATGGTATCCGCCATAGTCGAGGTGCCATGCGCATTGATGTAATCCACATCCGCAGGCGTAAGCCCGGCATTCTTCAGCGCGGCCCGCATGGAACGCTCGCCACCTTCGCCGGTCTCTGACGGGGCGGTGATGTGATAGGCATCGCCAGACAGGCCATAGCCCAGCACCTCGGCGTAGATTTTGGCGCCACGGGCCACGGCATGATCATAGTCTTCCAGCACCACAACCCCGGCACCTTCGCCCATGACAAAGCCATCGCGGTCGGTATCATAGGGGCGCGAGGCCAGTTTTGGATCATCGGCATATTTGGTAGACAGGGCCTTGCAGGCGTTAAAGCCGGCAATGCCGATCTCGCAGATTGCCGCTTCGGCGCCACCTGCGATCATCACATCCGCATCGCCAGATTTGATCAGACGCGCCGCATCGCCAATGGCATGTGCCCCGGTGGAACAGGCCGTGACAACCGAATGGTTCGGACCTTTAAAGCCAAAGCGGATCGACACCTGCCCCGAGATCAGGTTGATCAGGGCACCCGGAATAAAGAAAGGAGAAACCCGGCGCGGGCCCTTTTCCTTGATCATCACCGCAGTATCGGCAATCGAGCTGAGCCCGCCAATGCCAGAGCCAATCATAACGCCGGTGCGTTCCAGGCTCTCGGCATCCTCGGGCGTCCAGTTGGCGTCGCGCACGGCCATATCAGCGGCGGCAATACCATAGAGGATGAAGTCATCGATCTTCTTCTGATCTTTCTTGATCACCCAATCATCAGGATTGAAGCTGCCATCCGATCCGTCACCGCGCGGGACTTCGCAGGCGTAGGTGGTGGTGACACCACTGGCCTCTGCATCAAACAGCGTGATCGGTCCGGCGCCAGACTGGCCATCCAACAGGCGCGACCAGGTCTCTTCGACCCCGGTTGCCAATGGTGTCACCAATCCCAATCCGGTTACAACGACTCGACGCATTCCGTGCTCTCCTCTGCCTCGGCAATTCGCAACCAGATAGCTTGGATTGCCCTAGGGGTGCAAGTGCGCCAATAGAACGTATCGGCGTAGAATGGCAAATAACAAAGCCCACGCCAGACCAATCAGAGCGCCAACACGGCGTCAATCCGGGTCCGCCTGGGCGCGCCGCCAGACTGCGATTTCTGCCCCCCTGCGAAAGCCACAAGCGGGACGGCCTGTGTGACCGCCCCGCCCGCTACCTGCTGCAAGCCCTCGCCTGTAGCAGGTTCATTAGATAAATTCAGCGATTTCTTCTGGTTGCGGCTGCGCGGCCTCCAGGGCCTCTTCCAGGGTGAGCGTCTTGCGAAACAGCGCCCGCCCGACCAAAGCCCCGGCAATATTGGACAGGTACTTCAACCGAGACAGATCATCGACACAGCGCACGACGCCACTGGCGATCACCGGTGACTGCGCTTTGGCGGCCAGCCCGGAAATCAGCCCCAATTGCCCGTCCAGATCGGACATATCACTGTCGATATCGGTGACAATAATGCCTGCAAAGGGGGCGGCACCAAAGGCGGCAATATAGCTTTCAGGTTCAAAAGCGCCAGCTTGGCGCCAGCCTTCGGTCATTACCTGGCCCTGCCAGACATCCACCGCCAGCACAATCTGATCCGGGTACTGTTTCGCCATCTCGCAAACCAAAGTGGGGTCAAGCGCGGCCAGGGTGCCAACCACGATACGGCCTGCGCCCTGTTCGATCCAACTCTCGATGCTGTCCCGGCTGCGCATGCCGCCGCCCAGTTGCACCGGAATACCGGCGACGCGGATTATTTCGGCCACCAGCTCTTTGTTGCTGTCGTCGCCCTGGATGGCGTTGAAATCGGTCAAATGCATCCACTCGGCACCTGCCGCAGCAAATTCCTTTGCCTTTTCAATAGGATCCACATGCCAGATCAGCGGTTCTTCTAGCCGGCCCTTTTCCAGAGTGACGCAGCGCCCGTCTAACAATTCCATTGTCGGAAAAATCATCATCTCCGAAGCCCTCCTAGTTGGTCATCTTTACACGCTACCACAAAATCGGGGCGCGCAGGATAAGCATCGTTTAGAAGAACAAAAAGGGAGAGACGCAAAACGGCGCTTCCACGATGGAAAGCGCCGTCAAGGCAATCACATTAATGTGATAACGACTTAGGAAGCTTCGGTGATGAACTTCACTGCGTCGCCAAATGTCTGAATGGTTTCGGCTGCATCATCAGGGATCTCGATGCCGAACTCTTCTTCAAAGGCCATGACCAGCTCAACGGTGTCGAGGCTGTCAGCGCCCAGATCGTCGATGAAGGACGCATTTTCGGTCACTTTTTCTTCTTCAACACCCAGGTGCTCTACAACGATCTTTTTTACGCGGTCTGCGACGTCGCTCATGTCATTTCCTCGTTCTTCAGGGCTGTCTGCCCGGTTTTTGCCCTTACCCGCTCGGGGTGGCATGATTTTGCCCAATGCGGGCGGTTCGGCTCCCAGAAACGAGAGCTGCCCGATCGCTGCCCCCAAGCGAGGGAAACGTCAGGACGAATATGGGCCGCCTATAGCACAGACCAGCCCGGAGGCAAACGGTTTCGCTACATTCGCGGGTTCGGTCTATACCCTGCCTTGACAGCCCAAGTCGAGCAGATGGTGCCACCCAGCCCCAAGGACAAGGGGCAGCACCTAACATTCCTAGGACCTTGTTGAAATCAATATGATATTCACAAAGTTCCGGGTCATTTTGTGCTTTGAATATCTCGATTCTGCAACGATTTTTGCAGCAGGTCGAGGAATAATCAAAAGCAAGCCTTCCTACAGCATCGCCATGCCGCCGTTCACATGCAGGGTGGTTCCAGTGACATAGGCAGCCTCGGGGCTGGCCAAATACAGCACCGCAGCGGCGATTTCTTTCGAATCCCCCATCCGGGCGGCGGGAATCTGCGTCAGGATCGCATCTTTCTGTGCATCATTCAGTTTTTCAGTCATCGCCGTGGCAATAAACCCAGGCGCAACCGCGTTGACCGTGATGCCGCGATTGGCGACCTCATAGGCGATGGATTTGGACATCCCGATCATCCCCGCCTTGGAGGCGGCATAGTTGCCCTGACCAGGGTTGCCGGTGGCGCCAACGATGGAAGAAATATTGATGATCCGGCCCCAGCGCGCCTTCATCATGCCGCGCATCACCCCCCGACACAGCCGCATGGTTGATGTCAGGTTCACATCCAACACGCTTTGCCATTCCTCATCCTTCATTCGCATGAAGAGATTGTCCTTGGTAATTCCGGCGTTGTTCACCAGAATATCAACGCTGCCCATGGCGGCGGCGGCCTGCTTTGGCAGCGCTTCGACCGCTTCGGCATCGCTCAGGTTGCAGGTAACGACATAGGCCCGTTCACCAAGTTCTTTGGCCAGGGCCTGCAATGGGGCCTCGCGGGTGCCGGACAGCGCCACGGTGGCACCAGCCCCGTGCAGGGCGCGGGCGATATCACCGCCAATACCACCAGAGGCGCCGGTGATCAGGGCATTTTTGCCAGTCAAGTCAAACATATATCTTCCTCAATTTCAGAGTTGTCGCAGCCAGGAAAAGCACCCTGTTGCCTGGCCACGCCAGGCCGGTCTGTCCCCCCGGCAGGCCCGTGGTTTCAGGCGTCCTTTACGGCAGCAACGGCTTCGGGGGTGCCAAACTGACGGCTACTGAGGTTGCGGTCGATCTTGCGGATCATTCCCGACAGCGCCTTGCCCGCACCAATTTCCCAGAATTCCGTAACCCCCTTGGCCCCCATATTCTGCACACTTTCGCGCCAGCGCACCGAGCCGGTCACCTGTTCCACCAGCAGCTGGCGAATTTCGGCAGGATCGCTGACCACATCGGCGCGGACATTGGCCACCAGCGGCACCGCCGGGGCAGAGATTTCAACCGCGGCCAGGGCCTGTGCCATGACATCGGCGGCGGGCTGCATCAGGGCGCAGTGGAACGGCGCGCTGACCGGCAGCATCACGGCCCGTTTGGCACCTCGGGCCTTGGCAATCTCGGCGGCACGTTCAACCGCGGCCTTATGGCCCGAGACAACCACCTGTGTCGGATCATTGTCATTGGCGGCCTGCACCACCTCACCGGGCTGTGCCGCCTCGGCGGCGATGTCCTGAACGGTGGCAAAATCCAGCCCCAACAGGGCGGCCATGGCGCCGACGCCCACCGGTACCGCGCTTTGCATCGCTTCGCCGCGGGTGCGCAACAGACGCGCCGTATCCGCCACGGAAATCGCCCCGGCGGCGGCCAAAGCGGAATACTCCCCAAGCGAATGGCCCGCGACATAGGCGGCCTGATCAATGGTCACACCTTCGGCTTCCAGCGCCCGCATCGCCGCCATAGAGGTCGCCATCAGGGCCGGCTGGGCATTCTGCGTCAGGGTGAGGGTCTCGATATCGCCCTCCCAGATCAGCTTGCTGAGGTTTTCCCCCAGGGCCGCATCGACCTCATCAAAAATGGATCGGGCCGCCGGATAGGCCGCCGCCAGCGCCTGCCCCATGCCAATGGCCTGGGCGCCCTGGCCGGGAAATACAAATGCGATCGTCATAAAGACCCTCATGCTTCACTGTCGTTTTCCCCGGTTTAGACGCAGCGACGCAAACGTACAAGAGAACTGCCACGCCGCGCAGCCGCGTCGCGCAGCGGCATCACCTGGTGCGACCCGCTGCACAGGGGCTGTTTACTGGCGGACATAGCCAACCATTGCATGACCTATGGGCATCGTTAGAACTAGACACATCAAGATCCCCATGCCCACCACCCCAGGCCAATCGGTGATTGGCAGACACTGATTTTTGCAAAAGGAACACCCCTCACCGTGTCCGCAAACAATACATTCTCCAGCTATGGCAGCGTCACCAAGAGCTTTCACTGGTTGACCGCCCTCCTCCTGATTTCCGCCGTCCTGCTTGGCCTGGTGGCCAGTGATCTTGCCCATCAGATCGAAAGCCCCAGCTTTGATGGTTCACCCGATGTTATCTCACGGGCCGTTCTTCTGTTTTCGCTGCACAAAACCATCGGGATCGCCGCCTTCTTCACCGCAGTTGCACGGATCATCTGGGCGCTGTCGCAACCAAAGCCCGGCCTGCTGCACCCGGAAAACAAGCCCGAGGCCCTGGCTGCCGAGGTGGTGCATTGGTTGCTCTATGGTGCCATGGTCGCCACCCCGCTGACCGGATGGATCCATCACGCGGCCTCTACCGGCTTTGCCCCGATCTGGTGGCCCTTTGGGCAGAACCTGCCGTTTGTCGCCAAATCCGAAAACCTTTCCGAGCTGTTTGCCATGCTGCACTGGGTGTCCTCGACAACCCTGCAGATTACCTTTTTGCTGCATGTGGCTGGCGCGCTGAAACACGTGGTGATCGACCGCGATTCCACGCTGCGTCGGATGTTGCCCAGATCTGGCGATCTGCCGCTTCCACCCAAACAGCAACACAGCGCCCTTCCTGCGGTGCTTGCCCTGGTGATCTGGGGCGGGGTTCTGGGCTATGGCGCATTGCTGGCACAGCAGGCGCATGAACAAAACGGCCAGGGCGCAACCACTGCCCAAGCGGAGACAGCGCAAGCCCCCGCCACAGGCAACTGGCAGGTCGAAAGCGGCAATCTGGCCCTGACGATCCAGCAGATGGGGAGCGCGGTCAGCGGTGAATTTGCCAACTGGCAGGCCGAAATCACCTTTGACGCGCCCGACAGCCCAGGCCCTGCAGGCCAGGTCGCAGTCGAGATTGACATCTCCTCGCTTTCGCTTGGAACCGTGGCGGATCAGGCCATGGGGCCGGATTATTTTGACACCGCCACCTACCCTACAGCCCATTTTGACGCCCAGCTGGAAAAGACCGAAACCGGGTATCAGGCGGTGGGAGAGCTGCGCATTCGCGACAAGAGCCAGCCGCTGATCCTGCCCTTTACGCTGGACATCAATGGCGACACCGCCGAAATGCGCGGCCAGACCACCGTCAACCGGCTCGACTTTGACATCGGCAAAGGCACTCAGGACGCCGGCACCCTCGGTTTTGAGGTTGTGCTCGACATCAGCCTGACAGCGCAGAAAACCAACTAGGCCCCGACGTTTTTACAGAGACCTTGCGCCAAATTGCACGCCTCTCCAAGCCGCGCTTGGGGAGGTTTCTTTTGCCAAACCTCTATTCCATCGCGGCCTCCTGCCCCCACCTTCTGCTCCTCGGGCTTCAGTTCCCTGGGCTATCCAGCCCCGCCAGGGCATCCGCTGCGTAAGGCCACAAAGTGCCAAACGCAAAACGCCGCCTGCCCAAACGGCAAGCGGCGTTTCATCGTGGCTGAATGGTTCAGTAAAAGGCGCTTATTCGGCCTTCATCGCCTCGATCGAGATCATCACGGCAACTTCGTCGCTAACATAGGGCGCAAACTTTTCCAGCCCATAGTCGGAACGTACCAGAGTAGTGGTTGCATCAAAGCCCGCCCAGGGCTTACCCGCCATCGGGTGGTCGCCCGCCTGGTTCAGCTTGGCATCCAGAACTACGGATTTGGTCACACCGTTCAGAGTGAAATCACCAGTGATCTCGGCAGTGTTTTCACCGGTCACCTTGATATCCGTCGAGGTGAAGGTGACCTGCTCCTGTGCGGATGCGTCAAAGAAATCCTTGGACATGAAGTGATCAAAACGGGCCTGCCAGCCAGTCAGCATCGAGGACAGTGGCATGCTCACAGATACGCTTGAATTGGCGGGGGCCTCTTGATCAAACATGATCTCGCCCTCAAAGCCCGAGAACATCCCTGTCGTTGTCGAATAGCCCAGGTGATTGTAGGTAAAGACCACTTGGCTGTGGCTGGAATCCAGAGTGTATTTTTCGGGTGCGGCCAGGGACGCCGTCGCGGTAAGGCCGGCCAGTGCAGAGGCGAGAAGGATTTTTTTCATTGCAAGAGGCTCCATTGGAGAAAGGATAGCGGACGAGATGTCCTTTTGGTGTCACGGCAACCTGTGTGCTGAGCAGCTAAAAGAAAAGCGACATTTTCCAACATGTTCTGTTGAGAAAAGAACAAAGCCCCCCGTGAAACGCGTAAAGGCCTATGTATCAGGGAAATATCGCAGCACCCGTCTAGGCGCATCACAGCATCGTGAAGCTCTAGCTTAACAGCTGCACCGCGCCGCTGAGCTGATCGCGCAGCTGACTGCGGGCTGCCGCGCCCCCCAGGGGCAGCTCAACCAGCAGACTGCCATCGCGCTCATACAACTTTACCGCACCTGCGCTCAGCCGGGCACCGCCAAGGCTGTCATAGCTGCGCCGCAGCACCATCTTGGGCCGCCCACGCCCATCTCGTCGCAAAATCCGCAATTCCCGGTGCAGCGGATCAAAACATGCCTCTGGCTGGTTGCGCATATCCTGCACCGTCATCAACACCATACCGACGACAATAATCAAAACCGCAGCACCAACCTTCAACAGGCTCAGTTCCGGGTCCGCAAAATTGCCGGGAAACAGCCAGAGCCCACAGGCCCCCACCACCATGGCAACCCCCAGGCCGCGCAGCAAAACGCTGCGTGCGCGCCAATTGGCCTCAAACCGTAACACCAGCGGCGGCGCGCTGGCAAAGACCCGCCCCTTTTGAAACCGATTTGCGCCGGATACGCCGCCAAAGGCAGGCTCCAACAATCGCGCTGCATGCTCTTGGCCCAGGGTGGCTTCGCCGGAATTTCCCATCTCATACCTCAAACTGCCTAAAACCCGCTGCCGCTCCGGCCCCTCCAACCCTCTTGGGCCCGGCCAGGTGGCGGCAATGAACGCTTCATTAACCAAGGTTGACGAAAACAATGCGGCAACAATGCGGCGCAGATTGGGGTTTTGCTGTTCACCGTCCGATATTTCGCTATACGCAACAGACAAGACAGGCACACTGCCCAGGGCTACGGGCCGCTCGTCCCGCTGATCCGCGACCAGCCCCGCGCCCCCCGACCGCACAGGCTGCCC
This sequence comes from Pseudophaeobacter sp., assembly GCF_048267565.1. NCBI lineage: Bacteria > Pseudomonadati > Pseudomonadota > Alphaproteobacteria > Rhodobacterales > Roseobacteraceae > Pseudophaeobacter > Pseudophaeobacter sp. Next base: position 281,938 of record NZ_JBLWXG010000001.1, on the reverse strand, counting down.
CGACTGCACAGATGCCCCAGAAAAGCATTTGACCTTGCTCTTTGCGCAAAAGCCGATATATGGGGCCAACCTTCCGCGACAATTTCGATCCGCGCAGCCTCTCGTGACAGGGCAGCGGAAGGTTGAACCGCCCCGTCTATGAAATGCGCCTTGAAACAAACTGGAGTTCGCATGCCCCTCTATGAGCATGTCATGATTGCGCGTCAGGATCTGTCCAACTCGCAAGCTGAAGGTCTCGTCGAACATTTTGGTGCCGTATTGGCTGACAACGAAGGTAAGCTCGTTGACAGTGAATACTGGGGCGTCAAAACGATGGCCTACAAGATCAACAAAAACCGCAAGGGCCACTATGCCTTCCTGCGCTCTGATGCTCCGGCGTCGGCGATTCAGGAAATGGAACGCCTGATGCGCCTGCATGATGACGTGATGCGCGTTCTGACCATCAAGGTCGACGAGCACGCCGAAGGACCTTCGGTTCAGATGCAGAAACGTGACGAACGCGACACCCGTCGCGAGCGCCGCTGATCCAGCTTGAGAAAAGGACGCTAAACCATGGCAGCCAAACCGTTTTTCCGCCGTCGCAAAGTGTGCCCCTTCTCGGGTGACAATGCGCCGAAGATCGACTACAAAGACACCCGTCTTCTGCAGCGCTACATCTCTGAGCGTGGCAAGATCGTGCCTTCGCGTATCACCGCCGTTTCGGCAAAGAAGCAGCGTGAACTGGCCCGTGCTATCAAGCGCGCCCGCTTCCTCGCCCTGCTGCCTTATGCTGTTAAGTAAGGAGACCTGAGCAATGCAAGTTATCCTTCTTGAACGTGTCGCCAAGCTGGGCCAGATGGGTGACGTCGTAGACGTCAAACCCGGTTTTGCCCGTAACTTCCTGCTGCCCCAGGCGAAAGCCAAGGTCGCATCGGAAGCAAACCTGGCCGCATTTGAAGCCCAGAAAGCGCAGCTGGAAGCACGCAATCTGGAAACCAAAGCAGAAGCCGCCGCCCTCGCTGAAAAGCTGGACGGTCAGCAGTTCATCGTGATTCGCTCTGCCTCCGACTCTGGCGCCCTCTACGGTTCCGTCACCCCGCGTGACGCCGCAGAAGCCGCCAGCGAAGCAGGGTTCTCGGTAGACAAGAAGCAGGTTGCTCTGATCGATCCGATCAAAGACCTCGGCCTGCACACTGTACTGGTCAAACTGCACCCAGAAGTCGACGCCCAGATCAAGCTGAACGTCGCCCGTTCAACTGAAGAAGCTGAGCTGCAGGCCTCTGGCAAATCGATCCAGGAGCTTGCTGCCGAAGAGGAAGCAGCTGCTGAATTCGAAATTTCAGAACTGTTTGACGATATCGGCTCTGCCGCTTCGGACGACGACGACGAGGGCGATGCCCCTGCCGTCGCCAGCGAAGAAGAACCAACAACCTGATCGCACCCCGATCAGATTGATGAATGAGAAAGGCCACCTCTGCATGAGGTGGCCTTTTTTGTCTTGGCTGCCGTTGGGGCTTGGCGATCTGGCCCCACCCGATCTACCCTGTATCATATTCACAGTGAATTCGAAGGAGTGTGGTCATGTCTGGACGTATCTTGAAATCTGTCAGCGGTGGTCTATTGTTGCTGGCGCTTGCCGCCTGCGACACCGTTCCCGTAGATGCCCCGCTGATGGTCAGCGGCTCACCTGGTGCCAACTTCAACAGCGATGAGGCCCAATGCCGGGCAGAAGCACGCCGCGTTGGTCAGGGTCACATCGGCAAGACAGCAGCCATCGGTGGAACCGGAGGGGCCTTGGTGGGGGCAACCGAAAGCCGGGACAAGGCTCTGGCTGGGGCACTTGCTGGTGCCGCCATCGGTGCCGCAGTGGCGGATAGCCAGGTCAAGCAGGCGCAGCGCCAGTATCTGGTACAATGTATGCAGCAGCGCGGCCATCCTGTCACCGGCTAGCAAAGGACAGGTCCCCATAGACTAGGGCAGGTGATGGTACGCCATGCCCCAAAATCCGCCGATCCCCGACCGGGCAGCTTTTGCTTTTGGTCCAGCTTAGATAAAACCGGCGCAGCTGGCGCGCTGCGCTGCGTTACAGGGAAAGGCCCAGAGCATGATCCAACAGTACCTTCGCAGGCCCCTGATCCTGCTTGCCTATCTATTACCAGCCATTGCACTGACAGCCTGTGGTGCCGCCACCGAAGAGCCAGATTTTAATCCTCCGCTCTATCCCAACGAAACCCCCGAGCTGCGCCAAAGCATCAACTATTGGTCCGATCACTACGAGGTCCCGCCTGCCCTGGTGCACCGCCTGGCCATCCGTGAAAGCACCCACCGGCCCACGGCCGTGAACCGCCCCTACTACGGGCTGCTGCAGATTCTACCTGCCACGGCGCGCTCCATGGGCTTTAGTGGCGCGCCCAAAGACCTATTGGATGCCGATACCAACCTTGAATTTTCGGTGAAATACCTGCGCGGCGCCTGGCTGTTGTCCGATGGTGATTTTGACACCGCAGTCAAACATTATTCACGTGGCTATTATTACGCCGCCAAGCGGCGCGGCATGTTGAAGGAAACCGGCTTGGTAAACTAGGGTCGGCCCCCTAGGCACCATCAAGGGTTGCAAAAAACATCACGTTCCCTGTCATTTTGTTGTTATCGTTCTCGGGTACCCGCAGAGCACAACAATACTGGGAGCTGAACAATGCCGATCACCCTTGACCGCCGATCCTTTCTTGCTGGCAGTGCTGGCCTTATCGCGCTGCATCCGTTTTCGCTGCAAGCGGCGTCCAATCAGGTGCATCTGCGGCTGATGGAAACCACCGATCTGCATGTGCATGTCTTTCCATATGACTATTACGCGGACAAGCCCCGCGATACGGTTGGCCTTGCCCGCACCGCCTCTCTCGTCAAAGAGATCCGCGCCGAGGCAACCAATGCGCTGCTGCTCGACAATGGCGATTTCCTGCAGGGCAATCCGATGGGTGATTACATCGCCTATGAGCGTGGCATGCGCGACGGTGATCTGCACCCGGTGATTGCTGCCATGAACGCCGTTGGTTTTGATGCCTCTACCCTGGGCAACCACGAATTCAACTACGGGCTAGAGTTTCTGATGAAATCGCTGGCCGGGGCGGATTTCCCCGTCGTCTGCGCCAATATCGCCAAGGAAACTGGTGCTGCCCCGCGAGATGACAAGACCCTGTTGCCACCCTATGTGCTGATGGATCGGACCTTGACAGATGGTGCCGGGCAAAAGCACGCCATCAAGATCGGGCTGATCGGTTTTGTGCCCCCGCAGGTCATGAACTGGGATCGCCGCCATCTGGAAGGCAATGTGCAGGCGCGTGACATCTTGCAAACCGCCCGCGCCTATGTGCCGGAAATGAAGGAAAAAGGCGCAGATATCATCATTGCGCTGTCACATTCCGGTATTGGCGCGGCCCGCGAAAGCGATGGCATGGAAAACGCCTCTTTGGTCTTGGCCGGGGTGGATGGCATTGATGCGATCATGACCGGCCACAGCCATCTGGTGTTTCCCTCCTCCAAATACGACGGGCTGGATGGCATTGACGTGGCCAAGGGCACGTTGCAGGGCAAACCCGCCACCATGGGGGGGTATTGGGGCAGCCACCTGGGCCTGATTGATCTGATGCTGGAACGGGATGCAGGCGGTTGGCGCGTGGTTGGCCATGCCTCCGAAGCGCGCCCTATTTCCAAACGCAACGAAGACCGTTCCATCACCGCGCTGGTCGACAGCACTGCAACGGTTCTGGCCGCAGCCGCACAGGAACACGAGGAAACGCTGGCCTATGTGCGCCGTGCAGTCGGCAAGACAGATGCACCGCTGCACAGTTACTTTGCACTGGTTGCCGATGATCCTTCGGTGCAGATCGTTTCTATTGCGCAAAGCTGGTACATCGCCCAGATGCTGCAGGGCACCGAATATGACGGGCTGCCCATCCTGTCAGCCGCCGCCCCCTTCAAGGCTGGTGGGCGCGGCGGACCAGACTATTTCACTGATGTTCCCAAGGGCGATGTGGCGATCAAGAATGTGTCTGATCTGTATCTTTACCCTAACACCGCCCGCGCAGTTCTGGTCACCGGGGCCGAGGTCAAGGACTGGCTGGAACGGTCCGCCGGGATCTTCAACCAGGTCGAACCCGGCAAGGCGGACCAGCTGCTGCTCAATCCGGCCTTCCCCAGCTACAACTTTGATGTGATGGATGGCGTAACCTACCAGATTGACCTGAGCCAGCCTTCCAAATTCAGCACCAAAGGGGAATTGCAAAACCCTGATGCAAGCCGCATCACCAAGCTTGAATACAACGGCGCCCCCATTGATCCAGAGGCTCAGTTCATCGTCGCCACCAACAATTACCGCGCCTCTGGTGGCGGTGATTTCCCCGGCGCCAAGGGCGACAGCATTGTCTTTGAAGGGCCGGACACCAACCGCGATGTGATCGTGCGTTATATCGTTGAAAAGGGGACCATCAGCCCCCGTGCCGATGCCAATTGGCGGTTTGCGCCGCTGCCGGGTACAAGCGTCCTGTTTGACACCGGCCCCAAGGCCAGTGACTATGCCAGCGACGTCCGGGGGGTAGCGATCTCTGCAGCCGGGGAAGGCCCGGAAGGGTTTGCACGCTTCCGCATTGATCTGTGAACCTGGCACGGCGACACCCGCCTGCCTGATGACAGTTCCCCAAAGGGCCCGGCAAAAATGCTGGGCCCTTTGACGTAGCGGGCATGTGGGGGGCCTTCCAGCCGCGCAGCGCCGCGCTGAAACGTAATTACTGCGAGCGTATGTCCCTTTGGGACAACGAAAAAGGGCCGCCAATTGGCAGCCCTTTGAAACAGTAAGAAGACTGTAGATTATTCTTCTTCGAGGGCCTCAACAGCCTTTTGAAGATCTTCTTTCGAAACTTCTTTCTCAGAAACAGTGGCCTGTTCAAACAGGTGGTCGATGACCTTGTCTTCAAACAGAGGCGCACGCAACTGCTGTTGCATCTGGGCGTTCTGCTGAATGAATTCAAAGAACTGACGCTCTTGGCCGGGGTACTGACGCGCCTGCGCCATGATCGCCTGGGTCATCTCTGCGTCGGTCACTTCAACTTTGGCTTTCTGACCAAGCTCTGCCAGCAGCAAGCCAAGACGCACGCGGCGGGACGCCAGTTTGGTGTGCTCTTCAGTGGCCTCTACTTCAGCGTGATCATGGCCTTCGACATCTGGGTTTTCCTCGTGCCACAGCTGATGCGCGATCTGCTTGGCTTCGGCCTCCAGCAGCGACGGCGGCAGGTCAAAGGAGACCAGTTCGTCCAGCTTGTCGAGGGTCGCGCGCTTCATCACGGCGCGGGCGGCACCGGCATATTCTGCTTCCAGACGTTCGCGGATCTGGCCCTTCAGGCCTTCCAGGTCTTCAGCGCCGAACTTCTTCGCCATCTCGTCGTTGATCTCGGCTGCCTTGGGGGCCTTGACCTCTTTGATGGTGCAAGAGAACACGGCTTCTTTGCCGGCCAGGTGCTCGGCCTGATAGTCGTCGGGGAAAGAAACGGTAACGTCTTTTTCCTCTTCGGCTTTCACGCCAACCAGCTGCTCTTCAAAACCGGGAATAAAGGAGTTGGAGCCCAGAACCAGCGGATAATCGTCTGCTGCGCCACCTTCAAAGGCTTCGCCGTCCACTTTACCCAGGAAGTCGATGACAACCTGGTCACCATCTTCGGAGGCAGCACCTGCTTCGCGGGCTTCGAATTCCTGGGCGTTTTCTGCCAGGCTTTCCAGCGCTTCGGTGACGGCCTCTTCTTCAGCCTTCACAACCAGCTTTTCCAGGGTCACACCAGACAGGTCGACCTCAGGAATTTCGGGCAGCGCCTCATAGGACATCTCGACGTTGACGTCGTCGCCCTCTTTCCAATCTTCATTGGTCATTTTGACGTCGGGCTGCATCGCTGGGCGGTCGCCGCTGTCTTCGAAATGCTTGTTCATGGCACCGTCGACGGCTTCCTGCATCGCTTCGCCAATCATGCGCTGGCCAAACTGCTTTTTCAGCAGCGCCATAGGAACTTTGCCTTTGCGAAAGCCCTTCATTTCGATTTCTGGCTGGGCTTCAACCAGCTTTTCATTGACCTTGGCGTCCAGCTCGGCAGCAGTGACCGTGATGGCGTAGCCGCGTTTCAGACCTTCGTTCAGCGTCTCGGTGACCTGCATCCTATACCCCATAGAGATTCGGGGCGCGCGCGCAGGCAACACCCCCAGACAATTTGAGGCCTTCTATTGTTACTGGCGGCGCGGTGCAAGGGGGATTGCCGGTTTCAGTCTCTCAAAGCCGAATTTACTGACAAAATTCTGCCAAAAACAAAAAAGGCACGCCCCCCGCATGGGGGACGTGCCTCTGCCCCAGGAACCGAGGGAACGGCCTGGGGCAAGCATGGTTAGATCTTTAGAACTTCCAGCGAGCGCCAGCCAGGATCACGTTGGAATCCTGGTAGCTGGTCCCCGACGTGTCCGCGTAGGAATAATCGCGGTAAGCGATGTAGGTTTCCAGGTTCAGATTGTCGATCTTTTGAACCGCAGCAACACCCCAGGATTCGGAGGTATCACCAGTGGTCACAAGATCAGAACCGTCATAGTAATCGACCGAGAACGAAGTCTTGCCCGCGTTGATCAGGTTGGCCGAATATCCCAGCTTGGCATAGCCATAGTTGCCCGAGATATCGCGATCCCCTGCGGCCAGTGTCATCGACAGGCCGGTGTCACGGTGCAACAGCGACACCGAACCGGAAATATCGCGACGATCCTGCTTGCCGGTCTGTTCTGTCCAGGCTGCCGCCAGACCCGCATCCAGTGCAAAGGCACCCAGCTCATCGTTGCCGTAGCGTACCGCAACGTCATAGGTTTCGCGGTCGTTGTTGGTGCCCAGGATGTCTGTGCCGTAGGATGTCGAGAAGACAAAACCAGCAAAGTTGTTGCTGTCATAGCGGATCCGGCCCAGACGGCTGCCATCCAGATCGGTGAAGGCATCACCAACGGTCACGCCGCTTACAGCGCCGCTTGCGGTGCGGAAGGCATAGCCGCCGCCAATATCACCTACGGATACACCCGCGCCCAGACCGGTGCCCGAGAAGTCAGCCCCTGTTACGCCGTCAGACGCCATAGACCCCTGACCAGCAGAGAATGTGCCGTAGTTGGCAGTTTCAAACTGCAGATCCACGTGGCGCAGGTTGGTTCGGCTCCAGCTCAGGTTTTGGCCTGTGCCAGCCTGATCCACCCCATCAGAGGCGCGCAGACCAAAGGCTGTTTCAAAGTGGAACTTCAGCGTGTTTTCGCCAAAGGCCTGCTCCAGCCAGAACCCGATGCGCGAGTTGGAGGAAGAGTTGTCAACAACGCGGCTGTAGTCTTCTACACCATCGTCATAAGACTGGAAGGATGGGTTGAACTGACCATACCAGCGGAAGCTACCGCCGTTGTCATTGGTATAGGTGGGGCCAGCAAAGGCTGGTGCGGCCAGCAGGGCGGTCGCAACGGCCGCGCTGCTGCGCAAAGCGAATTTGGTGCTCATGGTCTTGAGTCTCCTGATTGAACTTTTGCGGTGCAAGATCCCCCCATCCCAGGGATCCGTACCTCGGCCCGGATATATCAAGCAGTTTTTTTGCGGCGCAGTCTTGAAATTGGCTTTTGCGCACATGGCCGAAAAATACGCAATTTCCCGCTGAAATCCGGTGCCAAAAATCAATTTTTGGAAAGAAAGCGGTAAACTTGAGTGAACTACTTCACCTACCGCCTGCACAGGGATCAAAGCAGCATTGCACCCAGCGAAACCCACCTTCCAAGAGCAATTTTTTTTCGGCACCAGAGATTCGCACACCGGTGCTTTTCTTTTCGCTGGCCGCCCTGCATCAAGGCAGATCCCCCGCAGAAGATAGCAGGTCCACGCGGGCCGCAGCCTCGGTTTCACGGTGCAGGTAGACAGGCTACCAGCCTTCATCTGCCACCCGCGAAAGCAAACGCTCGGTTTGGTCGCTCGTCCAGTCGGCGCGCCCTGTCACGACGGCCCATGCCTCTGTGTAATCACGCACCGCGTAGTTATGCCCGTGCCCGGCCGGGACCCGAGCCGCCGACAGCATATCCAGTGCCACCTGGAAAAACGTCACCACAGGCACCCAGGTAAAGCCCGATGACACACCGCTGCCCCGGTTCTGCCCCATCCAGGCGGGCGCTCGCGACCACATGTTTTCCTCAAAGAAGACAATCGGGTCCGATGGGTAAGCCAGGAATACGGTGCGAATGGGGCTCCAGCCCTGTTGCTGGTCGGCAGCGATCATGCCGGGGCCAAAGGCACGAAACAGCCCGCCGTTTTCAAAGCGGGGTTGCCAGGCCGGTGACTGCGGATCGCGATTGCGCTGCACCCGTTTCCACAGCGGGTTGCGAAAGGTCGGTCCAGCCCAGAGAGCACCGTGAAATGGGTCGCTTACATAGGCATAGAGCGGCACAGATGTTTCAGACCCCAAAGATCCCAGGCTCAAGCCAAAGAGATAGAGCTGCGGGCGGGTCTCGGCTGGCAGGGTTTTCCAGTAATTATAGATCACGTCAAACACGATGGATGCGGATTCTTGCACCAATCCGGGCTGCAGCAGCAGGGATTGCGGGCTGGGCAGGTATGAGTACTGCACCCCCACAGTGGCGATGTCGCCGTCATGCATGTATTCGAGCGGTGCAATTGCGCCATTTTGCAGCCACCCAGTTCCGGTTGGCGTCGCAATGACCAGTATCTTGCGCGAAAAGGCATCAGTGCGTTGCAGGTCTTGCAAGGCCAGCTGCGCCTGCGCCAGTGGTGTCGGCGCCGAGCGGAGCCCCACATAGACACGTATCGGTTCTTGCGCTGGCCTGTTGCTAAAGGCCTCGATATCGCTGCGGCGTGGGCCTTCATGGACAAACTGCTTGCCCGCCTTCCCCAGTTGCCCCCAATCGATCAGCGATCGGGCACTGCCCGAACGCTGCGGCTCTTGCGGGGCAAAAGCGCCGGGCGGGTCAGAGATATCAATACGTGCCTGGGCACTGTCGATCGCGGCGATTGTACGTTGCAACAGGGTATCGTTTGCAGCAATGACCAGTAGCCCCAGAAAGGCCAGCGCCCCCAATAAAGAGGCGATACGGCGTGGCACATAGTGGCGTGGCAATGCGGCCGCACAGGCAAGGGCCAGATACAACACTTTACCCAGCAGGATAAGCAACAAGGCGATGCCCAGGCCAATCAGGGTGATCTGCAGGTAATAGCTCTCTTCTACCTTGGGCATCTGCATCAGGCCACGGGTGACATTTTGCCAGTTGGCCACGTTCCAGAAGGTATAGCCCGCGACAACCGCGCTGGAACCGGCCAGCACCAAATACATGCGCGCGCGCCACCTTAGCGGCAGCAGCGGCAATTCCAGATAGCGCCAAAGCCAAAGACCAACGGTGCCAGTGCCGTAGCCAAGCGCAAAGACCAGCCCCGACAACACCCCCTGAAACACCCAGGGGCGTGGCAACAGAGACGGCCAGAATGTCGCAACGCAAAAAAGGGCTCCGAAATAGAGCCCTGCCAGTGATGGCTGCCACCACAATAGTTTTTTGCGCCCATTCTCGATGTCTGCCCGCTGCCTGTCCACGCCTGCCCCGGAGTAATTCATCTGGCTTCCCTTGGCTTCCCTCAAGATCGTTTTTAACGGCAAACGCGGCGGCCGAATATATAAATCGTCTAATTCCAGCCAATTGCCGCCTGATGCGCCCTGCCAAAAATGCAGACAAACATGATTGCGCCCAGGTAAATGTTCACTTAATGTTCCTGTCATTCGTAATAATCATCTTGGAAGAGGTAACATAAATGATCACCGGAAGCTGTTGTTGTGGAACAGTTAAGTTCGAACTCCAGGCCATCCCAAGCATGCTGGGCACCTGTCACTGCACGCGCTGCCGAAAAGCTGGCGCCAGCGCAATTGTCTTTGTCAAACGGGATGATCTTAGATGGGTGTCCGGCAAGGAACAGGTCGCGCTGTATCACCCGGCGGCCCCATATAAATATCATCGTTGTTTTTGCAGACTATGCGGCACATCGCTGGGCGAAATCCTGTCCGAGGAAGATAGCTTTCCCATTGCTGCAAATGCCCTGGATACGCCGGTTGCGCTGCAAAACCAGTTTCACGAATTTACCTCTGAAAAACCGGGCTGGTACGAAATCTGCGATGATGCGCCGCAATCTCCGGGGAACCCGCCAAGCTGATCCTGCCCACTGACTGGCTTTGGCGGGCCAGAGACTTCCCGCCCTATTGCGCAGCGGGCGCCGCAAGTATTTCCTCTACCGTTGCCAGTTTGGCATTGGCACAGCTCCGCCCCCGCAGCTCTGCGATCAGCGCATCCGACAGCTGACCTTCGCTGCGGGGCGTCGGCCCCTGATAGCCTGGACAGGGCTGCAACAGATCGGACGGCACCGGGATTGGCCCGGCTCGCTCATCCGGGAGAGCGCTGGAACAGCTGCTCAGCAGTACGGCCCAGCAAAGGGGATAAAGGCGCATCGCGGCCCTCCATCTGTTTAAAATCATTGATAATTTCCGACCATCGCCGCGCCTCATCTGCGGCGCGGTCCAAATGGGCGCGGTGAATGCGGGCAGCCGCGGCCGCCTGTGCCAGTTCTGCCGTGGCGGCGCGCAGACGTGTCTGGGTCTGGGCCAGATCTGCTGCAAGGCGGCGACGCTCATCGATCAGATCCAGTAGCGCCCACAGCGCGACCACAAGGGCCAGGCTACCAAGCAGCACAGGCAATTTTCGCAAGCCCCAGACCAGGGTCACGCGCCCGACCTCAGGGCGGCATGACACATCTCCATTTCAGATATGCGCCGCCGCGTCAGGCCACGCCAGACGCGCCCCCCCGCCCTGTTCCAACGCTGCAATTCATCGCAGCCCCCCGCCAAATCACCCGCATTGACCCGGCGCAGCAAGGTAGAGCCACAGGCCGCCCCAACCCCGACATTATAAGTCCAGGACACCAGGGCGATCTTCATTCCCAATGGCACCTCTGCCGTCAGGCAGCGATCCAGCCCTGCTTCATGGCGGATGATTTCTGCCGCCAGCATGTGGTCACAGTCCGCCCGGCTGTAGCTGTCGCCCGGACGCACACCCTCGGTCGCACCGTAGCACACCGTCCAGACGCCCACCACATCACGATAGGCCTCTTGGCGCAGCCCTTCCCAACTGCCAATGAAGGCAATGGCGCTGGACAGGGCAATGCCACTGCCGGCAATCAATCCAACATAGCGCCGCCTCAGGGCTCCGCTTTGATCCGCGCGAAACCGATCCAGCCCCGAAATCCCCTTTTGCAGCACCACCCGCGCCGGAATCGCCAGCGTCTGGAAACTAGCTGAAACAGCTGCAAAATAGATCGGTGGCCATCCTATGAGGGCGGGGCTAACCAGGGCAAAGAAAAAACCGAAAGTGGCCAACAGGCTGGCAAGAATCAACCAGATGCTGGCCGATTTTGCCAGAACCGCCCGCCAGTTTGTAATAAGCGTCATCATCATTCTCCACATGCCAGCCCCCGCCAGAGCCAAAGCAATCTACAGGTCACGATTTGACAGAGCCTTAGACCAGCGCGCGCCTCAGACTTACCGGCGGGCCTGCCAATCCGCCCGGAACGCCCGAACACGGGGCAGTTTTGACGACCCCTTCACGGAAGGGTCGTTTTCGAACCTTTCCCGCCGCAGCGGGGCCTGTATCACCGGCGAAGGAATATATCGGGATCTCACAGCCTTGCGCTGCTGATCCGTCTATGAACAGATGCGAAATTTACGGTACGGATTGACCTGCAGCCTGCGGTCACGCCCGCCAAAGAAAGTTTGAGCGTTAAGTGAGGCTCTCTGCTGCACCCCCTACCCTGAAAGGCCAAGCCAGATGATTGTCCGGGACCACCCATCTTCACTGCAGTTGTTCTTTGTCATGCAGGGGTCAATTGTCCCAACGATCATCGGCAAGATCCTTGGCGTTGGTGTTTTGTCCATGGCGGTTCTGCTTGTTGATCTACATCTCATTAACCTGCCCCATATCTCGATGGCAGCGATGGGGATATTCGGCGTCGCGCTTTCGCTGTTTCTCGGCTTTCGCAACAACGCCGCCTATGATCGCTGGTGGGAGGCACGCAAGCTCTGGGGCTCCATGATTGCCGATGTGCGCAACCTGGGGCGCCACATGCGCATCTTTGTCGGCAATGAGGACGACCGCGCACGCATCCTGTCCTGTGCGGTTGCTTTTGCCCATCTTCACCGGGGCTTCTTGCGAAATACCGATGTAAGTGACGATATTGCACAGTGGATCGGCGAGGAGAAAGCCGCCGCAATGCTCGCCCATCAAAACCCCGCCGACGCAGCCCTGAGGTCAATGGCGGATCAGATTCGCAAGCTGAGCGAAAGAGACGACGTCAGTGGGTTTGGTCAGCTTACCATTTCCCAGACCCTGTCTTCTGTGGCGCTTGCACAGGCAGGGTGCGAACGGATCCTGACGACGCCGCTGCCCTTTGTTTATTCCTTGCTCATACGGCGGACCACCTATCTGTATTGCTGGTTGCTGCCCTTTGCGCTGATCGAATCCACTGGCTGGTTTGCCCCGCTCTTTTCTGCGGTGGTCGCCTATGTTTTCTTTGGCCTGCAAACAGTGACAAACGAGCTGGACCTGCCGTTTCGCGATGTGCAAAACGGGCTGCCGCTGGATGCGATGTGCCGGGTGATTGAAATTTCGGTGTCCGAAGCGCTGGGACAGCCTGCGCCAAAGCCCCTGACGCCAGAGAACTACATCCTGACCTAGGGGTTGAAACCGGTGCGTTTTCCATGTTGGAATAAACGAGGTGAGGTCTTGTGCATCACCCGATGTCAAGCTTGCAAAACCCATAGGACGCGTTGCGCAATGGTGGTATTGGGCCAGGCATAAAGTTACCTCCAGATGGTTCGCCCCGCCGACCACTCTGTACTTCACTCCGGTTCATAGCAATTTTTCCGCTCTCCTCTCCGTCAGAAAGGTCATATCGATTGGATCAAAACGACACCTGCCCAGGCAGTATTTATGGCGTCGATCAATGGGGCAAAGGTTTGATAACCGTGTCTCCCGACGGCGAGATCTCGCTTTGCGATCCGCTCAATGACGCTGCCGCCCCGATCAGCCTGCCGGGTATCCTGCAGGATCTGGAACAACGGGGCATCGCCGCCCCGATGGTGTTGCGCGTCAGTTCGTTTCTGGAACACGAAATCCGCCACATCAATCAAAGCTTTGCCAAAGCAATCAAGCACGTCGGATATAAAGCCCCCTATCGCGGGGTCTTTCCCATCAAGGTGAACCAACAGGCGCAGGTGGTGGATCGGATTGTTGAGTTCGGGCGAGAGTTCGACTTCGGGCTGGAGGCAGGATCAAAGCCCGAGCTTGTGATCGCGCTGGCGCACCGCCTGTCAAAGAACGCGCTGATTGTCTGCAACGGTGTCAAGGACGCCGAGTTCATTCGTCTGGCGATCCTGTCACAGCGGCTGGGCTTTAACACCATCATCGTATTGGAGAGCCCGAAAGAAGCAGAAACCGTCATTCAGGTCACCCAGGAATTGGGCATCGAGCCATTGCTGGGAGTTCGGGTAAAGCTGACCAACCAGATTGGCGGAAAATGGCAGGAAAGCTCGGGTGATCGGTCGGCATTTGGCATGAATTCCGACCAATTGTTGCGGGTGGTGGACCGGCTAAAAGATGTGGGCCTGCTGCACTGTCTCAAGCTGCAGCATTCCCACCTGGGCAGCCAGGTGCCGGACGTAAATGATGTTCGCCGCGCCACCACCGAAGCCTGTCGGTATTTCATCGAACTGACCCGCGAAGGCGTCCCCCTGACCCATCTGGACCTGGGCGGCGGCCTGGGCGTGGATTACACGGGCGAAAAACGGGCCGGCGAGAACTCGATCAACTACACGATCGAAGAATATGCCGCCAATATCGTGGAAACCGTGGCCTATGCCCTGGACGAAGCCGAGGTGGAACATCCCATTCTGGTCACGGAAAGCGGCCGGGCGGTGGTTGCGACCTCATCGATGCTGATCTTTGATGTTTTGGAAACGACGCTGTTTGATGCCCCGGACGCGCCAGAGGTGCAGCCCGATGATCATCATCTGGTGTCTGATCTGGCGGCAATCAGCGGGTATCTTGTGTCTGGCCGGGTGCAGGAATGCTGGAACGACGCCAGTTTTTATCGGGACGAACTGCGCGGGCTGTTTCGGCGCGGCATGGTCGACCTGCGCCAGATGGCCCGGGCAGAGCGGATCTATCTGTATCTGATTGCCCGGATCAAGATGCTTGTTGCTGCCTCGGACGAGGTGAACGAACTGGGCGAAAAGCTGGAAAAGGTTGCCGATGTCTATCACTGCAACTTTTCGCTGTTCCAGTCCTTGCCGGATGTCTGGGCCATTGACCAGTTGCATCCGATCATGCCGCTGCAAATGCTGGACCAGCCACCGGATCGCCGCGCCGTCCTGTCCGACATCACCTGTGACAGCGACGGCAAGGTGGATCGCTTTATCCTGGCAGAAGGCATTTCACCGTCGCTGCCGGTGCATTCCCTGCCCGAAGATCAGCGCTATTATCTTGGGGTCTTTTTTGTTGGGGCCTATCAGGAAACCCTGGGCGATCTGCACAACCTGTTTGGCGACACCAATGTAGTCACGATCGATCTGCGCTCGGATGGCGGCTTTGATCTGCTGCACGAACAGGAAGGTGACACGATTTCTGAAGTCCTGTCATATGTGGAATATGATCCGGCAGATTGCATTGCGGCCTTCCGTAAAATGGTCGATGAAGCTATCTCGGGCGGGGCCATAAAGGCCAATGAACGCAAGATTCTGATTGAAGCCTATCGGGGCTCGATCAACGGCTATACCTACTATGAATGACCTCGGTAAGGAGAGAACCACCATGGGCAAGACACTTGTTGTTGGCGCGGGCGGCGTAAGTCACGCTTCGGTGCATAAGATGGCGATGAACGCCGATATCTTCACCGAAATCACCCTGGCCAGCCGTACCAAATCAAAATGCGATGCGATTGCCGCCAGTGTGAAAGAACGCACCGGCGTTGACATCAGGACTGCGGCCCTGGATGCCTATGATGTGGCCGCAACCGTGGCCCTGATCCGCGAAACCGGTGCCGAGATTCTGGTGAACCTGGCCCTGCCCTATCAGGACCTTGTGTTGATGGATGCCTGTCTGGAGGCCGGGTGCCACTATCTGGACACTGCAAACTATGAACCCGAAGACGTGGCCAAGTTCGAATATCATTGGCAGTGGGCCTATCAGGACCGTTTCAAGGCGGCCGGCCTGACAGCGATCCTGGGGGCGGGTTTTGATCCCGGCGTTACCAGCGTTTTTGCGACCTGGCTGCGCAAGCACAAGCTGAAATCCATTCGCCAGATTGATGTGCTGGATGCCAACGGCGGTTCCAACGATCAGGAATTTGCCACCAACTTCAACCCGGAAATCAATCTGCGCGAAGTGCTGGCCGAGGCCCGGCATTGGGAAAATGGCGACTGGCAGGTAACCCCGGCCATGACCCATAAGGTTGAGTTCGATTTCCCTGCCATCGGGCCAAAGAACATGTACCTGATGTATCATGAAGAACTGGAAAGCCTGTCGACCCACTTCCCGGAAATCGAACGGGCACGGTTCTGGATGACCTTTGGCGATGCCTATATCATGCACGCCAAGGTGCTGGAAAACGTCGGCATGACCCGCATCGACAAGGTGATGCATGACGGGCAGGAAATCATCCCGATCCAGTTTCTGAAAACACTGCTGCCCGATCCCGGCGATCTGGGGGCTGAAACCAAGGGCAAGGCCTGCATCGGTGATATCGCCACGGGCGAGGCCATGGATGGATCAGGCGAAAAAACCTTCTACATCTACAATATCTGTGACCACGAAGAGTGCTATGCCGAAGTCGGCAGCCAGGCGGTCAGCTATACCACGGGCGTCCCCGCCATGATCGGCGCCGCGCAGGTTCTGAAAGGCAACTGGGCCGCGCCCGGTGTCTGGAACATGGAACAGCTGGATCCCGATGACTTCATGGACATGCTGAACCAACACGGCCTGCCCTGGCAGGTGCATGAGCTGGACGGCCCTGTCGATTTCTAGCGTTAAATTTTCAACGTCAGGCCCGGTGGCACCACCGGGCCTGCCCCACATTGCAATGGTGGATGATGCGATGTCAGACTTGATGGCCACACAGGCTGGTGACCCGGGCGCATTTCGCGATTTTGATCTGTCCCGCGTGTCGACGCCAGCCTTCGTGGTGGACGAAAAAGCGGTTGAACGAAACCTGACGATCCTGGCCGAGGTGGCCGACAGGTCTGGCGCCCATGTTCTTGCGGCCCTGAAAGCCTTCTCCATGTTCGCGCTGGCCCCGCTGCTGCGCCAGTATATTGGCGGGACCTGCGCCAGCGGATTGTATGAGGCGCGGCTTGCACGGGAAGAATATGGCGGCGAGGTCGCGACCTTCTGTGCCGGCTACAAGGACAGCGAGATTGATGAAATCATCGCGCTCTCCGATCATGTGATCTTTAACAGCCCCGCGCAAAAGGACAGGTTTCTGGCCAGGTGCAAATCCGCAGGCAAACAGGTCGGGCTGCGCATCAACCCCGAACATTCCGAAGGCGAGATTGCAAAATATGACCCCTGCGCGCCCTGTTCGCGGCTTGGCACCCCTATTAGCCAGCTGACAGCCGAGGCATTGATCGGCGTGGACGGGCTGCATATGCATACCCTTTGCGAACAGGGGTTTGCCCCGCTGGAACGGACCTGGGCCTCGATTGAAGAGACCTTGAAACCGCATATTGAACATCTGAAATGGCTGAATTTTGGTGGTGGACACCACATTACCCGCGATGACTATGACCGCGAGGCGCTGATCGCCTTCATCACGGGTATTCGCGCCAAATACGATGTCGACATCTACCTGGAACCCGGCGAGGCGGTAGCCTTGGATGCGGGTATTCTGATTGGCGAAGTTCTGGACCTGCCGCAAAATGGCATAGACTTGGCCATCACCGATATATCGGCCACATGCCACATGCCCGACGTGATCGAAGCCCCCTATCGCCCCGCCATGATGGGTGAGGTGGACACTGGCCATACCTACCGTCTGGGCGGGCCCTCTTGCCTCGCTGGCGATGTGATTGGCGATTACACAACCGCGCAGCCGCTGCAGATCGGCGATCGCTTCGCCTTTCTCGATCAAGCCCATTACTCGATGGTCAAGACCAATACGTTCAATGGCGTGGCCCTTCCCTCGATCCTGCTCTGGAACAGCCAGACGGATGAGCTGCGGATGGTAAAGCAATTCGGATACCTGGATTTCAAGGAACGTCTATCATGAGGGCCTCTGCATGAGCATCTTTCTCGACAGCGAACTGACCGATGCCGAACGGGGCCAAGATGCCCTGTTTCGCGTCATCCCTGTACCGCTGGAACGCACCGTGTCTTATGGTGCCGGCACCGCACTTGGCCCCCAGGCGATCATCGCAGCCTCAAACGAGCTAGAGCGCCTGTGTCAGGGGCTGGAGCCCTGCGCCAGGGGTATCTTCACCGAGACCGCGCTGGACTGCGAAGGGCCGCTGCCAGAGGTGATGGAACGGCTGGCACAGCGCACCGAGGCCTGCCTGCGCGATGGCAAACTGCCGGTGACACTGGGCGGTGAACACTCGCTAAGCTACGGCGCTGTCACCGGGGTGGCGCGCGCGCTGAATCAACCGATTGGCATCGTGCAGATTGACGCCCATGCCGATTTGCGCGTGGCCTACCAGGGAGAGCAGCATTCGCATGCCTCCGTCATGCATCTTCTGTCGCAAGCAGGCATCCGGCTGGCACAATTCGGCGTCCGCGCCCTGTGCACCCAAGAAGCCGAAAGCCGCACCGCCAATGCGGTCTTTCACGTGGACGCAGAAGAGCTGGTTACCCGCAATATCCACGAAATTGAACTGCCAGAAGATTTCCCCGAACTGATCTACATCAGCTTTGATGTGGATGGGCTGGATCCCTCCCTCATGCCTGCAACGGGCACGCCTGTCCCCGGTGGTCTGGGCTATTATCAGGCCCTGCATCTTGTGGAGCACGCGCTAAAGGGGCGCCGGTGTGTCGGGCTGGATGTGGTCGAACTTGCGCCCGATGGCAACGCCGCCTGGGACTTCACCGCAGCGCAGATTGTCTATCGTCTCATGGCGGCCTGCCTTGCAAACGGCGACAGATAACCTCAGGCGCTTGCCCAGGGTTTTCACGCGTTCCCCGGTCTTGTTACACACCGTTTGAACCGATTGGCCCAGGCGATCAGGCCTTGCAGGTTTGCCAGCTGCGCGATACCGCGCCCGTCTCGGCGCAGGACCTGGCCCTGGCCAGCCCTATGCGGGTGCAGCGGGCAAGAATCTGCCGCACAATCCGCAGGCAAGCGGCACTGAGATTTCCCTGTTGCGCAAGCTCAAGCGCAGAAATCAGCATTGGAACCGCAGTTGGTCAGGGCGCGCAAGACACAGATAGATGCGTTGTCCGTGGCATTCTGCCTCTTTTGTTGAAATTAGCGCTCGCATCCGGTTTCAACCTTTGCTATCCACCGCCGACGCAACAAGTGATTTGCGAAACGTGCGGGTGTGGCGGAATTGGTAGACGCACCAGATTTAGGTTCTGGCGCCGCGAGGCGTGGGGGTTCGAGTCCCTTCACCCGCACCACAAGACCTCTAGATAGGTCAGAATATTCAGGAAAATCAGAGAGTCCGACTTGTCAGCGCAGACATTGAGGACACTTTCACATGGCCCTGACACCAACGCTCAAATACATCGACTGGTATGCTCGGCCATATCCTCTGTCCTCACATGGTTAAAGCCTTGTTTAAGTAGGGATAATTCGTGCTGTCGGAAACCTGGCCTTGGTCGCGGCTGATCCTCGACGAACGGACGGCCAAAGGGGCGAAACAGACAACCATACGCCGAAGTTCCAGGCATCGGTCGATGCTTCCGGCTTCAAACGCGAGAGCAAAATTCAACCGAATTTAACCTTCGCATTCTAAAATTAGGGATGGTGTTACTGTATTATTCCTAGTTTACGAGTGAGAAAATGTTACACGAACAGAGCATAGCGTTGTCCAAATTTGATCTGGACAACAAGAACCGAAGTTACTTGGTGGAGGGCGGAAAACTCGTCGCCCCGCTCTTGCCGGAGGTTCTGGATCATTTCTATGGCTTCATATCCGATGATCCGGAAATGAGCCGGTTCTTTCCTGATCAAGCATTGATTGCCAAAGCCAAAGCGGGTCAAAAGAAACACTGGGAGTTGCTTCTGTCTGGCGAGTTTACACAGGAGTATTTTGACTCTGCCTATCGCATTGGCCGAATTCATCCACGGATTGGACTTCCCTTCCTTTTCTACCTTTCCGGCTATGCTCAGGCGACCTCGTACATACAAGAATCCTTGTTAAATAAGTATGTAGGTGGGCTCCGCCTGTTCAGTAAGCGAAACCTTCCGAAGATCATGGGCGCAATAGCCCGGGCCTTCGCACTGGACACGCATCTGGTTCTGGATGCCCATTTTGCGGCTGAAAAAGAAGAGCAAGACCTGGCATTCAAGTATCTGACGAACGGCATTCAGGAGATGGCCGCGCGCGATCTGACACAGTTGATCCCATCCTCCAAAGAGAGCGACTACCCTGTGCGCTACGATCCGGTTAGAGAAGCCTTCAACGGCTTGGTGCTATCGCAACGAGAAGTTCTCCAAAGAATTCAAGAATCTGCGGCGAACCTGAGTTCTCGGGCAGACGAAGTGGCCCAATCCGCAGAGGATCTTTCGCACCGCACGGAAACGCAGGCCGCGACCCTGGAAGAGACGGCGGCGGCAGTCGAAGAGATCAGTATGAGCATGCAATCTGCGGCAGAAGCCACGCACGAAACGAACCAGACCGTCAGCGAAACACGTCAAAGTGCCGATCACGGGAGCAAGGTGGTTCAGGAAGCAATTCTCAAGATGCATGAAATCCAAGAGTCTGCGAGTGAGATATCTCAGATCATCAATGTCATCGATGACATCGCCTTTCAGACAAACTTGCTTGCACTGAATGCAGGTGTGGAAGCGGCCCGTGCGGGGGACGCTGGGCGTGGATTTGCTGTTGTTGCCTCTGAAGTTCGCGGGCTTGCTCAACGCACTGCTGCATCGGCGAACGAAATCAAGTCATTGATCGAGGACAGCACCCGTCAGGTGGAAGGGGGGGTATCGCTTGTCAATGAAACAGGCAAAGCGCTGGAGAAAATGAGCGGCGATGTGAAACGAACGGTCGTGCTTACCTCCCAGGTTGCTAGTTCTGCTGAGGAACAGGCGACCGGGTTGTCGGAAATCAATCTGGGCGTCAGTCAACTTGATCAGGTCACGCAGCAGAATGCTGCGATGGTCGAGGAAGCGACGGCGGCCATGCTGTCCATGAAGCAAGATGTCTCCATGCTTCATGGTCTCGTCGGTTCATTTAAGATCGGTGACGCAGATGGCACACCGAGTTCAAAGATTGGCTCTCCTGAAATGGTGGATGCCGGATCAAACCTGAGAGTTGTTGGAACCTGACCCAAGCTGAGCCATGCGCGGATTGAGATTTCCAGATTGCCTGATGGGCAATTGATCAGCCCGCCTAATCGGTCCAGTTTGATTGTTGGTGCATGACCGGCCTTTGATCCATAGGGGTGACGGTTTAGGTTGATAAGCCTTTGCCCAACGCTACCGCTCTCCCTAAAGGGCGTTCGAAGTTACTCCCTTTAGGTGCACCACCACTTCAGAAATAATCCCGCTTCACTCGATTGACCTGGTCACCGCAAGACACGGCCAACTTTTGAAAACCGCCTTATGTGCTGGAAGGCCTGACCGCGAAGCCCCCTCCGCCTGCCGCGGCGCGCTTGGGAAGTATGCCTGGCCCACTCCCTCCTGGCCCTAACCATTTCTGAGACAGCCAAGCGCAACAATGCACAACAACGCCAGGACGCGCCCATATGATAAATAGAGGCACCGATACCCGGCACCAAATCCAGTTCGCCCCATGCTTCCCAACCGGCACCATAACACGCTGCTTGAACTCAACCGGAAACCGAATTCCGTTAGCTATATACCTCTCTCATTGGTTCTGCGACGAGGTCAGCCGACGCAGCACAGATGGAAGCGCCTCTGGCAGATCTTCCGAAATCAAACCGGGGCCAAACTCTAGCGCGCAGTCCACATGTAGCCAGGCCGCCGCTTCTGCCGCCAACATTGGCCCAACCCCACGCGCCATAAGTCCGGTAATAAACCCGGCCAAGACATCTCCCGCCCCCGCCGTCGCCAGCCAGGGCGCGGCCCGTTCATCTTGGGCTGAATGCACTGAACAGCGCCCTTCCGGATCGGCAATCACCGTATCCGCCCCCTTGTACAGCACCACACAACCAGCCCTGGCGGCAGCCGCACGCGTCGCATCAACCTTGGAATAGGCCGGGCCGATCAGTGTCGGCGCTGCCAGTTTTTCAGCCAGATCCGGGAACAGTTTGGCAAATTCCCCTCCATGGGGCGTCATCACGCAGCCCGCGTGCAACAGATCAAACAAGACCTGCGGGTTTCGCTCAAACCGGGTGAGCGCATCTGCGTCCAAAACCGTAGCCCTCTGGGCTTTTAGCGCCGCAATCACCACCGCCTGCGTATCCATGCCGCGCCCAAGTCCCGGCCCCAAACAAAGCGCATTGAAACGCTGGTCCTCCAACAGCTCAGTGATCCCATAGGCCCCATCAATCTGATGCAGCATGATCGCCGTCAATTGTGCGGCATTTTCAAACATGGCAGATCGCGGAGACCCCAGCGTCACCAGCCCCGCCCCCATGCGCAACGCCCCCCGCGCCGCCAGCCGGGCCGCACCGGTTTTGCCATGCCCGCCGGACAATACAAGTGCATGGCCATGAGAATACTTATGCCCACGTTTCCCTTTGGCTAAACAATCACGGTGCGGCTGATCAACTGTGCGGCAGATAGCCCCGCGAGGGTCAGCGCCCCGCAGTGATGTTTCACCGAAAGCCAAGCCATCCCCAGCCCGCGCGCCCATAGCGTCAAGCCCGATGTCAGCCACTTTGACAGGCCCGCAACACTCGGGCCCGCGCGCGAGTAGATGGCCGATTTTTTTCCGATGAAAGGTAACGGTCAGCGCATAATCAGACCACAGATCGTCGCCCTCCTCCAAGAGCAGCTTGCCACTGTCAGCACAGAGTCCACTGGGCATATCAACGCCGACCCACCTTGCATGACCCACAGAAAGGCGACGCTGCAAAACGGATAGGGATCTTGAAATCCCCACCCCGACCGACCGCACCAAACCCGTTCCGAACAGGGCATCAATGACCAGATCTGCTTGGCCTCTCCGCTCCGGATCTGTCGCCTCTTCCCCGGCACGATATTCGGGGAACGGCTTGACCTTTTCACAGGCCACCCAGCGTTCATAGTTGGTCTTTGCATCGGCTGGCAGCCTGTCGGGCTGCCCCAAAAGGAACACCTCCACCTCCCAACCGCATCTGCGTAACAAACGCGCCACCACAAAGCCATCTCCGCCATTGTTGCCTGGCCCGCATAGCACCACCGCTTTCATCTTGCCCAAAATACCTCGGGGGGGATCCGCAGGATCGGGGGCAGCGCCCCCCTCTTTCTTGCGATGCTCTTCCAGATCGCGCCCTGCGCCCACACCCGTGTCCTGTAGATCCAGCTCGGGCCAGGTCTCGAAAATGGCCGCGACCACCCCCTGCCCGGCACGTTCCATAAGCTCCAGCCCGGTCACCTCCGCGGCCTCAATCGCGGCCTGTTCAATGCTGCGCATCTGCGCGGCAGTCAGCAGTTCAGCCATGACACCCTTTCCTTGTGTTTGATTGGGCGATTCACTTTCGCACAATATTTAATCGCATCGCTCATTTTTTAATCGCTTGCATGCAAAACTGCAGCACCACAACACCTGAGACAGCACAGCGCATTGTCGTTCCCATTCAGAAATGATCTGAGGAGCTTCGACAAGGTTGTGAGGAGCCCCAGGCATGAAAAAGATTGAAGCCATCATCAAGCCGTTCAAACTGGACGAGGTGAAGGAAGCGCTGCAAGACGTCGGCGTTCAGGGCCTCTCCGTCATCGAAGTGAAGGGCTTTGGCCGTCAAAAAGGCCACACCGAATTGTACCGCGGCGCAGAATATGTCGTGGACTTCCTCCCCAAGGTGAAGATCGAAGTTGTGCTCGAGGCCGACCAGGTCGATGCCGCCATCGAGGCCATTATTGAGGCCGCAAAAACCGACAAGATTGGCGACGGCAAGATTTTTGTCTCTCCCGTTGAACAAGCCATCCGCATTCGTACCGGCGAGTCCGGCACGGACGCGCTGTAAACCGAATTACCTGACATTAAAATCAGAAGGACCAAGGGAATGAGCACAGAAGCAGTTCTCCAGATGATCAAAGACGAAGATGCGGCCTATGTCGACATCCGCTTTACCGATGTGCGTGGCAAGCTGCAGCACGTCACCGTGGATGTGGATCTGGTTGATGAAGACTTCCTTGAAGAAGGCTTCATGTTTGACGGCTCTTCGATTGCAGGCTGGAAATCGATCGAGAACTCCGACATGAAACTGATGGCAGACACCACGTCCGCCTATGTAGATCCTTTCTACGCCGAGAAAACCATCTGCATCCACTGCTCCATCGTAGAGCCCGACACCGGCGAAGCCTACGAGCGTGATCCCCGCGGCACCGCGCAGAAAGCCGAGGCCTATCTGAAGGCATCCGGCATTGGTGATGTGGCCTACATGGGCCCCGAAGCCGAATTCTTCCTGTTCGACGACGTGCGCTATTCCAACTCGATCAACAAGGTTTCCTATGAGGTCGACGCGACAGACGCCTCCTGGAACACCGATACAGAGTATGAAATGGGCAACATGGGCCACCGCCCAGGCCTCAAAGGCGGCTATTTCCCGGTAAACCCCACCGACGAAAGCCAGGATCTGCGCTCTGAAATGCTGTCGACCATGAAGCGTCTGGGCATGAAAGTGGACAAGCACCACCATGAGGTTGCGTCTTGCCAGCACGAGCTGGGCCTGATCTTTGACAGCCTGACCAAACAGGCCGACGAGATGCAGAAATACAAGTATGTGATCCACAATGTGGCCCACGCCTACGGCAAATCCGCAACCTTCATGCCCAAGCCTATCTATGGCGACAATGGCACCGGCATGCACGTGAACATGTCGATCTGGAAAGACGGCAAGCCGCTCTTTGCTGGCGACAAATACGCTGATCTGTCGGATGAAGCCCTGTATTTCATCGGTGGCATCCTGAAGCACGCCAAGACCCTGAACGCCTTCACCAACCCGGCGACCAACAGCTACAAGCGCCTGATCCCTGGCTTTGAGGCCCCCGTTCTGCGCGCCTATTCCGCGCGTAACCGGTCCGGCTGTGTGCGGATCCCATGGACTGAATCGCCCAAGGCCAAGCGCGTTGAAGCCCGTTTCCCCGATCCGGCCGCCAACCCCTACCTGTGCTTTGCAGCCCTCTTGATGGCTGGTCTTGACGGCATCAAGAACAAGATCGACCCCGGTGAGGCCATGGACAAGAACCTCTATGATCTGCCCGCCGAAGAGCTGGCCGATATCCCAACCGTTGCGGGTTCCTTGCGCGAAGCCCTCGACGCTCTGGCAGCCGACCACGACTTTCTGATCCAGGGCGACGTCTTCACCAAGGACCAGATCGAAGGTTATATCGCTCTGAAAATGGAAGAAGTTCAGACCTATGAGCACACGCCGCACCCTGTTGAATACGGCATGTACTACAGCTGCTAATCCCTTGTGATTAGACTGGTTTTGAAAGGGCGCCCCAATCGGGCGCCCTTTTTTCATTGCCGTGTTTACGCCACGGGCTGTGCAAGATGGACATGGGCGCGCTTGTCTCTTGAAGCAGATGCTTGGCTTCTGTAGGAAGGCGCGTTCCAGTCCCCTGAAGAGGAACCATCTAATGCCTGACACCGCCCCCGCGCCCACCGCGCCGATGACCCTTGGCATTGACTTTGGCACCTCGAATTCCGCTGCGGGGATCGCCGTGGGGGGGCGCCCCTTCCTGGTTGAAATGGAGCCCGGCGAAACCACTCTGCCGACAGCGGTGTTCTTTGAACCCAAACGCCCCATGCGCATTGGTCGCGCGGCGACTCGCGCGCTGATCAATGGGGAAGAGGGTCGTTTTATGCGCGCGCTCAAGAGCTTGCTGGGCACGCCGCTGTTGCGCGAAGAACGGCGGCTGAACGGAGAGGTCACCGACTTTATCAAAATCATCGCCCGATTTTTGGCAGAAGTGAAATCCCGCGCCGAAGCGGCCACAAATCAAAGCTTCACCTATGCGCTGTCCGGCCGCCCCGTGCATTTTCACAGTGCCGACCCGGCCCGCGACGCCCAAGCGGAAATCGACCTGCGGGATTGCTACATCGCGGCCGGCTTTGAAGATGTGCAGTTCCTGTACGAGCCAGAGGCCGCCGTGCGCTCTGCCGCGCCGGTAGCGGGGCTGGGGCTGATCGTGGATATTGGCGGCGGCACCTCGGATTTCACCCTGTTTGAACAGGCCGCCAGTGGCGAGACGCAGATCCTAGTCTCGCATGGGGTTCGGCTGGGCGGCACCGATTTTGACCGCCAGATCAGTATTGATCATGTGATGCCGCTGTTGGGGCGGGGTGGCCAGATCCGCAACGCCTTTGGCAAGGATACCCTGCCCGCCCCCAACCGGTTGTTCAATGATCTGGCCACCTGGCAGATGATCCCCTTTCTCTATGCGGCCGACAGTCGCCGCGCTGCCCGTGATCTGGCCAAATACGCGGTTGAACCAGAGCGGCTAAACCGCCTTGTTTCAGTGCTGGAGGATGAGTTGGGGCACGATCTGGCCTTTGCGGTGGAACGTGGCAAGATCCTGACCAATGGTGCCGATACCAGCAACCCGCGCATCGATCTGCGGATCCTGGAACGCGGGCTGTCGGCCCCGCTGGCCCCGGCGCAGATGCAGCACAGCCTGGCCGCGATGATGGATCAGATCGCCCGATGCGCTGCCGAAACCCTGGCGCGCGGCGCTGTCACGCCAAGCCAGATCGACCGGCTGGTCATGGTGGGTGGCTCCTCCCTTCTGTCCTCGCTAGAGGCCGCACTCTGCCAGCTGTGCCCCAATGCCCAGATTGAAAACCACAATGCCATGACGGCGGTGGCCGATGGGCTGGCGCTCAGCGCCGCCGGGGCCTTTGCCTAGACCAAAAGCCCACAGGCAGACTGGCAGTGGCACGTCTGACCTGCCACAGCCCGATTGGGCAAGCAGGGCTCACTGGGAAGCAGGGCCAACTTTTCCCGCTGGATTTTACCAGCAGGCAGGCTAGGCTTTGCAGGCCCTTTTGCTTTCAGGATCCCATTTCATGCGCGCCTTTGCCTTGCCTGCCTTTGCCCTTTCTCTTGCCCTGACGAGCGCTGCCCATTCTGCCCCCTGCGGCAATACTGCTGCCGGGTTTGACAGCTGGAAGGCAGATTTTGCCAAACATGCCCGCCGTGCCGGGGTAAAGCCCGCCGGGTTGCAGGCCCTGGCACAGGCGCAATATGCCAGCCGCACCATCGCTGCCGACCGCAACCAGAAAAGCTTTCGCTACAGTCTGGACAAGTTCATGCAGATCCGTGGTGCCGCAACAATCGTGGCCCAGGGACGCAAGCGTAAAGCCCGCAACCCGGAGTTCTACGCCGCGCTAGAGCGCAAATTCGGCGTCCCGGCCGGCGTTCTGATCGCCATCCACGGTATGGAAACCGCCTTTGGCAATTTCATGGGCGATAGCCAGGTGGTATCGGCCATTGTCACATTGACCTATGATTGTCGCCGCTCTGACTTCTTTGAACCGCACGCCCTGGGTGCGCTCAAACTGGTTGATCAGGGGGCCATAACCAGCGCCACCCTGGGCGCCAAACACGGGGAACTGGGCCATACCCAGTTTCTGCCCGGCAATGCGCTGCAGTACGGCGTCGATTGGGATGGCGATGGCCGGGTCAATTTCTACGACATGGGCGATGCCCTGGCCTCTACCGCGCGCTATCTGCAAAAGAATGGCTGGAAACGCGGCAAAGGATACCAAGAGGGACAGCGCAATTACCAGGTGTTAAAGCAATGGAATGCCGCCACGGTGTATCAACAGTCGCTGGCAATCATGGGGCGGCAAATTGATCAGTAATCAGTGCAGGCCCATCCGCACCGCCCTGCCGCGCAGCAACAGGGAATCTGTGGCGGGCTGAACAATCGTGCCCACATCCCGCAATTGTAGGGGATGCGGCATCAAAGTGGCCGCAGAGCGCCCATTTGTTGCCCCATTCTGGCGAACTGAAGCCAGGGCATACATACAAAAACCTGATTTTGTTTAATTTTTACGGATCATATGCCATTTGGCGAAAATCTTAAGTTTCATTCCCCTATTGACCCTGACTGCCTCACTTTTGATCCAGATCGCCGCCTATTGTTTCCCCAGAGCATCCCGAATGGAGGACCCTGACGGTGGCACAGATCGAGCATTACAAAGGCAAGCTGGGGTTTAACCACCGCAGCGAGGAAACACTGGCACTGGCGCTGACAGAGCTGCTGGACACGATGGAAGAGTTTGGCCATCCCGCACTGCAGATCACCGCCCGCGAGCCCCACCGCATTGGCCTGGACTGCGATCACTACCGTGTGAGCCTGCGTCTGCGCCGCATTCCCCTGCGGCTGGGGGTGCGCACCCCCAAAAACCTGCCAACGCCCGCCGCCTATATCGAACTCAAGATGACGCCCAGTTTTCATCAGGGCTGCGACCAGGAGATCACTGAAATTCTGCTGGCCGAGCTGTTGAAACGGCTGACACTGGCGCTGGATCCGCTGGTCATCTTTTGGCAGGAAACCGATAAAGCCCTGACACCAAAACAATTCCTTGGCGCCTTTGAACAGGCGGAAACCTGGGCAGAACCGGTGCTGGAACCCGATGCGACACACGCAGTAGAACCGAAAAAAGAACCGGCAGCCTTGGCTTGCGCGCAGGCTGCGCCACAGAACGATATGTCCAGCGCCACGGCAGATATGGTACCGCAGCCCCTGAAGCGGACCGCATCAGAACCCACAATCACGGACACGGACACGGACACGGATGCGGATGCGGCGCACAGCACAACAGGCAGAGCCCGGGCAGCCGCAGCCGACCGCCTTTGGAAGGCAGACAAGGCCCGCGCCGAAGCCGAGGCAGAGCGCGCCCGCGGACAAGCGCGCTTTGGCTCGCCGGATGCAGTCACCCCGGAGCTGGAGCGCCATCTTGATGAACTTCAGCCCCTTCCTGGCCGTGCAAGGCTCTCGCGTGCTGCAAAACCGGTGCCCGCTGTCGCGGCCCCACAGGTCAGCTATCAGTCGGTCTTTGGCAAAAACCGCCTGCACCGACTGCTGGCCCTGCCTCGTGCCACTGTTTCGACCCTGACAAACGGTCTGCGCGGGGTTGATCTGATATTTTCTCTGCGGGCTGTGCTGACCGCCTTTGTGGTGTTGTTCCTGCATGGTTCGGGCATGGTGCAGGCCGCTGCCCGCGCTTTTCTACCCCAGTAATCCGCTTATCGCGCAGCGGATACACTACCCCACTGCGCCATGACATCCTGTTTGTGAACCATATAGGTATGGATCGAAAAGATCACCGCGCGGGTCTTGGGCAAGCGCAGGATCACCTGTTGTTCGCTGCGCATATAGGGCGCGTCGTCGGCATGGCTGTCGTCACGCGGGGCATTTTCCAACCGTGGCGCATGCAGATCGGGTGCCTGGTACCACAGCGCGTTGAACCGCCAAAGCGGACGCCCTACCTGAACCCCATCAAACAGGCGCTGAACACGGGCGGCGATATTGCCGTCATAGCTATCCACAGTATGGTGAATGCCAACCAAAGGGCGCATGAATTTCTCGCGCAGCGTCCAACTGGCCGGAAAACACAGCACCGCCCCTGTCAGCACATGTTCGCGGCTGTCCTCATGCCGTTCCAGTATGCAGAAATCTTCCTGGCAGATCTGGCCCAGCGTGGCCAGCGGGTCTTGCCAGTCCAGGCTCACCGTAACCCCGTCGGGGCGCGTAACCTGGTCCCGGGCACCGCCATAGCGATGATCCAGCACCAGTTGCAACAGCTCTTGTGCCGCCGGAAAGGCCGCGGGATCCAGCTGCAGCACCTGATCGCGCGCCGCCGCCAGCAATGCTTCGCGTTCTGCCATCTGGCCTGCAAAGGCTTCATCCGGTTGCAACCAATCCGCCATCTGCAAAGGCGCGATTCCTGGCAGTTTGTTTTCGGCCAAAGGGTTATGAGGAATGGATTTTTGCAGAATCATATGCGTGGCCCCGGCTTGCTGTTGCGCATCTGCATAACAAATCCCGCCCCCAGGTTCGCGCAAAAACGACAGCGCTCTAGCTCAGGCTTTGGACCAGCATGCCTGCCGCAGCAAGCGCGATCAGAAACCCGGCCCCCACCTCTAACACAGGCACCACCTGTGCCGCCCGCCCCGCCCTTGTGAACAGCGCCAGCGCACTGCCGCGCAGCCCAAGCGCCGCCAAGCCGACAGCAATGGTCACCGAGGCCGTCCCCAGGGCCATGGCAAAGGCCCCTGCAACCCCAGCCAGAGCAATGCCCATCTGCCAGGTGATAATCAGCACGAACAGCGCCCCCGTGCAGGGCCTGACTGCGATGCTGGCAATCAATAGCAGGGCTTCTCGCCAACCCGAGACCGCCTCGACCTCGGCCAGGCTGGGGCCGTGGTGGTGGCCGCAGTCGGCGCAGGGCTGCGCTGCCGGATCAG
Organism: Pseudophaeobacter sp.; assembly: GCF_048267565.1. Classification (NCBI taxonomy): domain Bacteria; kingdom Pseudomonadati; phylum Pseudomonadota; class Alphaproteobacteria; order Rhodobacterales; family Roseobacteraceae; genus Pseudophaeobacter; species Pseudophaeobacter sp. Next base: position 252,082 of record NZ_JBLWXG010000001.1, on the reverse strand, counting down.
CAGAGGGCGGCACATGGGAACAGTGCTGATGCCCGCCATGTGCATGCGGGCTTGTAGCAGGCTGGGGATCGCCAGTGCCATCTGCTGGATCCGACCGGCGGAACATCTTGCCTAGCCCCCGCAACAGAAGCCACAGACCAATGCCCGCAATCGCCGCATAGCTGACCGGAGCCATGGTGTCTTCGGCGATACCGATCATGCTGTCGCGGCCCAGCTGCAACAGCATGATCGCGCCATAGACCAGAACCACCGCCGTCACCGCCTGCCCCAGGCTGGAAACCAGTGCCAACACACCAAGACGCGCCCAGGGGATCGCCCGCGCCATGCCATATCCACCAATCAGGATCTTGCCATGACCCGGCCCAATCGCATGAAAGAACCCATAGGAAAAACAGACCAGCATCAACACCGACAAGGCCCCAGGTTCCGCCGCCCGCAGGGCCCGCAGGCTGCGGGCAATCTGGTTTTGAAACGCGCGCTGGTGACCCGCCGCCCATTCCCCCAGTGGGGCCAGAACATCCTGCGCCCCCCACCAGAGCAGTAAACAAAGCACAAGACTTGCGGCCAGTAGGGCTAGGGGTTTTACGAGGTGGAGCATGAAACACGGATCTCTGTTGCGAACTCGCCGCCGATCAAGGGGAAGTCGTTTTCTTCCAAGTCGGCATTGGCATCCAGCCGCAACAGCTGCGCCTGCATCTGCGCCAAACCGCCGACGATATCTGGCTCTATCAGTTCCAGCAGGCATTCCCCTTGCTGTCGCGCAGGCAGGGTCACCGGCAGCGTGATATCATAGGCTGTGTAATAAGACGGATCAAAGGCTTTCATCGAAATCGGCCCCTGCCGCGATCTATCCGTGGGGGCGATGCGCCGAATATGACTGCTGATGATGCGCCCCTGATCCAGCGCGGTGGTCGCCTCCAGCGGCCCCGAAAGCGCCAAGAGTGCGCCCCCTGCATGAATTTCGAGATCGCCGTTAAATCCCTCGTCCCAGTTGGTATCGAAACCAATCAGCCGCGCCCGCTCTGCCGGGGTTAAGATCCCATCACCATCCTGATCCAGCTGCAGGTCTTCGGTGATCAAAAGCGAATAGAATTCATCATATTGCCACGTGACTTTTACCTGAGACAGACGGCCTGCATCGTCAAATTCCAAGGCAAACCCGGTATCCACAAAGATATGCGGATGCGCCACGGCAGGCACAGGCAGCAGCACCGCTGCCAGCACCCCGGAATAGAAAAATCGAAACCTCATAAGGCGAGAGTCTATGGCGAGACCAGGCCCGCCGCAATCGCGCAGCCCTGCCCCAGGACGTCGCATCGGCAATAAGGCGCTGACAGGCCAGAGGTTTCTGGCGCCACCCTAAGGCATGCAACAGAAACGACACCCCAAACGATAGCGGCCGCACAGGCGGCCAGGGGCCTGTGCCAGCAAGCACAGTGCATCACCTTCACGTGACCTTTCGCCCGACCGCCTTGTCGCCACGCCGATGACTGCGCAGTCTAGAGGGACCAAAAGCGAGAAAGCCCCCATGCCCACCGAAGCCATCACCTTTCCCGGCCATTCTGGCGATACCCTGGCCGCGCGGCTGGACCTCCCCAATGGGCCGGTGCTGGCAACGGCGCTCTTTGCCCATTGCTTTACCTGTTCCAAAGATATTCCGGCCGCGCGGCGCATTGCCGGACGTCTGGCCGCCATGGGCATTGCCGTATTGCGTTTTGATTTCACAGGCTTGGGCCATTCCGATGGCGAATTCTCCAATACCAGTTTCAGCTCTAACGTGGCGGATCTGATTGCCGCCGCGCAGTATCTGGCAGGGCGCGATATGGCACCTGCCTTGCTGGTTGGGCATTCTCTGGGCGGTGCGGCCGTCTTGCGCGCCCGGGCAGGCATTCCCACCATCAAAGGCGTTGTCACCCTAGGGGCCCCCTTTGATCCGGGTCATGTCTCGCATCACTTTGACGCAGCCCTGCCTGAAATCCGCGCCAAAGGCCAGGCCGAGGTCTGCCTGGGGGGGCGCCCCTTTGTCATTACCCGCGATTTTGTCGAAGATATCTCGGCGGTGGCACTTGCCCCGGCCATCGCCGAACTGAACGCCGCCCTGCTGGTGATGCATGCGCCCCGCGATGACACCGTCAGCATCGACAACGCCGCCGATATCTTCACTGCCGCCAAACACCCCAAGAGCTTTGTCACCCTGGACAATGCCGATCATCTGATTTCGCGCAGCAAAGACAGCGAATATGCGGCAGAGCTGATTGCCACCTGGGCCGGGCGCTATATAGATTTGACCCCGCCCGCGCCGCCCCCCGGTGCCCCCGAAGGTGTGCTGCGCGTCACCGAGGCAGACCCGGACGGCTTTTTGCAAGACATCCAATCCGGCCCCCACCACCATGCCTATGCTGATGAGCCGCTGGCCTATGGTGGCACCAACCGGGGCATGTCGCCCTACGGCTTTGTCTCGGCCGGGCTGGGGGCCTGCACCTCGATGACCCTTCGCATGTATGCCCGCCGCAAAGGCTGGCAGCTTGATAGCGTCAGCGTTGATATAAGCCATGATAAAGTACACGCACAGGACGTGCTGCCCTCGGGGCCTGCCAAGATCGACCAGTTCATCCGTGTCATTCGTATTTGTGGCACCCTGAATGCAGAGCAACGCGCCAAGCTGCTGGAGATCGCTGATAAATGCCCGGTACACCGGACCCTGGAACACAGCGCCAAGGTGGTGACAACGCTGGAGGAAGAGCACCCGATGATGTGACCACCCGCGCCTGTCCCCTGGCAGGCCTGAACCAAGCCTCCACCACGCCACGAAATGATATTGATACATATCAAAGCGCCCCTCTCTGCTCCCTGTCATCTTGGCTATAGCAAAATGGACGACCAACCAATCTGAGGAGACAGGCATGGGACTTTTTTCGAAACTCGGACAGAGCACCGATCTGGTCGAAGGCATGGCGGAGCGACTGGGCGTTGACCTGATCGACGGTATCGCCAAGGATCCAGCGGGCGAGGCCCGCAAACTGCGCCGCGCCGTGCAAAATTGCAGCCATTGCACCAATCAGGTCGGCTGTTCCGACCTACAGGCTAGAAACAGTGAATTGGCCTCGGCACCGCAATATTGCCGTAACCGCGATACGCTGGCGCATATGTCCAAGCGCTAGCCTACTTCAGCACCACAGTTCAGTCCTAATGGCGGTCCCTACGCCACAAAGGGGCCGCTACTGCTTTGGCGCGGGCCAGTCTGCCCGCCCCGACAGCTATGACGCCTGCGCAGGATGCGACATATTTCATATTCACCTGCCCAGACTTGCCCAATTGGCCCGTCTGCCGTATGAGGCGCCCTATCAACTGGACAATCCCATAAAGGTGCTTTCGCCGATGATCCCTCGCTATTCCCGCCCCGAAATGGTCGCCATTTGGTCGCCCGAGACCAAGTTCCGCATCTGGTACGAGATCGAGGCCCATGCCTGCGAGGCCATGGCCAACCTGGGTGTTATCCCGCGTGAAAACGCTGATGCAGTCTGGAAAGCCAAGGATGTGGAATTTGATGTCGCCCGCATCGACGAAATCGAAGCTGTCACCAAACATGACGTCATCGCCTTTCTGACCCATCTGGCCGAACATGTGGGCAGCGACGAAGCACGTTTTGTGCACCAGGGCATGACATCGTCGGATGTGCTGGATACCTGCCTCAATGTACAGCTCGTGCGCTCGGCGGATATCCTGATCAAGGATATGGAAGCCCTGCTGGCTGCCCTGAAGAAACGCGCGCTGGAACACAAAGACACCGTCCGTGTTGGCCGCAGCCACGGCATCCACGCCGAGCCCACAACCATGGGGCTGACCTTTGCACGTTTCTATGCCGAAATGGACCGTAACCTGGCGCGTCTGAAACTGGCCCGGACAGAAATTTCCACTGGCGCGATTTCCGGCGCGGTTGGCACCTTTGCCAATATCGACCCCGCCATCGAAGAACACGTCTGCGCCGCACTGGGCCTGTCGCCCGAACCCATTTCGACCCAGGTGATCCCCCGTGACCGCCATGCGATGTTCTTTGCCACCCTCGGGGTGATTGCCTCCTCCATTGAAAACGTCGCCACCGAAATCCGCCACATGCAGCGCACCGAAGTGCTGGAAGGCGCGGAATTCTTCTCCATGGGCCAAAAAGGCTCTTCGGCGATGCCACACAAGAAGAACCCGGTTCTGACCGAAAACCTGACCGGTCTGGCGCGGCTGGTGCGTTCGGCTGTCATCCCGGCTCTGGAAAACGTCGCCCTTTGGCATGAACGCGATATCTCGCATTCCTCCGTTGAACGCGCCATCGGTCCCGACAGCTGCGTCACCCTGGATTTTGCCCTATCCCGCCTGACTGGCGTGATCGACAAGATGCTCGTTTTCCCAGAAAACATGCTGGACAACATGAACAAATTCCCCGGCCTGGTGATGAGCCAGCGGGTACTGCTGGCCCTGACGCAGGCCGGTGTGTCGCGCGAAGACGCCTATTCCATGGTGCAGCGCAACGCGCTGAAGGTCTGGGAAGAGCGGCTCGATTTCCGTGAGCTGCTGCTGGCAGATGCCGAAGTCGTGGCAGCGCTTGGCGTTGATGGCGTCGAAGAAAAGTTCAACATGGACTACCACACCAAACACGTCGACACGATCTTTAGCCGGGTCTTTGGCGACTGATTGACGCCTTTGGGTGTCATCGCCCAATCTGATCACAAGCACAAGAAACGCCCCCTTAAATTGAGGGGGCGTTATTGATTTTACCCATATTTTTGCCTGAAACCGGCATTGGCAAACGTAACATTACAATAAAACGGTATGGGCGATCATGCTTCCATTTGCGCAATTTGACGAAGAACTGGTTCTGTCCTGCGTGGAAGAGTACAGCCACCACACAGGCCAAACAAAACCATTTGCCATCACCTGCCTGGATCAATCGACCCGCTTTCCGACAGAACGTTTTGTCTTTGTGCTGTCGCAGGATGAGAAACCGCAGCTGGTTTTGAAACTGGATTGCGCCCCCAAGGCAACCCGGCTGATCAAAGAGTTCAAGCTGCTGCAACAACTAGAGGCAGAGTTCGCACCAGAGGGGCGCCTGACGGTCATAAAGCCGCTGTACCTGTCCCCTCATGGGCATTTTCATGTTACTGCTTTTGCTGCTGGAAAAGCCGCAAAGCAAAAAAACTATGCAGATCCTACCCCGGAACAGGCCCGGCAAGTCTATCGCCGCGGCGGGGAATGGCTGCATCGCCTTCATGCAAGCGCCCCGCAGGAATGGGCTGATATCTGGCTGAACTGGATGCTGGAAGAGGTTGAAAAACATCGACATCCCGGGGGGGATTCAACCCTGCGTGAATAGCCTGAAACGGTATATTTCGATCATGCAGAAAGATCTGTCGCGATTTGATCATCGCCAAGGTACCACCGCGCTGAGCCATGGCGATTTTCATGGCGGAAATCTAATTTTGGCACAGGGTTGCAGCTATGGGCTCGACTTCACCGAAACCGATACCAAGCTTGCAGTTTATGACATCGTAGATTTTCTCAAGATGGATATCTTTGCCACTGCCCAGCCCGATCACATTGGCCCGGATGGCATTCGCACTAGCAGCCGAGAGATGTTCCTAAAGACCTATCGCCACCCCGTAGATGCAGAACTGTTGAGCTATTGTCTGCGCGGGCGCCTGCTGATCGAATGGGTCAAGATCAGCTGTGACGCCTATAACAGCAGCGCCTTTCAGCGCAAAAAGTTCAGCGCCTTGCAAGATCGCCTCTCAAAGGCCTTTACGCAGCCTCTGCAGGGAAGCTGACGCCCGCATCAGGCGGTCACGTCAACGTGACCCGGTGCCATATGATACTTGTACCCCAGTCTAGGTTTTGCGCTAAACTACCCGCTATCTTGCCCTCGTCTCGCGGAGTTGCCCTATGCGTTACCTTGTTCTAGCCGCGGCCCTGAGCCTGCCCCTGCCCGCCTTTGCCGCCGGGGACAACACCTGGTCCCCGCCAACACCGACGGAGACAACAAAAACCTGCAAGGGTAAACGCGTCTGGGATGAAGACAAAGGGCGCTGTGTACGGCCCAAAGAATCCTCGCTCAACCAGGATGAGCTGTTTGATGCCTTGCGTGAACTCGCCTATGCCGGGCGCAACGCCGATGCCCAGGCGGTGCTGGCCACCATGCAGGATCAAACCGCAGCCCGCGTTCTGACCTACTGGGGATACACCCACCGCAAACTGGGGAACCGCAGCCTGGCCAATGCCTATTACGAACAGGCCATCGCCCAAAACCCCGACAATCTTCTGGCGCGCTCTTACATGGGGCAAGGCTATGTAGAAGAAGGCCAATTTGGCCTGGCCCTGGCGCAGTGGAAGGAAATCCGCGCCCGTGGCGGAAAGGGCAGCTGGCCCGAGGTGGCGCTGCTTCAGGCTTTGGAAACCGGTGCCACATCAAGTTATTGAGCTTCAGCATTTATTTACTGCTTATGGGGTAGTTTGAACCTGACCGAAAAAGAATCTTTTTGGCTAGGGTGCTAGAATGCTGCAAGATGATATGTTGGCGCTACCAATGTCCACCGGTATGGGTGGCGACATGGGTGGAATGGGGGACTTCTCTGCTCCTGCTCCGGTGGCCATGGGGGGCGGTGCCGTAACCACTCCAAAGCTCAGCGGTAAGGCCAAGGCCGCCATCGTTGTGCGGCTACTGCTCAATGAAGGCGCAGATATTCCAATCGAAGACCTGCCAGACGAACTGCAAATGGAATTGACCCAGCAGATGGGGAAGATGCGTCTGGTGGATCGCGACACGCTCTATGCGGTTGCCAGTGAATTTGCAGAAATGCTCGACAATGTCGGGCTGACCTTTCCCAATGGCCTGGCTGGGGCGCTTACGGCAATGGACGGGCGCATCAGCCGCCACACCGCCAGCCGCCTGCGCAAAGAGGCCGGTGTGCGCCAGTTTGGCGACCCATGGGAACGCCTGAAGGCCCTACCGCCAGAGGATCTCGCCGCACTGGCCGAGGCCGAAAGCATTGAGGTCGCCGCCGTTCTGCTATCCAAGCTCGACACTGCCAAGGCGGCACAAATGCTGGTACACCTGCCCGGGCCCGTGGCGCGCCAGATCACCTATGCTGTCAGTCACACCAGCAACGTCACCCCAGAAACAGTTGATCGTATTGGGCTTTCCCTTGCGGGTCAGGTCGACGCGCGGCCAGATCTGGCCTTTTCGTCCACCCCCGGCCAGCGGGTTGGCGCAATTCTCACCGAGGCCGCCGCCGCCAAGCGCGAAGAGGTTCTGTTTGCACTGGAGGAAGAAGACCAGGAATTCGCCACCGATGTGCGCAAATCCATCTTTACCTACGCGCTTTTGGCACAGCGAATGCAGCCGCTGGACGTGCCAAAACTGATGCGTATCCTGGCCGCGCCAGATGTCATCACCGCAATCGCTTTCGCCTCGGATCCCGACGATGTTGCCACCAGCGAGTTCCTGCTAGACAATATGTCCAACCGTATGGCCAACAATATCCGCGAAGAAGTGGCCGAACGGGGCAAGGTCAAACGCGCCGATGGCGAAACGGCCTTTGGCCTGATTGTTGGGGCCATGCGTGATCTGATCAACACCGGCGAGATCGAACTGATCTCGGAAGAGGACGAAGAGGCATAGGAGCATAGAGGGGCGGAAAACCGCCCGCTTTCATGCCAAAGCAGAGGGCAAGGGACAACAGTTGTGTCCATGTTCACCCAAGGTTATGATCCGTTTCTGATCCATGATCCCTGCAGGCTGCGCCCCTATGCCCCAAGACCCTTCGCACCTTTCCTTCAAACAACGTGCCACCTATTTTTCCAGCAATCTTGCCCTGCGCGGGATTCTGGGCATGGCAGGACTGGTGCCCTATCGCTGGCGTATTCCGCTGATTGGCAAGCTGGTCTCTGCACTTGGGCCGGTGGTTGGCTTTGATCGCAGGGTGCGTGAAAACCTGGCCCTGACCTGCCCCGAACTTGATGAGCCAGAGGTCGCGCGCCTGTGCCGTGAGGTGGGCGATAATGCCGGGCGAATGATCACCGAACTCTATGCTGGAGGGCCCTTTATTACACGGGCAACCGCAGCGCCAATCACCGGGCCGGGGCTAGAGGCACTGGAGGCCGCGCGGGCAGCGGGTCGGCCCGTTATTCTTGTCACCGGTCATTTTGGTAATTATGACGCTGCCCGCGCCGGGCTGATCGCGCGCGGCTTCTCCATGGGGGCGTTGTATCGACGTATGGCGAACCCCTATTTCAACGCCCATTATGTACGTGCCATGGAACGCGTTGGCACGCCGATGTTTGAACAGGGCAAACGCGGCATGGTGGAAATGGTACGCCATCTGAAAAAAGGCGGCATCATTGCGATTGTCGCCGACCTGCATGTGCATGGCGGCGAACTGATTGATTTCTTTGGTAAACCTGCAGTGACCTCAACCGTGCCTGCAGAACTGGCGCTGAAATATGGCGCAGCGCTGATCCCAGTTTATGCGGTGCGGCAGGAAAACGGCCTGGATTTTGAGATCATATTAAACCCTGAAATCGCGCCGAGCGACCCGGTCACAATGACCAAGACGATCTGCGATGACCTCGAAAGCCTGGTCCGGCGGCATATGGGGCAATGGTTCTGGATCCACCGCCGCTGGAAACCCTATGTGCCGCTTCCAAAGAAGCCACAGCCCGACAGCACCATAGAGAAAAATTGAGACGATACAGATCGTTACCGAGATAGGTTAATGCATTGAACCGCAGGCGGCTGGCTTTGGCTCATTGCGCGATCCCTGCCGCAGCCAAAACCGCGCCATAGGGGGCGTTCTGCACCAAAACGGCCCCCGGCAACCCCTTGGCATAGGGCACGGTAAAGACGGCTGCCGCCTGCCCGTCCCAGGTTGCGACCTGACGCAGATCCTCAACGATATTGGCATAGTCGATGCGCCGCCCTGCCAATTCCCCTCGGGTAATATCTACGGTTTTCATGGGGGTATAGCGCAGAACATAGATCGCGACGGGGTGATCTGGCAGGCCCTCCCGCGCGCTCACCGAAAGCGACAGTTCGTCGCCGCGCCGCTGCACCTGCAAGGCAACCGGACGCGCAGTACCGTGTTGCACCGCGATGGCATCTGACAGCGCCATCGCATCGCCGCCCAGGATATCTTTTTGCCCCATCACGACCATCTGCGGGGTATAGATCATCTTGCGTCCCGCTGCATGGGCATAGCCTTTTTGCCGCTGGGTATAGTCGGGGCTGGCAAAAATATCCTTCCAGCCAATGTAATCCCAGTAATCCACGTGCAGCGCCAGCGCGAGGACATCACGCCGCCCGGCCAGCTGCTCTAGCAGCGCATCTGCCGGTGGGCAGGACGAACACCCCTGCGAGGTAAACAATTCCACAACCACTGGTTCGGACACAGAGACGCCCGTCTCTTCGGCCTGGGCCTGCGCCGGAAGGGCAAGGCCGATGGCCAGGGCGAGGGCCGCAAGGGCCGCAAGGGATTTCATGGCTGCTCCATCCTGATCTGAACGCCCCAGAGATACTGCGCCAGGGGCGTAAAGGCCAATCAATCATTCTTGAAGCGGTAAACGGTCAGCGGCCGGTATGCCGCCAAGGCGCAAAGGCACTGACCGACAGAAAACTGTGACCAATCGGCTATTGAATGCCCCCAGTGGCAATGGCAACAATGGGGCAAGTCCCGATCAACAGCTTGCAACTGAACACCAAGGGAGCCAGATATGCCCATCATCGTCGGACAGGACACAGCCAAAACCCGCCGCAGCCTGCGCGCAGGGGACAAGTCGATCTCCTACTACTCTATCCCTGCTGCCAGCGAAGCTGGGCTTGGCGATTTCTCCAAACTCCCCGCCGCGCTCAAGGTGGTACTGGAAAATCTGCTGCGATTTGAAGACGGCGGATTTTCCATCTCGCTTGATGATATCAGGGCCTTTGCAGACTGGGCCGAGAATGGTGGCAAGGCAGCGCGCGAAATCGCCTATCGCCCGGCGCGGGTCTTGATGCAGGATTTCACCGGGGTGCCTGCCGTTGTCGACCTGGCGGCGATGCGCGACGGTATCAAGGCGCTTGGCGGTGATGCGCAAAAGATCAACCCGCTTACCCCGGTGGACCTGGTGATTGACCATTCCGTGATGATCGACGCCTTTGGCACGCCCCGCGCCTTTCAGATGAATGTCGACCGCGAATATGAACGCAACATGGAACGCTACCAGTTCCTGAAGTGGGGCCAAGGTGCCTTTGACAACTTTCGTGTTGTCCCCCCCGGCACCGGGATCTGCCACCAGGTCAATCTGGAATATCTGGCCCAGACCATCTGGAGCGATACCGACCAGAACGGCGAGGACGTCGCCTATCCCGATACGCTTGTAGGGACAGACAGCCATACCACCATGGTGAATGGCATGGCGGTGCTGGGCTGGGGCGTTGGCGGTATCGAGGCCGAAGCCGCAATGCTGGGGCAGCCGATTTCAATGCTGATCCCCGAGGTTGTCGGCTTTGAACTGACAGGCCATATGGTGGAAGGCACCACCGGAACTGATCTGGTGTTAAAAGTGGTCGAAATGCTGCGTGCCAAGGGGGTTGTTGGCAAATTTGTCGAATTCTTTGGCACGGGGCTAGATCACCTGCCCTTGGCTGATCGTGCCACCATTGCCAATATGGCCCCTGAATATGGTGCCACCTGCGGCTTTTTCCCAATCGACGGCGAGACCCTGCGCTATATGGAAAACACCGGCCGCGACAAGGATCGTATCGCCCTGGTCGAAGCCTATGCCAAGGCAAACGGCCTGTGGCGCGATGCCTCTTATGCGCCGATCTACACCGATAGGCTGCACCTTGATATGGGCAGCATTGTGCCGGCCATTTCCGGCCCCAAACGGCCGCAGGACTATACCGCGCTTGATCAGGCATCCAGGGCCTTCCTGAACGTGGTCAACGAATACCGCGGTATCGACACCTCGAATGGGGCGGCGAACATGGCCTCCGAAGGTCCGACCCCTACCGGGTCTTCTGACCTGCGCAAATCCGTCAAGGTCAAGGGCGAGGATTACGAATTGCGCGACGGCTCGGTGGTGATCGCTTCGATAACATCCTGTACCAACACCTCGAATCCCTATGTCATGATCGGTGCCGGGCTGGTGGCGCGCAAGGCGCGCGCACTGGGCCTGGACCGCAAGCCCTGGGTCAAGACTTCACTGGCGCCGGGCTCGCAGGTCGTGTCGTCCTATCTGGACGCCGCCGGTCTGACCGAGGATCTGGACGCCATCGGGTTCAACCTGGTCGGCTATGGCTGCACCACCTGCATCGGCAACTCTGGCCCGATCCAGAAAGAGCTGAGCGAAGCCATCGCCGAGGGCGACCTGATCGCCACCTCTGTGCTCTCCGGCAACCGCAACTTCGAAGGCCGCATCAGCCCCGATGTGCGCGCCAACTACCTGGCCTCGCCGCCGCTGGTGGTGGCATATGCATTGGCGGGCACAATGGATATCGACCTGACGTCTGAACCGATTGCCAAAGGGCAGGATGGTCAGGACGTCTATCTGAAAGACATCTGGCCCTCGACCAAGGAAATCGCCGATCTGGTCGAGACCACCGTCACCCGCCAGGCCTTTGAGGAAAAATATGCCGAGGTCTTTACCGGCGATGAAAAATGGCAGGCGGTAGAAACCACCGAGGCCGAAACCTACGACTGGCCCCCCCAGTCGACCTATATCCAGAACCCGCCCTATTTTCAGGGCATGGGGCAAGAGCCCGGCACCATAGAAAATATCAACAACGCCAAGGTTCTGGCAATCTTGGGCGATATGGTCACTACCGATCACATTTCGCCTGCGGGCAGCTTTGCCACCACCACTCCGGCTGGGCGCTACCTGCTGGAACACGGCGTTCAACCGCGCGAGTTCAACTCTTATGGGTCACGCCGGGGCAACCACGAGGTGATGATGCGCGGCACATTTGCCAATATCCGCATCAAGAACGAAATGCTCACCACCAAGGATGGCACGGTCGAAGGCGGCTATACCAAAGGCCCCGATGGCAGCCAGATGTCGATATTCGACGCCGCAATGGCCTATCAGGACAGCCAAACGCCGCTGGTGATCTTTGGCGGCGCGCAATATGGCGCCGGCTCCAGCCGCGACTGGGCGGCCAAGGGGACGGCCCTGCTTGGGGTCAGGGCGGTCATCGCAGAAAGCTTTGAGCGCATTCACCGCTCGAACCTGGTGGGCATGGGGGTCATTCCCTTTGAATTCACCAATGGCGACACCCGCAAAAGCCTTGGCCTTACAGGTGAGGAAACCATCACTATCCTCGGTCTCGACAGTGTCACGCCACAGCAGCAGCTGCCCTGCGAAATCACCATGGCGGATGGCACGGTCAAGGTGATCCCCCTGAAATGCCGTATCGATACCGCCCCCGAGATCGCCTACATCGAAAACGGCGGCGTGCTGCACTATGTGCTGCGCAACCTGGCCAAATCTGCCTGATCTCAAGCAGCCAGCCAAGCAGACGGGCGCGATTTCTGCGCCCGTCTTTTGCGCAACACAGGATACGCTTATGAAAACCGTTCTGGTCACTGGCGGTGCCTCGGGCATCGGCGCCGCGATTTCTGCGGCTTTCGCCCCCACCTACAACTGCGCCCTGACCTGGTGCCACCGAGCCCCCGCCGCACAAACGCGACAGCAGACCCTGATCATTCAGGCGGATCTCACGCAGGAGGGCAGCGCACAGCAGGTTGTCGACGCTGTCTTGGCGCGGTTTGGCCGCCTTGATGTTATCATCAATAACGCAGGCTCCCTGGCCGCCAGCCCCGTTGCCGAATTTGACGCAGCACAGCAACGGGCGATTCTGGAGCTCAATCTGCTTGCACCAGAGGCGATCCTGGCGGCGGCCCTGCCCCATCTGCAGCCCGGAGCCGCAATTGTCAGTATTTCCTCGGTCAATGCGGTACTGCCGCCAAAGGGCCATGTCACCTATGGCGCCAGCAAGGCCGCACTCAACCTCTGGACCCGCGCAATGGCCAAGGAACTTGGCCCTCGGGGCATTCGCGTCAACGCGGTAGCCCCCGGCGCGGTGAATGTACCCGAAGCACCACGCGATGCAGAATTGACCCGCCGCTTTACCGATGAAACAGCGCTTGGCCAACTGGCGACCCCCAGCGACATCGCGGCCGCAGTCACTTTCCTCGCCTCAGATGCCGCCCGCGCAATCACCGGAGAAATCCTTACCGTATCCGGCGGCTACCGCCTGTGACCGCTGCACAGCCCCTGTGGATCGCTGCGCAATTGCCGACAGCATCCTGATCCGGCAGGGTAAGACAATGAAACAGATAGAAACCATCCGGGGCTATCATGCCCATGTCTATTTCGAGGCCGAGAGCTTAGAAATAGCCAAAGCCCTGTGTACCAAAGCTGCCGAACTGTTTGGCGTCAAAATGGGGCATCTGCATGAACGCCCCGTAGGGCCTCACCCGATGGGGTCTTGTCAAATGGGCGCAACACCTGCGCAATTTTCCCAACTGCTGCCCTGGCTAGCCCTGAACCGCCAGGGATTGATCGTTTTTGCCCATCCCGAAACAGGCCAGGAACTTGCTGATCACCGCGACCATGGCATCTGGCTCGGCACCGGGTTGACGCTCGACCTGTCGATCTTTGCCTGACGCCGCCGTTTCGCAGGGAACCAAAGCTTTGCCACCAACAGGACAATCAATCGTGACGATTGCCGCTACTGGCCGCGGGCTTTTTCGATCGCAGGGCCGAGGGTGCTTTCGATAACCCGCTGGGTCACAGGGCCCGCAAAGCGCAGGATGATCTTGCCCTCGCCATCCACTACATAGGTTTCCGGCACGCCGTAGACCCCCCAATCCAGCGCCATGCGCCCCTGTTCATCGCGTCCGATCGCGGCATAGGGGTTCCCCAGCTCTTGCAGGAAACCTTCAGCGTTTTGCAGCTGGTCCTTGTAGTTGACCCCGTAGATCTTGATCCCGGACTCAGCCAAAGCAGTCAGACTGGGATGTTCCACCCGGCAAGGGGCGCACCAGCTGGCCCAGTAGTTGACCAGCTTAACCTCTCCATCGCGCAGGGTTGCGTCGTCGAACAGCGGCTTGTCGGCAAATTGGGTCAACACCACGGGCGGTGCCTGCTGCCCCTCGCGGGCCGAAGGCAGGCTATCGGGATCATCACGGTACATGCCGACCACAGCCAAGCCAACAAAGCTGGCAAAGACCGCCACTGGCAAAACCATCAAAGGGGAAACCTTAGCCATCGCGCCGCATCCTTTGTTCCAGATCTTCCATGATGCGCCGCACCCGCTTGCCGCGCCACAGGGTCAGGACCACCAGCACCCCCAACAACAGAAGTGAGGCCGCATAGGCCGACAGTACTGTCTCGCCATATTTTCCAAGATCAGGCCACATGATCAGGCCTCCTGCCGTTGCCGCGCCAAAAGCGCCTTGATGCGCCGGGCACGAATTTCAGTCCCGGTGCGGTAAAACACCAGCGCAAGAAAGAACAGAGCAAACCCCGCCATGCAGACATAGAGCGGGTTGGAAAAGGCATCCGCGACGTTCTCTTTTTCATCCAGCGACAGCGACGCCCCCTGATGCAGACCTTGGTTCCAGAAATTCACCGCATAGCGGCTGAGCACCGCAAAGACCGTGCCCACAAGGCACAGAATTGCTGTCAGATCGGCTGCCGTATCGGGGTTATCAATCGCTTCCCACAGGGCGATATAGCCGAGGTAAAACAAAAACAGCACCAGGAAAGAGGTCAGCCGTGGATCCCAGGCCCACCAGGTGCCCCACATCGGTTGACCCCAGATAGCCCCGGTGGCCAGCGCGATCAATGTCATCACAATGCCCACAGGGGCAGCGGCCTTGGCAGCCAGCGCACTGACGTGATGGCGGCGCACGACCCAGATCAGCGAGGCCACCAACATCATGAACCAGGCATTGATCGCCATCAGGGCGGCGGGCACATGCAAAAAGATGATCTTGACCGTTGACCCCTGACGATAGTCATCCGGGGTGAAAAAGAACCCCCAGATCAGCCCGACCGAGATCAACACCCCCGAGCTAAGCCAAAGCACCGGCATCACCCGTTCTGAGCTTTGCAGGAATTTTCGCGGATTGGCATATTCCCAGATCGACATATTGGCTCTTTCGTTTGGTCAGTGTGTTTCGTGAAATCGCTAGCGCAGATTGATACGCAAAACTGCAGCACTGGCAAAGGGCATCAGGGCAATAACCCCGGCGGAAATCCCCGCAAGCATCAGCAAAGGCGTCTCGACCCCCATGCCCATGGCACCGCGCCGGGCAGCCTCGGCGCCAAAGATCAGCGTCGGCACATAGAGCGGCATCACCAAGAGCGACAGCAGCAGCCCGCCGCGCTTCAGCCCCACTGTCAACGCCGCGCCAAAGGTCCCAATCACCGACAGCGCCGGCGTCCCCAACAAAAGCGAGACCACCAGCCAGCGATACCCGTCCAGCGGCAGGTTCAGCAAGACCCCCAGCAGTGGTGCGGCCAAAACCAGCGGCAATCCGGTGGTGATCCAATGGGCCAGCGCCTTGATGCTGATAACCGCTTCCAGCGGCAGCGGCGCGGTGGCCAGCAGATCGAGAGACCCATCTTCCCAGTCCAGCGCCAGCAGACGGTCGAGCGACAACAGGCAGGACAACAGCGCCCCCAGCCACAACACGCCCGGCGCAATCCGCGCCAAAAGATCCGATTGCGGCCCCACTGCAAAGGGCACCAATACGGTGACGATCAGGAAAAAGGCCAGCCCCAGCCCAAAGCCGCCGCCCGCCCGCACCGCCAGGCGCAGATCCCGTATCAACAGCGCCATCATAGGAAGGCCCCGTCGAAATCATCCAGCGCCAGCGGCTTGGCCCGATACGGCCCAAGATCCAGAACATCTGCCGCAAGCCCAAGGTCGATATGGGTAGCAATCAGCGCCAACCCGCCGCTGGCCAAATGCGCCTGCACGGCCGCCGCAAACAGCGCCACCGAAGCCTGGTCCAGGCTTACCGTGGGTTCATCCATCACCCAGATTGGCCGCCCGGTCACCAGCATCCGCGACAGGCCCAGACGGCGTTTCTGCCCGGCAGACAGCGTCCCGGCAGGACGGTCATGCAGCGCCGTCAAATCATAGGCCGCAAGCGCCGCCTCGATAGAGCGGGTGCCAAAAACACTGGCCCAGAACTGCAGGTTCTCTGTCACCGTCAAGGCGGACTTCAGACCATCGGAATGGGCCGAATAGGCGATCCGGTCTTCGCCACCGCGCACCTCGCCCCCCAGCGGTGGCTGCAACCCGGCGATACTGCGTAGCAGGGTTGTCTTGCCAATTCCATTGGGGCCACGCAGGATCAACGCCCCACCGGGGCGCAGTATGAAACTCACCCCTTCCAGCACCGGCAGGCCGCCACGGGCAATGCACAGATCTGATACATTCAATGTCATGAATACAGGCTTACCCTATTGTTTGGGGGCACAAAAGTCACAAACCACCATCGCGCACCTTGCGCCAGATCAATTCAAACGATCCAGTGCCATGGACCTGTGATACAGGCCAGTTAGACAGGCAGAACGGCAAGCGCAATCCGTCGGCCCTCTGACAGCAGGACATTATAGGTCCGGCAGGCTGCAGGAGAGTTCATCACCTCGACCCCGACGCCCACGCCTTCCAGCGCGCTACGCAGCGCGGCGGGGATATGGGCGATCTCGGCGCCGGTGCCGACCAGCAACACATCCACCTGCCCCTCAAGGGCCAGCAAGCCCGCGTCATCCTCATAGCCAGCCCAGGGGGCAAGCGAGGTGGCGGTGACCAGCAGCGCGCCTTCATGCACTTCTCCGCCGACGCGGAAAAAACCAGGACCATAGCCATCAATCGGTCTCGCTTCGCTAAAGGTCACTTCATTCAGCTGCATGGAAACCCCTTTCATTCGGCGGCCCGCAGGCGGCGCATTTCGCAGGCCCCTAGCACGGAGCAATCAATGCCATGCCTATCACCAAACAGCCAATCGAGGCGAGCCTGTCTTGGCTGTTTTTTGACGCGACGATGTGACCTATGCGACCCACCAAAACGTAAAAAGCCGCGGAACAGATCCGCGGCTTCATCCTGGTTACTCGAAACGCTGGCCTGGGGCCCTAGGCATCGACATTGGCAAACTGGTTGCCTGCGGTATTGCTTGGCTTGCTCCAGTCGCGTTTGACGCCCAGCCACAGCAAAATGGTCGAGGCCACAAAGATCGACGAATAGGTGCCGACGATGACACCCCAGATCATCGCAAAAACAAAGCCGCGAATCACATCCCCCCCCAGCACATAGAGCGAGATGAGCGCCAGCAGGGTGGTGACCGAGGTCATCACCGTCCGGCTAAGGGTTTCATTGATCGACAGGTTCAGAACCTCGGCCAGATCCTTCTTTTTGTAGCGGCGCAGGTTTTCACGCACCCGGTCAAACACCACAACCGTATCGTTGAGCGAGTAGCCCACGATGGTCAGCAGGGCGGCGATGATTGCGAGGTCGAATTTGATCTGCAATTCGGAAAACACCCCAATGGTCAGCACCACGTCATGCACCAGGGCCACAACCGCGCCCAGGGCAAACTGCCATTCAAAGCGCAGCCAGATGTAGATCAGAACCGCGCCAATCGCCAGCACCACCGCCAAGACGGCAGTTTGCACCAGCTCGCCGGAAACCTTGGGGCCGACAGATTCGACCGAAACAAATTTGATGCCCGGCGCCACCGCATCCAGCGCCGCTTGCAGCGACTGGATCACCTCGCCTGAAATTGCCTCACCATCGGCCTGGGCCTGAATGCGGATCATGGCAACGTGCTGGTCTTCCTCGAAGGTCGGGTCAAACACCTCTGTGATCGAGACATCGCCCAGTTCCAGCGGCGCAATGGCATCGCGGTATTGGCCTACATCAATTGCCGTGCTGCTTTCGCTTCGCACTGTGGTGCCACCGCGAAAATCGATGCCAAAGTTCAGCCCCTGCAGGCCAAAGGACGCCAGCCCGACAAGCATCATAAGGGCAGAAATACCCAGCCAGATCTTCCACTTACTGAAGAAATCGAATGAGGTTCCCTCGGGTACAAGTTTCAACCGCATGATTACACCTCAATCTGTTTGGGACGACGACGTTCAAACCACATCACAATCATCAACCGGGTCACAAAGATCGCGGTAAAGACCGAGGTCAAAATGCCCAGTCCCAGCGTGATCGCAAAGCCGCGCACCGGACCAGAGCCCATGGCGAACAGGATCACGGCGGTGATGAATGTGGTGACATTGGCGTCCAGAATAGCGCTCAGCGCCTTGGAGTAGCCTTCGTCAATGGCGCGGGCCGGGCCACGACCTGCCTTCAGCTCTTCGCGGATCCGTTCAAAGATCAGCACATTGGCGTCCACCGCCATACCAACCGTCAACACGATCCCGGCGATCCCCGGCAGTGTCAGCGTAGCGCCAATCAGACTAAGGAAGCCAAAGATCAGCGCCACGTTCAGCACCAATGCCACATTGGCAAAGATGCCAAACAGTCCATAGCTCAGCGCCATGAAGACCAGAACGCCGATAAAGGCGACGATCGTCGCAACCTTGCCGGCATCAATGCTGTCCTGGCCAAGTTCTGGGCCGATGGTACGCTCTTCCAGGAATTCCAGCCCCGCAGGCAGGGCACCTGCGCGCAGCAGGATGGCCAGATGGGTGCTTTCCTCGATGGTGAAATTGCCGGTGATGATGCCGGACCCACCTGGGATATGCGACTGGATCACCGGGGCCGAGACCACCTCGTCATCCAGTACAATCGCAAAGGGAGAGCCGATGTTTTCTGCCGTGTAATCACCAAACTTGCGCGCACCAGAGGTGTTGAACCGGAAATTCACCGCCGGGCGACCGTTCTGGTCAAAGGCAGGCTGTGCGTCGACAAGCTGTTCGCCGGTGACCACAGGTGCTGCTTCGACCGTGTAATAGGTGCCTGGTTCATCCAGTGACGGGATCACCTTATTGCCTACACCCGCCGCCGCATCCGCGTCAGATCCGCGACCGACAACCGGGTTAAAGGTCAGCTGCGCAGTGGTGCCGATAATCGCCTTCAGCTCAGAGGCCGATCCAATGCCGGGCACCTGGATCAGGATCCGATCTGCACCTTGACGCTGAATGGTGGGTTCACGAGTGCCGACCTCGTCGATCCGGCGACGCACGATTTCCAGCGACTGGCGCACGGTACGATCATCGGATGCCAGGCGCTCTGCTTCCGACAGTTCCACGGTGATCAGGTCGCCGCTTCCCGAGACAGTGATATCGGAGGCCCCGGCCCCGGTCAGCGTGGTGATCGGGTTAGCTAGGCCACGCAGGATCTGCAGCGCCCGGCTCATGCCGTCGGGTTTAGAGATCTTCAGGCGAATCTGCCCGTCCGGTGCTTGCTGGCGGCGAAAGCTGCCAACCGTGTCGCGCTCGGGGCGCAGCGCATCGCGCACTTCAGGCCAGAGCGCATCCATACGCGCGGCATAGACATCCGCCACTTTGACTTCGGCCAGCAGATGCGCGCCACCGCGCAGATCGAGGCCAAGGTTCACCAAGGATGACGGAAGGTAAGATGGCCATTGCGCCACGACCTCTTGCCGTTCGGGGCTGTCACCTTTGGCGATAATTTCTGCTGCAGCATCGTTTGACTGCTCGACGCGGGTATAAAACCCATTTGGCAGGGCAAGCAAAAGGCCGGTCACACAGACCAGCCAGATGAGAACCCTTTTCCAGAGATCAATTTGAAGCATTGCCCTGCCTTTTCAGTTTGTTAAAGGGGGCTTATTAAGCTGCCGGCTCGGTCTTGGTCAGAACCTGGGCAATGGTGGATTTCACCACCCGTACCTTGACGCCTTCGGCCAGTTCAACTTCGACTTCGTTGTCGTCCTTGACCTTGGCAATCTTGCCAATCAGGCCACCCTGGGTGACCACCTGATCACCACGACGCACATTAGACACCATGGTCTGGTGCTCTTTCATCTTTTTCTGCTGCGGACGGATCAGCAGGAAATACATGATCGCAAAGATCAGAATAAGCGGGAGGAACTGGCCAATCTGGTTCATATCCAAGGGGGGTTTTCCTTTTGTCTATTCAGCGCCCCTATCGGGCTGGCTGTTAATTTGGCGCGAACCTATGCGCTCGCCCCCTGCAATGCAAGGCAGCGGCAAAGCCGGGACTGGACAGAACCCGCGTTTTTGGGACTTGCGACAACAATTCCTGCCTTTTACCCGCCGCTCTGGCCCTGGGCTCTTCCTCTTTGGCACCACCTACGGCATAGGTTGGCTATTGATTCAAAAAACCGTCGAGGAGCCGACACCATGCATGACATCCGTGCAATTCGCGAGAATCCATCCGCTTTTGACGCCGCTTTGGCGCGGCGTGGCGATGCCGGTGTGTCCTCCCAGATCCTGGAACTGGACGAGGCGCGCCGCGCCAAGATCCAGGCTGCCGAAGAGGCCCAGGCGGCACAGAACAAGGCGGCAAAGGAAATCGGTGCCGCCAAGGCCAAGGGCGACACTGAAACCTTTGAACGCCTGCGCGCCGAAGTCGCCGAGAAAAAGGCCATGGTTGCCGCCCTGCAGGCCGAAGCCAAAGAGCTGGTGGCCAAGCAGACAGACATGCTGGCCCGGATTGCCAATCTGCCCGCCGATGATGTGCCTGATGGCGCTGATGAAGATGACAATGTCGAAGTGAACCGCTGGGGCACCCCGCGGGAATTGGATTTCACCCCCAAGGAACATTTTGAAATCAAAGGCGTTGTCGGCGCGATGGATTTTGAAACAGCCGCCAAGACCTCTGGCGCGCGCTTTGTTTTCCTTAAAGGCGGCGTTGCCCGCATTCATCGTGCCCTGGCTCAGTTCATGGTCGATACCCATGTGGACGAAAATGGCCTGACCGAGGTGCAGACCCCGGTGCTGGTGCGCGATGAAGCAATGTATGGCACCGATAAGCTGCCCAAGTTTGGCGATGACAGCTATCAAACCACCAATGGCTGGTGGCTGGTGCCAACCTCCGAGGTCACGCTGACCTATTCGGTGGCTGGTGACGTTCTGGAGGCCAGCGACCTGCCAATCCGCATGACCGCCCATACCCAGTGCTTCCGCTCCGAAGCGGGTTCGGCGGGCCGTGACACATCCGGCATGCTGCGCCAGCACCAGTTTGAAAAGGTCGAGATGGTTTCGATCACCCACCCAGAGGAATCGGACGCCGAGCAAAAGCGCATGCTGCGTTGCGCCGAAGGCCTGCTGGAAAAACTGGGCGTGCCCTATCGCACAGTGGTGCTCTGCACTGGTGACATGGGCTTTGGTGCGCGGCGCACTTATGACATCGAAGCCTGGCTGCCCGGACAGGATACCTACCGCGAGATCTCCTCGGTCTCCACCACCGGGGCCTTTCAGGCGCGCCGCATGAACGCGCGGTTCCGTCCGGCGGATGGTGGCAAGCCAGAGTTCGTGCATAGCCTCAATGGTTCTGGTCTGGCGGTGGGGCGCTGCCTGATTGCCGTGCTGGAAAACGGCCAACAAGCGGATGGCTCTGTCATCCTGCCAGAGGTGCTGGCCCCATATCTGCGAAACAAACTGACCCTCACCGCCGAGGGCGATCTGGTTTGAACCAGGCGCGCTGATGCTGTGGTGGAAACGCACCCCACCTGGATAAAATATCAAAGCCGAGGGCCCCGAAATGGCCCTCGGCTTTGCCTTTCCCCCCTATGCAAAGGGGGGGTGGTCCGGTTGAAATCTGGAAAAACTGCCAAGCAGGCGCTGGCGCGGCGGCCCTGCATCAGGGCGCTATTTCTTTGATTTCTTTTTGCTTGCCGATTTGGACCCGGATTTGGATTTATTGTCCTTTTCGTTGGGTTTGTCCTTCGCCTTGCGCTCCAGCTCGGCCAGGGCAGCCTTGGCATTGGCTTTCTCTTGCTCGATTGCGCGGCGCGCGTCGGCCTTCACTTTTTTCGCCTTGGCACGGGCCTTTTCCTTGGCCTCAGCAAACTCCGCCATCAGGCTTTCGGCCTTGCGCGCAGCCTTCTTTGCCTTTGCCTTGGCCTTGGCAGCCTTTTGCTCGGCTGCAACGCGCCCCGCTTCGGCTGCTGCAAGGGCTGCGCCTAGATCTTCGTCGCTTGACGGTTGCGGTGCCTTGGCCGGTGTTTCCGCCCTCGCTGCCGGTTTTGCCACCTTTCCCCCGGCGCCGGGCTGCACCAGGCTATCGGCTGCCGAATGCACCTCAGCCGCCTGTTTCAATCGCGCCGCACGGGCTGCTCCAATGCCGGGAACGGCTGTCAGGCTTGCCAGAGGGGCTGACAACACCGCGTCGATTGAGGCCAGCCCATGGTCCTGCAAGGTCTTCGCCAAAGCCGGGCCAACCCCGGACAAATTAGTCACATCGCGCATCGTTGCGGTACTCCTCATTGAAAATTAGCCTTCCCCGCCCCGCTGGACGATCTGTTCGCCGGTTGATCACGCTGGAAAAGGAACCAACCGTTTGCTCTCTTCATCCCAGAGCTTGAGCGACAGCGCATGCAGCGCCTCGCCAAACTTGATCCGCCGCAGCGCATATTCCGCAGGCAGCCCGTAGTGGCATTCCCGCAAGCGATAGCAGGGGATGCGGGCGTTGAAATGGTGAATGTCATGCAGCGTGATATTGGCCACGGCGAAGTCGAAGAACCAACCAAAATCCAAACAGGAAGAGCCCTGCAAGGCCGCCTCTGCCGGGTTCAGATCTGGCCGTCGATCCCAGTATGTGTCTTCGAAATTATGTTGCAGATAGACCAGAAACACTCCGATCATGCCACCAAGAAAGGAAAAGCCAAACCAGATCACCACCCCCTGCTTGCCCGCCAGCTGGTACAACAGGACAAGCAGCAGCCCGATGACGATATTGTGCAGGATCACACCAAGGGCGCCAAACTGGCCGCTGTTCTTGGGCCAGCGATAGCGAATGAAATAGGTGAAAGCGGCCCCCAGTGGCACCAACACCACGGGATTGCGATAGAGCCGATAGCACAGCCGCTGCCAGACGCCCGCCCGCTGCCATTCTGCCAGGGTCATGGTATGGATCTCACCGGTCTCGCGGTGTTCCAGATTGCCGATATTGGCATGATGCAGGTTGTGATTCTGCTTCATCACCTCAAAGGGCGCAAAGGTGAAGGGCGACAACAGATGGCCCGCCAATTCATTCTGGCGCCGGGTTTCAAACAGGGAATGGTGACCGGTGTCATGCTGCAGCACATAGAGCCGCACCGCGGCAAAAGCAAAGACCACCCCGGCAGGCAGCAGCACATACCAGGTGGATGCAAAGCGGATCGCCAGGAATAACGCGGCAAAATAAACCGCAAAGGTGCCCAGAAAATTGCAGAGCGCCCATCGGTTGTCTGACTGGGCATAGCGCCGGGTATAGGTTCTCAGATCCATGCGGCCCTCATAAATATTCATTGTAACGCCTGGATAAAAAATGCAGGCGAAGAAATTTCAAAACAGTCGTATCGACGCCCCTGCCCGTCATACCGCCCGGGGCTGGCCCGGCGATGCTCGGCATCAATAGTTAACCTAGCAAAGCAAAAGATTAATTCAATCAACTTTGGGGAGAGCCCACGTCCAGCCCGGTCCTGTGCCAGAAAACAAAAACCCCCCGCACCCAACAAGGGTCCGGGGGACTTTTTCAAATTACAAATACAGGCGCGTTACTGGCCCTGTGCGCGCAGGGTCAGACGCGGCGTCCGGAAATATGTTTGCGCAGCTTGGAGGGCGGTGCCTTTTTGCGCCCCTTAAAGGGGTTCTGATCGTTCTGGCCACGCATGGTCAGACGGATTGGCGTGCCCGGCATGTCAAAATCCTGCCGCAACCCATTGACCAGATAGCGGGTATAGCTCGCAGGGATCTTGTCGGGATGCGAACACATCACCACAAAGCCCGGTGGCCGGGTCTTGGCCTGGGTTATGTACCGCAGCTTGATACGCTTGCCCTGCGGCGCAGGCGGCGGGTGCTGTTCCAACATCCCGGTCAGCCAGCGGTTCAGCGCTGCGGTGGGAATACGCCGGTTCCAGACATCATGCGCCCGCATCACAGCCGCGTGCAGACGGTCCAGCCCCTTGCCGGTCTTGGCCGAAACCGTCACCAGCGGCGCACCGCGCAGCTGCGGCAGCAGCCGGGCAAAGCTTTCCTTGAGGGCGGCGAGCTTTTCTTGCTTGTTGCCCTCTACATCCCATTTGTTGACCGCAACAACCACGGCGCGGCCTTCGCGTTCGGCCAGATCTGCGATCCGCAGGTCCTGCTGCTCAAACGGGATTTCGGCATCCAGCAGGATCACCACCACCTCGGCAAACTTGACCGCACGCAGCCCGTCAGAGACAGATAGCTTTTCCAGCTTTTCCTGCACCTTGGCCTTTTTGCGCATGCCTGCAGTATCAAAGATACGCATTGGCGTGCCGCCCCAGTCAATCTGCAGCGAAATGGCATCGCGGGTGATGCCGGCCTCGGGTCCGGTCAGCAGGCGGTCCTCTCCCAGGATCTTGTTGATCAGCGTTGATTTCCCGGCATTTGGTCGGCCAACCACTGCCACCTGCAGCGGTTTTTCCCGCGTTGGCACCGGCACTGGCGGGGCGGTTTCCGCGTCCCAGTCTGCGTCTTCTTCGATATCGAGATCAACAACGGGCGAATGATCCACCGCATCCGCCTCGAATTGGTCCGCCAGGGGCACCAGCTCCGCATAGAGATCGGTCATGCCTTCGCCGTGTTCGCCGGACAGGCGCAGAGGTTCCCCGAGGCCAAGGCCATAGGCTTCGATCACGCCAGCCTCGGCGGCATTGCCTTCGGCCTTGTTGGCGGCCAGGATCACATGGGCTGATTTGCGGCGCAGGATTTCGGCGAACATCTCGTCCACCGGGGTGACCCCGGTGCGGGCGTCAATCATGAAGAGGCAGATATCCGCCATATCGACCGCCCGCTCGGTCAGGCGCCGCATGCGCCCTTCGAGGGAATTGTCGGTGACATCTTCCAGACCTGCGGTATCAATCACGGTAAAGCGCAGGTCCCCCAGACGGGCTTCGCCTTCGCGCAGATCGCGCGTTACACCGGGCTGGTCATCAACCAGCGCCAGCTTTTTGCCTACAAGGCGATTGAACAGGGTGGACTTGCCCACATTTGGACGGCCCACAATAGCGAGGGTAAAAGACATCGGACCCAACTTTCAGCGTTTGAGACGCGCCCCATAGCGCATCTATGCGGCCACGGCCAGAGCCGATTGCGCATTAGCGATAGGCGAGCAGGTTCCCCTTGCTCGTCACCACGTAAAGAGTATTGCCCACGACGACCGGCGCAGCGGTGGCGCCACCAGGCACTTCGATGCTTCGGATCTGGCTACCATCGCGCGGATCAAAGAACCGCAGCAATCCGTCATTCGACGCGACAACAATCTGCCCACCTGCCAGCACTGGCCCATAGTGGGCGACGATTTCGCTGCGCTTGCCGGGTTTGTCTTTCAGATAGCCCGGCAGGTCAACCGCCCAGAGAGTTTCACCACTGTCAGCGTTCAGTCGCAGCAGCTGGTTGCGGTCGCTGATCTGGAACAGGCTATCGCCCACAGGCCAAACCGGGCCGATCGCGCCCTGCTGTGCAGTCCAGATCCGGTCACCGTTGGCCGTGTCAAAGGCCACGGTACGGCCAGAATGGTTGCCCACATAGGCGCGCTGCCCCACCAGAACCGGGGATCCGGTAACATCGCTGATCCGCGCCAGGGTAGACCCGGTGCGCTGTCCGGCGACAGAGGCGCTCCAACGGCGCAACCCGCCACGGCGGAAGGTCGCCACCAGATCACCAGAGCCAAAGGCAAAGATCACCAGATCCTTGGTCAGCACAGGCGCCGGGGCACCCAGCACATTCGACGGGCTTGGCGCGCCTTCGACCTGCCATGCAATGCGGCCATCCTTGGCATGGACTGCCCAGCCGGTATCATCCCCGGCCACCAGATAAACCAGACCATCGCGCACCCTGGGCTCACCCGAGCCGGTCGCGTCCAGTTCCTGCCGCCAGATCTGTTTGCCACTTGCAGCATCCAGAGCCGTCAACAGCCCATAGCCGGAAGAAATATAAAGTACCCCGTCGGCATAGGCCATACCGCCACCGGTGGCCTGGCCTTCTGAATCCCGTGCGGGCAACAGATCGCTGGCCCAGAGCACCTGCCCCGCCGGCGACACGGCAGAAACCCGCGCGGCGCTGTCCATGGTGTAGATGCGTCCCGCCGCGACAACCGGGCGGGTGGTGATGCGCTGTTTGCGGGAATCACCTGCGCCAATCGGCGCAGACCAGGCCAGCCGCGGCGCGGCCGCCAGGGCTGGGTTCGTGGTGCGGTATTCTGGATTGCCATGCCCCTGCGCCCAGGTGGTATTTGCAACCTGGCGCGGCAGTGAAATCGCCACCGACTGATTGACCACATCTGCGTCAAGCTCGGGCCGGATCGCTTCGCGCTTGCCAGGCAAGATCACCTCTGGCTCGGTGCAGGCTGTCAGCCCAAGCGCCAGGGCGCTGCTGCACAGCAAGACCCGGACCAAAGAAAAGGAGTTAGCTGCCATCATGACCCTGCCCCGTACCCGTTGTTTGTTTCCACAGGATTATCCCTGCGGTTTTCGTTAACCTTCAGATGCTGCGCCTGTGTCCAGCACCCCACCCAGAGCCACAATCACTTGCGACGCCCGCTCTTTCAAGTCTGCAGTGACACCTGCGTCCTCGACAATGCCTTTCAGCCGCGCAAGTGCTGCTTCGGCGTTGCCCTCTTCGATATCCAGCAGCGCCAGCTGTTCTGTCGCCAGCAACGCAAGCGGTGCGCCAGGCTGGGCCAGGGCTTCAAACTGCATGCGCCGCTCGGAAATTTCCAGGCTGTCGTGTTGCAGCCCAAGCGCCTTGAAGCTAGCGACATGACGGTAGATCAGCGGCAGATCCGCATTGACCGCCACCGCCTGAAGACGGGCCACCGCCGCATCTAGCTGATCGGCCTCGGCCAGGGCACCGGCCTGCAGCATCGCCAGAATCGCAGCACCGCCCGGCGTTTCCGCAGACAGCCCAGACAAAGCCGTCGCACGGGCGGCGGCATCGTCATCGGCAGAAAGGGCGGCAATCATGCCATCCCCCAGCGCCTGCGCGGCCGCCTGTTCCTGCGCCTTGGAATATTCACGGTAGGCCGCGCCGCCGACGATCAGCGCCACCGCCAAGCCACCGATCCAGCCATAGCGCTTCAGCATCACGAACAGGCGGTCGCGGCGTACCTCTTCCGTAACCTCATCAATAAAGCTGTCAGTGTCGCTCATGGTATTTGCCCCTGAAGTGCGCACCTGCCCCCCAAACTTGGACCAGACGCAAAATCTCTTTTGCCCCTCATATCCTGCCTGTAGCACCAAGCCAAGTGCCCGATTACGGGGGGAATTGGTGCAAACCGGCACATTTTGGCAATAAATGTGATCTGAACTGTTCCGTTTAGTGTGGACAATACCTAGATGCCCATTATCAAGTCACAGCAGATCTGGCGGGATCTCTGGTGTTTTCTGCACCAGCGCTTTGCTAAACTAAATCCATTTGAAAGGCCTGAGATGAAATTGATCCCCCTGATAACTGCGATTCTGGTGTCACTTGGACTTTATTATCTTGTCATCCAGCGCGACACCCTGCTTGCCTTTTCGCGCGGAGAGGCGGCGCAGGCACCGCTAGAGTCTGCCGCGATGCCCCCCGAACAGGCGACACAGGCAGAGGCAGCACCCAGTGAAATTTCAGGTGAAAATCGAATTGGCGTGGTGGCGCTGCACAGCAAGGCGCAGGTCTTTGACAGCGCAGTAATCCTGCGCGGCATGACCCAGGCGGTCCGTCAGGTGGAACTGCGGGCAGAGACCTCTTCGACCGTGATTTCTGAACCCCTGCGCAAAGGCGTGCAGGTCGCCAAGGGCGATGTGCTGTGCAAGCTGGACCCCGGTACCCGGCCCGCCGCGCTACTTGAGGCGCAGGCCCGACTGAGCGAAGCGCGGGCCAATATGCCCGTATCCGAGGCCCGCCTGGACGAGGCGAATGCCAAGCTGAACGAAGCCAAGATCAACCTTACCGCCTCCGAGAAACTCTCGGCGGGGGGCTATACCTCAGAGACCAAGCTTGCCGCCTCGCGCGCGGCGGAACGCGCCGCGGTTGCCGGGGTAGCCAGCGCCAGGGGCGGGCTGGAAACCGCCCGTGCAGGAATTGAATCGGCCATTGCCGCAGTTGCCACCGCGCGTAAGGAAATCGAACGGCTGACCATTCTGGCGCCCTTTGATGGCCTGCTGGAAAGCGACACGGCTGAATTGGGCAGCCTGGTGCTGCCAGGCGATCATTGCGCCACCGTGATCCAGCTTGACACCATCAAGGTTGTTGGCTTTGTCCCCGAAACCCAGGTCAACCGGGTAATCCTTGGCGCGTCGGCCCAGGCCGAACTGGCCACCGGTGCACAGGTCCAGGGCAAGGTCACCTTTGTCAGCCGCTCGGCCGATCCGGCGACCCGCACCTTTGAAGTGGAAATCTCGGTCGCCAATCCTGATCTGGCCATCCGCGACGGCCAGACCGCCAATATTGCCATTTCCGCCCAGGGATCTAGCGCGCATAAACTGCCGCAATCTGCGCTGACCCTGAACAAGGATGGTCAGCTGGGTCTGCGTATTGTGCGCCCGGACCAAACCGTTGGCTTTGCCCCCGTCAGGCTGCTGCGCGATGAGGCCGATGGCGTCTGGGTGGCCGGCCTGCCCGAAACCGCAGATGTCATCATCACCGGGCAGGACTATGTCATCTCGGGTGTCGCTGTCGCCCCCAGCTATATTGAGGCAGACCAATGATCGGCGTCGTCTCCTGGGCCGCTGACAGGGCCCGCATGGTCATAGCCTTCATTCTGATCTCCATTCTGGTCGGCGGCTTTGCCTATTCCAGCCTGCCCAAAGAGGGCGAGCCGGATATCGAAATCCCGGCGCTGTTCATCTCGGTGTCGTTTCCCGGCATTTCCGCCGAAGACGCCGAGAGCCTGCTGGTGAAGGTGATGGAAACAGAGCTGGCCGATCTGGACGGGCTCGACAAGATGAGCGCAACCGCCGCCGAAGGCTATGCCGGCGTGGCGCTGGAATTCGACTTTGGCTGGGACAAGACCGCCGTGATGGCGGATGTGCGCGACGCCATGACCCGCGCCGAGGCCGAATTCCCCGATGGGGCCGAAACCTATTCGTTGAACGAAATCAACTTCTCTGAATTCCCCATCGTCATCGTCAACCTGACCGGTGATGTCCCGGAACGCACCATGGCGCGGATCGCCAAAGATCTGCAGGATGAGATCGAAGCCCTGGATGCGGTGCTGGAGGCTGGTATCGCCGGCAACCGCGATGAGATGGTCGAGGTGGTGATCGACCCGCTGCGGCTGGAATCCTACAACATCACCGCGGTAGAGCTGATCAACGTGGTGCAGAACAACAACCAGTTGATTGCCGCTGGCGAGGTGGAAACCGAACAGGGCACCTTCTCGGTCAAGATCCCCTCTTCGTTTGATGATGTGCAGGACATCTACGGGCTGCCGGTGAAAACCAATGGCGATCGCATCGTTACCCTGGGGGAACTGGCCCAGATCAATTTCACCTTTGAAGACCGCGCCGGAACCGCCCGGTTTGATGGCCATGATACGGTTGCCTTGCAGGTGGTAAAGCGCAAGGGTTTCAACCTGATCGACACCGTTGATCTGGTCAAGCAAACCTTGGCAAAGGCCAAGACCAAATGGCCCCCCGAACTGCAGGCGGCGGTGACCCTTGGCACCTCAAACGACCAGAGCCGGGTTGTCGGATCGATGGTGAGCCAGCTGGAAGGGTCAGTCCTGACCGCCGTGGCGCTGGTGATGATCGTGGTACTGGGCTCGCTTGGCAGCCGGGCGGCGCTGTTGGTGGGCTTTGCCATCCCGACATCCTTCCTGTTGTGCTTTGCCTTCCTGGCCGTGATGGGGGTCTCGATCTCTAACATCGTGATGTTTGGCCTGATCCTGGCGGTGGGGATGCTGGTGGATGGCGCCATCGTGGTGGTGGAATATGCCGACAAACGCATCAGCGAAGGCACCGGCCCGATGCATGCCTATGTTGAGGCGGCGCAGCGCATGTTCTGGCCGATCGTATCCTCGACGGCGACCACGCTTTGCGCCTTTTTGCCGATGCTGTTCTGGCCCGGTGTGCCTGGGCAGTTCATGGGCATGCTGCCGGTCACCCTGATCTTTGTTCTGTCGGCCTCGCTGGTGGTCGCATTGATCTACCTGCCGGTCATGGGCGGGTTGTCGGGCCGTATCAGCCGGATATTTGATCACAGTTCTGCCGGGCTGCGCGCGATTGCGCCATGGTGGTGGCTGCGGGCGCTGCTGGTGCCGCCGACCCTGTGGGGCATGTTTGCCGGCGCTATGCAGATGCTGAACCCCAGCTATCTGCTGCCAGATGGCACCCCGCCACTGATGGGGCTGGCTGCTGGCGGTGTGGTTTTCATCGCCTCTGCCTTTGCTGCCTCTATCACCCTGGGCGCCACCAAGATCACCCGCAAGCAACGCAGTGTTCAAGCGGGCTATCACCACACGCCATTTGGCTATGTGATCAAGTTCATCGCCGGCAATCCGGTGATGCCGGTTATCACGCTGGCAGTTGTTGCCTTTGGCATTATGACTGTCTTTGGAAAGTTCAGCGAAAACAACTACGGCGTGGAATTCTTTGTTGAATCCGAGCCCGAACAGGCCACCGCCTATGTGCGGGCGCGCGGCAACCTCAGCCTGACGGAACAGGATCTGATGGTACAGCGGGCCGAACAGACCATCTTGGCGCATCCCGCCGTGATCAATGTGTTCTCCTTTGCAGGCGAAGGCGGGCTGGCCACTGGCGGGCCAAGCAACAACCAGGCCCCGGCCGATACCGTCGGCCAGGTACAGTTCGAAATCACCCCCTGGGAAGATCGCCCAACCCAGAGCGAAACCTGGTTCTTTGGGCTGCTCACCCGCGAGGTCACCGCCACCAAGTATGATGGCAATACGGTGATCGACGAGTTGAATACAGAGCTGGCAAAGATCCCTGGCTTCTTTGTTGAAATCAACGCCCTGGAACAGGGGCCCGGATCGGGGAAGCCGCTGCATCTGCGCATTCGCGGCGACAGCTGGGAGGCCCTTACCACCTCTACCCTGACCGCGCGCACGCAGTTTGATGCAACCCCCGGCCTGACCCTGGTGGAAGACAGCCTGCCCCTGCCCGGTATCGATTGGCAAATTGATGTCGACGTGGAAAAAGCCGGTCGCTACGGCGCCGATGTCGCCACCGTGGGGGCCATGGTGCAGCTGGTGACGCGCGGTATCTTGCTCGATTCCATGCGGGTCGACAGTTCAGACGAGGAGATCGAGATCCGCGTCCGCCTGCCCGATGCAGACCGGGTGTTGTCAACGCTGGATACGCTGAAGGTACGTACCGAGGACGGCCTTATCCCGCTCTCCAACTTTATCACCCGCAAACCAGTGCCGAAACTGGCGCAGATCAACCGTGTCGATCAGGAACGCTACTATGACGTGAAAGCGGATGTGGAACCGGGACTGAGCAGTGTCCAGGTCCCCAACGCAGACGATACGGGGCTGATCACACTGGCGCTGATCAAGGCCATCCCCGAGGGGATGGAGGCCAAGGGCGAAATCGTGACCGCCGCCAATGGCACCGACTATACCCTCTATGAACTTGTCGATGCCGACAGTACCGACGCCCTGCAAGCGGCCCTGGATGAAGGTGCCAAGCTGACGCTGGTCAACGCAAACGAACGCATCGCCAGGATTACGGAATGGCTGGACACCGATCCGCTGGATCGCCGGGTCACCTGGGAATGGACAGGCGATCAGGACGAACAGGCCGAGTCCGGAGCCTTCCTGTCCAAGGCCTTTGCCGGGGCGCTTGCCTTGATGTTCGTGATCCTGCTGGCGCAGTTCAATTCCTTTTACAACGCCGTTCTGGTGCTGCTGGCGGTGGTGCTGTCCACCACTGGCGTGCTGATCGGCATGATGGTGATGCAGCAGCCCTTTTCGATCATCATGACCGGTACCGGCATCGTGGCCCTGGCGGGGATTGTGGTGAACAACAACATTGTTCTGATTGATACCTATCAAGAATTCAGCCAACACATGCCCCGGATCGAAGCGATCATTCGCACCGCCGAGGCCCGGATCCGTCCAGTTCTGCTGACCACCGTGACCACCATGGCCGGCCTGGCGCCGATGATGTTTGGCATCAGTCTCGATTTCATCGACGGCGGCTATTCCATCAACAGTCCCACCGCGCTGTGGTGGAAACAGCTGGCAACCGCTGTGGTCTTTGGCCTTGGCATTGCCACGGTGCTGACCCTGGTGGTGACCCCTTCCCTGCTATCGATCCGGGTCTGGCTGTCCACCTACCTGAGCTGGCTGGGACGACTGCTCGCGCGTCTGACTGGCGGGCGTTCCGGCCAGGTTGCACAAGACATGCAACTGGAAAAGAAGGCCCGCAGACTGCCAACCAGCGAAATCCAATGGGGCCAGCTGGACAGCCAACCCACTGCCACCACCAGCAAAAGCGGCGATAAACCGGCCAAGTCAAAACCGGATGACAGCCGCCTGCAAGCGGCGGAATAGCTATCGGCTGAAATTGCCACCCAGATACCAAAGGCGCCAGTCGACTGCCCGCCCCCTCAGTATCTGGGGCAGATCAAATGGCGAGAGCTTGTGGAGAAGGTGAACAGAAGACACATAGCTCCCGAAAGAATCTTCGGAAGCTGTGATACAAGCCGTTTTAGGACCATACCAATGGCCGGTCTGCGGACTTTACTGCGAATAAAATCAATCGGGTAAAGGTCACTTTTCAATTCACCGCAGAAAGAACACCGCTGCCATTAGCAGGCCAATAGCTGTAATGGCGTAGCGAAGCAGATCAGTTCTGGCGATCCGGCGGCTGACATTCGCGCCGAGATATCCGCCGAGGGTCGCGCTGACGGCCATCACCAGCGCCGGTTTCCAAGCGATCAGTCCAGCGGCGATGAAGGTCACGGCCGATACCAGTGAGACCACAGCGGACAGCACATTCTTCAGACCATTCATCCCGTGTAGATTGACATAGCCGATGAAACCGAAGGCCGCCAACAGCATGATGCCAAGGCCCCCGTTAAAGTATCCGCCGTAGATCGATACTGCCAGGATGGTCGCGACAGAGGCCGCAACGCCTGCGCTCCCAACGCCACCTTGCTGAATTTGGCGCAACAGGTAAGGACCCAGGGCGAACAGCACGGTTGCCAGGAGTAAAAGCCACGGAACGACCCACAAAAACGTATCGCCCGGTGTAATGATCAAAAGAAGCGCGCCCAAAATGGAGCCGATCATGCCAACAACTGCAATGGCCCATAGCGACAGTGCCCCCTCGCGCTGCATATCGTGCCGAAAGCCCCATGCGCTGCTGATATAGCCCGGCAGCGCCGTGAGGGTGGCCGTGGCATTCGCGCTGACGGGAGGAACGCCAACATAGATCAGCGCAGGCAGGCTCAGGAATGTCCCGCCTCCGGCGACGGCGTTGAGAAGGCCTGCGGCAAAGCCTGCCCCGGCAAGAAGTAGAATTTCAAGCAGTGTCATGTTCGATGGTCGCCTTTCGCGGTCAGCGGTATTTTATCGTGGCCCGATTCTGGGTCCATACTGGTTCGGCCCCAGCATCGGGCGCTTGCTTTTTAGTCTTCGTCACTGCGCGGGTCTGCCGCACATGCCACCATGCACGCCACCGCTGAAACACCGTCCGATTGTCAGGGTATTGGAAGAGGACAACGCATTCTTTTGCGCGTTCGCGTTCCACCTTTTGTGCCGCTTCCAGTTTGCGGAATACCTGCGCTTCAATTTCTTCATCGCTGAGGATCGGTAAAGAGGTCCCGAAGCCTCTGTTCTGCATGTTCATAGGTCCGTCCTCCTTTTTTGGTGACAGTCTTTCTGGACGTGAATAGATTGGCCCGCAAATTGGTCTGGATTGGAATGATGTATGGGCAGACGTACCAAGGCCGTCCTGGCAGATTTGCGGCAAGCCATTGAAACGCTGGCACCTGTGGCCGGGGATCGACTGCCGCCGGAACGTGAACTGCGCGCGCTGTTGGCGTGCAGCAGGGAGACCCTGCGGGGAT
Source organism: Pseudophaeobacter sp. (assembly GCF_048267565.1). Lineage (NCBI taxonomy): Bacteria > Pseudomonadati > Pseudomonadota > Alphaproteobacteria > Rhodobacterales > Roseobacteraceae > Pseudophaeobacter > Pseudophaeobacter sp. The sequence continues at coordinate 217,867 of NZ_JBLWXG010000001.1, read as the reverse complement.
GCTACGCAATCCTTGAGGCCGAAGGGGAAATCTGGCGGCATGTTGGACAAGGAACCTTTCGTGGGAGTCGCCCGGTTCACATGCCCATTCGAGACACAGTTTTGATCGAGGGAGCGACGCCGCTTGACGTGATGAGCGCACGTCTGTTGCTGGAGCCGCAAGTTGCCGCTGAAGCTGCTGCAAAAGCCGATGCGGCGGACATCGCGCACCTTCGCAAGAAGGTTGCTGAGGGCCGCGCGGCACGTGACAGAGCTGCCTGTGAACAGGCCGATGATGCGTTCCACCGCGCCGTTGCCGAGACGTCTCGCAACCCGGTTCTTGTCGGATTTCTCATCTATCTGTCCGGTGCCCGCCGCCGAATCGCATGGCAGCGGGAGTGGGACCGCACCTATCGCAGTATCGCCCCTGATGAGTTTCAGACCACCCACAGTGATCAGCACGACGCGGTTGTGGACGCGATAGCTGCGGCACAACCAAAGAACGCAGCCGACGCGATGCAAAACCACCTGAGAACCATTGAAGCGGCAATGGCTATGCGCCCGGAATAGGAAGTATCCGCAAGCGATCATTCATTGACGACGCAGCATCATGCACTTGGGACTCCACGCTGTCGTTCGCCGCGATTTCGCCCTCTCTTGCAAAGGGCTGGCGTCCATCGGCGCCTTTTCATTTCATGGCCTCTGCTTGGCCGACCTTCCTGATACCGATGCCGCCAGGTCGAACGATCGGTACCGCAGCAGGCTATCAGAAGTGGTGTTTGCCATATGTCAGCGCAGCGCATCTTGTTGAGGTTATCGGCTTTGGGGGCTGTGTCCACTTTGGTTGGCTTGCAGAGGTTTGATCCTGAAACGAGTTCGATATTCCCCTGCGCTCAGACCCGAATGCGCCTTGAACAGTCGGTTGAAAGCGGAAACATCCTGATAGCCGACCCGCCAGCAAATCTCTGTCACTGGCAGCGTTGTGAGTTCCAGAAGTCCCTTTGCCTTTTCAACTCTCAGCTCCTGAACATAGCGGTTTACAGAATAGCCTGTGCTGTTTGAAAACTTGCGATGCAGCGACCGCTCGGACAGCCCCGCCTGAAGCGCAAGGGCATGTACGGACTGATCTGCATCCGGGTTGCCTTCCATCCAGATTTGCAAGGCGCGAATGGTCTGGTCACCGTGTCTCATATTCGGGCGAAAGGACCGATAGTTGCGCTGTTCCCGGCCTGTCGGATCAATCAGCATCTGGCGGCAGGTGCGCGATACGGCATTGGGGCCAAGCCAGCGACCGATCAGGTGAATTCCCAGATCCACCCAGGCCATGACACCCCCGGCCGTTACAATATCGTTGTCGTCCAACAAAATCCGTTCAGGGTTGAGCTGCACCCTGGGGAAGGTCGATTTGAAATCCTCCTCAAGGGCCCAATGCGTCGTGGCTGGGCGACCATCCAGAATACCCGCATGCCCCAGCCAGTACCCGCCTGCACAGACCGAACACATAATCGTGCCAGAAAGATGCTGTTTGCGAAGCCAGTTGTGCAGGTTCCGCGCGTCGCCCCCTCTTTCCCCCACCAGGTTGGGCGGCAGGATAATGGCATCGACGTCTTCGGCATCAGCAACCGAGGATGGTGTCACAACCCGGTGGCGGATCCTGCGCCCGGCGTCTTTGTCGACATGCCTGTTGGCCACATCAAACATTTCACCCAATCCATGCAGCGCGGATTGTTGAACACCCTCATAGGCGATGATTGCGACACTTGGCGTATTTGGCACATTAGTTGTCATATCCGCCAATCGTATTTGCGGCGGGCAACGCTGTAAACATGGAATGCAATAGAACCACCGTTGAAGTGAGGACCCTATGACCGTTTCCGCCCTGCTCTTGATTGATATCCAAAACGACTATTTCCCTAGCTTCACGGGAGCAAAGATGCCCCTGCCGAACATGGACGCCGCGACGGCGCAGGCGGCGGGTTTGCTCGCGGCGGCGCGCCGCAGCGGGACAATAGTGATCCATGTCAAACATGTGATGGCATCTAATGCCGCTCCGTTCTTCCATCCAGACACCCCCGGCGCAGAGCTGCATGCAAGCGTCGCACCACATTCTGCGGAAACAGTGATTGAGAAGACCCGGCCAAACAGTTTTGTCGGTACAAATCTTCAAGATCTGTTGCGCGAGGCGCGGGTTGAACACCTTACCATCTGTGGCGCCATGAGCCAGATGTGCATCGACGCAACCGTGCGCGCTGCTGTCGATCTTGGCTTCAAGGTCACCCTGGCCCATGATGCCTGCGCAGCCGCAACGGTAGAGCACAATGGAGTCACTGCATCGTCTGATATGGTTCAGGCTGCAATCATGGCACCGCTGGCAGCCAGCTACGCCGAGGTTCAGCGCGCTTCGGAATGTGTTGCCAGACTGCAGGAGTGATCTTCATTCGAAACGCCGCATCAGCAACATCGGGCTCGGGGCGGCGTTTGCGTTCCGGGCCTTGTGGCGGTGGAAACGGTAACAGGGGCAGCTGCACAAGCGGAAAACCGGTTATCGCAGGGCCGTCTCATCGGCCCCGACCTTGTCGATCTTGCCCTGTGCCTCTGCTGTCTCTGTGACGCTGGCCACCAGTTCTGGGTGCACTTTCTGTGCCCTGGGCGTGTGCTGCAACACCACCTGGATCGGGAAGTGATCTGACCCGACATGGCCCAGGCGATCAAACGAGACGAGGGTGAAATCGCCCGAGCAAAACACATGATCCAAAGGCCAGCGCAACGGCGGGATCCCGGCGTGAAAGGTATTGAACAACCCGCGCCCGATCCGCGGATCAAGCAGGCCGCTTACCTTTTGAAACAGCCGCAGGCTCGGTGACCAGGGCACATCGTTCAGATCCCCCATCACCACCACGCTGCCAGCGGCGGGGTCCAGCGTCTTGGCCACCAAGAGCAGCTCTCCGTCGCGTTCAGCGGAGGTTGGATTTTCGCTGGGGCTGGGCGGTGCGGGATGCAGACAGTGTAGCGCCACCCGATGACCAGACCCCAGGATCACATCGCCATAGATCGAGGGCACCGCCTCTTCGACCAGAAACCGCACCCGGGTGTTTTGCAGCTCCAACCGGGAAAACAGCACGATACCATAGAGATTATCCAAGGGGTGTTTCACCATATACGGATAGTCCGGCAGCAGGCTTTCCAGCTCTGCCTGCCACCAATCATCCGTTTCCACCGCCAGGAACAGATCAGGCTGGCACTGCCGCACCATCGCAAGCACCGCCTGCGATTGCCGGTTGGGTGTCAGAACATTGGCAACGACCATGTTCAGCTGATCCTTGGGACGCATCTGGCGTGCCCTCTGGATCTGTTTGGGAAACAACGTCGTATAGGGCAGAATACGGGCCAGCTGCAGCAGGCTACAGCCGCAGAGCACCGCCAAAGCGGCCCTGTCCCAAATGCTGTCCCAGCCAAACAGGGTCACATAGATGGGCAGTGCGCCCCAGCTAAGCACCGTGATTTGCAGTGCAGGAAACTCGACGCCGCGCACCCACCAGCCATCGTGCTTGATCAATGGCACCAGGGTCAACAGCGCCACCAGGCCAATCAGCAACAACATCGCCAGCGTTTCAGCCATACCCGCCTCCTGTCTTGTGCTCGGGATGGCACCCCCGGCCCCACCCTGGCCAGCAGAACGCCAGCCGGGCCGCTTTCACCCTAGCCGACCGAACTGGCTGGATCATCAGATTGCTGGCCTTGCCAAAGTTGCGCGTAGCGTCCCCCCTGCGCCAAGAGCATATCGTGGCTGCCCTGTTCCGCGATTTCGCCCTTTTCCAACACCACGATAAGATCGGCCTCGGCGACGGTCGACAGACGGTGGGCAATGGTCAGCACCGTGCGCCCCTCTCCGGCCCGCTGCAGAGCGTCCTTGATATCTTGCTCGGTATTGGTATCCAACGCCGAGGTGGCCTCGTCCAGGATCAGGATCGGCGGGTTCTTCAGTAGGGTCCGGGCAATCCCAACCCGCTGTTTCTCGCCACCCGATAGCTTCAGCCCGCGCTCTCCGACCTGGGTCGCATAGCCAGCGGGCAGGCTCATGATAAAGTCGTGGATCTGGGCGTCGCGGGCGGCCTGTTCGACCTCGGCCTGGCTGGCGTTGGATTTGCCATAGGCAATGTTGTAGCCGATGCTGTCATTGAACAACACGGTGTCCTGCGGCACCACGCCAATGGCGGCATGCAGGCTGTCCTGGGTTACATCCCGGATATCCTGGCCATCAATGGTCAGGCAGCCATCGGTGATATCGTAAAACCGAAACAGCAGCCGTCCGATGGTGGATTTTCCTGATCCGGTTGCCCCCACAATGGCCACGGTCTGTCCAGCCGCTGCGGTCAGTGAGATCCCTTTCAGGATCTCGCGGTCGCTGTCATAGCCGAAACGCACATCCTGCAGCCGGATCTCGCCACCATTCACCTGCAATGGCTTGGCCCCTATCTTGTCGCTCACATCGGCGGGCTGTTCCAGCAGATCAAACATTTCGGCCATGTCGACCAGGCTCTGACGGATTTCACGGTAGACCGTGCCCAGAAAATTGAGCGGCACGGTGATCTGGATCATGTAGGCATTCACCATGACAAAATCGCCAACGGTGAGGCTGCCATTCTGCACCCCCATGGCTGCCATCACCATCACGGCAACCAGACCGGCGGTGATGAACAGGCTTTGGCCAAAGTTCAAGAAGGCCAGCGAATAGGCGGTTTTCAACGCAGCACTGGCATAGGCCCGCATAGCGCTATCGTAGCGCTCGGCCTCGCGGGTCTCTGCGCCAAAATACTTCACCGTTTCATAGTTGAGCAGACTGTCGATGGCCTTTTGGTTGGCGTCGGTATCCTGGCGGTTCATCTCGCGGCGCAGCTTGACCCGCCATTCGGTGATGGCAAAGGTAAACCAGACATAGAGCCCGATGGTGATGGCAACTGCCGCCAGATAGCGGGCATCAAACAGAACCGTCAGGATCACCGCCACCAGCGTCAGCTCCAGCACCAGCGGACCAATGGAAAACAGCAAAAAGCGCAGCAGGAATTCAACGCCCTTGACGCCGCGCTCGATGATCCGGCTAAGGCCGCCGGTCTTGCGGGTCAGATGATAGCGCATCGACAGACGGTGAATATGGGTGAAGGTTTCCAGCGCCAGATGCCGCAGGGCGCGCTGCCCCACCGGCGCAAAGATCGCGTCACGCAGCTGCTGGAACCCGGTGGTAAGGACCCGCGCAACCCCATAGGCCACGGTCAGCCCCACCGCCCCCAGAGCCAGGGGCGGAACACCTTCAGCCGCAAGACTATCCACCGCCCCCTTGTAGAGCATCGGCGTATAGACCGCGATCAACTTGGCCAGCACCAGAACCACAAGCGCCAGCACCACCCGTCGTTTGACCCAGAGATGTTTGCTTGGCCACAGATAGGGGCCCACCCGTCGCAGGGTGCGCAGGCCCGACTGGCGCTCTTCGCGGGCCGTTGGGCCGTCTGCCTGCCGGTCTGTTGACGTCTCAGCTTGGGTCATTGGTCACGTTTCCTTGGCTCGCCGCGGGTCGTCGTCCTGCGCCGCCCATCTGCCGACATCGGCACAGGGGCGGGAATAGGCATGGTCAAGCCTGACTGATAGAGGCCGGAACCCGGAAACACCAGTGCCGCAGCCGCCAATGGCAGGGCGGCCCGGTCATTGGCCCAACAGATAGCGGCCAACTGGCCCGCCAGGTGGGGTCTTGCACTGCGCCCCAGCCCAGAGCGGGGCCCTGCGCCTTATCAATCGGGAATGGAAAAAACCTGGCCGGGGTAAATCAGGTCCGGGTCGCGAATGGCCGCCTGGTTGGCCTCAAACACCCGCACATACAGGAACCCACTGCCGTAGCGTTCTTGCGAGATCGCCCAGAGCGTATCGCCTTCCTGCACGGTAATGGCCCGCACCAGCGGTGCCTCTGTACTGATGCCAGCCTCGCTGGCCGGTGCCTGCAAGCGCTCCGGGGCTTCGCGTTTAAAGGGGGTTTCCAGACGGCTGAGCACCACGCCTTCGGCGCTGACTTCATCCAGGCGCAGCGTATAGACGCCTGGCCTGATCGCCAGAAGATGCCCGGCCCAGGTGCCGTTTTGCGCTGCGGTGAAGGCCCCCGCCGCGCGATTATCCAGATAGACCCGCACCTCGGTCGCTGCACGGGCGCGGCCTGCCAGCTGCACCTCGCCACTGTCCGAATAGCCGATGGTATCCAGCACCACCTTGTCCTGTGGCTGCTGGGTGGCGGGTTGCACCAGGGTCACGCCCTCGGCATCGGCCCGCAGAACAGCCACCTGGGCGGGCTGGGGCTGCGGCGCAGGCTGGGTTTCAACCGCCAGTGTTGGCTCTGCCCCGGCCACAGAGGCTTGCCCCGCCACGTCCCTGACCTCTGGCGGCGCGGGTTCACGGGACGCATCTGCCGTCTGGCTTGTGAGTTCGGGGGCCGAAGCTGCAGCTTGCGACGGGGTGGTGGCCCGGGGCGCAGTGCTTGCGATGCCTTCAGGTGTCTGCGCCAAAGCTGGCGCCTCTGGATCAGAGCTATCGTCTGAACGGTTTGCGGCAATACTGGTCTCTGCTACGTCGCCTGTTGTGCTGCCCGTGGTGCTGGCTGCCGTACCACCTGTTGCCGTCTCGGATTCCGCCAGCTGTGGCGCTATGTCGGGAACAGGGCTGGCGGGAACAGGTCCGGCGGGTGCCAGAATAAAGCTGGTTTCTGACAGGCGTTGCTGCCCCTCGGCCTCGGCGCGCAGGGAAATGACCCGCGCCTGGCGGCTGGGCGGAATCTGGGCAAACGCGACAAAATCACCGCCTGCCTGCACCTCGACCTGCTGCAGAACCTCGCCGTCCAGCAGAATGGCGACCTGCCCCCCGGCAACGGCGCGCCCGGCAATGACGGTATCGCCTGTGGGATCAACCCGTACAAGATCGAGCTGCGGCGCATCAATCAACGCGGCGGGCGTCTCGGCAGCCGCCTGTGGGGCTGTCGTCGCATCCGCCGATTGCATCGCTACAGCCGCAGCCGACGCAGTGTCCGCCGCCGGTGGCTCATCCTGTGCTGCGGTGGCTTGCCCCGACTGGGCAGGTTCTGCCGGATCTGGCTGTTGAGACAGGCCCTTGATCACCTCTGGCGGCTGCGCGGAAGGCGAGATCGTCACAGGCTGACCCGCAGATGTGCCCTGCTCTGCTGCTTGGTCACCTTCTGTCGTGAGGTCAAAAACGCCCAGCCACAGAATAGCGGCACCGCCCAGTACGACAACTGTCGCGGCAATGCCCCCCAGCGCCGTAGCACTCAGCCCGCCTGTTACACCCGTCTCAGCCATCTTCTTCCTTCCTTCAGCGCCTCCGACATACCAGATGTCGGCCCCGCATCACGCGCCCGGTTGAGGCAGCCTATCAATCCCGCTATCAAGGGTCAAAACACCAGTGGTGTTTCCCCTTGAAATATCAGCGAAAGGCACCGACATGAGCATAAAATCCGTCTGTGTGTATTGCGGATCCCGATCCGGGGCAATGCCCGCCTATACACGCGCCGCCGAAACCCTGGGAGCGTTGCTCGCAGCACGCGGGTTGCGGCTGGTTTACGGTGCCGGAGATGTCGGCCTGATGGGCACGGTCGCCCGTGCCGCCCAACAGGCCAAAGGCGAGACATTTGGCGTCATTCCCGAACATCTTGTCAAACGCGAGGTGGGTAAATCCGATCTCAGCACATATGTCGTCACCGAAACCATGCACGAACGCAAAAAGGTGATGCTGTACAATGCCGATGCGGTGATCGTACTGCCCGGCGGCCCCGGATCACTGGATGAGCTGTTCGAAGCCCTGACCTGGCGCCAGTTGGGACTGCATGACAAACCCATCGTGATCCTGAATGTCGAAGGCTACTGGGACAGGCTGCGCGACCTGATTGATCACATGCTGGCGCAGGGCTTTGCCGATGCCTCCATGGGCGCCTTGCTGGACTGGGTCGACACCCCAGAACAGGCGCTGGATCTGCTGAACGGCTAAAGGGCAGCGCGCTGCGCCTCTTGGGCGCTGCGACGCGATTTCCGCAGTGCCCCAAAAGAGAAAATCAACACTGCCGCCCAGATCAGGCCAAAGGCCGCGCCGTGCCAGGGGGTAAAGAGTTCACCAAAAATCACTGTTGCCACAAAGGCCTGCAGCGTCGGATTAAGGTACTGCAACACTCCGACGCTGCCCAGGGCCACCCGCCGCGCCGCAAAACTGAACAGGATGAGCGGCATCCCCGTCAAGGGCCCGGAAACCATCATCAGCGCCGCATCATGCCAACTGTTTTGAAAACCGCCTCCGCCCGTGGCTGCAATCACCAATAGCGCAAGCGGGTAAAGCAACAGGACCTCAGCGGTGACAGAGACCACCGGCCCGGTATCAAGGCGTTTTTTAACCACACCATAGATGGCAAAGCTGATCCCCAGCACCAGGGCAATCCAGGGTGCGACGCCCAGTCCATAGGTCAGCACCACAACGGCCAGCGCCGCCAGGCCAATCGCCAGGATCTGCGCCCGGCTCAGCTGCTCGCCAAAAAACAGACGGCCCAGCACCACGCTTACCAGCGGGAAGATATAATAACCCAGCGAGGCCTCGGTGGCGCGTTCTATCTGGACCGAAGTGATAAAGATGAACCAGTTCAGCGAAATCATCGCTGTGGCCAGCAGCAGCACACGCACCCGCGCCCAATCGCGCAGCACCTCTAGCAACTGGGGCAGCCGCCCCTGCACTGCCAGCACAGAGGCAAAAAACACCCCCGACCACAGGATACGATGCGACAGCACCTGTTCGGGCGGCACATGCGCCAACTGTTTATAGAACAGCCCGGACAACCCCCAGATGCAGCAGGCTGCAATCATGGCAAAAACGCCCTTTGTCGCTTCGGTCATTCCAGCGGTCCTTTTGCAGCGCCCGACCTTCATCAGGATCCCCTAAACCAACAGCGCCCGACCAAATGGCCGGGCGCTATCGTCACAAATATGATCGCTTCTGAACTTAGCCCAGACGCGATGCAACGTTTTCCCAGTTGACCAGGTTGTCAAGGAAGTTGGCCAGGTAAGCAGGGCGCTTGTTGCGGAAATCGATGTAGTAGGAATGCTCCCATACGTCGCAGCCCAGCAGCGCGGTCTGGTCAAAGCACAGTGGGTTCACACCGTTTTCGGTCTTGGTCACTGCCAGCGAACCGTCAGCATTCTTCACCAGCCAGGCCCAGCCAGAGCCGAACTGGCCCGCGCCGGCAGCCGAGAACTGCGACTTGAATTCGTCAACCGAACCAAAGCTTTCAACAAGTGCTTTTTCCAGCTCACCAGGCATGGCAGAGACACCAGGCCCCATCATTTCCCAGAACTGGTTGTGGTTCCACAGCTGCGAGATATTGTTGAAGATACCATTTTGCGCCACAGACGATGCGTCATAGGTGCCCTTGATGATCTCTTCCAGCGACTTGCCGTCCCATTCGGTGCCGGCAATCAGCTTGTTGCCGTTGTCGACATAGGCCTTGTGGTGCAGATCGTGGTGGTATTCCAGGGTTTCTGCCGACATGCCCTTGGCGGCCAGCGCGTCATGTGCATAAGGAAGATCGGGAAGTTCAAAAGCCATATTGGACCCCTGTCATAAAAAGTGTTGCGTTCCTGTGCAGATACATGCGGCGCAGCGGCAGGCAGGTCAAGGGCCAAGACAAGAAAACAGCGCATGGTCGATGTGCAAAAATGAAGGTATTCGAGATGATCGCCAAGACCTGGACGGCCGCGCGCAAGACGTTCTACCGCGCCCGCGGCTACTATGCCGGTTCTCTCAACGGGCTGCCCTTTCGGCTGGATCCCTACCATTCCAAGTTCTGGCGCAAGGCCTCTGCCGGCAGGTGGGAACCGGAAACCTTTGCGGTCCTGGACGCCCACTTGAACAAGGAACAGGATTATCTGGATATCGGGGCCTGGATCGGCCCAACCACCCTATATGGGGCCGCGCGTGCCCGCCGCGTCTATTGTTTTGAACCCGATCCAGTGGCCTTTCGCTATCTCGCCTGGAATCTAGAACTGAACGGCGTGCAGAATGTTTCCGCCTTTTCCGTCGCGCTCAGCCGGGGGGTCGGTATTGCCCGTATGGCGTCTTTTGGGGGCGAGGCCGGCGATAGCATGACCAGCCTGTTGACCGACGGCGACCATGGGTCCGATGTGATAACCCTGGGCTGGAAAGATTTTTCCGATGCCACAGATCTGAGCAAGGTCTCGCTGGTGAAAATGGATATTGAGGGCGCAGAATTTGATGTACTGCCCAGCCTGCTGCCCTGGCTGAAAGCACATCGTCCCGCGCTCTACCTGTCGACCCACGCCCCATTTCTGGATGCCGCGACCCGGCAGCACCGCATGCAAGAGCTAGCCGATAGCCTGTCGTTCTATGACACCTGCCTGGAAGATAACGGTCGTGCATCCGGTTTTGACACCCTGACGCAACAGCGCGCCCTGACACAATTTCCAACCTTCTTGTTCAAGGGCTGATTGCGCGCGCGGCCCACGCCGACATGGGGCCCCTGTCAGGGCCGGATCAACGCCGCCTAGGACGGCGCATAATAATTTCGCCAGGACCGGGGCAGCTGCTCGACCGAAGAACAGGTTCCAAAGGCGCGCGGTGCAACCTCATCCTGTGACAGACTTGTCAGCATCTGCAGCGCAACCTTCATATTCTTCAGGTTCAGAACGATCCGGTAGCGATCCTGGAAACTGCCCGTCGTCGCACTGCCATAGGTCTGCGCGTCCCGCTCCGTCGTCCAGTCCAGCAAGTAGGATCCTGCGCCGCGTTGTTCCAAATTCGCAAAGAAAGCGCTGCCCTCTCGTGTCGCCTTGACCCGCGCTGAAGTGCCATTTTGGGAAAAGCGCATAGAGACCCGCAACGGGATTTCACCCACCGCCTGCCCTGTGGCATCCCCCAGCGGCGTGAAGGTGCAGACGTAGGTTTCCGAAGCCGAGGATTGACCACTAAACAGGGCCAGAAAAATAACAAATAGACTGCGTAAATACACGCTCATATGATCCTCAAACACTCAACAAAACGGAAAAAGACTGCTGCAAACGCGCAGCAGGTGCCAATGGCCAAGGTAAATCCTATGCCTGAACTCTATTTTCCGGTGCTTAGCATGAGAAGCATTTAACGCAAAGAAAAAACCAGGTAGATTTGCATTTTGAACATTCAGCACTGTGCGGCCAGCCTGTCCCAAGCCGCCGCAAGCGCCCAACGGCGCAGGCTACATCCCCTGCTTAGCGATCAGCCCTGCGCCAAGGACCCGTCTGTCGAACTATGCCATCTGTCAAAACCCACAAAAACCGAGTGCCGCCAAATTTGATTTGACGGCACCACAGGGTTTTCATCTTCATCGCCCAGACGGCAGCTGCCGCCCAGGCGCGGGCAGTATCAGGTCAATAGACCCCCACTGCAGACTGCGGGTGGGCTGCACCAGCCAAAAGCTGGAACATATAGCCGCCAACAGAGCGGAAGCAGACAAGGCGGAAACTGTCTTCTTCGCCGCCGTCTTCCAGCCAGAAAGCCGCCGCCACCTGGGCGGTGCGACTGCGACGGAAATCGCCCGGCGCAAAGGCCTGTGACGACAGATCAACCGGGCTGATCTTGGCCAGAACCTCACGCGCGCCCGCCCCAGAGATGCGGAAGTAAGAGCGCGCATCCGACACATTGGCCGCCAGCGCATGTTCGCCTTTCAAGGCCTGTGCCAGCTCGGCTGTTTTGGCCACGGCATCGCCATAGGGCACCAACAGCAGCAGCTCATCCGGGGACATCCAGGCCGCAGCGCCGCCCTCAACCACCGAGATCTTGCGCTGCTCTGGCACCTCGGCACCGGTGGCCGCCTTGACCGCCGCCTTCAGAGTTTTGGAAGACAGATCGCCGCGCAGGGTGATCATCCCCTGCAGGCCTGCGTCTTCGACAGTTGCGATTCCGGTGAACTGGGCACCATTGGTGGCAGTGACAGGATTAGACATTCTGCTTCTCCCCTTCCTTGTCGTAGAAGACCGGATCGACGATCTTTGCACTGTAGACCTTGCCGTCGGTTCCGGGGAACTCAAGCACCTCGCCCATACGTTTGGGCCCGTGCTTGACCAGCCCCATCGCAATGCCGCGGTCCAGCGTGGCGGAATGATAGGTCGATGTCACCCGGCCAATCATGTTCTTTTGGCCATTGGCATTGATGCCGTTGCCAAGCGCATAGGCACCATCGGGCAGCACTGACCCATCAGTGGTTTCCAAACCGACCAGTTGCCAGCGATCCGGGTCCACCATATGCGAGCGCTGCTGCGCCCGTTTGCCCAGGTAGTCCTCTTTCTTTTTCGAAAGAGCCCAGTTCAGCCCCAGATCCTGTGGAATGACCGTACCGTCGGTTTCATCCCCGATCATGATAAAGCCCTTCTCCGCCCGCAAAATATGCAGCGTTTCAGTACCATAGGGCATGACCTTGAATTCGGCTCCCGCCTCCATCAGCGCATCCCAGAACGCCTGCCCCTCTGATGCCGCAACCGCAATCTCGTAGGACAGCTCTCCCGAGAAGGAAATACGGAAGGCACGGGCATCAAAACCGCCGATCTGGCCCTCGCGCCATTCCATGAAGGGCAGCGCCTCTTTCGACAGATCCAATCCGCCACCGGCCTGCGCGTTCAGCTTTTCCAAGACCTTGCGCGCATTGGGGCCAACCACGGCAACCTGGGCATATTGTTCTGTCACATTGGCAACATAGACTTTCCAGTCCCACCATTCGGTCTGCAGCCATTCTTCCATCCAGCCGTGGATGCTTTCGGCACCGCCGGTGGTGGTGTGGCACAGCCAGGTATCTTCATCTATGCGAGCGACAACACCGTCATCCATCAGGAAGCCGTTTTCCGAACACATCAGACCATAGCGGCATTTGCCGATCTTCAGCGTCGACATCATGTTGGTATACATCATGTCGAGGAACTTGCCTGCATCCGGCCCTTTGACAATCAACTTGCCCAGGGTGGAGGCATCCAGCAGACCAAGGTTTTCGCGGGTGTTCTTTACCTCGCGGTTCACCGCGTCATGGCGGCTTTCGCCGCTGCGGGTATAGGCAAAGGGACGGCGCCACTGGCCCACCGGTTCCCAATCGGCACCATTGGCATCGTTCCAGTCATAGATAGGCGTCTTGCGCACCGGCTGGAAGATCTCGCCACGGGCCTCGCCGCCAATCGCACCCATGGAAATGGGATGATAAGGCGGGCGGAAAGTGGTGGTTCCGACCTGCGGAATTTCCGCGCCCAGGCTATCGGCCAGAATTGCCAGACCGTTGATATTGGACAGCTTACCCTGATCAGTTGCCATGCCCAGCGTGGTGTAACGCTTGGTATGTTCAACGCTTTCATAGCCTTCGCGGGCCGCCAGCTGCACATCGGAAACTTTGACGTCATTCTGATAGTCCAGCCAGGATTTCATCCGCAGTTTGATATCCGCCTTGGCGGGCATCAGCCAGACCGGCTCCATCAGGGTTTCGCGTTCGCTGTCGCCTTTGGGCGCTGGGATGGACTTAGCCGGGTAACCAGAAGCCTCTGCCGCCTGCGCCCCTGCCAGGGTCGCATCCGCCAGCACTGCATCCAGCTGCAGGGCGCCATTGGCGGCCCCCGCGGCAATCACAAAGCCTGCACCATTGTCGCCAAGCGGCGGGCGGGCAGGATCGGGACGGAAGAAGGCCTGCTCCTTGTCCCAGGTCAGCTTGCCCCCGCAGTGCGACCACAGGTGCACAACGGGCGACCAGCCACCGGACATGGCAACGGCATCTGCCTCGATCTCTTCCTGCGCACCGCCTTCACCGTTCTGGGCGCAGATCGCGACCTTGGAGACGCGGGGGCCATCCTTGACCTTGGCAATAGCGCGGCCAAGCTCAACACGGATGCCTTTTTCGCGAACCTGTTCCATCAAGGCCCCGCCACCAGTGTCGCGGGCATCGACCACGCGCACCACGTCAACGCCTGCCTCATGCAGCGCCAGGGCCGTGCGATAGGCATCGTCGTTATTGGTGGCCACGACAACGCGTTGGCCAGGAGTCACGCCCCAGTTGACCACATAGTCACGCATAGAGGCGGCCAGCATCACGCCGGGCACATCGTTGCCGGCAAACGACAGCGGCCGTTCAATCGCGCCAGTCGCGGTGACAATCTGCGCCGCACGGATGCGCCACAACCGGTGGCGTGGACCACCCTGCCCCGGCGCGTGATCGGTCAGCCGTTCATAGCCCAGCACATAGCCGTGATCATAGACGCCCGCGCCCATGCAGCGGTCCCGCAGGGTGACGTTCTGCATGCCGCGCAGCTCTGCCAGGGTTTTCTCGACCCAGGCGTCCGGCGTCTCTCCATCAATGCTTCCGCCATCCACCGGCGCACGTCCGCCCCAGTGGTTATTCTGTTCCAATACCAGCACCTTGGCACCGCTGAGCGCAGCCGCCTTGGCCGCCTGCAGGCCCGCGACACCGCCACCAATCACCACCACATCCGCAAAGAAGTAGAAGTGCTCGTAGCTGTCGGCATCCTTCAGTTCGGCGTCGGGCGCCTGACCAAGACCGGCAGATTTGCGGATAATCGGCTCATAGACGTGCTTCCAGAAGGGGCGCGGATGAATGAACATCTTGTAGTAAAAGCCAGCGGTCAAAAACCGGGTCAGCTTGTTGTTGATCGCCAGAACGTCAAATTCCAGGCTGGGCCAGTGGTTCTGTGACTGCGCGCTCAGCCCCGAGAACAGCTCGGTCGTGGTGGCGCGCTGGTTGGGTTCATAGCGATCCCCTGTCCCCAGCTGCATCAACGCGTTTGGCTCTTCCGAGCCAGAGGAAACAACGCCGCGCGGGCGGTGATATTTGAACGACCGGCCCATCATCATCTGATCATTGGCCAGCAATGCCGAGGCGAGACTGTCGCCCGCATAGCCCTGCATCCGTTTACCGTTAAAGGTGAACTCGATCTGTTTGGACCGGTCAATCAGCCGACCCTGTTTGGCGAGACGCATGCTCATGTGGTCTGACCTTTCAAAATAAAGGCGTGTGTGTCAGAGAGGCGGATCATTTGGCACCGTCCGAAAACTCGCGCCAGCTCCAGCCGGGGCGTTTGGCAGTGATCTTGTCCTTGATCTCCTGCGGCGGTTCATAGGTCTGGGCGCTATAGGTGCCAAAGACCTCTAGCGTGGTGGTGCAGCGGGCAGCGTGGAACCACTTGCCGCAGCCATTTGCATGGCGCCAGCGTTCAAAATGAACGCCCTTGGGGTTTTCACGCATGAACAGATAATCATGAAACTGATCCTCATCCGAACCGGGGCCAAAGCGCTTCAGATGCGCTTCGCCACCGGCGGCCAGTTCAGTTTCTTCGGCTTTAACACCGCAGTAGGGGCATTCAAGGATCAGCATTGTGCTTACTCCGTCCTTTTGAATTTTGCAGCGCTAGTGCGCCACACCAGCGGCGACGCTCTCGTCGATGAACTTGCCTTCCTTGAAGCGGTTCATACTGAACTCTTCGGTCAGCGGCGAATGACCTGTGGCCATCAGCTCTGCCATGGCCCAGCCAGAACCGGGAATGGATTTGAACCCGCCGGTGCCCCAGCCACAGTTGATAAAGCAGTTGTCCACGGGTGTTTTAGAGATCAGCGGCGAGCGGTCACCGGTCACATCCACAATGCCGCCCCACTGGCGCAGCATCTTCAGACGGCTGACCATCGGGAAGGTTTCCACCAAGGCGCGCACGGTTTCCTCGATATGGTGGAAGCTGCCACGCTGGGTGTAGTTGTTTGCCGCATCGGTGCCGCCGCCAATCACCATCTCGCCCTTGTCGGACTGGGACATATAGCCATGCACGGTATTGGCCATCACCACCACATCCATGCATGGTTTGATTGGCTCTGACACCAGCGCCTGCAGTGCAACCGATTCCATCGGCAGACGGAATCCCGCCATATCGGCCAGATGCGAGGCATTGCCGGCAACCAGCATGCCCATCTTTTCGCAGTCAATCGCCCCCTTGGATGTTTCAACCCCGGCCACGCGGCCGTTTTCGACCCGCACGCCGGTGACTTCGCACTGCTGGATGATATCCATTCCCATGTCGGAACAGGCACGAGCATAGCCCCAGGCGACCGCATCGTGACGGGCGGTGCCGGCGCGTTCCTGCCAGAGCGCCCCCAACACCGGATAGCGCGGCCCGTGCAGATTAATGATCGGCACCAATTCCTTGACCCGCGCAGGTTCGATCCATTCGGTCTGAACCCCCTGCAGCGCATTGGCATGCGCCGTGCGCTTGTAGCCGCGGATTTCATGCTCGGTCTGCGCCAGCATCATCACACCGCGCGGGCTGAACATGACGTTATAGTTCAGATCCTGGCTCATGGTTTCATACAGGCTGCGGGCTTTCTCGTAGATCGCCGCGGACGGATCCTGCAGATAGTTGGAGCGGATGATGGTGGTGTTGCGACCGGTATTGCCGCCGCCAAGCCAGCCCTTTTCGATCACAGCAACATTGGTGATGCCAAAGTTCTTGCCAAGGTAATAGGCGGTGGCCAGACCATGGCCGCCAGCACCCACGATTATTACATCGTAGTGGGGTTTTGGGGCGGGCGAGCGCCAAGCGCGCTCCCATCCGGTATGATAGCGCAGGGCTTCCCGCGCGACAGCAAAGGCTGAATAACGTTTCATGAGCGAATCCGATGGTTCGTGACTGTTCTCAGGTATGCCCCAGAGGTTAGCCCATCCTGCGCCGTTTATCGTCGCATTTTTGCATGCATGCGACATGCCCCCTCGCCAGATCGCACCCGCGCACCCGCCCCACTGTTGGGACAGGAGCGCGCAGCCGCTCAGTTAGCCCTTTTTTCCGGCGCCCCGCGCCTATAGATGGAAAGAAGCTGCGAAACGGCGCGCCCGGGTGCAACAGGCGGCAAGAAAACAAGCGGAGTGACTATGGTATTCTGGATCCTGATTTCCTTTGTCGCGCTGGCAATGACCGCCCTACTGGGGTTGGTCTTGTTGCGCGCCCATGCGCTGGATGAGCCACCCGCCGCCTATGACCTGCGCGTCTATCGCCAACAGCTGAGCGACGTGGACAAGGATCTGCAGCGCGGGGTGATCAATGAGTCCGATGCCCAGCGGATCCGAACCGAAGTCTCGCGCCGGATCCTTGCCGCCGATGCGCAACTGCAGCAACAAGCCCAGGGGAGCACCCAGCCCAAAGCACTGAGCCGAATTGCAGTGGTGCTGAGCGGCGCCATTCTGGTGATCGGCACCATCGGGCTTTATTGGCAGCTCGGGGCGCCAGGCTATGGCGACATGGGGCTGCAGGCCCGCATCCAGGCCTCCGAAACCTATGCACAAAACCGCCCCAGCCAGGCCGAGATGGAAAGCAGAACCCCGCCACTGCCGCCGCAAGAGATCGAACCCGGCTATGGCGAACTGGTCGAACAGCTGCGCCAGACCGCCGCCAATCGCCCGCAGGACGCCCAGGGACAGGCGCTTTTGGCCCAGCACGAAGCCAACCTGGGCAACTTTGTCGCTGCCTATCAGGCAAAAGAGAACTACATCCGGATCATGAACGGCGATTTGGACCCCAAAGACTATGGCGAGCTGGCCGAGTTGATGGTCATGGCCGCTGGTGGCTATGTCTCTCCCGAGGCGGAAGAGCTGCTGGACAGGACACTGCAGATGGATCCGCAGAACGGCCCCGCCCGCTATTACTATGGCCTGCTACAGGGGCAGCTGAACCGGCCTGATATTGGCTATCGGATCTGGGCGGACACCCTGCGGATGGGGCCAAAGGGCGCGCCTTGGATCACTGGCATCGAGGCGCAGATCGAAGAACTCGCCTTTCGCGCCGGGGTGGAATACAGCCCCATTTCCCCTGCGGCTGGTCCCGCAACTGGCGCCCCTGCCCTGGCCGGCCCCAGCGCCGATGACATAGAGGCGGCACAAGAGATGGACAGCCAGGACCGCCAGGAGATGATCCGCGGCATGGTTGCGCGCCTGTCCGATCGTCTGGCCACCGAAGGCGGCAGCGCCGCAGAATGGGCGCAGTTGATTGGCGCGCTTGGCGTTCTGGGCGAGAACACCCGCGCCGCCGCCATCTACAGCGAGGCAAAGACCCGCTTTGCCGAAGATGAAACCGCGCTTGCGCAGCTACAGGCCGCCGCCAGCCAGGCAGGGCTAAACCCATGATCTACGACAATTTCGAAGAATTCGCCGCTATCCTCCCTGGTTTCACCGCGCTGGCCGGGCTGGATTTTGGCGACAAAACCGTGGGCGTTGCCATTTCCGATCGGATGGGCACCGTCGCCACGCCGCTGGAAACCATCCGCCGCAAGAAATTCACCCTCGATGCCGAGCACCTGTTCGAGATCACCGCCAAACGCGAAGTTGGCGGGCTGGTTCTGGGGCTACCGCGGAATATGGACGGCAGCGAAGGTCCACGCTGCCAGAAAACCCGCGCCTTTGCCCGCAATCTGTCGCGTCTGACCGAGCTGCCCATCGGGTTTTGGGATGAAAGGCTCAGCACGGTTGCCGCCGAACGTGCCTTGCTAGAGGCCGATACCTCCCGCAAGCGCCGGGCCGAGCTGATTGACCATGTGGCCGCCTCCTATATCCTGCAGGGCGCATTGGATCGCATGAGGCATTTGAAAAATGGTTGAAGAGAACGGCAAAAACGTCTGGCAGCGCGATGAAATCCAATCGCCTTGCATCAATATCTGCGTGGTCCACCCCGAGGCTCGCATCTGCACCGGCTGTTATCGCTCGATCGACGAAATCACCAAATGGTCCAAGCTCTCGGTATCGGCGCGGGCGGCAGTCATGGCAGACCTGCCCAATCGCGCCTCGCTGCTGAACAAGCGCCGTGGCGGGCGCGCCGCCCGGCTTAAACGCTAGGCAGCCCCCGGCAGCCCCCGGCAGACCCTGGCCTTTAGCTGGCAGAAAACGCGGATTGAGGCAGCTGCTGCACCTGTGCCAGCGCCTGTAGCAGCAGCTCAGGGCCCGCGCCCGGACGGCTGGCCCCTTCGGACAAGACACGGCGCCAGGCCCGTGCACCGGGGCGACCCGCGAACAGGCCCAGCATATGCCGGGTGATCTGGTGCAGCCGTGCGCCCTGCGCCATCTGGCTCTCAATATAGGGCAGCATCTGCATGACCACATCAAAAGGATCCCGCACCGCGCCGGCGCCAAAGACCCGCACATCCGCCGCCGCCAGGATATCTGTCGGCTGATGATAGGCTGCGCGGCCAACCATGACCCCGTCCAAGCCCCGCTCAAGATGATCCAACGCAGTGTCTAGCGTATCAATACCGCCATTCAGCGAAATATGCAGATCCGGAAAGGCCGCCTTCATCGCGTGCACCAAATCATAATCCAGCGGCGGCACATCGCGATTTTCCTTTGGCGACAGCCCTTTAAGCCAGGCCTTGCGGGCATGGATGGTAACCCGCTGGCAGCCAGCTGCGCGAATTTTCTCTAGAAATACCGGCAGAATTTCACGTGGCTCTTGTGTGTCGACACCGATGCGGCATTTCACCGTGACCTCTACGCCAACCTTGGCACGCATGGCCGCCACCGCCTCGGCGACCAGATCGGGGCTTTGCATCAGGATTGCCCCAAAGGCGCCAGACTGCACCCGATCACTGGGGCAGCCGCAATTGAGGTTGATCTCATCATAGCCCGCCGCGCTGCCCAGCTCTGCCGCCCGCGCCAGTTCCGTCGGCTCCGAGCCACCAAGCTGCAGCGCAACCGGGTGTTCTTCGGGGCTGTGATCCAGCAAATGCAGCGCCCCACCACGCACCAAAGCAGGCGCAGTCACCATTTCTGTATAAAGCAGCGCTTCCTGACTGAGAAAACGATGCAGATACCGGCAATGGCGGTCGGTCCAATCCATCATGGGTGCAACGGAGAGGCGAGCCGCACGGACAACGTCCGATTTCCCTTGTTTTATTGGATTTTCCTGCTCAGCCATCGGTTCCGTCTTTCTCTAGTTGGGGCCTGTTTGCCCCCGTTTTTGTCCATGGTGCAACAAAATGTTGCACCAAACCCAAAATGTTGCACCGCCGCGCACGCGATCCTCCGCGCCGTTTTTCCATCATGGAAACGGCCGCAACCTCCCGCATCGACACAGCCCACGTCAACGCAACAGCGGTGAGTTATCGAACCTTGAGCAAGGATCCAACCGCCCAAAGGTTCCTGAGCCGATTTCCCGGATATCGAAACACACATCTGAGAGGAAATCCCCATGGGAACCATTGTGACGCGCGCAAAGAAGGACGGATCACAGAGCTATACCGCTACCATTAGAAAGAAGCAAAAGGGCAAAGTCGTCCTGACACTGACCGAAACATTTCCAATGTGAGCGATCCGCAAAACGTTGGATCAAACGACGCGAGAGCAAATTGAAAACCAAAGGCGCAGTGGACAAAGTGGTTCAGGCAAAGAAGCGCAACTCCTTGACCTCAGGCGAGGTCGCCTGGCGGGCCGTATCCCCCGCAAGGCGTTGCTTGCCCGCTTCCAGGAATTCCCTCGACCACGTGTAATACAGGCTCTCGCTGATGCCCTCACGGCGGCAGAAAGCGGAAATGCTTTCTTCGCCCCGCAGGCCCGCAAGCACGATCCTGATCTTCTCATCTGATGAATACTGTTTGCGCGTCTTGCGCCGGATGCCTTTGACCAGCTTGTCTGCCGCGTCCTTCGATGTTCCGGATTGCTTGTTCATCTTCGCTCGATATTGGCTGCGATGAACCAGAAACCCTCCGTTACGAAAACCTCAAATCTGTCCCACAGGCGCTGAAGTCAGACAATAGGTATTTTGTTTTGTCTTTGGGAGCCGCTGCAATCGACCCTTGCGGTGCGTCCCGGCGTTCGACGATCCAACCCTCTGGTAACCGTCCATTCCAAAGAGCCAACCCATAGCCCAATAGCGTCGGAGGTTTCATGAATGCCTCCTGTGGATAGCCCCACATTTACCAGGGGAACAAAAGAACGCTTACCTAAAACTCCTATATTCAGAGGTTTATGCAAGAAAAATGGAGAATACTGAAAGATAAATCCTGCATTGGTGGTGATCGTGTGTATATGGAAATAGGGAGTTGAGATATGAAAACCATTCTTATCACCGGGGCCTCGTCGGGAATCGGCGCGGCGACCGCCCGACATTTCCAAGCAAACGGTTGGAATGTCATCGCCACGATGCGCAACCCCACGGACAGCCCGGAGCTCGGCGCGTTAGGAAACGTGCATCTGGCCCAACTGGATGTGACGGAAGCGGGTTCAATTGCAACGGCCGTGGGCGAAGGCATCGAACGGTTCGGGCAGATTGATGTATTGCTGAACAACGCGGGCTATGGCGCCTATGGTGCGTTAGAGGCCTTTTCGATGGATCGCATCCGGCGTCAGTTTGACACCAACGTGCTTGGGTTGATGGAAGTGACCAAGGCAGTTCTGCCCCATTTCCGTCAGAACCGATCGGGCACGATCATCAATATCTCGTCCATTGGCGGGCAGATCACATTTCCACTTGGTGCGCTTTATCACGGCACCAAGTTCGCAGTTGAGGGGCTTTCGGAGTCACTACACTACGAGCTGGAGCCCCTTGGCATTCGGGTCCGCATTGTCCAACCGGGCATGATAAAAACCAACTTTGGCGGCAGTTCTTTCGATTTCGCCATGGATGAAAACCTGCCGGACTACGCGCCTATGGCAGAAGCCATGGGGCGCCTGTTTGGCAAGCTGGCCGCGACCCCTTCTGCGCCCGAAACTGTCGCGCAGGTCATTTGGGATGCGGCCAACGAGACCGGAAGCCGCCTGCGCTTTCGCGCCGGACCTGACGCTGAAGAGCTGCTTGATGCCCGCAAACAACAGGATGACGAAACGTTCATCGGTGGTCTCAAGCAAAAGATGGCGCCCTGAAAGCTGCCAAATCATTCATAGAAAGAGAGGATGGTCCATGTACAGCGAAGCAATCGAAAAAGGCGGCTTGGCCGTGGTAACCGGGGCAGCAAACGGCGTCGGCAAAGCCGCAGCCCAACGATTTATTCAAGACGGTCTGGGGGTTGTGCTGGTCGATCTGGCGGGCGAGGCCTTGGACAGAGCCGAGGCGGAATTGCGCGATCTGGCGGGCGCGTCCGCAATCGTTCAGGCGGTTGCGACCGATGTCACCGACACCGGCGCCATGACTGCCTTGGCGGACCGGGCCTTTGCGCTCGGAGAGGTAGCAGTCTTGATGAACAATGCCGGTATCGCGCTGCCGACCGGAAGTTGGGAAAACGCAGAAAACTGGCGCAAACTATTAGAGGTCAATCTCTTTGGCGTCATGAACGGCGTGCATGCTTTCCTGCCACGCATGATCGAAGCTGCACGCCCGGCGGTGGTAATCAACACAGGGTCAAAACAGGGGATCACCACACCACCCGGAAACGCCGCCTATAATACCAGCAAAGCCGCCGTGAAGGTCATGACAGAAATGCTGGCGCACGATTTGCGACAGGCCGACGCGAAAATCACAGCCCATTTGTTTGTGCCAGGGTTTACCTATACTGGTATGATTGAGAGGTTCATGCCGGAAAAACCCGCCGCAGCCTGGACGAGCGAAGAGGCAATCGCCTACCTGCTGAAGCGCATGTCGAACGGCGATTTCTATATTCTTTGCCCGGACAATGATGTGTCCGAAGAGCGCGACCGCAAACGCGTTGAATGGGCCGTAGGCGACATTATCAACAACCGCCCGGCGCTCTCACGCTGGCACCCTGACTATGCGGATGCCTTTGCCGCACACGAGGCCTCGGAATAACCACCCCAAAAGAACGATGGTGAATGCAGCCAGTGAAACTGTTGCCCAATCAACAAGGCTTGCACCTCTCAAAGTACTTAGCTGACATTCGTTCTAAGCGCAGCATCACGCTGTTTGCGCTCGGGGCAGTTGATCGCTGCAATCCACTGGAACGGCAGCTCTAGGACGATGACCTCCACGCAGCTATGTCAGCTACCTGCGCATTGCTGCCGCTGGTTACGACTGCCGCGGTGGTAATCCGGCGCCAAGGCGGTTGAAGGGCCACCTTGGCAAGACGTGATACCTTCACGTGTAGCGAATGCACATTCTCCGCCAAGACCTGTAGGTCTTGGCACGTCCGGCACGTCACCAAAGACGAGGTTGCTTTTGGTTGTGGGTCAGTTCAGCGTAGATCGCGCCTGAAATAGCTGCATTTCATGGCACGCAACCGCAAATATGACGGCGGCATCTAAGCTGGTATTATTTAAATACCAAAATTCTTATCAATGGAATGAATAGTTTATGGCGGAGAGACAGGGATTCGAACCCTGGAGACGGTCTCCCGCCTACACACTTTCCAGGCGTGCGCCTTCGACCACTCGGCCACCTCTCCGTTGGTCGGACTTTTGAACGATCAGAAACGGAAATGCAAGGCCCGTTCTTGCAAAAATGTCATCTTTTTCAAAACCTTTTTCAATCAACGAGATGCAGGTATATGCGGCGGTTCTGCTTGCCCTTTTTTTCCATCTTTCCGATGCGGATTTGGCCGATTTCAGAGCTGCGTTTTACATGGGTCCCGCCGCAGGGCTGCAGATCCACCTGCCCGGCACCGCTGCCGATCTGCACCAGACGGATCGACCCGGCGCCGCGCGGGGGCGAGACCGACATGGTTTTCACCAACTGCGGCTTGGCATCCAGCTCCGCCTCGCTGATCCAGCTCTCGGTGACTTCCAGGTCCCGGTTGATCAGCTCTTGCAACTGATCCTGCAGGGCCTGCTTGTCAGCCGGGGCTTCGGGCATGTTGAAATCAAGCCGTCCCTTGCTGGCGGTGATTGCCCCGCCCGAGACCTCAAAGGGGACCGCAACCGACAACAGATGCAGCGCCGTATGCACCCGCATATGGCCATAGCGCCGCTGCCAGTCCAGCTGTTGGCTTACCTGCGCGCCAATGGGGGGAAGCGGGTCGTCGGCGGCGCAGATCAGGACCGCACCCCCAGCCGTGCCCTTGACAGTGTTGTCCACCCGGCAGGTGCCAGCCGCCCAGGCAAGACGGCCAGTATCGCCCGGCTGGCCGCCACCGGTTGGGTAAAACAGGCTACGATCCAGCACCAGGCCACCATCCGGCAGATGCGCTGTCACACGGGCCTGCGCCTCTTGCAGGTAGGCGTCCTGACCATAGAGTGCGGCACTATCGGTCTGCATCTGACTCTCCATCGCTGTCTGTGGTTTCCTCGGTTGGGGTGACTTGCAGATCGTCCAGATCCGGTTGCACCGACTGACCGCCTGCCACCGGGGCGGGCTGACCGCCCGTCGTCTCTGCTGCCCGCGCGCCGCCGGTCAGAACCTCAGGGTTGCGCAGCCACAGATCACGCTGAGCAAAGGGAATTTCGATCTCTTCTGCCGCAAAGCGGGCCGCGATCTCATAGTTGAGATCAGATTTCACCGACAAGACCCAGTTCACATCTCGCAGGATAGCGCGAATTTCAAAATCAAGACTATCGGCACCAAACCCCTGAAAGATCACATTGGGCGGCGGGTTCAACAGCACCATCGGATGCGACTGTGCGATCTCTCTAAGGATGGATTCAACCCGGCGCGGATCGGTGCCATAGGCAACGCCCACAGGTACGATCACCCGGCCCACCGTATTGCCACGGGTATAATTGGTGACCGTCCCGGTGATCAGATCCGAATTTGGGACAATCACATCGCTGCGGTCAAAGGTTTCAATCCGGGTGGAGCGCACCGAAATATCGCGCACATAGCCCATCAGACCGCCAACCTCGATCCAGTCGCCTTTGGAAATCGGGCGCTCCACCAACAGGATGATCCCAGAGACAAAGTTTGACACGATGGTCTGCAGACCAAAGCCAATCCCAACAGAGAGCGCACCGGCAACAATGGCCAGGGACGACAGATCCAGCCCCGCCATGGAAATGGCCACCAGCGCGGCGAGGAAAACCCCGACGTAGCCGACACCGGACACAATGGCATTCTGTCCGCCCGGATCGATCTTGGTTTTTGGCAGTAAGGACGTGCGCAGGTTGCTTTGCAACAGACGGGTGGCCCCATAGCCGATGGCAAAAACCACCACAAAGCTCAGGAAGACCGCAGGTGAAATCCGGGTATCGCCAAGCTGAAATCCGTCCAGAAAGCGCGACCACAATTCGGTCAAATCAGCAACCCGTCCGCCCCAGATCAGTGCCACAACCGGCACCGCCAGCAGCGTCAAGACAAAGCCGATGGCCACAATCATCAGGGAGTCATAGGCGGCAGCCCCCTGCCCCGACGCCCAGGCATAGAGATCGGCCAAAAAGCGTCGAAGCAAGATCAGCGCCGCAAAGAGAGCCAAAGTGGAGATCGCTGGGTAAATCATGGCTTCGGCCGCATTCACATAGCCCACAGCGGCCAAGATCGGGGCCACAACCCCAAGAAAATGTACAATGCGCCTGAGAACCGAAAGCGCACGGTTGGCCCCAACTGCCACCCGGTTTTCGCCGTCCTGGTCTTCCTCCGCTTCGGCGGTGGCGATGTTGGCACGCCCAATCCGGTTCAACCGGTAAAGCCCCAAGGCCGCCACAAGGATCAGTGGGAAGGACAGCACCGCACGGCTTTCAACCGTGGTATTTTCCAGCAGATAGAACTGGTTCAATGCATCCTGTATCACCAGGACAATGGCCAGAGCATCCATGATCAGACGCGCTTCTCCAAGCCGCCCCCCTGTGCCTGACACGGCAGAACTATCCCGTCGGACAACAAAAATCTGCTCGCCCAGCCAATGGAAGGTCAGAATGACAAAGGCCCAGCCCGGCACATGCTCCAACATCAACGTGCCACGCAGTCCCAGAATACCGGAGAGTTCGACCGCCGCCACCAGCACAATGATGCCCAATAGCGGCAGGATCACCTGCAAGAGCGAGACAACAAAGGTCCAGACCCCGGTACCACGCGCCCCAAGCTGGCGCAGATACTCTCCCATGCGGCGGGCCCAGGGACGGCCGCGCAGGATCAGCAAGCCGCCCATCAGAAGCAGCGCCAGAATGGCCGGCAGCCGGTTAGAAATCCGCTCGATCGTGGTATCGTTGCTGATCTGCGCCTTGGTTTCATGCCAAAAGGTAAGCCCGGCGCGCGAGAGAACCAGCACAGCGCCTGGCCACAGCTCCGGGTTCAGCGGCGATGGTCCACGCTCCAGCAGGTGTCGGGTACGCCGCTCACGAATGATCGTGTCGATTTCGCCGATCAAGCCATCCGCTCGGCTATAGGCCTCTTGCGCGATCATGCGCGGCACCCTCAGCTTGTTCAGCTGAACAGTCAGATTTTGCCGCAGATCAGCAATGTCTTCAGGTTCGCTCTTGCCCTCTGCCGGGGCCTCTCCCAGCGCCGCGATCTGCCCCTCAAGCGTATCAATACGCTCCGCATTCGCGCCTTTCACCTCCTGAAACCGTTGCCGATACTGGGTCAGTTCCTTGCGTAATTTTTCAAAGGCCGCACTAGAGGCGCGCCCCGTATCAATCGCCTGTTCGGCCCTGACGGCGGCCTTTTCCCATTGATGCAAATAGCTGCGTTCTTCTGTGCTGACCTGCGCAAAAACCTGCCCGGCACAGAGCATCAGAATCAGCGCAAGAGCAACAAACCGGCCGATAAGACGCAGCGTACTCGCGCACCAAAATATCTGAGGCCGCAAAATTGCGACCTCAGGGATAAAGCGGGGAGATAGGGGGGAAATGCGGGTCATACGTCCTCAAAAACACCTGGAATAGAGGCAGGTATATGCGTCATCCAATCTGGCACCGGCAGATCTTTTTCGCGTAGGAAATCTGGGTTGAACAGCTTGGATTGATAGCGGGTACCATAGTCGCACAGGACGGTCACAATGGTATGCCCCGGCCCCATATCCTTGGCCATCCGCACAGCCCCGGCAATATTGATTGCCGAAGAACCACCAAGCACCAGACCTTCTTCATGCAGCAGATCAAAGACATAGGGCAGCGCCTCGGTATCGGTGATCTGGTAACTGAAATCGGGCTTGAACCCTTCCAGGTTCTTGGTGATCCGCACCTGGCCAATGCCTTCGGCAATCGAAGACCCCTCCATCGCGATTTCACCAGTGGTATAGTAGGAATACAGTCCAGCCCCCATCGGATCTGCCAGGGCAATCTTCACGCCTTTGGGCTGCAGCGCCTCGGCGACGCCCGCCAGGGTGCCACCAGATCCAACCGCACAGGTAAAGCCGTCAACCTTGCCATCGGTCTGTTCCCAGATTTCGGGGCCGGTGGTTTCAACGTGGGACTGCTTGTTTGCAACGTTGTCGAACTGATTGGCCCAGATCGCGCCGTTTGGCTCTGTCTTGGCCAGCTCTTTTGCCAGACGCTCGGAGTAGCGCACAAAGTTGTTGGGATTGCGATAGGGGGCCGCTGGCACCTGTACCAATTGCGCGCCTGCCAGACGCAGCATGTCCTTTTTCTCTTCGGACTGGGTTTCCGGGATCACGATCACGGTCTTGAAGCCCATCGAGGCCCCCACCAGCGCCAGGCCAATACCCGTATTGCCGGCCGTGCCTTCCACAATGGTTCCGCCCGGCTTTAGTTCACCACGCGCAATCGCATCCTTGATGATATAAAGCGCCGCCCGGTCTTTGACCGATTGACCGGGGTTCATGAACTCCGCCTTGCCCAGAATTTCACATCCGGTCTCATCGCTGACGCGGTTCAGACGGATCAGAGGAGTGTGGCCAATGGCGTCGGCCAGATCGCGTGCAATGCGCATGGTATCCCTTTCGATCATTCCCCCAAGATGTAACCAAGGGGGCAGGCCTTCACAAGATGCGAAGCTGCCTTAGCGCACCATAGCCCGCAGCCGTTCACGGTGGCGTGACAGCCAGAGCGCGGCCGTCACCAGCGGCATATCCTGGTAGCTATGGTTGTCGACCCGCTGCATCAAGTCGTCAAAATTAAGAATTTCGCTGCGCAGATCTTCGTTTTCGCCCGCGACACCGCCGCCGCCACGAATATCAGAAAGGTTCGTAATACCAACAAATATATGAATAAATTCCCCTGATGCACCACTAGAGGGATAGGCATGGGTCACCGCCTCCAGCTGTGAAATGGTGACACCGGCCTCTTCGGTGGCCTCGCGCCGGGCGGCCTGCTCGGGCGTCTCTCCGGGATCAATCAGCCCGGCGACTGGTTCCCACATCCAGGGGCGCTTTTCGCCGGCGATATAGGTTGCGGCACGAAACTGTTCCACCAGCAGCACCTGATCGCGCAGCGGATCATAGGGCAGCACCACAGACGCCCGCCCCACCAGCGCCACCCCGCGGTTCACCACCGGGCTCATGGATCCGTCATAGCGACGGAACTGCAGATCCATTTCCTCCATCGCAAAGAAGTTCACATAGGCGCGCTTATGCGCCTTGACCTGCACATCACGCGACAGATCATGCGCCGGATCCTCGGGGCGGGCCTGCGCCGCCAACCAGGCTGCCGCCCGCCTGCGGATCGCGGGGAACGATCTGCGCATATCCTGCGCCGAGACCCGCCCGCGATAGGCCATGACCTCTTCTGCAGCCCGCAGCGTCAAGGCCCCCGATTTTGCCACCCAGCTCGCCAGATCCCAGGGGGCACCCGGCCGCCACTGCCCCGGCGTCGGAAAATAGACCTGCGCGCCAACCTGTTCGCCGCTGGGCAGGCAGACCGTGATTGGCTGCAGCGCATAGTCAAAACCGCCCTCGTAGTAGTCAAGCGCCGCCAGATCCTGCGCCGTCAGCCCCCGCACCAAGATCCCCTGTGCGCTCTGTCCGGGGGCGGTGGCGATCATCGGAAAGATCTGGTCCTGCACGGCAAAAACCGCGTGATCTGCGAGGGTCACTTCGGTGACATCAAGGTCGCCGCCCACGCGCCCCAAGACCAGCTCCAGCAGCGGCCGATAGCGCAGCGTGCCATAGAAAAATAGATCAACCACGTCTTTTAACCCATTGTTAAGGTGTGCTTATGACCAGCGCTTATGCGCATACTCGGCCAATAGCCCCGCCAGACAGCCGCCAATCACCAAGGGCACTAGAACCGCTGGCGTTGCGATCTGAAAGAAGAACTCGATCGACAAGGTGAAGATCGCCAGCAGCGCGTCAAACGGGCCACCGTAGCGGTTGCGCATGGCCCGGTCGAACATCTCCCAGGCCCCCTGAACGAACAGCGCCCAAAGCACCATTACCGCCATCCCGGTCAGCCCGTTGTTCAGCGCCGGCACCAGACCATTGCCAACCCGCTGCCCCATGTAGATCCAGCCCGTCAGCAAGCCCAGCACCACGTTGACATGAAAGAAATAGCCAGGATCGGTTTCCTCTGGCATATCGGCAATCACTTGATCAGAAACGAGATAGGCGAGCAGCGCCAGAACAATGGCTGCTATCAGGCGTGCAGTTGTAGGCATGGGCGTCTCTGTCCTTTCTGGTCTAAGGTTTCGCTGGTGTCAGGGCCACTGAACCCGGGGAGCAAAGCCAACCTACCTTACCCCCGGTCATGTTTGGCCGATTATAGCACCTGATCCAGCACCTCGATCAGCTTGGCGACCTCTTCGACGCTGGTGTAATGGGTAAAGCTCAACCGCAAGACCCCCTCGCCGGGGTCCACTCCCATCGCCGAGAGCGCTCGCCCGGCGTAGAAATCGCTGCCGCCTGCCAGTATGCCATGCGCGGCCAATTGGGCCGCGACAGGTTCAGCCGGGCGGTTCAACGCCAGTGCCACGGTCGGCGCCCGCTGGGCCGCGTCACCTGGGCCAAGCAGCCGCAGATCATTGCGGGATTTCACCGCATCCAACAGCGGTTGCAACAGCGTGATCTCGTGGCTGCGCATCAGATCATGGGCAAAGCCAGCCCGCGCCGCGGCACCGCTACTAGGGCCGCCATGGTGGTCACAAAGCGCATCAAAATAATCCGCCATGCCTGCACTGGCCGCCACCTGCGCATGATCCGGCCCCGCCGGGGTGAACCTTTTATAAAGTACGTCGCCGTTGAAATGATGCGCCTGATTGGGAAGCAATTGCCCCAATTCGCGCCGCATCACCATCAGCCCTTGATGGGGGCCAAAGGTCTTATAGGCAGAAAACAGATAGATATCCGGCCCCAGATCCGCCACATTGGGCAGCCCATGTGGCGCATAGGACACCCCATCAACACAGACAAAGGCACCGGCGGCATGGGACATCGCAGTGATCTCGGTCACCGGATTTATTTCCCCGACCACGTTGGAACAATGGGGAAAACAGACGAGCCGCACCTTTTCATCCAACAGCCCCTCCAGCTTGGCCGGGTCCAGGTGCCCGGTCTGCGGGTCGATCTGCCATTCACGAATCTCGATTCCGTCTTCGGCCAGACGCCGCCAGGGGCCAGTGTTCGCTTCGTGATCCTGGTTGGTCACGACAATAGCCTCGCCCGGGTGCAGCATCTGGCGAAAGGCCTGGGCCAGAACATAGGTGTTCTGGGTCGTTGACGGGCCAAAACTCAGCTCATCCGTTGCCACCCCCAACATTGCCGCCAGCCGCTGACGCGCTTCATCCATTTCGGTGCCGGCCGTTCTGGACGGTTCATAGGGCGCATAGGGCTGCACCTTGCGCTGGGTGTAATATCGCGTCAGCCGGTCAACCACCTGGCGGCAGGTATAGGATCCGCCTGCATTTTCAAAGAAGGCCTTCCCCTGCAAGCTTGGTTCTTGAAAGGCAGGAAACTGCCCGCGTACAAAATCAATATCCAGCGCCATTAATGCTCTCCCACTATTCTTGGCAAAAGAGATGCAGGTCTAAGGGGGGGAGGTCAAGGCTGACGGGAACTCTCGGTCTGGATAAACAGGCATTCTTGCCGTCAGGCGATGATGGGGTGATGAAGGACTGGCCACCGAAGGTCCGGGACCAGTCACAGTCAGGCAAATCACGGGCAGGCAAATCACGGGCAGGCCGGGGCAGGCAGCATCTTCACCTGCCCGACTGCACCCGCTTTATCTGCAGCCTGTAGCCGCAGCTGCAACTTGCAGCCCTTGACCGGCCCGTATCATGGCCCGGCACTGCACAGCCCAGTCAGGCATTTACATCCACCACAACGCGCCCCTTGACCTGCCCCTTCAAGATATCTGCGCCCAATTGTGGCAGATCAGACAGAACGGCCGGTTTCACCATTTCGTCCAGCCGGTCCAGCGGCAGGTCCGTCGCCAGCCGCGCCCATGCACGGGTCCGATTGCCATAGGGCTGCAACACGGAATCGATGCCCAGCAAATTCACTCCGCGCAACAGAAAGGGGATCACGGTTGCCGGCAGCGCCGCGCCCCCGGCCAGCCCCACCGCCGCAACTGAAGCACCATATTTCATCTGCCCCAGCACCCGAGCCAGCATCTCGCCCCCCACAGCATCAATGCAGCCTGCCCAGGTCTCGCTTTCTAGCGGGCGCTTCACCGTCTCGTTCAGATCTTCACGTGGCACAATCCGGCTGGCCCCAAGCCCCCGCAGGTACTCTTCGGTTTCAGGCCGCCCCGTCACCGCCGCCACCTCATAGCCAAGATGGGCCAGAATTGCGGTCGCAACCGATCCAACCCCGCCCGCAGCGCCGGTCACCAGAACCGGCCCCCGCCCCGGTGTCAGCCCGTGGTCCTCCAGCGCCATAATCGACAGCATTGCAGTAAGACCCGCCGTGCCCACCGCCATGGCCTGGCGGGGGTCCAGCCCAGCGGGCAGCGGCACCAACCAATCGGCTTTCACCCGCGCCTTCTGGCTGTAACCGCCCCAGTGGGCCTCTCCGACGCGCCAGCCGGTCAGAATGACCTTATCTCCCGGCTTGTAGCGCGCATCGTCGCTGGCCTCGACAGTGCCAGCAAAATCAATACCCGGCACATGCGGATAGCGACGCACCAATCCGCCCCCCTTCGGGCTCAGACACAGGCCATCCTTATAGTTCACGGTCGAATATTCAACAGCAACAGTGACCTCCCCCTCGGGCAGCTGATCCAGGCTTATCTGCTCGATCGCTGCGGCCCCAAGGCCGCTGTCTGCATCTTGACGTACGATAAGGGCGTTGAACATGTGATTTCCTCCTTTAGTTTTCGCGCCACCTGTCCTTGGCAACATGATTGGCCTTGCAGGGTCTGCGGACCTGTCGCTGCCCGGAGCGCATCAATTGTCTGACATTTGATGCGATCTGTGCCACATCCTTTAATGTCTGACAATTGATTTTTGTATGCGGCACCGCTATCTCCCTCCCAGCCCCAGCCCCTAGTCTCCGCAGCGCCAAACAAACGCCCCCGAAGGAGGCAGCACATGCAGATCAACCCACAAAGCCGCGACGACCTATCGGCCCAGATTGCCAAGGCAATCAAAGATGCCATCATCCAGGGGGATCTTATCGTGGATGCCCGCCTGCCTTCAGAGGCCGAACTCTGCGCCCAGTTTCAAGTCTCTCGCCCCACCGTGCGCGAGGCCCTCAAACGGCTGGCGGCGCAGTCGCTGATCCGTACCCAGCGCGGTGCCACCGGGGGGGCCTTTGTCAACCGGCTCAATTTTGAGGATGCCTATGCGCAGCATATCACCACCTCAACCCTGCTGCTAAGCATGAACGCCGTCAGCTTTGAAACAGCCTGCGAGGCGCGCTATGCGCTTGAACGGGCCTGCGCGCCACTTGCAGCCCATAGACGCAAGGCAGAGCACCTCGCGATCATGCGGGCAGAAATTCGACACCAAAGCGAGCCAGACCTCTCGGATGAAGCCTTTTGCACCTCGGATGTCACCTTTCACCGCGCCCTGGTGGATGCAGCCGCCAACCCGGTGCTCTCCTACCAACTGGCCGGCGCTGTTGAGGCCATGCAACCCCTGATGAACATCATCACATTTTCGGCCCGCGACCGGGCCAAAATTATCGCCCTGCATATCCGGATCGCGGATGCCATCGCGGCAGGCGACGGCTTGGCGGCTGACACAGGTCTTGTTCAGCTTGAACAGGAAACCCTTTATCTCGCCAAAACAGTCTTCGACGCGCGCTCGGCCTGATTGCAGCCCATCCCCCCCTTTTTGCCCCTTGTCTTCCTTCCATGTTCATTTGGCCCCAAATATCCCGGGGGTGCCGGTGCTCAGCACCGGCGGGGGCTGGCCCCCTTTCTGCGCAGCCTGTTTTTGCTGCAGACAGAAAACCGCAACCGCAAACAAAAAAATGAAGCATCCCCACTTCAAATCCCCCCGGTATTCGCCTATATCTTGGGTGTTCCTTCGGGAACTATGGACATAAATGCGCTCGTAATACACGGATCGGACCCGGGGGCGGTACCCGGCGACTCCACCAAACATGCTTCATTTGGGCATCATGGGGTCGAAACAGGATCGACGGACGTCTAAAGGGGTTAGCTTTGTCTCGGCTGTCTGCCACCGTTATCGGCGAAAACTGTACAATTGCAAATGACAATCGTGCTCCGGTAGCCCTGGCTGCGTAAGCAGTTCGGAAAACCGAAAATTAAGTCCTTATGCCTAGCAGCGTAAGGCGGGGTTCGCAGGTACCTGGCAACAGAAACCTGCACTTCTCCCCCCCCAAAAAAACGCCCCATAAAATCGCAAAATCAGGCTGTGCCCTCGGCTCTTGCTTGGCCTGCCCCCTTGGGTTCAGACCGTGACAGGCTTTGGGCTGGACTTGGCGGCAGCGATGTTCTTTACCCGAACGCGATGATCACTGGGGCAAAACGCATGACAACAGTATCTTGGGGCGAGATGTGGCGGGTTTTTGGCCGGATCGGCTTGCTGAGCTTTGGTGGCCCGGCCGCCCAGATCGCGGTGATGCATCGAGAGCTGGTCGAAGAACGCCCCTGGCTAGACGAAGACAGCTTTCTGCGCGGGCTGTCCTTTTGCATGTTGCTGCCCGGCCCCGAAGCAATGCAGCTGTGTACCTATACGGGCTGGCGGTTGCGCGGCACGGTCGGCGGGCTGTTGGCCGGGCTCTTGTTTGTTCTGCCCGGTGCCTGTGTCATTGCGTTATTGGTCTGGCTCTACGCTCAATTTGGCAGTGTCCCCGGTGTGCAGGCCGCCTTTCTTGGCATCAAGGCCGCAGTTGTGGTCATCGTCTTGCAAGCACTGTGGAGATTGAGCCATAAGGCCCTGAAACGGCAGCAGGATTGGTGGCTGGCCGGATTGGGCTTTATCGCGCTCTTTGCCTTTGGCCTCCCTTTTCCAGTGGTGATCCTTACCGCCGCAGTCTGGGGGCTGTGCCGCCCGGCCCCGCCCTTTTCTGCCCCGCTTGCTGCGCGCCACAACACAACCAGCCAAAGCCTGCATAGCCTGGTGATTTGGGGCACGCTTTGGCTGCTGCCGCTGGTGCTGCTTAGCCTTGCAGGCGCAGAGTTCCTTGCCGGGATCGGCTGGTTCTTCGCCAAGCTCGCCGTGGTCAGTTTTGGCGGCGCTTACGCGGTGCTCGCCTATATGAGCCAAGCGGTAGTGCAACAACATCACTGGATCAGCGCCGGTGAGATGATCGATGCCCTGGGTCTGGCAGAGACCACGCCAGGACCGCTGATCCTGGTCACCCAGTTTGTCGCCATGCTGGCCGGTTTGAAACAGGGCGGCGTCGGGCTCTATCTCGCCACGGGGGTCACTGCACTTTGGGCAACCTTCATGCCGTGTTTCCTGTGGATTTTTGCCGCAGCGCCGCATCTGGAACGCCTCGCCGCGCAACCACGGCTGGCCTCGGCGTTGAAATCCATCACCGCCGTGGTCACCGGAGTGATCTTCAATCTGATGATCTGGTTCACCCTGCATGTGCTGTTCCGGCAGGTCGGAGTGCTGGACTTCGGCCCGTTTGCCATGCCTTGGCCCAGCCTGCACAGCTGGGATCCGGCGGCGGCATTTCTGGTTCTGATTGCGCCACCCCTGGCCTATTTGCTCAAGGGGCGACTGTTCTGGCTCTTGCTGATCATGGCTGGCCTCGGCCTCTTGGTGCACGCCGCCAGCCAGGGTCTGGCCGTGCTTGGCTGATGGCAATATGGGGCCGCGGGTCGACAAGGAAATTCCAGGCCGGAAACGCCTGCTAGGCCCCCCAAAATATTTACAAAACTAGTAGGGCTGCTCTTTAATTTCTGCTAGAATTCACTATGCTGATGCAGCAATTTAATAAGGGTGGCTTTCATGTCGCGTGAAATCGACTACGGAAATCTGATGCACACCGCCATGCGCGGCCTCATTCGCACCGTCCTGCAGGATGTGGCGGACAAAGGCTTGCCAGGCAGCCATCACTTCTTCATCACCTTTGACACCACCCATCCAGACGCCCAACTGGCGGATTGGCTGCGTGATCGCTACCCCGGTGAAATGACCGTGGTGATGCAGCATTGGTATGACAACCTTGAAGTTGGGGAAGATGGTTTCGGCATCACCCTCAACTTTGGCGATGCGCCAGAGCCGCTTTATATTCCCTATGACTCGATCGCGACCTTTGTTGATCCATCGGTGGAATTCGGGCTTCGTTTTGAATCTGCCGAAGATCACGACGATGACGATGACGACCCTCTGGATGAAACCGGCGAGGATCACGACGACGAGCCCCCCACCTCAACTGACGGGGAAGTGGTATCCTTGGACAGTTTTCGCAAAAACTAGCCCCCATGGCCGAGAGGGGGGGGCGAGCTATAGGCTGATATCACAGGGCGCAATCACGTCGGCTTGCGCCCCCGAACTGCAGCCACCATGCCCCCATGATACAGACCAATTGCGCAGGCGATGCCCCACGTGCCAGTAAACCATGCCTGGAATGAATCGCCTATATTTTCCGGAAAGCCGCTTTCTATCGTCAAGCAGCGCCCCAACATCGGGTCAGCGACCTATTGGCGCAGCAAATCAACCTCGATCTGACGCAGAGCCACCCCATTGCGATGCGACCGGAACACCAGATGCAATCCAGTCTCTGTAAGACTACGATCATATTGCTGGATCTCGTAGTCGCCATTGGGATGGATGAACATGGAAAACACCGTCAGTACATCCCCTGTCAGGCGGGCCCAGACATAGGGGCGCCCCTTCATCGGGTCATGCTGCTCTGAATGGCCAAAAAGGTCGCGCTGCATCGCAGCGGCGAAGATCCCTGCGCGATCACTTGGCAGAAAGGAGACGTCATAGGATTTCACCTTGCGCCGCCCGTCTTCCTGTTCGCTGGCGGTTGTCCACCGAACAGAAAAGCCCTTGCCAGATTCTGCGATTTCAACGCTGATGTCGCGCTCAATCTCTTCACCCGCTGCGGTTTCAAACGTCGCCTTGCCGCCGTAGCGGCCAAAAAAGTCCTCGATCTCATGCGCTGAGAGCGGCGCTGCCAGCAGCAGGACAATAGCGACAATCCAGGCCAGAAACCGCCCCAGGGGGCCAGTCACAGCGCGCGCCGGTTCGGACAGCAGCCCTGATCCGGCATGCATCGGAGGGTTGGATACAATGGTATTTCTCACATCGGCCCCCTGTTTCAAACATACGCAGCTATGTGCCACCAGTGTATAGATCTGCGGCGATCTGGCAATGACCGCAAACAGACAAGACGCCGCACCGGCAAAACTGGGCGCATTTTTTCTGTTCCCCTGCCGATGATTGGCTATGATGCGCGCAACTGGCCAATTGCGTCGCGCCGATGCAGAGGATAAATGGCATGCAACCGCATACCAGACCAAGTTTAGACTGCATATAGACTGAGAGAGAGACAAGATGTCCGATACCCGTACCGAAACCGACAGCTTTGGCCCACTAGAAGTCCCTACAGACAAATATTGGGGTGCTCAGACCCAACGCTCTATCATGAATTTCCCCATCGGCTGGGAAAAGCAGCCCACCGCCATCGTGCGGGCGCTGGGGGTGATCAAGCAGGCCTGTGCCATGGCCAACAAGGCCTCTGGCAAGATGGAGCCACGCATCGCCGATGCGGTCATTGCTGCCGCCGGCGAAGTCATCGAAGGCAAGTTTGACGATAACTTCCCGCTGGTGGTCTGGCAAACCGGCTCTGGCACCCAGTCCAACATGAACTCCAACGAGGTGATCGCCAACCGCGCCATCGAAATGCTGGGCGGCGTCATCGGATCCAAGGACCCCGTCCACCCCAATGACCACTGCAACATGGGGCAATCCTCAAACGACACCTTCCCCACGGCCATGCATATTGCCACCGCCATGTCGGTGCGGGACGTGCTGCTGCCCGGTCTGGAGAAACTCGCCAAGGGTCTGGAAGCCAAATCCGAAGAGTTCAAGGACATCATCAAGATCGGCCGCACCCATACCCAGGATGCCACACCGCTGACACTGGGCCAGGAATTCGGCGGCTATGCCCACCAGATCCGTCAGGGTATTGCCCGCGTAGAGCTGGCCATGCCCGGCATCTATGAACTGGCACAGGGCGGCACCGCCGTTGGTACCGGGTTGAACACCCAGAAAGGCTGGAGCGAGACCGTTGCGGCCAATATGGCCGAAATCACCGATCTGCCCTTTGTCACCGCCCCCAACAAGTTTGAGGCCCTGGCAGCCCATGATGCCATGGTGTTCCTGTCGGGTGCCCTCGCGACCATCGCGGGCAGCTGCTACAAGATCGCCAGCGACATCCGCTTCCTCGGCTCCGGCCCCCGCTCTGGCCTGGGAGAGCTGATCCTGCCCGAGAATGAGCCTGGCTCTTCGATCATGCCCGGCAAGGTGAACCCAACCCAGGCCGAGGCGCTGACGCAGGTGGCTGCCCATGTCATGGGCAATGACGCCGCGATCAAATTTGCCGGCAGCCAGGGCCATTTTGAGCTGAACGTCTATAACCCGATGATGTCCTACAACCTGTTGCAGTCGATCCAGCTCTTGGGTGATGCCACCGACAGCTTTACCGAACGGATGCTCAACGGCATTCAGGCCAATGAGCCACGCATTGAAAAGCTGATGAAGGAAAGCCTGATGCTGGTGACCGCCCTGGCGCCAACCATCGGCTATGACAATGCCACCAAGGTCGCCAAGACAGCGCATAAGAATGGCACCACCCTAAAAGAAGAGGCCATCGCACTTGGCTTTGTGGATGAGGCGACGTTTGATGCGGTTGTGCGCCCCGAGCAGATGATCGGTCCCAAGGACTGATGGGTAAGCCGGTCAATCTGAACCGGTTTCGAAAGACACAGGCGCGGGCCAAGGACAAGGCCCGCGCTGACCGGAATGCTGTCAAATTTGGCCGCAGTAAATCTGAAAAAGAGCTTGAAAAAGCCCGCAGCCAAAAGGCCAGCCGCGATCTTGACGGCCACAAGGGCGAAGAATGAACAGCCGCCCGCGCAAGCATTCGTTGACCCTGCGCGGTCATCGCACCTCTGTCTCGCTGGAAGATCCGTTTTGGCTGGCCTTTCGCCAGATTGCCGACAGAACCAAGCGCCCGATCAACGAACTGGCTGCCGAGATCGACGAAAAGCGCGGTGCCGATTGCGGCTTGGCCTCGGCCATTCGCCTGTTTGTGCTAGGTGATCTGCAGGCGCAGCTATCAGATCAAGACTGATCAGCGCCGTGGCGCGGGGTGATCTGCAGCCAGATCCCATTTCTGGAGCGTACCGTAAGATGTGCCACCGGCACTGGCGCCTTTTCGGCACTGCAGCTAAGCTTGAAATCACGCAGGATCATCGACAGGATCAGCGGGCCTTCGACCATGGCAAAGCCCGCCCCCGGACAGACCCGCGCGCCGCTTGAAAACGGAATATAGGCCTCACGCTGGCATTTCTTGCCATTTTCACTGTGCCACCGGGTCGGATCAAAACCATCCGGGTTGTCCCAAAGTCGGGTATGACGATGCAGATGCCAGGGGCTTAGGACAATCTGCGCGCCCTTTGGGACGCTGCGATTGCGAAAAGTGACCGGGCAGATGGCCTCGCGCACCATCATCGGCACTGGCGGATACAGCCGCAGCGCCTCGCGGAACACGTCCCGCGACAGGCGCAGTTTCGATACGGCGGCAAAGCCCGGATCCTCAAGAACGGCGGCCTCTTGCGCCAATTTCTCTTGCCAGTCAGGATAGAGCGCCATCAGGTAGAGCGTCCAGGCCAGGGCCGAGGCGCTGGTCTCGTGCCCTGCAAGGAAAAAGATCGCAACCTGATCGACCATTTCAGCGGTGTCAAAGCGTTCTGCGGTTTTGGGGTCGCTGGTGGTCATGATCTTGGTCGCAAGATCCTGCGGCGCATCCCCCCGCGCAATTGCCGCCATGCGCTGCTGCGTCAGTTCAGTGATCAGGGCACGGATCTTATCGGCACTGGCACGGGTGTCGGGGCGAAAGAAGCGCGGCATCCATTTTGGCAGCGGCACAAAGGCCGCAAGGTTCAGCAGCGGCTGGCTGCGCTGATAGGCGCGAAATCGGCCAAAGACCTCACTTGCCACGGTATTTTCAATCGGAATGGAAAACAGGGTGCGAAAGATAACATCCGCGGCCACATGGCTGGTGACTTCTTCGACTTCGACCTCATCGCCCTGCCCTAGCTGCTGATGCAGCCGCTGCACCGCAGCCTCTGCCGCCGCGCGCATCGCCGGATAGGTCTCTTTCAGGCGACCACCTTCAAAGGCCGGATCAATGATGCGGCGCTGCCGCTTCCAGGTATCGCCATTGGTCAGGAACACCGAATCCCCCAGCAGCGGCTTCAGCCCTTCGGCGATGCGATCCGATTTGGGAAAGTTATCAGCCTCGTCCTTCAGCACCCGTTTGATCAGATCGGGCTGATTGATCAGGAAAGAGCGAAAACTCGGGGCGCGAAATTCCGCCATCCAGGCCCGATAAAGCTTGGCCGGCTGCGCCGACAGGATGTCTTCGCGAAACAGCCGCAGATACCGCCAGAAAGAAACCTTGCTGGGGCGCGCCGGAGGTTTTGGCGGCTCTGGCCTTACGATGCGCTGCGGGGCCGACCGGTGCGACGACTGCGCCTTAGTATCTGTCATTCTAACTTCACCGAGGTGAATTTGGAGGCCGCCACATCAATGCGCGACATCGAAGCGCGCCGCCCTGCATAGCGTGCCCGCAGGGTCTGCGCCCCCGCCGTGACGCAGAAATAATCATAGTCGCCTGGCTGATCAAAGGCGCAAAGATACTGGAAATGCAGCCGAAAAAACCGCCACCGCAGCGCCGCCCACCGTGCAGGGCTGAGCGTCTGGGTAAAAGCCGCAGAAATCACCAGCGGCCAGCGTTTTTCCGGCGGGGCGACACCGCTTACCGCAACCGGATCACAGAGAGCGAAGGCGCAACCATCCCCCGGTGCCGAGACATCAATCCAAGCGATTTCCGCCCGCTGCGAAAGGTAGCGCAGATCCGCGCGCAACCGTTCTGCACGCGGTAGAAAGGATACCATAGGCACCACCTGCCCAAGGGTCAGAAACCCGATTTCAGGCGCATCCGCAGGCAGGCCTTCGCGCAGGACATCGGCCAGCACCGAAATCCCCACATGGGCCCCGGATGAATGGCCCACCACCAGCAGCTCATCCATCGTGCCCTCGGCCAGTGCCCTTTGTATTTCCTGCTTAAAGACGGCGATACGCGCCTCCAGCGCTGGCGGGTTGGCCCCATGCGCAGCAGCCGAATAGGCGTAATCATGCATCAGATAATAGGCGAAGAACCTGCCATCCTGGACCTTGAACCATCTGAGCAGCGCCACCGAAGCCCAAAGGCCAAGCCCCCAGCCTGGCAGCGGCACCAGCCACCACAGCTGCGGCACAATCTGCGTCATCAGGGCCCTGCAGACCGCCGACACCGCGCCAAACAGGATCAATGCCAGCAGCGCCTGCAGCAGCAACATCCCTACAGGGTAAAGCGCTGCAATCACCGGCCCTTTGCGCAGCCACATCAGGCGGCGCAGCGTCCCCGAGGTGATATAAATCCAGGCGGTACGCAGCAGTTGCACATAGGTCGCCGCGATAGAGGTCTCCATGCTCTCGCGCACAATATCGGACCAGACCAGCACGCTGAAATCTGTCTTTGTGTGCTGCCCATCAATGCAGGCCGAAACCTGCCAGCCATAGGGGCGGCCCTGCACGGCGGTGCCATGTTGCGCTGCGTCTTGGTCTGGGGTCTTGGGCTGTTGCCGCGCAATCGCGATGTCATAGCCACTGATCTTTGCCTGAGCGGCCGCTTCCTTGCGGTACAATTCGCGGTAACGACGCGGGTGAATGGGATCATAGCCCGGAATGTAAAACACCCGGCGCATTCGGACCGGTGCCGCCTGCGCTGCGGCGCCATCGGCCTGCATCTCTTGCGATGTTGAAAATGCTGCGCTGCGCTCCATGTCCCGGCCTCTTACCCTTGCGGTGCAAGCCTAGACCGGATTTTCGGCCAGAGTAAGGCGCGCGCCGCGGAAACGCCCCCCTTTTGCAGGGGCGCCCCCAATTCAGGCTGTTAGCCCAGTGTCGCCAGGAAAGGAAAGGCCTCCAGCAGCCACCAGGAAAAGGTCGAAAACAGCCCCGTCACCAGCATGAAGCCCACCAGCAGCAGCAGCGCCCCCATCAGCTTTTCAATCAGCCCCATATGGCGTTTCATCTTGGTCATAAGCACCATGGACCGGTTGAGGAAAATCGCCGCCAAGAGGAACGGCACCCCAAGACCAATGGCATAGACCCCAAGCAACACGGTGCCCCGGCTGACCGAGGCCTCAGAGGCGGCGAGAGACAAGATCGCGCCCAGTTGCGGCCCGATACAAGGGGTCCAGCCAAAGGCAAAGGCCAGCCCAAGGACATAGGCGCCCAGCACCGACCCGCCGGCCTGGCCGGTCTCCACCCTTGCTTCGCGGTCCAGGATAGGAATGCGAAACACCGACAGAAAATGCAGGCCAAAGATAATCACCACCACGCCAGAGGCCTTGGCAAAGAGTTCCTGATTCTGCAGCACAAAGGCGCCAAACAACGAGGCGGTGAAGCCCAGCAGCAAGAATACGGTCGACAGCCCCATGACAAAGAACAGGGCCGATAGGACCACCTTGCGGCGCGCAGCGGCAGTGCCCTGCATTTCGCCAATGGAAACGCCGCTCATATAAGCCAGATAGGGCGGTACGATCGGCAGCACACAGGGCGACAGAAAGCTGATAAGCCCCCCTAGCAGCGCAACAAACATGGCAGGCAACAGGCCTGCGTCGATGATCTCTATTCCAAACATGTCATTCCCCGGAAACTGACCTTGCGCACCCTTAGACCAGCCACGGGCAAAGGTCACGGGGCACAATGGTCACATCCCTGTGGACAGGCCGTGATTGGCAGATTATCTGATGCCTATGATCAAAAGCGACGCCACCCTCGATGCCCTTGGGCTGCTGTGCCCCCTGCCCGTGCTTAAGGCACGCAAACGGCTTAAATCGCTGGCGAAAGGCGATATTCTTGAGGTGCTCGCAGACGATCCTGCCGCGCTGATTGATATGCCGCATTTCTGCGCGGAATCCGGGCATGAATTTCTGGGTCAGAGCGCCGGTGACGGACACCAGATCTATTTGATCCGTAAGGTCTGATCCGCAAGGGCAAGCTCGCTGTGCCTGCCTGCACATCAATGTGATTTCTGTTCGCGCAAAAGAGAGGCTCAGCCGCTGGCCAGAGGCGTGTCTTGGCTAAAGATGTTGATCCAGCCTTCGCCCTGCCACTGCCAGATGGAAGAGACATACATATCCTCCGCGTGTTCGCAATCCGGACGGGTGAACCGCGCGCGGTAAGACAGGCACTGGCAGCCGGGGCCAAGATTCAGAAGCCGGGCGTCGCTCAACTGATAGCTGGCCACCGATGGCCCCGCATCAAGCTGCGCCACATGATCCTGACGATTGGCAAAGCCGCTTGGGTAGACGCCCAGGAAATCAGGGTGAAGTGCCGCCGTATCTGCGGCCGGATCACCGCGGATCAAGGCCTCCCAGACCAGCCTTTCGCAGTCCAGGATTTCTGGCAACTCCACCGAGGCGGGCAAAGACGTCTGTTTTTGCATAGGGTTGAAACCTCAGGTTTGTGAGGTGGCCGCCATCGCCGGGGTGGCGACACCTGCGGGCACTCTCCTGCAGGAATAGGGGATACGGAAAAGAGATGAAGACAGCCCCCTACCGCCTAATGATCAAACAAGAAAAAGGCGGGCACTGCGGCCCGCCTCTCTGCATTATCCGATGGACCACCAGCCGCGCCGCTTGGGCTTGGGCGGACTTGTCGGCTCAGGCTCTGCTGCTACCGGTTCAGGCTCTGCCGCTACCGGCTCAGGCTTTGCTGCTACCGGTTCAGGCTCTGCCGCTACCGGCTCAGGCTCTGCCGCTACCGGCTCAGGCTCCGCCGCTACCGGTTCAGGCTCTGCTGCTACCGGTTCAGGCTTTGCTGCTGCGGGTTCAGGCTCCGCAGGCGATACCTCTGCAGACTCTGGCTTCGCTGAAACTTCAGCCGGGGCCACTGGCGCAGCATCAGCAACAACCGTTTCAGCAACCGCAACCTCCGCTGGGGGGGCGGCCTGCGCAGGTTCAGATGTGGCTGCGACCACCTCGGCAGGGGCGTCCTGCGCAACAGCGGTCTCTGCCTCCGCGGGCCTGGATTCGTTCACAGGTTCTGCGGTCTGAGCCTCTGTGACCTCTACCGTCGCGGCGTCTTGTGCCACAGCGGTTTCCTCATGGCTGGCTTCAGCTTCGGCAGGCACAGCGGCGGTCTCTTCGCTCTTCTTGCTGCGGCTGCGGCCACCACGGGTGCGGGTGCGGCGCTTGGGCTTCTTGCCCTCGGCGTCCTCCTCTTCAACGCTGTCAGACTTGTCCGCACTGTCGGATGTCGTATCGCTTTCGGATTTATCCACGCCATCAGCAGAGGCACCATAGTCAGACGTGTTTTCGCCGCCCTCTTCCCCGCCGTTTCCGGACTTGCGCCGACGCCGACGACGGCGCTTGCGTTTGGGCTTATCATCGCCATTGGCCTCTGCCGCAGCCTCGGGGGCTTCGCGAGTCTCAGCTGCCGCGCTGGCGCTTTCTTCCGGCAGTTCGTCCTCGTCGACCTCGTCCGCGTCAACCTCAGCCATGAGCGATGTATCCGCAGAAACAACCGGCGCCGCCGATACCGACACCACGCGGGTGGCAGTCTTGAATTTTTCGAGCGTGAAATCCGGGCTGACCAAAGAGGCATCGCCTTCGATGCGCACCGACAGACCATACCGCGCTTCGATCTGGGCGATATGCTCGCGCTTCTGGTTCATCAGATAGTTTGCGATATCGATAGGACAGCGCACCAGAACCTCACGCGAGCGTCGGCGGGTGCCCTCTTCCTCGATCTGGCGCAGAATCGACAGCGCCATGC
The DNA here is from genome assembly GCF_048267565.1 of Pseudophaeobacter sp. NCBI lineage: Bacteria > Pseudomonadati > Pseudomonadota > Alphaproteobacteria > Rhodobacterales > Roseobacteraceae > Pseudophaeobacter > Pseudophaeobacter sp. Next base: position 173,610 of record NZ_JBLWXG010000001.1, on the reverse strand, counting down.
TGTCGTCAGACCGGATCAAGCCTGTGCCGTGGCAATGTGAACAGGGCTGGGTCGTGGCCTCGATCATGCCGGGACGCAAACGCTGACGCGACATTTCCATCAAGCCAAAGCCAGAAATCCGGCCCACCTGAATGCGGGCGCGATCTGTCTTCAACTTGTCCTTCATCCGGTTTTCAACCGCAGTGTTATTCTTGCGCTCGTCCATATCGATGAAATCAATGACGATCAGACCGGCGAGGTCACGCAGACGCAGCTGACGGGCCACCTCTTCGGCGGCCTCCAGATTGGTGTTGAGCGCGGTTTCCTCGATAGAGGACTGCTTTGTCGCCCGACCCGAGTTCACGTCGATCGCAACCAGAGCCTCGGTGACACCAATCACGATATAACCGCCAGATTTCAGCTGAACGGTCGGGTTGAACATCCCTGCCAGATAGCTTTCGACCTGAAAGCGCGCAAAGAGCGGCAGGGTTTCCTGGTAGTTTTTCACGTTCTTGGCATGGGACGGCATGATCATCTTCATGAAGTCCTTGGCGATGCGGTAGCCGCGTTCGCCTTCCACCAGAACCTCGTCGATCTCGCGGTTATAAAGGTCGCGGATCGAGCGTTTGATCAGGTCGCCTTCTTCATAGATCTTGGCGGGTGCGACGCTTTTCAGCGTCAGCTCGCGGATCTGTTCCCAAAGCCGTTGCAGATATTCGTAATCGCGCTTGATCTCTGCCTTGGTGCGCTTCGCCCCGGCGGTACGCACGATCAGGCCCGCGCCACTGGGCACGTCCATTTCAGTTGCGATTTCTTTCAGCTTCTTACGGTCAACGGCATTGGTGATCTTGCGGCTGATGCCGCCGCCACGGGCAGTATTGGGCATCAAGACGCAGTAGCGACCGGCCAGCGACAGATAGGTGGTCAGCGCAGCGCCCTTGTTGCCACGCTCTTCCTTGACAACCTGCACCAGAAGAACCTGACGGACCTTGATGACTTCCTGAATCTTGTAGCGCCGGGGCCGTGGCTTGCGAGCTGGGCGAATGTCTTCGCTGTCATCCTCATCCGCGACCGATTCAATGCTTTCATCCTTGGTGGCGGCATCGGCACGGCTGTCAATCTCATCGGCGTCATCGCCGCCGTCAGTGCCCTCGTCAGAGGTTGTATCAGCAAGCTGTTCCTTGTCAGCGGTATCCGCAGCTTCCGCGCCGTTTTCGGCAGCCTCGACCTCGGGTTCAGCAACTGGGGCTTCCGCCACGCGTTCCATCGGCGAAGACCCCTCGGGGACCTCGGCCAGCTTGGTCGCTTCGCGGTCGCTGTCGTCCACCAGATCAATGGTTTCCATACCAGCGATTTCCGCCGCCGAAGTGTCGGCCACAGGCGTTTGTGCTGGCGTTTCGGCATTGGCTTCGCTGTCGGCGGGCGCAACCTCTTTGGTCTCTACCGCGTCGCCGGACGTGACCTTGGCCGCCTTGGAGCGCCCGGACTTGCGACCACGCGAGCGCGATCTCGACGGCTTCGCTTCGTCTTCCTCGTCACGCGCACGCAGGGCTTCTGCATAGGCGCGCTCCTCTTCCATCAGGGCTTCGCGATCAGCAATCGGGATCTGATAGTAATCGGGGTGAATTTCCGAAAAGGCCAGAAACCCGTGGCGATTGCCGCCATATTCCACAAAAGCCGCCTGCAGCGAGGGTTCAACCCGCGTGACCTTGGCCAGGTAAATATTGCCAGCTAGCTGGCGTTTGTTTTCAGATTCAAAGTCGAACTCCTCGACCTTGTTTCCGTCGACCACCACGACGCGGGTTTCTTCCGCGTGGGTGGCATCGATAAGCATCTTCTTTGCCATGTTTCCTTGATGCACCGGCCCTGCGCAGAGGCAAGCCCTCCCGATCCGGGGGGCCATGTCTGTATTGGGGGGTGTCTTGTCAGGGCGATTTGGGACGGCACACAGCAGGTGGCGGCCCAGGAACTTGCGTCCGGTCCTCTTGCCTGCATGCTCTTCGCTCGCGCGCGCGTCATCGCGTTACTTCTCCGACAGGTCGGGTATCCCGTTGCCTGCCTTGTTATCCCTCTTCGATTGGTCAAAGAGGCGCTTAGCTGCTCCGCACTACGTCGGAGCCAATCGGTCTGTCTTGCCTTTCTCGGCTCATGTCATGGTCGGCGCGTGCCGATGTCTGATCATGCCGGACAAAAGGAGAGACAGCGAATCTCAATCACATGGAGCCCCCTTTGAGGGCGCTATTCCATCTTATCACCATAAGACCAGCGCTTGGGAAATGACAATGGGCATTCGTCAACAAGACGCGTCGGCATGGTAAACAACAGGCTTAAAAGGCAAATTGATGAAATTTCAATGAAGGAACGCCAGCCGGACAGCGATATCCTGCCCGCTTCGCTGCGCCAAATTGTCAGATATCCCCTGCTTTACCCCCAGGACAAATCCCTGGGGCTAAGCAAAAAAGAGATCTTACCCACAAGCGAGTCGCACCTGCAGGCAAGATCTGCCAGTTCGTATCACCCCAAGTAGTCAGAGCGTTGCAGCGCGTATTTGGCCATCTTCTCGTTCAGGGTCCGGCGCGGCAGGCAGAGTTCCTCCATCACGCTGGCGATCGAGCCCTTGTGGCGCCGCATGGTATTGTCAATCAACATGCGTTCAAAGGCTTCGACATATTCCTTCAGCGGCTTGCCCTCGGTGGTCATCACCGGCTGCATCTCTTCGTGATCAGACATCAACAAAGACGCAATGGTGCCAGAGCCCCGCCGCGCCTGCAGCACCGCACGTTCCGCCACATTGATCAGTTGACGCACATTGCCCGGCCAGGGGGCCTGCAACAGCTGGGCGGCCTCCTGGGCCGATACCTGCGGTGCATCGCAGCCATATTCATCGGCGAATTGATCGCAGAGCCGGGTAAACAGCGTCAGGATGTCTTCGCCGCGCTGGCGCAGCGGCGGCACCGTGATGCGCAGAGCGGCCAGACGGTAAAACAGATCCGAGCGCAGCGCGTCTTCGCAGGTCTTCCCCGCCTCCTGCAGGTTGGAAATCGCAATGATCCGCGTCTCTCCGGGCGTGCCCTGCTCATTGATCGCGCTCAGCAGCTTGGCCTGCAATGTCTCACTCAGCGCTTCGATCCCTTCCAGCACCAGGGTGCCGCCCCGTGCCTCTTCCAAGGCGGGCAGCAGGCTGTCTTCGGGCTGCATCGGACCAAACAGCCGTTTGGACAGAGCTTCTTCCTCAAGGGCGGCGCAGGAGATCAGGACAAATTTCTTGCCCGCGCGGCTGCCAACCGCATGCAGCGCATGGGCCACCAGGGTTTTGCCGGTGCCGGTTTCGCCGTCAATCAGCACATGGCCATCCGCCTGCCCCAGATCCAGCAGATCTTCGCGCAGGCGCTCCATCACCGGGCTCATGCCGATGAGTTTTTTCATAATTTGGCCGCCATCCGATAATTCCCGGCGCAAGGCGCGGTTGTCCAGGGTCAGACGCCGCGCCCCGGTGGCCCGCTTGGCCAGTTCCGACATGCGATCCGGGTTGAACGGTTTCTCCAGAAAATCAAACGCGCCGACCCGCATTGCCTCTACCGCCATGGGCACATCGCCGTGGCCGGTAATCATGATCACTGGCAGGCCGCTGTCGCTGCCCATCAGCTTTTTCAGGAACTGCATGCCATCCATGCCTGGCATCTTGATGTCGGAAATGACGATACCGGGATAATCTGCACCCAGTTCCTTCAGCGCGTCTTCGGCACTGGCAAAGGTTTCTGTGTCATACCCCGAAAGCGCCAACCACTGGCTGATCGACTGACGCATATCCTGCTCATCATCAACAATCGCGATTTTCATGGCCTGTGCCATCAGACACCCCTTCTCTCGTTTCAAACCACTATTCAGCGGCTTCGATGCCGTCCACCAGGATCGGCAATTGCATTTCAAACACGGCACCGCCTTTTTGCCCATTCCGGGCTGCAAGCCGTCCACCCAGGTCGTTCACGATCCCAGAGGAGATGGCAAGCCCCAGGCCCACCCCATCGCCAGCCTGCTTGGTAGTATAAAACGGATCAAACAGACTGCCAAAATCTTCAATTCCCATCCCGTTGTCGCGCACCGTCAAGGTGGCGGTTTCGCCCGCCGCCAAGAGGATCTCGACCTCCGGTTCCTCTACTGATTTGGTGGCATCCAGGGCGTTGCGCAAGAGGTTGACCATAACCTGTTCCAATCGCATCCGATCTGCCATGACAAAAACCGGATCATCCGGCAGGATCCGGGTGATTTTAACATGGCGCTGACGCAGTTGGGGCTCCATCATCGACAGACTTGAAGCCAGCGCATCGCCAACGTTTACAGGGCTGAAGGCATCGCCGCCCTTGCGCGCATAGGATTTCAGCTGGCGGGTAATGGCGCCCATGCGTTCGATCAGGTCATCAATGCGACCAAAGGAAGCCAGCGCCTCTTCGGGGCGGTTGCGGGTCAGCAAGAGCCGCGCCCCCGCCAGATAGGTTTTCATTGCCGCCAGCGGCTGGTTCAACTCATGACTAACAGCGGCGGACATCTCGCCCAAGGCGGCAAGTTTTGAGCTCTGCGCCAGGCTTTGTTCAGCCACCGCGAGGGTCTTTTGCATTCGCTCACGTTCGGCGATTTCCCGCTGCAAACGCGCATTCAATACGCGAAGCTCCGCCGACTCACGCTGAAACAGCGCCATCCTAATCGCGGTTTTACGGCTCAGCGCATAGAAGGCCAGCGCCAGCAGGATGGCGAATCCCATGATTTCAAGCGCCAGAACCGCATTCACCTTTTCACGGATCGAGGCAAAGGTGGTGAAGGAGGTCAAGCGCCAGCCCTGAAATGGCACCCGCGTCTCCAGCCGCATAACCGCCTCGCCCTGCAAATAGGCATCCGGTGGCAAGGTGCTCCAGTCTGCGGTGGCCCGAATGGCACGCTGGATTGCGCTTTCAGGGGTTTGCAGGACCACTGCTTCGCTCTCGGTCAGACCGCGCCAACGCGCCTCGGTCGACAGGACGATATTGCCCTGGCTGTCGGTCACCATGACCGCATCCGACACCCCGGCCCAGGCGCGCTCAAACTTGCGCAGGTCCACCTCGATGACAATGACGCCCAGCAACCCCGAGGTATCGACGACGCGACGCGAATAGGTGAAGCGATAGCCGCCCACCTCGCGCTTGATCACCGAAAAGACCGTTGATCTGGCGCGGGCCGCATCAACAAAATAGGCGGCATTGCGATGGTTTTGGCCCAATCGATTGCGATTGGTCGCAGCCACGGTACGCCCGTCATTCGCCAGCAGCATGATGGAGTTGGCGCCGATTTCATCAATGAACGACATCAAGCGCTGAGTTGACAGGGAAAAATCGCGACTTTGCAATGCCGCGATCAGGGTCTGATCCCGCGCCAAAAGCTGCGGGACAATGGCATGGCGGCGCAGCTCGCTCACCAAGTTGCCAGAATATAGCGCCAGGCGCAGTTCCCCCCGGTTTCGGGTACTTTCGGTAAAGCGGTGGGTCAATTGCTGGTTAGTCACCCAGATGGTGACGGCAGCCACAGCCATGAACAGCACCAAGGCCAGCCGTGCGCCCCAGGGGATGGTGCGCGAGCCGGTTTCTTTGCGGATAATCCGTTTTGGCGTCTGCGGGGCATTCATAGGGAAACCCTATTCCCGCCACCGCAGGAGCTCAAGTCACGCAGGGGCGAGGATCCCGGCCAATGCGCGGAACACTGCCGTTCCATCCGTGCCGCCATGGCCGTCGTCCGCCGCGCGTTCAGGATGTGGCATCATACCAAGCACACGCCGGTTTTCCGACAGAATGCCGGCGATGTCGTCAACCGACCCATTGGGGTTGTCGCCATAGGTAAAGGCGATACGGTCCTGATCCTTCAGCGCCGCAAGAGTATCGGCATCGGCAAAATAGTTGCCATCGTGATGCGCAATCGGAATGCCAATCACATCGCCCTTGGCATAGCCCTGGGTAAAGACACTATCCGCAGTGGCGACCTGCAGATCCACCGTGCGGCAAATGTATTTAAGCCCGGCATTGCGCAGCAGTGCCCCCGGCAAAACGCCGGTCTCAGTGAGGATCTGGAAGCCGTTGCACACGCCCATGGCATAGCCGCCACGGTTTGCATGTTCGACGACCGCCTGACAGATTGGCGACTGGGCCGCGATGGCGCCACAACGCAGGTAATCCCCATAAGAGAACCCACCAGGAACCCCCACGATATCAATACCTTCAGGCAGGACACTGTCCTTATGCCAGACCATCGAGACATCAAAACCGGCCTGTTCAAAGGCAACTGCCAGATCGCGGTCGCAGTTGGATCCGGGAAATACGACAACGGCTGCTTTCATCACTTCATCTCGATGCTGTAGGATTCAATCACAGTATTGGCGAGCAGCTTTTCGCACATCTCGGTCACATCCGCCTCGGTGGCGCCTGCGGCCAGATCCAGGTCGATGACCTTGCCCTGACGCACGCCTTCAACCTTGTCGAACCCCATGGCGCCCAGTGCGTGACGCACTGCCTCGCCCTGCGGATCCAGAACCCCGTTCTTCAGCATTACATGCACCCGTGCCTTCATCGTGTCATTCCTCAGCTTCGATGGGAGCCGACCCCTGGTCGTGCCCTTTGCAGAAAAGTAGAACCCACCCCCGACCTATTGGCGGGAGTGGGGAAATTTGCCTCACCAGATCAGTTCACCAGCGTTGGCTTGCTAGGGGCTGGCGGGTTGTTCGGCATTACCCCCAGACGACGCGCCACTTCGCTATAGGCATCCGTCAGGCTGCCCAGATCGCGCCGGAACACGTCTTTGTCCAGCTTCTGGCCTGTCTCGATATCCCACAGGCGGCAGCTGTCGGGGCTGATCTCATCGGCCACCACCAGGCGCTGGAAATCACCGTCATAGACGCGGCCAATCTCGATTTTGAAATCCACCAGACGAATACCCACGGCCAGCATCACCCCGGACATAAAGTCATTCACCCGCAGTGCCAGGCTCAGGATATCATCCATGTCCTGCTGGCTGGCCCAGCCAAAGGCCGCGATGTGCTCTTCGGTCACCAGAGGATCACCCAGGGCATCGTCCTTGTAGCAATATTCCACGATGGGCCGCGGCAGCTGCGTGCCCTCATCAATGCCCAACCGCTTCGACATGCTCCCGGCCGCATAGTTGCGCACGATCACTTCCAGCGGAATGATCTCGCAGGAGCGCACCAGCTGTTCGCGCATGTTCAACCGTTTCAGGAAATGCGTCGGCACACCAATCTGGCCCAGGCCCTTCATGAAATATTCGCTCAGCAGGTTGTTTAGCACGCCCTTGCCTTCGATCACGTCCTTCTTTTCGGCGTTGAAGGCCGTGGCATCATCCTTGAAATACTGCACAATTGTGCCAGGCTCGGGGCCTTCATACAGTGTTTTGGCTTTGCCTTCGTAGATCTTTTTGCGACGTGCCATGAGGAACCTTTCGAGGTAAAGGCCAGGAATCCCGGCCCGGTTTCTTGCCGCTCTCATAGGGCAAGGGGGGAATTGCTGCAAGTATCGTGGCGCATGGCAGCGGCCATTGTCCTGATTTGCCGCATTTCGCACCATTAAATCCTGTTTCGCTCTGGGTGCGCAGCTTTGTCAGGCCAAGAACCACCGCCCCTGGCGGGTCTTTTGCCGCCTGGCCCCCACCTTTGAGCGAGGCGCAGGCATGGCAAAACCTGCCCCATTTCTTGCCCCGGCGCCACCGCGCCCCATATTCAAAGGGGCAGATCTGTTTCAGTGAAAGGGAAAGGACATGACCACATTTGACGAACGCGAACAGGCATTTGAAGCCAAGTTTGCCAAGGATGAAGAGCAGCTATTTCAGGCCCGTGCCCGCTGCCACAAACAGCTTGGCCTTTGGGCGGCGGCAATATTGGGCCACCATGGCGATGCGGCACAGGACTATGCCAATGCGCTTGTCGCGGCTGGACTAAAGAGCCACGGCAACCGCGATGTGCTGAATAGGATTGCCGCCGATATGACCGCCAGCCATAAATCAGCAATCACACCAGAAATCATCGAGGACAAAATGACAGAGCTTTTGTCGCAGTCCTGAGAGGACCGTTCGCCAAGGTGTAACGCATAGCTGGACGCAAGGCAGCAGCCCTGGTGCTGCTGCGATGCTGCACCATAGGTGCGATTAACGCGACAAAAACCAAAAGGTCCTATCCTGCCCTCTCTTCCCCTTTTTCGGGCTGATAGAAAGATCAAGATGCAGGACATTAAACTTCCCGGCGCTGCTGCTCTGGCACTTCATGTGCTACGTCTTTCCACGCCATTTGCCATGGCAGGCCTGTGTCTGTGGGTCTTGTCCGCGCGCATTGTACTGCCCACTGCGGCTGATATCGGCGGTTTACTGGGCGGTCTGCATCTGTGGCAATGGCTGGCGGCATGCGGCGCCACCGGTATCAGTTTCTGGGCGCTGGGGCGCTATGATTCCGTTGCCCATCGCCACTTGCAAACCGGGCTTGATGGCCCCGAGGCCCGCCAGGCCGGTATGGCGGCGATCGCCTTTTCTCAGCTGGTGGGCTTTGGTCTGCTGACCGGAGCCTACGCGCGCTGGCGACTGGTGCCCGGGCTCACCGTGATGCAGGCGGCACAGCTGACCGGGTTGGTCGGGCTGACCTTCATGGCAGCACTGGCGATGATCTGTGGGCTGGCGATGGTGATGTTTCCGGTCTTTGCCTGGTTCACCCCGGTTGGGTTGCTGCTGGTTGCGACCTCCCTTGTTGGTGCGATTGTCAGCTTTCTTGCGCCCAACCTTCGCCTTGGCACGATAACGCTGCGCTGGCCCTCGATCACCGCGATGGCGGCCCTGTGCACCTGGGCGCTGGTCGATGTGATGGCTGCGGGCAGCGCTCTTTGGGTTCTGTTGCCGCAGGGGCTTGATATCAGCTGGAGCACCCTTTTTGTTGTCTATGCCATGGCGCTGGGGGCTGCGATCATATCCTCGGCTCCCGGTGGCACCGGCCCGCTGGAGTTGACGATTTTCACCCTGTTGCCAGGGCACGACAGCACCGGGCTGTTAGCGGCACTTCTGGCCTTTCGCCTGATTTACTACGCCCTGCCCGCAGCGCTGGCCTGTGTCATGATGGGAATGCCGCACCGACTAACAACCATGCGCGCACCGCCGATTGATCCCGATCTGTTGGGCGCCCGGCACAGCCCCGCAAGCCTGCTGCCGCACCAGCGCAGCTGCGCCGAAGTCGGCATCATTCACCAGAATGGCGGCCATGTGCAGGCCTTTGGCTTTAACCAGCTGGCCCTGCTGGACAGCCCGCAGATCTCTGTCGCGCTGTTTGACCCGCTGAACGGCAACATCAGCGAAACCTTAAAGCCGCTGCGCCGCTATGCCCGTCAGCGCAACGCAATTGCTTGCCTTTACAAATGCTCTACCCGGAATGCACTGGCCGCCCGTCAGGCCGGTTGGGCGGTTCTGCGCATCGCCGCCGAAGCAGTCCTGTGCCCGCAGTCCTTTAACGAGGAAGGATCCAGCCATCGCCAGTTGCGTCGCAAGCTGCGCCACGCAGAAAAATCAGGCATCACCGTGACCCCTGCCCCGGCACAGATGCCACTGGCGCAGATGGCCGCCCTGGACAAGGCCTGGCAGCTCCGTCATCGGGGGGCGCGCGGTACGACCATGGGGCGGTTCGAAGCCAACTACCTGGCTGCACAGCAGGTCTATCTGGCCTGGCAAAAGGGGCACCTCATCGGCTTTGTCAGCCTGCATTGTTGTGAAACAGAGTGGTGCCTTGATCTGATCCGACTCTGCCCAAAGGCGCCGGATGGCACAGGCCACGCCCTGCTGCGCGCCGCCATCGCCGGTGCCAAGCAAGAAGGCATCGCACGGCTCTCGCTCGCTGCGGTGCCGGATCACCGGTTTGCCACCCGGATGGACCCCGGCCTGCGCCGCTTCAAGGCCTGTTTTGCCCCACAATGGCAACCGCGCTATATGGCCTGCCCCAACTGGTGGGCGATGGTTCTGGCCGGATTGGAAATGCTGCGTCTGATTCACCGCCCCGGCGCAGTGCTTCCGACCGTTTTACCTGCTGCCGCGCGGCGGACTTTCAGCCCCACAATCAGCCCTACAATGGCCCTGCCCGGAGCCCCCAGCGACAGACCTGAATCGGAGACCGCCACAACAGGCTGGTTTACAGCGCGAAAATCCGAAGAGATGCGCGCCTCATAATCAAGTTGAGCAAAAAGCAATTGCCCTCTATTTGCGCCCATGACAGAGCAGACAGTACCACACCCTTTGCGCTTTGCGGCCCGAAACCCGGCGTTCTAACGTCCCCTCTTTGACAGGACATACCCCTATGACCACATTCTTTGCCAAGTTCCTTGCGGAAAAAGACGCCTTGCTGGCCGATGGCGCCACGGGCACCAACCTCTTTAACATGGGCCTGCAATCCGGCGATGCACCAGAGCTGTGGAATACGGATGAGCCCAAAAAGATCATGGCTCTGTATCAGGGGGCCGTGGATGCCGGCAGCGATCTGTTCTTGACCAACAGCTTTGGCGGCACAGCTGCACGTCTGAAACTGCATGATGCCCAGCGGCGTGTGCGCGAATTGAACCGCGCCGCGGCAGAACTGGGCCGCGAGGTCGCCGATCGTTCCAACCGCAAGATTGCGGTTGCGGGATCCGTCGGGCCAACTGGCGAGATAATGATCCCTGTGGGAGAGCTAAGCCATGAGTTGGCGGTGGAAATGTTTCACGAACAGGCCGAGGCCCTGAAAGAGGGCGGTGTTGATGTGCTCTGGCTTGAGACAATTTCCGCCCCCGAAGAATTCCGCGCCGCCGCAGAGGCCTTTGCCCTGGCGGATATGCCCTGGTGCGGCACCATGAGCTTTGATACCGCCGGGCGTACCATGATGGGGGTCACCTCGGCCGATCTGGCGCAGCTGGTCGAGGATCTGCCCAACCCACCGCTGGCCTTTGGGGCCAACTGCGGCACCGGATCGTCAGATATTCTGCGTACCGTTCTGGGCTTTGCCGCGCAGGGCACCGAACGGCCGATCATCTCCAAAGGCAATGCCGGGATTCCGAAATATGTCGAAGGCCATATCCACTATGACGGCACGCCCGCACTGATGAGCGACTATGCCGTGATGGCACGCGATGCCGGTGCCAAGATCATCGGCGGCTGCTGTGGCACCATGCCAGAACACCTGCGCCATATGCGCGAAGCCCTGGACACCCGCCCGCGTGGAGATCGCCCGAGCCTGGAACAGATTGTCGAAGCCCTGGGCCCGTTTTCATCTGCCAGCGATGGCACCGGCGAAGAGGCCACCCCAAGCCGTACCCGCCGTGGACGCCGCCGCAGCTGACACACCGGCAGATCCACCCCCTGCACACATCCATGAGGCAGCGCCAATGCGCTGCCTTTTTATGTTAGGGTCCCCGCGTTTCACATCCGGACCAGGCCCTGCTTCTGCGCCGCCTAAAACAATGCCATCTGGTCGCCAGGCTGGGCCGGGCGGCCAAACAGATCGCAACGCAGCGGCGTGCTGCCTGTGTTGAGGTGAAGTCGCTTGCAAGCGGCATTAAACCGGCGCCCGATCATGGCGGCATATTCGCCCTCTCCCCGCATGCGCTGCCCCCAGCGCGGATCATAATCGCGCCCGCCATGCATTTCGCGCAGCCGTGCCATGACCTTTTCCGCCCGCCCCGGCGCGTGTTCGGCCAGCCATTCTTGCCAAAGCGTCGAGACCTCACGTGGTAGCCGCAGCATGATCCAGCTGGCCGCATCCGCCCCCGCCTCAGCCCCTGCCGCCAACAGCGCCTCCAGTTCGTGATCCGTCAGCCCCGGCACCACCGGCGACGTCATTATACGCACCGGCACCCCGGCGCTGGCCAACCGATGGATCACTGCAAGCCTGCGCGCCGGAGTTGGCGCCCGCGGCTCCATCCGGCGCGACAGATCCGGATCCAGCGTCGTTACCGAGATACCAACCCGCACCAGGCCGCGCGTTGCCATATCCGCAAGGATATCAAGATCCCGCTCGACCAAGACACCCTTGGTGACGATGGCTACCGGATGATTGAACTGCTGCAGCACCTCCAGGCAGGCCCGTGTCAGCCCGTGGTCACGTTCGCAGGGTTGATAGGGGTCGGTATTGGTACCCATGGCCAGCGTCGCCACCCGGTAGCGCGCCTTCGACAGTTCCTGGCGCAGCACTGCCGCCACATTGGGCCTGGCGATCAGCTGCGTTTCAAAATCCAAGCCCGGCGACAGTCCAAGATAAGCATGGCTGGGACGGGCAAAACAATAGATGCAACCATGTTCGCATCCCCGATAGGCATTGACCGAGCGATCAAAAGGCAGGTCCGGCGAGCGGTTATAGGAGATCACACTGCGCGCCTGTTCCAGGCGGATTTGGGTGGGAATCACCTCGGCCGGCGGGTCCTGCATCCAGCCATCGTCTATCGCCTCGCGGGCCAGATCGTAGCGGCCTGCCGCATTCGTAAGACTGGCACGCCCTTTGCGACGCGGCCTTGCATTGTGAATCATCTGTTCCATCGGGCCATAGTGGCAGTGATATCGGAACAAATGAAGAACAAAATCGGGAAATCGAAGATTTGCTTGCGAATTCTTCATTATCAATCTGCATATTTTGCGCCTATAGGTCGGTCTGGACAACGGCAATGTCGCAATTCACGCAGTCTAGACGCGACAAAGTAGCCCAATAATCGGCATAACGATGCCACGCAGGGGACTCCCCGGCCACTCAAGGAATAGGCGCATGTCAGAAGAAGAAGATATCATCCTGGCGGAACTGGACGACGAAGAGCTTGTCCAACAGATGTTTGACGATCTCTACGACGGTATGAAGGAAGAGATCGAAGAAGGCGTGAACATCCTTCTGTCGCGCGACTGGGAGCCCTACAAGGTGCTGACCGAAGCGCTGGTTGGCGGTATGACAATTGTCGGCGCCGATTTCCGGGATGGCATCTTGTTTGTGCCAGAGGTTCTGCTGGCGGCAAACGCCATGAAGGGCGGCATGGCCATCTTGAAACCACTGCTGGCCGCAACCGGCGCGCCTCGCATGGGATCAATGGTGATTGGCACCGTCAAGGGCGACATTCATGACATCGGCAAGAACCTTGTGTCGATGATGATGGAAGGCGCCGGTTTCGAGGTGGTCGACCTGGGGATCAACAACCCGGTTGAAAACTACCTTGAAGCGCTGGAAGAGCATAAGCCGGACATCCTTGGCATGTCTGCCCTGCTCACCACCACCATGCCCTACATGAAGGTGGTAATCGACACGATGGTCGAACAGGGCAAGCGCGACGACTATGTCGTATTGGTTGGCGGCGCACCTCTGAACGAGGAGTTCGGCAAAGCGATTGGCGCAGATGGCTACTGCCGTGATGCGGCCGTAGCGGTGGAAATGGCCAAGGACTTTGTTGCGCGCAAGCACAACCAGATGAGCGCCTGAAATGGCCCGAAAAGGACGTGCAGCCCGCTTGAATGAGCGGGCCGCATTTCGCCCACCAACCGGGCGCACGCTAGAGGAATCTTCCCTCACCGAACAGGGGCTGGCCGCACCTGGGAAAAAGACAGGCCGTATCCTGCTGATCGCCTGTGGCGCCCTGGCGCGCGAGATCCTTGCCATCAAAGAGATCAACGGGTTGGATCATATCGACCTCACCTGCCTGCCTGCGAAACTGCATCTGTACCCCGATCAGATTACCCAAGCGGTTGAAGGCGCGGTGGAAAAGCACCGTTCCAGCTATGACCAGATCTGCGTGGTCTATGCCGATTGCGGCACCGGCGGTGAACTGGCTCAAAAATGCACCGAGCTGGGTGTAGAGATGGTGCCCGGCCCGCATTGCTATTCCTTCTTTGAAGGCAATGAGGCCTTTGCCAAACGGGCCGACGCAGGTGAAATCACCGCCTTTTACCTGACGGATTTTCTGGTCAAACAGTTTGACGCCTTTATCTGGCGGCCCATGGGGTTGGATAAAAACCCGGAACTGCGCGATATGATTTTTGGCAATTACACAAAGCTGGTATATCAATCGCAGCTGAACGATCCGGCGCTGATTGAAAAAGCCCGCGACTGCGCTGCCCGCATGGGGCTGGAATTTGAACACCGCCATACCGGCTATGGAGAGCTGCAAGAGGTCATGCTGGACTGGAGCACCACAGCGGACCCCGAGTAAGCCGCGAAACAATTCTCACCTGCGCTCACTATTGCCCCCAGCCCTCTGCCGATACCACGCGGGTTGCGCGCCCCGGCGCCGCTTCATAGTAACGTTTTTCCTCAAAGCATTGATCGCAAATATTGACGTTGCGTATGGATTTTGACCTGCAAAAACCCCTTGAACAAACCAATGGAAACAGTCTGTTTCCATTGAACTTTATCGTTTTCGACTTTCCCGCGAAATGCGTCATTTTATGGGCATGGCTCTGTGTCGAGAGCTCCGTCGATGAAGGTGCAATGGATGTAAACGCCATCTATTTTGGTGACGACGACCAATCCGGCACCAGCGAGAGCCTGAAGGGGATGACAAGGACACTTATTTGACCAGCGGCGACACCCTCACCGTCTCGCTGGATATCGACAGTCTGGACGAGATTGATGTCTTTCGCATTCGCGCCACCTCAACCTCCACCGCTGCTGGGTCGATCAAGGCCGTCTCGGAGCCCCCCCCCGGAGGAGCCCCCGACTGAACCCGAGCTTGCCGAAGACGACGGGTTTGAGCTGGTCTGAGCCCACTGCGGTCTTGTTGTCAGACCTGTGGCCCATACGGTGATATCGGCGCGCCCCGAACTCGGGGCGCTCCCAGGCTTTCATGTCAGTTGCTTTTCTACAGCCGGTGCTGGTCAGCCCGACAGGATCAGGCGCGTTTCAGCGCTTGCAGGCCTGTCACGGCCTCGGCTTCAAAAGCTGCCAGGCGATCACCGTCCAGCGCATCCGCCACCCGTTGTACCCAGGCCTGAACCACAGGAATATCTGGTGTCAGATTTGGCGCCCACTGAAAGGCCGAGGCCAGCAGGATATCGGCAATCGACAGGCTGTCTCCAAGCAGGAAGTCCTGGCCCTGCAAGGCTCTTTCTAGCTCGGCCCCAACCTCTGTCAGGGTGCGAAACGTCCCAACCAGGGCCGGATGCTCCAGGCCAGTGAAATGCGCAACCATGGCTGGTTCCACCACGCCGCCATAATAGGCCATCCAGGACAGGAAACTGCCGCGCTCGGGCTGTCCGGGGCGCGGGCTTAGCGGATAATCGAACAGCTCATCCAAATACATCATGATGGCGGCGCTCTCACGTACGGATGTGCCCGCGTCCGTCACCAGAAAAGGCACTTTGCCTTCGGGATGCGGGTTTTGGGCATCATGTCGGCCCGTGCCGTCATTCCTGACGACCTCAACGACAACCACCTCAACTGCATCAAGTTTTCCCAGTTGCATCAATTGCGCAATAACGCGCGAAGATCGGCTGTGCGGCGAATGATAAAGCGTTGGCATCTATAAGACCTTTCAGGTTCTACTGTTGAAGATTAGATCCTTATGGCGCTACCCTCCTGCCAATTATTGTCAGGATGTATCTGCGAAACCACCCCATGGCCAAAACTGATCGTCTCTTTCGTTTGCTGCATCTGATCCGGGGGTTGCGCCCGCCGGTCACCGCCGCGCGGCTGGCGGCAGCCATGGAGGTTTCAGAACGCACGATCTACCGCGATATCGACAGCCTGCGTGCCGCGGGCGCCCGGATAGAGGGCGAAGCCGGTCTGGGCTATACCATGACCGAGGACCCGGCCCTGCCGCCCCAGACCTTTACACAAATCGAAATAGAGGCACTGACGCTTGGCCTGGCAGATGTCGCGCAACGCGGAGACCCGGATCTGTCAGAGGCCGCCGACGACGCCCTGACCAAGATTCTGGCCACCCTGCCAGAGCGCCAGCAGCGACAGGCGATGCATGCCGTCAACCTGGCCCACAGGTTCACCATTCCGATAGCGCCCACAATCGACATGACCCTCTTGCGCGAGGCGATGTGGGCGGAAGAAGCCCTGCAGATCAGCTACAGAGATCTGCAAGACCACAAGACGGACAGACGCATTTATCCTCTGGCCGTCTCGTACCACGATAACGCCGTCATGCTGCTTGCCTGGTGCTGCAAGAGATCAGATTTTCGCTTTTTTCACGTTACCCGCATCGAGCAATATGCAAGAACCAGCGAGAGCTTTCGCCCACGCCGTGTGCCACTTTTGCGGGACTTTCTCGCCAGCCTGCGGGCGCGCCACAAAGCGCCGGACCAATAGCTCAAGTTCACCTTTGCCCGCACAATCTGCCGCAGTGGCCAGTTCAGCGGTGGGCGGCTGCGGTCTCGCGGATCCGTTCGATCATGGCGCGCACACCGTTGGAGCGCTGCGCCGACAGATGTTCGTTCAGCCCCAAACGCCCCAGTTCTGCGTGGGCGTCAACCGTGAGAACCTCATCCAGGGTCAGGCCGTTATACAGGCAGCGCAGCACTGCAATCAGGCCGCGCACGATCAACGCATCGCTTTCACCGTCAAAATGAAAGCGCCCCTCTGAAATCACCGGATGTATCCAGACCTGGCTGGCACAGCCATCCACCTTGGTTGCAGGCACGCGCAAGGCCTCGTCCAGGGGCTCCATCGCCTTGCCCTGTTCGATCACATGGCGATACCGGTCTTCCCAGTCTTCCAGGAATTCAAAGTCCTCGACGATCTCTTCAAATGCGGCACTGGCCATGACCGGGCGTCCCTTTTGTTGGTGACGAAATTCAGCAGACCAGCACCTATGCCGCCTGCCAGAGGTTTTCAACAGCTTTTCAAGCGCCGCGCAATCGGGTAACCACAATCAACAGACCTAAAAGACGGGCGGGACGACATGCGTAAACCCTTGGCATTATTGATGGCGGGCAGCCTATTGCTGGCCGGTTGTGGCGGCTGGAGCGATTCACGCATAAACCCCGGCAATTGGTTCGGAAAATCAAAATCCACCCCCGTTGCAACCGCAGCATCAGGCGATGTGAACCCGCTGATCCCCGAAAAAACCGGCCTGGGTATCTTTGATCGGCCCGAAGAAGAAGACATAAGCCTGCCGGCCAGGCAGATTAGCGAACTGCGGGTAGAGCCTACGCCAAACGGCGCCATCATCTATGCCACCGCTATTGCGGCGCGCCAGGGCGGCTATGATCTGGCATTGAAGCGCGTACCGGATACCGCCGCCGACACGCTGGAATATACCTTCAACGTTGTCTACCCCGAGGCCGGCACCCCAACAGGCAACGAACATAGTCGCACCCTGCGCGCGGCTGTTACCCTGTCAGAACAGGATCTGCGCGGCATTCGGACCATCCGTGTCAGCGGCGCGGAAAACGCCCGCGAAACCCGCCGCCGCTAACCCGCGCGCCACGGCGACCCGCCCAGAACGAATAGTCCCGCAAGGGACAAAAGGCGCCATCTGGTTTTCCCAGCGGCGCCTTAATTCATTCCAGAAAAAATACCTGGATAATCAAGCTTTGGGGGCCTGCCCCACCCTACCGGCCAACTCTTGGCCAGCTTTGTGGGGCAACATGCTCCAGTGCTTGGCCTAGAGGGGAACAACCTTAACCGATTGCCCCTTGGCTGACAGCGCAATTTCACCATTGCACAGGCGTAGCGCATCCTCGCCAAAGACTTCCTTGCGCCAGCCCGTCAGGGCGGCAACGTCACGCTGCCCGGATGCAATCGCATCCAGATCCGCGCTGGGGGCAATCAGCTTGGCGGCCACCCCGGCAGATTCAGTCTTGGCCTTTAGCAGCACCCGCAACAGGTCGGCCAAGGCCGGGTTCACCTGCATTTTCTCGCGGCTGCGATCCACTTTGGGATGCTGTTCCGGCGGGCATTCAATGCCCTTTGCCACCGCCTGAAGGATGCCTTCGGAAATCGCGCCTTTGCGCGCCTCGCGCAACAAGAGGCGAGAACCACCAAGATCCGCTGTGGTGCGTGGCTTGGTCGAGGCCAGTTCTACCAGAGCGTCATCCTTGAACACCCGGTTGCGCGGCACATTGTTGGTCTGGGCATAGTCTTCGCGAAAGGCGGCCAATTCCCGGACCACCGCCATGAATTTGCCAGAAGTCGTCCGGGTCTTCACCCGGCGCCATGCCTCTTGCGGCTGGATTTCATAGGTGGCCGGGTCCGTCAGAACCTGCAGCTCTTCCGAAACCCAGTGGGACCGGCCACTGCGCCCCAGATCGGCGGCCAGGAATTCATAGACCCGGCGCAGATGCGTCACATCGGCCAGCGCATAGGTCTTTTGCGCATCGCTCAGCGGGCGGCGCGACCAGTCGGTAAAGCGAGAGCTCTTGTCGATGCCTTCCTTGACGATCTTGCGCACCAGGGTTTCATACCCGACCTGATCGCCAAAGCCGCAGACCATCGCGGCGACCTGGGTGTCAAACAGGGGTTTGGGAAAGACTGCCGCATCAACCCAGAAGATTTCCAGGTCCTGACGGGCGGCATGGAACACTTTGACCACAGTTTCATCACGAAACAGATCATACAGCGGCTCAAGTGACAGGCCTTCGGCCAGCGGATCCACCAGAACCGCGTCGTTCTCTCCATCACCGGAAAAAGCCAGCTGGATGAGGCAGAGTTTGGAATAATAAGTGCGTTCGCGCAGAAACTCGGTATCGACCGTCACGTAGGGGTGGTTCGCAGCCTCTTTGCAAAAAGCCTGCAGCGCGTCGGTGGTGGTCAGAGTTTTCATATGTAACGACTTTTCTGGTAATCTAAACGAGGGTGAATACGGTGATACGCCTTTGCCGCCTGCAATGCAAACCGCCAGATCAGCCCCGGACTACCCCTGGAGATACACCGGGCTGCGATCCCCGGCAGCAAAGCGGCGCAGCACTTCTGGGTAGAGACGATGTTCCTGCACCAGAACGCGCGCGGCGAGCGTATCGGCGGTATCGCCTGCCAAAACGGGCACCCGCGCCTGGCCCAGGATCGGGCCATCATCCAGCGCGGGCGTGACCTCATGCACGGTGCAGCCATGTTCGCTGTCGCCAGCCTCCAACGCCCGTGCATGGGTGTGCAACCCTTTGTATTTCGGCAGCAAAGAGGGGTGAATGTTCAACATCCGCCCCTGAAAATGCCCCACGAACCCTGCGGTCAGAACCCGCATGAACCCGGCCAGACAAACGATATCGGCCCCGGCGTCCAGAATGGGTTTGACCAGCTCTGCCTCAAATGCGGCGCGATCCCCCTTAAAGGGGCGGTGATCCACAGCGGCAGTGGCAATCCCGGCCGCTGCCGCCTTTTTCAGCCCGCCTGCCTCGGCGTCGTTTGACAGAACCAGACAGGGGCGGGCCGGATGGTCACCCTGCATGCTCTCGACCAGGGCCACCATATTGGAGCCCCCGCCCGAGACCAAAATTGCAACCTTCTTCCTATCGCTCACAGCAGCTTGCCCGTGTAGCGCATGCCTTCCCCGGCTGTGACTGTGCCCAGACGGCTGACAGTTTCGCCTTCGCCTTCGAGCACGGCAATCAGATCATCAGCGTGATCGGCTGAAACAGACAGGATCATGCCAATGCCGCAGTTAAAGGTTTTCAGCATCTCGGTCTCAGAAATGCCGCCAACATCGGCCATCCACTTGAACACGCTGGGCAGGTCCCAAGCATTCAGGTCGATATCGGCCCCCAGATCGTCAGGCAGCACCCGCGGCAGGTTTTCGGTCAGGCCACCACCGGTAATATGGGCCAGCGCATGCACGCCTCCGGCCTGCACCGCTGCAAGGCTTTGCTTTACATAGAGACGGGTTGGCGTCAGCAGCGCCTCGCCCAGGGTGCCCGTGCTGAAGGGCGAATCCGCGTCCCAACCCAGGCCAGAAAGTTCAACAATCTTGCGCACCAAGGAATAGCCATTGGA
The DNA here is from genome assembly GCF_048267565.1 of Pseudophaeobacter sp. Taxonomy (NCBI): domain Bacteria; kingdom Pseudomonadati; phylum Pseudomonadota; class Alphaproteobacteria; order Rhodobacterales; family Roseobacteraceae; genus Pseudophaeobacter; species Pseudophaeobacter sp. The sequence goes on along the minus strand of NZ_JBLWXG010000001.1, from coordinate 153,704 downwards.
ATGCACCCCATCCGAGGCCAGCCCCAAAAGCACATCGCCCTCGACCACGCCCGCAGGCAGGGCGGTGCCACGCTCCATCGCGCCAACGGCAAAACCGGCAAGATCAAAATCACCCTTGGGGTACATGCCGGGCATCTCTGCGGTTTCACCCCCAATCAGCGCGCAGCCAGAGCGCACGCAGCCCTCGGCGATGCCTTCGATGATCCGGGCAGCCGTTTCTGTTTCCAGTTTGCCGGTGGCAAAATAATCAAGGAAGAACAACGGCTCAGCCCCCTGGCAGACCAGATCGTTGACACACATGGCGACCAGATCAATGCCCACACCGTCCACAACACCGGTGTCGATTGCGATACGCAGCTTGGTGCCAACCCCATCGGTGGCACCCACCAGGATGGGATCGCTATAGCCTGCATCCTTGAGGTCAAAAAGCGCGCCAAAGCCGCCAAGGCCGCTCATCACGCCGGAGCGATTGGTCCGCTTGGCGGCGGGCTTGATGCGATCCACCAGGGCATTGCCCGCGTCAATATCCACACCTGCATCCGCATAGGTCAAACCGTTCTTGCCGCTGGTCATCTCTTGGCTCCTTAAAACTGGTTGCGCAGCCTTTATCGCAAGGCTCACCGGAAAGAAACAAGGGAATCCACCGTGCGCGACCTGTCGCACGGTGGAGGGGCCAAATCAGCAGTTATTTCAGAGGCCAAATTGCCATGGCGCCGGTTGATACGCATAACCTTCCGTTTGGCGTAGCACCCGGCCAAGCCCCGGGAAGTCGATATGGCTCCCGGTCAGCAAAAGCCCATCGGTGGCGGCACGATCCAGCATTTTGTGGCGAGTCGCCGCCGTCAGCTGCGGATCGGTGTCAAAGGCGATGGTCCAGTCGGGATAGGCAAATTGCAGCGCGGTGCTGTGGATGATGTCCCCCCAGAACAACAGCTGCTCACCACCGCTGTCCAGCATATACCCTGTATGGCCAGGCGTATGCCCCGGCAGCGGCAGCGCGGTGAACCCTGCAAGCACAGCGGCTTCGCCCGAAATCAGCCGCAACCGATCCGCATAGGGTGCAACCGTGCCCCGCGCCATCTGAAAGAACCCGCGACTACCTTCGGGAACAGAGGCCATGATCGCGTCATCATGCCAAAAGTCCCATTCCACCTGCGACACCACCAGCTCTGCATTTGCAAACACCGCCGTGCCATCGCCCGCAACCAGCCCACCGGAATGGTCCGGATGCATATGGGTCAGCAAAACCGTCGAAATTTCGCTGGGCGTCACCCCCATGGCTGCCAATCCGGCGCGCATCGCTCCCAAATTTGGCCCCATCAGGTCAGCTGTACCGGCATCTATCAGGATTTTTTCACTGCCCCGCTCCACCAGGTAGCCCTGTACCGGGATCTGCAGCCCCGTAGGGGTCATCTGGTGCAAGCCCTTGGCCAGAACCGCATTTGCCTTATCCGCATCAAAGTTGGCAAAAAGCTGCGTTCCCAGTGGCAAATGCCCATCCAGCAACACGGTCACACGGGCATCCCCAATGGAAAACTGGTGCAAAACCGGGGGCAAACCTGTTGTTGGCGCCGCAGCCTGATCTGTGGCCTGAGCGGTATCCTGAGCCAGCGCGCGACCAGAAATCAAGGCAGCAGCAGGCGCTGCGGTAAGAGCACCCAGTAGGGTTCTACGATTGATCGTCATAAGGTTCTCCAATATGATTCAGACCAAGTCTTGGCCTCATACCCGATTTAGTTTGCTCAAACGGGCCAATGTAGGCCTAAATCGCCTATCGCCCTTATAAGCAGGAATTATAACAGGAATGGATCGCCTTGGATTGCTGGAAAGCTTTGTCATTGCCCTGGATGAAGGCAGCCTGAACCGGGCAGCACAGCGGCGCGGCATCAGCCAGCCTGCGATGAGCCTGCAAATCAAACAGCTTGAGGGGCTGTTGGGCCATGAACTGCTGCACCGCTCTTCCACCGGGGTCAAGCCGACACGCCCTGGCCAATTGGTTTACACCCAGGCGCAGGGGCTGCTGTCCGGCTATAACCGAATGTCCGCCGAGCTGAGCGCCCTGACAGACAGTATTTCCGGCACCTTTCGCATCAGCACCAGTACGTTTTTTGGCCGCATCATCCTGGGGCCGGTGCTGCTGGAGGTAAACCAAGCCTATCCTGACCTGGATATCGTGATGAAACTGGAAGACCGGCTGGTGGATGTTGTGCGCGAAAACGTGGATCTGGCCATTCGCTCTGGCACGCTGGGCGACAACGACGGCGCGGCGCGCAAAATTGCCCAGATGGAGACCGTGCTTTTTGCCACCTCAACCTACCTAGATCAGATTGGCCGCCCCAAGGTCCCCGAAGAGCTGAAGCGGCTAAAATTCATCCAGCACCACGAGGACCAGACTGGCGGTTTTGTCTCGCTCACCCTTGATGGGGTGGAATATCAGGCACCGGTCCATGTCGGCTTTACCGCCGATGATCCTGATCTGATCATCCGCGCCGTCACCAACCATACCGGCTATGCCCGCGCCCCGCGCCTGTTCCTGGAAGAGGCCCTTTGGGATGGCCGTTTTGAGGAGATCCTGCCGCACTATCAACCACAGCATAAAGAAATCTATGCTGTTTACCCGTCACGCCACAGCTATGACAAACGCCATGAGGTCGTGATTTCCAGCCTTCTCGATCGGATGGAAGCCCTGCGTGTTGCGTCAATTGCCCGTCGTCACCCGCCTGCTGCAATCATGGCTTGACCTTCTGGCAAGCATTTTCTAACCACGTCGCAGCGGGCCTGTAGCTCAACGGTTAGAGCAGAGCGCTCATAACGCTTTGGTTGCGGGTTCAAATCCTGCCGGGCCTACCATATTCTTCAGTGACTTAGCTGAAGCCGCCGATTTGCCAAAAAGGTTCATTGAACCGGTTTGTGATTTTAGAGCGAACATCTGGCGGATCTGCCTGCGAATCCGCCCTGATCTTGGCAGCACAACTTTATACGTTTCTATCCCGTTTTTTTCGATGCCTGACGCTGTAGGCTCAGCTCGTGAGGTTTTTCGTCTGGATCCGGCCCACCCAGGCGCAGGTGGGCAAGAATTTCTCAATACCCCCTCAAGGCTTAGTCTCATAAATCCTCCTTTCTTTGCGGACAGATTCGCAAATCATTCAGCATTCCAAAAGGTAAAACAGCCCCGGTGACCGCTTGGGGCTTCCAAGGTTTGTCAACCCGGCCGAAACCCCATGACCGCCAACGTTGCGCCGCGGTCCACGTCGAAAAACCTTCAGGCTTCCCGTCCTGACGACCAAATGCTTTGAACGGCTCAAACCGGCTATTCACCTGATTTAACCGCAGCCTTGGTGCGATCCACCAGGTCGCTTGTCGCTGCAGATGCAAATCTTGGAGAATTGGAAGGACACATGCGCGGGCGATAAACGGGTTGGAGTTGGAGCCTTTTGCAAAACCAGTGCGGTTCAGGATGCTTCACTTTGCAGTCGGGATCGGCTTCAAAATCAGTCATCGTTCCCCCATCATTTCAAGAATCCCGATCCGTGTAATTAATATAATATTTTCAATGCCTTGAACATCACACCTTGTCAGGCAACCTGACGTCACCCAGCCGCGCCATGATCGTTTCACTAACGGTATCGACGATGGCTTGCGGGAAGGTTTTGGGCAGGGCGTTGGCGGCACCATCAAGGGCCTTGGGCGCTCTTGCTGCGATCTCTTCAATGATGCCCGTGGTGCGCTTTTCGAGAAACCGGCGCGCAGGGCCGTTTGCACAAAATGCCGCCCGTGAACCTGATCGAAGCGATAATGCCGGCTGTTTCCGACCGACATCGCCATCTTCATCTGTTTGCCTTCGATTTGGCGGGCGTCCAGTGCACCCAACTCTGTCACGATGTCATAAGCGGGGTCATGCGATAGCTGCCGCCGGGGCTCAGGAAGACGCTGAAGTTCTTGGCGTGGGCATCCGTCACCGAGGTCGTAGAATAAGTCTGTCCGGGAATAGAGGAGGCTCGGCTGTCAGCCGATTTACGCAACAGAGTCGGGCTCTGTGCGAGAAACGCCTCGTATTCCTGCGCATGTTTCCGCGCGATTCTGCCCCCTGATTGCGCCCCCCCCACAGATCGCAGGGCTGGTCGGGAGATCAATCTGTGGCACGGGTTGAAAGCGCCAACCGCATGAGGTCGACCAGATTGTCCAACGCCAGACGGCTGCCACTTGGCGAGAGGGAAGCAGCAAGGATGGGGAATTCGATCTTGGGTTCCAACCGACAGGTCGCCATACCCGGCAAGGGGTTTGCTTGCGCGGTGAATTCATCCAGAACCGCAGCGCGCTGGAGAGCCTGTGCCAGGGGCGGTACCGCGATAAGAGAATTGCACATGATAGCGCCTTCAAAGGCAATACCACGCTCGCGCACCGCTGCATCCAGAATGCGACCGATCGGCCCGCGGGCAGTACTGTCGACGGTTTGCATCCGTGCCACATCCTCCAGCGCGACACAGCCATCCGCCGGGGCCTGTGAGCGGGGCATAAGGGCCACCAGCCGACCGCTGCCAAGCGGCACAATGGCTTCCGCATCGGTGGCCACATGTCCAGCCATGATGCCGATATCTATCAGCCCCGATCGCAGGGCTTCCAGTTGCCGACTGGCGGTTGCAACATCCACCGAAAGACGCAGGCCCGGCATTTGCCCAACCAGATCAGAGATCGCCGGTGGCAGGATTTGCGGCATCAGCATCCCCACCGTCATGACTGCCAGTTTAGATCCGGTGCCTTGGCGCAGACTTTCCACCCGGCTTTCCATCCGGCCGATGCCATCCTGCAGAAAGCGGCTTTCGCTATATAGTGCATCGGCCTCTGCGGTGGGCCAGACGCGGCCCTTTTCGAGTAGGAAAAGCGTCAGATTGGCGGCTGCTTCGAAATCGCGAAGATGGCGGCTGACCGTCGGCTGGGACAATCCCAACATGCGTGCCGCCGCAGAGATGGAACTGCGCTCGTAGACGGCACAAAACACCTGCAGCCGTTGAAGTGTGATGCCTCGCATGGCTTTTCCTCTGCGGTTTTGGCCAGCATATAGTAATAAGCTATACCATAGCAAAATATTTTCTATTTCCTGCCGCTGAATTTGCAGAGAAAATGGCGCCATGAAACCTTCAGTCAGACCTTCATTTGCACAAGATCGGAGCCTCCCTTGCAAGCAGTGGTAATCTTGGGGCTTGTGCTTGGCGGTGTCCTTTCAGGGGCGGCAATTGCCTATGTGATCGGCGCGGCCTCGATCACCACCTTCATTCTGAGCGACAATATCCGTTACATGGCGGTGCTGCCGCAGCGACTGTTCAGCCAGTTGGATGTCTTTGCCTTTCTGGCGATGCCGCTCTTCATCTTTGCTGGTGACCTGATGAATCGCGGAGGTCTTGCCTCGGCGCTGATTGATTTTTGCATGTCGTTCCTTGGGAGGCTGAAGGGCGGGCTGGGGCATGTAAATGTGATGACCAGTGTTTTCTTTGCAGGCGTGTCCGGTTCGGCGGTGTCAGATGCGGCGGCGCTGGGGAATTCTCTGGTGCCGGAGATGCAGCGCCGTGGCTATCCGCTGGACTATGCTGCCGCCATCACCGGGGCCTCTTCGATCATCGGGCCGATCATCCCGCCCTCTTCCATCCTGATCTTCTACGGGGCGCTGATGCAGACCTCGGTTACGGCGCTCTTTGCTGCCGGTATTCTGCCAGGGCTGTTGCTGGCTGCGGTCCTGATGGGGATGAATGCCTATTTTGCATGGCGCCATGATCACCCGGGCGGCGCAGAGTCCGACCTGCCAGCGATCTTGCCCTCTTTCTTCCGGGCGCTGCCGGCCATGGCGCTACCAGTCATCATCCTTGGCGGCACCCTGTTTGGCTTTATGACACCGGCAGAGGCCGCAGCCGTTGCCGTGATCGCGGCGCTGGGGATTGGCGTGGCCTACCGCAGACTCTCGCTACAGGATGTCTGGGACAGTGCCCTGCGTTCGGCGGTGCTGCTGGGGGCGCTGTTCATTATCTTGTGCGCCATTTCCACCTTCAGCTACATTGCGGCGCTGGAACAGTGGCCGCAGGCGATCGCCATGACGATCGAGGGCTGGGGTCTTGGCCCGTTGCAATATCTGATGCTGATCAATGTGGTCTTTCTGATCGCCGGGATGGCGATGGATGTGAAGGCGGCCGTGGCGCTCTTTGCACCGATCTTTGTGCCGGTGGCGCTGGCGATGGGGATCGACCCGGTACATCTGGGTATCGTGATTTGCTTCAACATCACCACCGGGCTGCTGTCGCCGCCACTGGGGGGCGTGCTGCTGATCCTGGCAACCACGGTGAACATCAACTACTGGCGCCTGATCCGTGCGACACTGCCGTTCTTTTTTGCCGAAATCGCGCTGCTGGGCGTGCTGACCTTCGTCCCTGAAATCTCGCTCGCCCTGCCGCGTGCGCTGGGACTTGTCCAATAAAACTCAACAGAGGAGAAACACAATGAAAGCATTCCGCATCGGAACCGCAACGGCGGCCCTGGCCCTGGCCATGGCCCTACCGGCCGCGGCTGAGATCAAGATCGCCATTAATGGCGCAAATGACCCTGAAACAAATGCCGAAGCGGCCTGGGCTGCAGGTTTTAGTGCCGCTCTGGAAGGCACTGAGCTGGAGACCACGGTCTTTCCCTCGGGCACGCTGGGCAGTGAGGATGAACGCTTTGACCAGGTCGCGCAGGGGCTGATAGAGGTCAACCTCGCCACCGCATCCACCGCCTTTGGGATGAGCCCCCTGATGAAGGGCGTTCTGCTGCCCTTCATGTTCGAAGACAATGATGAGTTCGACACCATCATGGCAGAAACCAATCTGCTCGCGGAAATGAACGTGCCGCTGCTGGAAAACGGTGTGCGGCTGGCGGGCTTCAACTACATCGGCACCAGCATCGGCATGCACAATGCCAAGAAACCGATTACCAAGATGTCGGACCTGGAAGGGCTGCGTTTCCGCGCGCTCAATGCCGAACAGCTCGCCTATCAAGAGGCGCTTGGCGCCACCGGCACCATTGTCGCCTGGTCCGAGGTCGCCAATGCGATTCAGACCGGCGTGGCTGACGGATATTTCAACCCGCCCAATTCGGCCATTCGGACCGGTCACACCGAATTCCTGGTGCATTTCACCCAGGCCAATATCTCTCCTTCTACCCGTACGGTGCTGCTCTCTGAAGATTGGTATGCCGGTCTAAGCGAGGCAGAACGCGCCCAGATCGACGCCGCTGTCGAGGCTGGTTTCAAGGCCAACCGCGCATGGATCGCACAGTGGAGCAAAGAGGTGCGCCAAAAGCATCAAGAGGCGGGCGTCACCCTGACCGAACTGGAACCGGGCGAACGCGACAAGATGGTTGCGGCCACAGGCCCCACATGGGCCGACATCATGAGCGAAGCGCATCTGAAGCTCTTTACTGACGCGCTGGATCAGGTTCGGAACTGAGGATGGCTATCGTGCGACGCATCGGCAATTTTGCCCGCAGGATTAGCGACAGGCTCGACCAGCTGGCGGCGGTGATCGGGGTGACGGCCCTGGCGGTGCTGGTTGGCGCGGTCATGCTTCAGGTCGTCGCACGATATGCTTTTTCGCAGCCGCCATCCTGGACCGAGGAACTGGCGCGCTATGCAATGATCTGGGCCGGGTTGATCGGCGCGACGCTCTCTTTCAAGCGTCGCTTTGACCCGGCGTTGTTTCAGGGCACGTCGGGATCCTCCTGGCGTGCCATGGCTGCGGGGGCGGTGCAATCACTGCTGGTGCTGGTATTCCTGCTGCCCATCCTGTGGCATTCCTTCTTTGGTCCGGGGGGCAATTTCGCGCGCGGATTTCTGACCCGGCACAGCCGCAGCACCGCTGATGCGCTTGATTTTTCCACGCTCTGGGTCGCGATTGCGGTGCCAATCACCATCGTGTTGATCCTGATCCATCTGATCGCCCGCTGGGCTGAGCCGATGACAGAACCATCCACAGAGCCATCTTCTGTGGATGGTTCCGAAGACCGATCCTGAACAACCCCAGCTTTCCACTTACGAAAGGCCCAAATCCATGCATGCTGATATCCTATTCCGCGGTGGTAACATCATCGACGGGACCGGTGCCCCGCGCCAGTCTGTCGACCTCGCCGTGACCGATGACCGGATCGTGGCGACTGGCGATCTGTCGCGCTGGACCGCAGGCCGAGTAATCGACTGCACGGGGCGCATTGTAGCGCCGGGCTTCATCGACCCGCATGTGCATCACGACGAGGTGGTGCTGACAGATCCCGGCATGGACTGCATGCTGAGCCAGGGAGTGACCACGATCATCAACGGCAATTGCGGCTTTTCCATCGCGCCGCTGACCGCGACCGGCCCCTTACCGCAGCCCTTGGGCATGGTCCTGTCGGATGACATGCCGCGTTTTGCCAGTTATGCCGCCTATCGCGACCGGCTGCGGGCGGATCCGCCTGCGGTGAACAGCGCCTGCCTGATCGGGCATGGCACGCTAAGGATCAACGAAGTGGCTGACCTCGACCGCCCCGCCGACCGGGCCGAGACCGCCGCCATGGTTCGCGCGCTTGACCGCGCCCTGTCGGAGGGCGGGATCGGACTGTCGACCGGGCCGTTCTATCCGCCCGCCCGTGCCGCGACCACCCAAGAGCTGATAGAAATGGCGCGGGTCGCGCAGGCACATGGCCGACTTTACGTCACCCATATGCGTGATGAGGGCGATCAAGTCATTGAAGCGCTCGAAGAAACCTTTCAGATCGGCCGTGATGCCTGCTGTGGTGTTCATGTCAGCCATCACAAATGCGCGGGCCTTGCCAATCACGGGCTGAGCGAAACGACGCTTGCGATGATTGACCAAGCGCGAAAACTGCAGGACGTCGGGCTGGATACGACGCCCTGGACGGCGTCTTCCACGATGCTGAATTCGGGCCGCCACAGACAGGCCAGCCGGGTGATCGTCGCTGAATCCGTCCCCTACCCCGAAATGGCAGGTCGCGATCTGTCTGACATCGCGGCGGAATGGGGCACCGATATCGACAGTGCGATGGAACGCCTGCTGCCGGCCACTGGCATATTTTTCATCATGGATGAGACCGATGTGCGCCGCATCCTTGCTTATGAGCATACGATCATCTGTTCAGATGGGATCGCCCGTGGCAGCCATCCGCACCCACGTGTCTGGGGCACCTTCCCGCGGGTTCTTGGGCATTATGTCCGCGACACAGGGGTCTTTGACCTTGAAACTGGCATCAAACGCATGACCTCGATGCCCGCCGACCGCTTTGGGCTACAGGATCGGGGCCGCATCGCCAAAGGTATGTATGCGGACCTAGTGGTCTTTGATGCCGCCTCCATCCGTGAAGGCAACGATTACACGCACCCCACCCGCCCTGCGGAAGGTATCGACCTGGTCTTTGTCAATGGCCGCGAAAGCTGGTGTGCAGGCGGCCATACCGGCGCCAGAGCCGGGGCAGTGCTGTGACAGGCCTCGCACTGCGCGCCCGGTACGCGCCGCATCTGCCCTGCTCTCGCTTCTCACGCTCGAGAATGTTCACGACTTTGGTAGCGTCAAGGCCGCGCATTTCGCGGAAAGTGATCCTGCATCTCCCCAGGTAGAAGAAACCTGCCTCCTCAAAGAAGCCCGGGCGGCAGCATTGTCAGAAATGCCTGAGCCTCCCGGTATCGATGCGGTTCAGCTCAGAGAGGCAGGGTATGTCTGAGCGAGCCAATATGGAGGATATGCTGCAGCAAGCCATAGTCGACGCCTTCAGGTTGGAACGCCGGGCGGCTTCCGTAATTACCTCGGCGTCGTTGTCGCCGTTCTGTTCGCCTTATTGAACGGATTCACATATATCGCTGGAATGATCCGGGGCAAAAACCCCATCCCGCTCAAAGTCCGGCGCACAAAATGTGTGCTCAGGCAGGCTTCCAAGCCGACAATGCAGAGTGGCAATTTCCGGAACGTTGCCACCAGCGGCAGCCGCTTGATCTTCCTGCGTAACAAGACCGCCCCCCTTGCCGAACCCAATCAAATGAAAGACTTATTTGCAGTTATCAACGCCAACCGACATCAGCTCATCAGAATTTCTCGTCGCCAAGCGACCTCTCCGATCAGCAAATGAAATAGACAAAACCTAACCTACTGGGGAAGCAGCCTTTTGGAGCCGCATCCAAGGCGGCCAGTGAGACATTGGCGCTTGACAAAAAAAGCTCAACTTGCATAAGTTCCGGCAATTCTGGTCCGGCTGGGAAACCACCCGGTTAATAGGGAACACGGTGAGGTGTAGCCAACAGGCGCCGAATCCGTGACTGCCCCCGCAACTGTGAGCGGAGAGCAATGCTGCGAGATGCCACTGCCCCGAGGGGCGGGAAGGTGCGGCAAAGCCTCGACCCGCAAGTCAGGAGACCTGCCAGGATGATCACCCTATCCCGGTGCGGGGCGCGCTGTAGATAACGGATTTCCGTAGTGGTGGCAGTTTTCACTGTCTGCGGAGGCAATGCCTTTCAAAGACCAAACCCGAATACACTGCCCGCTTTGGCAGTCACTTGGCCTGTGCTTGTTGCGCGGGTCGGGAGGAATGGAATATGCGCAAGGCAAGCCTGTCATTGGCTGCGGCTCTGGCCGCCGCACCAGCAATCGTAATCGCCCAGGATGACGTCGTCACCGATCTGGGAGAGATCATCGTCTCCGGCGGCTTTACGCCGGTCGAGGCCCAGAAATACGGCCGCTCAGCTTCGGTCCTGACGAGCGAAGAAATCGAAGAACGCGGCATTCTGACCGTTCAGGACGCGCTGCGCGCGGTGCCCGGTATTTCGGTCAACGGTTCTGGCGACAATTTCACTCAGATCCGCATCCGCGGCGGTGAAGGCAACAATACACTGATACTGATCGACGGCGTTCCTGCATCGGCTGGGAATGACGAATACATCCTGTCGGGCCTGGAAACCGCCAATATCGAACGCATCGAAGTTCTGCGCGGCCCGCAATCGGTGTTCTACGGATCCAGCGCGTCGTCGGGTGTCATCAATATCATCACCAAGAAGGGTGCCATCGGTCGCGAGCTGTTTGGCAAAATCGAAGGTGGTGACGCAACCTCGGTCGCGGGGCGCTATTCAATGCGCAATGAACGCGGCGGCCTGGCGGTCGGTCTGTCACACCTGAACGATCGCGGCTATGACATCTCCGGCAGTGGCGGCGAAAAAGACGGGATTGAGCGCAGTACCATCAACCTGACCGGCGACTATTTGGTGTCGGAAGATTTGCAGCTTGGCTTCTCCTTCCGCCATTCCGAAGAGGAGTACGACAGCGATCCGCAAAACTACTCGGCTGTGACGGTTGATCAAAGCGTCACCGACGACCCCACTGCAACCTCCGAGCGCACCGAGCGGCTCGCCAGTATATTTGCCGAATACGCAATGTTGGGCGGACGCATGAAACACCGCCTGTCCTACGATTACAGCGACTTCGAAAGCCTATCCAGCGCTGGCCGCTTTTCTCAGGCGGACCGGAAATCGGTGCGTTATCTACTGAGCTTCGCGCTGGACAGTGCGACACTGGAAGACGCCAACCAGATCGTGAACGTGATCGCTGAAAATACTCAGAAACGGTCGAACTCCAACCCAGACTACCGACCTGACCGGACATCTTTTGCGGTGGAATATCGTGGATCGTTCAATAATGGCTTGAGCGTTCAGGGCGGGCTGCGGCGTGACAACAACAGCTCATTCGACGATGACACCACCTGGAACGTCGGCGCCGCCTATGTGTTTGGCAACGGCGTTCGCCTGCACGCGTCGGCGGGTGAAGGCAGCGTCGACCCATCCTTCTTCGAGCTGTTTGGCAGTTCGTCTGGCACTGTTGGCAATCCGAACCTAGCGCCTGAGAAAAACCGCAGCTTTGACTTGGGCGTCGAAGTGCCGTTCCTGCAAGGCCGTGGTCTGGTTGACGTCACCATGTTTCGCGAAAACCTGACAGACGAAATCGAATGGTATTTCGACACCGGTCTGGGCATGAACACCTATCGCAACCGAACTGAAAAGGCCAAGCGCCGCGGTGTCGAAATCGCCGGTGACATCAAAGCCACCGATGATCTGACTTTCCGTCTGGCATACACCTACCTGGACGCATCAAACGCCGATGGCTCCGTCGAGGTGCGCCGTCCCAAGCACGAATTGCTGCTAAGCGCGACGCATCAGTTCATGAACGCACGTGGCAGCGTGAACGCCGATCTGCGCTATGTGACCGGGAACTACGATACGCAGTTTTTCGGCGCCTGGCCGTATCCGGTGGTGGAGATGCCGAGCTATGTGACCGTGGACGTCGCGGCTCGATATGACCTCACCGATCAGGTCACCCTGACCGGTCGTGTCACCAACCTGTTCGACAAAGAGTATTCCGACGTTTGGGGGTACGCCAAACGCGGCCGTGCGCTCTATGTTGGTTTGGAATCAACGTTCTGATCCATGCGCAAACTGTCCGGCATAGCCCTGGCCCTTCTGTGGGCCGCCACCGGTGCATTTGCCGGGCCGTCCCGCGTGGTGTCGATGAACCTCTGCACCGACCAGCTGGCAATGCTGCTTGCAGCGCCCGGCCAGTTGGCATCGGTTTCCTACATCGCGCGGGACACACGCGCCTCGGCCATGGCGGAACACGCCCTGGCCTACCCCGTCAACCATGGGCTGGCGGAAGAAATATATTTGCTGCAGCCCGATCTGGTGATTGCCGGTGCCTATTCGACAGTGGCCACCACGGAAATGCTGCGCCGTCTTGGCATTCCGGTGGTGGTGTTTCAGCCCGCCAACTCACTGCAGGATGTCCGCGCACGTATCGAGCAGATGGGTGAGGTGCTGGGTCGCGAAGAGGCGGCCCGCGCATTGCTGGCAGACTACGACCAGCGGCTGGCAACGCAGGAGCAAGTCGGGCCGGAGCGGCCGCGCGCGGCGCTTTATGCCGCCAACGGGTTCACCTCTGGCAGCATGTCGCTGGCAGGACAGATCCTGCGCGCGGCGGGGCTGCGCAATATCGCGGATGAGCTGGGCTATGGGCGCTCCGGCCGCATGCCCCTGGAACTGCTCGCCATGTCAGAACCCGAATTTCTGATCGGAACCTCGCCCTATCCACGCGCCGCGCGCAGCGAGGAAAATCTAGCGCATCCGGTGGTGCGCCATCTGGCCGCCCGCAGTGGCGCCGGGCAGATGCGCGATGCCGACTGGGTCTGCGGCACCCCGCATGTGCTGCGCGCAGTGGAAACACTGGCCGAAGAGCGCCGCCTGTTTTTGGATAAGGAGGACCGGGAATGACCCGTCTGATGCTGACGCTGACCGCAGCGATGCTGGCGCTGTTTCTGATCTCGCTCACCCTGGGGCCCGCGGATGTGGGTATCGGTGAAAGCCTGGCGGCGCTGTTCGACAAAAGCTATGGCCCGCTCACCCTGGTGATGCGTGAAATCCGCCTGCCGCGGGCGCTGCTGGCGATAATCATCGGCAGTGGGCTGGGGCTGGCAGGGGCCGCTATGCAAGGCTACCTGCGCAACCCGCTGGCTGAACCCGGTTTGATTGGCGTGTCCTCCTCGGCGGCGCTGGGGGCGGTGCTGGCGATCAACACTGGACTGGCGGCCAGCCTCACCCTGGGTCTGCCGCTGGCGGCTCTGGCAGGTGCTCTCGCCGGTGTCTTTATGGTGATGGCGCTGGCCGGGCCGCAGGGCGGTTCACTGACGCTGATCCTGGCGGGCATTGCGATTTCGGCGATGGCGGCGGCGCTCACCTCGCTGGTCTTGAACCTGTCGCCCAATCCCTTTGCCGCCAATGAGATCGTGTTCTGGATGATGGGATCTCTGGCGGACCGGTCGATGCTGCATGTCTGGCTGGTGCTGCCCTTTGCGCTGGCGGGGGCCGCAATCCTGCTGACGCTGGCGCGGGGCCTGGATGCGCTGACCCTGGGCGAGGATGCAGCGCAGACCATGGGAATGAACCTGCACCGGATGCGGTTGCTGCTGGTGGTCGGAACCGCCAGCATTGTCGGCGGTGCAACTGCGATGGCCGGGGCCATCGGCTTTATCGGCCTTGTGGTGCCGCATATCCTGCGCCCGTTGGTGGGTGGCCAGCCGTCGCGGCTGTTGTGGGCCTCTGCGCTTGGCGGCGCCATCATGCTGCAACTGGCCGATATCGCCGTGCGGATCATCCTGCCATCCCGTGACCTGAAACTGGGGGTGGTCACCGCCCTGGTCGGAGCGCCGCTGTTCCTGCACCTGATCTACAAGACACGGAAAGGTCTGGCATGAGCGTGCTTTCGGTCCGGAACCTCTCTGTCACATTGCGAAACCGCCCGGTGCTCCGCGATGTGTCCTTTGAAATCCGAGCGGGTGAGTTCGTCGGCCTGCTGGGGCCGAATGGGGCAGGCAAAAGCAGCCTGATGCGGGCGGCCCTTGGGCTGATCCCTGCCGCAGGCAGCAGTTCGCTGGCACAGATGAGCGCGGCAGAGCGCGCCCGCGCGGTATCCTGGATGCCGCAGTCACGCGAAATTGCCTGGCCGATCCCGGTAGAGCGGCTGGTGGCGCTTGGCCGCCTGCCGCATGTGCCGCAGGGGCTGCGGCTGCCACCTGGTGATCAGATGCTGGTCGATCAGTCGATTGAACGCATGGGGCTTGATCCGTTCCGCCAGCGGGCCGCCTCGCGCCTGTCGGGCGGTGAACAAGCCCGTGCGCTGATTGCCCGCGCACTGGCCCAGGATACGCCGCTATTGATGGCCGATGAACCTGCCGCCGGTCTGGATCCGGCGCATCAGATCTCCACCATGGAGGTCTTTGCCAGCCTCGCCGCCGAAGGCCGCGCCGCACTGGTGTCACTGCATGATCTGGGGCTGGCAGCACGCCACTGCACCCGTCTGATCCTGCTGACCGAAGGTGGCATTCTCGCGGATGGCCCGCCCGCTAGCGTGCTGACGCGTGCCCTTATGGCCCGCGCCTTTGGCATCTCTGTCTGGCACGAGCACACCGCGCACGGGCCGGTGTTCCAGCCGCTGGAGGTGCTGTGATGGGCCGGGTCAGCCTGGAACGCCCCTGGATCGAATTCGATCTCGGCGCAGAAATGCAGGTGCTAAGCTGGGCGGTGAATCGTCCCGGCCTGGTTGCTGCCCGTCGTATCTTGTGGCGCGAAGTCAGCAACAGCGACCTTCCGCATGATCTGGATGTCACCGAATGGTTTGCAGATGAACTGGGACAGCGGGGCGGCGAAGATGCCGTGGCCTTCCTCACTTCGCGCGATGTGCGCCGCTACTGCGAGGCAACAGCCGAAGTGGAGGGAATCAGCGCCCATGCGGTGGCCACTGTCGGCCTGTCCAATGCCGAACGGGTCGGCAGCCGGATGGACTACGCCAGCCGTAACTGGGGGACTATCAATGTCGCCCTGCGCCTTTCCGAAGGGCTGACCCACGCCGGGCTGATCGAAGCGATGAGCATTGCCGTCCAGGCCCGCACCGCCGCAGTGATGGAGGCGGGTATCGTCCTGCCAAGCGGAACCGCGACTGGCACCGGCACGGATTGTGTCGCGGTGGCCGCCCCCGTCGGAACAACCCCCTATGCCGGGCTTCACACCACCACCGGCGAAGCCATAGGCAAAGCCGTTTACCAGGCTGTCCACACCGGTGCCTTGGAATGGAAAACAACCAACAGGAGGGCAGCACATGCCTGAGCTTCAACAGGTGCTGAAAGACGCGCTGATGCAGGAAGATTGCGGCTGGAACATGGGGTCGTTTGGCGCCATTGCAGAGTTCCACCACGTTTACGGCGACCCAGCACCGCAAGCACATGCCGGTCTGATGCAGGTTACCAGCCGCGGTGGTCTGCGCATCGACACCCTGGAGGGCGTGCGCCCGGTCGCCTATGAGACCCTCAGCCCCAAGCCGCATCGCTGGACGCAAGCGGTGTCGCTGTGCCTGCCCCATGACGCCGCCGCAATGAACCAGCGCGATGTGCTGACTGCGCTTGGCCCCGACGATGATGCTCTGCTCGACGCAGACCGTGGCGCCCAGTTGTTCGACATGGGGCTTGGTCAGTATCAGGCGGATTTCTGCATCCGCACTGATAACCCGGAGCTGTTGGAGGTCCTGAATGAAAACGCCGGCCGCTCCCTGTTTGACCACGGCAACCCCGCGATGGGCGCGATCCTGAAACATCACCCCCACCGTGTGCTGCTGACCCGCCTCGGCCGGGTCGAGGTCTATCAGATGATCGGCGGCCCCGACACTGGCGGCAAGTCCCCGGAAGGCCCGCACACCCATGTGCTGCCCAAGCTGCTAAAGGCTCAGCGCACACATTCTGCCAACACGCCAATCCCCGAAGGCTGGGTGCCCTGCTGCGGGGTGCATCCTGAAAATCCGGTGATCACCCGTCTGGGCGAGGACAAAGCGCTCAACCGCTCTGCTTTTGACGCCTTTCAGGATCTGCTGGGCGCCTGGGGCGCGGAATCCTACAGCCAAGGCAAGCAGGCCGTTTGGGACCTGTTGCAGGCAGAAACCCCGGCCGAGGCGGCGCAAGAGCCTGGCGCCCGCGAAGCCCGTGCGGGTTGGCGCAATGGCATCCGGCAATGGCGGGTACTGCATGGCCCCACTCCTTTGACGGACGCTTATGCCGAACGCTTTGACCGCAGCGCAGAGCAAGCCGATCCGGAAAACCCAGGCCACTGACGGAGGCTACGATGTCCCTTGCCCCTCTCATCGATTTCATGGTCCGCGGCGGCCCCGCCCTATGGGTGATAGCAGCGCTGTCGGTGCTGACCCTGACACTGTTTTTCTGGCGGGTGATCGGGCTGGCCCAGGCGGGCGTCTGGCACAAGCGGCAAACGGAAGCATGGCTTGAGCAATGGAGTGTCGAAGGGGCAGCGCCAGCCTGCGCAGGCTCTACCCCACTGGACCGGGTGACGCTCTCTGCGATTCGGGCGCTTCTCACGCCTGAATTCAGCCCGGAGATAGCCGAAAAGGAAACCATTCGCATTGCCAAGGCAGAGCTGGCGACCCTCCGCCGGGGCCTGCGCCCATTGGAGCTGATTGCCGCCATTGCGCCGCTGGTTGGGCTGCTTGGCACCGTGTTGGGCATGATCGGTGCCTTTCAGGCCTTGCAGGAAAGCAGCAGCGGGGCTGACCCCTCAGTACTGGCTGGCGGCATCTGGGAGGCGCTGCTGACCACGGCTGCAGGCATGGCGGTAGCTATTCCCGCCTCGGCACTGGTCTCTTGGATCGAAGGGCTGACGGAACGAGAGCAAGCTGCAATGGAGGATGCCACCACCCGCGTATTCACTGCGGCAGCCACCCACCCGGCGCTGCGGCACGCTGCGGAATGACAGCAGCATGACACTGGCCTTTGGACCACCGCGCGCGAAAAAACGCCTCAGCCTCGCACCGATGATCGACGTCGTGTTCCTGCTTTTGGTGTTCTTCATGCTTGCCTCCCAATTCGGACGCGACCGGATTGTGCCGCTGGCCATGGGCGGCGCAGGTGATGCCTATCAGGGCCCGCCCAGGCTGGTACAGATTGCATCGGACGGGCTGCGGCTGAATGGAACTCCTATCGCCGCAGATGCTCTCGCTGCGCGGATTGCCCCGCTGACCCAAAAGATGTCGGATGCGATTATTCTACAACCGGACTCCAGTGCCTCTTTGCAGCAGCTGATGGATGCAGCTGCCCTGCTGACAGCAGCGGGTTTCAACGGCTTGGTGGTGATGGAGTGAACGGCATGGATTTTTCCACACCAAAGAAGCGCCAGACGGGAGAGCCGATCTTACCGATGATCAATGTGGTTTTTCTGCTGCTGATCTTCTTCCTTCTGTCCTCACAGATTGCCCCGCGCGCGCCCTTTGCGATTACCCCGCCGAAGCTGGAAAACGGTGAAACTTTGACGCCTGAAGCGGTGCTGTTCATGGCCGCTGACGCCCGGTTGTATTTCTCCGGGGCTGAGGGCCGCGATGCCCTGGCCGCTGTTGTGGCGCAAGCCCCAGAACTTGAAGTCCTTACATTGCGGGCCGATTCCGAGGTGCCTGCCCGCGAGGTCGCCGCGCTTATCTCCCGGCTGCGCGACGCAGGCATCAAAGCCGTCAGCCTGACAGGTACAGGCCCATGACCCGGCCCGCCTTGTTCCCCGCCTGCTTGGTCACTGCCGCCGCACTGCATGCGGCGCCTTTCCTGGCGATGGACAAGGGCGGCACAAGGGCCGCTGGCACTGGCAGCAGCGGCAACGGGCAAGTGACACTGGCGGCCGCCTCTGCAGAGCTGGCACAGCAGGTCTCTGACTGGAACAGCCCGCCGGAGATCCACACACCACAGCCTGCCATGGCCCCTGCCGAACCACCGCAGCGGCCTGTACCCGCTGCCATTCCGGCTGCTCTACCCCAGCCAACAGCCATCAGTCTGCCTGTGCTTGCTGCTGCAGCCCCTGCGGACACAGCACCTGCGCGGCAAGTTTCTCCACCACCGCCACCGCCCGCTGCAGCGGCCCCCGCGCCTGCGCCTTCGCCTGCCCCCACACCTTCAACCGCGAGTGTGCAAGAGCAAGCTAACGGCAGCAGCCGTCACCATACCAAGGGCGACGGTGGTGCGGATGAGACCACCACCGGTGCTTCAATGCGCACGGCCAGTCTCAAGAACCGCTGGGGTGCAGCAATCATCTCGCGGATCGAGAGGCAGAAACGCCCGCCTCGCGGCGGCGGGGAGGGTACAGTGCGGCTGCGCCTGACGGTTTCAACCCAGGGGCGGTTGATGGCCATTTCTGTTGTCCGAAGCTCTGGCAATGCTAAGGTAGATCAAGCGGCAGTGACCGCAGTAAAAAGAGCCCGTATGCCGCGTGCTCCCAAAGCTCTGGCGCCCGGCGGCTACAGCTTCACATTCCGGACAACATTTACCGGCTAACCTAGCAGCTGACGGGGATCCTTTTACTTCCAGGTCAGGCTTTGCCCGGAAAAACAGGCGGCCAGAGTGTCAGGCGGCATCTGTCCGAGTTGTTCAAACATGCTAAGGCAATCTAGTCTTGAGATGATCTCGGCAATCAGCCCCTGTTCAAACCGCACCATCATCATTCCATTCACCGCAATCGGCGTGACCTGATCCGCATTGGTCGTGCGAACGGTGTATGAAACGCAGGCCCAATCGCCATCCTCCATAAACTGGTGCATGTCGACTTTGGTCGCCCCAAGAAGCGTGTAGAAGACCTCTACCAGCAGGGGGATATCGCGCCTTGGCGCCAGCTCGCCGATCAGCATGTCATCCTCCTGCACAGACGGGGCCAGAAACGAATCCAGTTCAGCCAGATTGCGGTCTTCCCAGACAATCGTGAACCAACGCGCGATCATGTCTCGTTTATTTATGGTCATTCTCAGATCGAACTTTCAACTTCAAGATACTGCGGGCTCATATCGTGCCAGAGCGAAGGAATTTCCCTCTGCCGACTCCTTGAGGGCTAGACTGCAACACACTGATTAACAACCGACAAATTTCTTCCAAGACGCGATGAAGGCAGCGGATTTTCTCTCATGTCCAGAAGCGGCAAAGACAGCGACAAGGGCTCCGCTAGCGCCCAATCACGATATCAGCCGACAAACCGCCAAGCGCCTCGCTCTGCCCCAGCCGCAGGGTGCCGCCATGGGCACGGGCGATGTCGGTGACAATCGCCAACCCCAGGCCAACCCCCGAGCCCAAATCCTGGTTGCGTGCCGGGTCCAGCCGCGAAAACGGCCGCACCGCATCGCCGCGTTGTAACGCGGGAATGCCGGGCCCATCGTCTTCGACACGCAGCCGCAGGGATTTTTCGGTCAAGGCCACCGAGACCCGCGCCCGCGTGCCATAGCGCACTGCATTCGAGATTAGATTCTCGAGCGCGCGGCGCATCGCCTGAGGTCGCAGCAGCACCGTGCCTGTGCCGCTCAACTCTCCCAGCATCACGTCCTTACCCTGTCGTTGCCAGGCCTCGACCACCGTAAGTGCCAGTTGCTGCGGATCCACCGGCTCTGGCTCTCCGGTAGAGGCCCCGCGCGAGAAATCAAGAAAGGCATCCAACAGCGCCTGCATCTCTTCGACATCGCGCAGCATCGGCTCTGCATCGTCCTCATCGATCATCGCCAGGCCCAGCTTGAGCCGGGTCAAGGGAGTGCGCAGATCATGACTCACCCCCGAGAGCATAAGCGTACGCTGCTCGATCTGGCGCTCTATGCGCGCCCGCATATCGACAAAGGCACTGCCGGCAACCCGTACTTCGGTCGCGCCGCGCGGTGAATATGGAAGGTGCCGCCCCCGGCCAAAAGCCTGCGCCGCATCGGCCAATTTCTTGATAGGGCGCAGCTGGTTGCGCATGTAGACAAAGGAAATCACCGTCATCAGAAACCCAAAGAACACCATGGTCACGATCAACTGGTGCGGGGCTGCTGCGGTCAGGCGCCGCCGGTCCAGGGCCAGCTCCAGAATGCCGACCTCGGTGTCAAAATACAGCAAGAAGGCACGGTCTTCCGGGAATTGCACCGCCACGAAACCCTCCAGCTCGCGCTGCAATTTCTCTCGCACCACACGGCCCGAAAACTCGTTCAGGCTCAGCGTGGTCTGCGGAGGCGGCGCATCTGGCGACACGAACCTTGCCTGCATGGTCAAGGGCGCCAGATAGGGCGCCAGGCGGCTCAGATATTCCTCGGGAGAGCGCGCCCCCTTGGCCTGTTGCCGCAACAGGGCAATTTCACGCTGAATGGTGGCGGTCATCTGCGTGGTGAGATCCTCAAGATCGCGTTTGATGAAGACAATCGTGACCAGCAGCTGCAACGCAACCACCGGGACGACGAGGATCAGCGCCGCACGGGCATACAGGCTGCGCGGAACATATTGTTTGAGCCATTGGAAGAACATAGGCTAATACTAGCGGCGCGCGCCCCCCGTGTGAAGGCCGCTAAATCACAGCGCCCACTCTGGCAGAGGGACCCGGTCCGCGTCGACAGGACCGGGCGATGTCCTGGCCCGGGCGCGCATAGGTTCACCGCGGCCCCAAGCGGCCCCAATCAAGGCAGAAACACATGCAGGCTCCTGATGATTTTGACCCGATCCCCGGTCAGCCAGAGCAGCTAGAACCAGGCGTACGGCGCCTGCTTGCGCCCAACCCCTCTGCGATGACCTATCGCGGCACCAATACCTATCTTGTCGGCACCAGCCAGATCGCGGTGATCGACCCTGGCCCCGAAATGCCCGCCCACCTAGAGGCCATCCTGGCAGCGCTGCTGCCGGGGCAAGAGATCAGCCATATCATCGTCACCCATAGCCACCTGGATCATTCGCCACTTGCCGCCGCCCTTTCGGCCCGCTGTGGAGCCCCCACCTATGGCTTTGGTGGTGCCAGCGCCGGGCGCAGCCCCATCATGCAAAACCTCGTCGCCGCCGGGATGCGCAGCGGCGGCGAAGGCATCGATATGGGCTTCACCCCCGACATCACCCTGGCGGATGGGCAATGCCTGAGCGCACCTGGCTGGCAGCTTGAGGTGATTCACACCCCCGGCCATCTGGGCAACCATATCGCCCTGGCCCTGAATGACGCCTGTTTTACCGCCGATCATGTCATGGGCTGGGCCAGCTCTCTGGTCTCGCCACCCGATGGCGATCTGACCGATTTCATGGCCTCCTGCGCCCGGCTGCGTGATCGGGATTGGCGGGTGTTCTACCCCGGCCACGGCGGCGAAATCACCGATCCACAGGCGCGACTGGACTGGCTGATCAGCCACCGGCAGAACCGCGAGGCGGAAATCCTCGCCCATCTGCAACGCGCCCCGGCCACCCCGGCCGAGCTGGCACGCGCAATGTACAGCGACACCCCGACAGCGCTGCTGGCCGCAGCAGAACGCAATGTCCTTGCCCATCTTGTCGACCTGACCAGCCGGGCAAAAGTCCGCCCCCAGGACAAGCTGACAGAGGGCGCTCTGTTCCACCGGCTTGGCTGACGAAACTTTTTTCAAAAAATCGGCTTCCCCCCCTAGACCTCCCCAATCCCCCTCGCTATATCGCACGGACCGTTCCGGCGTAGCTCAGCGGTAGAGCAGTTGACTGTTAATCAATTGGTCGTAGGTTCGATCCCTACCGCCGGAGCCATAAAAAGCCACCAAGCTCAACAGCTTGGTGGCTTTTTTGGTTGGATGAGATCCACCATGGATTCAATTTGTCACCGAATTTTTCACCCCATTTTGCACACAGGGGAGCAAGAGGTGATGTTTCATATCCATCCATAGCAATTTAGCTTGAAAACGAGCGAGGGCCTCCCCCACGACCCTTTTCACATGGGGAGCAAGCGGGCGATCTGATCCATTGCCCTGCGATTCCCGGCCATGTGCGCAAAGGGCCAAGCGCACGCACAGTCGAGTGCATCAAACAGTCCAGCAGGCATGGAAAAGGGCGGCATGGGGCAAACCCATGCCGCCCTTCTTACCCCCTAAGGGGGAGGTCTTGCTACTGTGCCAGGCTTGGCAGGTAGAGAACGATCGCGGGGAAGGCCACCAGAAGCGCAATCGTCACCCCATCGGCGATGAAAAAGGGCATCACGCCGCGGAATACGTCCTGCACGCTCAGATCATCGCGCACCCCGGCCACAACAAAACAGTTGAGACCAATCGGCGGCGTAATCAGGCAGAACTCGGCCATTTTCACCACCAGAATGCCAAACCAGATCGCACACATCGGCCCTGACATGCCAAAGGCGCTATCCGCCGCCGCGACGCTCTCGCCGCCATTCAACGCCATCACCGCCGGGTAGACCACCGGCAGGGTCAGTAACAGCATGCCAATGGCATCCATGAACATCCCCAGCACGGCATAGGCCAACAGGATGCAAATCAGGATCACCATAGGCGACATCTCAAGACTGGTAATCCAGTCAGAGAAGGCCCCCGGCAGATCGGCAAAGCCCAGAAAGCGGACATAGATCAGCACGCCCCAGATGATGGTAAAGATCATCACGGTAAGCTTGGCCGTCTCCAGCAGCGCCGATTTGAACTCTCCCCAGCGCATGCCGCGCCACAGCGCCATGCAAAAGACCACAAAGGCCCCCAACGCGCCGCCCTCGGTTGGGGTTCCCCAAGCATCGCCGCCAAAGGGGTTGTAGACAAAGCAGATGATGATCACGACGACAAAGACGATCGGCAGCGCCCCGGGCAGCGCTTCAAAACGCTGACGCCAGGTGAAACCGGTGACGGGCGGGCCGACGTTCTTGAAGACCATCGCAATGCCAACAATCAGCAGCACATAAACCACCGCGCTAAAGGCGCCGGGAATAAAGCCAGCCAGCAGCAGTTTGCCCACGTCCTGTTCCACGATAATGGCATAGATCACCAGAATCGCCGAAGGCGGGATCAGCGAAGCCAGGGTTCCGGCTGCTGCCACAACCCCCGCTGCAAAACGTTTGTTATAGCCAATTGCCAGCATTTCCGGGATGGCGATCCGTGCAAAGACCGCCGAGGTCGCAACCGACGCCCCCGACACCGCTGCAAATCCGGCAGTGGCAAAAACGGTCGATACCGCAAGCCCGCCCGGCAGCCAGGCAATCCAGCGTTTGGCCGCTTCAAACAGCGCCCGCGTGAGGCCGGCGTAATAGGCCAGATAGCCAATCAGGATGAAGGTTGGAATCAGGCTCAGCGCCTGGCTGGAAACCTTGGAATGCGGCACCTGCCCGGCAATCTTGACCGACACGGTCAGCGCCTTGCCAAATTTATCCGGGCTGTAGCCGAATTTAGCCCAGAAGATCCAGACAAGCCCAACCAGGCCCGCCAGACCAGCGGCAAAGGCAACCCGCATGCCAACAACAACCAGCACAAGCAAAAAGCCGGTGACCCAAAGGCCAATTTCAATTGGTTCCATGCCCGTTACCCCCGCCCGCTCATTGCGTCATCATCTTCATGGCCAACCAGCTGTTCGGCCTCTGCTGCGGCCTGTTTCGCTGCATCCAAAATCATTGGCACCGCAGGGGGATTTTCCAGCCCCAGCACCATCGCCCGGCCATAGCCCCAGGCCTGCAGCACAAGGCGCAGGCAAAGCACTGAAAAGGCCACTGGCGCCAGCAGTTTCGCGGGCCAGATGGGCAGGCCGATATCAATTGAACTGTCGCGGCTCCAGAGTGGCGCAGCAAAATCAAACGACCGAGTGAAATGTGACCAGCTTCCCCAGACCAGGGCCAGCATCAGCGCAAGGATCAACAGGATAGAGACCAGCTCAAACAACCAAAGCGCCCGACCACGCAGCGCACCAATGACGATATCCATGCGGATATGGCCGCCATCGCGTTGCACGAAGGCAATGCCCATAAAGGCGATCAACGGCATGGCCTGTTCGATCCAGTCCACATAGCCCGGCAAGGGCGCATTCAGCGCGTTGCGCCCGCCAACCGAGACAACGGCCAGCAGCATAAGTGAAAAGACAGCCAGGCCGCTCAGCAGCGCCAGGGCCTTCTCGACATGTAGCAATTTGCGGTCAAGACGGCTGATCAGGCTACCATCTTCCAGCACCGCGGCGTTTCCCGCCATGGGCTCTCCTTTCTATAGAGAGAGTTTTCTAAAACCAAAAACGGGGCCGAGAGTGATGTCTCTCAGCCCCGTATCGTCCAGCGCCCTAGCTTAGTTGCCTGCGCGGGTGTCGGTGAGGGTCTTGATCACCAGGTCATAAAGTTCCTGACCGGGAATTCCCTGGGCTTCCATGTCCTTGATCCATTGTTCGCGGATCGGATCTGCGGCGGTGGTTCGGAAGTTTGCCAGCTCTTCCTCGGACATCATTACCTTGGTGACGCCCTTTTCTTCCAGGACCTGGTCCCACTTTGCCAGCAAGGCACCATAGTTTTCCAGGTAATGTGCGATGGCCTCATCAACAGAGCTGTCGAGCGCTTCACGCTCAGCATCGCTCAGCGCGTCATAGGCATCGGTGTTGACCACAACCGGGCAGTTCACGGTGCCGGGATTCAGGTTGGCTGTCCACCATTCGGCGCGGTTGATCGTGCCAAAGGACAGATGGGCGTGCTGGGCAAAGGCCACGGTATCGACAACACCGGATTCCATTGCGTTATAGGCCTCGGTCGCGGTAACCGAGGTGGGCACAGCACCAACTGCGGAAAAGGCCTGGCCGATACCGCCGGTGGCACGCACCCGCATATCCTTGAAATCAGCCACGGTATCGCGGGGTTCGCCCGTGCCAACGATGTTGTACTGCGGCATTGGGCTGGTCATCAGCAGCTTTGCATTCCAGCGCGCCAGATCTTTCTGCGCCGCAGGATGGTTATAGACCGCATGGCTAACGGCCACTTCCTCTTCCAGGGTATTCACCCCCAGGAAGGGCAGTTCCAGCACGGTGATCGAGGGGTTCTTGTCACGGTGATAGCCGGCACAGAACTGCGCCATTTCAAAGGCACCGATCGAGATCCCGTCGAGGTTCTCTTTGTTTTTGGACAGGCCACCGTAGCTGATGTTGAGCGTGAACTCGCCATCCGTTTTGGCGCTGACAAGCTCTGCCAGTTTTTCAACGTGCTCAGTAAAGGCGCGGCGCTTGCCCCAGACCGAAACATTCCATTCTGTCGCAGCGGCTTCCCCAACCAATGCAAAGCTGGCCGCAACCGTCACAGCGGCCGTCAAAATCGTCTTCATATATTCATCTCCCATGTTGCGCCTGTCGCCACCCAGCCGCCATATTGGCAGCGGCCAGGGTGCAGGCGCTTGCCGGTACGCTAACTCTATCTGACAATACTGCCAAGCCCGCAGCGCCGCCCAAAATAGAGAATTCCTCGCTTTCCTGTCGGGTTGCACCAGCCATGCAGGCTGGGTTACCTACAATCCGTTCACGGCCTTCCGCCTGGGCGCAACAAAGTTGCGCACCCGACCGGGCCGAAATTTTAGCGCAAACAGCGATCAGGGGAACAAAATGCCGCAGCCTCTTGCGGCGAAAAGAATCTGAATGCAGGCGGTTTGGTCGATAAATTTCACAAATCTTCAGATCCTGCGGCCGCGTCACGTTGACTAATAATTCCCATATTCACAAAGGATTTTTCTGACGTTTTGGTGACAAATTTTCAACGCTCGCCCTTCTGCGGAAATTCATTTACAAGCAAACCGTTATTTTACCGGATCTTATTCACTTATTTTCTGCGCGCCCTATTATCAGCGCCAGGGAAGGAAACGGTTTGACAGTCACGCCCACTGGTTGTGGGGTCATTCCGACAGGCGATACGCCGACAGACTATCAGGGAGGAACACAGCATGACACCGCAGCCCCAGGCTCAGCCCCACGCACCATCCGCGGACACCGTCGCCCGCGCCCATGTCGACAGCGCAAAATACGAGGAAATGTATGCCGCCTCGCTCAAGGATCCCGAAGCCTTCTGGGCCGAGCAAGGCAAACGCATCGACTGGATCAAACCCTTCACCACGGTGAAGGATGTCAATTTCAATTTTGGCGAGGTCTCGATCAACTGGTACGGCGATGGCACGCTGAACGTATCGGCCAACTGCATCGACCGCCATCTGGAGACCCGTGGCGACCAGACCGCGATCATTTTTGAACCCGATGATCCGAATGAAGCAGCCCAGCATATTACCTACAAGGAACTGCACCGCCGCACCTGCCGCATGGCCAATATCCTTGAAACCATGGGCGTGCGCAAAGGCGACCGGGTGGTGATCTACCTGCCGATGATCCCCGAGGCCGCCTATGCCATGCTGGCCTGTGCGCGGATCGGCGCGATCCATTCGATTGTCTTTGCCGGCTTTAGCCCTGATGCACTGTCGGCGCGGATCAACGGATCAGACGCCAAGGTGCTGATCACCGCGGATGAGGCCCCACGCGGCGGTCGCAAGACACCGCTGAAATCCAACGCAGATGCGGCGCTGCTGCACTGTAAGGATTCCGTGAAATGCCTGGTTGTGAAACGGACTGGCGGCCAGACCACCTGGATCGACGGGCGCGATTTCGATTACAACGAGATGGCCCTGGAGGCGAACGACTACTGCAAACCCGCAGAGATGAACGCCGAAGACCCGCTCTTTGTGCTTTATACCTCTGGCTCCACCGGCCAGCCCAAAGGCGTGGTTCACACCTCCGGTGGCTACCTCACCTATGCGGCGATGACCCATGAGATCACCTTTGATTACCACGACGGAGACATCTACTGGTGTACCGCTGACGTGGGCTGGGTCACTGGCCACAGCTATATCGTCTATGGCCCCCTTGCCAATGGCGCCACCACCCTGATGTTCGAAGGCGTGCCAACCTACCCAGACGCCAGCCGCTTCTGGCAGGTCTGCGAAAAGCACAAGGTCAACCAGTTCTACACCGCCCCCACTGCGCTGCGCGCGCTGATGGGTCAGGGCAATGAATGGGTCGAAAAATGCGATCTCTCCTCGCTCCGCCTGCTGGGCACCGTGGGGGAACCCATCAACCCAGAGGCCTGGAACTGGTACAATGACGTTGTCGGCGGCGGTCGCTGCCCCATCGTTGACACCTGGTGGCAGACCGAAACCGGCGGCCATCTGATGACCCCGCTGCCCGGCGCCCATGCCACCAAACCCGGCTCTGCGATGAAGCCCTTCTTTGGCATTGAACCCGTGGTGCTGGACCCGCAGTCTGGTGAAGAGATCACCGGCAACGGGGTTGAAGGGGTGCTGTGTATCAAGGACAGCTGGCCTGGCCAGATGCGAAGCGTCTGGGGCGATCACGAGCGCTTTCAGAAGACCTATTTTGCGGATTACAAAGGCTATTACTTTACCGGGGATGGCTGTCGCCGCGACGAGGATGGCGACTATTGGATCACCGGTCGCGTTGATGATGTGATCAATGTCTCGGGGCACCGGATGGGCACCGCCGAAGTCGAAAGCGCGCTGGTGGCCCATGCCGCCGTCGCCGAGGCCGCCGTGGTGGGCTATCCGCATGATATCAAGGGCCAGGGCATCTATTGCTATGTCACTCTGATGAACGACCGCGAGCCATCGGATGAGTTGGTGAAAGAGCTACGCACCTGGGTGCGGACCGAAATCGGCCCCATCGCCAGCCCTGATGTGATCCAATGGGCCCCTGGCCTGCCAAAAACCCGCTCGGGCAAGATCATGCGCCGGATCCTGCGTAAGATTGCCGAAAACGACTTTGGCGCGCTTGGCGACACCTCGACCCTGGCCGACCCTTCGGTGGTCGATGATCTGATCGCCAACCGGGCGAAATAAGGAGTATCACAGCATGACAACCGACGTAATGACCCGCCCTGCTGTCTTGATTCTTCTCGGCCCCCCTGGCGCCGGGAAGGGCACCCAGGCCCGTATTCTCCAAGAGAGCTTCGGCCTGGTGCAGCTGTCGACCGGCGATCTGTTGCGCGCCGCTGTGGCCGCAGGCACCGAGGCCGGCAAGGCTGCCAAAGCGGTGATGGCAGCGGGCGGTCTGGTCTCGGATGAAATCGTGATCAACATCCTGCGAGACCGCCTTGGCGAACCCGACTGCGCCAAGGGCGTCATTCTGGATGGCTTTCCGCGCACCACGGTTCAGGCCGAAGCGCTGGATGTTTTGCTGGGCGAGACCGGCCAGAAGATCAATGCAGCCATCAGCCTGGAGGTGGATGACACTGCCATGGTGACCCGGATTTCCGGGCGTTACACCTGTGGCGGCTGTGGCGAAGGCTATCACGACAGTTTCAAACAGCCCGCAAAGGTGGGCGTCTGCGACAAATGCGGCAGCACCGAGATGACCCGCCGCGCCGATGACACCGCCGAAACCGTTGCCAGCCGACTGGCAGCCTACCATCAACAGACCGCGCCCTTGATCACCTACTATGGTGACAAAGGCGCGCTGCAAAAGATCGACGCCATGGGCGATATCAGCAACATTTCCGGCGGTCTCGCCAGAATTGTCCAGGCTGCCACTGCCTAAGGCCTTCGTGCCCAAGGCCCCGGCCGACGTCGCCGGGGTCTGAACATACCTACCGAAAACCCCCGACCTATTCTGCTGACTCGCGTCAGCAGCTGGGCGGAGCCATGCCTGATGCCCCTTTTTCTTGCGAAGATCCGGGCGGCAGGCAAACCAATGCGTATGCCTGCTTGATCCCTCTTGCAGGTCCTGGAGGAAGAAGGAGAAGCCGCCATGGCGGACCATAAAACAAAAGCTGCACAGACAGCCGAGGCCGATAAGGGCTATTGGCAGGCCAATGTGCGGATCATTCTTGTCAGCCTGGTGATCTGGGCTGTCGTTTCATTTGGATTTGGCATCCTGCTGCGTCCGATGCTGTCAGGTATTGCGGTTGGCGGCAGTGATCTGGGCTTTTGGTTTGCCCAGCAGGGATCCATCCTGGTCTTTTTGGCCCTGATCTTTTTCTACGCCTTCCGCATGAACAAGCTGGACCGTGAATTCGGCGTCGAGGAGGAGTAATCATGGATCAGTTTACCATCAACCTGCTGTTTGTAGGCACGTCTTTCGCGCTTTATATCGGCATCGCAATCTGGGCCCGTGCTGGCTCCACCTCAGAATTTTATGCAGCGGGGCGCGGCGTGCACCCTGTCACCAACGGTATGGCCACGGCGGCAGACTGGATGTCGGCGGCGTCGTTCATCTCGATGGCGGGTCTCATCGCCTTTACCGGCTATGACAACTCCTCCTTCCTGATGGGCTGGACCGGTGGCTATGTTCTGCTGGCCCTGCTGCTGGCGCCCTATCTGCGCAAGTTTGGCAAGTTCACCGTGTCCGAGTTCATCGGTGATCGGTTCTACAGCCCAACCGCGCGTATCGTGGCGGTGATCTGCCTGATCGTCGCCTCGACCACCTATGTGATCGGCCAGATGACCGGCGTTGGCGTCGCCTTTGGCCGCTTTCTGGAGGTTTCCAATACCACTGGCCTGCTGATCGGCGCCTGTGTTGTATTCGCCTACGCGGTATTCGGCGGCATGAAGGGTGTAACCTATACCCAGGTTGCGCAATACTGCGTGCTGATCATGGCCTATACCATCCCGGCCATCTTCATCTCGCTGCAGCTGACCGGCAATCCAATCCCGGCATTGGGTCTGTTTGGCGATCACGTCGCAAGCGGTGAGCCCCTGTTGCAAAAGCTGGACGCCATTGTGCGTGAGCTTGGCTTTAGTGAATATACCGCTCACCATGCCGATACCTTCAACATGGTTCTGTTTACCCTGTCGCTGATGATCGGCACCGCCGGCCTGCCCCATGTGATCATGCGCTTTTTCACCGTTCCGCGCGTCGCGGATGCCCGTTGGTCGGCTGGCTGGGCGTTGGTGTTCATCGCGTTGCTCTACCTCACCGCGCCTGCGGTTGGTGCGATGGCGCGCCTTAATATCACTGATATGATGTGGCCCAATGGCACAGATGCGCAGGCGGTCTCAGTCGAGCAGATCGAAAACGATGCCCGCTATGACTGGATGGCGACCTGGGAAAAAACCGGGCTGCTGGCCTGGGAAGACAAGAACGGCGACGGCCATATCCAGTATTACAACGATCAGAATGCGGATATGCAGGCCAAAGCGGCGGAAATGGGCTGGGTCGGCAACGAGCTGACCAACTTCAACCGCGATATCCTGGTGCTGGCCAACCCTGAAATCGCCAACCTGCCCTCTTGGGTCATTGGCCTTGTGGCAGCGGGTGGTCTTGCGGCGGCGCTATCCACGGCGGCTGGTCTGCTGCTGGCGATCTCTTCCGCTGTGTCGCACGATCTGATCAAGGGATCGATCAATCCGGGGATTTCCGAAAAAGGAGAACTGTTGTCGGCGCGTATTGCCATGGCTGTTGCCATTGCGGTTGCCACCTATCTTGGCCTCAACCCTCCCGGCTTTGCGGCGCAGACTGTTGCGCTGGCCTTTGGTCTGGCGGCGGCCTCGATCTTCCCGGCGCTGATGATGGGGATCTTTTCGACCAAGATCAACAACACCGGGGCCGTAGCGGGTATGCTGGCCGGTCTGGGTGTCACCCTGATCTACATCTTCCTGCACAAGGGCTGGCTATTCATTCCGGACACCAATTCCTTTACCGATGCTGACCCGCTGCTGGGCACGATCAAATCCACCTCCTTTGGGGCCATTGGTGCTGCGGTCAACTTCGCCACCGCCTATCTGGTGGCCAGCCTCACCAGGGAAACCCCGCAAGAGATCAAAGACCTGGTCGAAAGCGTGCGAATCCCACGTGGCGCAGGCGCGGCACAGGATCACTGATCCTGCCTGGACGGGCCTCTCCCTCGGGTTCTATCCTGATGGCCCGTCCCTCTTATTCCCTGCCCGCCCGGGATCGCCCCTCGGGCGGGCATCGACATTCTTTCACGTCGCCCTTTTGAAACAGGTCTGTGCAATGCCGATTTCCGAACCCGATCTGCTCCGCTTTCTTGCCTCGGTTCACCCCTATGACAGCCTCGGACCAGAAAAGCTGCGTACCTTGGCCCCCAAGTTTCGCCTGCTGACCCTGGCCGCAGATGCCCCGATCTATGCGCTGGGAGAAGACCTAGAGGGGCTCTATCTGGTGCATCACGGCGAGGTCGAAATCACCGATGAGAACGGCATGGCCCTGTCGATCCTGGGGCCGCGCAATTCCTTTGGGGAACGCGGGCTGACGCGGGGCGGGCGCGCCGCAACCTCTGCCCGGACCACGACGGACAGTTTACTGCTGCTGCTGCCGCGCGCCGAATTTGACGCGCTGATGCAGGGTGAACCTGCGGTGGCACGGTTTTTTGATCGCCGCCGCCCCGAGGCCGCGGGCCAAAGCGGGCTAACCACCCTGCGCGCAAAGGATATCATGGCCTCGCCAGCGCTGACCTGCGCACCGGGGCTCAGCTGTCAAAGCGCGGCGCAACTGATGCGACAGCACCATATTTCCTGTGTCTGCATCCGCGAAGACCACCGGCTGCTCGGCATTCTGACCACCCGGGATCTGACCGAAAAGCTGCTGGCAGAGGGGCGACCAGCCAGCACCCCCGTTGACCAGATCATGACCCCCGCCCCCCTTAGCCTACCGCCTGCGGCGCTTGGCTCGGACGTGCTGCACGCGATGATGGAACATCACATCGGCCATATCCCGGTAACACAGAACGGCGCGCTGCTTGGCATGATCACCCAGACGGACCTGACCCGGTTTCAGGCCATCACCTCGGCCGAGCTGGTCGCCCGGATCGCCCGCGCCGATACGGCTGCCGAAATGGCACAGGTAACGGCCGAGATCCCGCAGCTGCTGGTGCAGCTGGTGGCGGGCGGCAACCGGCACGAGGTGGTTACCCGGTTGATCACCGATATTGCAGATACTGTCACCCGGCGCCTGCTTGCGCTGGCAGAGGCCAGGCTGGGCCCTGCCCCGGTGCCCTATCTGTGGCTGGCCTGCGGTAGCCAGGGGCGGCAGGAACAGACTGGCGTTTCTGATCAGGACAACTGCCTGATCCTTGCCGATAGCGTCACCACCGACGGGGCCCGCTATTTTGCCAGACTGGCCGATTTTGTCTGCGACGGATTGAACCAATGCGGCTATGTCTATTGCCCCGGTGACATGATGGCCAGCAACCCGCGCTGGTGCCAGCCGCTACAGGTCTGGCAAGACTATTTTGCGGACTGGATTGCGACACCCGGCCCCGAGGCACAGATGCTGGCCTCGGTGATGTTTGACCTGCGTCCCATCGGCGGGGACACCGCCTTGTTTGCCCCGCTTCAGGCCCTAGGGCTGGCAGCCGCCAGTGCCAATTCCATCTTTGTCGCGCATATGGCCTCTAACGCGCTGAAACACACACCGCCGCTTGGGCTGTTGCGTGGCCTTGCAACCCTGCGCACTGGCGAGCACCGCAACAGGCTGGACATGAAACATAACGGCGTGGTGCCGGTGACCGATCTGGCGCGTATCTATGCGCTGCAGGCCGGGATCAATGTGGTCAATACCCGCGCCCGGCTAAAGGCGGCCGCCGCCTCGGGCTCTGTCAGCCCCCGAGGCGGGCGGGATTTGCTGGACGCCTATGATCTGATTGCCCAGACCCGGCTGGAACATCAGGCCCGACGGGTGCGCCACGCACTGGTGCCCGACAACTATTTGGCGCCTGCCGATCTGTCAGATTTTGAACGCAGCCACCTGCGCGATGCCTTTGTCGTGGTAAAGACGATGCAATCGGCGCTGGGACACGGTAAAGCAATGCTCAGCTGAGCCCCAAACAACCATAGGAGTCCTTGATGTTTCTGGAACTGATCGCAGTGATTTTTGCCGGCATCGCCGTGGCGGGCGTGGTGATGTTGGTGAATGCCTCCAGCGGTGGGCGCCTGCCGCGGTGGCTGGCCCCTGTTGCGGCTGGCCTGGCAATGATCGGCGTCACCGTGGCCTCGGAATATGGCTGGTACAGCCGTACCGTGGCGGGGCTGCCTGCAGGGCTGGAGGTTGCCGAAACTGTCGAGCGGCACAGCCTCTATCGTCCCTGGACCTATGTCTTTCCCTATACCGAACGCTTTGTCGCCCTGGACCGCTCCACCCGGCGCAGCCACCCGGCACAGCCAGATCAGCACTTGGTTGAAACCTATTTCTTTGGCCGCTGGGCTCCCATTGGCCAGCTCAGCACCCTGCTGGACTGCGCGGGCTGGAAGCGCGCCGTGATCTCCGGCGAGACCGGCTTTCTGCCGGGCGGCAACACAAGCGGGCTTGACTGGGTGTCACCACCGGCAGACGACGGCCTGTTGACCACCCTATGCCGGGAGGGATGAAATGCTGACACATCTGAGCCTGCGCCTGCGGATTTTCCTGTTCTTTGGCCTGATTGCCTTGGGCAATATTGCGATCTTTGTCGGCGGCCTTTGGCTTGGCTATCTACGCGCAGGCCTACCTGCGCTGCTGGATCCGTTTGTTTTTGCCGGGCTTCTCGCGAGCTTTGCCTGTCTTGGTATCTGCGCCGCAATCTGGCTTCTGTTTGATGAACATGTGGCCAAACCGATCGAGACGCTCGCAGCGGAAATGCGTCTAAAGGCCCATGGCGGCGTTTCGCGCGACATCGACGCACAGACCGCGCGCTATCTTGGCGATCTTGCCCCGGCGGCGGCCGGGCTTGCCGGGCAGTTAGGCGACAACACCCTGCAAACGGCACGCAGCATTGCCCAAGAGACCGCCCGGCTGGAAGCTGAAAAACAACGGCTCACAGCGCTGTTAAGCGAAATGCCGGTGGCCACCGTGATGCTGGGGCCCGATCATCGCATCGTGCTCTATGATGCCCAGGCTGCTACGGTTCTGTCCCGGATCGCGCCGCCACGGCTCAACGCGTCTCTGTATGATTATCTGGACCGCAACACGCTGGAACCCGCCCTGACCAAGATGCGCAAAACCGGACAGGAAGCCAGAGCACAGGTCGCAAGCCGCGACAAGACGCAGAGCTTTGCGATCTGCCTGAAACCCCTGGGCCAGGGCGATAGCTATGTTCTGATCTTTGACGCGCCCGCCACCGTCCTCATGCCGCAAGACGTCCAGCCACTGGTCTTTGATTTTGACCTCATTGTACGCCCGATGCATGAAATCGCAGACCGCCCGCTGCACCAGCAGTGCTTTGTGGTCTTTGACACCGAAACCACCGGGCTATTGCCGCACCGGGACGAGATCGTGCAAATCGGCGCAGTGCGGGTGCTGAACGGGCGCCAGGTCACGGGCGAGCGCTTTGACACCCTGGTAAACCCTGGCCGCCCGATCCCGGAATCTGCCAGCCGCATTCATGGTATCAGCCCCGCGATGGTCGCCGATGCGCCAAAAATCACCGCCGCCGCAGCCGCCTTTCATCACTTTGCAACGGATGCGGTGATTGTTGCCCATAACGCACCGTTTGACATGGCGTTTCTGCGCCGCCACGCCAAAGACACCGGGGTGCAGTGGGATCACCCAATCCTTGATACTGTCTTGCTAAGCGCAGTATTGTTTGGCGCCTCGGTGCCGCATACGCTGGATGCGCTTTGTGCCCGGCTGGAAATTACCATACCGGCGGCGCAGCGTCATACCGCATTGGGCGATGCCCAGGCCACCGCTGCCGCTCTGGTAAAAATGATCCCGTTGTTGCAGGCGCGCGGCTTTACCACCCTGCGCGACGTTATAGAGCAGACCCAACGCCATAGGCGCCTGCTCGAAGACCTGAACCCAGTGGACAATCACGGCGGCACATGGCAGGCAGGCAAAAAGCCCTGAAGCGAGGCGCGCGACATGTCCGAAACCAGTTTTACGCCCGGCACCGATACCCTGCGGGCCTATCGGGATGCGCTGGGTTCATTTGCCACCGGTGTAACCGTGGTCACCACCTTGACCAAAAACGGCCCGCTGGCGATCACGGTCAACAGCTTCACCTCGGTCTCGATGGATCCTCCCCTGCTGCTCTGGTGCCCGGATCGCAGCTCTCTGCGCCATGACGCCTTTGTGACGGCACAGCGGTTTTCCATCCATGTTCTGGCCGAAGACCAGTTCGACATGGCGCAGCATTTTGCCCTGCACGGCGACGGCTTTACCCAGGACAACTGGCAGCTAAGCCCAGCCCAGACCCCGGCCCTGCCCAACCCCGTTGCCCGCTTTGACTGCCGCCTGTACCAGGTGCATCCAGCAGGGGATCACAGCATCGTCCTGGGTGAGGTCACCCAGGTCACCTCCCGCCCCGGCAACGGATTGGTGTTCAAACGCGGCCAATACGGCGGTTTTCTGCAACAACCCTGACCGCTGGCCCAACCTCTCGACCGAAGCCGCAAAAAAACTCCGCCAAACCAAAATGTTCGGCGGAGTTCATCACTTTGTCCAGCGCCCTAAATGGCGCAGATCAGCCAGTCACGGGACTTAGTTCAAAGCCGCATCGGAGATGACATGGGTCCATGCGCCTTCTGGCGTCTTGGTGATCACCGGAGTAGAGCCGCCTTCCAGCAAGGTCTTCACCGTACGCTCATAATCGGCAACATCCAGCGCCCCATTGCTGCCTGCGGTCAGCTTGGCAACCTCGCGCATCATGCGCTTCTGGTGGTGTTCGGTCTGCGCGCCAGAAGCATCGTTGTCCAACACGATTTCCGCGGCTTCATCCGGATTGGCTTCGGCGTATTTCCAGCCCTTCATAGAGGCCCGCACAAAGCGCTGCATCTTCTCCACAAAGGCGGGATCTTCCAGGTTCTCTTCCAGAACAT
This sequence comes from Pseudophaeobacter sp., assembly GCF_048267565.1. Taxonomy (NCBI): domain Bacteria; kingdom Pseudomonadati; phylum Pseudomonadota; class Alphaproteobacteria; order Rhodobacterales; family Roseobacteraceae; genus Pseudophaeobacter; species Pseudophaeobacter sp. The sequence continues at coordinate 117,588 of NZ_JBLWXG010000001.1, read as the reverse complement.
ACAAACCGTCTTCCAGGGTTGCGACGCCCTGATCTTCATATTTGAAGGTAATCAACTCATCCGGAGAGACGCCCGCATCAAGAACCTGGCCATATTCGTTATAGGTCATGGTCGAAATACAATCCGCCTGACGCTGCAACAGCGGATCAACATTAAAGCCCTGCTTCAGAACCTCGACGCCCATCTCGCCCTTTGCTTCGGTGGAAATGCCAAGCTTGCTCATCCAGCTCATGAAGGGGAATTCATTGCCAAAGAACCACACACCCAGCGTGCGGTTTGTCAGATCTTCAGGTGCGGCAATGCCAGTATCGTTCCAACAGGTCAGCTGCATCCCCGAGCTCTTGTAAGGCTGGGCAATATTGACCAGCGGCAGGCCCTTTTCGCGCGCAGCCAGGGCGGCTGGCATCCATTCCACGGTAACATCGGCACCGCCGCCTGCAATCACCTGGGTTGGCGCAATATCCGGGCCACCTGGCAGAATGGTGACATCCAGGTCCTCTTCGCTATAAAACCCCTTGTCCAGGGCCACATAATAGCCAGCGAACTGTGCCTGTGTCACCCATTTCAGCTGCAGCTTCACGTCATCCGCAGCCTGGGCCGCGCCGACAGATGCAAGCGCCAGACCGGCGGCTGTCAAAATGTGTTTCATGAGATTGTTCTCCCGTTGGTTATGTCGAAAGCTTGCGCGAATTTGACCCTTCGATCAAATATTATTATTATAACTTTAAGAGCAACTTGGCCCTTTTGCGCAGCGATTGGGCGTTGTTGATGGGCCTGTGATGGTTTTTTCACCACCCCATTGGCCTCCCCCCAGAGCGCCCCTCTGGAGGATCTGCCAGCGCGCAGTGCGCGCGCTGACCAGTGGTTCTTATCCGCGTTGCGAGGGGTGCCAGAAGGTCAGGCTTTTCTCGACCAAGGCAATTGCCCCGTAAAAGAAAGACCCGGCCAGCGCCGCCACCACGATTTCGGCCCAGACCATGTCAAGCGCCAGTTGGCCAACGCTGGTCGAGATCCGAAACCCCATCCCCACAGTCGGAGAGCCAAAGAACTCTGCCACAATTGCGCCCACCAGCGCCAGCGTGGTCGAGATCTTCAGGCCGTTGAAAATAAAAGGCAAAGCCGCAGGCAAGCGAAGCTTGAAGAAACTCTGCCAATAGCTGGCGGCATAGGTCTGCATCAGATCGCGCTGCATGGCAGAGGTCTCGCGCAGGCCCGCGACGGTATTCACCAACATGGGAAAGAACACCATGACCACAACCACCGCTGCCTTTGACTGCCAGTCAAAACCAAACCACATCACCAGAATGGGCGCGGTGCCAACAATAGGCAGGGCAGCCACGAAATTGCCAACCGGCAACAACCCCCGGCGCAGAAAATCACTGCGATCCACGGCCACCGCCATCAACACTGCCGCACCACAGCCAATGATATAGCCAGACAGGGCTCCCTTCAGAAAGGTCTGTGCCAGATCCTTCCACAGGATCGGCAAAGAAACCGCAAAGCGCTCTACAATCAGGCTGGGGGCCGGCAGGATCACCAGGGACACCTCAAGCCCCCGCACCAGAAGCTCCCACACCAAAAGCACCGTGACACCAAAAATCACCGGCACCAGCAGCTTTACCCCCCGCGTGTCAGATCGGGCACCATTGGCCAGGCGGCTATTCAACCACCAGCCGCCACACCAGACAAGAACCGCCAGAACAACCAAAATCATTGCAGGCCTCCCTTGCCAGCCGAGGCCGCGAATGGCGCGCCCGTTGCCCGCTTCATTTGGCCGCATATATCCCGGGGGAGCCGCGCTTTCGCGGCGGGGGCAGCGCCCCCATTGCACAGTCTCATCATCCGCTCATCCCCATCCGTTTCAACACCGTCTTCTCGATCACTTCCAGCAAGGCCACCAACAGCCCCGCCAGAATGGCCGCAGCAAACAGCGCCGACCAGATCTGCACGGTCTGACCATAATAGCTGCCCGCCAACAGACGCGCGCCCAGACCAGAAACCGCCCCGGTTGGCAGCTCGCCGACAATCGCCCCCAGCAAGGATGCCGCAATGCCAATTTTCAGCGAGGTAAATAGATAGGGCATCGAGGACGGAAGCCGCAGCTTCCAGAACCCCTGGCTGGTGCTGGCGCTATAGGTTTTCAACAGGTCCAGCTGCATCGCATCAGGACTACGCAGCCCTTTGACCATGCCAACCACCACAGGAAAGAAGCTCAGATAGGCCGATATGATCGCCTTGGGCAGGATCCCCTGCACCCCGATGGAATAGAGCACCACAATGATCATTGGTGCCAGCGCGATAATGGGGATGGTCTGACTGACAATCGCCCAGGGCATCACCGACATATCCATCACCCGTGAATGCACGATGCCCACCGCCAGCAAAATGCCAAGCCCGGTCCCGATGACAAAGCCCAACAGCGTCGCCTTCAGCGTCACCTGCCCGTGGTACACCAAGGACCGCTTCGAGGTGACTTTCTTCATCACCGTGGTGTTCCACAGCTCACGCACCACCTGATGTGGTGCAGGCAAGCGGGGGCGATCCTGGCTAAAGGTCTCTGCAATGGCAAAGCTGTTACTTGCCACCAGACCAAAGCTGCCCATATCGCGACGTTCCTTGGAGGTCGCAGGGCTCACTTCAAACCCAGCCCGCTCAGCTGTGTCCAATACGCCTTTGATGTTCATCGGAATGCAGGCCGCATACCAAAAGGCGACAATCGCGGCCAATACGGTCAGGACGGAAAGAAAGGTTCTCATCGCCGCCCCTCCCTGGTTTCGTTTGCGATTTTCCCCTTAGTCATCGGCATGCCCTGCCCGCAGGCCTTCACGCACCCGGTGGGCAATGTCGATAAACTCCTGACTGTCGCGAATATCCAGGGGGCGCTCACGCGGCAGGGTGCTCTCGATCACATCGGTAATCCGACCGGGGCGCGGTGACATCACCACAATCTTGGTCGACAGATAAACCGCCTCTGGGATCGAGTGGGTGACAAAGCCGATGGTCTTGTTGGTACGCGCCCACAGCTTCAACAGCTGTTCGTTCAGGTGATCGCGCACAATCTCATCCAGCGCGCCAAAGGGTTCATCCATCAACAGGATATCGGCATCAAAGGCCAGCGCGCGGGCGATACTGGCACGCTGCTGCATCCCGCCCGACAGCTGCCAGGGATATTTGCCGCCAAAACCGGACAACTCCACCAGCTCCAGCACCTGCTCGACACGCTTGTCCTGTTCGGCCTTGGAAAACCCCATGATTTCAAGCGGCAGCTTGATGTTCTTGGCAATGGTGCGCCAGGGGTACAGGCCGGCGGCCTGAAACACATAGCCATAGGCGCGTTGCTTGCGGGCTTCATCCGGGCTCATGCCATTGACGGTAATGCTGCCGCCAGTGGGGTGCTCCAGCGCCGCCATCACCCGCAGGAATGTGGTCTTGCCACAGCCAGAGGGACCGATAAACGAAACAAAGTCGCCCTTATTGATCGTCAGGTTCACATCCTTAAGCGCCTGCACAGGGCCGTCATTTGTCGGAAAAACCAGATCCAGGTTTTTTGCTTCGACGACGGCCTCGGTGGCACCCTGCGGGGCATGGGCCTGGGTAGTCGTTTGAGTATTCATAATGTTGCCTTGCTCAGACTGCGAGGGGGCCGCGGCGGCAAGGCCGCCACAGCCCTGCCCTCATTAGACGCCGGTTGCGGGAATGCCTGTACGTTCTACCGGGCGCGGCGCGCTCAGCTCTTTCCAGGTCGACAGCGCCTTGTTCACCGTCGTATTGGCCTCGCGCTCAACAAACCGGCCATGGCCTTCCTGACAACGGATTTCGCCATCATGCACCGCCACCTGGCCGCGCGTCAGGGTGAACCGTGGCAGGCCTCTGACCTCTTTGCCCTCAAAGACGTTATAGTCGATCGCAGACTGCTGGGTGCTGGCAGCAATGGTTTTTGACTTTTCCGGATCCCAGACCACCAGATCAGCATCCGCCCCGACCAGAACGGCCCCTTTTTTGGGATAGCAATTCAGGATCTTGGCAATATTGGTCGAGGTCACGGCAACAAATTCATTTGGTGTGATCCGCCCGGTGGCCACGCCATGTGTCCAAAGCATCGGCATACGATCCTCCAACCCACCAGTGCCATTGGGAATTTTGGTGAAATCGCCCAGGCCATAGCGTTTCTGCTCAGTCGAAAAGGCGCAGTGATCTGTCGCAACAACCGACAAGGATCCCGATTGCAGCCCAGCCCACAGACTATCCTGATGTTGTTTGTTACGGAACGGCGGCGACATCACACGGCGCGCCGCATGGTCCCAATCGGGGTTGAAATATTCGCTCTCATCCAGCGTCAGATGCTGGATCAGCGGCTCGCCCCAAACCCGTTTCCCCTGCTGACGCGCCCGGCGGATGGCCTCGTGGCTGTCCTCGCAGGAGGTATGCACCACATAGAGCGGCACACCTGCCATATCGGCGATCATAATGGCACGGTTGGTGGCCTCGCCCTCCACCTGCGGCGGGCGCGAATAGGCATGCGCCTCGGGGCCGGTATTCCCCTCAGCCAGCAGCTTGGCCGACAGCTCCGCAACCACATCGCCGTTTTCAGCGTGCACCATGGCAATGCCGCCCAGTTCAGACAGGCGCTGAAAGCTGGAATACAACTCGTCATCATTAACCATCAGCGCGCCTTTATAGGCCATGAAATGCTTGAAGGTATTGATGCCGCGCGTCTCGATCACGGTCTTCATATCGTCAAAGACCTGCTCGCCCCACCAGGTTACCGCCATGTGGAAGGAATAATCGCAGTTGGCGCGCGTCGATTTGTTATCCCAACGCTTCAACGCATCCAGCAGGCTTTCACCCGGATTTGGCAGGGCAAAATCCACCACCATGGTGGTGCCCCCCGCCAGACCAGCCCGCGTACCGCTTTCAAAATCATCCGTCGAATAGGTGCCCATGAAGGGCATTTCCAGATGGGTATGCGGATCAATCCCTCCCGGCATCACATAGCAGCCAGTTGCATCCAGCTCCTCATCCCCCTTGAGGTTGGGACCAATCGCGGTGATCACCCCATCCTCGATCAAGACATCCGATTTATAGGTAAGATCAGCGGTGACAATTGTCCCGTTCTTGATGACTTTAGTCATGGTAAAACTCCCTGTCTCGGGCGCATTTTGCGCCACTTTTATCTGGTTGAGGGACCAGTTCCCTGTTGTCTTGGCCCCCTTCATTTGGCCAAAAATATCCCGGGGGAGCGGCCCGCCAGGGCCGCGGGGGCAGCGCCCCTTCCCTTATTTCGGTATCAGGAAACGATCTCAGCCGTCTCGACAACTGCATGGAACAATACATTGCCGCCGGCCTCGGCCCACGCCTTGCTGATCTCTTCCGCCTCATTGTGGCTCAGGCCATCCACACAGGGGCACATGATCATCGCAGTGGGGGCAACCCTGTTGATCCAGCAGGCATCATGACCGGCGCCAGAAATAATATCCAGATGCGAATAGCCCAGACGCTCGGCCGCATTGCGCACCGCCGCCACACAGGTCTCGTCGAACTTCACCGGGTCAAAACCGCCGACTTTTTCGAATTCTATCTGCATATCAAGGGCTTCAACGATGTCCTTGCCCTCTTCGCGCAGGCGCAATTCCATGTCTTCGATCACTTCCAACTCGGGCGAGCGGAAATCAACGGTAAAGACCACCTTGCCGGGGATCACATTGCGCGAGTTTGGATAGACGTCAATATGACCTGCCGCGCCAACGGCGCTTGGCGCATGCGACCAGGCGATTTCATCCACCGCTTCCAGCACCCGCGCCATGGCGAGGCCCGCGTTGCGGCGCATCGGCATCGGGGTTGATCCGGTGTGGGCATCCTTGCCGGTTATGGTCACTTCGGTCCAGCTCAGGCCCTGGCCATGGGTGACCACGCCAATATCCTTGCCCTCGGCTTCCAGAATGGGGCCCTGTTCGATGTGCAGCTCAAAGAAGGCATGCATCTTGCGGGCGCCGACCTCTTCCTCGCCGCGCCAGCCGATCCGCTTCAACTCATCACCAAATGACTTGCCCTCGGCGTCAACCCGGTCATAGGCCCAGTCCTGGGTATGAATACCGGCAAACACGCCTGACGACAGCATGGCCGGCGCGTAGCGGGTGCCTTCCTCGTTGGTAAAGTTGGTCGCCACGATGGGGTGTTTGGTCTTGATACCCATATCGTTGAGCGAGCGGATCAGCTCCAGCCCGGCCAGAACCCCCAGAACACCATCGTATTTGCCGCCGGTTGGCTGCGTATCCAGGTGCGAGCCCACATAGACCGGCAGCGCATCCGGGTCGGTGCCTTCGCGGCGGGCAAACATATTGCCCATCTGATCCAGCCCCATGGTACAGCCAGCCTCTTCACACCATTTCTGGAACAAGGCGCGCCCTTCGGCATCTTCATCGGTCAAGGTCTGGCGATTGTTGCCCCCTGCGACACCGGGGCCGATCTTGGCCATCTCCATCAGGCTCTCCCAGAGCCGATCCCCGTTGATTTTCAGATTCTGTCCCAAAGACGTCATCGCAGCTTCCTTCCTGTTCCCCCCGCTGATCTTGCGGGTTATTCTTGGCTTGGCACCAATTGGTGGCTTTGAAACGTTGGTCACCCTCCACAGAGATGGATTTGACCAACTGGTCAAACTCACGCTATCACGGGGAAGCCACCAGTCAAGAAATTGAGTCACATTGGCTCTGATATCCCCATGAAAAATGGGGCAATGCGCAAATTGCGGGCGAAGACAGCCCCGCTTCGGCCAGTAAGGATCGCTTATCCACTATGCCCAAGGACCGATCACCCACCCGCATCCAGAAAAAGAATCGCGCCGCCATTCTGGAAGCCGCGCTCGAGGTTTTCTCGGCACATGGGTTTCGCGGCGCAACCGTCGACCAGATTGCCACGCAGGCCGGGCTGTCAAAGCCGAATCTACTGTATTATTTTCCCTCCAAGGAGGCGATGTTCACCGCCCTGCTGTCTGAGCTATTGGATACCTGGCTTGACCCGATGCGCGAGATCGACGCCGCAGGCGATCCACTGGAAGAGATCCTCGCCTATGTGCAACGCAAGCTACAGATGAGCCGGGATTTCCCGCGCGAAAGCCGTCTGTTTGCCAATGAAATCGTACAGGGCGCGCCGCGCATGCTGGATGCGCTCTCGCGGGATCTGCGCGACCTGCTTGAAGAAAAGGAGCAGATCCTGGCGGGCTGGATGGCCGCAGGCAAGATCAATCAGACCCACCCCAAACACCTGGTTTTTTCGATCTGGGCGCTGACCCAGCACTATGCTGATTTTGACGTGCAGGTGCGTATGTTGATGGGGGATGAAGATCCGTTTGACGCAGCACCAGAGTTCCTGGAAACGCTTTATCGCCGGATGCTTACGCCAAAAAGTTAATTCATGTTAACCAGGATGTAACGGCAGGGCATCGCCACAGAAAAAAAGGGGGGCAGTACCGCAGCACTGCCCCCCTTTTGATTAGACCCAACCGCATGCGGGCTGGACTATTCTGCCGCCGTTGCCGATGGATTGTTGGGATGGGTTGTCCAGTTGGCATATTCGCCGGAAACCACCTTGCCGGTACGCTCATCAATCTGGCCGGCGGGAACCTCTTCCATGGTGATGCAGCCCTCAATCGGGCAAACATTCACGCAGAGGTTACAGGCCACACATTCATCGTCTTTAACGGTAAAGACACGGTCGGCGCTCATCTCGATGGCCTGGTGCGAGGTGTCTTCGCAGGCGGCAAAGCAACGGCCACAGCTGATGCAGTCTTCCTGGTTGATCTTTGCCTTGGCGATGAAGTTCAGATCCAGATACTGCCAGTCGGTGACATTTGGAACCGCCATGCCGATGAAGTCCTGGGTCGAGGTATAGCCCTTTTCATCCATCCAGTTGGACAGGCCGGAAATCATCTCTTTCACCACGTTGAACCCATAGGTCATAGCGGCGGTGCAGACCTGCACATTGCCCGCCCCCAGCGCCATGAATTCAGCCGCGTCTTTCCAGGTGGTGACACCGCCAATGGCCGAAATCGGCAGATCATGCGTTTCTGGGCAGCGGGCGATTTCCGCAACCATGTTCATGGCAATTGGTTTTACCGCAGGGCCACAATAGCCCCCATGGGTGCCCTTACCGCCAACGGTTGGCTCGGGCGCCATCTGGTCCAGATCGACTGAGACAATCGAGTTGATGGTATTGATCAGGCTGACCGCATCACCGCCGCCGGCCTTGGCCGCACGTGCGGGGAAGCGCACATCGGTGATATTGGGCGTCAGTTTTACGATGACGGGCTTGGAATAGTATTTCTTGCACCATTCGGTGACCATCTGGATGTATTCAGGCACCTGGCCCACAGCCGCACCCATGCCGCGTTCGGCCATGCCGTGCGGACAGCCAAAGTTCAGCTCGATCCCATCGGCACCGGTGGCCTCAACCTTGGGCAGGATCGCCTTCCAGGCTTCCTCTTCGCAAGGCACCATGATCGACACGATCACGGCACGGTCCGGGTAGTCCTTTTTGACGCGGGTGATTTCTTCCAGGTTGATCTCCAGCGAGCGATCCGTGATCAGCTCGATGTTGTTCAACCCCAGCAGCCGACGGTCGGCGCCAAAGATAGCGCCATAGCGCGGCCCATTGACATTGACCACGGGGGGGCCTTCGGAGCCGAGGGTCTTCCAGACCACACCGCCCCAGCCTGCTTCAAAAGCGCGGCGTACGTTATATTCTTTGTCCGTTGGTGGCGCCGAGGCCAGCCAGAACGGATTTGGGGATTTGATACCCAGGAATTCTGTTGTCAGATCAGCCATTTGTCTGTCCCTTTTCATGCTCGCTTAGGGCCGTTGGCCAGCAACGACCCTGGCTTGCTCAGCCCATCAGGCTTGTATGAATATCCATTGCAGCGTCGCGGCCTTCGGCCACGGCGGTCACGGTGAGATCTTCGCCCCCAGAGGCACAGTCGCCGCCGGCCCAGACATTCGCCACCGAAGTTCGGCCCGTTGCATCGACCATGATCTTGCCACCCTCCAGCTCAACCGCGTCTGGCTGACCTTGCAGGCTTTGGCCGATGGCCTTGTAGACCTGCTCTGCGGCCAGGCGCACTGTCTCACCGGTTCCACGAACTCGGCCGTCTTCGACCTGGGTATATTCCAGTTCGATCTCGGCGGCGGCGCCATTGCCATGGATCGCCTTGGGCATAACGTTGAACATCAATGTCACACCTTTAGAGGCTGCCAGATCCTGTTCGAACCGGCTGGCCCCCATCGCATCGCGGTCGCGGCGATAGGCGATGGTCACGTTTTCGGCGCCCAACAGTTTTGACTGCACGGCCGCGTCAACAGCTGTCATGCCGCCACCGATGACCACTACATTGCGGCCAACAGGTAGTTTGGTAAGATCCTCAGCCTGGCGCAGCTCTTCGATGAAATCAACAGCATCGCGCACGCCGCTCAAGTCTTCACCTTCGGCGCGCAGGGCATTGACCCCCGCCAGCCCGATCGACAGGAAGACAGCGTCGAAATCGCCTTTCAGCGCCTCCAGCGACAGATCCGTGCCCAGCTTTTTGCCATATTCGACGGTGATACCGCCGATTTTCAGCAGCCAGTCGACCTCGCGGGCGGCAAAATCTTCAGTGGATTTATAGGCGGCGATGCCAAATTCGTTCAGGCCACCGGCCTTGGCCTTGGCGTCATAGATGACCACATCATGGCCCAGCATCGCCAGTCGGTGCGCCGCAGACAGGCCCGCAGGACCGGCGCCAACAACTGCAACGCGCTTGCCCGTGCTGGCGGCACGGCTAAAGGGATGCACGCCTTTTTCCATCACTGTGTCGGTGGCATAGCGCTGCAACCGGCCAATCTCGACCGGCTTGCCCTCGGCGGCTTCGCGAACGCAGGCCTCTTCACAGAGCGTTTCTGTCGGACAGACCCGTGCGCACATGCCACCCAGGATATTCTGGTCCAGAATGGTCTTGGCAGCAGAGGCCGGGTGCCCGGCCTGGATTTCACGAATGAACTGCGGAATGTCGATGCTGGTGGGGCATGCGGTCATGCAGGGCGCATCATAGCAGAAATAGCAACGATCCGCCGCCACTGCGGCTTCATGCGGGTCATACGCGGGGTGCAGATCCCCAAAGTTGTCGGCGATCTCTGCAGCGGCCAAACGCCCTGCATGGATACCTGATGCCTGATGGCTACTCGCCATTGGGTGTCTCCCTGACTTTGTTTTTATACGACTCAAAGACTGCCACAGTTTGATTTTTTATCAACTGGTAAAATTTTTGAATGTGCAAAAAAGTCGTGTCTCCACATCAGAGGCTCTCCCCACGGGTTTGAAAAATATAGAAAAACATAGACGCTCAAATCTTGGGCTTTGGCCAAAATTTGCTGATACAGGCAGGCACAGGTCAGAAATACTGCCGGGATTTGCCCCCAATAGGCGCTATTTTGCGACAGGCCGACACGCAAAATTGGCGCAAAACAGCAAAAGGCCGGTAGGATTTCCCACCGGCCCGGTTCTAGGTTCTACCGCCCTTTCAGGGCGTGGAGGCTGCGCAATAATGGTGGCCTAGCCCTGCGGCAAAACCGCTGTTGCCTCAATCTCAATCTTGGCTTCATCTTCCACCAACGCAGCGACGACCACCATTGTCATCGCGGGAAAATGGTATCCCATCACATCGCGATAGGCCCGCCCGACCTCGCCCTGATGGGCCAGGTATTCAGCCTTGTCCGTGACATACCATGTAAGCCGGGTGATATCGCTGGCCTCGCCGCCAGCCGCTTCGACCACATCCAGGATATTGCGCAGCGCCTGGCGCATCTGTCCGATGAAGCCCTGCTCTTCGAAGACCTGATCCGCGGTCCAGCCGATTTGGCCGCCAACAAAGAGCAACTTACCCTCGGCGACCATGCCATTGGCATAACCCTTGGCCGGTTTCCATCCTTCGGGATGTACAGAAATGGCAGGCATGGGCTCTCCTTTATTCAATCAAAATAGTCAGTGGTCAGGACTGTGCCTATTGCCGCAATATCGGGCAGCATGTCATTTATTTCAAGCTTAAAATTTATAACTATGAAGCATTTTTCAAGACAATGCCAAAGAAGACCGCCGCAGCGTCACAACTGCAACGGTTAAAGCCCGGGCGTGGTCTGCACAGCGGACCCCTCATGCCGATTATGCAAAACCGGTTCAATCAACAGAAACGGAAAGCCCTGGCAGCACGGCCCCCGCCATATTCTTGAATGTGTTGACGGGAAATCAAAATCCATCCTTACTGGAAGAAAGGCAATTTTCTGAGGCAGCGCTCGTCGAGATCAGTTCGTCTAACCAGTTTCCCGAGAGGAGAATTGAAATGAACTTGAGACCCGATCCTACATTTCACGCGACACCAAAACTGGCTATGGCAGCTCCGGCTGAAAAACTTGCTTTCACTCTGATGCTCAGTCCGGACGGGTCACAGCCTGACGGTCTGGCAGTTGTAGACGTGGATGCGTCTTCAGATACCTACGGCCAGATCGTTCATTCCCTCATGATGCCGAACACCGGCGATGAATTTCACCATTTCGGCTGGAATGCCTGTTCCTCTGCGCTCAGCCCATTGACCGGCCATGCATTTCTGGAGCGGCGCTACCTGATTATTCCAGGCATACGCTCCAGCCGTATCTACATCGTAGATGTCAAAGAACCGCTGAAAGCGAAGATCCACAAGATCATCGAACCGGAAGAGGTCTGGGAAAAAACCGGCTATTCCCGGCCACATACGATCCACTGCGGTCCCGAGGGCATTTATGTCTCTACACTTGGCGGCGGCGGCGTGGATGGCACTGACGGACCTCCTGGCATTTTCATCATGGACTGCGAGACTTTCGAGATTCTCGGCCGCTACGAGATGGATCGCGGCATTCAGGACAAGCACTATGATTTCTGGTGGAATCTGCCGCGTGATTACATGGTCAGTTCGGAGTGGGGGCTGCCGCCGCAGTTTGAAAACGGGATAGTGGCTGAAGACCTCTTGAGCAACAAATACGGTCACAAGATCCACTTCTGGGATTTGCGGGGCCGCAAGAACATCCAGACGATTGACCTGGGGGCCAACCACCAGATGGCACTTGAGATCCGGCCGGCGCACGATCCCGCCAAACAGTACGGCTTCTGCGGTGTGGTTGTGGACACAACCAACCTTCAGGGCGCGATCTTTACTTGGTGGCGAAATGAGGATGGATCTTTTGAAGCCAAGAAAACAATCACCATTGATCCGCAACCTGCGGCGGCTGACGCATTGCCCGAACTCCTGAAAGGTTTTGAAGCGGTTCCGCCGCTGGTTACCGACATCGACCTCAGTCTTGATGACCGGTTTCTCTATGTCGCCTGTTGGGGCACTGGCGAAATGCATCAATATGATGTGTCAGACCCAATGAACCCCGCGCTGGTCGGCAAGGTGGAGATTGGCGGCATCGTCAAGAAAACGCCGCACCCGAACGGAAAGGCGTTCGGCTATGGCCCGCAGATGGTAGAGATCAGCCGCGATGGCAAGCGGGTGTACTGGACAAATTCGCTCTATTCCACCTGGGACGATCAGTTCTATCCGGGTGACAGAGGTGCTGCGATGGTGATGGCCAACGCCGACAATCACGGCGGCCTGGAGCTTGATGAACAGTTTTGGGTTGAATTTCCGAAGGGATATCGCAGCCATCAGATCCGCCTTGAAGGCGGCGACTGCTCGACCGACAGCTTCTGCTATCCCAACACTTGAACCGTGGGTGCAGAACACTCTTTGACGGCCCTCTGGTGGGCCGTCATCGCCTCTGGCGTCTATCACGGGGTGAACCCTGGAATGGGCTGGCCGCTTTCCGTGTCCGCGGCGCTTATGGAAAGGCGCCGGGCTGCACTGGTCAGGGCGTTGGCGATGCTGGCGCTCGGGCATTTCCTGGCGATGTCAGCCATCCTGTTGCCGTTCTCCGCGACAGTCGCGCTGGTGGAGTGGCAGCGAGAGATCCGTATTGGCGCAGGCGGGCTGGTCATGGGTTTCGGTGTCTTTCTGCTGATCAGCAGGCGCCATCCAAGAGTTTTGGCGCGGATCAAACCAACCCGACTTGCCCTTTGGTCGTTCCTTGCCGCAACCGCCCATGGGGCGGGCATGATGCTGCTTCCAATCTACCTGGGCCTCTGCCGTGTCGAAGAGTTGGACACCGGGCATAGGGCCGCAACCGAACTGATGTCAGGCAGTATCAATACAGCGTTGGCGGTGGCAATTGTCCACACAGCGGCAATGGCTCTGTCAGGCGGAATACTGGCTGTCGGGGCCTACACCTGGCTGGGTCTGAAGTTTCTGGCCCGGACGTGGTTGAATATGGATACGGTCTGGGCCTTGAGCCTGTTGCTTGTGGGTGCAATCGGGATATGGACCGCATGGTAACTCGAACTCGCGTTTCGCTTCGCTAACCAGGTGCAATGCAGCCTGAGTGTGCGCAAATCGCCCAATCTTGATGGGGGAGAATAAGCTCCCGCATTGACGAAGCATCCGCTCTAGGGACACTGCATCACAGCACCGGACGATATCAGCGGTCTCACTGCTTCAAGACGCCATATTATTGGTCTATATACGAGTGCTGCACAGCACGTTTTGACGCCTGCACAGCACCCATAATTTAATCAAACTATATCAAATGATTAAAGATGGCCTACGACATGCCAAGCGCTTCTTTATACATTTCCAGCACCGCTTCTTCTTCGGCGATATCATCCTGGTCACGCTTGCGCAGGGCAATCACCTTGCGGATCACCTTTGTGTCGTAGCCACGTGATTTTGCTTCGGCCATGACTTCTTTTTGCTGTTCCGCGATGTCTTTCTTTTCGGCATCCAGCCGTTCAAAACGCTCGATGAACTGGCGGAGTTCTCCGGCTGTTACGCGGTAGTTTTCACTTTTTTCGTCTTCGGTCATATCCATGTTCGGCTCCTGCTGCTCTGGCCTTTGACGACAGGCATTTCACTGCTGTCATGTGATAGGTTTGGGGCAAGGGGATAGCCGCAGAGGCCCGGTATCGCAAGACAGGAAAACAATGGCCTGCGATATCCCGCCCTGCGTCTTTCTCGGGCTCTGCCCGCCGTGGTGCACCCATTGCAGCAGCGGACAGGATCTCTTGTGCCGCAGGCGTCAATCCGCTACTCGCATCCCGGTACACTTACCGCAGGAGCCGGTCTTATGTTTGATATCATCGTCTGGGTCGGTGCGACCCTCTCGGTTGCGGGGCTGATCGGCCTGATCGGCTGCATTATATATGTGATCAAAGCCCGCAGAAAAACCAAGGATGACGATGCTTTGCGCGCCGTTGTGCAACGCGTCCTGCCCTATAATCTGGGCGCACTGTTTCTGTCAGTGCTTGGGCTAATGCTGGTTATGCTTGGCATCTTTCTGGGCTAAGCTGCCTATCTGGATCAATCGCGGCGCATCGCTGCCCCGCGCTGTCGGTACTTCCTGTTGAAATACACCCGCTGCCCTGCCCCGCCTTTTGCCGGGGTCAGGGTTTTTTGACGTCTATGCCATCTCAGCGCTTGCAACATATTCCATTTTCAATATACATTGAGAAAAAATGGAGTGCTGCGAAATGAACCCCATCGTCAAAGCCTTTTTCGACGAGGCCACCAATACCGTCTCTTATGTTGTGCGCGATCCCACCGGGGCGGCCTGTGCAATTATCGATTCCGTGCTGGATTTCGACCATGCCGCTGCGCGCACGGATACCGCATCAGCGGATGAGATCATCAGCTACATACGGGCCAACGACCTGCGCTGCGAATGGATCCTGGAAAGCCATGTCCACGCCGACCACCTGTCTGCCGCGCCATATCTGCAGGATCACTTGGGCGGAAAGATTGGCATCGGCGCCAATATCACTCTGGTCCAAGACACCTTTGGCAAAGTCTTCAATGAGGGCACCGACTTTCAACGTGACGGCAGCCAGTTTGATGCGCTGTTCAAAGAGGGTGACACAATTATGATTGGCCAGCTGCGCGGCGAAGTCCTGCACACGCCGGGCCATACCCCTGCCTGTCTGACCTATGTGATTGGCGATGCCGCCTTTGTGGGGGATACCCTTTTCATGCCCGATTTCGGTACGGCGCGCTGCGATTTCCCCGGTGGCTCTTCCGAGGCGCTGTACTGGTCTATTCAAAAGATCTTGGCGCTGCCGGATGAAACCCGCATTTTTGTCGGCCACGACTACAAGGCCCCAGGGCGCGATGACTACGCCTGGGAAACCACGGTCGCTGAACAAAAGGCGCTGAACGTGCATATTGGCGAAGGCCGCCCGCTGGAAGATTTTACCACGATGCGTGATGCCCGCGACGCGACGCTTGGCATGCCCCGGCTGATTTTACCGTCGCTGCAAGTCAATATGCGTGCAGGTCAAATGCCAGAGCCGGATGAAGAAGGCGATGTCTTCCTGAAACTGCCTGTCAACAAGCTCTAGCCAATTCGCACCCTGGCACTGCCACAGATCCCGCCCAAACAAGCCCCTACAGGGGCTGCCGTGTGGTGGCGGTTGACCTGCATCACAATGAAAGAAGGATCACGGAAAATGGAAATGGATTGGATATGGGGGCTCGTCGGTGGCGGCCTTATCGGGCTGGGCGGGGCGGTGTTCCTGCTGGGCAATGGCCGCATTATGGGCGCCAGTGGCATCATTGGCGGGTTGGTTGATGGGTCAGGCCTTAGCAACGCAGCAGAGCGCCTGGTCTTTCTGCTTGGGGTGGTGGCGCTGCCACTGCTGCTGCGGCCGCTGTTAAGTGAAGCCCCAAACACCCATCTGACCAGCAACATCTGGGTAATCGTCATCGCGGGTCTGCTTGTGGGGACAGGCACCCGCATTGCCAATGGCTGCACCTCGGGGCATGGGGTCTGCGGCATTTCACGCCTGTCCCTGCGCGGGTTGGTGGCCACCGTCTTTTACATTCTGGCCGGCGGGATCACCCTTGTCCTGTTCCGTCACCTCTGGGGGATGATCTGATGCAGCGCTTGTTTCTTGCTTTGCTGGCTGGTGGGCTGTTTGGCTCCGGGCTTTTGCTCTCTGGTATGACCGACACCACCAAGGTTCAGGGCTGGCTGGATGTGTTTGGCGATTGGGATCCGACCCTTGCCTTTGTCATGGGGGGGGCCATCGTGCCCATGTTTATTGCCTGGCGCCTGACCAAAGGTCGACGCCCACTGGTCGGGGGCAGCTTTCCAGCCCCAGCCCGCCCCGAGATGGACCATCGGCTGATCACCGGATCGGTGCTGTTTGGCATCGGTTGGGGCCTGGCCGGCCTATGCCCCGGACCGGCGATTGCCTCGCTCAGCTATAATGGCACTGGCGGGCTGCTGTTCATCGGTGCGATGCTCTTGGGTATGGTGGTGGCACCCTTTGTCGGTCGACAGCTAGACCGGCTTGCAACAAAGGGTTAGACAACTGCCATGGATGCACGAGTGATCACCCCCCGCTACGCCGTCTCGCCGCAAATTTCGGTCGAAGACATCCCCGCAATCCTTGCCGAGGGCTATACGACGGTGATTTGCAATCGTCCCGATGCCGAAGTCCCGCCAAGCCACCAGGCTGCGGCAATCCAGGCCGCCGCCGAAGCTGCCGGTTTGACCTTTCACGCGCTGCCGCTGACCCATCAGACCATGACACCGGAAAATGTCGCCAAGCAGCGGGCCTTCTACGAGGCAAGCCAAGGCCCGGTTTTGGCCTATTGCGCATCGGGCACCCGCTGTTCGGTGGTCTGGTCCCTGGGCGTCGCCGCCGAGATGAGCCCGGATGAAATCTTGAGCAAAACCAGTGCCGCAGGCTATGATCTGGCCGGATTGCGCCCCGCATTGGAAGCCATTGCCACGAGCTGATCCCAGCTTTGCAGCGAGTAGGAGCGCGCTGTTCAGGCTGAATACCAAGCACGGCCCCGAGGCCCAGGTACAGCCCCAAAAACGGCCCAGCCCGCAGATCGCGGCTGGGCTTCTTCTTTTATATATATCTGCATCTTATCCGCGAAACCTCATCCAGCCAGGATGCGCTCAAGCAGCCAAAACATGCAAATTCAAATAGGCAGTGTCCGTCAGGTGCATGCAAGTGAACGCGACAAGCGCGAAGGGGCATTACATGCCGGGGTTTGCGTCGTTTTCCAGTCCGGCCAGCTTTGAAATCTCTGCTGCTGCATCATCCGGATTGAACGCATCCATGCCATCCCCAAGATCGGCAAGCCCCCCCATCGGGGTCGCGCCCATATCGAGAGCAGATCCCAGATCGCCCCCAAGGCCAGCCGGGTCGAAATCGCCCCCCATGTCGCCGCCCATATCCAACGCGCCACCAAGGCCCGCGCCGAAATCACCCAGATCATCCCCCAGGCCAGCCGGGTCGAGATCACTGCCCATCCCAAGGTCGCCTCCGCCAAAGCCCATGCCCTCATCCAGCGGATCCTGCAGCCCCTGCGCCGCGATCCCAAGGTCCATCGCCGGTGGTTGGTCCTCCATCATCGGCAAAGCCGCAACTGGCGCGCTATGGCCAAGCGGGCTGGCAAAATCATCATCTGTGTCAGGCTGCTCTGGAGTCGAAGCCCCATGCGCAATACTGAGCCGCACTGCACGCGCACCGTTCAGCTGCCCCAAACGCCCCTTGGCAATCGACTGACCGCCAATGCCGATCATATCGGTTTCATACAGAAAGGCCTGATCCAGCGGCAGGACCTCGCCCACCTTGAGGGCCGAAAATTCGTTCAACGGCACCCGCACCTTACATAAGATGGCTGAAAGTTCTGCCCGCATGGAATTCATGCCGCTGGCCAAAGATGGTCCCGCAGCCGAGCCATTCAAGCCCAGTTCCTCGGGGGTGGGTTCCGGCAGGATCAGCTTCAGTACCCCCTGCATGGCACCAATCGCCAAATCCACATTCAACGTTATCAGACGATAGTTTTCGGCCTCCATCCCCAAAATAAGCGAACGCACATCTTCAATCTGCGCGCCGTAGCGATAGCCAGAAAAGATCAACTGATCCCGCTGCCCCTCCAGCAGGGCATGCACCTTAACAAAGGATTTTTCCAGGAAATCTGCGGTCATGGCCGCATCCGTCGGCGTATAGTTGCGCTGCGAAGGCGCCTTGCCCATGATCTGGCCAATGGTCTGTTTCTGAATCAGCGCAGTCACCAAGGCTGCATCCATCGTCGCCGCCCCAATGCGCCCGTTGGGGCCATCCAGCACCACCAGCAGGTCCTTGTCGGACAGCGATTCGACCAAATCTTCGGGGGGGCGGTTGCATTGGCGTGCTGCCAGCACCGCCAGCGGCAGGTCGCATTGTTCTGAAGCCGCGCGCGCAAGAGATCGGCGCAAAGCCTTGAGCGTAAAGGAAGCATTCTGGCCCTGGGACCCTTCCTTGGACGCCGCAAGTTTCCGGGCGAGACCACCCGTCGCACCGCTCTTGGCTAGTTGTTTTTCTGCTTCAGACATTAGTCATCAACCCGCACGTTCGACGCTCCCTTTTAAGCGTTTTAGTGCGGCTTCCTTACCAAGACCTTTATATTGCCCCCATTGTCGAGATTTTACGCGCATTTGGCAGGGAAATTCTAAAGCCACCGCCGCTGTGTTCGGCCAGGTAGAAAATATCCCCGCCAAGGCGCTGCATGATTTCACGGGAAATTGCCAATCCCAGCCCCGCCCCGCCTGCCCGCTCTGGGCTAACACGCGAGAATTTTTCAAAAATCAACTGCTGGTAGTCCACCGGAACACCACTGCCATTGTCGATGAAATCAATCCAAACCTGGTCCTGCTGGCAGGTGACGGAAATGGTCAGTTCGGGCGTTTCTGCGTCGCAGTATTTCTGCGCATTGGCGATCAAGTTGATAAAGACCTGCGCCAGCCGATCCAGATCGGAAGAGATCTGCACCGCCTCACTTTCGGGGGTACGTGTAACCAGCATGCTGGTGCCAGTACCGGCCAGCGCCGTGGATACCGCATGATCCATCACCGCATCAAGACGGCCTGTCGACATGTTCAAACTGACCTGACCGCTTTCCAGCACGCTCAGATCCAGCAGGTCGTTCAACAGGCGGGTCAACCGCAGGGCTTCGTCGTGGATGATGCTGGCATAGCGGTTCTTATCCGTCTGCGGCAGGGAGCCATTGTCGCGCAGAATTTCGGAAAACGCCCGGATAGAGGTCATCGGCGTGCGCAGCTCGTGGCTCACCTGGCTAAGGAAAGCATCCTTTTGCTGCGAAATCTGCGTCAGTTTTTCGTTGGATTCGCGCAGCTGCAGTGCCGTGCGTGACAATTGCTCTGATTGCGCCTCCAACTGGTTGGAATACTCCAGCATCTGTGCGGTCTCATCTGCAACCGCAAGCAGATCCTGCACCGAAACTGAAGAGCCGCCAACAATCTGTCCGATCATCGCATGCGCTGCCGCCGCCCCGATAGAGGCCCCCAATTCGCGCTCCAGTTGCTCAAGAAAGGCGGGGGTCGGGTCCGGCAGCGGCCCATGCCCCCCCTGACGCGTTAATTCGCGCTGGAAAAAGGCCTGGGCCTCTTTTGCACCAAGGATGCGCTGAGACATCACCATCAGGTCTTCGCTCTGGGCCACCGATCCTGTCCAGCCGCGCGGGCCAGAGGAATGTTCAAAAACATTGACGAACTGGGCCCCCTGCAGCCGCTCTATCGGGCTGGGAAACGTCAGCAGCGATACGAGACAAAAGACCACCGCATTCAGCATCATGGACCAGAGCACCGCATGCACTGTGGGATCGATCCCCTCAATTCCAAACAGGGCCTGCGGCCGCAGCCAGGACAGGCCAAACAGGCCATTGGCCAGGATATGATCAGGCAGCAACCCACCGCCAAGTGCGGGCAAAAGCATGGTGTAGATCCAAATGCCAAACCCCACCGACAGCCCGGCAAGCGCGCCACTTCGGGTTGCACCTCGCCAGAACAGCCCCCCAACCAGAGCCGGCAGCATCTGCGAAATCCCGGCGAAAGAGATCAACCCGACCGCCGCCAGCGTCGCGCCACCGCCAGACAGCTTATAGTAGAAATACCCAAGCGCCAGGATGACTGCGATCGAAATACGCCGGGCAAACAGCACAACATTGCGCACATCCCCCGAGACCGACGCCCCCGCCGCCCCCTGCATATACAGCCAGATCGGCATGACAATATGGTTCGATACCATGGTCGACAGCGCCATCGCCGCCACGATCACCATGGAGGTCGCCGAGGAAAACCCCCCCAGAAAAGACAGCATCGCCAGCCCCTGCTGCCCCTGCGACAACGGCACTGTCAGCACAAAAAGGTCCGGGTTGGATCCGGTCGGCAGCAGTTCCAGCCCGATGGCGGCAATCGGCACCACAAACATCGAAATCAACAGCAGATAGAGCGGAAAGGCCCAGGCCGCGACCCTCAGGTGGCGCTCGTCTTCGTTTTCGACAACCATGACCTGAAACATCCGCGGCAGACAGACAAAGGCAGCTGCCGACAAAAAGGTAATCGTCGTCCAGCGACTGCCATCCACCCGCCAGTCGCCAATGCGCGAGGCATCGATCCGCGACATGGTGTGACTGATGCCATCCGACAGGCCCCAGACCACAAAGATCCCCACCGCCAGAAGCGCCAGCAGTTTCACCACAGCCTCAAGCGCGATGGCGGTCACCACCCCGTGGTGGCGTTCGTTTGCATTGAGATTTCGGGTACCAAACAGAATGGCAAAGACCGCCAGCCCCGCCGTTACCCAGAACACCGTGGTGGTTTCATGGTAACTGCGCAGCGGATCGGCCTCTGAAAAGATGGAGAAAGACAGAGTAATAGATTGCAATTGCAGTGAAATATACGGCGTTATGCCAATCACCGCCAGCAACGTGACGCCAATCGCCAATGCGTTGGACTTACCGTAGCGCGCCGACAAAAGGTCCGCGATAGAGGTAACCCGCTGGCTGCGCCCCACCCTTACCAGCTTGCGCAGGCCCCACCACCAGCCCACCATGACCAGGGTTGGCCCCAGATAGATTGTCAGGAATTCCAACCCCGAACGCGCCGCGTAGCCTACCGCGCCATAAAAGGTCCAGGCGGTACAATAGATCGACAGCGACAGGGTGTAGATCAACGGCGAGCGGATCCAGGCAGAGCCCTGCCCGCGCGCCGCCCGGCGATCTGCCAGAAAGGCAACAAAGAACAGCAAGGCCACATAGCTCAGGCAGACCAGCACCAATAGGTTGAGCGAGGCCATCAGGGCTGTTCATCCAGGCGGCCGCCCTCGGTCCAGTGCCCAGCCCAAAGCCGCACCGCCACGCCAAAGGCAAAGCTGACGGCGATCAGCCCGGCCCAAACCACAAAGATATAGATGATTGCCACCGAGGTCGGCATACCGCCATGGGTGTCCGGGGCCGGATAGGGATCCGGGTTTGGCCACATCAGCGGCACTGCAAACAGCAGCGCGCCCAGAATAGGCAAGAGCCGGGCAATATCCATCAACCGGCGGCGGCGATAGGTTCGCCGCTCTACAAAGGGGGTTTTTGGCTCACCCTGATGCCCTGCCCCGTCACCGCGCATTCATGACGCCGCGCCAAGGTCAGGCGCTGTCTGATAGGCCTGCGCATACAAATCCCGCACCGCGGTCAGCACCTCGGAATTGGAAAAGGGTTTGGTCATAAAGCGCGTAACCCCGGCCTTTTCCGCCATCTCGCGATCTTTGAGCTGGCCGCGCGCGGTCAGCATCAGCACTGGCAGCGGCTGAAACTCCGCAACCGCGCGCAGCTCGGTTATGACTTCCAGGCCGCTTTTTCCCGGCAGCATCAAATCCAGAATCACCAGATCCGGCTGCGCCGCCCTGATCACCTCTACCGCTGTGCTGCCCTCACCGTGGACATCCACCTGCCAGCCATCACGGCTTAACAAAAATCGGATGGCCTCTGCGATATTTGGCTCGTCTTCAATTAAAACTACATGCCTGCTCATTGGCAGATATTCCTCCCAGCGCGGCTGTTTCAGACAGTATTCCGCCTCCTTTTACCGTGCCTGCCCTCCACTCGGGGGTGGGCTGTCACGGCAGGTTGTTCGGGCAGCCCTTGCCAAAACCGCGTTCTTTTCCCAAGGCAGACTAGCCGCGCCGACTGGCGCCTGTCAAAACTCTTCCTTCAGGATCGAAGGTTCACGCCGGGCATCACAGGTTTGGCGCGGGCAGATACGGCAGCTGCCCCCCACCGCCTGCGCATCCGCTGGGACTTCGCGCCGCGGCAGGATCAGCATCACCGCATGATAAAGCGGATCACGATCAAAGGAACCGGGAACGTGGTCCCAGGCCACCGCCAGGCATTCAAACCCCAGCGCGCTACGGCCCTGCTGCACCACATTGCGGCGCAGCGGCACATCCGGCCGCTGCAACGCGGTATAAAGCGGCCAGAGTGGACAAGAAGCCCCAAAGCGCGGCAGAGCAAATCCGGCAACTGGCTTGCGAAACAACAAAGACCCAGAGGCATCGCAGATCACAAGCCCTGCTTCCTGCCCCAGCACCTCGCTTGGCAAAACCCCAAGACGCCGGAGCACCACAGGCAGTTTCACCCCAAAGTGACGCGCCAGAGCAGAGGCATCCAACCCCTCGGCCTGGATCAGCCTGGTCACTGCCTGCAGCGGCATTTTCTGCGCATCCCGTTGATATTGTTCCAGCACCCGGCGGGCGATCCCCCGCGCGGCCTCGCTGACCAATTGCGGTGCAGCCGCCACCACACTGGCCGGATCACTGCGCCCCTCTTCCAGTTCCGGGAAATGATAGCCATGGACCAGCAAGAATTCCTCGGCCTCTTCCTGTGGCACCCCGCGCCGTTCGGCGCTGCTATCGCTCTCATCAAGAAAATTCACCAGGGCCCGGCTGCTTTCGGCCAATCGCAACGAATCTTCATTGAGGTTTTTGTGGAACCGATCGCGCCATTCGGCCTCTAGCTCTCCGGTTTCAGCCAGGATCGATGCGGTAGAGCGAATGGCCGCTGCCGTTGACAACACCTCGTGCAGCGACGCGGCAAGATGCGGATCATGGGTCAGCCGATCAGACAAAGTTTCAACCGTACGTTCCAGCCGGGCAATCCGCTGGTGATTGTTGGCCAGCACTTCAGCCCAGCCAGGAAAGCGCCCGGCGAACTCATCCGCGCGGTCCAGCTCTGCCACCGGGGTGCTCGCATCCGCCGCCGCCTCGCGCAGGGCGGAAATCAGTGCCGCCTCGGCACCTTCGCTCAGCATCGAGGGTTCCACCCCCAGCACATGCGCCAGGTCCACCAGCAGCTTACCACCGATTCTACGCCGGTTATGTTCGATCAGATTAAGGTAAGAGGCCGAGATGCCAGCTTTGCGGGCCAGCTCTGCTTGGCGAATGCCCAGGATCAAACGACGTTCCCGAATCCGGCTGCCTGTCAGCGTGTCGCGCGCCATTGTGGGCTCCCTGTCAAAATCACACCTTTTCAACGGCTTTCTGCGCTGCAATATAAGAAAATTTACAGAACACACCGGCATACTGTGCATTTGTTTACAGAATAGGCCATCATTTCAAGGGTTTTATTGCGAAATTTTACAACAGGCTCTCATACTGATTTTGCACAAATCGTGCAGACGTTGCGCAGAAGTGAGGAGCTGCCCGGCGTTTTACACATAAGGGAGGATTAAATGTCCAAGTCAGATTTCTCGCGTCGCGGAGTCCTGAAGACAGGTGCTCTTGCTGGCACTGGCCTTGCGCTTCCAACAATTTTCACTGCGTCTTCCGCAGCTGCTTTCACGAATGACCCAACCGGAAGTTCGGTAACCCTGGGCTTCAACGTTCCACAGACCGGCCCCTATGCGGATGAGGGCGCGGATGAGCTGCGTGCCTATCGGCTGGCGGTTGAACATCTGAATGGCGGCGGCGACGGCGGCATGATGAACACCTTCTCGTCCAAAGAATTGCAGGGCAATGGCATCCTGGGCAAGGAAGTCAAATTCGTCACTGGCGACACGCAGACAAAATCTGATGCGGCCCGCGCCTCGGCCAAGTCGATGATCGAAAAAGACGGCGCCGTGATGATCACCGGTGGCTCGTCCTCCGGGGTGGCAATCGCCGTTCAGGGCCTGTGCCAGGAAGCTGGCGTTATCTTCATGGCCGGTCTGACACATTCCAACGACACCACCGGTAAAGACAAGAAAGCCAATGGTTTCCGTCACTTCTTTAACGGTTACATGTCGGCAGCGGCGCTGGCGCCTGTGCTGAAGAACCTCTATGGCACCGACCGCAACGCCTATCACCTGACCGCAGACTACACCTGGGGCTGGACCCAGGAAGAAAGCATCGCGGCGGCAACCGAAGCCCTGGGCTGGAACACGGTCGAAAAGGTGCGTACGCCACTGGCTGCCACCGACTTCTCGTCCTATATCGCCCCAGTGCTGAACTCTGGTGCAGACGTGCTGGTTCTGAACCACTACGGCGGCAACATGGTGAACTCGCTGACCAACGCGGTTCAGTTTGGCCTGCGTGAGAAGGTTGTGAATGGCAAGAACTTCGAAATCGTTGTTCCGCTCTATTCGCGTCTGATGGCTAAAGGTGCCGGAGCCAACGTTAAAGGCATCCACGGCTCCACCAACTGGCACTGGTCGCTGCAGGACGAAGGCAGCCAGGCCTTTGTGCGCTCCTTCGGCACCAAATACGGCTTCCCACCCAGCCAGGCGGCACACACTGTTTATTGCCAGACCATGCTCTATGCAGATGCAGTTTCGCGCGCGGGTTCGTTCAACCCCTGCGCTGTTGTCGAAGCCCTGGAAGGCTTTGAATTCGACGGCCTGGGCAACGGCAAGACGCTTTATCGGGCCGAAGACCACCAGTGCTTCAAAGACGTTCTGGTTGTACGTGGTAAAGAAAACCCCACGTCCGAGTTTGACCTTCTTGAAGTGGTTGAAGTCACACCTGCAGCACAGGTTACCTATCCTGCGGATCACCCGATGTTTGCCGGTGGTGCATTGGGCAGCTGTAACCCGGGCGCCTAATTCAGGTACTCATAGCCGGGCGCTTGCTTTAGCGCCCGGCGCATTATCTTCATTCTGACATCCCGGTTTCACCTGACGCGGCCTTGGCCGTGTGGGCGTGCCGTTAAGACGGGGCATGAGGCCTCGCAGGGTCGGAATCCACCACTTCCACATCGAAGAACCCAAGGGTGGGGACTATGGACGCAATCCTATTGCAAATTTTAAACGGGCTGGACAAAGGCTCTGCCTATGCGCTGATCGCGCTGGGCCTGACACTCATTTTTGGCACGCTGGGCGTGGTGAACTTTGCGCATGGCGCCCTGTTCATGATTGGTGCCTTCTGCGCCGTGACCGTGCAGCGCTTGCTGAGCCTCAGCTATGAGGTTGTCGACGAAAGCCAAAAGGATTTCCTTGGCAACCCACTGAAAGTAAAAGCAACCTATGTGGAAAGTTGGTTCGGCCCCGAAATGGGGGGCGCCATAATAGACTGGGCAGTGCCCATCGCGATTATCTTTGCCATCCCGATCATGATCTTAATCGGTTTTGTCATGGAACGCGGGTTGATCAAGCATTTTTACAAGCGCGAACACGCGGATCAGATCCTGGTGACCTTTGGTCTCGCCATCGTGTTGCAGGAAGTGATCAAGTACTTCTACGGTGCCAACCCGATCCAAACCGCCTCCCCCGAGGCCTTGAGCGGCGTTGCCAATGTCGGCGCGCTGTTTGGCACCGAAATCTTTTATCCGGTCTGGCGTATCGTCTACTTCTTCTTCTCGGTTGTCATCATCGGCGGCATCTTCTCCTTCCTGCAGTTCACCACCTTTGGGATGGTTGTGCGCGCCGGCATGGCAGACCGCGAAACCGTTGGCCTGCTGGGCATCAATATCGACCGTCGCTTTACCATCATGTTTGGCATTGCTGCTGCCGTCGCCGGGCTTGCCGGGGTGATGTATACCCCGATCAACTCCCCCAACTATCACATGGGCATGGACTTTCTGGTGCTGAGCTTTGTGGTTGTGGTTGTTGGCGGTATGGGCTCGCTGCCTGGTGCCGTTCTGGCCGGCTTCATGCTGGGTATTCTTGAGGCCTTTGCCTCGATGAACGAGATCAAATCTTTCCTTCCCGGTATTGACCAAATCATCATCTACGTCGTTGCGATCATTATTCTGCTCACCCGTCCGCGGGGTCTGATGGGCCGCAAAGGCGTGATGGAGGAATAACACATGTTCGGACTTGATAATAAAGACACGCGGATGCTCCTGGTCGTTGCTGTACTGACGCTTTGTGCTCCCTTCATCCTCAATCCATTCCCCACCGGCAGCGCCATGGCGCAGTTCAATGCGGGCTACCCGGATCTGATGCAACGCTTTGTGATCTTTGGCATCTTTGCCATCGGTTTCAATATTCTCTTTGGCCTCACCGGCTATCTCTCCTTTGGTCACGCGGCCTTTCTGGGGGTCGGCTCCTACTCTGCCGTTTGGATGTTCAAACTGCTCTCCATGAACGTGGTGCCGGCCATCCTGCTGTCGGTGGCAATTTCGGGGCTGTTTGCGCTGCTCATTGGCTTTGTCTCGCTGCGGCGCTCGGGCATCTACTTCTCGATCCTGACGCTGGCCTTTGCGCAGATGTCCTTTAACTTGGCCTATTCGGTTCTGACCCCCATCACCAATGGGGAAACCGGTCTGCAGCTGACGCTGGATGATCCCCGTATCCTGGGTGTTTCGGCCACCGCTGACGGATCAATTCCGGTAACCAGCCTGTTTGGTCTGGAAATGCGTTCAACCTTTGAAATGGTTGTTGGCCCCTGGGCCTTCCAGTTCAACGTCGGATACTACCTCTGTGCCTTGGTTCTGCTGGCGGCCTTCTATCTGTCGATCCGCATCTTCCGCTCGCCCTTTGGCATGATGCTGCGGGCTGTGAAGTCCAACCAGCAACGGATGAACTACACCGGTCTCAACACCAAACCCTACACCCTTGCCGCCTTTGTGATCTCTGGCATGTATGCGGGTCTGGCCGGTGGTCTGATGGCCTCGATGGATCCACTGGCTGGTGCGGAGCGCATGCAGTGGACCGCCTCGGGCGAGGTTGTTCTGATGACCATCCTCGGCGGTGCGGGCACATTGATCGGCCCGGTTCTGGGCGCTGGTTTCATCAAATACTTTGAGAACATCTTCTCCAAGATCAATGACACCGTGTTGCATAACTGGTTCGCCTTTATGCCCGACGGGCTGGAAGATTTTGTCGTCTTCATCGTGCATCCTTTCATCGGCAAAGGCTGGCATCTGACTCTGGGTATCATGTTCATGCTGGTTGTGGTCTTCCTCCCAGGTGGCCTGGTCGAAGGTGGTCAACGCATCGGCAAATGGGTGAAGGGTCGCAAGAACAAAGACGACTCCACCTCTGCCACAAAAACCCCTGCGGAATAAGGAGACGGATTGATGGGTATTCTTGAAGTCAAGAACGTAGGCAAACGCTTTGGTGGCCTGCAGGCGCTGGGGGATGTGAATCTCAGCGTCAAGGAAAACACCGTCCACGCCATTATCGGACCAAATGGCGCGGGCAAATCCACCCTGCTGAACTGTCTTGTGGGTAAGCTTATTCCTGATACCGGGTCGGTCATGTTTGATGGCCAGTCGGTGCTGGGGCGCAAACCCTTTGAGATCAACCAGATGGGCATCAGCCGCGTGTTTCAAACACCTGAAATATTTGGGGATCTTTCGGTTCTGGAAAACATGATGATCCCCTGCTTTGCCAAACGGGATGGGGCGTTTTCTCTCAATGCCATCTCTTCGGTGCCCGCGCAGAAAGACGTGCTGGAAAAAGCCGAGGCAATGCTGGAGGAAATGAACATGGCGGACAAGCGGCACATGCATTCTGCCTCTCTGTCGCGGGGGGACAAACGGCGGCTGGAGATCGGCATGTGCCTGTCACAAGAGCCACGTCTGCTCTTGTTGGATGAACCCACCGCCGGGATGGCGCGGGCGGATACCAACAACACCATTGATCTGTTGAAAGAGATCAAGGAACAGCGCGACATCACCATCGCCATCATCGAACACGACATGCATGTGGTGTTCTCTCTTGCGGATCGGATCACCGTTCTGGCCCAGGGCACCCCCCTGGTCGAGGATGATCCGCAGAACATCCGTGGCAACCCCAAGGTACGCGAAGCCTATCTCGGCGAGTCGGCATAAGAACGGACACTCCCTGCCCGTCCTGACAGGACATCACGCCAGTCAGGATGGGTCAGAGTAAGAAAGGACAAGACAGATGAACGTCAAACCCGACTTTTCCAAGAACGCCAATGCGGCAACCACCGCTCCGGCCTTTCTGTCGGTCTGGGATATGCATGCCTACTACGGCGAAAGCTATATCGTGCAGGGCATCAACTTTAACGTCCATGAGGGCGAGATCCTGGCACTGTTGGGCCGCAATGGTGCCGGCAAGACCTCTACCCTGCGCTCCATCGCGCGTACCGGATCGCCCATGGTGACCCAGGGGGAAATCTGGCTGGATCACCAGCCGCTGCACCTGATGGAAAGCCATGAAGCCGCCGCAGCCGGTCTGGGCCTGGTGCCGGAAGATCGCCGCATCATTGCCGGCCTCACGGTTGAGGAAAACCTGCAGCTGGCGCAGATCGCCCCGCCCATTGGCTGGTCGATTGACCGGCTCTATGATCTGTTCCCGCGCCTGGGCGAACGACGCAAGCAAGAGGGCATCACCTTATCGGGCGGCGAACAGCAGATGCTGGCAATTGCCCGTGCCCTGGCCCGTGACATCAAGGTGCTGCTGCTGGATGAACCCTATGAAGGCCTGGCCCCGGTAATCGTGGATGAGATCGAAAAGACCCTTATGCACGTCAAGGAACAGGGCATGACCACCATTCTGGTGGAACAAAACGCCGTACGCGCGCTGGAGCTGGCAGACCGAGCCGTGATTCTCGACACTGGTGGCATTGTCTTTGATGGCACCGCCGCCGAAGTTCTGGAAAATGCCGACCTGCGATCCGAATACCTGGCGATCTAAGGTCTCTGCCACGATCAGCAACAATAGGCCGACCCCCACTTCGGGGTCGGCCTTTTTCATGACACGCGCGGGCGTTAGGCTTGGTGCAGACGTTGGCGCAGCTCTGTCTTTAGTACCTTGCCATAGTTGTTCTTGGGCAGCTCAGCGACAAAGATATAGGCCTTGGGGCATTTGAACCGGGCAATCTGGTCACGGCACAGGGCATCCAGCTCGGCCTCGCCAACCTGACCGACCACAAAGGCCACCACCTCTTCCCCCCAATCCGCATGCGGCCGCCCGACAACCGAGACCTCCTGCACCTGCGGATGGGCCAGCAGCGCCTCTTCGACCTCGCGCGGGTAGACATTGGACCCGCCGGAAATGATCAGATCCTTCGATCGGTCCTGTAGGGTCAAATAGCCTGCTGCGTCCAGAACCCCCATATCGCCGGTCATCAGCCAGCCGTCCTTCAGGGTTTCGGCGCTGGCGGCGGGGTTGTTCCAATAGCCCGGCATCACCGCATCGCCGCGCACCATGATTTCCCCCAGCGTGCCACAGGGCAAGGGAGTGCCATCCGCCGTGCCGATGCGCAGCTCCACCCCGCTTTGCGCCCGCCCCACTCCGGCCAGACGTCCCTTCCAGTTGGGGTGGCCGCGATCGCTTACCTCTTGCCGGGTCAACACCGTGATCCCCATCGGGCATTCCCCCTGACCGTAGATCTGGATGAAGATCGGGCCAAAATGCGCCTCGGCCTTGATGATATCCGCCAGATACATTGGCCCACCTGCGTAAATCACACTGCGCAGGCCTGCGCCCGACCGGCCCTGCGCCTTGGCCACGGCGGTCATCCGCGTCACCATTGTGGGGGCGGCAAACATCTGCACCCGGCCAAAATGTTCGGCCAGATCAAAGATCTCCATCTCGTCAAACCCGCCCGAGGCCGGGCAGACATGCGCCGCCCCCACCAGCACATGCAGCATATTGTAGAGCCCGGCCCCGTGGCTCATCGGGGCCGCATAGAGGATTTGATCCGCGCTGCTGGCCGCATCGACATCGGCAAAATAACCCAGCGACACGATGGTCAACATACGGTGGGTGATCTGCACCCCCTTGGGCCGGCCAGTGGTGCCAGAGGTGTAAAACAGCCAGGCCAGATCCTGCGGATCGCGTGTCGCCGGTGCCTGCACGGGGTCATGGGCCAGGGCGTCCGCATAGGCGGCATTCGTGACCGACACCCGAGGTGTATCGCCATCACAGCGCGCCAGGGCCTGGTCCTGACCGGGCGAGGTGAAAACCAGCTTGGCACCAGAATCCTGCAGGATGAACTGCGCCTCGCGCCCGTGCAGTTTGGCATTGATCGGCACTGCAGCCGCGCCGGCATACCAGATACCATAGAGCGTGATCAGATAATCCGGACAATTCGTCATGAACAGGGCCACCCGGTCGCCGGGGGCTACCCCCTGCCGACAGAGCCACCCCGCCACTGCGGCTGCCTTTTGATGAAAGCTGGCATAGTCTTCCACCAGATCCTGACCCAGAAAAATAGCTGGACGCGCAGCATCTGCTTGCGCCTGCCGTTGCAGCCATTGCGCGATATTCATCGCCTCATCTCCCCTTGAATACACGGCCCTGCCCACTCCCTCCCCGGAGCGTTGCGACAATGAGCCTGTCAAAAACAGCCTCTCATGGCGCAGCTTTCCCTTCAATTCCGCAGAAATACCCGGTTAATAGGGAATATGAGCGATATAGCCTTTGACCATGCCCCTGTGGGTCTCGCCGTTTTGGAAAACCGGGTGATCATCCGGTGCAACCAGCAATTTGCTGCCACCTTTGGCGGTGGCCCTGCTCAGTACAGCGACCTGCTGATTGCCGAACTCTATCCCAGCCAGGAAGATTACCAGCGCATCGGCGCGCTGTTGCAGCAGGATGAAGGCGCAAAAAGCGGCCTTTATAATGACGAACGCATCATGCGCAGGCGCTCGGGTGAATTGTTCTGGTGCCGGGTGCGGGGGCGATCCATTACGCCTGATGATCCCTTTCGGACCGGCATCTGGTCCTTTGCTGATATTTCCGAAGACCGACCTGTTGTCAGCCTGACGCCGCGCGAACGCGAAGTGGCGATCCTGACCTGCAAGGGGCTGTCGGCCAAGGAGATCGGCCAAAAGCTGGGCCTGTCCTACCGCACCATTGAAACCCACCGCGCCCATCTGTTGCAGAAGTTCGGTGCCCGCAAGCTGCCGGAATTGGTGGCGAAGCTAAGCGGGATGCCCCTGTAGAGACAAATGTCTGACGCTAATTTGAGCGCAGAGATTGCGAATCCTGCCAATCCTGCCCATTTTATGCGCCAGATCGACAGCGCTTTCCTTGTGGTAAAGCTTACCCTATAAGCGCATCTAATTTGCTGGCTGCCTATGTGGCAGACCTGTCAGAACCGGCTGAGGACAAAATGACAAATAAAACTCATGAAGCGGATGTGGCATTCATCAAGGCACTGGCCGAATTGCTGCGCGACAATGATCTGACCGAGCTAGAGGTCAAGCGCGACTATAGCGAAGACGACAGCCTGAATGTCCGCGTCGCACGCCAGACCATCGCGGCCGCCGCCGCTCCCGTGCAGGCCAGCGTTCCTATCGCAGCTGCCGCCGCCCCTGCCGCCGCGGCCCCCGCTGCCGCAGCAGCCGCCCCTGCCGATGACCCGGCCAGCCACCCCGGTGCGGTCACATCGCCCATGGTTGGCACCGTCTACCTGCAGGCCGAACCCGGTGCCCCCGCCTTCATCACTGTTGGCAAACAGGTCAACGAAGGCGATACTCTGCTCATCGTCGAAGCGATGAAAACCATGAACCATATTCCGGCGCCAAAATCCGGTACGGTCAAGCGCATCCTGGTTGAAGACGGGGCCGCCGTCGAATTCGGATCTCCGCTGGCCATCATCGAGTAAGGGCAGCCCATGTTTGACAAGATCCTGATTGCCAACCGCGGAGAGATTGCGCTGCGCGTGATCCGGGCCTGCCGCGAGATGGGCATCAAATCGGTTGCGGTGCATTCCACCGCCGATGCCGATGCCATGCATGTGCGCATGGCCGATGAATCCGTCTGCATTGGCCCGCCCTCGGGCGCGCAAAGCTACCTATCAATTCCGGCGATCATTTCGGCCTGCGAAATTACTGGCGCCCAGGCTGTTCACCCCGGCTACGGCTTTTTGTCGGAAAACGCCAATTTTGTGCAGATCATCGAAGACCACGGGCTGACCTTTATCGGCCCCTCGGCTGCCGATATCCGCACCATGGGCGATAAGATCACCGCCAAAGAGACCGCCAAGGCGCTGGGGATCCCGGTTGTGCCCGGCTCTGAGGGTGGTGTTCCAGATGTCGAAAGCGCCCGCAAGGCCGCCGCCGACATGGGATACCCCGTGATCATCAAGGCGACCGCCGGTGGCGGTGGGCGCGGCATGAAGGTGGCCACCTCTGCTGCCGATATCGATGTCGCTTTCTCCACCGCCCGCTCTGAGGCAAAGGCGGCTTTCGGCAATGACGAAGTCTATATGGAGAAATACCTCCAGAAGCCGCGTCACATCGAAGTGCAGGTCTTTGGCGATGGCAAGGGCAATGGGGTGCATCTGGCCGAACGAGACTGTTCGCTGCAGCGGCGCCACCAGAAAGTGTTTGAAGAGGCCCCCGGCCCCTGCATCACCGCCGAAGAACGCGCCCGCATCGGCAAGATCTGCGCCGACGCCGTCGCCGCCATGAGCTACTCTGGCGCCGGGACCGTTGAATTTCTCTATGAAGCGGGCGAATTCTTCTTCATCGAAATGAACACCCGCCTGCAGGTGGAACATCCGGTGACCGAAGCCATCTTTGGCGTCGATCTGGTGCGCGAACAGATCCGCGTTGCTGCCGGGCTGCCACTGTCCTTCACCCAGGATGATCTGCAGATCAACGGCCATGCCATCGAGGTGCGCATCAACGCCGAAAAGCTGCCGAACTTCTCGCCATGCCCCGGCAAGATCACCGCCTACCACGCCCCCGGCGGGCTGGGTGTGCGGATGGATTCGGCGCTCTATGATGGCTATTCGATCCCGCCCTATTACGACAGCCTGATTGGCAAGCTGATCGTGCATGGCCGCGACCGTCCCGAAGCCCTGGCGCGCCTCAGCCGTGCCCTGGGCGAGCTGATCGTTGATGGCATCGACACCACCGTGCCGCTGTTCCACGCGCTGCTGGCCGAACCAGACGTCCAGTCTGGCGACTATGGCATCCATTGGCTGGAACGCTGGCTGGAAGAAAACCTCGGGGCCTGACCCCGATCAGACTTGGGGCGTGGCACAAGGCTGCGCCCCAATGGCCTTGCTACCGGCACTGTGCCCATACTCTCCTCAGACCTTCAGGCGGTTCGCCAGATGAGCCTCACCCCCGATCTCTTGCTGCATGCCTATTCCATTGGGGTCTTTCCAATGGCCGAGCACCGCGAAGATGAAGAGATCTTTTGGGTGGACCCCAAACGCCGGGGCATCTTTCCAATCGAAGGCTTTCATATCTCACGGTCACTGGCCAAAACCATCCGGCGCGGCGGGTTTGAGATCACGATCAATCGTGCCTTTGGCGCTGTGGTGGCGGCCTGCGCAGACCGGCAAGAAACCTGGATCAACGACGAAATCTACGCCCGCTACCTGGATCTGCATGCCATGGGCAATGCCCATTCGCTAGAGGTCTGGCAGCAGGACCAGCTAATTGGTGGCCTTTACGGCGTCTCGCTGGGGGGCGGTTTCTTTGGCGAAAGCATGTTTTCGCAGCAGCGGGACGCATCCAAGATTGCCCTGGCCTATCTGATGGATCGCTTGCGCCAGGCTGGCTTTGTGCTCTGTGATACACAGTTTTTGACGCCGCATCTGGCCTCTCTGGGGGCGATAGAAATCTCTCGTGCGACCTATAAGGCCCGTCTGGCACAGGCCATTGCGCGGCAGGTTGATTTCACCGCGCCGGAAATTCCCTCGCCTCAGCTGCTCTTGCAGCGAATGACCCAGACGTCATAGCGTGCATGATCCAGCGCTGACAGCGCCGGGCTAGAGGCAATCATCCACCCATCAAAGAACACCTCGCCATTCTGCGGATCACGAATGGTCACATAGGCAAAGGCATCGCCTGTAGGGTTTGTTACCGGATAGCGGCACTCCGTCAGGGTGACGATCAGGCCAAAGACCTCGGCGCTGCCGCCGGTGGGGATATCCACGTCGACATTTCGACCGTTGACCTTATCCAGCCCACGCAAAACCGCAGAAACACCGCGTTGGGCCTGCTCTTCCTGTGCCACAGCAGGCAAGGCGGCAAGGCCCAGAACACAGGCTGCTGCCAGCTGGCGCAATCGACCTATTCGCCCGAAGTTCACGAATCATCCCCACTGCCAGAGACAAATTTGACCAGCAGTGAAATCAGGCTGACCGCACCCTGGGTATCAAGCACCTCATCGCCCGGTTCAAAATTGTACGGCGATCCCCCCGGCATAATCTCTACAAAATTCCCGCCCAACAGACCTTCGGAGGAAATGATCACCGAACTGTCGTCGGGCACCTCAATCCCCTCTAGCACCGAAAAACGGGTATCGGCGCGAAAGGTCTGCGGGTTGAGATCAACGCCCGTCACCGTGCCAATCTTGACACCGGCCAGGCGCACATCCGTGCCGACGCTCACCCCTTCCAAAGAACGGAAAGAAGCCGCCAGCTCATAACCACCCCTTGCAGCGGATAACCCGGCAACCTGCCCGGCGTAGACGGCAAATCCAAGAGCGACGGCCAGAACCACGCCACCGGCCAGAACTTCAGTTGTATTGTGCGACATTGGGGTCTCAGCCTAGATCTTTGGGGTAAATCAAACAAACGGACCAAAGGGCAAAGCGCCGTAAGGCCCTGAAAATACGCAAGGCCCAGAGGGCCCAGGCGCGGACTGCACCTTATTCCGGGGCCCAGGCCTCGTAATCGCTGCGCGGCTTCGGGCTGCCCCCTGCGCGGATCGACCCGGCCGGAGCATAGGCCTGAAGGGTGCCCGTCAGGTTTTCCTGATGCGGCTTTTCCCAGTCCTTGTGGACCAGTGGCTTTTTGCTGGGCAATTCATCAAAGGTGCGGTGTAACCAGCCATGCCAGTCGGCACCAATACGCGAGGCTTCGACCTCGCCATTAAAGATCACCCAACGGCGGCTGTCATCGGCTGTGTGATAAAACACATTGCCCTGATCATCCTCACCCACTTTTACGCCCTTACGCGCGGTAAAGATCTGGGTGTTCAGCGTCTGACCGTTCCACCATGTCACAGCGCGCAAAAGAGTATTCAGGATTCCCATGGATGCCTCCGAAGATTTCCTCAACCGTATGACGTAATTTCCCGCAAAGGTCCAGTGGCTTGCAGCGCACGGGGGCACCCTGGCGGGTTTTGGCATAACTTACCGAGAAGACCTTAAGGTCCGGTATCCTGCACCGTTTGCTCGCAAAAGGTCAGGCGATTGCCAAAGGGATCCGTCAGGGTCATCTGCAGCCCCCAGGGAACCGTCTCGATCTCCGGGTTCAGGTTGGGATAGGTTTTCGCCTGCAATTCAGCATGAAAGGCGCCAAGCCCCAGCATGGGGATAAAACTACGCCCGCCTGGCGCTGCATCCCCGTGATGCTCGCTCAGATGCAGCAGGCATCCCGAGCGAGAAACCTGTTGATAAAGCGGCAGGTCTGGCGCGTGCCTATGCTCCCAATCGACGCAAAACCCCAGGTAATCCAGGTAGAAATCCTGCGCTTTGCCCCCATCAAAGCAACGAATGATCGGGATCGCCGGATGCAGCGCAACGGGCTCATCCGTGGCCGCAATCCGAGCCGCAACTCGATCTCCGGCAACAACAGAACGCGGTGCCAGCGCAGTCACTTCGATCTCGATGCGGTATTTAGGATCAATCAGCCCCGTCTCAATCATGGTGGCGGCGGGCGGGTTGGCGCCAAATGTTTCCGCCAGCAGCGGCCAGCAGGGCGCAAACTCGCTGGCGTCTGGCAGATAGTAGTTCACCCGCACCACATCCGCAAAAGAGCCCCCCACCTCCGCAAGGGCCTTACCGATGATGTCCAGTGCTGACTGACACTGGCTCAGCACATCCTCGCCCTGGCCAACGGTGCCTGCAACATGCACAAAACCGCCCGCCACCACAGCCCGGCAATAGCCGACCTTGGCCTCAAATTCTCCACCTGATGAAATACGTCTGATCCTAGCCATTCCCTGTTCCTTTCATTTGGCCCAATACATCCTGGGGGGAGCGCCCAACGGGCGCGATGGGGCAAAGCCCCCGAGGCCGCAACTCCCGTAGGCTAAGGCCCCATTCACCTGTATACCCCCCCTAGCCAATAGAAAACGGCCAATGTCATCAAGACATTGGCCGTTCAAAACAGATCACGGTTCAGCTTCCCAGGATCACAGGATCAGCTCGCTGACGCGGGCTCTTTTTCTGCTTCTGCATCGGTATAGATCATCAAGGGCTGGGCATCGGATATGACCGCCTCTTCGTTGACCACAACCTTGGTGACGCTTTCCATGCCGGGCAGCTCAAACATGGTTTCAAGCAGCAGATCCTCAAGAATAGAGCGCAGGCCACGGGCACCGGTTTTACGCTCAATCGCGCGCTTGGCGATAGCGCTTAGCGCCTCTTCGGTAAAGTCCAGCTCGGTGTCTTCCAGCTCAAACAGGCGCTGATACTGTTTTACCAGCGCGTTCTTTGGCTTGGTCAGGATGGTCACCAGGGCATCTTCGTCCAGATCCTCCAGTGTTGCCAGAACCGGCAGACGACCAACAAATTCAGGGATCAGACCAAATTTCAGCAGATCTTCAGGCTCCAGATCCTGGAAGATTTCGCCAACGCCGCGGTCGTCATTGTTGCGCACATCGGCGCCAAAACCCATGGCGGACCCCTTGCCGCGCTGCGCGATGATTCGATCCAAACCAGCAAAAGCGCCGCCGCAGATGAACAGGATATTGGTGGTGTCGACCTGCAGGAATTCCTGCTGTGGGTGCTTGCGCCCGCCCTGCGGTGGCACGCTCGCAACGGTGCCTTCCATCAGTTTCAGCAGCGCCTGCTGCACCCCCTCGCCCGAAACATCGCGGGTGATAGACGGGTTTTCCGACTTGCGGGTGATCTTGTCGACTTCATCAATATAGACGATGCCACGCTGGGCGCGTTCAACATTGTATTCAGAGGCCTGCAATAGCTTGAGGATGATGTTTTCAACATCTTCACCGACATAGCCTGCCTCTGTCAGGGTGGTGGCATCGGCCATGGTAAAGGGCACATCCAGGATGCGCGCCAAGGTCTGCGCCAGCAAGGTCTTACCGCAGCCGGTGGGGCCGATCAGCAGGATGTTGGACTTGGCCAGCTCGATATCGCTGCCCGCTTTCTGGGCATGGTTCAGCCGTTTGTAATGGTTGTGCACCGCCACCGAGAGCACCTTTTTCGCCATGGCCTGACCAATCACATAGTCATCCAGAACCTGGCAGATGTCTTTCGGGCTCGGCACACCATCGGTTGCCTTCAACCCAGAGGCCTTGGTTTCCTCCCGGATGATATCCATGCACAGCTCAACGCATTCGTCGCAGATGAACACGGTGGGGCCCGCAATCAGTTTGCGCACCTCATGTTGGCTTTTGCCACAGAAGCTGCAGTAAAGCGTGTTCTTGCTGTCGCCACTCGAATTCGTCGCCATGGTCTACCTTTCAGTCCGCTCGGACAACCGGCGTCGCCGGGCTCTCCGCCTTTTGGCCAGCTTATGACAGCCCATCCGCCGCCACAATGTCAAAATATGTGCCCCGACGAACGCGGGGCACATGTTCGTTCACTCAGGCGAGCCTCAGCTCTCCTCGTCGTCACCTTTGGCGCGATTTTCAACAATCTCGTCGATCAGACCAAAGGCCTTGGCTTCTTCGGGATCCATGAAATTGTCGCGTTCCAGCGCCGCTTCGACCTTCTCCAGTTCCTGGCCGGTGTGCTTGACGTAGATCTCGTTCAGGCGCCGCTTCAACTTCAGCGTTTCTTCGGCGTGAATCATGATATCCGTCGCCTGGCCCTGAAAACCACCAGATGGCTGGTGCACCATGACCCGGGAATTGGGCAGCGAGAAACGCATGCCTTTTTCACCCGCCGTCAGCAGCAACGACCCCATAGAGGCCGCCTGGCCAATCACCAGGGTCGAAACCTTGGGTTTGATGTACTGCATGGTATCATAAATCGACAGGCCCGAGGTCACAACGCCGCCAGGGGAGTTGATATACATCGAGATCTCTTTCGAAGGGTTCTCGGCCTCAAGATGCAGCAGCTGCGCCACGATCAGCGAAGACATGCCGTCATGCACCGGGCCATTCAGAAAGATGATCCGCTCTTTCAGCAGGCGCGAAAAGATATCATAGGCCCGCTCTCCCCGGCTGGTCTGTTCGACCACCATGGGCACGAGGGTATTCATATAAGTTTCTCTTGGATCATTCATGCGAACCTGCCTGCGTTGTGTTATGTCCGGTACCATACCCGACGAGTATTACCTGAGTCTTAGTATTGCCCCCTTGGGCCTGCAAGGGCCGACCTTTGTTTTTACGCAGCTGTCCCCATTGCAACACCCTGCTGCAATGCCTCTGAGGCACCGGCGTCGCAAATCATCGGAGCGCGGTCGTAATCTTAGGGCAGATCCGCAAGAATACACCGTAAACGCAAATCAAGAGAGGCCAGCCCCGGCCCCCGGTGGGATGTCGCATTTGGCCGTCCCTCCACCGGTATTGGCCTGTCTGCCGCCTGAACCCCTTGGGGGTACCTCACGCCTTTGGACCGGGACCATGCCATGACAGATGACAATTTTGTGCAAAAGGGTGCCGCTGCCACCCTGGCCGTGCCCTTTACCGGGGCACCACAAGATTTTTACTTCCTGCTGCTGCCCAAGGCGACGATGCTGGCGGTTGCAGCCGCAATTGAACCTCTGCGTATTGCAAATCAGGTCACCAATTCCAAGCTTTATCGCTGGTTCATCCTGACCGAGGACGGCGCGCCAATCCGCTGTTCAAATGGCATGATGGTAACCCCTGACATGCCCCTGCAACCAC
This sequence comes from Pseudophaeobacter sp., assembly GCF_048267565.1. Taxonomy (NCBI): domain Bacteria; kingdom Pseudomonadati; phylum Pseudomonadota; class Alphaproteobacteria; order Rhodobacterales; family Roseobacteraceae; genus Pseudophaeobacter; species Pseudophaeobacter sp. The sequence goes on along the minus strand of NZ_JBLWXG010000001.1, from coordinate 78,497 downwards.
TACCTGCGGATGCCTTGGGCTTTGTCTGCGCCGGGGTCGAGCCACAGTCCACTGCGGGTGAGGCGACGCTGAACTGGCTGCGGCGCGAAAGCCGGTTTGGCCGCTCTATCGGCGGCATCTGCACTGGTGCCTTTGCCCTGGCCCAGGCCGGGCTGATCCGGGACCAGCCCTTTACCCTGCACTGGGAAAATCAGCCCGGTTTTCAGGAGAGCTATCCAGATCTGCACCCCACGGCGAATACCTTTGAAATAAGTGGTGCGCTGATGACCTGCGGCGGCGGCAATGCGGCCACCGATCTGATGCTCAACCTGATTGAGGCACGCCACGGCAAACAGCTGGCAATCATCGTTGCCGATATGTGCCTGCATGTGCGCTCGGGTGGGCAGGCGGTGCCGCAGAAATCCAACTTTGCCGTGGCCATCGGCAGCCGCAACCAGCGCCTGCTGAATGCGCTACAGTTGATGCAATCCGCCATCGAAGATCCGCTCTCTATTGGCGATCTCTGCGCCCAGCTGGATATCTCTCGGCGCCAATTGGAACGGCTGTTTTCACGCTATCTGAACCAAAGCCCGATGCATGTCTATTTTGACATGCGCCTTGCCCATGCCTTTGCCCTGATGAATGAAACCTCGATGAGCGTGACCGAAATCGCGCTGGCCTCTGGCTTTAACAATTCGACCCATTTTTCACGCCAGTTCAAACGCCGGTTTGGTGCCTCGCCGCATTTCTTCCGCAAAGGTTGGGGTTAGAGGCAGGGCACAGCTGCCACTGTTTGACGGCCACTAGCCATCCCCCTGACCGCAAAACAAAAATCCCCCACAGGCATGGCTGCGGGGGATCAGACTTGGCGTCATGTCGGCGGGTTCCGGGGTCTCGGCAGCGCCCCCAAAGGCCAGGCTCAGGCAACACCGCGAATCTGGCGGGGAAGCTCTGCGGCATCGAGGTCAGCATCTTGTTGCAGGTCCGGGACAGCAAACCCCTCCTGTAGCGGCAAGCACAGCCCAAGAGAGATGCAAAGCGGCAAGCGACGCGCGGCAAAATTGGTCGCCCGCACCTGCAAGACCGCTAGGTTTTCCGCGTCACTCTCTAGCATCCGTCCTTCGTGGCGTACACGTTGCCCCTGCGCCGACAGAATCCCCCAGACCATATCGGCCCATTGGTTGGGATCCGTCTTGCCCTCGCTCAGCGCCAGCAGGAACAACTGCTCAAAGCGATCAAATTCTACACCGCCACCCGTCACCGGAGAGGCCAGGAAACGCAGGGTATCGCTGTCTTCAGCCCGTTTGCACAGGGCCAGATTGAAGGCCTGGCAGCGCGCCTCGCGCGCGGCGCGCCCTTCCAGTGGCAGACAGGGCGACAAGATGCCAGATCCGACAAGGATGGTCAGAAGCCGGGAAATTTCGCCCCAGGTCATGCGCCCGAATACGCCTTGATCCAACAGGCTGCGTACGGTGGCCGGGCCTGCCACCAGGGCGTCCAGGATGGGCGCATACTGGGCATGATCCAGCGCGATCTCGCCCTGACGCCAGCGAAGCTTGAGCACGCCGCCATTGTAGCGCTGCATCAGGGCAAGCGGGGTTTCGAACCAGGCGCCAATGGCACTGCGTTCGGTGTGCTGGCGTGGCCCCTTTACAAACAGGTCAGACCGGAACTGTTCATTCACCATGACATCGCGCAGGTTTTCCCGCTGTACCGGGTCACTTTCCGCCGCAAGCAGTTCACCCTGCTGCGGCGTCAGTGAAATGTCCGCAACATGGTCCAACATACAGGAAGATCCAACAAAGCTCAGCTTGGCCTGATCCAGATGCGCCGCGAGATCGCCAAAATGGAACGGGGTCCAGTCGGCATTGAACAGCTCATGCGCCAGATACTTGCGCGACATATTCTTGGCACTGCCCAGACGCGAACTGGCCGAAGGATTGATGGTGAAGAACTTGGCGCCCGTCGCTTCCAGCTTGGCGGCAAAGGCCAGCGCCTCATCCACCCGGTCTTCTGTCGGGGAAGAGCTTTGTGCCGCGTGATCCAGCAGCACCCGCCGAAGGGGCATGGCTGCGGCCCAGGCTGCAAGCACGTTATAGCTGATATAGACCATGCCACCTGCAGCCAGACGGCGACCGATAAAATCAACAATAAGATCTTGATTTTCTTTTGAAACCCAGCTCATCACCCCATGCAGCGCAATCACATCGAATTGCTTGGGCAGGGCGGTTTCCTCTTCGAAATCTGCAAAGGAGCGCTCATAAAAATGCACATTATCCAGGCCACCCTCGACCGCCAGCTCACGCGCGCCCGCGATATGCCCAGGCATGAAATCCATCGCGTGGAAATCTATATGCGGATTCGCCGCTGCCAATAGATTCGCGGTAAACCCTTGGCCACAGCCCAGTTCACAATAGCTGAGCCGTTTTTGGTTCAGCCCGTGTTTCTGCCCGCGAGAGGTCGCAGACAAAGCCAACATAGCCGGTGTCATCTCGTGAAAAAAATCATGCGTGTAGTCAACATCGGCCACATAGCCAGAAGTCCAATCACTCATACACCACCTCTTGGTCTCGATTTGAATCAATGTTGCGGCCCAAGTTGTCTAAAATCTATGATGATGTGGTTAATAGCGCCGGGTTTGCGACGCGCATTTATCTTTTCTTTGCTTTGCCCTGCTGGCAGATGCAAAAACGCAGGCTCCAGAGAGTTCCGGAACCTGCGTCACATATCGCCCAAACGGGCCGCCAAAATTGGCCAGGGTGCCTATTCCAGGCTTTTTAGATAGGCAACAATGGCCTCGATATCCGTCTCTTTTCGCAAGCCAGCAAAGGACATCTTTGTCCCCTTCATGTATGCGCGCGGTTTGGCCAGAAAGGCGGCAAGCTCCGCTTCGGTCCAGATCAGGCCGTCTTCGCCGGCAGCGGCCATCACCTTGGAATACCGAAAGCCATCAACCTGCCCTGCCGTGGCCCCGACAATCGCGTTCAACGCGGGGCCTGTACTGTTCTTGGCCCCCTCGCCCACCCGATGGCAGGCTTTGCATTTTTTGAACACCGTGGCACCCTGGGCAACCAATTCCGGATCCAGCAAAAGTGCCGCCTCTTCGACCTGCTCCTCTTGCGCCACCGGGGCCGCTTCAGCGGTTTCTGTGGTGTCAGCACCACTTTCGGTCCCGGCCTCGGATGCGGCGGTTTCTTCCGGTGTTACATCCAGAACCCGCGCTCGCATGGTGATTTCAACGGTCTCCTTGCAGTCTTGCATGCAGGGCTCGGCGGTCCAGAAATGTTGTTCGCTTGTCAGCCGATCATCGACAAAGAACCCCTCGGCATTTGGCATAGCAACAGAGGTGAAATTCTCTTGTGAGAGGGTGAAATCCTCGTCCACCAAATCGTTGGAATACAGAATATAGGCCAGGATTGCATAGACTTCATCCGGCTCCAGCGTCTGCGCCGCGCCAAAGGGCATCGAGCGATTGATATAGTCCCAGCCGGTTGACAGGTAAGGCCAGTATGACCCGACAGTTTTCAGCGGATCCTCGCGGTCCAGAGTGCCACGCCCGCCGGCGAGTTTGGGCCAGTTGCCAACCCCTTCGGCAAAATCACCATGGCACGCGGCGCATTTATCGGCAAAGATCTCTTCGCCGGTCCAGACATCGCCAGCCCCCGGCGGCAAGCCAGTCCCGTCCGGCGATACGTCAAGATCCCAGGCGGCGATTTCTTCTGGCAGCGCCACACGCCCCAGACCATAGCCTTCCGCCCATAGCGGGCTGCCACAGGTAAGGGCAAACACCCCAGCGGCCAGGTATTTAGGAAACTTCGACATTTTCTGCCTCCCCATCGGCTTTGACCCACCAGGTCTGGATGGCATTATTGTGGTAAATGGAGTTCAGCCCGCGCACCTCGCGCAGCTGCGTCTTGGTCGGCTGCACATAGCCCGCACTGTCGCGCGCACGGGCCTGCAATAGCATTTCAGAGCCATCCCAATGGGTATCCAGATAGAACCGTGTCAACGCCTTGTCGGTGCCCGGTGCCGCCAGACGGGCCGCAGTCCAGCTCTTGCCACCGTCCTTGGACACATCAACACCCGTAATCGCGCCACGCCCGGACCAGGCAAGCCCCGTGATCACCAGCGGACCGGTGCCATGGGTGATCGGTGCCTGCGGGCTGGGGCTGGTGATGACGGATTTTGCATCCATCTCCCATGTCCATTTGCGCGCCGTGCCATCTGCCATTGTATCGGTGTATTTAGAGGTCTCCTCGCGGCTCTCGACCGGGCCATCCGTGACCTCGATCCGGCGCAGCCACTTGATCCACATATTGCCTTCCCAGCCGGGCACGACCAGCCGCACCGGATAGCCATGTTCCTTGCGCAGGGCTTCGCCATTGGCCTTGAAAGCCACCAGAACATCGTCCAGCGCCTTTTCCAGCGGAATGGAGCGCCCATTTGAAGAGGCATCCGCGCCTTCTACATAGACCCATTTGTCCTTGAAATCGCCCGCAGCCGCCAGCCCGGCCTCTTCCAGCAGGGTGCGCAGAGAGACCCCGGAATATTCCATATTATGGATCATGCCATGGGTGAACTGCGCACCGTTCAGCTGCGCCCCCGCCCATTCCATGCCCGAATTTGCGGCGCATTCGCAGAAATACACCCGGTTTTCGCGGGGAAAGCGCTCTAGATCGGCGTAAGAGAACACCAGCGGGCGGTCGACCAGCCCGTTGATCATCAGCCGGTAGTCTTCTTTCGCCAGTTCGATCGCACCGGAATGATGCCGCTCAAAGGCGCAGCCCTGCGGCGTGATGGTGCCGTCAAGGGCATGGATGGGCGTGAAATTGATCGAGGAAATGGTATCAGCCGTCAGCCATTCCACATTGCGCCGCACCACATCCTGTTCAAACCGGATAGGCAACCCGTAGGGGGTGGCATCAACACCATCGCCCAGGCCGCTGGCCCAGTCCTGTACCTCGGTGATCAGCGGATCCGCCTGCCCGGCGGCCTGCGCCGCACCCGTGGCTGCGGCACCTGCCCCAGCCGCCGCAGCTCCGGCCAGAAACTGGCGGCGCGAGGGCACAAATTTATCTGCTTTGTCGCTCATTTTCTCTTCTCCTCACATCGATAAATTCGAGTTTTTGAATTTATCAGCGCAAAAAATTTTGGTCAAACGAAGCGCCGCCCGGGCCAGACCCCAGAGCGGCGCCCCAAATGCAGGGGTTAAGCGCCCACCACCTTGACCGTTGTATTCGGGTTCACAGAGACGGTTCCCTGCTTGCGGATATGATCCTCGACCACATCCCAGATCATCGGGCCTTCGGTCCCCTCATTCACGCTGGCCCAGCCGGACACCACATAGGATTTGTCGGCATCGATCATTTCACCGGTTTTCAGCAGAGTCATCTCGCTGATGCGTTCGCCCTGCGGTTTGGTGATGTCGATCCGGTAGCCCATGCCACCAATGCGCACCATGTCACCGCCCTGCTGGTAATAGGGATCGGGGTTAAAGATGTTGTCGGCGACGTCTTCAAGGATCACCTTGATGAATTCCCCGGTCATCTCTGACCGGTAGGCCGCGCCATAGCTCATCGAGGTCACGTTCCAGATGTCTTCGCGGGTGATGTCATCCCCCGGCACCAGCGATGGCCCCCAGCGCACGCCGGGCGACATGGCGATATCGGCTTCGCGTTCGCTAAGCAGGGCGTCGCAGATCAGATCATCCCAGGTGCCGTTGAAATTACCGCGCCGGTACAACAGGGAATCGGTTCGACCAATCACCTCGGCCAACTGGTCGGCATAGGGTGCGCGCTGCTCGTCGATCAACTGCGAGATCACCGGATCGGGGGCAATCACATCTGCAAAGATCGGGATCAGCTTATGGCGAATGCCCATCATCTGCCCGTCACGCACATCCAGATCAACGCGGGATACAAACTTACCGTTGGAGCCGGACGCAATGATATGGGTCTTGCCGATCAAAACCGGCTCGGGCAGCGCGTCATGGGTGTGACCCGACAGGATGACGTCAATGCCGCTAACAACGCCGGCCATTTTCTTATCCACGTCAAAGCCATTGTGCGACAGCAGAACCACAACATCAGCGCCCGCCGCGCGGACTTCATCAACCATATCCTGCATGTGCTCATCACGGATCCCAAAGGAGTATTCCGGGAACATCCAGCCAGGGTTGGCGATGGGCATATAGGGAAAGGCCTGACCAATGACAGCCACCTTGGCGCCGCCCCGATCAAAAAACTTGTAGGGCTTGAACAGCTCAGCCGGTTCATCCCATTCCGCGTCAAAGATGTTCTGACCAAGCGCCGCAAAAGGCAGGCCCTCGACGATCTCATTCACCCGGTCCGACCCAAGGGTGAATTCCCAGTGAAAGGTCATGGCGTCGGGCTTCAGCGCGTTCATCACATTGACCATATCCTGGCCCGCCGTGTGATGGCAGGTGTAGGAGCCATGCCAGGTATCGCCGCCATCCAGCAGCAGCGCATCGGGGCGATCCGCCCGGATGGCGTTGATCACCGTGGACACCCGGTCCAACCCGCCAACCCGGCCATAGCCCTGCGCCAGCGCCGAGAAATCATCGTGGGTCAGCGCATAGGCCGAGGGGCTGCCATCATTGATGCCATAGGCACGGCGGAAATCGGCACCGGTGATATGGGGCACATGGCCCTTGTTGCCACCCACGCCCAGATTGACCGACGGCTCGCGGAAATAGATCGGTTTCAGCTGCGCATGGATATCAGTGATGTGGATCAGGCTGATATTGCCATAGGTGTCAAACTGCAGCAGCTGGTCCTGTGTCAGGCGCTGCTGCGCGGCCAGACGGCCCCAGTTGCCAAAACCAGAGGCCCCTACCAAGGCGGTGGTGGCCATTGAGACCTGCAAAAAATCACGGCGCGAGATCATGTCTATCTATCATCCTGTGCAACCATAAGCGGCAAATATGATTCATATTCGCATTTATGAATTAGATAAGAGCGAAACACCCCACGCCAGAACAGACGCGGGGTGCAGATGTGTTTAGTTGCGGACCGAAGGCCCCTCGACCGAGAGGCCATTGCCGCGGGACGCGACATAGAGCTCCAGCGCCACAAACTCTGACGAGCCGGGCTTGTAGGTCTCGGCGCGGGTGTCGCGCACGCAGCCCTTGAAGCGGGCCTGCACGTTGTTGAGCTTGGCATTTTTCAGACGATAGGTCGGAAAGCCGTTGATGTGGCCCTGGCTCAGGTGATCGGCGCGGATCATCTTGCCATAGCTGTCTTCGTGACAATTGGCACAGGACAGCTCCAGCTGGCCAGTGCGGGTGTAATACAACTCTTTGCCCTCTTCCCAGGCGGACTGGGCCGGGCCGTCGATGGCCACATTGACCGGCATGCCGCGCGACTGCACCGAGATCAGCGCCTCCATCGCGGTCATGTCACCGCCGGTGTATTTCCATGCCTTGGCGCCCATCTGGTTTTCGCGGCAGTCATTGACCTGCATCGCAAGGGTACGCACTTCGCCAGCGGCCTCGTTCCACCTGGGATAGACCGCGCGCACGCCTGCCATGCTCTCTTCCACATCATCGTGGCAAGAGGCGCAGGATTTGCCCTCGGATCCCTCAACGGTGTTCCAGGCGTCGTAGGCCTTATCGACAAACACCATGGCAGGGTTTTCAAAATCGTCCATCTGCAGGGCCTGGGTTTCATCAGAACGGAAGTGCCAGCCGGACATGATCTCGTCCAGCACATCCGCCACATGGGCGGGGGGCGCGGTTTTAGTCACCAGCGTCTCTTCTTCGTTGAGCACCAGCGTATCGTCGTCCGCATCCGCATAGGCAGAAAGCGGCAGGCTCAGTGCGACAGCGATGGCGGTAAGCGCCTTATAGTTCATTCCTTGTCCTCCCTTGGGTATCCACCCGGGCCACAAATGCAGCCAGGGTGCCGTGCCTTTGAGATCCGGAAGGGATCAGGCGATAGCGACCGATTTGGATGCCTCATAAACAGAGCCATCGTCATCATACCAGGTAAATGCAAAGTCGCCAGCTTCTGGCACAATGGCCTCGAACTGGAAATAGGGGTTGGTCGAAACCGCAGGTTCAATCGCGACATCCAAGACCAGCTGGCCGTTGAATTCACAGGTAAACCGGTTGATGATCGAGCGCGGAATGACGTTGCCCTCTTTATCCTTGCGCTGACCGCTTTCCATCTGGTGGCTGATCAGGGTCTTGATGGTGATTGCCTCACCAGCACTTGCCGTCTTGGGGACTTTGACGCGGGGTTTTACACCGGATGCCATGTCTTAAACTCCTTCGTATTCAAGGCCGTCTCAGCGGCCCTCTTCGGGGTGGTGCGGGGCGTATTGCTTAGCCGCCACAACCCCCGATTGTCACTTTCACAGCGGCGCTCGCCTTGGCAAAGCTACCATCGGCCAGTTTGGCAATGGCAACCACATCCTGGGTGCCGGCCAGACGGATCCGGGTGGCGGCAGCCTGGCTGGCAGCCAGCGGTCCAAAGGTAAAGGTCGCAACGCCAGGTGTTGGGTTGCCAGTTGCCAAAACCATGATCGCGGTGGCCCCGGGGGCGCTGACCTCGATTGGCACGGTATTGCCGTTTTCAGCAATTTCCGGCGCGGTCAGCTCGATCCCGGCATCTGCCATATCGGCACCACCGGTAAAGGCGGCGATCCGCTCGTCTACGCTACTGCTGGCACTGGCCCGCAGCGGCAGCACTGTCATCACAGCAGCACCCAAGGCCAGGCCCAGGGTCTCACGGCGTGAGAACTCCATCATATGTCTCCTTTGACGTTCCGCAAAGCGGCAGGGTACGCAGCCCTGGCTTTACTCTTCTTTCAGCGTTGCGATGAAGGCAACGACATCTTCGATCTGCTGTGCAGACAGGATCGGCGTCAGCGCCTCTGTCGGGGCTTTGCCAGTATAGGCATCGCCTGGGCGAATAAAGCCTTCGACCTTGTAAAAGGCCGGCATCATTGTGCCGTCAAAGGTCATCTTGGCATTGGTCATCAGCCCGCGCAGCTCTGCTTCGCTCCAGCGATCGCCTGCGCCATCCAGCGAGGGGCCGATTTCACCATGAAACGGCACCTCCGCCAAGGCAGTGATCTGATGGCAGGCGATGCAGTTGCCCTGCGATTTTGTGCCCGCGATCACGGCACCATTTGCCGCATCCCCTGCTGTGCCAGTCAAGGAGGTCGCAACCGCCCCGTATTCGTCAAACGGCACATCCTTTGGCGCGACCTCTGCCGCGAGGGCTGCACTCCCGATCAGGCACGCGGCCAGTGTAAGAGATAGTCTCTTCATGGTTCCTCCCGTTGGCTGCCACCCGCATGGTGCGCGGGCTTAGCTGTCGTCTATCGTAGGGCACCGCCCTCTGAAAACGCAACAACAAATTCAATATTGTGAATTATTATATTTGTTCGCCTGCTTTCAGTCGGTTGACCCGTTGTCGCGTTCCGAAACGCGCCGCGCGTGATAGCGCTGAAAATCCTCTCCGTTGTCAAGGAGATATCGCTTTTCTCTCACCCAGGTAAACATGTCCAGCGTGGTGCCGACACCAAAGGCGCCCGGCATGATCGCCACTGCGGCCTTGGGCGCGCTCTCCCCTGCCGTGACCTCTTCCGGCAGGAACAGAATCGTCGGGGTAAACAGCACGCCCCATTTGCGCGCCATGTCCTTTTCCGCCAGGGTTTCGCCGTCAAAATCCGTGACCTCAATATCGCCATGCAGATTCAGCTGCACGACAAAATAGTTGTCAGCGATATAGCCTCCCACTTCGGGGCGCGGAAAGACTTCTTCATGCATCTTGGTGCAGTAAATGCAGCCGCGCTGTTCAAAGAACAGCACCAGACGCTTACCCTCGGCATTTGCCTCTTCCAGATCCTCGCGCAGATCCTTGAAGGTCTCGCGCATCCAGGGCGTCTTGTGCAGCCCGTCATCGCCCAGTTCTGCTGCGCGGGCCTCCATTGCCAGCACAGGCACAGCCAGCGCCAGAGCGGCAAGGTTCAATATCCAGTGCTTCATCGTTTCCTCCCAGATTATCCAGTTGATGTATCGCCTTATCCAATCGAGGCAAAGCCCGGCATCCAGCGGATCATCAGATCGGCGATCCAGCGCACGCCTCCGGTAACGATCAGGATGGCGAACAGGATCAGCATGGCGCCCATGATCTTTTCGACCCAGTGAAAGGCCGCCCGGTGACGCGCCACCCAGGCCAAAAACGGCTTGGCAAACAGCGCCGCCACCACAAAGGGGGCGGTCATCGCCGCACCGTAGACCAGCAGCAATGCGCCGCCGCGCCAGATATCGCCCAGCCCCGAGGCCACCATCAGAATCGAGGCCAGCGCAGGCCCGACACAGGGCGTCCAGCCAAAGCCAAACGCCAGCCCCATCAGATAGGCCCCCGCCAGGCTCGACGGGTCAGCTGTGCTTTCCACCCTGGCCTCGCGGTACAGCAGCGGAATGCGTATAACCCCAAGAAAGTGCAGGCCAAACACCACCAAAAGCGCCGCCGCCCCATAGGATAGGATTTCCATGTAGCGGCCAAACAGCTGCCCCAGCGCGGTGGCCCCCATGCCCATCAGCATAAACACAGATGTGACCCCGGCCGCGAAACAAACCGCCGCCGACACCATGCGCCGCTGCGCCCCCGGTGCAATTTCGCCGTCGCTGCGCAGCTCTGCCATCGACAGCCCCCCCAGATAGGACAGGTAAAACGGCACCATCGGCAGGATACAGGGGGTGAAAAAGCTGAGCAATCCGGCAAACGCCGCGCCCAGATACGAAATTTCCAGCATCACGGCTCTATGATCCTTCCTGTGCCCCGGTGTACCACCGCAAGGCTTGTACTATTCACATATTCAAATTACGTTGTATAAAGCCGCAAACGGCGGTTGCCGTCAACGGTAGAGGTAATGATCATTTCACGTCTGTTCTTTGCTCCGCTCGTCCTGTTCCGGCGCGCCTTGTCGCTGGTGCCTGCGCTGCTGACGGTGGCCATAATCGGGCCCGTTATGGCAGCCCTGCCTGATGCCGCTGCGGCCTCTGATAGGCCAGCGCAGACCGACACGCCAAGCCGACAGCTGGTTATGGTAGAACAGCGCGGATGTGAATGGTGCAAGCGCTGGAATGCAGAGATCGCGCCAATCTATCCCAAAACCCGCGAAGGGCGCTTTGCGCCGCTGCGCCGAGAGGATCTGCATGCGCTGCCGGATGATCTTGTCCTGGCCCGGCGCGTCACTTTTACCCCCACCTTTTTGCTAATAGAAGATAGCCATGAACTGGCCCGCCTCGAAGGCTATCCGGGGGAAGATTTTTTCTGGCCTCTCATCGCAGAGTTGATGCGCAGACATCTGGGCTTTACCCCAGAGGCAGAAGCCGCCGCCAAGAGTTAGGACAGGTCGAAACCAACCCGTGCAAAACCAAATTGGGAGTTGCGGCGCCCGCTGCGCCGCCACCACAGGAGACAGGACAATGGAACTACCGCAATTCTCGGCTGATATGGCACCGGAAGAGCTGGACAATATGGTCGATAACGCCACCCAGGCCTCGAATTTCCTGAAGGCCATCAGCCATGAGGGCCGGTTGATGATCCTGTGCCATCTGGTCACCGGCGAAAAATCCGTGACCGAACTGGAAGAGCTGCTGGCCGCCCGCCAGGCTGCCGTGTCGCAACAGCTGTCACGGCTGCGCCTCGAAGGTCTGGTGGTGCCCCGCCGCGAGGGCAAGGCGATCTACTACCGGCTGGCAGATGACCGCCCACGCCGCATTCTCGAAGTGGTCTATGAAATGTTCTGCACCGACGCCAAGGGCTGACCACAGAGAGACAACCGCGGGCCTATTGGGGCGAATCGTCTGGCCCCGCCCAGGGGAAATACCAGCGCAGACCGCGCCCTCGGGCGACCACTTGAGCAACCACACGGGAGAGAGCACCAATGTTTGATCTGTTCAGCGATCACCAGCTGGTTGCAGCTGTGGGCCTGTTTGGCGGCATATTGCTGGGGCTGGCCGCGCGACTGGGACGGTTTTGCACCCTGGGTGCAATCGAAGACCTGCTCTATGGTGGTTCCTCCCTGCGGATGCGCATGTGGGGGCTGGCCATTGGCACCGCCATCATTGGCAGCTTTACTTTGATCGGGCTCGGCCTGCTTGACGAAGCGCAGTCTTTTTACCTCTCGATCCGCTGGATGCCGCTCGCCTCTATCACGGGGGGACTGATGTTTGGCTATGGCATGGCGCTTAGCGGTAACTGTGGCTACGGTGCCATCGCCCGGCTGGGAGGCGGCGATCTGCGCAGTTTTGTCATTGTTCTGGTCATGGGCGTGGCCACCTATGTTGTGCTGGCCGGACCTCTGGCGCCGCTGCGCAATGCCCTGTTTCACCAACAAGACGTGACCCAGGAACTGCCCCCAGGCCTCGCCCACCATCTGGCTGGGATTACCCGGCTTCCTCTGGCGGGCATTGGGATTGGCATCGGCGCGCTGGTAGTCATTGCCAGCCTCTGTCAGGCCGAGTTCCGCCAGGATCGCACCAGCCTGTTCTGGTCCATTGTTGTGGGGCTTGCGGTGGTCTCGGGCTGGGCGGGCACCGCCTATGTCAACCGGATGGGCTTTGCCGCGCTGCCGGTGGTGTCTCATTCCTTTTCTGCCCCCCTTGGCGAAACCATCCTGTGGAGCATGACCGGCAGTCTGCGCCCCCTTTCCTTTGCGGTAGGATCCATCGCCGGGGTCTGGGTTGGCGCCTTTATCGGCTCACTGATCAAGGGGCATTTCCGCTGGGAAGCCTGCGAGGATCCGCGAGAGCTGCGCCGCCAGATCCTTGGCGCCGCCATAATGGGGGCCGGAGCCGTCATCGCCATGGGCTGCACCGTCGGCCAGGGGCTTAGCGCGTTTTCCCTGTTGTCGCTGTCGGCACCCGTGACATTCTTGGCGATCTTTGCCGGGGCCGGGCTGGGGCTGCGCCAGTTGATCACCGGTTTTCGCATTGCGCCCTAGCCGCAGGTGCTGTTGACTTTGCCGCAGCAAACCAGAAAGGCGCGACAGTAGATGACAGGCCCAGACCCAACCGGCAACAAGGCCGAAGCCTTTGAGGCCGAGGATGACCTGCCGCGCAACCCCAATCTGACGCAAACCCTGGGGCACGTGATTGCCGCCCGACATGCGCAAGCAGCCTCACAGCCCACCCGCCGTGGGCTGCTGCAGGGGCTGCTGGGGGTGTCGGTCATTCAAGGCCTGCTCGGCAGCTCTGCCTTGGCGCAGACAGCGGCAATCCGGCCCGCCGCCGCGCGACAGCCCTCCCGCTTTGCCTTTGACGAACTGCCCTGGGGCAATGACGCGCATCACCATGTGCCCGCAGGCTATCGGGCCGATATCCTGCTGCGGTGGGGCGATCCGATCACCGCCGGTGCGCCAGACTTTGACGTCACCAACCAGAGCGCCAAAGCGCAGCTGCAACAGTTTGGCTATAACAATGACTACATCGGCTTTACCCCGCTGAATGCCGAGGCCAGCCGCGGCCTGCTCTGCGTCAATCACGAATACACCAACGAAGAGATGATGTTTCCCGGCCTGGGCCGCCAGGATAGGGCCGGTTTTTCCGACATGACCCGCGATCTGGTCGAAATCGAGATGGCCGCCCATGGAGGCACGGTGGTCGAAATTTCCCGGCGCCGCGATGGCTCAGGCGGCTGGCAGGTGCAGCGCGACAGTCCGCTGAACCGCCGCATCACCCCTCTGGATACCGCGATGACCCTGGATGGCCCGGCCGCCGGCCATCCCCGCCTGCAAACCCCCGAAGACCCAAGCGGCAGATCGGTGATTGGCACCCTGAACAATTGCGCCGGGGGGATGACCCCCTGGGGCACATGGTTGATGGCAGAAGAGAACTTTCACGGCTATTTCTGCAGCGACCGACGGGATGCAACCGGCGCGCCCGATCTGTCCGACCAGCCCGAGGCGCGACAGATGGCACGCTACGGTATTCCTGGCGGCTGGTATGCCTGGGGTCAGTATTTCGACCGCTTCAATATCGACAAATCCCCCAATGAAGCCAACCGCTTTGGCTGGGTGGTCGAGGTCGACCCGCGCGATCCACTGTCCACCCCGGTCAAACACACCGCTCTGGGCCGGTTCAGCCATGAAGGCGCAGAAACCTGCCTGTCCGCAGAGGGCCATCTCGTGATCTACATGGGCGATGATGCACGGTTTGAATATCTGTATAAATATGTCTCGCACGATACCCTGTCCGACCCGATATCGCAGGATCCCGCCGCCCATCGCCACCTGTTGCAAGATGGCACGCTATATGTCGCTCGATTTGACGCCGATGCCAGCCTGACCTGGTTACCGCTGACCCATGGAACCGGGCCGCTGACGGCGCAGAACGGTTTTGCCAGCCAGGCAGATGTGCTGATTGACGCCCGTCTGGCGGCGGATGCGCTGGGGGCAACGCCGATGGATCGCCCCGAAGATGCCCAGCCCCGTGGCGACGGGGTGGCCTATGTGATGTTGACCAACAACAGCCGCCGCAACGCCGATCAGGTCGATGCGGCAAACCCAAGGGCCAAGTCCCGCTTTGGCCATATTATCGAGATCACGGAACAGGCCGGTGATCACGCTGCCACGCGTGGCACCTGGGAGATCCTGGTGCAATGTGGCGACCCAAAGATTGCCGAAGTTGGCGCCCTCTGGCACCCTACAATAAGCGACAGTGGCTGGTTTGCCGCGCCTGACAATTGCACCTTTGACGCCGAAGGACGGCTCTGGGTGGCCACAGATCAGGGTGGACGCTGGTCCAAAACGGGCAAATCAGACGGGCTTTATGCATTGGAAACCGAAGGCGATAGGCGCGGAGAGGCGCGACTGTTCTTTCGCTGCCCGGTGGGGGCGGAACTCTGCGGTCCCTGTTTTACCCCAGGTGGCGACAGCCTGTTTCTGGCGGTGCAGCACCCCGGCACCGATGGCACCAAGGCATTGAAAGGGTTTGAGCGGGCCTCTACCTTTGACGACCCAGCCACCCGCTGGCCCGACTTTGATCCGCAGATGCCGCCGCGCCCTTCGGTGGTCGTCATCACCAAACTCGGCGGCGGCAAGATCGCCAGTTCGCCAGCCGCAGCCACCACACAATGACCACGGAGCTGTCACGCGCGGCTGTCGCAGGACTTGTCACACGGTCTGTCACAGGCGCGTGAAGGGGCTTGCACCGGGCCGCACATCCGGCAATCTCTGGCCAACAAGATCTGACCATCAGCAACAGTGGGATACCAAGATGACAGAAACCCTTCGCGCCGCCGATGTTCTGGCACGGCGTCTTTATGCGGCGGGCTGCCGTCATGCCTTTGGAATGCCCGGTGGCGAAGTGCTGACGCTGGTGGACGCGCTGGTAAAGGCTGGTATCCAGTTTCATCTGGCAAAACATGAAAATGCCGCCGGCTTTATCGGCGAGGGCCTGCACCATGCAGATGGCGCCCCGGTCATTCTGGTGGCGACACTGGGACCCGGCGCGCTGAATGGGGTCAATGTGGTCGCCAATGCGCATCAGGACCGGGTGCCGATGCTGGTGCTGACCGGCTGTGTCGATGCCAGCGAGGCGCAGAGCTACACCCATCAGGTGCTGGATCATCCTGCGGTCTTTGCCCCCATCACCAAGGCAAGCTTCCGGCTGGAGGCAGAGGTCGCAGATATCATTGCCGACAAGGCCGTCTCGCTCGCCTGTGCGCCGCGCAATGGGCCGGTGCATATTGATGTGCCAATCTCGGTCGCGGATCAGCCCGCACGGGATCGCGGGGTGCGTCAAGCCCCCCCTGCCCCGACCCAGCCCGCGCCCGCCGCCCTGTCCCAGGCCCGCAGCTGGCTGGCGCAGGCACAGCGCCCGGTGGCGATCATTGGTCTGGATGCCCTGCAGGAAAACGCCGGTCCCGAAATCCGCGCCTTTCTAGAGCACCACCAGATCCCCTTTGTCACCAGCTACAAGGCCAAAGGCATCCTGCCCGAGACCCATGCCCTGTGCCTGGGCGCCGCAGGGCTGTCGCCCTTGGCCGATACCCACCTGTTGCCGCTGATCCAGCGCGCGGATCTGATCCTGGGGCTGGGCTATGACCCGATCGAAATGCGCCCCGGCTGGCGCAATATCTGGGATCCCGCCGCCCAGCGCGTGATCGACATCACCCCGGAAGCCAACAGTCACTACATGCACCAGGCCAGCCTGGCATTTGTTGCCGCTTTGAAACCCACACTGGCGGCCCTGACGCAGGACAGCACGCCCACCTCTGGCATCACATGGCCCTGCGCCAGCCCGACAGAAGTCAAAACTGCCCTGGCAGAGGCCTTTCCCAGCCACGACGACTGGGGCCCTGCCGCAGTGATCGCGCAATGCCGCGACAGCCTGCCTGAAAATACGCTTGCCACTGCCGATAGCGGGGCGCATCGCATCCTGCTTAGCCAGATGTGGCAGTGCAACGCCCCACGCGCGCTGATCCAGTCTTCCGGGCTGTGCACCATGGGCTGTGCCGTGCCCATGGCGATTGGCCGTAAACTGGCTGACCCCGACCGCCCGGTTGTCAGCTTTTCGGGGGATGCCGGGTTTCTGATGGTGGCCGGGGATCTGGCCACCGCCGCCGAACTGGGGCTTGCGCCGATCTTTGTCGTCTTTGCCCATGCCAGCCTGGCACTGATCGACCTCAAACAACGCCAACGCCAGCTTCCCAATGCCGGGGTTGATCTGGCCAGGCACGATTTTGCAGCCATTGGCCGCGCCTTTGGCGGCAACGGAGTAACGGTGCGTAATCGTGATGCATTGGACAAAGCGCTACAACAGGCCTTGGCCTCGGACCGCTTCACTGTCATTTCTGCCGAAATCGAACCCGGAGGATATGATGGACGCATCTAACCCACAGCCAGACGCAACCCGCAGTCCGCTCAGCCATGGCGCCCTCAAAGGCGTAAAAGTGCTGGATCTGTCGCGCATTCTGGCCGGCCCTACCTGCACCCAGTTGCTTGGCGATCTTGGCGCCACTGTAATCAAGGTCGAGAACCCCAAGACCGGCGGTGATGACACCCGCCAGTGGGGCCCGCCCTATGTGATCGATGCGGCTGGCGAACAGTCTGATCTGTCAGCCTATTTCATGGCCGCCAACCGCAACAAGCGCTCTGTCGCAGTAGATATCACCACGGCAGAGGGCCAGGCGGTGATCCACCGGCTTGCAGCGCAAGCAGATATCCTGGTCGAAAACTTCAAACCCGGCGGGCTGGCCAAGTATGGACTGGATTATACCAGCATCACCAAAGACCTGCCGGGGCTGATCTACTGCTCTATCTCAGGCTATGGCCAGACCGGCCCCAACAGCCACAAACCCGGCTATGACCTGATGGCGCAGGGCTATGGTGGCCTGATGTCCCTGACCGGCGATCCCGACGGCCAGCCGGTGAAAGCGGGCGTTGGCATCGCCGATGTAATGTGCGGCATGTATGCGACCATTGGTATTCTGGCCGCATTGCATCACCGCGACACCACCGGCGAAGGCCAGCAGATCGACCTCGCGCTGGTTGATGCGCAGATCGCCTGGCTGATCAACGAGGGCGTTGGCTATCTCAATACCGGCAGCCTGCCGCAGCGGCGTGGCAACGAACACCCCAGTATCGTCCCCTACGGGCTTTATGAAACATCGGATGCGCATGTGATCCTGGCGGTGGGCAATGACAGCCAGTTTCGCCGCTTTATGGAATTCCTCGGCCTGGAAGGTCTGGCAGAGGATCCCCGCTTTGCCACCAACCCTGCCAGGCTGCAGCACCGCGGCGCACTGAACGATATTCTGATCCCGGCGCTTAAGCGGTTTTCCATGGATGCGGTCATCGCCGGCATGGAGGCCCGCAAGGTGCCCGCAGGCCCGGTACAGACCCTGGATCGTGTCTTTGCGTCAGACCAGGTGGCGGCCCGCGATATGGCGATTGAAATGCAATCGGGGGCCGGGCCGGTACAGCTGCTGGGCAATCCGCTGAATTTCTCGCGTACTCCGGTAACCTATCGCCATGCACCGCCCCAGTGTGGCGAAGCCAGCGCCGACCTTCTTGACGCGCCAGATCCCTTTGCCAAGGCCTGAGAACACGCCCCCGTCCCTGCCGCCCCTGTGCAGGTCCTGACAGCGGTTGGACAGGCAGCAAAATGTTACAAAAGCCCGCAAGCCTCCGCCTTACCAGCGGGGGCTTGCTCATCTTGAAGCGATCTAGCGTCAAACAGCCTGAAAAACCGCCTATTCTTGCGGGAGAATTCCACCATAGGCCAAGATTTGCACACGCTTAATCACCAAAGCGAGAGCAGCGTCGCTTGGACCTGTCTGCTGGTTTAACCTCTGCATACCCCAGTGCGGTTTGCGCACCCCGGCAGAGAATGGACCCCCAATGACGCAAGATATCTTCGGACAGGAAACCAGCCTAAGCTGCGCGATCAGCCAGCAACACTGGGACGCGGTGCAAATGGGGGTTCTGGCGCATTCGGCCAGCACGGCCGATCACCTTGGCGCGCTGCTCAACACGGCGCCGGATTTTGCCCTGGCCCAGGCGATCAAGGGTATTTCGCTGCTGATGCTGGGCCGCAGTGAATTGCTGCCCATGACGCAGGACGCACTACAGGCCGCGCAACTGGGCTATGACGCGGCCCTGCCGCGGGAACGTAAATATATTGAGGCCCTCGCCGCTTGGCTGGATGGCCGGCCCTCTCGCGCGATAGAGCGGATGGAACAGGTGCTGGCAGTGGATCCCTGCGACAGCCTGGCGATGAAGCTCAGCCATGGGATCCGTTTTATTCTGGGCGATGCCAAGGGCATGCGGGCTTCGGTCGAACGGGTGCTGCCCGCCTATGCGCCCGATCACGCAGGTCGCGGCTATCTCTTGGGCTGCCATGCCTTTGCGCTTGAGGAAACCGGCGCCTATGAGCGCGCCGGGATCACCGGGCGTCAGGCACTATGGCTGGCCCCGGATGATGCCTGGGGGCTGCATGCGGTGGCCCATGTGCATGATATGACAGGGGATGCCTCTGCCGGGCTGCGCTGGCTGAACGGTCGCGAACAGGCCTGGGCCCATTGCAACAATTTCCGCTACCATGTTTGGTGGCACAAGGCATTGATGCATCTTGATCTGGGGCAGACCGACCAGGCGCTGGCGCTTTATGATACCGAGGTGCGCAAAGATAAAACCGATGACTACCGCGATATTTCCAATGCCACCTCGCTGTTGATGCGGCTGGAGCTGGAAGGCGTCGCTGTTGGCAACCGCTGGCAAGAGCTCTCGGAACTTTGCGCCAACCGCACCGAAGACGGCAGCCTGATCTTTGCCGATCTGCACTATCTGATGGCCCTGGCAGGCCCCGACCACAAGACGGAATCCCGCCGCCTGATCCTGCGTATCCACGCCGATGCCCGGCAGCGCGACACAGAGGCCCAGCAGCGGATGGCCACTCCAGGCTGTGGCGCAGCACTGGGGCTAGAGGCCTTTGGCGAGGGCAACTATACACAGGCCTTTGCGCATCTGTCCGGCGTACGCGCCAGCCTGCACCTGGCCGGGGGCAGCCATGCCCAGCGCGATGTGTTTGAGCGTATGACCATCGACGCGGGCCTGCGCTGCGGCGCCTTTGATACGGTAGAGCACATCCTGAACGATCGGCGTGCAAAACGCGGCGGGAACGACGACAACTATGCCCTGGCCCGGCGCGCCCTGATTGCTGCCGCGCGCAGTGACACAGAGCACGGCGCGGAAACACAACCAGAGGCTGAATTCGGCGGGAAGATGCCACCCGTTCGGCAGGAAGACGCCATCACTGTCGCCCCGACACTCCGTGCCCGCTGAATAGCCCTTTTCAAGATGCGAAAAGAACCTCACACACGCGCTTGAAAATCAACAAGGAATAACCCAATGGCGGAGATTTCGCCTTTTCCCTCCTCCCCGAAAAATGCAGGGGCAGAAAACGCGGCACCAGCAGCCAACCAGGCTGCATCCCCGGCAATCTCTTCTGCTTCCGCAGCCCTTCGCACGCGCGACCCCAGGCTGGATTTTTATCGCGGCATCGCCATGTTCATCATCCTGGCAGCCCATATTCCGGGCAACCGCTGGACCGGATGGATCCCGGCGCGGTTTGGCTTTTCCGATGCAACAGAGATCTTTGTCTTCTGCTCTGGCATGGCCTCGGCCATTGCCTTTGGCGGTTCCTACGCGCGAAAGGGCTGGGCCCTGGGCAGCGCCCGCGTGCTGTTCCGCTGCTGGCAGGTGTTCTGGGCCCATATCGGGTTGTTCTTCTTTGTCGCCATGACCATGGCAGCGCTGGACACCTATGGCAGCTTTGACAAAAGCTATATCAACAGTCTGAACCTGCAGCATTTCTTTGACGATCCCGCACAGCAGCTGGTTGGTCTGTTCACCCTGACCTATGTGCCGAACTACTTTGACATTCTGCCAATGTATCTGGGCGTGCTGGCCCTGCTGCCATTGATGATGGGGCTGGCGCGCGGTCAGCTTTGGCTGGTTGCGCTGTGTTCTGTGCTGCTCTGGCTGGCGGCAAATCCCTATCTGATCGGTCTGGGGCCGGATGGGCTGTCCTTCCCGGCAGAGCCATGGTCCCAACGCGAGTGGTTCTTCAACCCACTTGGCTGGCAGCTTTTGTTTTTCACTGGCTTTGCCTTCATGAAGGGCTGGCTGCCGCCCCCACCGGCCTCGGCGCTGCTTGGAGGTGTCGCCGCGGCCTTCTTGATCCTGTCAGCGCCGCTTGGCTCCTGGAAGGTATTCTTGTGGCTGGATGCCGCCAATGGTGATCTGGCTGACGCCATCCGCCCCTGGTGGGCCGCGAGCGCGCAGTGGCGCGAAAAGACCGATTTTGGCCTGCTGCGCTATGCACATTTCCTCGCCCTGGCCTATCTGGGCTGGCTTCTGGCAGGAGAAGGCGGCAAGCGCCTTATTGCCTCGGGCCACAGCCTTGGGGCGCGGCTCTGGGCAGGGCTGCTCGGCATCATCAGCAAGGTCGGCCAGCAAAGCCTTGCGGTTTTTGTGTTTTCCATGGCGCTGGCCCGGCTGATCGGCTTTGCTCTGGATCAGACAGATCGCGGCATCCTGATCACCGCGCTGGCCAATCTTGCGGGCTTTGCCCTGATCATTGCCTGCGCCTATGGCGCCGGATGGTTCAAATCCCACCCCTGGAGAGCCAAGCGATGACCCCATTCACCCGTCGCAGCTTTCTGGGGACCGCCCTCAGCAGCACCCTGCTTTCGCCCCTGCCAACAGCGGCCCAAGCGGCACCCGACCCGACGCCCTTTCACCGTGATCAGCTGGTAGCGCGCGCGCGCAACTTGGCCCAGCAGCCCTATCGCCCGCGCCCCGAGGTGCCGCAGGACTGGCAGGATCTCACCTATGATCAATACAAGGCCCACCGGTTCCGCACCAAGCGGGCGATCTGGGCGAATACAGCGCGCAGCTACAATGTCGATCTGTTCCTGCCGGGTCTATATTTCCGCCAGGCCGTGCAGATCAATACGGTCGAAGAAGGCCTGGCGCGCCGGGTCGGCTTTGACATGGGCCTGTTTGACCGCGGAGAAATCGCGCCGCCGCTCAGCCAGGCAGAGACCCTGGGCTATAGCGGCCTGCGACTGCGCACCACGCTGGATCAGCCCGACAAGAAAAGCGAATTCTGCGTCTTTCAAGGGGCCAGCTATTTCCGCGCCATCGGGATCGGCCAGACCTATGGCCTATCGGCGCGGGGATTGGCGCTGAAAACCGCAGACGCCATGGGCGAAGAATTCCCCGATTTTGTGGAATTCTGGCTGGAAGCCCCAGCGCCCGGGCAGCCCCATATGGTGGTGCATGCGCTGATGGATTCCCCATCCGTGACCGGGGCGTATCACTTTCGCATCACCCCCGGCACCACCACGATCATGGATGTCGAGGCCCAGCTCTTTGCCCGCGCCGACCTGCCGCATATGGGGCTGGCGCCGCTGACCTCTATGTTTTTGTTCGATCGCACCAATCGCCACCGGTTTGATGATTTCCGCCCCAATGTGCACGACAGTGACGGGCTGTTGATCCACAACGGCAACGCAGAGACCCTCTGGCGACCGCTGGCCAACCCCACCCATTTGCAGGTTTCCTCTTTCGTGGATTCCGATCCACGCGGTTTTGGCCTGATGCAACGCAGCCGCCACCTGCAGGATTTTGAGGATCTCGAAGCCAACTACCACCGCCGCCCCGGTCTTTGGGTGGAACCCAAGGGTCGTTGGGGCAAGGGGGCGGTCACCCTGGTGGAAATCCCGGCTGACAAGGAAATCTACGACAATATCGTCGCCTATTGGCGTCCAGACGCCCCGGTCAAAGCCGGGCAAGAGCTGGCGCTGGCCTATCGGCTTTTCTGGGGGGAAGAACCCGACACCCCCATGCCAGACACCACGGCAGCCGCGCCTATGCCCCCCCTGGCACGCGTTATCGACACGGCAGCGGGCGCCCGCATATTTGGCGATCCCGGACGGTTGATGACGGTGGATTTTGCAGCCCACCCGCTGTTGGCGGGCGACCCGGAAGAGATAGAGGTGCATCTGTCCTCGCCCGATGTGGAAACCACCCCCGGCGTGTTGCAGCGCAACCCAGGCACTGGCGGGCTGCGCCTTGCCTTCAGCTTTACGCCCAATGCGAAAAATCATGTCGAACTGCGGCTGCAGTTGCGTCGCAACGGGCAAGCCGCCAGTGAAATCTGGCTCTATCGGTGGACCGCATGACCCAGTTGCCTGATCCAACCATGTCGCTGCCTGCGGCCCCTCTCGCAGACCATCTGGCCACAGGGTGCGCAGAGGGCGTGCAAGACACGAGGGGCACAGACCTGATGCCCCCCGTGATGCCAATGGAGATGCCCGAGCAGGATTTCACCGCGCCATTTCAGGACCGGCAGGCGCCGCAGGGCGCGCCGCGCCCCCAGGTGGCTCTCTGGCGCATTCTGGCCTTTTCGCCCGCCATGCTGGCCACGGCAGCGCTGACCTGGGTGATGCAGGGCTGGTTTGCCATCGGCGGCTTTATGGGGCTTGAACTGCTGCTGCTGGCGCTGATTGCCTTTAATTTCTTCTGGATCTGTTTTTCGGTCTCGACCGTGATCCTGGGACTGTATTCGCTGTCGCAACGTGACCGCAGCCGCCCCACAGGCCAGGTGACACCAATGCAGGTGGCGCTTTTGGTGCCCGTCTACAACGAAAGCCCCTGGTATGTGCTGGGCAATGTACGGGCAATGCTGGAAGAGCTGAGCCGCGTCGACGGAGCCCATAGCTATGCCATGTTCATCCTGTCAGATACCCGCGATGAGGAATTGGCCGCCCAGGAACGGCTGAGCGTTGAGGCCTTGCGTGCCGACCTGCCACCTGGGACGGCACTGTACTATCGCCGCCGGGCCCGCAATACCGGGCGCAAGGTCGGCAATATCAGCAACTGGCTGCGGCACTGGGGCGCGGGATATGAGGCCATGCTGGTGCTGGACGCCGACAGCCTTATGACCGGCCGCGCCATTGCCCGGCTGACCGATGCGCTGTCACGCGATCCCTGCGCCGGGCTGATCCAGAGTTTTCCGCAGCTGATCGGCGCCCAGTCCATTTTTGGCCGGATGCAGCAATTTGCCAATGGCGTTTATGGGCTTGCCCTGGCCGAAGGGCTGGCCCGCTGGACCGGGCATGAAGGCAACTATTGGGGCCACAACGCCATTCTGCGCACCCGCGCCTTTGCCGCCTGTGCCGGCCTGCCCAAGCTGCGTTCGCGGCTTAGCGGGCGTGAACACCTGATCATGAGCCATGATTTTGTCGAGGCAGGCCTGTTGCGCCGGGCCGGCTGGCGGGTGCGGTTCTTGCCACGCCTGGGGGGATCTTATGAGGAAACGCCCGCCACCCTGGTCGACCACATCCTGCGAGATCGCCGCTGGTGCCAGGGCAATCTGCAACACCTGAACCTGCTGGGCGCGCGTGGCTTTTTCGCCATGTCGCGGTTTCACCTGCTGCACGGGGCCATTGGCTATCTGATGGCGCCAATCTGGTTTGCGCTCTTGGTGATCTGGGCGCTGATCGGTCTGGGCGAAGACCGCTCGGTGATCCACTATTTCAGCATCACAAATCCTTCGCGCCCCTCTTGGCCCGATATGTCAGAACCCCGCCACGTTCTGGTGATTTTGCTGATCTATGCCATGTTGCTGGCCCCCAAACTGCTGGCGGTGCTGGCACTGGCAATGACCGGTCGTCGGCTTGATCAGTACGGCGGCCCGGCGCGCTTTGCGCTTTCAACCCTCTGCGAGATCCTGTTGGCGGTGCTTTATGCCCCTATTCTGATGGTACAGCAGATGATTGCGGTGCTGCGCACCACCTTTGGCATTCAGCGGGGCTGGTCAGCCCAGGCGCGCGAAGGCGGGCACTATGGGCTGCGTCATCTGCTGATCTGCCACGCGCTTGAAACCCTAAGCGGATTTGCACTCTCTGGCGGTATCCTGGCCGGGTTTGTATCGCTATGGCTGCTGCCAATTGCGCTGTCACTGGTGCTGGCGGTGCCCTTGTCGGCGCTCTCTGGCTGGCGTGCGGGGACCTCACGGCGCGGATGGATGGCGACCCCTGTGGTCTATGCCGAACCGCAGATCACCCGCGCCGCCGACCGCTATCGCCGCAGCTTCAAGCGCTATCTCGATATGCAACGCCAGCACCCCGCAGAATAGCCCCTCCCGTACACGCCATAAACTAGAAAAAGCGATAATCTTGCAACCCTGATGCGCTTCACCTAACCTCGTGCAAAGCATCGGCCACGTAGCCATTTCCCGGAGGATCGTCCACTGAGCCCCCATCTGAGCTTGGATCTTATTCCCTTTATAGCGGGGCTAAGCATCATCGGCGCCCTCCTCTTTGCGTCAAGGC
Source organism: Pseudophaeobacter sp. (assembly GCF_048267565.1). Taxonomy (NCBI): domain Bacteria; kingdom Pseudomonadati; phylum Pseudomonadota; class Alphaproteobacteria; order Rhodobacterales; family Roseobacteraceae; genus Pseudophaeobacter; species Pseudophaeobacter sp. The sequence goes on along the minus strand of NZ_JBLWXG010000001.1, from coordinate 53,631 downwards.
GCCTGTCCATGCAACACGCTGGACTGCGGGTTGTGATCATTGGCGGGGTCTTGATGACGCTTTCTGCGCTGGTACCGATCCTGCAAGGTATCTGGCGGGCGACACCACAGCCACAGCCGCCAGATCACCCGATTGCCATGCTCCTTGCCCTGGGGTTCATGGGGCTTGGCGCCATTCTGGTCTTTCAAGGAATGTGGACCTGGCTATCGGCACTGGATAGCCTTTCTGCGCGCATTGACGAACATCAGCACCGCGCGCAAGAAGGCCACCTGAAAGAACGCCGCCTACTGACCATGATGCAGCACGCCCCCGAAAGCATCGTTGTACTCGATGCAGAGGCCAACTGCCTGGTCGAGGTAAACCCAGCTGCAGAGACACTGTTTCAGTATTCCAGCGATCAGTTGGTCGGCGAGAAAACCCTCTGGCAGCTGAGCCCGCCACTGCAGCCCTGTGGCACCCCCTCCAAGGACTTGATGGAAAGATACCTGAAACAGGCCATCAATGGCACATACCCGGTATTTGAATGGCTGCATCTCAACGCCAAGGGAGAGCCGCTGGACTGCGAGGTTACCCTGGCCCAATTGCCCTCTGCAGATCAGATGCTGATCCGCGGCACCATTGTCGACATATCCAAGCGCCGCGCCGAGGCACAGGAACGCGAAAACCTTCTGCTGCAATTGGCGGCCTCACACAAACTGGAATCCGTAGGCCAGCTGACCGGCGGAATTGCCCATGATTTCAACAATTTGCTTGCCGTTATTGTGGGAAACCTAGAGCTGTTGCGCGAAAATATCACAGAGGTTGATCAAATTTCATTGATCGACGCCGGCATCGACGCTGCGCTGCACGGTGCTGATCTGACCAAGAATATGCTCGCCTTTGCCCGCAAATCGCCGCTGGCCCCAGCAGAGCTGGATCTGAACAAGATCATTCGCAGCACGAAAAACTGGGCCGGTCGTACCCTGCCTGCCTCTGTCGCGATGGAAACCTCCTTGCTGGCTGGTCTCTGGCAGGTCAAGGCGGACCCCAGCTCGACAGAAAGCGCCCTGCTCAACCTTTTGCTGAACGCCCATGACGCAATGCCCGATGGTGGCCGGGTGACCATTGAAACCGCCAATGTCAGGATCGACGAGGATTACATCAGCTCCCGCCAAGAGGACCTGTCGCCCGGCCGCTACGTGATGCTGGCGGTCAGCGATACCGGCACGGGCATTCCCCAAGAGCATCTCGACACCGTTTTTGACCCCTTTTTCACCACGAAATCGCCAGGCAGAGGCACCGGGCTTGGCCTGTCCATGGTAATGGGCTTTATGCAGCAATCCGGCGGCACCGTGCGGGTCTATTCAGAACCCGGCGTCGGCACCACTTTCAAGCTGTATTTCAAAGCGCTTGGCAGCGACAACGAAGGGAGCCAAGAAACCATGCCCCACACCGCCCCCATCCCGACAGGAGAAACGCGCGTTCTGGTTGCCGAAGATCAGGAACAGGTTCTGGACATCATCGTCGCCACCCTGACCAAGGCGGGCTACGATGTCATCGCTGCCAAGTCGGGCGACGATGCCTATGCCCTATTCGAGGCCAACAACGATATCGACGTCTTGCTGACGGATATCGTGATGCCCGGCTCGCGGCACGGCCCGGCACTGGCCCGTGATCTGCGGCAACTGCGACCGGATCTGCCGGTGGTGTTCATGTCTGGCTATGCCAGCGAAGCCACGGTGCATGGCAATGGTTTGCGCCCCGAGGATATTCGCTTGATGAAACCCGTACGCAGGTCGCAGCTTCTGGAGGCGATCAAAAAGGCCACGAGCTAGGCGGCGCGTCAGTCTGTCCTGCCCAAGGCCTGCTGGGGTTTGGCCGGATCAATCCGCCCTGCCTCAAACCAGTCCAGCAGCCAGCCGGCCCAGGCCGCAGGCACCTGGTGGCCTTCGGGGAACAGGACGAATTCGATGTCTGCGCCAGGGGCACAGTCCCAGCGACGGCGCAGCACCGCGCCCTCGCGCGAGCGCTGCGCTGGGGCCTGCTCCTGGCAGCCATTGGTCTGACGCCACAGCGCAAGCCCGGCAAAAATATCGCCTTGCTGAAACCGGCCACCCCCCAGAAACCGCCCCTCCAGCGGCACCACGGCGTCGGTCCAGCCATGGCTGTGAAACAGCCGTACAGGCCCGGCGCAGTGGTCCGGCTGTGGGCGCCAAAAACCGCCCGCGACCGGCGCATAGGCGGCAAAGGCATCGGGGCTGTCGCAGGCCAGATAGGACACCATGAAGCCCCCGGCGGAAAATCCGGCCAGCACCATCGCCTGGCGGTCCAGATCAAAGCGATCGGCCGCATCCTGGGCCACCTGCTGCAAAAACCCCACCTCGTCGCGCCCCTGCCAACCCGGAAAAAACGTCCAAGAGCGGGGGCGGCCCACGCCGCGCGACAGTGCATCCGGCGCGATCACCGCATAGCCGCGCGCCGTCAGCGCCCCGACCAGTGTTTGATTGCGCAGCGCCCCTGCGCCAGAGCCGCCATAGCCATGCAAGAACATTACCGCAGGTCTGCGCGGCGCCGCACCAGCACGCACAGGCGACGGTGGCGCAGCGACGCCAGTCCGCGGCAGGACAACATGGTAACTGCCCTGTGCGATCTGGCAGGCTTCGGTGCCCGCTGTCCCGCAGCCTGCCTGGGCCGCAGCGGGCCAGGCAAACACGGCTGGCACCAGCGCCAGCGCCAGTTTTGCAATCAACCGCCCAAGCTGGCGATTTTTGCACCCTAATCCTGCCATGGCACCACCGGCAGCTGCGCAGCAATCCAGCCGGGGCCATCGGCGGATCCCAACATGCCCTGCGGCACGTCGATCACGCCCGGAAACCCTGCCGCTGCCAGGTCCAGCGTCATGCGGGCGGAACGCACGCCACGGGCGCAGATCAGCGCAACGGGGGCGGCGCGATCCCCGGCCAGAGCCTGATCCAGCGCCGCGACAAAGTCGACACGGCGCATATCGATTGGCATCGCGCCGACTGCCACCCCTGTTTGGTGCCATTCCTCCGGGCTGCGAATATCCACCAGGGTGATCTGGCCTGCCTGCGCTGCGGCGTGCGCCTCGGCCGGGGACAAGCGCGGCTGATCATGGGCGACAGGCTGCAACCGCCACCGCCAGATTCCACCACCTGCCGCAACCACCCCCAAGAGCGCCCCTGCGCCCACAACACCCCGCAACACCCGGCGCCGCGATGGCGGGCTGGACGGTACCGGTTCCTGTGGTCGGCTGTCATTTGCGTTTTGATCGCGCATATCACCCCGGTGCAATCTGAAGAAAACCCATGACGAAACCCCGCCGCGTCTCGCGCTGAATTTTACGGCTTATATCAGCTTTGCCCAGCGCGATCAGCCCTGGCATGGCCTTGGGCTGTTCACCTTCGCGTCACTGGCGGCACACTGGCCGGGTTCACCCACGACACCGTCGCAGAACCCCAGCAGCGACTGCGCAGTGGGACGAGCCACAAAATCTTGCACCCTATGCAAAAAAAATTCCAAGGAGAGTAAAAATCCGCCACGGGCCTGCCTACATGCGATCCACAAAAGCTACAAAACCTCACTCTTGAAACACTTACAGGGTCGTGGGGCTGGAACAGTTGCGAAAAATTGCTTAGGCGTTTGATAACCTAAGCCCAGCCAGGAGAACTGCTCGTGTCCCTGTTTTTGATTGCGGCCCTGCCGTTTCTTGGGGCGGTCTTCCCCGCCTTGTTGATCCGTGCCGGGCGCAATGCCTCGGCCTCGGCTGCGGGTCTGACTACTTTTCTCGCCTTTGCCGGGCTGTTGCTACACGCGCCAGCCATTTTTCGCGGCGAGGTCATTCAGGTGGGCGTCGACTGGCTGCCAGCACTGGGGCTGAATGCCAATTTCTTTCTTGATGGCCTTGGCTTTCTCTTTGCCAGCATGATTCTGGGCATTGGTCTTTTGATCATTCTCTATGCGCGGTTCTATCTCTCGCGCGAAGACCCGATGGGCCAGTTCTACACCTATCTCTTGCTGTTCCAGGGGGCGATGGTCGGCATTACCCTGTCCGACAACATTCTTCTGTTGCTGGTGTTCTGGGAACTCACCTCGCTGTCCTCCTTTTTGCTGATCGGCTATTGGAAGCATCTGCCAGAGGGACGCCAAGGCGCGCGCATGGCGCTGGCGGTGACCGGGTCTGGCGGGCTGGCGATGATTGGTGGCATGATGATCCTTGGCAATATCACCGGGTCATATGACTTGAGTGTGATCTTGCAAAACAAGGAGCTGATCCAGGCCTCTCCGATGTATCTGCCCGCCCTGGTGCTGATCCTGCTGGGCTGTTTCACCAAATCGGCGCAGTTTCCCTTTCACTTCTGGCTGCCGCACGCAATGGCAGCGCCAACCCCAGTTTCTGCCTATCTGCATTCGGCAACCATGGTGAAAGCGGGAATTTTCCTGATGGCGCGGCTCTGGCCGGTGCTGGCGGGCACACCCGAATGGTTCTATATCGTCGCCACCACCGGTCTGGTGACCATGTTGCTGGGCGCTGTGATTGCCCTGTTCAAGGATGATCTGAAGGCGCTGCTGGCCTTTTCAACCGTGTCCCATCTGGGGCTGATCACCATGCTGTTGGGCTTTGGCACCAAGATCGCTGCGGTAACGGCGGTGTTTCACATCATCAATCATGCCACCTTCAAGGCGGCGCTGTTCATGTCGGCAGGTATTGTCGACCACGAGACCCATACCCGCGACATCAAACGACTTGGGGGCTTGCGCCATCTGATGCCGGTCACCGCTACCGTCGCCATAGTGGCCGCCCTGTCCATGGCCGGGATCCCGCCCTTCAACGGCTTCCTGTCCAAGGAAATGATGCTGGAAGAAACCGTTCACACCCATTGGGGCAGCTCTGCCTATCTGGTTCCGGGTCTGGCGCTGGTGGCGGCGCTGTTCTCGGCAGCCTATTCCTTTCGCTTTATTGGCCATGTCTTTCTGGGCCAGCCGCGCAATGACTACCCCGCCCAGCCACATGATCCGGGGTTTGGCATGTGGGCCGGGCCCGCACTGCTGATGACCCTGGTGGTGCTGATCGGGCTGTTTTCGGCCACATTGGTCGGCCCGCTTGTGGCGATTGCTGCGGGCGCGGTGATTGGCGGCGCCGAACTGCCCTATTATTCGCTGAAACTCTGGCATGGGCTGACGCCTGCGCTCTATATGTCATTGGCCGCGAGCATTGGTGGGCTGGTGCTATTGCTGCTGCATCGCCCGCTGATGGCGGCCTGGAACGCCGCGTCGCGCCCCGAGGCAAAACAGATCTTTGACCGCCTGATGCGCGGCTTGACCAAGCTGTCGCAACTTATCACCGATGGGCTGCACAATGGGGCGATCACCCGCTATGCCTTTGTGATGATGCTGTTTATCATCGCGCTAAGCTATTACGCCTATTCCAGTGGCACGATCACTGCGCCGACGCGCCTGGCGCAAGCAGAGGGCCCGATTGCCCTGATCGCCTGGTTCTGCCTGATTGTCGCCACCCTTGCCGTGGTTGCCAAACACCGACAGCGGCAGCTTTCACTGGTGCTGATCGGGGTGGTGGGACTGGTTGTATCGCTGGGGTTCAACTATCTGTCAGCGCCCGATCTTGCCCTGACCCAGCTGTCGGTTGAGGTCGTGACAATGATCCTGCTGCTCTTGGCGCTGAACTTCATGCCCAAGGATAGCCCCATTGAATCGCCGCTTTGGGTGCGGCTGCGCGATGGTGGGATTGCGGTGATTGCCGGGCTGGGTGCGGCGACGCTGATCTATATGTTGATGCTGCGGGACTTTGCGATGCCGAGCATCTCTGAATTCCACCTGGCCAATTCCTACAAAGGCGGCGGCGGCACCAATGTGGTGAATGTCATTCTGGTAGATTTCCGTGGCTATGACACCTTCGGCGAGATCATCGTTCTCGGCATTGCTGCGCTGGTGATCTATGCCCTGACCGAAGCCGTGCTGGGCTCGCGGGTGCGCGCCTATCTGCTCAATCGTAAACCCGACATGCCGCAGGCCGGTGATGCCCATCCAATGATGATGGTTGTTGCCACACGGGTGATGATGCCGCTGGCCCTGATGGTGGCGGCCTATATCTTCTTCCGCGGCCACAACTTGCCGGGCGGCGGCTTTATCGCCGGGCTGATCACGGCCATTGCCCTGCTGATGCAGTATATGGCCTCCGGCTTTAGCTGGGCCTCGGAACGACAGCGGATGTTCTACCATGGCACCATCGGGTCGGGGGTGCTGATTGCGGCGGCCACCGGGCTTGGTTCCTGGTTTGGCGGTGTGCCCTTCCTGACCAGTGCCTTTGGCTATATCCACTGGCCCCCGCTGGAGGAATTTGAATGGGCCACTGCCGCCTTGTTTGACTTGGGCGTTTTTCTTGCGGTGGTTGGCGCAGTCCTCCTGGCGCTGGAGAGCCTGGCACGCTTTGCCTGGCAACCGGGGATTTCGTCTGAACACGCGATGGATATCAACCCCGCCCGTGACGATCTGGAACAGGCTCAGATGCAGGCGCAGACTCCGGGGCAGCACCCTGGCCTGCATCCACCCGGCCCGCATGATCAAAGCATAAAAGGCGAGGTGTAACGAGATGATCCCCTTGAGCATCGAATTCCTGGTGGCTTCTGCCGTCGGGCTGCTGACAGCAGCCGGGATCTACCTGATCCTGCGGCGGCGCACCTTTCCGGTTATCCTTGGCCTGTCACTGCTGACATATGGGGTGAACATTTTCCTCTTTGCCACGGGCCGCCTGATGGTCAATGCGCCCCCCATTCTGAACAAATACGCCGATGTCGCCTATACGGATCCGCTGCCGCAAGCGCTGGTGCTGACCGCAATCGTGATTTCCTTTGGCATGACAGCCGTGGTGGTGATGATCGCCCTGGCCGCCTATCTGTCGGCGCGCGATGACCTGATCGATATGCCACACCACCCCGAAGATGAAGGGGAAGACGCATGAACCATTTCCTGATTGCACCGGTTGTGCTGCCGGCCCTGGTTGGCCCCTTTATCATCATGGTGGTGCGTCACCATCTTGACCTGATGCGGATCTTCTCGCTGGCCAGCACCGTGCTGCTGGTGGCGATTTCACTGGTGCTGGCGGCGCAGGCCTCTAGCGGTGAAATTCAGGTCTATGAGCTGGGAAACTGGTCCGCACCTTTTGGTATCGTGCTGGTGCTGGATCGTCTGTCGGCGATGATGGTCTTGCTGACCTCAGTGCTGGCGCTGGTGGTCAACCTCTATGTCATCGGCTCGGGCTGGGACAAGCGCGGCGCCAACTTCCATGCATTGTTCCAGTTTCAGCTGATGGGCATCATCGGCGCCTTCCTCACCGGAGACGCCTTTAACCTGTTTGTCTTCTTCGAGGTTCTGCTGATCGCATCCTATGGGTTGATGATCCATTCGGGCGGCACCCGCCGGTTTCAGGCGGGCGTGCAATATGTGGTCTACAACCTCTTGGGATCGACGCTGTTCCTCTTTGCTCTGGGCACGCTTTATGCGGTGACAGGCACGCTGAACATGGCGGATCTGGCGGTGCGGGTGGCGGAAATTCCTGCCCAAGACAGCGCCCTGTTGCGGGTTGGCGCGGTGATGCTGCTGCTGGTCTTTGCCATCAAGGCCGCAGTAATTCCGCTGCATTTCTGGCTGCCGGCCTCTTATGCCAATGCGCCACTGCCGATTGCGGCGCTGTTTGCGATTATGACCAAGGTCGGTGCCTATGCGATCCTGCGGATGTATACGCTGGTCTTTGGCCCCGACCTGGCGCTGACCGAGGGGCTGGCAGGGGCCTGGCTGATGCCCGCAGCACTGATCACCCTGATGATTGGCGCCATTGGTGTGCTGGGGTCTTACCGGATGGGGCGGCTGGTGGCCTTTGGTGCCATTACCTCTATGGGCACCCTGCTGACCTCCATTGCGCTCTTCACCCCAGAAGGGGTTACGGCAGCGCTGTATTATACCGTGCATTCGACCCTGGCTGCGGCCTTCTTGTTTCTGGTTGCTGATCTGGTAACCGAACGCCAGGGTATCGAGATCACCGCCCAACCGGTGATGCCACAAAGCGGGCTGATTGCGGTGCTGTTCTTTACCGGAGCCATCGCCCTGGCAGGGATGCCGCCGATCTCGGGTTTTCTGGGGAAACTCCTGGTGCTGGATGCCGCCCGCGACCATGATCTGGTCTGGTGGATCTGGGGTACTATTCTGATCGGATCTTTGGTGACCATTCTAGGCATGGCACGGGCTGGCAGCCTGTTGTTCTGGAAAAGCCATAGCATCACGGAGACAGAGGTCGATCCTGCTGAGGACCACGACAGCGACGCGCATGACGAGACGGCGCCGACAGAGCATGCAGCTGCCCTGCCCTTTGTCGCCTGTTTCGCCCTGCTGACAGGATTGGTGGCGCTGACCATTTTTGCAGGCCCCGCCAGCCATTACGCCGAGGCCACGGCGGCCCAGTTGTTTGCACCTGAAGCCTATATCAGGGCCGTACTCGGAGAGGTGACGCCATGAAACTGCTACGTCGGCTGGTGCCGCATCCGATCCTGACCCTTCTCTTGACCATTGCCTGGGTGCTGTTGACCAGCACCTGGACGCTGAATTCCCTGGTCTTCGGCTTTTTGCTGGGGATTGGGATCCCCTTTCTGACCCAGCCCTATTGGCCCAATCAGATGCGGATGAAGAAACCGCTGAAGATCGCTGCCTACATCCTTTTGGTTCTCTATGATATTATCGTTGCCAATGTGGTGGTGGCGCGTATCGTGGTCTTCAAACCCAACAGCAAGCGCAGCCCTGCCTGGGTTGCCGTGCCGCTGGATCTACGCACACCAGAAGCGATTACCGTACTGGCCGGAACCATCACCATGACCCCCGGCACCGTTTCGGCGGATGTCTCTGCCGAGGGGCACGCGCTCTTGGTGCATTGTCTGGATGCCAGCGACCCGGATGCCGTCCGCGATTCGATCAAACAGCGCTATGAGCGCCGCCTGATGGAGATCTTTGAATGATAGCCTTTGCCACGTTTTTTGCCTTTGTCTGTTTTGCCCTCGCGATACTGATGAACCTTTGGAAGATCATCTCGGCCGCCGAAATTGCTGATCGCATCCTGGCGCTGGATGCTATGTTCATCAACGCGCTGGCACTGATGATCCTCTATGGGATTTCCCTGGGCAGCGAGGTCTATTTCGAGGCCTCCCTGATCATCGCCATGCTCGGCTTTGTTTCTACCGTGGCCTATGCGCGCTTTATTCTGCGCGGCAATATCATCGAGTAACAGGAGCCAGCCATGAGCATGATTTTTGAATATCTGATCGCGGGCTTTTTGATTATGTCTGGCGTCTTTGGCTTTGTTGGCTCTTTCGGGTTGCTAAAGCTGAACGATCCGATGTCGCGCCTGCATGCGCCGACCAAGGCCACGACGCTGGGCGTTGGCGGGGTTCTGCTGGCCTCTATGGTGCATGGGCTGACCGTCGAAGGCTCTGTCTCGTTGCATGAACTGATGATCACCCTGTTCCTGTTTCTGACTGCCCCTGTCACGGCACTGTTTATTGCCAAGGTTCACCTGCACCGGCATGAAACAAAGGACAGCCTGCCCACCCCCGCAGATGACAGCAGTTGGGCCACTCATACCGTGATTGAACCGCAGCCACAGCAGGACTGAGCCAACATCGCCCCACGGCGGCACCGGCAGGGGATACCGATCCAGGCACCATGACTGAGGCGTCAAGACACAGGCGGCACAACACAGGCGGCACAACACAGGCAAAAAGGTACAGAAGCAGATGCATAGCCCCCCTCTACCAGCAACCAAAGATGTGGTTTTGATTGGCGGCGGGCATGCCCATGCTCTGTTGCTATTGAAATGGGGGATGCGCCCGCTGGCGGGGGCGCGCCTGACCCTGATCAACCCAGGCCCCAGCGCCCCCTATTCCGGCATGTTACCGGGCTTTGTGGCCGGCCATTACCAGCGCGATGAGCTGGATATTGATCTGGTAAAACTGGCGCGCTTTGCCGGGGCCCGGCTGGTGCTGGGCGCGGCAACGGCGATGGATCCAGTGGCCCGTCAGGTGCAGGTGTCGGGGCGCGCGCCTATTGCCTATGATCTGGCCTCTCTGGATGTGGGCATCACCTCTGACATGCCCGATCTACCCGGTTTTGCGCGCTACGGCCTGCCGGCCAAGCCGCTTGGTGCATTTGCCCGGACCTGGGATCAGTTCCGCCAGGCGCAGGCGGATCGCGCGGCGGCATCAGGCCCGGCAGCCAATATCGCGGTGATTGGTGGCGGCGTCGCCGGAGCCGAGTTGATCCTCGCCATGGCCTACGCGCTGGCACAGCAGGGGCGGCTGGGCCAGGCCAGCCTGATCGACAGCCGCAGGATATTGGGACAGGCCAGCCCCGATCTGCGCCGGCGCCTGCTGCGCGCCTTTTGTGAACACAGGGTCACGCTGGTAGAAAACACTGCGGTCGCCCGGATTGAACCAGACCGCATCCTGCTGGAAGATGGCCGGACGGTACTATCGGATTTCACCACCGGTGCCGCCGGTGCCCGCCCGCAGGACTGGATCGCCCAGAGCGGGCTGGCGCTGCAGGATGGCTTTATCAAGGTGGACGAAACCCTGCAAAGCTCTGTTCCGGGTGTCTTTGCGGCAGGGGACTGCGCCCATATGACCGCGACGCCGCGCCCCAAGGCCGGGGTCTATGCGGTACGCCAGGCCCCCATTCTCTATCACAACCTGCGCGCCCAGCTGACCCAGGATCCGCTGCGCAAATATCAGCCGCAAAAGGACTATCTAAAGCTGATCTCGCTGGGCAGGGCCGAGGCCCTGGGCGAGCGCATCGGGCTACAATTTTCCGGTGCTCTGGTCTGGCACTGGAAAGACCGGATCGACCGGGCCTTTATGGATCAGTTTCGCAACCTGCCCCAGATGCCCCCTGCCAGCCTGCCGCCGGAACATACCCATGATCTGCCAGCCATCCTGGGCGACAAACCCATGTGCGGTGGCTGTGGTGCCAAGGCCGGCCGCGCCGCCCTGCGCGGCGCACTTACAGGGCTGGCAGCCCCGCGACGCAGCGATGTGACGCCGCTGCCCGGCGACGACGCTGCACTGGTGCAAACCGGTGGCGCGCGGCAGGTGATCACCACCGATCATCTGCGCGCCTCGACGCTCGACCCTGAGGTAATGGCCCGGATTGCCGCGGTACATGCGCTTGGCGATATCTGGGCCATGGCCGCTGCGCCACAGGTGGCCACTGCCAATCTGATCCTGCCGCGCCTGTCCCCGGCGCTGCAACAGCGCAGCCTGGCGGAAATCATGGGCGCTGCAACGCAGGTATTTCAGGACGCCGGGGCCGACATCATCGGCGGTCATACCTCTCTCGGGGATGAGCTGTCGATTGGCTTCACCGTCACGGGCCTGTGTGACAGCCCGCCTGTGACCCTGGGCGGGGCGCAGCCTGGCGATGTGCTGATCCTGACCAAGCCTATTGGGTCCGGCGTGATCATGGCCGCCGAGATGCAGGGCGCGGCCAAGGGCGCCTGGGTGGCAGCGGCTTTGGCGCGGATGGTCCAGCCCCAGGGCGCGGCCTCCCGGATCCTGGCTTCGGCCCATGCGATGACGGATGTCACTGGCTTTGGCCTTGCCGGGCATCTCTTGGGGATCTGCGAGGCTTCGGGCCTGGCTGCCCAGCTGGATCTTGCCGCAGTGCCACTGATGCAGGGGGCTGCCACGCTCAGCGCGCGTGGTATCCGCTCTTCCCTGTTTGAAGACAACCGCGCCCTCGCCCCCGAGCTGCCAGACCGCCCCGACGTTGATCTGCTGTTTGATCCGCAAACAGCCGGCGGGCTGCTGGCCGCGCTTGCCCCGGATGAAGCAGAAGACAAACTGCAGGACCTGCGCGCCGCTGGCTTTGAGGCTGCACGCATAGGCTGCCTGCAGGCTGGTGCGCCCGGTCTTACGCTGGTTTGACAGCGCCGCCTTCAGATCTCTGTGCCGGGGCTTCCATCAGATCGCAGATCTGTTGCGCGGCGCGGTCCAGATCTGCCTGCGTCATCTGCCCCAGACCCACCTCAGAAAGGGGCGGCAAACCATTGATACGGCGTGATTTCTGATAGGCAGGATCATAGTGATCCTGCATCAGGGCCAGGGTCAGCGCGGCCTTATCTCCCGCCGCGATCAGGTCAAACCAGTGATCTATAACCGCATTTGCGTGATGCCCCCGCAGATAGCCAAGCTTCTGTTGCAAGCGCTTTGTATCCGACAGGATATCATCATAAACTTGGGTCAGATATTGGCAGCGGGCCGCACTGGGGGCGCTGACCTCGATCCGGGGGGCCTGTTTCATCGCACGCCACAGGCTGGGGGGAATGATGCGGGCGCCGACCTTGCTCGACTCGGCCTCGACCAGAACCGGGCGCGCGGGGTCCATCTGCACCAGCGCCTGTGCCAGGGCGCTTTCAAATCCCTTTTGGCTAGGCTGTGGATCCGACATTGCCCCCAGCAAAGAGCCGCGATGTTTGGCCAGCCCCTCCAGATCAAGCATCTGTGCGCCCAGGGCCTGACAGCGCTGCAACAGCTCTGTCTTGGCGCTGCCGGTATAGCCATCCAGCGCGATCAGCCGAAACGGCAGCACCTGATCATAGAGGTAAGACTTCACCAGGCGGCGATAGGTCTGGTACCCGCCCTCGACCAGTTCCGCCCGCCAGCCGATCTGTTGCAGCATCCAGGCAAAACTGCCCGAGCGCTGACCGCCGCGCCAGCAATAGACCAGCGGTTGCCAACCGCCGTCATGATGGCTGAGGCTGGTTTCGATGTGATTGGCGGCATTGCGAAACACCAGTGCCGCGCCAAGTTTGCGGGCCCGAAAAGGGCTGTCCTGCACATAGATGGTGCCGACCTGCGCCCGTTCTTCGTTGTCCAGAACCGGCAGGTTGATGGCCCCCGGAAGATGATCCTCGGCAAATTCGGCGGGGCTGCGCACATCAATGACGCAGTCCGCCCCATGGGCCAACAATTCCTGCAGCGATTTGTAACGCTTTGACATGCGCTCTGACCTATCCTTTGAACGGGCTGAATAAAAGAAAGATTTCGCATACAGGCTGTCGCACCCGCTGCAAGGAATGCCCCGCCAATCAAAGATCGTGGCGGGGCATAGCAGGCAACTGTTTCGCGCGCGAAACGCTATTTTTGCGAAATGCGACCGTCCGTATAGGCCTGATAGGGGCCTTGCTGTGCCAGATATTCGGCCAGAACATCAGCGAGATCGGGACCAAAATCATAGGCGTTCTTGTCGTCACCCGCAAAAATCTTGTAGCCGTCACCGCCCTTGCGCACATAGTCGTTGGTCACAACGCGATAGGTCTTGGCCGGATCCAGCGGCACAAAGCCCGCATCGCTGGCGACCTGAACCTCTTGCACCCTGCCCTCATTGGCGGCGACAGTGCCATCCCAGCTGAACTTCAGCCCGGCAACCTGGGGAAAGCGGCCTTTGACCTCTTCCACCTGGCTGACGCCATTTTCAAGGGCTGCAACCAGATCAGCCCCGGTGATTTCAAAGGTGGACAGCGTGTTTTGGAACGGTAACACCGTCAGCACCTCGCCCATGGTGACAGCGCCGGGTTCCAGGCTGGCGCGAATGCCGCCAGAATTGGCAATGGCTATGGTCACGCCCTGGTCCTTGACCCGATCCAGCATGGCATCCGCCACCAAATTGCCCATCTCGCATTCCTGAATGCGGCAAATGGTGCGATCACCTTCTACCGCGCTGGCGGCCTCGGCCACGACCTTGTTGCGGATTTCATCCAGCGGCTGCGCCAATTCGGCAATGCGCGCCAGGGTGTCACTGTCCTCGGCCACATTGCCATCCATGATCAGCGGCTCGCCCGCAGCCTTGGTCACCGTTCCAGCCTCGTCAAAGGTAACGTTCAGCTCGCCCAGGAATTTGCCATAGGCATAGGCCTGCACGATGGCGACATCATTGACCATGGTGGGATAGGGACCAACCGCATCTTCGGATGTATTGGACAGATAGGTATTTGAATGCCCGCCAACAATCACATCCACCCCGGTGGTCTCCGCCGCCACGATCTGATCCACCTTATAGCCGGAATGGCTGAGCACGATAATCTTGTTGACGCCCATCTCTGTCAGCCGGTCGACCTCTGCCTGCACGGCGGCCACCGGATCAGAGAACGAAATATTCGCGCCCGGGCTGGCCAGATCGTGGGTATCTTCCGGGGTCAGGCCAATCAGACCGATTTTTTCGCCGCCACGTTCAATCACGGTGGATTTTTGCAAGACATCCGCCAGAGCAGGTTCCGCCGAGACATCCGCATTGGACATCAACACCGGGAACTCTACCGCATCCATGAACCCGCGCAGGACCTCGGGGCCATCGTCAAATTCATGGTTGCCAACGGTCATCCCGTCATAGCCGAGCTTGTTCATCATCTCGGCCGCGACCTTACCCTTGTAATAGGTATAAAACAGCGAGCCCTGGAACTGGTCGCCCCCATCCACAAGGATCGCATTGTCGGCACGTTCGCGCGCGTCTTCCAAGGCGGTAACCAAACGTGCCGATCCGCCAAAGCACTTGCCCTCGGCGTTGTCGCCCTCGCGGCAGCCGCTGTCATATTTACTGATCGGTTCAAAGCGCGCGTGGAAGTCATTGGTGTGCAGAATGGTCAGTTTATACTCTGCCGCCGCCATGCCAGCCGTCAGGCCCAAGGCCGCGACCGAGGTCAAAATTCGCATCATCATCAGTATCGCTCCCGTTGTTATTCTTTGCCCGTAATCGTGCGATCAAAGCATCAACCAGTCAAAGGGGAATAACGCCCGGCCCGCCCCCTAGGCAGCATTCGGTACGATATTTGCACGTTTGGCGCGATCGACGCGGCACGTGTTGGGCGATCTGCGGCGGATTACTGCGCCCGGTACTGTCGCTTCGGGCTTGATTCCAACGGCGGCGCGGGGCATCAGATCGCCATGCTGATCTATAAAATCCTCCGCGCCGATGAATGGTCGGCCTTCCAGTCCCAAGGCGAAACCCTTGGCGCGCCTATCGACCTGAGCGATGGTTTCATTCACTTTTCCACCGCGGTGCAAGCGGCCGAGACCGCCAGCAAGCATTTTGCCGGTGTTGACGGGCTTTGGCTGCTTGCGCTGGATGCAGACGCGCTGGGGGAGGCGCTGAAATGGGAGGTCTCGCGCGGCGGTGACGACTTCCCGCATCTTTACCGCAAGATGCACCTGTCAGAGGTGATCTGGGCCAAACCGCTGCCGCTGATCGACGGTGTACACCACTTTCCCCCAGCCATGACGTGAGCACCCCAATCAATGAAACTGACTGAAAAACTTGCGCTCAAGGCGCTGCACAAGCTGGATCCGGAAGTGGCACATGGGCTGTCGATCAAGGCGCTGACATCGGGGCTGGCCCCCTGCCCCGGCCCGGTACGATCCCCCCGGTTGAAATGTGACATCGCGGGCATCACGCTGGACAATCCGGTGGGACTGGCCGCAGGTTTTGACAAAAACGCCGAGGCGCTGGCACCGCTGAGCCAGGCCGGGTTCGGCTTTATCGAGGTCGGCGCTGCCACACCGCGCCCACAGCCGGGCAACCCCAAGCCACGCCTGTTCCGGCTAAGCGAAGACCGCGCTGCGATCAATCGCTTTGGTTTTAACAACGACGGTATGGAGGTGATTGCAGAGCGCCTGGCGAAACGGCCCAAAACAGGCGTAATTGGCCTGAACCTTGGGGCCAATAAGGACAGCGACGACCGGGCAGCCGATTTTGCCAGGGTGCTGGCGCGCTGTGGCGCTTTTCTGGATTTTGCGACGGTCAATGTTTCCTCGCCCAACACAGAAAAACTGCGGGATCTGCAAGGCAAGGCAGCACTTTCTGCGCTGTTGAACGGGGTGATCGAAACCCGCGACAGCCTGGATCGCCGGGTGCCGATCTTCCTGAAAATAGCCCCAGATCTGGATCGTGCAGGCATCGAAGACATTGCCGCCGTCGCGCTGGACACCGGTATCGACGGCGTGATTGCCACCAATACCACCCTGTCGCGCGAAGGGCTGCACAGCCCACACCGGGCCGAGGCGGGCGGGCTGTCCGGCGCGCCACTGTTTGAAGCCTCAACCCGGGTCCTGGCGCAGCTCTCTGATCTACTGCGGGATCAGGTGCCGCTGATTGGCGTGGGCGGTATCGGCAATGCCGAACAGGCCTATGCCAAGATCTGCGCCGGGGCTTCGGCGGTGCAGCTTTATACCGCCATGGTCTATGGGGGCCTGTCGCTGGCGGCTGAGATCGCGCAGGAGCTGGACCACTTGCTGGCCTGCGACGGGTTTGACTGCGTTGCTGCTGCGGTTGGGACAAAACGCGGGGACTGGCTATGATCCGCTATTGGCATAATCCACGCTGCTCCAAATCGCGCGCAGGTCTTGCGCTGCTTGAAAGCCGGGGGATCACACCAGAGGTGCGGCTTTATCTGCAGGATCCGCCCAGTCTGGCTGAGCTGCAGGCGCTGCATGCCGCCCTTGGGGGATCGGTAATCGAAATGATGCGAACAGGCGAAAAGGTCTTCAAAGAGCTGGGCCTGAGCAAGGGCAGCCCCGCAGCAGACCTCCTGACGGCCATGCAGGCACATCCCATCCTGATCGAACGACCAATTGCGATCAAGCAGGATGGCAATGCAATCGAACAGGCGGTGATTGGCCGCCCGACCGAAGCACTGGATGCGCTGCTCTAGGCCACCGCGCCAGGCTGAGATGACGCCACGCTGGCCTCTAGCCGAGGATAGCGCAGCCCCAGCGTCACAGCGCGGGCACAGTTCAATACCAAAAGCGCCGCCCAGAGCCCATGATTGCCCCAGAGCGGCACCAGCGCCAGCAGCACCAAGATGAAAATGGCCACCGATTGCACCATTGCCCGGCGCATATCACCCGTCCAGGTCGCGCCGATATAGATGCCGTCATACATGTAGCTTGCCACCGAGATCAGCGGCAGCACCGCAGCCCAGATCAGATAGCTACGCCCCTCAGCTCTGACCTCGGGGGCGGTGGCCATCAGGTCAATCAGATAGGGGCCGCCCAGAAAAAAACCTACGCTCAGCAATACGGCGCAGACAATCCCCCATTGACTGGAAATCAAGGCGGCGCGGCGCAGGTTGCCCCGGTTCTTTGCGCCTATGGCACCACCCACCAGGGCCTCGGCGGCAAAGGCAAAACCATCCAGCGCAAAGGCAGTGATCTCGACAAACTGCAGCAGTACCTGATTGGCCGCCAGCGTCACATCGCCAAATTTGGCCCCGACAAACATAAAACAGGTGAAAGACCCGGTCAGCAGCACCGAGCGCACCATGATATCCCCATTGACCTGCGCCATCCGCCGGATCCGCACCGGATCAAACACCCTAGGCCAATCGCACCATTGCCGCCCGGCAAAGGCGGCACGACACAGCCAGAGCCCCAGCGCCAAGCCGCTCCATTCGGCAATCAGGGTGGCAAGGGCGACGCCTTCGACGCCCCAGTCCAGCCCCAGCACGAACCATAGATCCAAGGCGATATTGATCCCATTCATCCAGATCTGCAGCACAAAGACGCCACGGGTATTTTCCACCGCGATCAGCCAGCCCGTCACCGCAAAGAGCGCAATGGTCGCAGGTGCCCCCCAGATGCGAATCTGCAAATAGTCGCGCGCCAGGGTTTCGACCTCGGCACTGGTGGGGGCCAGGGAAAACGCCCCCCAGAACACCAGGCCCTGCAACGAAACAAAGGTGATCCCAGCAAGCGCAGCCAGCAGGACGCCGCGCATCAGCAAGGCGCCGGTTTCCGCCGTGTCGCCGGCCCCGCGCGCCTGCGCCACCAGACCGGTGGTGCCCATGCGCAGAAAGCCGAAAATGAAATAAAGCGTCGCCAGAATAACTGCGCCGATGCCCACCGCGCCAATAGGCGCCGCCTGCCCCATCTGCCCGACAACGCCGGTATCCACCGCGCCCAGAATAGGCACCGTGGCATTGGACAACACAATCGGCAGGGCAATTTTCAGCACCCGCGCATGGGTGATGTCATCCTGTTGCAAACCCATCTCGCGGGCACCTTCCTGTCATCTGTCAGGTCACGCGCGACACCACCCAGTTCGGGGGGCTTGCTGCGCACCTGGCCCTGGCATCAGCTTTTGGCCGCTTTATCTTGTGGCATCAGAAAATGGCCGGTGGCCTGGGCAAACAGCTTGTCTTTGTGATCCTGCCAGGCCTCGACATGGACAGAGGCATAGCGCCGCCCGGCGCGGCTGATCGTGGCGCGGGCATAGGCATCGCGCGGCAGGCCAGAGCGCAGGTAGTCCACGGAAAAATCAATGGTCTTCGGTTGGCGTGGCAGGATGCCCTTCGCCATGTCTTCGGGGTCCAAG
The DNA here is from genome assembly GCF_048267565.1 of Pseudophaeobacter sp. NCBI lineage: Bacteria > Pseudomonadati > Pseudomonadota > Alphaproteobacteria > Rhodobacterales > Roseobacteraceae > Pseudophaeobacter > Pseudophaeobacter sp. Next base: position 35,214 of record NZ_JBLWXG010000001.1, on the reverse strand, counting down.
GCACCGTTTTCAATGCTGCTCCAGATCTGCGACCAATTCAGAGAGACCGTGGCGGTGATCTCCAGAAAAGCCGCGGTCACCCCACCATGAATGGCAGGCAAAAACGGATTGCCAATGTGTTTGTCGCTAAAGTTCAGCTGCGCTGTCAGCTCGTCGCCGCGACGATCGAAGGTGACGTTGAGAAATCGGATATAGGGCACGGAGTCGAGCAGAGCATTCAGCGCCGCATCGCGCCGCTGCTTGACCACCTGGATTGGTTCTGGACGGGGGCGATTCAAAATCCACTCTCCACTGTAAAGGCACCAGAAGCGGTTGCGACTGGACGATCGGTATCGTCATCGCTGGCCACCGCCCGCACAAAAGCAACGCTGCGGGTGATATGATGACAGGTGGCGCGGGTGGTGATGCTTTGCCCCGGCGTGGCACCGCGCATGTAGTCGATGCGCAGATCAATGGTGGCGGTGCCGCCAGGGGCATCAGGGTGACACATCACCGCAGCACCGCAACAGGTATCCATCAAGGCCGACACCGCCCCGCCCGCGATGACCCCGCTTTGCGGATCGCCGATAAGCTTTTCATCGTAGGGCATTGAAATACATGCAGTTCCATCGCCAATTTCTTCCAGGACCATCCCCAGCTCTTTGGCATGCGGTATCGCCTGAATGAACTGACGCGCGAGATCTGTCTTGTCTGCCATATGGCTGTTTCCTATCCTGACTTGGCCCATTTGTGGCCCCGCTCGAAACAAAGCGCAAGCCCACAGCACGCAGGGAGGTTGCACAGGTCATTTCAAGTGCATAGGTTGCGCGCAAGGGAGATGATGGATGACCGAAGCAAGATTGTCATTCAAGGAAATGTGCGCAGCCTTTGACGTTACGCCGCGAACCTTGCGATATTATGAGTATATTGAACTGCTGAAACCCGATCGCGAGGGGCGATCACGGTTTTACGGTGCCCGAGAGCGCGCCCGGATGAAGCTGATTCTACGTGGCCGCCGATTTGGCTTTCAGTTGGAGGAGATCCGTCAGTGGCTGCTGATCTACGAAAACGAAGGCAATCAGGCCCAGATGCAGGCTTTCATCGAGATGGCCGACCACCAGATGGGTGAGTTGCAGCAGCAACGCGAACAGCTGGACGAAGCCCTGGATGAGCTGGGCAGCCTACGCGCCACCACCAAAAGCCTTTTGTCGCAAAGCTGACGCCCGGCTGCCCTACCAAGGGTAAGCGCCAAACAGACGCGGCCGAGCAGATGATCCGCGCGCCCTGCCGCATCAATTGCTGCACAGGGCCTTTCCAATATGTTGACCCAGGATAGCGTGCCGCCCCAACCGGGCAGCACGCTGCTTTGTCATGTCCGGTTGACGACCTAGATCAAGCGACGCGCTGCCCGCTCTAGCACCGCCCGCAACCGGAACAGGCGTCACGACAGGTGACCGTGACGTCACCTTTGAAAGTGACGCGGCGTCCAGCTTACGTTAACGTCAAGAAGATGTTGTAAATCGCCTCAACCCGGGCCAGCTTGGTCAGGCAGGCCTTGCCGGTTCCCCCCGTTTCCCGGGGCCGATCCGCTGGCCAGCATTGCACTGGCAAACCACCGCCCCGCCCGGCACCGACAAAGAGTGACGACGATGACAGAAGAAGAGACAAAATCGATCCGTGAGATGTGCGACGCCTTTGGCGTGACCCCCCGCACCCTGCGCTTTTATGAGGCCAAAGAGCTGCTGTTTCCCCAGCGCGACGGGCAAAAACGCCTGTTCACCAAAAGAGACGGTGCCCGGCTAAAGCTGATCCTGCGCGGCAAGCGCTTTGGCTTTAGCCTGGAAGAAATCCGCCAGCTGCTGGATCTGTATCACATCGGCGATCAACAGATCACCCAACTGTCGCGCACCTATGAAATCGCCTGTGATCGCCTTGCCGATATGATGCGCCAGCGCGATGAACTGAACGAAGCCATCGAAGAATTGCAGGACCAGTTGAAATGGGGCGAAAAAGTCATCGCCTCGATGAAATCCGACCAGGAGGCCGCCGAGTAGCGGCCGCCCCCGCGCACCCCGCCAGCCTGCACGGGCAGGCCTATTGACCCGAACTCTGCCACCACGAGGACCGCAATGACCGTCTATTCAGCCCCCACCAAAGACACCCAGTTCATCCTGCATGACGTCTTGAAAGTCTCTGAGGCCGCAACTCCAGGCTACAACGATCTGGAACGCGACTTCACCGCCGCCATCCTGGAAGAAGCCGGCAAGATCAGTTCCGAGGTATTGCACCCGCTGAACGTCGTGGGCGACACCGAAGGTTGCCGCCTGGAAAATGGCGTGGTTTCAACCCCAACCGGGTTCAAAGCGGCCTTTGAACAGGTCAAGGAAGGCGGCTGGACCGGGCTGGACATGCCCGAACAATATGGCGGCCAGAACATGCCCTATGTGCTGGGCACCGCCGTTGGCGAGATGTTCTCCTCTGCCAACCAGGCCTTTGTGATGTACCAGGGCCTGACCCATGGGGCCGCCGCCGCGATCCTGGCACATGGTACCGATCAGCAAAAAGACACCTATCTGCCCAAGATGGTCTCGTGTGAGTGGACCGGCACCATGAACCTGACCGAACCGCACTGCGGTACCGATCTTGGTCTGATGCGCACCAAGGCAGAACCGCAGGATGATGGCAGCTACAAGGTCTCAGGCCAAAAGATCTTTATCTCGGCTGGTGATCACGACATGGCTGACAACATCATCCACCTGGTGCTGGCCAAAATCCCCGGTGGCCCCGAAGGCATCAAGGGTGTGTCGCTGTTTATCGTGCCCAAATTTGTGGTCAATGACGATGGCACACCGGGGCCACGCAATGGCGTTTCCGTAGGCAATATCGAGAAAAAGATGGGCATCCACGGCAATTCGACCTGCGTGATGAACTATGATGAGGCCACCGGCTATCTGCTGGGAGATCTGCACAAGGGCATGCGCGCCATGTTCACCATGATGAACGAAGCCCGCATCGGCGTTGGCATGCAGGGCGTTAGCCAGGCCGAAGCCGCATACCAGAATGCGGTGGAATACGCCAAAGACCGGCTGCAGGGCCGCGATGTCACCGGCGCCAAGAACCCCGACGGCCCGGCCGACCCGCTGATCGTGCACCCTGATATCCGCCGCTCTCTCATGGATCAGAAAAGCTTTGTTGAAGGCGGCCGTGCCTTCCTGCTCTGGGGTGCGGGGCTGATCGATCAGGCGCACCGCGATGGCAACAAAGACGCCGACGGGCTGATTTCACTGCTGACGCCGGTGATCAAGGGCTTTTTGACCGACGAAGGCTATGACATGACGGTCAAGGCCCAGCAGGTCTTTGGCGGCCACGGCTATATCGAAGAACACGGCATGAGCCAGTACACCCGCGACGCCCGCATTGCGCAGATCTATGAAGGCGCCAACGGTGTTCAGGCGCTGGATCTCGTCGGCCGCAAGCTGGCGGTTGATGGCGGCAAGCACCTGATGGGTTTCTTTGAGATGGTAAAAACCTTCTGCAAGGACAACGCTGATCTGAACGAAGCCTATAGCAAAGACTTTATTGCGCCCCTGAAATCCGCCTCGAAGGACCTGCAGGCCGCCAGCATGTATTTCATGCAAAACGGCATGAAGAACCCCAACAATGCCCTCGCAGGATCGACTGACTTCATGCATATGTTCGGCCATGTCTGCCTGGGCCTGATGTGGGCGCAGATGGCCAAAGCCGCAACGGAATGCCTTGATGCTGGGGCCTCTGACGCGGCGTTCTACGAGACAAAAATCGCCACCGGCCGGTACTATATGGCACGGAGGCTGCCCGCCACCAAACTGCATCTGGCCCGGATCGAAACCGGTGCCGATACAGTCATGGCCCTGGATGCGGCAAACTTCTGATCCATATGAAAAACCGGGCCTCCCCTGACAACCTTAGGGGAGGCCCGCCCCAGCCCGGGGGCTTTGACACCACCAACAAGGAGCCTCCGATGCCAAAACGTTTTCGCCTGACCCGCCGCTTTCCCGTCGCCATGACAGAAGATGGCTACCGTCGGCTGAAACGTTTTGCATCCGAGGCAGGGCTGGACGAAGGCGAAGCCCTGTCATTTCTGTTTGAAAATTTCGACAGCGTGACAGACCAAGAAAACCTCGGCCACCGGCTGCGACTGTTCAACAGCGCGCTGGAGGATCGCAAAAGATAGGGGTCCGGCGCTTCAGCGCCAGAATGGGCCAAAGGGAGCACTATGACGCGCGAAACACGTTCCGCCTGGATGACCGACGAGCACCAGATGCTTGCTGATATGACAGCACAGTTCATCACCAATGAATGGATGCCCAAATACGAGACCTGGCGCAAACAGGGCATGATGGACCGTGACACCTGGACCCAGGCGGGCGAGCTGGGCCTGCTCTGCCCCTCCATTCCCGAAGAATACGGCGGCGTCGGCGGCGATTTTGGCCATGAGGCCGCAATCCTGATCGAAGGCAGCCGCGCCAATCTGGCCAGCTGGGGACATGGTATCCATTCCGGAATCGTCGCCCACTACATCCTGGAATACGGCACCGAAGAGCAGAAAAAACGCTGGCTGCCCAAAATGATCAGCGGCGAACTGGTCGGAGCCCTGGCAATGACTGAACCCTCCACCGGGTCCGACGTGCAGCGGATCAAGACCAAGGCAATCCGCGACGGCAATGCCTATCGGCTTTCGGGTCAGAAAACCTTCATCACCAATGGCCAGCATGCCAACCTCATCCTGGTGGCGGCCAAGACCGATCCCAGCCTCGGGTCCAAAGGGGTGTCGCTGGTCGCGGTGGAAACCGACGGTGCCGAAGGCTTTTCGCGCGGCCGCAACCTCGACAAGATCGGTCTGCACGCAGCAGACACCTCTGAGCTCTTCTTCGACAATGTGGAAGTCCCACCAGAAAACATCCTCGGCCAGGAAGAGGGCAAGGGCTTTTATCAGATGATGCAGCAGCTGCCGCAGGAACGTCTGATCATCGCCTGTGGCGCCGTCGGCGCGATGGAGGGTGCTGTGGAGCGCACCATCGCCTATTGCAAAGAGCGCGAAGCCTTTGGTGGCCCGCTGACCCAGTTCCAGAACACCCGGTTCAAACTGGTTGAATGCCTGACCAAAACCAAAGTCGCCCGCGCCTTTCTTGATGAATGCATTTCCGAACACCTGCGCGGTGAACTGACGGTGGAAAAGGCGGCTATGGCCAAATACTGGATCACCGACACCCAGGGTGAAGTGCTGGACGAATGCCTCCAGATGCACGGCGGATATGGTTTCATGCAGGAATATGCGGTCGCAGAAATGTGGACAGACGCCCGGGTGCAACGGATCTATGGCGGCACCAACGAAATCATGAAGGAATTGATCGGCAGGTCATTGTGACACAACACCGGTTTCGCTCAACAGGACCTGATGGATGCCTCCGGCGGAGGTATTTATGGCAAGATGAAATCAACGGCGCGTCCCTGCCCCCAAGCCTTCGCCAAATGGGCAGGGACGACTTCACCTTACGCGGTCATCGGCTCCTCAGCCTGTACCGCGCCATAACAATAGCACACAATCATAGAAAGAGTGTTAATTCTCTTTCATCTTACTCAAAATACCTCACGGGGGTCCGGGGGTGTGAAACCCCCGGTGCCACATTGGCGACAAGGAGAACAACGTGACGATTAAACTGCATTGTTTTGGCGAGTCGGGGCATTCCTACAAAGCGGCGCTGGCACTAGAGCTGTCGGGTTTGGACTGGGAGCCAGTATTTGTTGACTTTTTTGCCGGGCAGCACCGCGGTGAGGACTATCGCAACCTAAATGTCATGGCAGAGGCTCCGGTGCTGATTGACGGTGATATCCGCCTGTCACAGTCCGGGGTCATCCAGCAGTATATCACCGATAAGACCGGAAAGTTTGGCGGCGCACCAAAGGATAAGTACGAGGTGCTGCGCTGGGTCTTGTGGGACAACCACAAGCTGTCTTCACAGGTGGGCATGACCCGGTTCTTGATGAACTTCGTTCCAGCGGACAAACGCCCGGCGGAGATTATCGGCTTCATGCAGGGGCGCCTGAAGGCTGCCTTTGCCACACTCAACGCCCATCTGGCGGGCCGCGACTGGCTGGTTGGCGATGGCATGACCAATGCTGATCTGACCTGCTGTGGCTATCTGTTCTATGACGAGCCCTTCGGGTTTGACCGCAAGGACTACCCCAATATCGACGCCTGGCTGACGCGCATCAGTGAAACGCCCGGCTGGAAACATCCCTATGACCTAATGCCCGGCAATCCGTCGGACCGCGCTTGAGGAGAGACTCATGACCGAAGCTTATATTTACGACGCCATCCGCACCCCGCGAGGCAAGGGCCGCAAAGACGGTTCCCTGCATGAAGTGACCTCTGTGCGCCTGTCAGCTCTGACACTGAACGCGCTGAAAGAACGCAACAATCTTGAAGGCCATGCGGTTGAGGATGTGATCTGGGGCAATGTCACCCAGGTGATGGAACAGGGCGGCTGCCTGGCACGATCCGCAGTGCTGGCCTCGGACCTGGATGAGAGCATTCCCGGCCTTGCCATCAACCGGTTCTGCGCCTCTGGCATGGAGGCGGTCAATCTTGCGGCCAACCAGGTCAAGGGCGGTGCTGGCCAGGCCTATATTGCTGGTGGTGTTGAAATGATGGGCCGCGTCGCCATGGGCTCTGATGGGGCGGCCATCGCGGTGGATCCTTCGCTGGCGATGGAGACCTATTTTGTGCCCCAGGGCATTTCGGCCGATATTATCGCCACCGAATATGGCTTTACCCGAGAGCAGGCCGATGCCCTGGCGGTGGAAAGCCAGCGCCGGGCCAAGGCCGCCTGGGACGACAACCGCTTTGCAAAATCAGTCATTCCGGTGCGTGATCAGAACGGTATCCTCATTCTGGATCGTGACGAATACATGCGCCCAGGTACAGACATGCAGTCACTTGGCGCGCTGAATGCATCGTTCCAGATGATGGGCGAACAGATGCCCGGTTTTGACAAGGTGGCCATGCTGAAATATCCGCATCTGGAGCGGATCAACCACATCCACCATGCTGGCAACTCTTCGGGCATCGTCGATGGTGCTGCGGCTGTGCTGATCGGCAACAAGGAGTTTGGCGAACAGTATGGCCTGAAGCCACGTGCCCGCATCAAGGCCACTGCCAAGATTGGTACCGACCCGACCATCATGCTGACAGGCCCGGTGCCAGTGACGCAAAAGATCCTTGCTGACAACGGCATGGTGATTTCCGATCTGGATCTGTTTGAAGTCAACGAGGCCTTTGCCTCGGTGGTGATGCGCTTCCAGCAGGCCTTTGACGTGGATCCGGCCGTGGTCAACCCCAATGGCGGATCCATCGCCATGGGCCACCCGCTGGGCGCAACGGGTGCCATGATCATCGGCACATTGCTGGATGAGCTGGAGCGTCAGGACAAGGAAATGGGCCTGGCGACGCTGTGCATTGCCTCTGGCATGGGTGCAGCCACCATAATCGAGCGCGTCTGATGCCCAAGCTGGACCTGGCACAAATTCCCTTCAAGGGTGGATCAAGCTACCCCGGTCAGCTGGCCGAGGCGGTTGTCGGCCGGTCCAATCAACGGATCGGCGATGCTGCAGGGCTGACTCAATATGGCGTCAATATCGTGCGGCTAGAGCCCGGCGGACTATCCTCGCTGCGCCATTACCACCTGAAGCAGGATGAATTCCTGATGATGGTCAGTGGCAGCTGCACCCTGATTGACGATCAGGGAGAGCACGAGATGCTGCCAGGTGACTGTGCCGCCTTTCCCGCCGGTGAGGCCAATGGCCATCACCTGAAAAACAATACCGACGCGCCGGCCAGTTTTCTGGTGGTGGGCACGCGGACCCCGACTGAAACCGCTTACTACAGCGATATGGACATGATGGTGAAGAGCGACGCCAATGGTAGCCGCTTCACCCGTAAAGACGGCAGCCCGCTGACGGCTGACCAGATCGGAGACGAGACATGAGTGAGTTTACGCTTTCCAAGGACGCAAACGGCGTCGCAACAATCACCTGGGATGTTCCCGGCAAAACCATGAACGTGATGTCCTTTGACGGGCTCACCCAGCTCGAGGCCTGCATTGACGAGGCCCTGGCGGATGATGCCATCAAGGGCGTGGTGATCACCTCGGGCAAAGAGGGCACATTTGCCGGCGGCATGGACCTGAACCTGCTGGCGGTAATGAAGGAAGAGGCCGGCGATGAGCCCGCCCGCGGCCTGTTTGAAGGCACCATGAAAATGCATGCCCTCCTGCGCAAGATCGAGCTGGCCGGGATGGATCTGAAAACCAAGAAAGGTGGCAAGCCAATTGCGGCTGCCCTGCCCGGCACCGCTGCTGGTATCGGAATGGAGCTGCCGCTGGCAACCCATCGTATCTTTGCCGCCGAGAACCCAAAGGCCAAATACGGCCTGCCGGAAATCATGGTTGGCATCTTCCCCGGCGCCGGCGGCACCACCCGCATGGTGCGCAAGGTTGGCGCCATCGCCGCCGCGCCGCTCTTGCTGGAAGGCAAGATGCTGGACGTGAAAAAGGCCAAGGCTGCTGGCTATGTTGACGAGATCGCCGCTGATCCCGTTGCCGCCGCCAAGGACTGGGTGCTGAATGCATCCGCGGCGGATCTGGTGAAACCCTGGGATGCCAAGGGCTACAAGATGCCCGGTGGCGCGCCCTATCACCCTGCGGGTTTCATGAACTTTGTTGGTGCCTCCGCCATGGTGCACGGCAAGACCCAGGGCGCGTTTCCAGCCGCCAAGGCGCTGCTGTCCGCCGTCTACGAGGGCGCGCTGGTGGATTTTGACACTGCGCTCAAGATCGAAGCCCGCTGGTTTACCTCGGTGCTGATGAACCCCTCTTCCGGTGCAATGATCCGCTCGCTCTTCATCAACAAGGAAGCGCTGGAAAAAGGCGCGGTCCGTCCCAAGGATGTCCCTGATCAGCGGGTGCAGAAACTGGGCGTGCTGGGGGCCGGCATGATGGGCGCCGGCATTGCGCTGGTCTCGGCCCAGGCCGGGATCGAGGTGGTGCTGGTAGACCGCGATCAGGCGGCCGCCGACAAGGGCAAGGCCTATACCGAAGGCTACCTCGACAAGGGGATGAAGCGCGGCAAGGTCACCGCCGAGAAGAAAGAGGCGATGCTGGCCCGCATCACCGCCACCCCTGATCTGGAGGCGCTGAAAGGCTGCGATCTGATCATCGAGGCGGTCTTTGAGGACCCAGCCGTCAAGGCCGAGATGACCAAGAAGGTCGAGGCGATCATCCCCGAGGATTGCATCTTTGCCTCCAACACCTCGACCCTGCCGATCACCGATCTGGCCAAGGCCTCGGTCCGGCCCGAGCAGTTCATCGGCATCCACTTCTTCTCACCTGTCGAGAAGATGCTGCTGGTGGAAATCATCAAGGGCAAAGAGACCGGCGACCGGGCCGTGGCCAAGGCGCTGGACTATGTGCGCCAGATCAAGAAGACGCCCATCGTCGTCAATGACGCGCGCTTCTTCTATGCCAACCGCTGCATCATTCCTTATGTGAATGAAGGCGCGCGGATGATCACCGAAGGTGTCTCGCCGGTGCTGATCGACAATGCCGCGCGTCAGCTTGGCTTCCCCGTTGGTCCCATTCAGCTCACCGATGAGACCTCGATCGATCTGGGTGCCAAGATAGCCCGCGCCACCAAGGCGGCGATGGGCAACGAATATCCCGACAACCCCGCCGATGACATGATCTTCTGGATGGAAGGCCTGGGTCGTCTGGGGCGCAAGGCCAATGCCGGCTTCTTTGACTATGACGAAAAGGGCAAGCGCATCGGCTATTGGAAAGGCATGCAGGACAAATACCCGCTGCTGGAAAACCAGCCTGACCTTATCGAGGTGCAGGAACGGCTGATGTTTGCCCAGGTGCTGGAAGCGGTACGGGCGCTGGAAGAAGGCGTATTGGAAGACATCCGCGAAGGTGACGTAGGCGCAGTTCTGGCCTGGGGCTTTGCGCCCTGGTCCGGCGGCCCGCTCAGCTGGCTGGACATCATCGGCACGCCCTATGCTGCCGAACGTTGCGATCAGCTGACCGCAGCCTACGGCGAACGGTTTGCCTGCCCGGATCTGCTGCGTGAGATGGCCGCCAAAGGTCAGACCTTCTACGGTCGTTTCAACCCGGATGCAGCATCCGCCGCCTGATCCGGCCTTGGGTTAAAATCAACGCCCCCCAGATCACTGGGGGGCGTTTTGCTTTGGATTACTTGACGATCATCCACCTTGGGACAGGCCCAGGGGCCTGAAGTCATGCGTTACTTGCAGCTGGGGTTATTGCCCGGCATCAAGACCTTGTCGACCACATGGATCACGCCGTTGTCGGCCATAATATCGGCAACAACCACATTGGCCACCTGACCGCTACCATCCGCGATGGTTACACCAGAACTGCCAGAGGTAATGCAAAGCCGCTCTGTCGTCAGGATCGGCTTGAAAGAGGTGGTGCCAGTGGGAAAAATATCGGAAGATAGCTTCCGGTCATCGACATGGTACAACAGGATATCCGTCAGCTGCGCCTTGTTCTCTGGCTTGAGCAGGGTTTCGACGGTGCCTTCGGGAAGGGCTGCAAAGGCATCGTTCAACGGCGCATAGACAGTAAAGGGACCGGGACCGGATAGAGTTTCGGCCAAACCTGCAGCCCCAACTGCTGCCACCAGCGTCGAGAAACGTTCATCACCTGCGGCGATCTCGACAATCGTCTGAGCACTGGCGGCAGCCGCCGAGATGCACAATGTGAGGGCTGTTGCGGCAACTTTAAATTGAGTTTTCATTTTCTCTCTCCGGGTTGTTGAACGCGTAGCTGTTCTGAAGTGCTGAACATGTAAGGATTACGCCGGAGCATCCGATATGGATCATCGCCTTCACGTTTTTGTGAATTAGCCACGCCAAGTTGCTGTAATTAAACAATTTCCCAAAACACACGCCATATTGCCATTGGTCAATCGCACTGCAAGCCAAGAGGCCGAACAACCCCTAAGGAACACCAATGCCCCCAATGCCATTTGGCAAAGGGGGCATTCGTTGCTCTAATAGGGGCTGAAAATCGCTCGGTTGGTTGGGGTCAGATCTGGAAACTGCCCGGTGCCATGGCGGGAACGCCGATATTGGTCATCAGCGTCTCTGTCAGGGACATTGCTGAAATCAGTTCCTGGGCTTCATCAATGGGCAGCACCCGATACATGTCCTCTTGCAATTCGATCCCGATGGTCAAAAGATCACGCGGCGCCGGGCAGTAGCCCAGCAGGCCCGCCTCCAGATAGATCACCTCGTCCTGTTCAAAACGCGGGGCCACCAGTTGCAGGGAATCGTCCGGGTGCAGGCGGCAGATGCCGCGATAGCCATCCAGCGTCGAGGCAGGCACCACGGCAAAGGGATCGCCCTGGTGATCCTCGATCAGATCGCTTTCCAGCAGCACCCCCTGGTCGGGCATCAGCCACATTGGCACCCGGTTGCCCAGCGCATCGCGCGGCACATGCAGCGGGCAGCGGCTGGGGGAAATCACCCCGGCCTCCAGATGTATGGTCTCGCGTAGCATTTCCACCACCGTCTGCATCCCGTGATCGAAGGTCAGTACCCGATCCCCAGCGCAGAGCGCCTCTACCGGGCGCCAGCCAAGATTAGAGGCCACATGGGTTCCGCTCAGGAAACCGCCCAGTCCAACCGGCACCGGCGGGATGGTCAGCTCAAACTCAGGGCTCATCCGTTTTTGGAACCAATCCAGCATTTCGATCTCTCCTGTGCGGCGGCATCAACAGGCAGGGCTTGGCCCCGGTGTCGTGCTGCAATGCGTGTCTATGCGGCGGCCGGGCCAGAGAATCGCCAGGGGCAATCAGTCGGCAGACCCGCGCGTTTGATCCAAGGCTAGATCGAAATCGTTAAAAGAATATTCAAATCTGTTTATTTCCTCCTGACAGGCACGGGCCAGGGCGGCCTGACTGTCGGGCTGATAATAGCCGCGCCAATCCCGCTGTCGCTCGGATGTGTTTTCCCGCTTTAATTCAAGGCTAAATCCAAGATGATCAAACAGTGGCACCGCGTCCGTGGCAAAGTGCTCTAGCCGAATATAAAGCTGGCATTGTTCCGTGCCGTCGCTATGGCGCATATAACTGGGGGCAGTGTGCTGCGCAAAGCTGCGCAAAATCGCAGGGTGCAGGATAAAATCGCGAAACGTCAGCGCCTTGGCCAGCGCGACTGCCGGATGATCAAAGCCCTGCCCCTGTAGCCAGTGATAGTAGCTCACCGCACGATCCCAGGGGTTGCGCACCAGGGTAAAGGTAAACAGCCGCTGCAGCTCTGCCGCGGGGCGCAGCCCGGCGATATCGGCCAGGGTGGCATGTTTCCAAAGGCGCCCGGCGGTTTTCACCCCCTTCAGGCGACGGCGGCGTTTCTTGGCCTTCGGGGTGTCACCCAGCATCATATCATCTGCCATGGCGCGCGCCTCAAGCGCCAGCGCCAGCGCGGTGCCACCGGTCTTGGGGATGTGAATAAACAGGTAGTTGCGGCCAGGCGACAAGATCATTGGCGCAGTCTAGGCCATGGCGCTGGGGAAGAAAACAACTGGCCCGGCCTGCGCGGCCTAAGCCCCCCTGGCGGACCGCAGCGCCAGCGTCGATCCCGCCAGAACAATCAGGCCAATGCCCATCATCTGGCCCAGGTTCAGCGCCTGACCATAGATCACCCAGGCAATACCTGGCCCCACCAAAAGTACCGAATATTCAAACACCGATACAAAAGAGGCCTCGCCCAGTTGATAGGCCTTGGTGATCAAAAACACGCCCGCTACCGCAGCAAAGCCCTGCAGCAGGATCAGATGCGATATCTCCCAGATCGGCCAAACCCAGCCCCGCGTGATAAACCCATCAGCGCCCATCGGAACCGACAGCGGCCAGATCTTTAGCGCGAACAGCAGCAGAACGCCAATCGCACCCTGCGCCAGCAGATAGATGAACAGCATAGACACCGTACTTTCCTTGCTGCACATGCTGCCAGTTACAACCGACCCCAGTGCATAGAACACGCCCCCGGCAATCGGCAGCAGCATCAGCCAGTCGAAGGCTGCCAAATCTGGTTGCAGCACAAACAGCACCCCGACAAAGCCGCCGATGACAGCGGAGATACGGAACGCCCCAATGCGCATCCGCATAAACAGGACCGACACCACCACAATAATGATCGGCGAGGTAAACAACCCTGCCAGCGCCTGGGCAATCGGCATCAGCGCCACAGCGGAAAAGTAAAAGACCATCGAAACCGCCACCAAGAGCGCCCGTAGCGTCACCGCGCCCAGTCGCTGGGGACGCAGCGACCCAAAGCCCATTTTCGACATCGACCAAAGGATCGGCAAGGCCACCAGGGTGCGCAGCAGGTAGAACTGCCCCAGGCCGATCTGTTCTGCCATAAGTGGCACCACATTGTCGGTTACGCCAATGATGGCCATGGCAGCCAGCATTGCCTGGGCGGCTGTGGTTTGATTGCTGGTAGAAGATGGAAGAGACGCGATTTGTTTCATGCCTCTTCCATTGCCCGCAACTTTCCTCATTATCTGTTCCAAAACCGACAAGAAACAGAATCACAGGAGGAACGCTGATGGGATGGATGGCTGACGAAACCGGGCTGGAGAAGACCGCAGCAAACCATGTGGCGCTGACACCACTGTCACATCTGCGTCGCGCGGCCCAGGTCTTTGCAGACCATACGGCGGTGATCTATGGCAGCCATCGCGTCAGCTACCGGGAATATCATGCGCGGTGCACCCGGCTGGCCTCGGCGCTGGCGGCGCTGGGGGTTGCCCCCGGCGATGTGGTCGCCACGCTGATCCCAAACCTGCCCGCCCAGGCCGAAGCGCATTTTGGCGTGCCTGCCTGCGGTGGTGTGCTCAACACCATCAACACCCGGCTGGATGTGGACACTGTTGCCTATATCCTTGAACACGGTGGCGCCAAGGTGCTGCTGGTGGACAGCGAATTTCTGGAGCTGGCCACTGCCGCCCTGGCCCGGATGCAAGGCGATGCACCCATCCTGATCGAAACCCCCGATCTTGAGGCCGGCTTTGCCGCCAGCGGCGACCACCAGACCTATGAGGACCTGCTTGCAAGCGGCGATCCCGGTTTTGACTGGATCATGCCGCAGGATGAATGGGAAAGCCTGGCGCTGAACTATACCTCTGGCACCACCGGCCGCCCCAAGGGCGTGGTGTACCACCATCGCGGCGCCTACCTTATGACCATGGGCACGGTGGTGTCCTGGCGCATGGTACTAAAGCCGGTTTACCTGACGATTGTGCCGCTGTTTCATTGCAATGGCTGGAACCACACCTGGATGATGCCTATGCTGGGGGGCACAGTGGTCTGCTGCCGCAATATCACCCCAGAGGCCATCTACGATGCCATCGCGGACCACGGGGTCACCCATTTTGGCGGCGCGCCGATTGTGCTAAACCTGTTGGTCAACGCCAAGGAAGAACAGCGCCGCGCCTTTGATCATCAGGTAGAAGTCTTTACCGCCGGCGCCCCCCCTGCCCCTGCAACCCTGCAAAAAATTGAAACCCTCGGCTTTCACATCACCCAGGTCTATGGCCTGACGGAAACCTATGGCCATGTCACCGAATGTCTCTGGCAGGGCGGTAACTGGGATAATCTGGATCAGGCCGGACGTGCCGCCATCAAGGCCCGTCAGGGCATCGCCTTTCCGATGATGGAAGACATCACCGTAGTAGACGAAAACATGCAGCAGATCCCGCAAAATGCCAGCGATCAGGGCGAAATCGTCATGCGCGGAAATTCGGTGATGAAGGGCTATCTGAAAAACCCCGAAGCCACCGCCGAGGCCTTTGCCGGGGGGTATTTCCACTCTGGTGATATCGCGATTCAACACCCCGATGGCTATATCCAGATTGCGGACCGCGCCAAGGACATCATCATTTCAGGCGGAGAAAATATCTCTTCCGTTGAGGTCGAAGGCGTGCTGATGGGCCACCCGGCGGTGAACCTTGCAGCAGTGGTGGCAAAGCCCGACGACAAATGGGGCGAAGTGCCCTGCGCCTTTGTCGAGTTGAAAGAGGGCCACGAGGTGAGCGAGGCCGAGATCATCGCCTTTTCCCGTGAAACCCTGGCCGGGTTCAAGGCCCCCAAACGGGTGGTCTTTCAGGAACTGCCCAAGACCTCGACTGGCAAAATCCAAAAGTTTGAACTGCGCGGGATCGCAAAATCCCTCTAGCCAATGCCCCGCTGCTGCGGCGGGGGCCTCTGCTGGTGCATCAGTTTCGACCGATCATATGGCTTGGCGCTTGTCGCCACGCCACCACCTCATGACCCTGATGGAAGCGACCCTAATGGAAGCGCGGCAGCTCCAAGCACGAGCGGGGCATTTCGGAGAGTACCTCCCCCTGAACAGGGCGCACTGAATACCGAGGCCTGTTCGGGGACAGGTCAATTTCAGCCTGCCTGTATTTCCGAGATCAAATCATGCATCAGCTGGGTCGCTGACATGGCCCGCGACAAGGGCGCCCCCTGACCGGCCCAATGGGCACCATATCCAGCATCGCCATGATGCGACGCAGCCGCGTTCAGGGCTTTCCCGGCGTCGTAGGTCACCGGGTAGTCGGGCACCGACGCATCAGGGATATGCTTGCCCCATTTGGTAAATCGATTGGCCAGACACCGGGCCGGGCGACCCGAAATCACCCGCGTCATGCAGGTGTGCTGCGCGCTTTCCCCGGCCAGCGCCTCTCGATGGGCTATCGGTGCAGCACTTTCGTCAGTCGCAATGAACGCGGTGCCAAGCTGTGCTGCCACGGCGCCAAGATTCAAGGCAGCACGTATACCGACACCATCCATGATACCTCCGGCAGCAATGACCGGAATGTCGAGTTCTTGCGCCAGAATGCGGGTTAGAGCGAAGGTGCCAAGTTGATCATCCTCGGCGCTTTCATCGAAACAGCCGCGATGCCCTCCGGCCTCCCAGCCCTGTGCAACAACGGCATCCATTCCGATGGCTGCGGCCTGACGGGCCTCGTGCAGGTTGGTGGCGGTGGCCAGCATCAGGATATTACGGTCCTTGAAAGTCTTGATTTGGGACGGCGTCGGCAGGCCGAAGTGAAAACTGACAACTGCTGGACGTTCCTCTAGCAACATGTCGAACATCGCACCGCCATCCAGGAATGACCTGTAGACCTCTGCCAGTTCCTTCGGAGGGGATGCTGCAAACCGCTCGAACTCAGGCTTTACAAGGTTCAGCCAGGCTGTTTCTTTTTCGGCGTTGCGGGTCGCCGGGCGGTGGCAAAAAACATTGGCATTGAAGGGCCGATTGGTGAGCATTCTTGTCTGGCGGATCAGATCGCGGGCTTTTTCGACTGTCGATGCGCCAATCCCCAAAGAGCCCAGCCCGCCGGCAGTGGACACTGCCGCAGCCATCTGGGGTGTGGCAACACCCGCCATCGGGGCCTGAATGATCGGGGCGGTCAGGCCGAGTTGGGCGAAGACAGTCAAGTCACGGGACATGGGGCTTCCTTATGCGCGGGCTGGGGGCACAATGGTTCTACGGTCACAGGGCAAAAATACAGGCCGGTGTCTTTGAACTTCAGAGTGCTCTCTTCCATGATTGAGATGATCATACAACGCTCCATCAATCTATAGTAGCGTGAAAAAATGATGCATAGGATCACAATTTCAGAAGGATAAGCATCACGAAGAACCGCTCTAACTTGCAAACAGTGTCTTGCGTGCGGTCTGTAAAAACGCCTCCACCGCGCCATTGCGGACAGATTTGGGATTCAGCATGGCATAGGTATCGATGAAACGCGCAGGATCGTCCAATGTGTGAATGCGCAGCAGGTTGCAAACCTGGCTGCCGACGACGACAGAACGTGGCAGGCAACTGATGCCAACACCGGATGCAACACATCCCAAGATGCCTTCAAGCGTCCCCAGTTCGAAGACTTCGTTAGGTGCCAGGCCGGACATGCGCATCCAGCGCCGGGTGTAGTCGCGGTACGAACATCCCAGCTTGAATACGATCACCGGAAGAGAGCGCAGATCTTCCAGGGTTTCGAACTCAAGCGCAGAAATCATCACCATTTCTTCGGCAAACAGCGCGTGCCCCTGAAGATCGGCATGCTTAAACTTGCCACCAATCAATGCCATATCAATCTGGTCAAGAAGAAGTTTTTCGATCAATTCATCAGTGGGCCCTGATTTGATCTGCAACCGAAGGTTTGGATTTTCACTGCGAAATGACGACAGGATCCCGGGCAAGCGTACTGCGAGTGTGCTTTCCATGCTTCCGATCCTTAACAAGCTGACCGAGCTTTCGAAGGCCTCGACCGAAGCGCGAGCGCGTTCTTCTGCCTGAATGACGTCTTGCGCGTAGGGCAAGAATGCCACGCCTGCCGCTGTCAACGCCATTCCCGCCCGGCTCCGGTTGAACAGGCTGACACCCAACTCCGCTTCCAATGCCTTGATCCGGGTCGTCACATTGGACTGGACGCAGTTCAATTTCTTGGACGCACCGCCAATGGTTCCGATCTCGGCAACAGTGGCGAATGTGTGCAGTGTCTTGAGTTCCATTAAGTTCTCATTTTCAAAATGTATCGCTTCACTTTGTTCTGCATAAGGGATGGATCGCCGCCTGTCTAATATATGGGTCGTTTACTCTAGGGGACATTACCGGGATGAAGCGGCAAGCACACAGGGGAGACGTTGAAAAGGTCAGCCAGCCGCCGACAAATCCGGCAGGGCGCAATCCGGCGACGGCAGAGCGCCCAATTTAACTGGCTTGTGCTTTAACTGGCTTCTGCCGCGCAGCCAAAGACTGTGTTGGCGATTTCACTATTGTTCAATATCCCCAAGTTTGTCTGGGTTTCTCATGATATATAGCCACGCAATTTTTCCATCCTGATCGGGCGCCAGAGTGGTAACGGAATCCAGCCGCCCGAATTGGTAGCGCAAGAAGGCGGGTTTGGTGTTCACGTATGCTATCCGGGTCGTCCAGCCCGTTTCATCGCGCGCTTTTTCATACAAAGCGCGGAACACCTGCAAGATCTCGTTGCCACCGACCAATGGGCGCCGTGCGGCGCGTCTTTTCGCCCCCCCGTCAGAAAGCGCCACGGAATTGGGTGTCAGCAATGACAGCGCCGCATCAAAGTCTTCGGCCATGATCGCCATGAAGAAACGTTGGCTCAAATCTGCGACCTCTTCCGGAGTGGCATCAAAACGGGGGCCAGAGTCCTGCAACTTCTTTTGCGAACGGCTGACAAGTTGGCGACAGGCGGCTTCCGTTGCATCAAGCGTGGCTGCAATGTCCGAATAGCTGGCGTCAAATGCCTCTCGTAGAATGAATGCCGCACGCTCCCGTTCGGTGAGCCGTTCCATGGCCCAAAGCAATGCCAGCTCGCACTCCAGGGCAAGTTCAAACTGATGCACGGGCTCTTGGGTTTCACATTGAATAAGGGGTTCAGGAAGCCAGGGGCCTACATAGACTTCCCGTTGCCGATGCGCGGTTCGCAACGTATCGATGGCGACATTCGTGGCGACCCGGCGCAACCAAGCCGCCGGATTGTCAATTTGGGTCATGTCGGCTGCTGACCATTTCAGCCATGTGTCTTGTACAGCATCCTCGGCACCCGCACGTTCACCCAGCATGCGATAGCATAGTGAGATCAGTTTTGGGCGCTCTGCTTCAAATATGTTCGCGACGATGTTCATGATTGATGCAATGCCGTTATTGCCCTGTCCTCGATAATCACGCGGCTACAGGTCTGACCAAATCCAAGGCCACGTTTCAACACCGGGTATATTCGCCCGCTTGATGCCGCAAAAGACGCCGCAGTGACCGCCGCCGCACCAAAGCGCGCTTCGATTTCCTTTCGCAGTTCCTCCAGTTCGCGGGCGTCCGCAATGGCCGCCTGTGAAAACCGGAAACCAAGGCCGACATCACCCGCAGCCTTGGCATTGCCTTGCAGGCAAAGCGCGATTTCCTCTGCCGGAACCGCTGCCTCAAGCGCCATGTCGACGATCAGCTGCACACAAGGCCCGCAGTCTCCGTCCAGCGTCGATGCAAGCATTGCGCCTGCCCAGACGTTTTGGGCCTCTTTTGGGCCACAATATTGGCTGTAAAACGGTAGCATAGACAGCCGCACCCCCGCCGATGCCGAAGTATCAACGATATGGCTCATGTAGCTCGTATCGTATTTATATCGCGAGGCGAACCGCTGAATACCAAATTTTAGAAGCGCACGGATCATATTTTCACCCCTTCTGACATCAGGTTGACTGCGGAAATGAACCCTGCAAAAGCCGGTATCTGGATGCCTATCAGATTGGTGAGGGCAACCAAGTCCGTCGGCGTACCGCGATGAAACCATATCCAAATATGAAACAGCGCATGCAGGACAAGCCAGGACGCACCGCAGATTCCGGCCGATTTGTCATGTTTGGCACCAGCCCATATCAAAGCCACCCCGCTTGCCAGATAGGCAAGGCCGACATCCTTCGCAAAATGAAAGTTCATCGGTCCCGTCTGTGCGACCCCCGGTATCGTTTGATACCAGTGCTGCGTGGCGCCCCAGATATAGGCCGCCGTTAGAACTGAAAGCCCACCGACCCCGATCAAAATCAAATGTCGCATCATATCTCCAATCTTGAGGTTTCAGAGATAAGACGATCCAAAGACCGAGTTTGTGACGCGCTTCCGAAAAAAAACCTGGCGCAAGGGCAGCGAACTCTTGCTTCGGCCCGGTCGCCCCTTTTATCGATGGTGTGGCGAAGGCTAGGTCGGGGGCAAGGAGGCGTGCCGTTTGGGGCAAGATGGTATGGCGCGGCCTGTTGATAGGATGCAGCCCGCCTGCTGCGTCGCATCAAGACACGCGCCGTTTCACGATCTGCCCGCGCAGCCCCTGAAAAATCTCTGTACTGACGGTATTTGGCAGCGAAGCCATTTGCCGCACCATCATTGGCCATGCTAGGCTTGTTCAACGAAAACAGGCAAGACAGGCAGGCTGAATGACCGTTCTCAGGGAATTCGAACGACTTGAGGCTGCAGGCCTTTGGCGTGCAGGCCCCGATGCGCAGCGTCGAGACGTCATAATCTCGGTTGGCGATGCCACGCTTACCATAACCGATATGCAGGATCGCCCGCTGGCCCATTGGTCGCTGGCGGCCGTCGAGCGTGCAAATCCCGGCGCCTTTCCGGCGCTGTTTCACCCCGATGGCGACCCGGGTGAGCAGCTGGAAATCCCGCAGGATGAGGTCACCATGCTGGAGGCCATCGAAAAGGTGCGCCATGCCATTGAACGCGCCCGCCCCCACCCCGGCCGCCTGCGGGTGGTCAGCGTGCTGGGCAGCCTTGCTGTGGTTGCGCTTCTGGTGCTTTTCGGCCTGCCCGGACTGATGCAGCGCCATGCGGTGAAAGTGGTCCCGGAGATCAAGGCCAAGGCGATCGGTCAGGCGCTTTTGGGCCGGATTGAGCGGGTTTCAGGCCAGGCCTGTGCCACGCCTGAGGCAACCCCTATCCTGACCAAACTGGCGCTACGCACCGGGCTGCGCCAGCTGGTCATCATGCGATCCGGCGTCGCCAGCAGCCTGCATTTGCCGGGGGGCATTGTGCTGCTCAACCGCAGCTTTGTCGAAGATTATGAGGACCCTGCTGTGGCGGCCGGTGCAATCCTGGCCGAACGCACCCGTGCCGATCTGCATGACCCGCTGGCAGAGCTGCTGGACGCCGGGGGCTTTTTTGCCTCGTTCCGCCTGCTCACCACCGGAGAGCTGACACGCGCCAACCTCGATAGTTATTCGGAAACCGTGTTGGCAGCGC
Source organism: Pseudophaeobacter sp. (assembly GCF_048267565.1). NCBI lineage: Bacteria > Pseudomonadati > Pseudomonadota > Alphaproteobacteria > Rhodobacterales > Roseobacteraceae > Pseudophaeobacter > Pseudophaeobacter sp. Next base: position 14,345 of record NZ_JBLWXG010000001.1, on the reverse strand, counting down.
CGCGCCCGCCCCTGCCAGATGATATGCTGCTGGCCGAATTCGCCCGTGCGGCCATCCCGTCCACGCCCTATGCCTACGCGCTGGACATCACTGGCGAAACCACCCTGGGCCTGATTGAGGCCGACCCCATGGCCGGCCGCGTACTGGAGCCAGTCCTGAATGACCGCGACTGGGTGCAGCTGCAAAACATCTGCGGCTAGGTCCAAGTCATGGCTCTGGGTCTGGGTCTGGCGACAGTGGCCAATAGGTTAATATAAGCCCTCACCCTCTCTGGTTTTTCAAAGACCAGTAGCAACGGAGATGTGCCGCCACGCCCCCCAATTGGCCCGCAGATTGGTGCACTACACCGAACTAGGCCGTGATGAGCGGGGGGCAAAGGGTGCGACCGCGCCAGGCCGCTATAGCGCGCGCGGCCGAAAAACTGCAGGTGTCACACTCTAACGGCTGAGACGGGCGCCGCGATAGCCCGCAGCGCGCACCCGGTTCAGCGCCTGTTCAGCGCGGGTGCTGTCATGAAAGGGACCAGCCAGAACCACCTTGTAGGGCACACCTTTGCGCGACAACGCGCCCAGACGTACTGGCAGCCCGGTTGCAGCTAAAACCTGCGCCGCCCGCCGGGCCTCTGCCGCATCGGCAAAGGTTGCAGCGCGCACATATCGTGCAGGCGCTGCGGCAGCAGAGGTATCAGCTGCGCCTGGCGCAGAGCGGCTCGACAAACGCAGGGCCAGACCATGCCGGTCCTCGCCCTCAAAACGATCATGTCGCCTGTTGTCAATCTTCACCACCGGACGATCAAGTGGCAGCGTCCGCAGGCTACGAGGCGGGCCGGCATCCCAAACCGCAGCCATCTGCGCATCGCCGCGTGGGGTGCGCACACCACGCATCGGATTCATGCGATCATCCCTGCGCTCAACCGCGACATAGCCCTCAGGCACCTGGGTCCGCCCGGTCAGGATGGCGGGGCGCAAATCCCGTTCGGCGCGCCGCAGGTTCAAGCGATCATCATCCCAGGCGGCGGTATATCCGGGCGGCGGGGTCATCCCCAAACTATGGCGCCGCTGCTCATAGACATGCACCGGCAGAACCCGTGTATTCGGCGACAGAACCAGCGAGGACTGCGGACCAATGCCGCTGCCAGACCCATATGTCACCGGCGACTGCGCCTGTGGGCCACAGCGGGTACCGGCCTGACCGGAATATTGCCGACTGATCGCAGAAGCCCCTGCGCATCCAGTCTGAACGCCGGATTGTCCACTGGCTTGCACATTGGCCGCCCCTGTGCCTGCGGCGGAACTGGCCTGCGCGGCGGGCCGGGTGCGCGCCGTAGTGGGCGCAGACGGTACAGGGGTGGTGGCGGTCCGCGGCGCGGTGGTCACCCGTGCGGTGGTTGTCTGTGGCGTGCGCCGTGGCTTGGCCGTGGTCACGACTGCGGGTGGCGTCGCGGCAGCGGTACGCGGCTTTGGCGCCGGTTTGGCCACCGGGGTTGCAGCGGCAGCGGTCTGGGGCGCGGGCTTGGCCGGGGCATCCAGGGTGATCATTTCTGGCGCGGCGCTTTGGGTGGGACGCGCAGTGGCCCCGGCAACGGTCGTGGGCTTGTATCCACACAGTTGCTTGCGATTGCGTGCCACCCGCGGCACCCAGTTCACATTGCCGTCAATGCCGGCCCGGATATAGACGCAACCACGGCTATCGACAAACTGTTTACCACGAAAGGATGCCGGGGGAAATTCAGCGGGGGGGCGGACGGCACGCAGGGTCTGCGCCTGCAGCGCAGTGTCTGCCACCGCCAAAGCAATAGTGCCCGAGATGATGGTCAGCGCGACAATTCTAGTTAGTTTCATATCTGTGCCCCACAAAATATAGGGTCAGGATGCCTGAATTTTCAAAAGTAGTAAAGCCGCGTTAGGCAACAATATGGCGATGATCCAGCACAGTGCTGCCGGATCATCGCCATATTGAAACAGATCAAAAATCAGGCCTGCGGCCCAGTCTTACTTGGTGCCGAACATACGGTCGCCCGCATCCCCAAGGCCCGGCATGATATAGCCTTTCTCGTTCAGTTCGCGGTCGAGCGAAGCCGTGACGATTGGCACATCGGGGTGGGCTTCTTTCATGCGGGCAACGCCTTCGGGGGCGGCCAGCAGGCAGAGGAAACGGATATTGGTGGCCCCTGCCTCTTTCAGCAGATCGATCGCGGCGACCGAAGAATTGCCAGTGGCCAACATGGGGTCCACTGCGATAACCATGCGATCGCCCAGCTCTTTGGGGACTTTGAAATAATATTGCACCGGCTGCAGGGTTTCTTCGTCACGATACAGCCCAACAAAGCCCACACGGGCGGAAGGCACCAGGTCCAGCACCCCATCAAGCATGCCATTGCCCGCCCGCAGGATCGACACCAGCGCCAGCTTCTTACCTGCGAGGATCGGCGATTGCACGGTTTCCATCGGGGTCTCGATGGTGGTTTCGGTCAACGGCAGTTCGCGGGTGATTTCATAGGCCAGCAACTGGGTGATTTCATGCAGTAAGCGCCGAAAGTCGGCGGTCGAGGTCGCCTTGTCGCGCATCAACGTGAGCTTGTGCTGCACCAATGGGTGATCAACAACGGTCAGATGGTCGCTCATTTTGGCTGTCTCCTACTATGAATTCCGACTTTCCTTGCGCGGTCTTATGCGGGCTCCCCCCTTGGGGGCAAGTCTGTTTTGATCCGCTGGTCAAAGAAAACTCTGGCCGGGCCCGCGGTTTTCGACCCCCAGATGTGCCGCAACAGAGGCCGCGACATCGACAAAGCGGCAGGTTCCCAGGCTACCAGTACCACACCCCGCCACCAGAACGGGCACCTGTTCGCGAGTATGATCGGTTCCGGGCCAGCTGGGGTCATTGCCATGATCCGCCGTCAACAGCAGCATGTCATCCTGGCGCAAACGCAGCAACAGCTTGCCGAGTTCGGCATCAAACCATTCCAGCGCACGGGCATAGCCAGCAATATCGCGGCGATGGCCATAAAGGCTGTCGAACTCGACAAAATTGGCAAATGTCAGGCTACCGTCCTCGGCCCCTTCGATGCTGCGGGCCAGATGCTGCATCAGTCGTACATCCGGGCCTTTTTGCAAGCTATCAATACCCTGCATCGAGAAGATATCGCCAATTTTGCCAATGGCATGCACCCGGTGACCGGCCTCCTGCAGCCAATTGGTCAACACCGGTGCAGGCGGCTGAATAGCAAAGTCGCGCCGGTTGCTGGTCCGGCTGAACCCGGTTTCTGACCTGCCGATAAAGGGGCGCGCAATGACGCGGCCCACCTTCATGGCATGCAGTCGGGGGGCCACCATTTCGCAGAGCGCCAACAGCCGGTCCAGGCCAAAGCTTTCTTCGTGGGCGGCGATCTGAAACACGCTGTCGGCAGAGGTATAGCAGATTGGCTGCCCCGTACGCATATGTGCCGCGCCATGGCGGGCAATAATGTCCGTACCAGAGGCATGGCAATTGCCCAGAATTCCGTCCGACCCGGCCGCCTGCGCGACATAGTCGGCCAGTTCAGCCGGAAAGGCAGGGGTGGTATCGGGAAAGAAGCACCAGTCCCAGGGAACCGGCAGGCCGGCAAGCTCCCAGTGACCCGAGGGGGTATCCTTGCCCTGGCTCACCTCGGTCGCCGCGCCCCAGCGTCCCTCTGGCGGAGCGGTAAGGCCGGGAAAGGGCTGCGGCGAGGCCAGCCGCATCGCGGCCCCCAGGCCAAGGCGGTCCAGGTTCGGCAGATGCAACGGCCCCGAACGCCCTGTCTCGGCCTGGCCGGCAGCACAAGCCTGGGCGATATGCGCCAGGGTATTGGCACCAAGATCCGGCAGATCGCCATTGTAAAAATCACTGGCATCCGGCGCCCCGCCAATGCCCACGGAATCCATCACCACCAAAAAGGCACGCGCCATCAGCTGACCCTTTCATAGACAAGCGGCGGCAGCTCTGGAGCACGATCCGCCAGGGTCAAGGCCTGCAACAGGCTTGCCTCGGCCTCCAGGGCGGCGCTTTCGCGCGCTGCATGGATCCGCGCCACTGGCGCCCCGGCATCAACCCAGTGCCCCAGCCGCACGAGATCGGAAATGCCGACAGCCGGATCCACCTGATCCGCCTCCACCATGCGGCCGCCCCCCAGCGCGACCACTGCAAGCCCCAGCGCCTCGCCATTCAGGGCCGCAACAAAGCCAGAGCGGGGCGCCGTGACCTCGCGGATGACCGGGGCCACAGGCAGATAGCGTTGCCAGTCGCTGGCAAAATCCACGGGTCCGCCCTGGGCCGCCACCATCTGGCCAAACCGCTGCGCCACCCGGCCACTCAGCAAAAGATCAGAAATCTGGCGCGCCCCCACAGCCACATCCGCTGCCAGCCCTGCCCGGACAAGCAACTCTGCGCCAAGTGCAGCGGTAATATCGATCAGCGGACAGGTCTTGCCCGCAGTCAAGGCCCGCATCACCTCGGCCACCTCCAGCCCATTGCCAAGTGCTCGCGCAATCGGCTGGTTCATATCGGTGATCAGCGCCGTGGTCTTGCAGCCCGCCGCAGTCGCCGTCTCGACCAGGGACCGCGCCAGGGCGCGGGCCTCTTCAGGGGTTTTCATAAAGCCACCAGAGCCAAGTTTGACATCCATCACCAGGGCTTCGGGGCTGGCGGCGAGCTTCTTTGACAGGATAGACGCCGTGATCAGATCAAGGCTTTCGACCGTGCCCGTGACATCGCGAATAGCATAGAGCCGTTTGTCCGCCGGGGCGATCCGCCCGGTTGCCCCGACAATGGCACAGCCAACCTGCGCAGTGATCGCCTGCAGTCTTTGTTCGGAAATCTGCGTCGTGACGCCGGGGATGGCCTCCATCTTGTCCAGCGTTCCCCCAGTGTGGCCCAGCCCGCGGCCGGAAATCATCGGCACGTAGACACCACATTCGGCCAGGGCCGGCGCCAGCAACAACGAAACACAATCCCCCACCCCGCCGGTCGAGTGCTTGTCCATCACCGGCCCCGGCAGATCCCAGTGCAGCACATCGCCGCTGTCACGCATCGCCAGGGTCAGCGCCCGCCGCCCCGCAGGCTCTAGCCCCTGCAGGCAGACCGCCATGGCAAAGGCACCCGCCTGGGCATCACTGACATGACCATTGGCCAGCCCCTCGACAAACCATCCCAGCTCGGCCTCGCTGGGCTGCTGTCCCCGGCGCAATTCGGCAATGATGGCACGTGCATCCATCGATCAGCTCCGCTCCATATGACCCGCGTCAAAGGCACCGGGCAACAGGTCGCCAATGGTAGTTTGCTGCTCCAGCCCATCAATGGTGCCCAGGGTCACCATCACCGAAGGGCCGCCAAACTCTTTCAGCTTTTGCCGACACCCGCCACAGGGCGGCACCGGTGCGGGGCTGTCCGCAACCACATAGACCTCGGCCAGGTCGCGCTCTCCGGCGGCGACCATCGCGGCAATGGCGCCGGCCTCAGCGCAGGTGCCTTCGGGATAGGCGACATTTTCCACGTTGCACCCCACGTAGACCGCCCCCGAAGCACTGCGCAGTGCCGCCCCGACCTGGAAATTCGAATAGGGCGCATAGGCGTTCTGGCATACGGCGCGGGCGGCATCTTTCAAGGTCATCATCAGGTCTCGCTGGCTTGGGTCAACAGGTGGAAAGGCAACAGGATAGGGGCAAGCGCGGGCAAAGGTAAAGCCTGCGTCCGGGGCCACAGCAGGGGGCGCCCTGTCTGATGGCCCCGTCTGATGGCCCCGGTCAGGTCAACCGGTCAGGTCAAATCGGTCAGGCAGGTTCTGCCCCCGGTTCCGCCCCAGCCTGCATCAGGGTGGTCTTGAACACCCCCGGCAGGCTGACCTCCAGCAGTTCCAGATCGGCACTGGCCGCGCTAAGCCGGGTTTGCATCCCCGGCGGAATCACAAAGGCGTCGCCCTGCTCCAGCGGGTAGGGAACGCGCCCCTCGCCTTCCAGCGTCACGCTCCCATTCATTACAAAGGTGAAATGGATGTCGGTATCATGCGCAGCCCAGACCGGATCACCTGCACCGGTCGCCGGGCGCACCACCTGCACGCCTGCAACGCCTTTGGTATTTGCGGCGATGGTGGTGTCGCGGCAGTCAAACCCCGGCAAACGGAAGGGTTGCCAAGCGGCACCTTCGGCCCTGTTGTAGACAAACCGCTGTCCCTGCCATTCGCGCTCGGGCCGCAGATGCTGCGTTGGCAGGGTCATGTCGTGGTCGATCTCGGTCACATGTTCTGCCGGAACGCCGATTTCAATCACCTGCACATTGTCACTGGCCTCCAGCACCCGGTGGCGAATTTCCGGCGGCTGGATAAAGCAATCGCCAGCGGTAAGCCGCATCTTGTCCCCCTGATCTTCATAGAGCACATCAACCCAGCCGTGGATGCAAAAGATCAGCTGAAAGCCAACCCGGTGGAAATGCACCATATCCGGCACCGGCCCGCCATCGGGGATGCGGATATGGCTGGCAATGATAGAGCCCCCCAGCCGATCCGGCACCAGATCACGATAATGCATGCCCGCCCGGCCAATCACCCAGGGGGCCTGATCCTTGAGGCGGCGCACCACAAAGCTGTGCACGGTTTTGGGCATCACCATGGGCGGGTGGCGCTCTTCGATTTCAATCCGGGTGCCATTGGGCGCAGTCAGCCGTCGCTGGCCATCGGCAAATCCGTCCGGATCGTCACACAGGATGCGCAGGGTGCCAGGCGGCTCGCTTGCTGCCCGGTCGATGCACAGGCGCAGACCGTGCCCGGAAAACACGGCAACCTGGGGATCATCCGCCGGATAGATCATATCCATCTTCATTCCAAGAACCTTGGTGAAAAACGGTATGTCATCGCGCAGCTCCTGCGTTGGCAGGCGCATTTCTGCTATGATTTCATTCATCTATTTCCCCTTTATCACTGGGGCTGGTTCTGTGATCTGTCAAGTCCGCCCCCCCCTTTGCGCCACAGTGCGGCGAAGTTTTCCATTGCGCAAGAGAGGCCAGATCACGTTAGCTGGACAAAAGCCGGTTTCCCCGGCGTCTAAATTGGTTTAACGTTAAACTATACACCCTGTGGAGCCCCCTATGTCTGACACCCCTTCGCTGCGCGATGCCGCCCTGCGCTATCACGAATTCCCGCGTCCGGGAAAATTGGAAATCCGCGCCACCAAGCCGATGGCCAATGGCCGTGATCTGGCACGCGCCTATTCCCCCGGCGTGGCCGAGGCCTGTCTGGAAATCAAGGCAGATCCGGCGAATGCGGCGCGCTATACCGCGCGGGGCAATCTGGTGGCGGTTGTTACCAATGGCTCTGCGGTGCTTGGCTTGGGCAATATCGGCGCATTGGCTTCAAAACCGGTGATGGAAGGCAAGGCCGTTCTGTTCAAGAATTTCGCCGGCATCGATTGCTTTGACATCGAACTGAACGAGAGCGACCCGGAAAAGCTGGCCGATATCGTCTGCGCCCTGGAACCCAGCTTTGGCGCCATCAACCTGGAAGACATCAAGGCCCCTGACTGCTTTATCGTGGAAAAACTGTGCCGCGAGCGGATGAATATTCCAGTGTTTCACGATGACCAGCACGGCACTGCCATCGTGGTGGGCGCGGCAGCGAAGAACGCGCTGCATGTGGCGGGCAAGCGGTTTGAAGACATCAAGATCGTCTCGACCGGCGGCGGCGCAGCAGGAATTGCCTGCCTGAATATGTTGCTGAAACTTGGGGTAAAGCGGGAAAATATCTGGCTATGCGACATTCATGGGCTGGCCTATGAGGGCCGCCAGGAAGACATGAACCCGGAAAAAGCCGCCTTTGCCCAGGCCAGCGACCTGCGCACTCTGGATGACGTCATTGGCGGGGCCGACCTGTTCCTCGGCCTGTCTGGTCCCAATGTGCTGAAACCCGAAATGGTGGCAAAGATGCGGCCGCAGCCCATTGTCTTTGCCCTGGCGAACCCCAACCCCGAGATCCTGCCAGAGGCCGCGCGCGCCGTGGCACCCGACGCAATCATTGCAACCGGACGCAGCGATTTTCCCAACCAAGTCAATAACGTGTTGTGCTTCCCCTTTATCTTTCGCGGCGCGCTGGACGTTGGCGCCAGCGAAATCAACGACGAGATGCAGATCGCCTGCGTCGAAGGCATCGCAGAACTGGCCCGCGCCACCACAAGCGCCGAGGCAGCCGCCGCCTACAAAGGCGAGCAACTGACCTTTGGTGCCGATTACCTGATCCCCAAACCCTTTGATCCGCGGCTGGTGGCGGTGGTCTCTTCGGCAGTGGCCGAAGCCGCGATGAAAAGCGGCGTGGCTGCGCGGCCGATTGACGATCTGGAGGCCTATAAACAGCGGCTGAACCAGTCGGTGTTCAAATCGGCGCTGCTGATGCGTCCGGTCTTTGATGCCGCCCGCGCTGCCGCCCGCCGGATTGTCTTTGCCGAAGGAGAAGACGAAAGGGTGCTGCGCGCCGCCCAGGAAGTGCTGGAAGAAACCACCGAAACCCCCATCCTGATTGGCCGCCCAGAGGTGATCGAAGCCCGCTGCGAACGCCTTGGCCTGCGAATTCGCCCCGACCGCGATCTGCAGATCGTGAATCCGGAAAATGATCCGCGTTACTACAACTACTGGAACAGCTACCACCAGATCATGCAGCGCGAAGGCGTCACGCCGGATCTGGCCAAGGCGATCATGCGCACCAATACGACCGCGATTGGTGCCATCATGGTCCACCACGGCGAGGCCGACAGCATGATTTGCGGGACCTTTGGCGAATATCGCTGGCACCTGAACTATGTAAACCAGGTGCTGGGTGGCGAAGGCTATGCGCCGCACGGTGCCCTGTCGATGATGATCCTTGAGGACGGGCCGCTGTTCATCGCCGACACCCAGGTGCGGATCGAACCCACCCCGGAACAGATTGCCGAAACCGTCATGGGGGCCGCGCGGCATGTGCGCCGCTTTGGCATCGAGCCACAGATCGCCCTGTGCTCGCAATCACAGTTCGGCAATATCGCCTGCGACACGGGCGCCCGCCTGCGGGCCGCGATAGAGATCCTCGATGCCAAGCACTGCGACTTTACCTATGAAGGCGAGATGAACATCGACACTGCGCTCGACACCGAGTTGCGGAGCCGGATCTTCCCCAATTCACGACTGAACGGCGCTGCCAATGTCCTGGTCTTTGCCCATGCCGACGCGGCCTCTGGCGTGCGCAATATCCTCAAGATGCGCTCTGACGGGCTTGAGGTTGGGCCAATCCTGATGGGCATGGGCAACCGCGCCCATATCGTCAGCCCGTCTATTACTCCACGTGGCCTGCTGAACATGGCCGCCATTGCCGGCACCCCCGTGGCGCATTACGGCTAGGCAAACAGCCCTTGGAGAGGGGGGGCAGCCCCCCTCTCCCCCCTGCCGCCCCGCCAGAAGGCCGCAACAGCAGGTGAATATGACCAAAGCCCCCTAGCGTCGGGCAAAAGGCCACATATATTGGGGCCAGCGACAGCCACTCCCAGCAAAACAGAGCCCACAATGCCCCCCTCTCCCAGCGTTCCAGCAGACCGCCCCCCGCAGGCAAGCACAGCCCGCAGCGCGACCAAAACAGTGGTAATCGTGGCGCATGGCCAGCCCTCTGCCCCAGAACCCGCCGAACGCGCCCTGGCCCAACTGGCAGCGCAGGTTGCCCGGTTCCTGCCCGGCTGGGATATCCGCTCTGCGACCCTGGCGCAGCCCGACCGCCTGGAGACGGTGATGCGAAAGGGCGCCCTGGTCTATCCCTTCTTCATGGCTGACGGCTGGTTCACCACCAAGGTTCTGCCACAGCGGCTGACCGCTATTGACCACCGCCAGCTGCCGCCATTTGGTCAAGACCCAGCCCTGCCAGAATTCGTGGCCAGCATGGTTCAACAGGCCCTTGCCGCGCAGACCGCAACAGCAGAAAACCACACCGCCCAAGACAGCCTGCTGCTTGCCGCCCATGGATCGGCCCGCGGCCCGAAGGCGGCAGCAGCCACCGAACGCTTTGCCACCGCACTGCGCCCCCTGCTGCCCGGCCTGGATCTGGTCACAGGTTATATTGAGCAAGCCCCCTATCTGGCTGATATAGCTGAGATAATGCCGACTCAAAGCCTCTGCCTGCCGTTCTTTGCCCAGTCTGGCGACCACGTCACACAGGACATTCCCGCAGCCCTCGCCAAGGCCAAGTTTCAAGGCAGGCTGCTGCCAGCCCTCGGCACCGCGCCCCAGATCGCACAGCTCATCGCCAAAGCCATTCGGCGCGCCTGACCCAGCCCCAGCACCCGAAATTTTGAGCCGCGAAACATCCGAAATTGACAGCTCGTTTTTTCAAGGTTCTTTGTCACTTTGGCCCTTGCGAAGGCAACCGAACCTAAATAGAAGGTGTGTCAGACTGTGTGGCAGGACACCACCCGCCACGGTTAAGTCATTGAAAAGGCGAGTTGGCGGAGTGGTGACGCAGCGGATTGCAAATCCGTGTACACCGGTTCGATTCCGGTACTCGCCTCCAATAAAATCAATGACTTGCGTCATCCTTTCTCTCCTTCACTGCCATTTTTGAAACAACCGTTGAAACTTTCACGTTTCGGTCTTGCTTCGTTCCAATTGATTTCTTGCCTCTTGAGCGCGCTTCGCGAGCTCTCTTTGCCGGATCGGCCCACCGTACTTTTTGAGCATCTCAACGCCTGAATGGCCGGTGACGGCCTTGACCATCTCGTCATCACACCCAGCCAGATACAGCTCAATCGTCGCATTTTTCCTGAGCCCGTGCGTTTTGTAGTAGCTCGCCTTCTCGTGCTTCATCTTCTTTTTGATGGAGCGCATTTCCTCGGCGATGATGCGATAGCTGACCGACCTGCCCTTAGCGTCAGTCACTACCGTGCCGTCCGTTCGCTCGAGCCCGTCCAGGTGAGCCTTGAGACGATCAGTGAGCGGGATCCACAGCGGCTTGTCGGTTTTACCCTGAGTGAAATCGAATCCTTCGTCGGAAAAGTGTGCCCACTTCATCTTTACGACGTCGCCAATTCGCTGGCCTGTGCCAACGCAAAGCTCGTAGACCAGTCGCGCACGCTCAGAAGCCAGCGCTTCGAACTCTGCGCGGACATCGTCCGGCCAAGGCTCCCAGCCATCGCTCTGCTGCTTGAAGAGCGGAATGCCTTTCGCCGGATTGCCGTGCTCCTTCTTAATAAAGCCAATCAATCGTGCGTGGTTCATCAAGACGACCATGACCTGGACGAGATAATTGGCTTGCCGCCAGTGATCCGCATTGGCGCGGTGCAATTCGTAGATATGATGGGTCTCGATCCTGGCCGGGTCTTTCTCGGCCCAGATCTCACGAATGTGGCTGATATACCGCCGATAGTCGGATCTCGTCCGGGGCTTCAGCTTTTTGTAGGCGTCGCTCTCGTAGTAGCTCAGGATTAAGGCCTCAAAGTTACGCTTCACCGGCGCAGGCGCTGGCTTTCCTTTAAGCAGGCGATTGTAATGATCCCAAAATTCCGGAGTGCCCGCTTCTTCATGCATCATGACAGAGATGCCGCGCGAACGCCGGATGAACCGAAGGTATCCTCTGTCATTGTAGACGTATTTTGGAAGGCTCTTGCGGGTCATTCGCCCATTCTCAGGTCACTGTTGAGAAAGTCGTCAGCTGCCTCTGGCGCGACCATGTTGGCATCGACGATGACACTGCCATCTGGCTTGATCTCGAACTTCGCGCGTTGCCAACCTGCCTCCCGCGCCTCGCGGATAAAAGCCGAGGCCGCTTGTTTCGCTTTCGTCTGTGCACTTACTTTCGTCATCTTATCGACACCTCTCTCACCTCGTTAACAACGCGCATTATCACCCTGATCTATATTGATATTTCCGATTGAAGCGGGAGTGGAGCGCCTGTCCTTTGCCGCGCGAATTGCGCGGATCACCTCAGAATTCTGGGAGTTGCCATTGCGATCGGACTCCGCCTTGATCCACTCCTTGAGCTCTTGCGGAAGCCGAAGTTGCATTGGTTTACGACTGTTCATGAAACGCCTCCAGGTTGAAACAATATCCCGTTAGTGGCACTTAGCCACTATTGCGTCAATCGCTTTTTATGGCACAGTGCCACCATGCCAGAACAAAGCTCTCAAAATCAGGATAAATTTATCGTGCGGCTGCCCGACGGTCTTCGCGATCGGATACGCCTCGCGGCTGAGGCCAACCACCGCAGTATGAATGCTGAGGTCGTTGCCCTACTCGAAGAAAATTATCCGGCCCCTGTGCCGGAAAAACTGGAAGACCCCGCCGCGCGGCTGCTCTTCTGGCTCGCGAAGCGCATCCGCCGAAGAAGCCCGAAGCCCGGCTCTCCCAGAGACAAGCAAGCAGCCTTGTATGAGCGCATTGCGGGCGATATTTCAGAACGCATGAAGGATATCGGGGAATAGCCTTAGTAGGCCACCCACTCATATCCGTGGTTGCCTTCGTGGTCCTCCCATTCAACGCCGACCCCGCGCCGCCAATTCGATGACGAACAGCGCCGCGACGGCAGAACCCATTGCGGGGCAGCCGCTGGTGTGGTGCGTTGCCAGCCGAATTCGCCCTGCGTGCCGTAGGTCCCGAGGCGCATGTTGTAACTCTCAGAGCAATCATCGTCGCGGCCACGTTCGTGATGACTGTAATGCCGAACGTCCCAGACGCGGATCGAGCGCACGAAATCGAATTCCAAACCGCTGATGTCGATATCGGCACCACCTTCGACCACCTGTGCCAAAATGATTTGCCCAAGCGTTTGACCTGATTGGTCGCTGGCCTCCCAGAGTTTAGGGGCCGTGCTCTGCAATGGTGCGCGCTCAGAAACACCCATAGGACAACGCCAGATTTGCAACGGCGGCTCAATCGGCCAGGGCGTGATCCGACGGATGAACACGGCACGGGCATGAGCGCATTCTGCTGACGTGGGCCACCCACCAGCCAGGCAAAGCAGAATGGCGCAGTCAACCTGATAGGCTTTCGCCGCCTGCGGAGCCACACTGAAAAGCAGAGACATTGCGACCCCAAAGAACCAATTCCTGATAAATCTGCACCACATATCAATAATTGCCTTTTGATTACGTTACTGTATTATTGAAAAAGTAGCTCCAACACCCCCTTCACACCATATACGAGAACATCATTTGTGATGCTCGCGCGCGCTTTGTGGAATATATTCCGTAGAGCGGTTCTTGTGATCTGGCCGAATACAGGCCATGAAATTGCGGGAACGAGTAGGGCTAAATGTACGGAATCTAAGAAATTCCAGAGGATTGAGCCAAGAACAATTAGCCTTAGCTGCGGAAGTCGATCGCAGCTATATCAGCGAGATCGAACTCGCCAAGAATTCAGCATCAATCGATGTTCTGGAGCGGATCGCGGATGCTCTCAGCGTCGATCCAAAGGAATTGTTTAACGAGAGGGGCTAGTTTTGCCCGAATTTGAGAGTGTTCGCACAACGGCCGAAGCCATCGGCCGCATTACCTGTATCAAGACAGGCGAAGAAATCGGCTTGCTGTATCATTGGGACAATGGTGAGACGCAGGCGGCGCTTTACGATGATGGTCATCCTGATACATCAAACTGCTCAGATCATCCCGCTGAAACGGACATCGGCGCAAACCGCAGCTAACGGCCGGAAAGAACCCGAACGTCCTGATGCTGCATCAAGTAGGAATGTCGGATTTCAGCCTCTCGCCCTAATGCATCTGGCCCAGCTCGAAGTTGGCGGAGAGCTAGACAGTGTCCATGCCCAGATGGTCTTTCATGAAGTTGGCGATAACTCGATGGGCCTGTCGGTTGAGTGGACGAAAAGTAGAAAAACAGCTGCTCCAATTTGGGTGGCTTTTTCGGGAGTTAACCGAAAGCCGGTTCCGGCAGGTTTTCCACGTTTCCACTCTTCAAGATGCTCGTCACAGCAAAACGCCAACATGGACTGGCATTGCGTTTTAGCAGCACACCCGTTCACGTCCGATACTTCAGCCCAGATGACGGTAGCTTCGGGGTGCACGGCTTCTACTTCCAATCCATCCCGGTTGATTGAAACCTTGATCTGCCTTTCACACTCCGGACAGGCTGACTGAACAGTCGTCTCGTGGCCAGTCATCGCAGCGGTTCCTAATGCATCAATGACACAAATAGCGTTGATGCGCCTGCCGCCCAGTGAAACTCGATGCTGCGTCGGGGTCGCGGAGAACGGATAGGCTGCTACAATCACGTCGTCTTCAAAAAGGACCAGATCGCGTCGTTGCAGGTGACCTGAGCCCCAAGTTTCCTCCACCTAGCGGAGAGTCCTTGGGGTTGGTTTGATGGCCCTACGCGGCCAGTTT